>NZ_AXBA01000003.1 GCF_000473085.1 Azorhizobium doebereinerae UFLA1-100
AGCGACGGAAGACGGTGTTCCATTCTCCAAACAGCTCCGGCAGATCGCGCCAAGGCGAGCCGGTGCGCACGATCCACAGCACCGCCTCGATGAACATACGATTGTCCCGGCCCGAAGAGCCGCGCGTCCGCTCGTCGCCGATGATGTGCGGCGCTATCCGCGCCCACTGCTCATCCCCAAGCACCAGTCGATCAAGAACACCCATCGCTGCCTCATCAAAGGCAGCTTTGAATCACAGATCATTCAGCCCGGGAACCCCAAGAGTCCACACTACCTAGCGTCGGCCGGGCGCGACGCGCTCCACCAGGGCGCGGGCGAGGGCGTCGAGCGCGAAGCCGATGAGGCCGATGACCAGGATCGTGGCCATGAGCTCGGGATAGGCGAGGCGGTCCCGCGTATCGAGGATGAAGTAGCCGAGCCCTGCCGAGACGCCGAGCATCTCGCACGGCACCAGCACGATCCAGGCGATGCCGATGGCGAGCCGGACCCCGGTGAGCACGTGGCCGAGCACGGCCGGCAGGATCACCCTTGAGAGTGTCTCCCAGCCGGTGGCGGCGAGGCTGCGCGAAAGCAGCAGCCATTGCGGGTCGATCTGCCGCACGCCCGCCGCCGTGGAGAGCAGGATCGGCCACACCGTGGCGAAGGCGAGCAGGAAATAGATCGGCGCGTCGCCCACCCCGAACACCATCACCGCGATGGGCATCCAGGAGAGCGGCGAGATCATGCGCAGGAACTGGAAGGCGGGCGTGGTCGCCGCCTCCGCCCGCAGGGAACCGCCCACCATGAGGCCCACCGGCACCCCGACGGCCAGCGCGATGGCGAGGCCGACCAGCACCCGCTTCAGGCTGATGAGGATATGCAGCGGCAGATCGGAGTGGACCAGCAGCCGCCAGAGCGTGGGCAGGGCGGTCGAAGGCGAGAACTTCTGCGCGAAGCTGCCGGGCTTCGCCAGGACATCGGCGCCCAGCCACCACAACAGGAGCAGGAGGATCAGGCCCGCCGCCCCGAGCAGGGCATGGCCCACGCGAGTCTTGCCGCGCGCGGCCCCCGCGCCCTCATGGCCGGTGGCCGGGGCGGTGGGCGCGGGACGGGGCGGGTCGATCCTGGCGTTCACGCGACGATGACTTCCGTCCGGGTGAAGCTGTCCGGCAGGCCGAAGGCGGCAAGGCCGCCGGATTGGGCGAGCGCAGCCTTCACGAAGCGGTCGTCCACCAGGTCCCTGGCGGCGAAGGCGGGATCGAGCGCATCCAGGAAGCCGCGATCACCTTCCACCAGCGTGCCCTTCAGGCGCGTGACCAGTTCCTCAGTATAGCTGGGGAAGGGATAGGGCTGGAAGTCGATGCGCTTCTCGCGCCAGTCAGGATGGCGGATGGCGCCGGACTGGATATAGGCGGTCTCGTCCGCCGGGCCGGGATCGAGCACGCGCTTCAGCACCTCGACGCTGTGCGGGGTGTATTTGTTGGCATTGTCCTTGGACAGCAGTTCCGCCGTCTCGCCGCGATTGGCGCGGGTCCAGCCCTGCGCCTTCACGATGGCGTTCACCACCTTCTGCGACCATTCCGGCCGCTCGGCGAGGTCCTTCTCCTGCATGAAGACCACGCAGCAGGCATGGTCCTTCCATACGTCGCCGGTGAAGCGCAGCACCCGGCCGACCTTCAGCACCTCCGCCGCGGCATTGAACGGCTCGGCGACGATATAGCCGGCGATCTGGCTGGCGGCGAGCGCCGGCACCATGTCGGACGGGGCCATGATGAGCAGGTTCACCTCGTTGGCCGCCGGCGTGCCGGTCTTCTTGGACACGGGGGTGAGGCCGTTCTCGCGCAGCAGCGTCTGCAACACGACGTTATGGATGGAATACCAGAAGGGGATGGCGACGGTCTTGCCGCCCAGGTCCTTCACCGACTGGATGTCCGGCCCGACCGTGAGGCCTGAGCCGCTGGTGTGGTTCCAGGCGACCACCTTGGCCGGGGCCTTGCTGCCGTAGCGCGCCCACACCGTGATGGGGGAGAGCAGGTGGACCACGTTCACCTGGCCGGACAGGAACGCCTCCACGATCTGCGACCAGCTGCGGAACAGCACCGGCTTGTCGGCCTTCAGGCCTTCCGCCTCGTAGAAGCCCTTGCCATGGGCGACAAGCAGCGGCGTGGCGTCGGTGATCGGCAGGTAGCCGACCCGCACCGGCGCATCCTTGTCCTGCGCCCGCGCGGCGCCGGCCTGGATGAAGGGGGCGGCGCCGGAAGCGGTGAGCAGCGCCGAGAGCTTCAGCATGTCGCGGCGGGAGAAGAAATCGTCTGTCAGCACGGCGTGTCCCCCTCAATGATTGCGGATCGCGGCGCGCAAGGTGGTGAGGATCTCCACCCGCACCGCGCCCAATTCTGAAATGAAGCCGCCGCGCGGCTTGGGCAGGGTGAGCGACCACTGGCCGATCTCCCGCCCCGGCGATCCGCCCAGCAGCACCACCCGGTCGGCCACCAGCAGCGCCTCGTCGATGTCGTGGGTCACCAGCACGGCGGCGGTGTTGAAGTCCTCCACCACCTTCAGCAGCAGGTCCTGCATCTCCGCGCGGGTCACCTCGTCCAGCGCGCCGAAGGGCTCGTCCAGCAGCAGCACCTGCGGCTTGCGGGCAAGGCAGCGGGCCAGCGCCGCGCGCTGGGCCATGCCGCCGGAGAGCTGCGCGGGTTTCAGCCCGCGGGCATGGTCGAGGCCCACTTCCGCGATCGCCGTATCCACCCGCGCCCTGCGCTCCTCGCGCGACAGCTTCGGCTGGCGCTTGAAATCGAGGCCGAAGGCGACGTTCCGTTCCAGATCGAGCCACGGCAGCAGCCCGGGATTCTGGAAGGCCAGCGCCAGGCGGGGATGCACCGTGGTGACCGGCGTGCCCGCCATCACCACCTGTCCGCTGTCCGGCGGCTGGAGGCCGGCGAGCACGCGCAGCAGGCTGGACTTGCCGACGCCGGAAGGCCCGAGCAGCGCCACCACCTCGCCAGGGGCAAGGTCGAGCGAGAAATCCGCCAGCACGCGGGCCTGGGCGCCCGGATAGCGCAGGCAGACGGCCTGCGCCTGCAAGGCCGGGGGCACCACGGCGGGGGTCATGCCGCGCTCTCGCGCGCCTTGGCGAGCGCGGTCTTCAATTGCACCAGGCTCGGGGTGATGACCGGGATGAAGGCCGCCTCGCGACTGCGGCGGGCAAAGCCACGGCCGGGCCCGGTGAGATAGGCCTTGCCGCCCAGCGCCTGGAGTTCCAGCGACACCGCCTCGGCGACCACCTCCGCCAGCGCGATGCGCAGCTCGAACAACGGGGCGGCATTGGCTTCGAAGGCGCGGGCGCGCAGGCCGGCGAACAGGGCGGACTGGGCCGCCTCCAGCCGCTGCGTGGCGTCGGCCAGGGGGGCGGCCAGCACGCCGCGGCCGGAGCCTCCGGCGGCCCGGGTCTCGGCCAGCGCCCGCCGGGCGAGGCCGATGGACATGCCGCATTGCAGGCCGGCGAAGGCGGGCCGCACACGGGGCAGCCACGCTCTGGCGTCGGCCGCGATGATGCGCTGCGGCCCGATTCGCACCGCGTTCAGCGACAGGGCCGCCGTGTTGGTGGCGCGCATGCCCATGAGGTCGAGGTCGGCGGAGCGCGCGAGGCCGGCATCGTCATGGGCGAAGGCGGCGACGACAGGCACGCCGTCGGGCCCGTCCACGGCGGCGGCGACATGGAAGCCCTCGCGCCGCAGGTTGGTGACCCAGGGCAGGGCGCCGTCGACGCGCAGCCCGGCGTCATCCCGCCGCGCCACCACCTGAAGCGGCTCCATGCCGGCCAGGTGCTTCATCGCGTTGGACAGTCCGGTCGCGCCGGCGAGGGTGCCGTCCAGGAGGCCGGGCAGCGCTTCGTCGCCGAGCGCGGTGTTCGGGCTCTGGAGCAGGTATTCGATATAGGTGCGGTGGCCCCACAGCACGAAGGCGGCGGCAAGCGACCGGGTCGCCACCTCCGACAAGGCGTCCAGCGCGTCGACGATGGTGCCGCCCGCGCCGCCCCGCGCCGTCGGCACGCCGATCGCCGGCAGGCCGGCCGCGGCGAGGCGCGGCAGCACGTCGGCGGCGTGGTCCGCGCTTGTGTCGAGCGCGTCGGCCGCCTCGGCGAGCCAGAGGGCGCAGCCGGGATCCCCTTGGCCGGGGCGTGGAGCGGAATGGGCGGTCATTCCGCGGCGGCCGGGACGGAGCGCGGGTCCCACCGATAGGCGGCGAGCTGCGCGTTGAGGGGCGGCTGGCCGAGATTGTTGGCGAAGTTGCACAAGGTGGCGAGGCTGACGCCGAGCACCACTTCCAGCGCCTGCTGGTCGTCGAAGCCGGCCGCCTTGAAGCGCGCCAGCGCCTCGTCCGGCACGGCGCCGCGATGGGCGATCACCGCCTCGGTGAAGCGGGCGACGGCATCGAGCCGCGCATCCGGCACCTGCGCCTTGGCGCGCAGGGCGGCGATGGTCTCGCCCGGCAGGTGGGCCTTCTTTTCGGCGATGGCCGTGTGGCCGGCGACGCAGAAGCCGCAGCCATGGGTCGCGGCGGCGGTGATCTGCACCGCCTCGCGCTCGGCAAGCGGCAGCGAGGCGCGGGCGTTGATGCCGGAAACGGTCAGATAGGTCTCCAGCGCCACCGGCGCGTTGGCGAGCACGCGCAGCAGGTTGGGCAGATAGCCATTGGCCTTCTCGGCCGCTTCCAGCGCGGGCTTGGCCGCGTCGGGCGCATCGGCAGGGGTACGGAGCGGCAGGCGGGCCATGGGAGCCTCCTTGTTGATCTTCCTCCTCTATATAAAGTTTACAGAATTAGTCGCAAGCGGCCTGGGCTATACGAGTGACGCTGCGTCAGATTCTCGCAACAAGCGGCGTCAGGCGGCCGTGCGGACCTGAGCGCCGGCGGCGGCGAGGGCGGCGGCGAGGGCAGCGGTCTCGCGGGTGTCGCACGGCGGCTGGGGCGGGCGCAGGGCGTCGCTGCCGAGCCGGCCCAGCAGCTTCAGGCAGGTCTTCAGCCGCGCGGTGGCCCGCCCACCCGGCGCGTCGCGGTAGATGGCGACGGAGAGCGGGTAGAGCGCCTCGTGCACCGCCCGGGCGCGGGTCCAGTCGCCGGCTTCGGCCGCGTCCCACAGGGCGACCACCAGCTCCGGCACGACCGCGGCGAGGCTGACCTGGCTGCCGGCGCTGCCGATGACGTAGCTGGTCAGCAGATGCTCATCGCCGGAGCCGAGCACGGCGAAGTCCGGCCGCAGAGCGCGGATGAGGCGCAGGTTTTCCTCATAGGCCGCCACCTCCCAGCTGCCGTCCTTGATGGCGACGAAGCGCGGGTCCTCCACCAGGCGCGCCAGCACCCGGGGGGCGTAGGACATGGCGCCGGCGCCGACCGGCGCGCCATAGAGCATCAGCGGCAGGCTGGTGGCCTCGGCGATCAGGCGATGGTGCAGCAGCGTGCAGTCGTCCGCATGGCCAAGCGCCCAGCTGTTGGGTGGGAAGACCAGCAGGCCGTCGGCCCCGGCCTGCTCCATCTCGGCCGCCTCGCGGGCGGCCTCCAGGCTGGATTCGTGATTGACGCCGGAGACGATGAGGCAGTCCTTCGGGCTTGCAGCGCGGGCGATCTCCACCACGCGGCGCTTCTCCGCCGGGGACAGCACGAAATTCTCGCCCGCATGGCCGTTGATGAGCAGCCCGCGGATGCCGGGCACGGCGGTGACGCCGGCGATGTGCGCGGCGAGGGCCTCCTCGTCCACCGAGAAGTCCGCGCGCATGGGCACCACGGTCGCCGCATGGATGCCGGAGAGGCGTTGGACGAAGCGTTCAGTCATGGCGGGCCTCGGAGGGTGTCGCCGTGCCGAGCAGGCGATCAATGGGAAAGAGGGGCAGGTCCGTCTCGTGCCCCAGGATGCGCTCGGCCAGCAGGCGGGCGATGTAGGGGCCGCTGGTGTAGCCGGAATGGACGCTGCCGCAGACATAGGCGTCGGGGATGCCGGGGATCGGCCCGGCGGCGGGCAGGGCGTCCGCCGTCTCCGCCTCCAGCCCGGCCCAGGCGCGCGCCACGCGGGCGGCCTTCAGGTCGGGAATGGCGTGGCAGGCGAGGCGCACGTTGCCGATGACGCGGTCCGGCAGCAGCTCCACGCCGCCGCGCTCGCGGTCGCCGATCCCCTGCCAGCCGCCGCCGATGACCACCGTGCCGTGCGGATACTGCTTCAGCGACAGGAGGCCGTTGGCGATGCCCACCACGGTGCGCATCACCGGGCGCACGCGCTCGGTGACGACGAGCTGGTTGATGAGGGTCTTGATAGGCAAGGCGATGCCGAGCCAGGCCAGCATGGGCTCGATCCACACCCCGCCCGCCAGCACGATGCGCCTCGCCCGCACGACGCCGTTCGACGTCTGCACCGCGAAGCCGCCGTCCTCGCGCACAATGCCCGATGCGGGCGTGTTCTCTTGCAGCGCCACGCCGGCGTCGATCAGCGCGCGGCGGAAGGCGAGGCCGGTGAGATAGGCGTTGGCGAAGCCGTCCACCTTGCAGTAGCCGGCGAGACGCACGGTGTCCGAGACGCCGGGCTCGATCCTTCGCGCCTCGGCGCCGCTGACCAGCGAGATGGGCGCCCCCGCCTCCCGCCGCTTCCCCGCCCGGAAGGAGAGCAGTTCTTCCTCCTGCTCGGTGAAGGCGAGCGAAAGGCCGTCGCAGACCACCACGCCCACGTCGTGCCCCAGCCATTCGCGGGCGCTGGCCCACATGGCGTGGGCGCGCAGTGCATAGGGGATGAGCGCCACGCGCGTCATCTGCAGGGTGAGGGTGCCGGCATTGACGCCGGAGGCCTCGCGGCAGAGCGGGCCGCGCTCGATGAGCGTGACCTTCATGCCGCCGCGGGCGGCGAACAGGGCGACGGTGGAGCCGTGGACACCACCGCCGATGACAGCGAGATCGTGAATCATAGCGGGGCCGGAGCGGGAATGGGGATGTCCGCGTAATCGAACGCCCCCATCAGGTCGGCGAGCGGCACGGGGCGCAGCGGCGGGCGGGCGGTGAAGGCACCCACCGCCTCGCGCGAGCCCACCTTGGCGGCGAGCAGTTCGCCCGCCACGTCGCCGCAGAAGCGGCCCTGGCAGGGGCCCATGCCGCAGCGGGTGAACTGCTTCAACTGGTTGAGGTCGCGCGCGCCGTCCGCATGCGCCGCCTCGATGTCGGCGCGGGTGACGTCCTCGCAGCGGCACACCACCGTCTCCGGCGGGATGGCGGCCACCTGCGCCGGGCGCAGGGCCATCATCTCCGCCATGGCGTCGGAGAAGGCACGGGCCTGGGCGATGCGTGCGCGCGCCTGCCCGGCTGCGGCTGCGAACGCATCGGCGGAGAGGGCACCGGCGTCGTGGGCGCTGGCGAGCCCGGCCAGCCGTCCTGCCGCCTCCGCCACGAGCGCCCCCCGGATGCCGACGCCGTCGCCGCAGGCATAGAGGCCATTGAGGCTGGTGCGGCCGCACGCGTCGAGGCGTGGAATGAAGCCGCCGCGCCGGCGGTCGAAGGTCTGGGCGGTGCGGAACAGGCGTGGGATTTCGGCGCCCGGCACGAGCCCATGGCCGACGCACAGCGCATCGGCCGCGAGCGTGATCTCGGGCCCGGCGGAGAAGCCGCCGGCCGCATCCACGGGCGCCAGCCGCACCTGTTCTATCGCTTCGCCCCCGTCCGCCGCGCGCACGCCGTGGCGGAAATGGACCGGGATGCGCGCGCCGCCGATCTTCAGCGCCCAGGCGGCACCGCGCATTAGCAGGCGCGGCTGGCTGGCCAGCGCCGGCAGCGCCTTGAGCCAGTCGCCGGGGCCGGCGAGATCGGCGATGGCCGCGACCGTGCCGCCGGCCTTCAGGATGCCCGCCGCCACCACCGCCAGCAGCGGGCCGCAGCCAGCGACCACCACGCGCGTGCCGGGCAGGGCGCCGTGCGATTTCAGCAGCACCGTGGCCGCGGCAAGGCCGATCACGCCCGGCAGCGTCCAGCCGGGGAAGGGCACCACGCGCTCATGCGCGCCGGTGGCGGCGATGAGGCGCGGCGCCTCCGCATGCTCATTGCCGCCCGGCCCCACCGCATCCACGCGGAAATGTTGCCCCACCGACCAGACGGTGCGGCCGAAGCGGATCTCGACGGCGGAGGCGGCAAGACGGGCGCGCAGCGCATCGCCGCTGTCCTTTTCGGGAGAGGACGGCATGCGGAGCCCGGGCAGCGGCGCGCGCCAGACCTGCCCGCCGGCGGCCGGCTGCTGCTCGAACAGCACCACCTTCAGCCCGGCCTCGGCGGCGGCGAGCGCGGCATTGGCGCCGGCCGGGCCGGCACCGAGAACGATGACGTCGTGGGTCACAGCACCCCCCGGCGTTCCACCGCCATGCCGGCGGAAACCGGCGTCAGGCAGGCCTGGCGGATCGCGCCGTCCACGTGCAGCGCGCATTCCTGGCACACGCCCATGTGGCAGAAGGCGCCGCGCGGCGTGCCCGCGTTCGGGCTCCGGCGCAGGCGCAGCAGGCCGTGCCGGGCGAGCGCGGTGGTCAGCATCTCGCCTTCGCGCGCCCGGAGCGCGGCGCCGTCCACGGTGATGGTCACCGTGGGGCGCTGGTCCGGCTGGGTCATATGCGCACCATCATGTTCGCGGTCATCCGCACGGCTCGCTTTCGGCTCCACGAATCCCCGGGAGAGGGGCGTGATTTGGTCTTTACAGACAGCGCGTTTGTATACAAATTGTCCACCGTTTGGCAAATGGAAGTCGCGAAAACGGCGACGCCGGCCGGGTTCCAGAGGTTGGGAGAAGCACATATGCTGAAGTCTTTGCTCGCTGCCGGCGCGATCGCCATGGCGGTTGCCGGCGCGCTGCTGCCGCAGGCGGTGGAGGCGCGGACGCTGGACGAGATCATCAAGTCCGGCACCATCCGCGTGGGCGTCAACCCGACGCTGCCACCGCTCGGCAAGTTCGACGAGAAGAACGAGATCGTCGGCTTCGACGTCGACTATGCCGCCGAGATCGCCAAGATGCTGGGCGTGAAGCTGGAGGTGGTGCAGGTGGGCTCGCCCGACCGCATCCCCTTCGTCACCGCCGGCAAGATCGATTTCGTCATGGGCGCCATGACGCGCAATCCGGACCGGGCCAAGGTGATCGACTTCACCGTGCCGGTGCACACCGAGGTGCTGGGCGTGCTCACCACCAAGGACAAGCCCTATACCGACTGGAAGCAGCTCGATGATCCGTCGGTCACCTTCGTGCAGGTGCGCGGCTCGACCCCGGTGAAGTTCATCGAGGAAAACCTGAAGAACGCCAAGGTCACGCTGCTCGACAATTATCCCGATGCGGTGCGCGCGCTGTCGCAGGGCCGTGGCACGGCCATGATCGACGTGATCGACTTCATGGGCGAGCACATGGCCAAGTACAAGACGGAGTGGAAGATCGTCGATACCCCCATCGACGTCTATTACTGCGGCCTCGGCGTCGCGAAGGGCTCCACCGGCCTGAAGGACTGGCTCAACGTCGCCATCTTCGAACTCTATCGCAAGGGCAAGACCCAGGAGCTGTGGAAGAAGTGGTTCGGCATGGACATGATCAAGCCGGTGGGCGCCCAGCCCTTCTTCTGATCTGATCGTCCTTCCTCACGTGTGAGAGCCGGCGGGCGCCGCCGGCCGGCCCTTTCACCCTGCCGACGCGGTTCCATGTCCTATACCTTGCAGTTCGGCCAGATCTGGCCGTTTCTCCCGCGCCTCCTGGAGGGCGCCGTGGTCTCGCTGCAGATCGCGGTGCTCGCCTTCTGCGGCGGGCTGCTCATCGGCACGGCCTGCGCGGGGGTGAAATCCTTCGGCCCGCGCTGGCTGGCGCGGATCGTCGGCGCCTATGTGGTGTTCTTCACCAATACGCCGCAGCTGGTGCAGATCTATTTTCTCTATTTCGCGCTGCCCGACATGGGCATCCTTCTCTCCTCCTTCATGGCGGTGGTGATCGGCATGACGCTGAACGCCGGTGCCTATCTCACCGAGATCCAGCGCGCGGGCTTCGAGAGCCGCCGCGCCTCGGAGATGGAGGCGGCGGAGGTGATGGGCTTCTCGCGCCTCCAGCAGATCCGCTACGTGATCCTGCCCCATGTGGCGAAAGTGCTGTTCCCGCCTTTGTCCAACCAGTTCATCATCGTCACGCTCGGCACTTCCATGGCCGCCGTGTTCGGCGTGGAGGAACTGACCGGCGAGGCGTTCAACATCAACGCGCAGACCTTCCGCTCCATCGAGATCTTCTCGGTGACGGCCGGCATCTATGTGGTGCTGACGCTGGCGGCCTCGGTGGGGCTGGCGCTGCTCGGCCGGGTCCTGTTCCGCGCCCGCACGGAGCTGATCTGATGTGGAGCCAGATCGCCGAGGAGTGGCCGCGCTTCGCCACCTATTACAATCTCGTCTTCATCGCCAAGGCGGCGGGCACCACGCTGGCGCTTTCCGCGCTCGGCTGCATCCTCGGCACCGCCATCGGGCTGGCGCTGGCGGTGACGCGGGTGACGCGGAGCCGCTGGCTCGCGCCGCTGCGCATCCTCGCGCTCATCTTCACCGAGGTGTTCCGCCGCGTGCCCTTCCTGGTCACGCTGATGCTCTGCTTCTTTGCCTTCCAGGCGACGGGCTACGACATCCCGCTGTTCGCGGTGGCGGCGGTGTCGGTGACGGTGATCGCCGGGGCGTTCCTGGCCGAGATCATCCGCGGCGGCTTCAAGTCGGTGCATCCCAACCAGTGGGAAGCCGCGGCGACGATGAACTTCTCGCTGCTCGATACCATCCGCCTGGTGATCCTGCCGCAGGCCTGGCGCATCGTGCTGCCGCCGGCGTTCGGTTATTTCGTCATGTTCATCAAGGACACGGCGCTGGCCTCGCAGATCGGCGTCATCGAGCTGACCTATGTGGGCAAGGTGCTCAACAACAAGGGGTTCTCCGCCGCGCTGAGCTTCGGCGTGATCCTCCTGGTCTATTTCGCCATTTCCTACCCGCTGTCGCGCCTCGGCGTGCTCCTGGAGGCTCGACTTGCATCATCTCGACATCGCCGGGCTTGAAGCCCGCTACGGCGAACACACCGTTCTGTCCGGCATCGACCTGACCGTGGGCCGGGCGGACGTGATCGGCCTCATCGGCCCGTCCGGCTCCGGCAAGAGCACCATCCTGCGCGTGCTCATGGGCCTGCTGCCGCCGGTGGCCGGCATGGTGAAGCTGGACGGCGAGGGCGTGAACTATGCCGATGCCACCCAGGTGCGACGCCTGCGCGACCGCATCGCCATCGTGTTCCAGCAATACAATCTGTTCCAGAACATGAGCGTGCTGGAGAACGTCTGCGTCGCGCCGGTGAAGATCAAGAAGCGGCCGCGCAAGGAGGTGGAGGAGGAGGCCCGCGCGCTCCTCGCCAAGGTGGGGCTGGGCGACAAGCTGAAGCGCTATCCGGACGAATTGTCGGGCGGGCAGCAGCAGCGCGTCGCCATCGTGCGCGCGCTGGCGCTGCACCCGGAAATCCTGCTGCTGGACGAGGTGACGGCGGCGCTCGATCCCGAACTGGTCTCCGAGGTGCTGGACACCATCCGCCTTCTGGCCAAGGAAGGCATGACCATGCTCATCGTCTCGCACGAGATGGCCTTCATCCGCGAGGTGGCCTCCCGCGTGGTGTTCATGGCCGGCGGCAAGATCGTCGAGACCGGCGCCCCGGCGCAGATCTTCGACGCGCCGGAGCATGCCCGCACGCGGGACTTCGTCTCCAAGATCCTGCGGCACTGAGCGTGGCGCGGACGGACGCGGCGCCGGCAAGCTCCGCCGGCTCATGGGTGGCGGTGCCGATGATGCTCGGCGCCATGCTGTGCCTGACGCTGCTGGATTCGCTGCTCAAGCACCTCTCGGTGCACCATCCCATCGGGCCACTGGTGTTCTTCCGAAACCTCGTTCAGGTGACGGTGCTGCTGGTGGTGGCCCGGGCCGCCGCACCCCAGGCCCTGCGGACGCAACAACTGGGCCTGCATCTGGTTCGCGGCGCCTGCCTGTTCGCGACCACGGTGCTCATCACCCTGTCGCTCGGCCACCTGCCCATGGCCCAGACCTATGCGCTCACCTTCTCCGCCCCGCTCATGGCGACGCTCCTCGCGCTGGTGTTCCTGGGCGAGCGGCCGCGGACGGCGCAGTGGGTCTGCATGGGCCTCGGCTTCGCGGGCGTGCTGATCGCGCTTGATCCCGCCGGGGCGCTGTCGCTGGCCATGCTGTTTCCGCTCGCCCAGGCCATGGCCAATGCGGTCTTCTATGTGCTGACCCGCCATGCCGGGCGCCTGGAGGGGGCCCTCACGCTGGTGCTGTGGGCGGGCATCGGCGCGCTCGTGACCGGTTCGGTCGGGCTCGTGTCCTTCCAGCCGATGGAGCTGAATGCCTGGCTGCTGCTGTGCGCCGCCGGCCTGCTCGGTACCTGCGGGCAACTGCTGATGGCAGGTGCCTTCCGGCGGGCGCCGACGGCGGTGGTGTCGCCGCTGGTCTATTCGCAGATCGTCTGGGCGATGCTGCTGGGCTTCCTGCTGTTCGACGAGGTGCCGTCCGCCAGCGCCATCGTCGGTGGGCTCGTGGTCGCGGCGAGCGGCATCGGCGTGGTGCGCTTCGGGCGCGTGCGCTGAACGGAACGCGCCATCAGGCTGCGGCGAGGCCCTTGTCGCGTGCGAGCCGCGTATCGCGGGCCGGCGGGGTGCCGAACATGCGGCCATATTCGCGGGTGAACTGCGTGGCGCTCTCATAGCCCACGGCGAAGGCGGCGTTCGACGCGCTCACACCGTCCGCCCACATCAGGCGGCGGGCCTCGATGAGCCGCAGGTGCTTCTGGAACTGCAGCGGCGTCAGGGACGTCACCGCGCGGAAATGCTGGTGGAAGGAGGACAGGCTCATGCCGGCGGTTGCCGCGAGCCGTTCCACCGGCAGCGGGCTGGCAAAGTCGCTCCGCAGCAGCGCGACCGCCCTGGCGATGCGTCCCGCATGGCCTTCCGGCCAGCCCAGGCGCCGGATGGCCGGACCATGCCGCCCGGCCAGCAGCCAATAATGCAGCTCCCGCAGCAACTGCGCCTGCAGCACCGGCAGGGTGGCCGGCCGCTCGAGAAGCCGCAGGAGCCGCAGCGCGGCATCCGCCACCTCGGTGTCGGTGGGCTCGACCCGGACCGGGGCGGCATCGCCCGGGTCGGTCTCGCCCATTTCGGCCACCAGCGCGGCAATCAGGCTGGGATCGAGTTCCAGCACGAAGGACAGGTAGGGGGCGGCGATGCTGGCGCGCGTGATCTGGCTGACGGTCGGCACGTCCGCCGTGATCAGCAGGGAGGCGCCGGCGGAAAAGGCGAAGGCCTGCGTGCCCAGGGTCACCCGCTTGCTGCCCTGGAGGACGAGGCCGGCGATGGGCCGGGAAACCGCGTGCAGCAGGTCGCTCGGTGCCGTGGCGCGCACCATCATCACACCGGGTATCGGCGTCCGGGCAATGCCCGCCGCATCGGCGTGAATTTCCGCATGGCGGCGGACGGCGTCGAGGAGATCGCTCATGCCGCAAGCCTATCGCATGTCCAGCGACACGCAAGCCGGATTGGAGGATTGGGCAAGCTTTGCCGACCATTCGGCAACATCGGCCATCGCCTTTGAGGGATACCAACGGCGTCCCGCCAGCAAGGAGATGGACCCATGACCAAGATCTCGCTCGTGACCGGCGCCAGCCGTGGCCTCGGCCGCAACACCGCCCTTCACCTCGCGGAAAAAGGCAATGACGTTATCGTGACCTATCACAGCAGCGGCGATGCCGCGCAGGCGATGGTCGCCCAGGTGGAGGCGATGGGGCGCAAGGCCCTGGCCTTCCAGCTCGACAGCGGCGACGTGGCCGCCTTCGCGCCGTTCGCCGACCGCCTCAGGATGGCGCTGAGGGAGACCTGGGGACGCGAGACGTTCGACCATCTCGTGAACAATGCCGGCCATGGCGCATATGCGTCCATCGCGCAGACTTCCGAAGCCCAGTTCGACGCTCTGGTGAACGTGCATTTCAAGGGCGTCTTCTTCCTCACCCAGGCACTCCTGCCGCCTTCCGAAGCCCAGTTCGACGCTCTGGTGAACGTGCATTTCAAGGGCGTCTTCTTCCTCACCCAGGCACTCCTGCCGCTGATCGCCGACGGCGGGCGCATCGTGAACATCTCGTCGGGCCTGACGCGCATGAGCCTGCCGGGCTATGCGGCCTATGCCGCCGCGAAGGGAGCGGTGGAGGTGCTGACGCGTTACATGGCCAAGGAGTGGGGTGCGCGCGGCATTGCCGTCAATACCGTGGCGCCGGGGGCCATCGAGACCGATTTCGGCGGCGGCGTGGTGCGTGACAATCCGCAGATCAACCGGGATCTGGCGGACGTGACCGCGCTCGGGCGCGTGGGCCTGCCGGATGACATCGGCCGGATGATCTCCAGCCTGCTGGCCGACGACAATCAATGGGTCAACGCCCAACGGATCGAGGTGTCGGGCGGGCAGGGTCTCTGACCACGGGGCCATCCGAGCCGTCGGCGGCCGCGGCGCGGCCGGCGGCTCAGCGCACCCCGGCGAGCGTGTCCTTGCCGAGGCTGCGCAGATGGCTCTGCACCGCGCGGCGCGCCGCCTTGGCATCCTCCTGCTCCAGCGCCTCGACGATGAGCAGGTGCTCGGCGGAATCCGCCGCCAGCCGGTCGGCGAGGCGGGCGATCTCGAACAGGCGGGTGGTGACGCGCAGCGAGCGGATCATGCCGGCCAGCACGTCGTTGCCGCAGTGGCGGGCGTAGAGCTCGTGCAGGTTGTCGTCCGATCGCCAATGAGCGTCGGTGTGATAGGGCACGGCGGTGCGCAGGGTGTTGATCTCGGCCCGCACTTCGGCGATCTCGCCGCGCGGGATATGGCCGGCGGCGAGCCCGGCCGCCTCCGGCTCCAGGATCTCACGCACCCTCAGGCTCTGCAGATATTCCTTCAGGTCCACGTGCCGCACCATGTAGGAGCGGCCCGTGCCCTTCACCACCAGGCCCTCGCCCTCCAGGCGCTGGAGCGCCTCGCGCAACGGGGTGCGGGAGATGCCCAGCGTCTCGGCGAGGCGCTGCTCGACGATGACCTCGCCGCCGCGCAGGCGGCGGCGGCGGATCATCTCGGACACCGCGCCATAGGCGAGGTTGGAGAGGTTGATGCCCCCGATCCGGCCGGTTTCGCGGACCCCAGCCTCTTCCGCCTCACTCTCGCTCATGCGGCGCCGGGCTCCCGGCGCACCGCATAGGGCGACTTGGCGCGGGCGAGATGCTGGCCGAGGCCCTTCGGCCCCACCAGTTCCCCCTCGCGCACCACGGTCTTGCCGCGCAGCAGGGTCAGCACCGGCCAGCCGGTGATCTCGATGCCCTCGTAGGGGGTATAGTCGGCCCCGTCGCGGATCAGCTCGTGGGTGAGCGTCTGCTTCCTATTGGGGTCCCAAATGGCGATGTCCGCGTCCGCGCCCACCGCGATGGTGCCCTTGCGGGGGTAGAGGCCGTAGGTCTTGGCCGGATTGGTGGCGGTGAGCGCGACGAAGCGCTCCAGGTCGATGCGGCCCTTCATGACGCCTTCGGAGAACAGCACCGGCAGGCGCGCGCCGACGCCGGGGATGCCGTTCGGCACCCAGCGGAAGGAGGTGCGCCCCTTCGGCGTGAGCTTGCCCTGCGGGTCGTCATAGCGGAACGGGCAGTGGTCGGAGGAGAACACGGTGAAGGTGCCCGTGCGCAGGCCCTCCCAGCAGGCTTCCTGGCTGGCGGTGTCGCGCGGCGGCGGCGAGCAGACGTATTTGGCGCCCTCCATGCCGAGGCCGTCCATGTCCTTCTCGGTGAGCACCAGATACTGGGTGCAGGTCTCGCCGAGCACGGTGAGGCCCTTCTGCTGCGCCCAGCGGATCTGCTCCATGGCCTCGCGGTTGGAGACATGGACGATCATCACCGGCACATCCACCAGTTCGGCCAGCGAGATGGCGCGGTGGGTCGCCTCGCGCTCCACCGCGATGGGGCGGGAGGTGCCGTGGAAGCGCGGCGCGGTCTGGCCGCGCTTCTCCAACTGCTCGGTGAGGAAGCGGATGGCGTCGTAATTCTCCGCATGCACCATCACGAGGGCGCCGGTGTCGCGGGCCACCGACATGACGTCGAGGATCTCGCGGTCGTTCAGCGCCAGCCCCTCGTAGGTCATGAAGATCTTGAACGAGGTGTAGCCATCCTCCACCAGCGCCGGCAGCTCCTGGCCGAGCACCTGGTCGGTGGGGTCGGAGATGATGAGGTGGAAGCTCACGTCCACATGGCATTCGCCATCGGCCTTGGCGTGATAATCCTTCAGCGCCGTGCGCAGGCTCTGGCCCTTCTCCTGCAAGCAGAAGGGCAGGATGGTGGTGGTGCCGCCGAGCGCGGCGGAGCGGGTGCCGCTCTCGAAATCGTCCGCCATCACGATGCCCTCGCCGGAGGGCTGGGCGATGTGGACATGGGCGTCCACGCCGCCGGGCAGCACCAGCTTGCCGGTGGCGTCGATGATCTCGGCGGCGTCGGTGAGGCCGCTTCCGAGGGCGACGATGCGTCCGTCCTTGATGGCGACGTCGCAGAGGATGCGGTCGGAGGCGGTGACGACCGTTCCGCCGGAAATGATGGTATCGTAGAGTGCCATGCGCCGTATCTTCAATCCTGGATCAAGGGATCGTATACATATCGTGCGCAATTTGCATCCCTACGGATGGCTAGTGCACCGCATAGCTGCGCACGGCGGCCGGATGTTGCTCGGCAGCTTTCTTCAGGTGCGCCAGTCCGGGCGGCATGCGGGTGCGCATCGCCTCGCGATGCCTGCGTAGGCTCGCGGTCCGCGGGCAAGGTGTCTTGAGATGTCCTGAGGCAAAGCTGTCCCGCGCCGGCGTCCGGGGACGGGCCGGTCGGCTCCCATGCCACGGCGACGGGAGCAATGTCCCGCGAGGTCGTGCCGATGGACTTCCGCGCGCCCCCGCCGTGCGGAGCGGGCGCGTCAGCTCACGGCGCGTCCGGCCCCAGGGCGAAGCGGATGGCGCGGTTGATGGCGATCGGCAGCACCGACATGTGGGTCTCGCCCTCGAACAGCGCGAATTCCGCATGGACGCCGGGCAGGGCGCCGAGCCGCCCGGCCAGCTCGCGGGCATTGTCCACCACGCGGTTGGAAGCGTAGCGCGCGCGCCGCGCGTCAGGGTCCGCGAGGCGCTCGTGGAAGGGCGCCAGCGCCTGCTCATATTCCGCCGCCGCCAGGAACACGCGGGCGGGCCGCGGCGCGGCGGCGAACAGCGCCTCGCTCTTCAGCACCACCGCATCCTCCCACCAGATGGCCGGGCTGATAGCGATGAAGTGGGCGAACGCCGCCGGCCGGGTGAACAGCGCGTGCAGCACGCACAACCCGCCGAAGGAATGGCCGAAGAGCGCCTGCCGGCCTAAGTCCACCGGCAGGCGGCGGGCGATCTCCGGCTTCAGCTCATCCTCGATGAAGGCGAGGAAATGGTCGGCCCCGCCGGTCCGCACCGGAGGCCCGTCGGCGCTGTGCGGCGGATAGGTGGCGCCGGGCGGCGGCCCCATGTCCCAGGAGCGGCGCACGCTGTCATAGGCGCCGTCCGTGGGATAGCCGATGGAGATCAGCGCGCCCTCCCTGATGCCGGTGCCGGTGGGATAGTCCGCCTGCACGCGCAGCGCCTCCGCCGCCGTGCCGGCCACCGCATTGCCGTCCAGCATGTAGAGCGTCGGCCAGCCGCTCGCCGGCGCCGCGCCCGGCGGAATGCGCAGGAAGATGCGGTAGGGCGGGCCGCCCGCGCGGGGGGCGAGGTCGAACTGCACGGTCTCGGGCATCAGGGCGGGCCGTGCGTCCAGGGTGATTGCGTCCACCGTCATCTCCTTGCCAGAAGCCACATCAGCGCCGGGCCGCCGATCAGCGTCGCGATCAGCCCCGCCGGCATCTGCCAGGGGAAGGCGATCATGCGGCCGAGCCAGTCGGCCACCAGCATGATGAGCGCGCCCACCAGCGCCGCCCCGGCCATCTGCGGCAGGGCGCGGCGCAGCCCCAGCCGGGTGGCGAGATGCGGCGCCATCAGCCCGACGAAGGTGAGCGGCCCCACCACCAGGGTGGCCGTCGCCGTCAGCCCGGCGGCGAGGCCGAGCAGGATGAAGCGCACCCGCCCGAGGTCGAGCCCGAGCGCCTGCCCCGGCGCGTCGCCCAGCGGCATCAGGTCGAGCCAGCGCGTGCAAAGAGCGGTCAGGGCGATCAGCACCACGGCGCAGGCGGCGGACCATGCGGCCTGGAGACCGTCCACCTGATAGGTGGAGCCGGTCATCCAGTTGAGCAGCAGCAGGCCGCGCGGGTCGCCGCTGGCGGTCAGCGCGCCCACCAGCGCGTCGAACAGCGCGCCGAGCGCGATGCCCGCCAGCAGCACGCGCTCTGGCGTGAAGCCGGTCCTGCGGCCGAGGATGACGATGATGAACAGCACGCCGAAGGCCCCGGCGCAGGCCGAGGCGAGCTGGATCTCGCGGCCCGCCGCCGTCACCGTGAACAGCGCCACGATGAGGCCGAAGGCCGCCCCCGCGCCCACGCCCAGCACCTCGGGGCTGGCCATGGGGTTGCGGGTGAGGCGCTGGAGGATGCCCCCCGCCAGCGCCAGCATGGCGCCCGCGCACAAGGCGGCGAAGGCGCGCGGTGCCCGCCACGGCAGCAGGCCGGCGAGGTCGCTGGTGGCGATGGCCCAGCCGCCCTCGGGCGTGCGCCCGACGGCCAGCGACACGGCGAGGCCGATCAGCAGCAGGCCGCCGAGACCCGCCAGCAGCGGCGCGGCATGGTCCCGGCGCACGGCGGTGGCGGCTTCGGTGCGGGGCGGTGGCGCGGCGACGCGCAGGCGCGGCAGCAGCCAGAGCAGCAGCGGCGAGCCGAACAGCGCGGTCACCGCGCCGGTGGGCAGGATGCCGCCGGACAGGCCGCCGGTGCGCTGCACCAACTGGTCGGTCAGCCAGAGCAGGCCGGCGCCCATCACCGGCGCCCAGACCAACTGGTCGCGCAGCCGCCGCGCGCCGGCGAGCCGCGCCAGGGCCGGGGCGACGAGGCCGATGAAGCCGATGACGCCGACCCCGCTCACCACGAAGGCGGTGAGCGCCACCGCCAGCGACAGCGCCGCGAGGCGGGTGCCGTGCAGCGAGACGCCGAGGCTCTGGGCCCCGGCATCCTCCAGCGACAGCAGGGTGAGCGGGCGGATCATCAGCGCCACCAGCGCGGCCGCCGCCGCCAGCTGGAGGGCGAGGGTGGCCACCGTCTCCCAGCCCTGCTGGCTGAGCGCGCCGCTGCCCCAGATGAACAGGCCGGTGAGATAATGCTCCTTGAACAGGATGAGGGCGGCGGACACCGCCCCGCAATAGAGCCCGAGCACCAGCCCGGCCAGCACCACCGCCAGCGGCGAGAGCCCCTTGCGCCAGGACAAGGCGAACACCGCGCCGATGGCGAGAGCGCCGCCGCCAAGCGCGATCCATTCCCGGCCCAGCACGAACAGGCCGGGCGCCCACAGCGTGGCCAGCGCCAAAGCGAGCTTGGCGCCGGCCGAGACGCCGAGCGTGGTCGGCGAGGCCAGCGGATTGCGCAGCACCTGCTGGAAGATGGCCCCAGCCAGCGCCAGGGCGGCGCCGCACAGGATGCTGGCGGCCATGCGCGGCAGCAGGGCGTAATGCACCAGCAATTGCCGCAGGTCGCCCGCATCTGGCGTCAGCACCGCGTCGAGCCACAGCGCGGGCGGCAGGGCCTGGGCCAGCGCCAGCAGCGACAGCGCGGCGGCGGGAAGGACGAGCCCCGCCGCCAGCATCCAGGGCCGGGCCGGGCGGGCGGCGCGGCGGGCGAGGGCGACGTCAGCCATGGGAGCTTCCCTCAGGCGCGCCGCTTTCCGGCGCCAAAGCTGCGTCGAGCAGCCGCGCGAAGCGCAGGGCGGAGGGCACGGCGCCGAACATCAGCACGGCCGGCAGGCCCAGCACCTGCCCGGACTTGACGAACGGCTGGCTGGTCCACAGCGGGTTGCGCGCGAGCGCCTGCATGGCGCCGGCGGGCACGGGATCGAACGTGACGAGGCGGGCGCGCGGATCGGGCGCCAGCGCCTCGATGCCCAGCGTGGTGAAGCCCCAGAAATTGGTCGGGCCCTGATAGGCATTGGCGAGGCCGATGCGCTCCAGCACGTCCTGGAACAGGCTGCCCGCGCCGTAGACGCGCACATGCCGGCTGTCCATGATGCTGACCAGATAGAGCGGCCGGTCGCGCTGCGGGCGGAGCCGCGCGCGCACCGCCGCGAAGGTCGCCTCCGCCTGCTTCAGCACGGCGGCACCCGCATCCTCCCGGCCGGTCAGGATGGCGAGGCGCTCCAGCGCCTCGATGGCCAGCGCCAGCGGGCGGCCGCCCGGCACATAGATGGGAAAGGTCAGCACGGGGGCGATCTGCTCCAGCCGGTGGGCGATGCCGGCGAGATAGGGCGTGGAGAGGATGGCCTCCGGCCGGAGCTGCTGCAACAGCTCCAGATTGGGCTCGCGGCTGCTGCCCAGATTCACCACGCCCGGCGGCAGCGGCGGCTCCGCCACCCAGCGGTGCCAGTCCTGCGCGCCGACCAGCGCGACGGGCGGCTGGCCGAGCGCGATCAGCGTCTCGGCGAGGCCATAGTCGAGCGCCGCCAGCCGCCGCAGCGGCGCGGGAAAGTGCGGTTCCGCAGCAACGGCGAACCCCGCCGGCGCGAACGCCGGCGGGGCTGCGAGCGGCGCGGCCAGCAGGCCGCCCAGCAACGTGCGCCGGCTGAGCCCGGCGATTGGTGGCCTATCAGGCATCGGCGGCCGCGAGCGTGCCGGTTGCCCGGTCGCGGGGCGCCCCGGTGCTGGCCCAGGTGACCACCGGCTCGGGCAGGTCGAGGTCGAAATGCGCCCGCCCCAGCAGGGCATTGACGATGACCGAGCTGCGCCAGGCCATGACGCTCAGCTGCGGCTCGGCGATGCCGTGGCTGTGGCGGCCGGCATTGAGCGCGAAGATGCGGTTCTGCCGGGGCCCGTCCCAGGCCAGGCTGAAGTCGGCGGCGAGCTGGAAATTGCCCTTGCGGTCGCTGGGGATGCGCTCGCGCAGGGGCGCGAGGAAGTCCGGCACCTTGAAGGCATAGCCGGTGGCGAACACCACCGCGTCGGCATGCACGATCTCGATGCCGCCGTCGAAGCTGTTGCGCATGATGAGCCGGTATTCGCCGGTCTGGCGGTCCATCTGGATCACCTCGCGGCCGGGCATCAGCGCCGGGTTGAGCGTGCCGCCGTCCAGGTGGCGCAGGGCATAGATGCGGCGGTAGATGGCGAGCAGCGTCGAGGGCGAGGCGCCGTCGCTGGCCAGCTTCTGCCGGGCGAGGCTGGCGTTGCGGGCATCCTCGCCGATGCGGTGGAAATCGGTGACATAGCCGGGGGTGAACAGCTCGTTGGTGAAGGGGGTGGCGTCCAGCGGGTCGAAGTTCGGCCGGCGGCTGATCCAGGACACGTCCCGCGTCTCGCTTTCCTGGTTGAGCAGGGCCAGGAACACTTCCGCCCCGCTCTGCCCGCCGCCCACCACCGCCACCCGGCGGGCCTTGAGCGCCGGCAGGCGGCGCATGGTCTCGCTGGCATGGAAGCAGGTGTCGCCGAGCAGCCCGTTCGCCCAGGCCGGCACGTCCGGCACCAGACCGATGCCCAGCGACACGTTGCGGGCGGTGACCTCGCCGCCGTCGAGGCGCAGCACGAAGGCGCCGCGGGCAAAATCCAGCTCACGCACCGCCGAGCCGAAGCTCAGGTTGTCGAGCGCGCCCGCCGCCCAGGCGAGGTAATTGGCGAATTCCTGGCGCGGCAGCGCGTCGAACTCGGCGTTCATGAAGCTGTAGAAGCGCTTGTGGGCGACGAGATAGGCCAGGAAAGACCACGGGCTGGTGGGGTTGGTCGCCGTGACGAGGTCTTTCAGGCACGAGGTCTGCAATTCGGCGCCGGGCAGCATCATGCCCGGATGCCAGGCGAAGGACGGCTGGCGGTCGAAGAAGCGGGCCCGCGCGTCGGCCACGGAGTCGAGCTGCGCGGCGAGGCTGAGGTTGAACGGGCCGATGCCGATCCCGGCAAGGTCAAGAATCTGATCGTTCATCGCGTAAGGGCTCCATCCGGTAGATGCGTGACTTGGCGGCAGCTGTCGCGGGGCGCCGTCGGCCCGGCGAGGGAACTCGGTCTGGGCGAACTCTTGGATTTAGCGGCGGCTCATTCGGCCGCCCGGGTGAGCGGGCCCATCGCCTCGTCCAGCCGGCGGGCGAACCGGGCGTGGAAGGCGGGGGCGCCGATGATGTGGAGATGCGTCGTGCCCTCGATGATCTCGGCCGGCGCGGCCCGGCGCGAAAGCTGCCGCCAGTCGATCAGGTTGAGGCCGCGATTGAGCGAATCCGCCGCCGCCCAGGGCTGGATCGGCGCGTCGTGCGGCAGCATCCTGTGGCGGCGGAAGATCAGCGCGTTGTCGATCAGCACCCAGAAGGTGTGCTCGCGGCTGCCGATGTCCGGCCCGTCGTCGGGCAGGCCCTCGGGACTGTTGCCGACGAAGCGCAGGAACTGGTCGTAGGCGAGCGGATCCATCGCCTCCAGCAGCTCCTGCCAGCGCGCGGCCATGGGCGTGCGGGCGGCCCAGGCGCGCACCCGCAGCTCCAGTTCGTCGCGCTCGCCGGGGCCAAAGCGCGGGATGGCGCCGATGGCGAAGTCGGTGTCCATGTCGCAGACGTCGATCATGCCGATGAGCTTGAGGTCGATGTCCTCGCCCAGCATGCGCGCGGCCTCGTAGGCCAACAGCCCGCCCCACGACCAGCCCAGGAAGAAGCAGGGCTGGCCCTTGCTGTGGGTGCGCACCAGATCGGCGTAGCGGGCGGTGATCTCGGTGACCGAGACCTCGCGCGACTTGTCCTCGGCCAGCGAGTAGCAGATGAAGCCGGTGGCCGGCTGGTCGGGGCCGAGATGGTCCACCAGCTTCACATATTCGCGGGTGCTCACCAGCAGGCCGGGGAAGCAGTAGAGCATGGGCCGCGTGCCGGTGCTGCGCAGATGGATCATCTGCCCGCCGCCGGCCCCGGCCCCGCTCTCGATCGCCGCCGCCAGGGCGCGGATGGTCTGGTGGTTGAACAGGTCGGCGATGGCCACCACGGCGTCGGGCCGCGCCTGCTTGATGCGGCCGAGCACGCGCAGCGCGGCCATGGAATTGCCGCCCACCTCGAAGAAGTTCTGCCGCACCCCCACTGCCGGCAGCCCCAGCACCTCGCGCCAGATGGCGCACAGCGCGGTCTCCAGCGGCGTTGCCGGCGGCACGATGTCGAGCGGCGCCAGCGCCGGGGCGGGCAGGGCCGCGCGGTCGAGCTTGCTGTTGGCGTTGAGCGGGAAGCGGTCCAGCACCACCACGGCGGAGGGCACCATGTGCTCGGGCAGCATCCGCGCCAGGGCGCGGCGCAATTCGGCGCCGTCCGTCCTTGCGCGATCACCGGCTGTGCCCCAGCCCGCCACCACGTAGCCCACCAGGGCCGGCTGGCCGGTGTCGTGGCGCAGCAGCACGGCGCATTCGCTGACCCCCGGCAAGGTGCGCAGCGCCGCCTCGATCTCGCCGGGCTCGATGCGGAAGCCGCGCAGCTTCACCTGGTGATCCACCCGGCCGACGAATTCCACCGCGCCGTCCTCGCGCCAGCGGGCGAGGTCGCCGGAGGCATAGAGCCGCCCGCCGTCCGGGTCGAACGGGTCCGGCACGAAGCGCTCGGCGGTGGCGGCGCTCCTGCCCACATAACCGCGCGCCACGCCGTCGCCGCCGATATAGAGTTCTCCGGTGACGCCGACGGGCGCCGGGTTGAGGTCGCGGTCGAGCACATAGATGCGCCGCCCGCCCACCGCGCGGCCGATGGGGGCATACATGCCCTCGAACGAGGTGCCGGCGCGCACCTTCCACACCATGGGGGTCATGATGGTCTCGGTGGGGCCGTAGCCGTTGATCAGCCATTCAGCCTTGAGCGCGCGGGAGAACAGGTCGAAGGTCGCCTGCGCCATGCCCTCGCCGCCGAAGGAATAGAGCCGCACCGGCGGGGCGTCCCCGGTGGCGTCCGCCCATTCGGCCAATTGCTGCACATAGGTGGTGGGGAAGCTGGCGTTGTTGACGCCGTGCCGGCGCATGGCGGCGAAGGTCTCCTCCGGCGTCCACAACGGCTTGTCCGGCAGCACGATGCTGCCGCCGAGCATCAGCGGCACCATCCAGCGCTCGTGCCCGCCATCGGAGGAGAAGGGCAGGAAGGGCAGCTCGCGGGAGGTCTCGTCCATGCCGTAGACCCGCGCGGTGGCCTGGCAGTGGCGGCTGAGCGGCCCGTGCTCCACCGCCACGCCCTTGGGCGCGCCGGTGGAGCCGGAGGTGTAGATCACATAGGCCAGCTGCCGGTCGCCGATGGGGCAGGCGGGGTCGGTGTCCGGCAGGCCGGAGAGGTCGATGCGGTCGAGCTCGATCACCAATGTGTCGGCGGCGGGCTGGATCTTCCCGCGCAGGGCGCTGGTGGTGAGCACGAGCGCGACGCCCGCATCCGCCAGGATGTGGTCGTTGCGCCGCGCGGGATGGTCCGGCTCCACGGGAATGAAGGCGGCGCCCGCCTTCAGCACCGCGAGGATGGCGCCGATGGCCTCCGGCGAGCGGCGCAGCGCCACGGCGACGCAGCGCTCCGGCCCGGCGCCGGAGGCGATGAGATGATGCGCCAGCCGGTTGGCGAAGCGCTCCACCTCGCCCCGCGTCCACACCGCATCGCCGTGGAAGATGGCGGGCGTCCCGGGTTCGGCGCGGGCGTGGGCGGCGATCAGCGCATGCACCGGGCGCGGGTCGGCGGGCGTGTCGTCCGCATAGGGGGCGGAGAGCGCCGCCAGGTCCTCCGGCGCCACGATCTGGATGTCGCGCAGCAGGATGTCCGGGTCGGCGGCGGCGGCGAGGATGCGCCGGAAATGGCCGAGCGCACGGGCGCACAGCCGGGCGTCCAGCAGGTCGGCGGCGAAGGTGAACGTCGCCGCCAGCGTGCCGTCGGCGGCTTCCTGGGTGGTCAGCACGAGGTCGGCGTCGGGCCGTGCCTGCGGCCGCTCGCGGCAGGCCATGGTGACGCCTCGCGGCGTCGTCACCGGCTCCGGCGGGGCGGGGCGGTGGACATGGACGGAGGGCAGGAAGCCGCTGCCGTTCTCCTCGTTATTCTCCCAGAATTCCTGCGCCAGGGTTTCGAATGCTACATGGTGGGCGCGCGCCGCCTCCAGCGCGTCGCTCACCCGCGCCACCGCGTCGCGGAAGGTCAGGCCGGAGGCGAGCTGCACCTTCACCGGCAGCACGTCCTCATTGCGGCCGAGCACGCCGGCCGCTTCGCCGCGCGGGTCCAGCGCGGCCCCGAGCTTCAGATGGTCGTGGCCGCCGTAGCGCGACAGGAGAATGGTGAAGGCGGCGAGCAGGGCCCGCGACAGCGGCACGCCGCAGGCATCCGCGCTGGCCCGCGCGGCGTCCGCCTCGGCGAGGGAGAGGACGAGAGACACATCCCGCCGGGCGCCGCCGGCGCGGGCCTCGCGGCGGAACACGCTGGGCAGAGCGGCGTCGGCATGCTCCTGCGCCAGCACGGTGCGCCAATAGGCGAGGGCGGCGTCCTCGCTGCCGCGCGGCTCCAGCCAGGGCAGGGCGTCCGCCGGGGCGTGGGCCGGCGTGCCGGCTTCCACCGCCGCATAGAAGGCCATGAGGTCGCCGGCCAGGGTGCGCAGCGCGGCGGCGTCGCAGACGATGGGGTGGACGCTGAGGGCGAAGCGCCAGCGCATCCCGTTCCGCGTCAGCAGGGCGCGGGCCGGAAGGTCGGTCTCCAGGTCGAACTGCGCGTCGCCGGCCAGCAGGCGGGCGAATTCGGCATCCGCCTCCACGCAATCGAGGTCGGAGAGATCGACGATGCCCAGCGGTAGGACGGCGGCCGCGTCCAGGCTCTGCATCACCCGGCCGCCGGCATATTGGCGAAAGCGCAGGCGCAGCGCCGGATGGGCGGCGGCGAGGCGATCCAGTGCCGCGCGCAGCGTGGCCGTGTCGAGCGGGCCGTCGAAGGACAGTTCCACCGCTGGCTGGCCGGCGAGGGCCGCATTGCCGATTTGCGCCAGCGCCCACACCCGCCGCTGCGAGGGGGTGAGGGGAAAGCCGGTGGGCGTCTCCGCCCGCACGTCGGCCAGGCTGATCAGCGTATCGGCCTCGGTGGGCCTGTCAGCGCGGGTCATGGCCGGCCTCCGTCGGCGCGAGCGGCCGCTGGTCGCGCCAGACCTGCCCGATATGGTCGAGGCAGGCGGCGCGGCTGCCGGCGAAGCCGGCGCGGGTCCAGCCGGCGGGCAGGGCGCGGCCCTGCGGCCAGAGCGAGTGCCGCCCGTGCCGGTCGATCACGACCTCCTGCTGCCCGCCCTCCGGTGATCCGCCGCTCTGCATCATCGCCGTCTCCCTGTGGCCAGCCTCCGCCGGGGCGGGGTCGCGCTGTGGTCCTGCCCCTATGACGGAGGGGGGCGACGCAAATTTAGGGCGGCGACGCATTTGGTTCGGCGGCGGCGCATGTGCCCTTGCGGAAGGGGTAAATCGGCGCCGGCCTCGTCCGTCATCCGATGTGAGGCCGCTGCGCGCCATGCGGGCGCAGGGGCGGATGCGGCCCGGGCCTGCGCGCCGGGGCCGAATGCCGAAGGAGTTGCAAGAGGACATGACCCGCTCAGACCCTTCCCCGTGGCGCGGCGCCGGCCGGCCGGCTTTCCTGTCCTTCCAGGCCGCCGGGGCGCCCCTGGCGGTCACGCTGGCCTCCGATGCGCTCATCGTCACCGCCCGTGACGCCGTGGCCGCCGCGCTCACCGTCACCCGCGCCGGGCCGGGCGCGGTGCTGGCCGGCACCCTGCCGGAGACCGGCGTCGCCCCGGCGGACGCCATCGTGGCGGCCTGCGAGGCGCTGTTTGGCGCCGAGCCGGACCTCGCCTATGCGGACCTCGGCATGGCGCTGGACGGCACCCTTGCCGGCCATCTGCTCGCCGCCGGCATCGCCACCGCCGAGGATGGCGGGCTGCGGGTCTCGCCCGATCTGCTGTGGCAGCAGCCGCGCCCGTGGCTGGCCGGCAAGGGCGGCGTGGGCGGAGGGGCCTATCCGCAGCGCCTCGTGCTGGAGAACGGCATCCGCCACCCGCTGCGCCCGCCCATGCGCGAGGGCCTGCTCTATGCCCGCTTCATCCCCTGGCTGGGCCAGACCCTCTCCTTCCACACCGCCGATCCGGACCGGCACCTCGCGCCGTTCCACCGCTGGATGAACGATCCGCGCGTGGCGGAGATCTGGGAGGAGACGGGCGAGGAGGCCCAGCACCGCGCCTATCTGGAGGAGCGCCGCGCCGATCCGCACGCGGTGCCGGTGATCGGCTGCTTCGACGACGTGCCGTTCGGCTATTTCGAGCTGTACTGGGCCAAGGAGAACCGCCTCGGGCCGCATTACGAGGCGCAGGACTATGATCGCGGGTGGCATGTGCTGGTGGGCGAGGATGCCTATCGCGGCAAGGCCTACATCACCGCCTGGCTGCCCTCGCTGATGCACTTTATGTTCCTGGACGACCCGCGCACCCAGCGCATCGTCGGCGAGCCGAAGGCCACCCACGCCCAGCAGATCCGCAACCTGGACCGCTCCGGCTTCGCCAAGGTCAAGCATGTGGATTTCGCCCACAAGCGGGCCTTGCTGGTGATGCTGCTGCGCGAGCGCTTCTTCGGCGACCGGCTGTGGCAGCCGGCGGCGGAGGTTCCGGCGCTGGTGCCGGCCGGGGCCGGCGAACCACCCGCCGTCCGGGCGGCCTCGGCGTGAGCGCCGGGGCCTTGGAGGCGGCGGAGGGCGCGGTGGAGGGTTTCGCCGCGCCGCAGGACCTGGCCGATCCCCGGCTGAAGCGCCTGATCCTGCGGCTCGCCATCCCCTCGGTGGCGGGCCTGTCCATCACCGCCCTGCACCATGTGGCCAATGCCGGCTTCGTCGGCTTGCTGGGGCCGGAGGCGCTGGCGGCGGTGAGCGTGGCGATCCCGGTGTTCGCGCTGGTGGCGGCGCTGGGCCACGGCCTCGGCGTCGGCACGGCGGCCACCGTGGGCCGGCTGCTGGGCGCGGGCGCCGCGGGCGATGCCGACACGGCGGCGACCACCGCGCTCGCGCTCTCGGTGCTGCTCGGCATCGCCGCCAGCGTGGCGCTGGTGGCCTGGCAGGACGAGGTGCTCACCATGTTCGGCGCCACGGCGGGCATGATGCCGCAGGCGCGCGCCTATATCGGCCCGCTGGCGTTTTCCTGCGCCTTGCTGCTGTTGCAGATCACCTGCGATTTCATCGCCATCGCCGAAGGCAACAGCCGCTTCAGCATGTGGACGCTGCTGGGCGGCTTCTCGCTCAACATCGCCCTCGATCCATTGCTCATCTTCACCTTCGATCTCGGCATCGGCGGGGCGGCGTGGGCCACCATCCTGTCGCAGGTGGCCGCGCTCGCCGCCTATGCGGCCTATTTCGCCTTCGGCTGGGGCCGGGTGCGGGTGCACGCGGGGGCGCTCACCGGCGATCCCGCCATCCTGCGGCCCATGCTGGCGGTGGGCGTGCCGGTGACGCTGTCGAGCGCGCTGTCGGCTTTGGCCTTCGCTTTGGTCTATCGCGCCGCCTCCGAACAGGGCGGGGACGCGGCGGTGGCGGGCATCGGCATCGCCTTCCGCCTGCTCACCCTGGGCCTGCTGCCGGTCACCGGCTTCTGCCTCGGCGCGCAGGCGGTGCTGAGCTTCGCTTATGGCGCGGGCGATCCGCAGCGGGTGCGCGCGGCCACCGGCTTCATGCTGCGCGCGGCGCTGGGCTTCACCCTGGTCTATTCCCTGGCCATGGCGCTGTTCGCCGGGCCGGTGGTGGGCGTGTTCACGCAGGACGAGGCGACGGCCGGCATCGCGCGCGGCGCCCTCGTGCTGTTCCACATGGGCTTTGCCCTGGCGGGCCTCCAGTGCGTGCTGCTGGTGCTGCTCCAGGCCATGGGCAAGGCCCGGCTCGCCGCCGCCGTCGGGCTGGCGCCGCAGGGCTACCTGCTCATTCCGCTGCTCATCGTTCTGTCGCAGTCGTTCGGCCTCACCGGCGTGGTGATGGCCCCGGCCATCGCCACCGGCCTCACCGCGCTGATCTCCGCCGCGCTGCTGGCCCGCGAGATGGCGGATCTCGCCCGCCAGGGCCGCGCCGCGCGCCACGCCCCGTCCTCCCCGCCCGAAATCGCACGAGGTCCCGCATGAACAAGCCGTTCGCCCCCGAAGGCCAGGGCGCCTTCGAACTGCCGGCGTTGCCCGGCGAGGCCTATCCCCTGGCGGCCGCGGTGCCGCCGATCTTCCAGACCTCGCTGTTCACCTTCGAGACCTACGAGGACATGGCGGCGGTCTATGCCGGGCGCTCGCACCAATTGATCTATTCGCGCGGCGACAATCCGACCGTGATGGAGTTCGAGCGCGCGGTGGCTGCGCTGGAAGGGGCGGAGGCGGGCCGCGCCTTTTCCAGCGGCATGGGCGCCATCAGCGCCACCGTGCTGGCCCTGGTCTCCGCCGGCGACCGCATCGTCACCGTGCGCAACGTCTATAGCGACGCCTACCGGCTGTTCGAGCTGATGCTGTCGCGCTTCGGCGTCACCGTGGACTATGTGGACGGCACGGATGCGGCAGCGGTGGCGGCGGCGCTGCCGGGGGCGAGGCTGCTCTATCTGGAGAGCCCGACCTCGCTGATGTTCGAGCTTCAGGACATCGCAGCACTGGCCCGCGCCGCCCGCGCCCACGGCGTCATCACCGCCATCGACAATTCCTGGGCGACGCCGCTCTACCAACAGCCGATCGCCCACGGCATCGACCTTGTCATCCATGCCGCTTCCAAATATCTCGGCGGGCATTCCGACACGGTGGCCGGCGTGGTGGTGGGCTCGGCCGAGCTGGTCGGCCGCATCAACGCCCAGTCCTATGCCTATCTCGGCGCCAAGCTGTCGCCGTTCGAGGCGTGGCTGCTGCTGCGCGGGCTGAAGACGCTGCCGCTGCGCATGCCGCGCCACATGGCGAGCGGGCAGGCCATCGCCGCCCGGCTCACCGCCCATCCTGACGTGGAGCGGGTGCTGCACCCGGCCTATTCCACCCATCCCGGCCGGACCACGCTGGCCGGCTTCGGCGGGGTGTTCTCGTTCGAGGTGAGCGATGCCATCGACGTGCCGGCCTTCGTCGATGCGCTGCGGCTCATCCGCCTCGGGGTGAGCTGGGGCGGGCCGGAGAGCCTGGTGGTGCCGGCGCTGGCGCCGCTGCAATTGCAGAAGGCCAATTGCTTCAGCCGCTTCGGCATCAGCCCGCGTCTCGTCCGGCTGAATGTCGGCATCGAGGAGGTGGAGCCGCTGTGGGCGGACATCGCCCAGGCGCTGGAGCACGCCCGCCGCTGAGCGGGCGAAGACACGCGGCGGGGCTTCGGACGTCAGGCGGCGTCGGAGGCTTCCAGCAGCGCCTTGCGCCGCGGCGCCGCCAGCCGGGCCGCCGCGGCGGCCGTCTCGCGGGGCGCCTTCGCGGCCGCGGGCAGGGCGCCGAAGCGCAGTTCCGCCCCGGCCTCCAGGACATCGGCGGGGCGGCGCGTCCGACGCGGCTTCGGCGCCAGCACGGCGTCGAGCTGGGCCCGGCAATGCTCCTGCGCCTCGCGGATCATGAAGTGCACCAGCGTGGGCGACACGCCGAGCGAGGCGGCGATGTCCTTCTGCGGCACGTCGTGGATGCGGTTCAGCACGAAGGCGAGGCGGGTGCGCGAGGGCAGGCCGGCCAGCGCCCGCAGCACGCATTGCAGCGCCTGCCGGTGCTCCAGCGCCCGGTGCGGGTTCTCCAGCGGGGCGGCCATGTCCTCGGCCTGCGCCAGGGGGGCGGCGTGGCGCTGCTCCAATTGGCAGCGGCGCAGCCGGTCGATGGCGAGGTTCCGCACCATGCAGCAGGAGAAGCTGAGCGGCGAGTCCAGCGCCGTCGGCTCCATCTGGCAGGCCTTCAGCGCCGCGTCCTGCACCACGTCCTCGGCCTGCTGGCGGCAGGCCAGGATGCGGTTCGCCACCGACACCAGGGTCGCGCGGTGGCACATCATGGTGCGCAGCAGATCGCTCGCTGCCGCGCTCGCTCGCTTCGTCGACATCGCATGCTCCGCACTATGGGCAAGGAAGGGCGGGCCTGAGCCCCGCCGGCCGTCAGCCGCGCATCGGCCCCGCCTCCGGCCGGGCTTGTCCTGCCGCGCGCGCGGGGGCGTGCGGCCGGGCGGCGGCCCGATCTGTGGCCCGATTTGTGGCCCACGAGAGAATGCGCGCCAGCACCGCCTCCAGCGGCCCGGCGCCGAACCGCGCTGACCAGCCGGCCGCAGCCAGGGCGAGGGCGAGGAACAGCGCCAGCGAGAGGGCCAGCACCCCCTGGAGGCTGACCTCGGCATAGAGGCCGGCGCCGTAGCCGAAGAACAGCAGGCTGCCGATGACGCCCTGGAGCATGTAGATGGACAGCGACATGCGCCCGCTGGCGGCGAAGAAGTCGCGCCCCCCCCGCCAGCGCGGCTGCGCCAGCAGCGCCATCAGGCCGGCGAACACCACGAAGCTGACCAGCGGCGCGAACACCGGCCGCAGCGCCAGCGTGACGAGGAAGACGTTGCCGCCCGCCCAGTCGGCGGGGGCGAGGCACAGGGCGCCATAGGCGAGGTTGCCGACGAGGGCCGGCCACACCACCACCCGCGCCGCCGCCATCAGCGGGCTGTCGCCGGTGGCCAGCAGCGCGTCCTTGTGGCGGAAGGCGCAGATGCCGAGGCAGAAGGCGCTGGCGGTCATCGGCCACAGCGCCGGCACGCTCATCTGCGAGAAGGCCAGCCAGTCCCTGAGCCGCTGCGCGGCGATGGGCAGGAAGCCGCCGTCGCGCATCAGGGCGATGCGCCCGGCCTCGCTCAGCCCGAGGTCGGGCGTGGCGGTGGCGATGTAGATGGCGAACAGCGCGTGGTTGAGGATCGCCACCGCCCACAGCACGCCGGCCACGGTGACGAGCGTGCGCGTGCGCCAACCGAGCGCCGGCAGCAGCACGAGGCCGAGGATGGCGTAGGGCAACAGGATGTCCGCCTCGAACACGAAGGCGGCGTTCAGCACTCCGAGGCCCGCCAGCACCGCCATGCGCACCAGGAAGCGCCGGCGCCCGCCGGCGGCGATCTGCCCGGCGGCGCCCATGCCGAACAGGAAGGCGAAGATGAGGATGAACTTGCTCTCGAACAGCGCCTGGATGAGGAAGGCCGAGAGGGTGCCGAGGTGGAGCGCGTCGGCCTGCCGCCACCACCCGCCGGCGAAGCCGTAGGGCATGGCGAAGAACGGCAGGTTGACGATCAGGATGCCCATGAGCGCGATGCCGCGCAGGGCATCGATCCGGGCATCGCGCCGGCGCGCCTTCGGCGCCGGCGCGGCGGACCTCCGCTGGTCCTCGGTCGTCCGCTGGTCCACGATCGTCCGCTGGTCTTCGGTCGTCCGCTGGTCCTCGGTCATGCGGTGTTCCTTCCGGTCCGCCTTACCACTGGTACTTGAGGGTCCCGAGCACGGTGCGCCCCTGGCCCAGGTAGCAGAGCCCGGCGTTGCAGACTTCGGGCATCACATTGAAGACGTTGGTGGCGTTGAGCGCGGCGCTGAGGCCGGTCAGCTTCGGGTTGGTCTTGCCGAAGTCGTAGCGCAGCGCAGCGTCCACCATGGTGTAGGCAGCGTTGATCACGGTGTTGGTGTTGTTGCCGTAGGTCTGGCCGGTGTAGCGCAGGCCGAGGCCGCCGCTGGTGCCGTAGAGCAGGCCGGGCTGGACGGTGTAGTTGGCCCACAGCGAGGCCACGTTGCGCGGCGTCACCGCCGGCACCCGGCCGATCTCGGTCGTGGTGGCGGAATTGACGATCTCGGCGTCCGAATAGGTGTAGGCGGCGATCGCCTCCAGCCCGTCCGCCAGCCGGAACCGGCCTTCCACTTCCACGCCCTTGGTCGAGATCTCGCCGATGGACTGGTAGTAGGAGATGCCGGTCGTGCCGTTATAGCCGGCGTATTTCGCCGCATTGGTCTCGTCGAGCTTGTAGAGCGAGACGGTGACCAGCATGCGGTCGCCGGCTGGCTGGTACTTCAGGCCCACTTCGATCTGCTTGCCCTCGGCCGGCGGCAGCACGGCGCCGTCCTGGCTGACGTTACTGGTGGGCTGGAACGAGGTGGAATAGCTGACGTAGGGCGCGACCCCACTGTCGAACAGATAGAGCAGGCCGGCGCTGTAGGTGAAGGCGTTGTCGTCGCGGTCGCCGGTCACGGTGTCGGTCAGAAGGTTGGTCTGGGTGCGGCTGGTCCAGTCCTGCCGGCCGCTCAGCGAGAAGCGCCAGTTGCCGAGCTTCATCTGGTCCTGGGCATAGAGGCCGAGCTGGTCGAAATCGGTGCCGGTGCGGGTGGTGACGGCGGGCGTGGTGCCGCTCAGGCCGTAATAGGGATAGAGGATGTTGAGCGCATAGGCGGCGTTGGCCGCGCTGGTGCCGGTGCCCAGATTGTCGGTCATGGTGCCGTAGTCGAGGCCGAACAGCACGGTGTGGCCCACCTCGCCGGTGGCGAAATTGGCCTGGAGCTGGTTGTCCACCTGGAACGAGGACAGGCTCTCGTCGATCACCGCCGCGCCGCGCCGGTAGATCAGCGAATTGGTGCTGGCGAAGCCGCCGCCGGTCACGCTGCCGGTGAGATAGCGCCCATCCACGTCGGCGGTGCCGTAGCGCAGGTTCTGCCGGAACTGCCACATGTCGTTGAACGTGTGCTCGAACTTGTAGCCGATCTGGTACTGGGTCTGCTTCTGGTAGTCGTAGTCCGGGTCCGAGGCGCGCAGCTTGGTGGTGTGGCTCAGGCGGTTGATCATCGCCACATTGGCGTCGGTCTCGTCCTTCTGGGCGAGGGCGATGACGGTGAAGGAGGTGTCCTCGTTGCGCCAGGTGAAGGAGGGCGCCAGCATCAGCTCGTCGTCGGCGATGTCGTAATTGGTGTCGCCGGTCTTGCCGAGGCCGACGATGCGGTAGAGGAAGTTCTTGTTGGTGTCGCCAGCGCCGCCGAGGTCGAACGCCGCTTCCAGATGGCCGAAGCTGCCGACCTGCGCGACCACCTCGCGGATCTCCCGGGTGGTGGGCAGCTTGGAGATGCGGTCGATGATGCCGCCCGGCGTGCTCTGGCCGTAGAGCACCGCCGCCGGCCCCTTCACCACGTCGATGCGCTCCAGGCCGTAGGGCTCGGTGGAGAAGGTGGTGTAGGCGCCGGAATACTGCCGCAGGCCGTCGCGATAGTCGCCCAGCGTGGTCTCGGCGAAGCCGCGGATGTAGATCTGGTCGAAGCGCGGATCGTAGCCGAACGCGCCGGTGGTGACGCCGGCGGTGTATTGCACCGCCTGCGGCACGCTCTGCACGCCGCGGTCCTCCATCTCCTTCTGGGTGATGACGGTGATGGAGCGCGGGGTCTCGATCAGCGGGGTGTTGGTCTTGGTGCCGGCGTCGCTGCGGGTGGCGATGTAGCCGAAGGTGCCGTCGCCCTGCACGTCGATGGGATCGAGCGCGATGGCGCCTTCGGACGAGGCGCCCGCCACCGGTACCACGTCGGTGGCGCGGCGGATGGCGACCGTGGTGGCGCCGGTGAAATTGTAGCTCAGCCCGGTGCCGGACAGCAGCCGGCTGAGCGCCTGATCAGGCATCATGGTGCCGCTGACGCCGTTGGTGCGCAGGTTGCGCACCACCTCGCTGGAGAACAGCACCTTGAGGCCGGTGGCCCGCGCCCACTGGGTGAGCGCCGGGCCGAGCGGCCCGCCGGGGATGGCGAAGGCGACCGCGCCGCGGCTGGCGGTGCCGGCGGGCTGCGCCGGGGCGCCTTGCGCGAGCGCCGGGCTGGCGAAATGCAGGGCGGCCGCCGCGGTGGAGGCCAGCAGCAGGGCGCCGCGCCAGGAGGCGCGCCGTTGGCCCTGCGCGAGGCCGCGCCGCGAGGTGTTCCGTGCCCGGCCCTGCCGGCTGTTCTCCTTGCCCGACGTCGTCACCAGCAGATCCCCTTCCCATGCCCAGATCCGGCGTCTCTTGAACGCCACTCGATGGGGAAGACGACGGCGGGCGGAGATATGACAGCGCCGGGGCGTAGACTGGAGACGTTCTTATTTCTGCGGCTGGAACGGTTCCAGCGGGCGGGCCGGATCGCGCCGGATGACGGTGAGCAGGGGCAGCTTGTCCACCTTCAGCGGCAGCGCCTCGGCGAGGGCGTCGAGCAAGGCGTCGGTGTCGGCGGTCTCGAACATGCCGCTGACCGGCAACTGGCGCAGCGCGCCGTCGACGATGAGGATGCGGCCGCGCCGGTAGCGCTCGATCTCGCCCACCACGTCGCCCAGCGGCCGGCTGTCGAACAGCATCAGCCCGCGCCGCCAGGAGGTGCGGTTGGCGAGGTCCGTGGGGTGCGGCCGGGCGAGCCCGGTGGCGGGGGCGTAGCTCACCTCGCTGCCGGCCTCCACCTCGACGCTGGTGCCGCTGGCCGCGTCCGGATAGGCGACGCGCACCGCGTGCTCGCTCACCACCACGTCCACCAGGTCGCGGTCGCGGCTCACCTCGAAGGCGGTGCCGAGCGCGCGGGTGGTGCCGCCGGCGGCCTCCACCAGGAACGGGCGGGCGGGGTCCGGCGCCACGGCGACGAAGATGCGCCCGCCGAACAGGGTCAGCCGGCGCTGGCCGGCGGTGAAATGGATGTCGAGGCTGGTGGCGGCGTCGAGCTCCAGCTGCGAGCCGTCGGCCAGGGTCAAGGTGCGGCGCTCGCCCACGGCGGTGCGCGCGTCGGGGAAATAGGAGGCGGGCGGGCCGAACACGCCGGCCGCGAAGCCGCCGGCGAGCAGCGCCAGCAGGCCGAGGGAGAGCAGGGTGGCCCGCGCCGCCTTCGCCCGGCGCTTGCGGTTCAGCGCCGTGCCCAGCCCGTCCCAGAGCTGCTCGGCGGTCTCGGCCGCCTGCCGCTGCGCCGGGGTGGCGGCCTTCCAGTCATGGAAGGCGCTCCAGTCGGCGTCGGTCTCGGCGCCGGAATGCAGGTAGACGAGCCATTCGAGCGCCCGCTCGGTCAGCGGATCGAGCGGCGCGTCGAGTGCGTCGGGCGTCATCGGAGGGTCTCGTCGAGATGCCATGGGTTCGCCGTGCGGAATCGCTCCCTCGCACGGAAAGACGACGGCGCAGGCCGGAACGATACCAAAAAGTGCATCGGACGATAGAAAATCGGGATGCTGCCCGTCAGGCGCGCAGGCTGGAAAGGCCGTTCATGCAGCGGCGCAGCGCGGTGACGATGTATTTGGACACCATGCTCGGCGACACCTCCAGGCGCTCGGCGATCTGCGCGTGGGTGAGGCCCTCGATGCGGTTGAGCAGCAAGGCGGCGCGGCACTTGAAGGGCAGCGAATCCAGCGCGCGCTTCACCAGCAGGAAGTCCTCGCGCGATTCCAGCAGCCGGTCGGGCATGGGCATGGGATCGACCAGATGCTCGGAGACGTCGTCCAGCGTGGCGTGGATGCCGCGCCGGCGGTCGCGCCGCGCGCCGTCGATCATCAAATTGCTCACGATGCGCCAGAGGAAGAAGCGCGGGCTGGCCGGGGCCTGGCGGTCCTGCGCCGCGAAGTCCGAGGCGAGGTAGCGCACGAAGGCGTCCTGCACCACGTCGGCCGCCGCCTCGCGGTCGCCCAGCTTGCGATAGGCGAAGCGGTTCAGCTCCTGATAATAGAGCCGGAAGATGGCATCCAGATCGGAGGCAGCCGCAGTCTGTTCGGAGCTGATGCTTGTCATGCCGGCCCGCGGGTCTGCGACGAGCCGCCAAGCTCGTCAGGTGTGGCACTGGCCTGACGGCAGGGTCGGCCATCAAGCCAAGGTCAACAACCGTCCATAACTCAAGAAAAATTTACTTGCAAACACAATGATTTATATTGGTTCCAAGGTATAGTCGGCGCCACTCTGCAAGTGTCTGACATTGCCGCCGTCTTCGTCGCCGGGCAAGAGGGGGGCGAAGGCGGGTTGGTGCCGGCTTTGCTCCGGCCAAGGCGTGGCGGCGGGTTTTTTTTACCCGCGCGCGGTGGGAAAAACGCCGGCCGCGTCGTCTTATCTTGCAAGCCGTGCGTCCCGGCCGGGAGCGCGCCGCCGTGCAGGAGAGCGATGCTGACCCGCGTGCCCGATGCCGTGCCGGACCCGTCCGCGCCCCTGCCCACGCCCGTCCTCCCGCCGGTTCCCGGCGCGCCGCTGTTCGCGCTGGAAGGCGTCGGCTTCGCCGTGCCCGGCCGCGACCTCGTCAAGCCGGTGACGCTGGAGCTGCCGGCCCGCCGCGTGGTGGCGCTGATCGGCCACAACGGCTCGGGCAAGTCCACGCTGGTGAAGCTGCTGGCGCGCCAGCTCGCGCCGAGCACCGGGACGCTCAGGCTGGAGGGGCGGCCGCTCGCGGACTGGAGCCACCGCGACTTCGCCCGCAAGGTGGCCTACCTGCCGCAGCAGGTGCCTACCGGCGAGGGCATGCTGGTGAAGGAGCTGGTGGCGCTCGGCCGCTATCCCTGGCACGGCGCGCTCGGCCGCTTCGGCGCCGCCGACCGGGCCAAGGTGGACGAGGCGCTGGCGCTGACCGGCACCGACGCCATGGCGGATCGCCTGGTGGAGACGCTCTCCGGCGGCGAGCGCCAGCGCGCCTGGATCGCCATGCTGATCGCCCAGGACGCGGAATGCCTGTTGTTGGACGAGCCCACCTCGGCGCTGGACATCGCCCACCAGATGGAGGTGCTGACCCTTGTGCGGCGGCTCGCCCGCGAGCGCGGCCTCGGCGTGGTGGTGGTGCTGCACGACGTGAACATGGCGAGCCGCTTCTGCGACGAGATCATCGCCCTGAAGGCCGGCGCGGTGATCCGGCGCGGCACGGCGGCGGACATCGTCACCCCGGCCGCGCTGGCGGAGATCTACGGCGTCGCCATGACCGTGCTGCCCCATCCCGCCTCCGGCCTCCCGGTGGGGATCGTCGCCTGAGCCTAAGCCGCCCCGAGCACGGCGGAGAGGTCGCCCTGGCGCTCCAGGTCGAGCACCGCCGCCTCGATCCGCGCCACCGTGGCGGGCGGCACGGCGCAGGCGGCGTTGGCGCGGAACTTGGCGATCACCGCCTCCGGTGTCATCGGGCGCTCGGTGCAGCCGAGCGGGTAGGAGAGGCGCGGCCCCTCGATCCAGCGCCCGAACGCCATCACCCGCACCTGCCCGGCGGGCCGGCGCGCCGGGCCGCTCATCTGGGCGTCGATCTCCGGGTCCATGCGCACCCAGACGCGGGCGGCTAGCGCCGCCCGGTCGGCGTCCGTGGACGAGAGATTCGCGTACCAGCGCGCCTTCGGCCGCCCGAGCGCGAGGCTGGCGAGGGCGAAGGGCAGGCTGAACTGCGCATCCACCTGCGTGCGCGGCGCCACCTCCATGAAGTCGCGCGCCAGCCCAGCGGAGGTGAGCACCTCGATGGCCTCGATGGCTTCCGCCGCCAGCGGGCGCGCCGCGTGCACCTGCTCGAACGATTCCAGCGCCGTGTGCATCCAGCGGCAGGTGGGATAGGGCTTGAAGCTGGCATGGCGGGCCCACCACACCGCGCCCAGCCCGTCGCCCAGCACTGCGGGGTCGAACTGGTCCGAGCCCATCATGCGCCAGAAGCCGCTGTCGCCGTCCAGCACGTCCACGGCGCCGATGAGGCCGGCGCGGTCGTGCTGCACGGCGCGCACCCCGGCCTCGGCGGCGGGGGCGTTGAAATCCTTGAAGGAGACCAGCGGCCGGGCCTCCCAATTGTACTTGCGCAGGCTGGGCACCGGGGCCAGCGTGCCGGCGAAGCCGAGCGCATTGGCCATCCGCGCGCCGTCGAGGCCGACCAGCCGGCCATAGGCCGCCGCCGCGCCCAGCGCCTGGTGCTGGCACACCCCATAGACCTGCCGGAAGCGGGCGTAGCTGGGCTGCATGGAGAGGATGACGCGGGCGTTCAGCTCATAGGCCGCCGCCAGGGCGGCGAGCAGGGTGGCGCCGTCGCTGCCGGCCATGGCGGCGCCGCTCAGCGCCGCCGCCACCAGCGTCGCGCCGGGATGGCCCATGCCCTTGCCGTCCACCTCGAAGCCGTCGTCATGGTCGAGCGCGTTGATCGCCGCCGCATTGGCGAAGGCGGCGCCCGCCGGCGCCAGCGCCACCCTGGTGCCGAGCACGGGGCAGGGGCCGGGCGCATGCTCGGCCTCAACGCTCGCCAGCGCGCGGCGGGCAAGGTCCGAGCCCGCCCCGGCGAGGCCGCAGCCGATGCTGTCCAGCAGGTGCAGCTTGAGCTTCTCGGCCAGCGCGCGCGGCACGTCGGCGAGCGTCAGGCCGGCGGCGAAATCGGCGAGCCGGCGGGTGCGGGTGGTCATGGCGTGCGCGGGCTTGGCGCGCGGGTCAGCGCGTCATAGAGCGCTGACAGGCGCTCGGTGACCGGGCGCTCACCCACTGCGCCGATGGCCCGGCCATCCAGGCGCGCCACCGGGGTGACGCCGCCGAAGGTGCCGGTGACGAAGGCTTCCGCGCTGTTATAGGCCTCCGCCAGGGTGAAGTCGGCCTCGCGCACGGGGATGGCGTGGGCGGCGCACAGGTCCAGCACCTTCTGCCGGGTGATGCCCTTGAAGCAGTAGCGCCCGGTGGAGGTGAGCACCGCGCCGTCGCTGACGAAGAACAGGTTGGTGGAATTGCAGCTCGACACGAAGCCGTGCGGGTCCAGCATCAGCGCCTCGTGCGCGCCGGCGGCGATGGCCGGCAGCAGGGCCTGGATGAGGTTGAGTCGGCTGTGCGAATTGAGCCGGAGGTCGAAGCTGTCCGGCGCGCTGCAGCGGACCGGGGAGGTGGCCAGTACCAGCCCCTGGCGCTTGATCTCCGGGTCGGGCCGCTTGTGCTCGGCGACGATGGCGATGGTGGGCCGGCCCAGCGCGTTGCGCGGGTCCTGGTGGATGGTGGTCTTCTCGCCCCGCGTGACCATCAGGCGGATGTGGACGCCGTCGCTCATGGCGTTGGCGGCGACCAGCTCGTCCAGCGCCGCCGCCAGCCCGGCGCGGTCGAGGCCGATGTCGAGGGCGATGGCCCTGGCGCCCGCCTCAAGGCGCTTGAGGTGGTCGTCGAGGAAGGCGAAGCGCCCCTCCACCAGGCGGATGCCTTCCCACACCCCGTCGCCGAGGCCGAAGCCGGCGTCGAAGATGGAGACCATCGCCTCGGCGCGCCGCACCAGCTTGCCGTTGAGCCAGATGAGCACACCGTCATTGCGGGCGTCGTGGTTCGGCGTCTGGGCGCCCTTGCCTGTGAGTTGCATGCTGCGCATTCAGATCCGGAAGGCGGTGAAGCGGTCGAGGAAGCGCCGGGTGCGCTCCTCGCGCGGGGATTTCAGGACCTGCTCGGGCGGCCCGTCCTCCAGGATCGCGCCCTCGTGCAGGAACAGGACCCGGGTGGCGAAATGATAGGCGAAGCCCAGCTCGTGCGTCACCAGCAGCATGGTGCGCCCGCTCTCGGACAGATCGCGGATGACGCCCAGCACCTCGCCCACCAGCTCCGGATCGAGCGAGGAGGTGGGCTCGTCGAACAGCAGCACCTCCGGGTCCATGGCCAGGGCGCGGGCGATGGCGACGCGCTGCTGCTGGCCGCCGGAGAGGCGCGCGGGATAGGCGTCCGCCTTGTCGGCAAGGCCCACCTGGGCGAGGTGCTTCAGCGCCAGCGCCCGCGCCTCGGCCTTCTTCCGGCTCAGCACCGAGACCTGGCCTTCCATCACGTTTTCCAGCGCCGTCATGTGCGGGAACAGGTTGAACTGCTGGAACACCATGCCGACGCGCGCCCGCAGCGCGTTCAGCTCCGCCTCGCGATAGCGCGTGCCGCCGTCGGGGCGCTGGGTGCCGATGGCTGCGCCGTCCAGGAACAGGCGGCCCTTGCTGGGCATCTCCAGCACGTTGAGGCAGCGCAGCAGCGTGCTCTTGCCCGAGCCGCTGGAGCCCAGGATGGCGATGCGCTCGCCCCGGCGCACCTCCAGGTCGATGCCCTTCAGCACCTCGTTGGGGCCGAAGCTCTTGTGCAGGTCCGCGACCCGCAGCACCACGTCCTCGCTCATCGCTCAGGCTCCGCTCGCGGCAAACCGGCGCTCAAGCGCGTAGGAGGCCAGCGTGAAGGGATAGATCAGCACGAAATAGATCACCGCGACCACGGTGAAGGTCTCCAGCGGCAGATAGTTCTGGCTGCTGAACAGGCGGGCCGTATACATCAGCTCGTGCACGGTGACGATGGAGGCGACCGAGGTGTTCTTGGCCAGCTCCACCGCCCGGTTGGTGAAGGCCGGCACCATGCGCCGCACCGCCAGCGGCAGCACGATGCGCCGCAGCAGCCGCAGCCGGCCCATGCCCAGCGCCCGCCCGGCCTCCCACTGCCCCGTGGGCACCGCCTGGATGCCGCCGCGATAGATCTCCGCGCAATAGGCGCAGGCATTGAGGCTGAGCGCCAGAGCGGCGGCGGCGAAGGCGGGCAGCTGGATGCCGGTGACCACCGGCAAGGCGTAATAGAACCAGATCAGCTGGACCAGCACCGGCGTGTTGCGGAAGGTCTCCACGAAGGCGCGCGCCGGCCAGGCGATCCAGCGGCGCTGGGCGATGCGGGCGAGGCCGAGGAGGAGCCCACCGCCGAGCCCGGCGGCCAGCGCAATGGCCCACAGCGCCAGCGTCAGCCCGCAGGCCTTGAGCAGCAGGTCGATATTGGCGAAGACCTCGCCGAATTGCAGCTCGGGCAGGCTCATCGCGTGCCCGCCCGGCGCCCGCGCGCCTCCAGCCATTCCGCCACCTGGCTGGCGGAGAACAGGATGAGGAAGAACATCACCGCCACCACGGTATAGACCTCCAGCGGCCGGTAGGTGGTGGTGACGATCACCATGGCGCTGTAGATGGTCTCGTGGAAGGCGAGCGCGGCGGCCAGCGTGGTGGTCTTCACCAGTTCGAAGCTGCGCTCCACGAAGGGCGCCGCCATGCGCCGGGCGGCCTGGGGCAGGATGATCCGCCGCATCAGCCGCGCCCGGCCCATGCCGAGCGCCCGGCCGGCCTCCCACTGGCCGCGCTCCACCGAATTGATGCCGCCCCGGAACACCTCGGCGAAGAAGGCGCTGGACTGGATGCCGAGCGCGGCGAGCGCCGCCGCGAACGGCGGCAGGGTGAGCCCGAAGGCCATGGGCAGGCCGTAGAAGAACCAGAAGAAATGCACCAGCGGCGGGGTGTTGCGGTAGAATTCGATGAAGCCCAGCGCCGGCCAGGAGAGAACGCGCCGGCCGGACAGCCGCATGGCCGCCAGCACGCCGCCGCAGGCCACCCCGACAGCGATGCCGCTGAGCGACAGGATCACCGTGTTGCCGAGCCCTTCCAGCAGGATGTCGGCATTGCGCGAGACGGCGGAGAAATCCCAGACATAGGCCATCGTCGGGTCTGCTTTGCTCCTGTGGATGGACGGCGCATGTGGACGGCGTTGGACTCGCCTCAGTAACGGGCCGGTCGAGGGTGGGCGACCGTTTCACCCCCCTCCCTCGCCCTCCCCCGCAAGGGGGGAGGGGACCCCGCTCCTAAGTCTCGCGCCGCACTCGTGCTCGCGCGCCGTGCTCCCTCCCCCCTTGCGGGGGAGGGGTGGGGAGGGGGGTGAAGCGCTCTCCCCCTTCCCGTCATCGGCGAGAACGCCCGCCTGATCGAATGATCAGCGAGCCTGCGCCGCCGAGCCCGCGCTCAGGTGCGCGCCCACTGCTCGCGCAGCAGGGCCGGGGCCTGCTTGGGGTCGATGCCGCGATAGGTGAGGAATTCCTCGTAAATCTTCTGGATCTGCCCGCTCTCATAGAGCGAGTTGACCGCCACGCCGATCCAGTCGCGCCAGGACTTGTCCACGTCGCGGCGCACGCCGGCGCTGGTGGAGGCGGCCTTGATCGGCTCGGGCAGCAGCACGGTGCCGCGCTTGACCCGGCTGCGCAGCATCACCAGGGCGGGGTGGAACAGCGACACCGCATCCACCCGGCCGGACATGTAGGCCGCGCCCACCTCGTCGATGTTGGGGAAGCGCTCGATCTTGGCATTGGCGAGGCGCACGCTGAGGTCGCGGTCCGGCGAGGTGCCGAGCACCACGCCGATGCGCACGTCCGGCTTGTCGAGATCGGCCCAGGTCTTGGCGGCGAGGCCGTCGCGGGCCAGCACGCCGAGGGCGTAGTAGAACATGGGCTGGACCGGGAAATCGATGGCCAGCGCCCGCTGCGGCGTGGCGTCCATGGCGAACAGCACGTCGAACTGCCCGGCCTGGAGGCCGGCGACGGCGGTGCCCCAGGTGGTCTCCACCGCCACCGGCTTGACGCCCAGCTCCTTGGCGATGGCGACGCCGGCGCCCCAGCCGATGCCCTTCCACTCGTCCGAGCGCTGGTCCTTGTAGAACCACGGCTCGCCCGGCGGGGTGCCGATGCGCAGCTCGCCCCGGTCACGCACCTGCTGGAGCGTGTCGGCGCCCTGCTGGGCCTGGGCGGCGGTGGCCACCAGCGTGGCGCCCGCCCCGGTGAGCATGATCGCGCCGAGGGCCTTGCGCCGTTCCATCCTGGTGTCCGTCATCTCAAGATCTCCCGCCTCTCCAACGAGTAACAGCCGATGTTCCGCGGCGCAATAATTCGCGCTGGTTTCCAGTGGAATGCATCTGCACGCCAGGGTGGTAGTCCCGTCCCGCCCGGTGACGGACGGGCCGCCCGGCCGAGGCGCCCGCCGCGGACCCAGCCGCATATGCCCGAAGATAGTTGACTCAATCTAGTGATTTAATGAAATTAAGACTCGCGAACTGGGAGAGCATCATGGGCGACGGGAATGATGGGGCGCAGGGTGACGGGGCGCGTGGCCTCTCGCGGCGGAGCCTGCTGCGCTACGGCGCGGCGGCGGGGCTGGCGGTGCCGGTGGGCGTGATCGGCGGCCACGGGCTGGCGGGCAGCCTGCTGGCGCCCAGGGCGCCGGAGCTGCCGGACTTCCCCATCTGCCGCACCGGCGCGGATGGCCAGCCGGCGGCCACCGGGCCGCTGAAGCCCATCAAGCTGGCCTGGAACGCCACCGGCATCTGCACCGCCGCCGCCCCGGTGGCGAAGGACTACGGCATCTTCGCCGCCCATGGGCTGGACGTGGACTTCGTCAATTTCGGCGGCTCCACCGAGACGCTGCTGGAGGCCATCGCCACCGGCAAGGCGGACGCCGGCATCGGCATGGCGCTGCGCTGGCTGAAGCCGCTGGAGCAGGGCTTCGACGTGCGCGTGACCACCGGCCTGCACGGCGGCTGCATCCGCCTGCTGGGCGCCCCGGCCACCGGCGTCACCAAGCTGGAGGACCTGAAGGGCAGGACGGTCGCCATCTCCGACCAGGCTTCGCCCGCCAAGAACTTCTTCTCGCTGCTGCTGGCCAAGCGCGGCATCGACCCGGACAGCGTGCAGTGGCGCAACTATCCCGCCGAGGCGCTGCCGCTGGCCATCGACAAGGGCGAGGCCCAGGCGCTGGCCGACAACGACCCGCGCACCTGGATCTTCCTGAAGGAGAGCAACGGCAAGCTGATCGAGGTGGCGAGCAACCTCACCGCCGAGTTCCAGACCCGCTCGTGCTGCATCCTGGCCATCCGCAACACCCTGATCCGCGACGACAAGGCCACCGCCACCGCGCTCACCCGCGCGCTGCTGGAGGCCGCGCACCGGGTGGCGACCCGGCCGGAGGACGGCGCCAAAGCATTCGCCAATTACGGCGGCAAGGGCTCGCCGGAGGACCTCGCCGCCATGCTGCGCAGCCATACCCACGCCCACAACCCCACCGGGGCGGCGCTGAAGCAGGAGATCGCCGACTATACCGACGAACTGAAGCTGGTGAACGTCATCAAGCCCTCGACCAATTCGGCGCGCTTCGCCGAGAAGGTCTATGCCGACGTGCTGAGCTGAGGCGCATCATGAGCGCCACCGCCGAAACCCTCTATGCCCGGCCGCGCGCGGCCGGGCGACCCGCCGTGTCGCCGCTGGCGGTCTCGGGCCTGCTCTGGCTGGGCGCGGCCGCGCTCACCCATGGCGTGCCCGACCGCAACACCGGCATCACCGACATCGCCTATACCCCGCAGCTGGCCGCGCTCCAGGCCGGGCTCGGCGGCGCGCTGCTGGCGGCGGGCCTGCTGGGCGGCCGCCTCGGGCGGCCCGGCGCGGCGCTGCGGCGGGCGGGGCCGTGGTTCGCGCTCATCGCCGTCCTGCTGGCGGCGTGGGAGCTGCTCACCGCCAAGCTGGCCGTCCTGCCCCTGCCGTTCTTCGCCCCGCCGCAGGGGCTGCTGGAGGTGTATCTGGACGACTGGGCGCGGCTCGGCCTCAGCCTCTGGCATTCGGTGAAGCTGCTGGCCTGGGGCTATCTGATCGGCGCGGCGCTGGGCGTGCTCACCGGCATCTCCATCGGCTGGTGGCAGCAGGCGAGCTACTGGATCCACCCGGTGCTGCGCTTCATCGGCCCGCTGCCGGCCACCGCCTGGCTGCCCGTCGCCTTCTTCGCCTTCCCGTCCAGCTGGAGCGCCAGCGTGTTCCTGATCGCGCTGGCCACCGGCTTCCCGGTCACCATCCTCACCTGGTCCGGCATCGCCGGGGTGAACAAGGACTATTACGACATCGCCCGCACGCTGGGCGCCTCCGAGCGCTTCCTGGTGCTGAAGGTGGCGGTGCCGGCCGCGCTGCCGCACATCTTCGTCGGCCTGTTCATGGGGCTCGGCGCCTCGTTCGCGGTGCTGGTGGTGGCGGAGATGCTGGGGGTGAAGGCCGGGCTCGGCTGGTATCTCTCCTGGGCGCAGGGCTGGGCGGCCTATGCCAACATGTATGCCGCGCTGCTCGTCATGGCGGTGATGTGCTCCAGCCTCATCACCCTGCTGTTCCGCCTGCGCGACCGGGTGCTCTCCTGGCAGAAGGAACTGGTCCGGTGGTGACGTCAGCCTCCCGCATCCTCGCGACCCCGCCCGCCGCCCCGGTGGAGGGCATCCGGCTCGATGTGGAGGACGTCTCCCACGCCTTCCAATTGGAAGGCCAGCCGCTGCCGGTGCTGAACCAGGTGAGCTTTTCCGCCGCGCCGGGCGAGTTCGTCGCCTTGCTCGGGCCGAGCGGCTGCGGCAAGTCCACCCTGCTGCGGCTGGTGGCCGGCCTCGAACACGCCACCGCCGGCGCGGTGCGGGCGGACGATGCCCCGATCCGCGCGCCGGACCCCTCGCGCATCCTGGTGTTCCAGGACCCCACGCTCTATCCCTGGCGGACCGTCGAGGCCAACGTCGCCCTCGGGCTGGAGGCGCGGGGCCTGATCAAGAACCAGCGCCACCGGGTGGCGGAGGCGCTCGATCTTGTCGGCCTCACCGGTTTCGAGAGCGCCTATCCGCGCCAGCTTTCAGGGGGCATGGCGCAGCGCGTGGCGCTGGCCCGCGCGCTGGTCAACGAGCCGCGCCTGCTGCTGCTGGACGAGCCGCTGGGCAAGCTGGATTCGCTCACCCGCATCACCATGCAGGGCGAACTGCTGAAGCTGTGGCAGCAGGCCCGCTTCACCGCGCTGCTCGTCACCCACGACGTGGAGGAGGCGCTGTTCCTCGCCGAGCGGGTGATCGTGTTCAGCGACCGGCCGGCCCGCATCGTGGCGGACGTGGCGGTGGACGTGGCCTATCCGCGCCATCGCGGCGATCCGCGCCTCGCCGAACTGCGCCACCGGATCCTGCACCTGCTGGGCCTCGACGAGACCTGGTGAGGGGGATCCGGCGCGGCAGGGGACGCCCGGCGGGGGACGCACGGCGGGCGCGGGGGGCTTGCCGTGCGTTTCGCCGGGCGTTCGTGTCGGCGCGGTTCTAGCCGGCCGGCGGCCGGCGGAACTGCGCGCCGGGGTGGCTCGCCTTCAGCTTCGGCCCATCGCCGAACAGTTTCTCGCGCAGCGTGCCGTCCCCATAGGCCGTCTTGAAGGCGCCGCGGTCCTGCAATTCCGGCACCAGCAGGTCGACGATGGCTTCCAGCGATTCCGGCATCACCGTGCGCACCAGGTTGAAGCCGTCCACGTCCGCCTCGTCCGCCCAGGCCAGCATCTGGTCCGCCACCTCGCCCGCCGAGCCGACGAACACCGGCGCCCGCGCCCCGGCGGGGGAGAAGTCCAGCAGGTCGCGCACCTGCGGCGCCTTGGCCCGCAGGGTGAGGTTCTCCAGCGCCGACTGGATGGCGTTGCTCTTGGTGAAGGTCAGCGCGTCGTCCAGCGACAGCGCGGCGAGGTCCACCCCGGTCCAGCCGGAGACCAGCGCCAATTGCCCGGCGGCGTCGATGTGGCGGGCGTAGTCCGCCTTCAGCGCGTGCGCCTCCGCCGAGGTCCTGGCGACGATCACGGTGGCGCCCAGCAGGGTCAGGACGTCGCGCGGCCCGCGCCCGGCGGCCACCGCCGCCTCGCGCACCGCCTTGACCGCCTGCGCCGCGATGGCCGGGGTCTGGCCGTTGAGGAAGGTCGCCTCCGCATGGCGCCCGGCGAACACCCGCCCCCGGCCGGAGGTGCCGGCCTGGTAGAGCACCGGCGTGCGCTGCGGCGAGGGCTCGGCCAGCGCCCGGCCGTCCACCTTGTAGTAGGGCCCGTCATGCACCACGCGGTGCACCTTGGCGGGATCGGTGAACACGCCGGCGGCCTTGTCGCGGCGGGCGGCATCGTCCTCCCAGCTGCCTTCCCACAGCTTGTAGACGGCGGCGAGGAAATCCTCCGCCGCCTCGTAGCGCTCGTCATGGTCGCGGTTGACCGCGAGGCCCATGCCGCGCGCGCCGCTGTCCAGATAGCCGGTGACGATGTTCCAGCCGAGCCGGCCGCCGGTCAGGTGGTCGAGCGTCGAGAAGCGGCGGGCGAACTGGAAGGGATGGTCATAGGTGAGGTTGGAGGTGACGCCGAAGCCGATGTGCTGCGTCACCAGCGCCATGGCGGAGATGGCCAGCGTCGGGTCGGCGTTGGGCGCCTGCGCCCCGGCGGCGAAGGCGGCATCGCCCGAGCCGCCATAGACGTCGTAGAGGCCGAACACGTCGGCGATGAAGATGCCGTCCAGCAGCCCGCGCTCGGCGGTCTTCGCCATCTCGGTCCAGTAGGTGAGGGTGTTGTAGGCGCTCTGGTTGTCCCGCGGGTGGCGCCACAGCCCGGCCCAATTGTGCGAGGGGGCGGCCATCTGGAAGGTGTTGAGACGCAGTTCGCGGCGGGGCATGGGCGTGCGGTCCTTCGGGGATGCGGTGCCGGCCGGGCAGGATAGCGCGGCGGGCGGCGGGATGGGGAGGGGGCTGTGGGAGGGCGGGGGGCGGAGTGGAGGGGGCGCGCGGGGCGGAGAGGGCTTCACCCCCCTCCCTAGCCCTCCCCCGCAAGGGGGGAGGGGATATGTCCGGCGGAGGGGATATGGCCGGCGGGCTGGTGAGCACGCGCGCAAGAAATGAGAGCCCTCTCCGGTGCCGATGCGCCTCCCCCAAAAGCGGAAAACCCTCCCCCCTTGCGGGGGAGGGCAGGGAGGGGGGTGACGCGGCCGGGGACGAGCGCGGCGTCGGTGGTCACCCAATGCCCGTCGTCCATGTCCTTGGCCGCTCCGAAGACGCGCGCCGAAAGCGCTGCCCCGCCACGCACCACGGCCGGCTCCCCCTCAGCTTCCCAGCGGCTTGCCGTCGGCGCCGTAGGGCGTCCAGTACCCCTCCAGCTTCAGTTCCTTGAGCGCCGCGTCCAGGTAGCGCGTGTCGGCCCAGCCGGTGAGGTCCACGTCCCGCCGCAGCAGGCCGAACGCCTTCGATTGCGCCGCCGCCTGCCGGTACTGGTCGAGGAACAGCGCGTCGATCAGCGGCGTGTTGCGGTATTTCAGTGTCTCGCCGGAGAAGAATTCCGCCAGCACCGATGTGGCGGTGCCGGACTTGCCCCACAATTCGATCAGCGCCGCGCGGTTGGCCTCCTCGGAGGACCAGTGGGCGGCGCGCACGAAGGCGGTGGTCACGCTCTGGGTCAGGTCGGGATGGGCGGTGGCGAAGGCCTCCGTCACCAGCACATGGGCATAGCGGCCGAGGCGCGGGTCGTCGCCCTTGGTGGTGTAGACCACCTTGGCGAGCCCTTTCTCGGCCAAGGTGATGAGCGTGGTGTCGCCCACCGCCGCGTCGATGTCGCCGCTGGCCAGCGCCGCATTGGCCGAGGCGCTGTCCATGTTGATGATCTGGAGGTCGCGCTCGGTGAGCCCGTAGGCCTTCAGGATCTTGGCGAAGGCGAGATGGTTGTTGGTGCCGAGCTGCACCGCCACCTTCCGGCCCTTCAAATCCTTCACGCCGGTGATGGTGGAATTGAGCGGCGCGGCGATATAGCTCGGCTTATGGGCGCCGCTCGCCAGCAGCAGCCGCGTCTTCAGGCCGTTGGCCCGGCCGATGATGGAGGGCAGGTCGCCCTGGTAGGCGAAATCGAGCTGGCCGTTGGCGATGGCCTCGTTGACCGCCGGGCCGGCGCCCTTGAAGAAATACCATTCCACCTTGATGTCGGGATTGCCCGCGAAGGCGTCCTCCACATAGCGCCCGGCGCGGGCGGTGGCGGCGGAGGTGCCCTCGGCGAACGGCCGGTTGTCCACGCCGATGGCGGCATAGCCGATGCGGATGGTGACGGGCGCGGCGGCGGCCGGCAGCAGGGCCGCCGCCAGCAGCAGGGCCGCGGCGGCAAGCGGGGCGGCGGCGCGGCGGGCGAAGGCGGGAAACAGGGTGCGCATGGCGGCGGCTCTCATTCGGCGGCGAGGGCGGGGGCGCGGTGGACCGCGCCGCCATAGAGCGACAGGCCGAAATCCGGCGCCACGGGCGCGGTGATCTTCTGCTCATGGAGCGCGAGGTCGGCCAGGAACAGGTCGCGGCTGATGCCCGCCACCACGGCGGGGATCTCGCGGCGGAAGCTCGGCACGTCGCCCACCGGCAGGCCGGAGGTGACGAAGGCGCCGGGATTGAAGGCATGGATATTGGACAGATAGGGCGCCAGCCCCGGCGTCTTCTCCTGGAATTCCAGCGCCCTGCCGAGATAGGGATGGCGCGCCAGCACGGCGTCGCGCGCATCCGGGGGCGGCTGGTAGCGGTCCTGCCACAAGGCGATGCGGTCGGCGAAATCCGCCAGCTCCGGGCGCTGGCCGAGATCGACCACATAGCCGGTGCCGGCGATGACGAAGTCGAAGGCGTGGGTCTCGCCGCCCAGCTTCACGCTCACCTTGCCGTCCGCGATCTCCGGCACCGGCCAGCGGGCGTTAAGGTGGATGCGGAAGTTCGGGTGGCGGATGGCGCGCTCCACCGTGTCCTGCGGCGCCGTGGTGCCGAGCCGGCGATAGCGGGCGGCGAGCGCCCAGCGCAGGGCATCGGGAAAATCGTGGAAATTGTCATAGGCGCCGGGATAGGCGCGGGTCTTGTTGACGGCGGTGGCGGACAGTTCCGGCCGGCGGCTGAACAGGTGCACCGCCTGCGCGCCCGCCTCCAGGGCGGTGGCCGCCGCATCGAAGGCGGAGGCGGCGGCGCCGATCACCGCCACCGTGCGGCCCTTCAGCGCCGGAAAATCGATCGCTGCCGTGGTGTGGGCGAGGTGGGTGGCGGGCAGGGCCTTCAGCATGTCGGGCACATAGGCCCCGCCGGAGCCGCCGAAGCCGTTGGCCAGGATCACCTTGCGGGTGGTCTCGACGCGCGGCGCGCCGTCGACCGTCAGATGCAGGCGGAAATGGTCGCCGGCCGGCGCGATGCGGACAAGCTCGGTGCGGTAGCGGATGGCGATGCCGAGCGTGCGGCGATACCAGGAGATGTAGTCCGCCCAGGCGAGGCGCGGAATGGCGGGCAGCGCCGCATAGGCCTCCCGCCCGTGGCGTGCCTCATACCACGCCTGGAAGCCGAGGCCCGCGTGGCCAAGCTCGGGGCCGACGAGGTTCTTCGGCGTGCGCAGCTGGGTCATGCGGGCGATGGTGCGCCAGATGCCGGAGCCGGCCTCGTCCGCTGAGCGGTCGATCACCGACACCTGGCCGATGCCGGCGCGCCGCAGGGCGAAGGCGAGGGCGGTGCCGGTGTGGCCGCCGCCCACCACCACCACATTGTGGTCCACGCCCTCGCGCTCGGGCACCCAGTTGGCCGGATCAGGGCCGATGAGGCGCAGGGTCTCCTCGGCGAGAAAATCGGCGGCGGCGGGCGTGAGGCGAGAGGACATGGGCGGCTTCCCGGAGGATGGAGTGCGGCACGTCCCGAACTCAAACCGACGTAACTTAGTAAGTCAATTAAAATAGTATAATTAAGTGCCGCAGAGAGCGGGCTGCCTAGTGGCGCGGTGACGAACCCGCCGAGCATGGCGCTCTCACGCGAGATGTCGGTACGTCTTCATCCGCCTATAGGGGGGCTGAGCGGCGCCTGGGAATTACCATCGGGGTCGGCCGCCAGCCCGAAGCGGCGCGTGCGCTCCACCGGCACCGCGCTATGCGGGTTTCAGGGGTAATGCCGGACACGAGTTACCGCTTTGAGAGGAATGCGAATGCCGGGGCTGGCGTAAAGACGTCCGAACCCTGGGCAGAAATGGGGAAGCCACAAACGAACTGGGAAACGCGCTTCGTGGAAAATATCCCGGGCTCCTTTCCGCCGCCGATTGCGAAATGAAGAACATGCCCACCTATGACACCGACTCTGTCGTCCGAAGCGGGAAGCTTCACAGGCCGATCCGCAAGCCGGATGCGAAGGAACAGGGTCTTTGTCCAGCCCTTCTCAAGGCGATGGGGGGCATATTCATTCGAGAATTCAGCTTCAATACTGACCACGTCCGACCACGCCGCCGTGCCGAGAGGCTTGCAGACGGCACGAAAGGCCTCCAGCGCCTGGTCAAAATCGGCTTGTGTGAAGCCCGGAGTGTTGAACTCGACTTTGCGCGTCTCGGCGCCCGCCGCAGATGCCCCGACCAGCAGGATCAAGGTGGTAAGCGTGGTTATCCGAAGCATATTTCCCCATCCGATTGATCGGCGCAGACGCTGCAGTTCATGCTCCTCTTGCCGCATCGTCAACCCGCCCGATGGCTGTTGGTTGACGAGCATCGCGACTGCGGCGGAGCGTTGCCGCCGCAGTCTCCTTGGCCGGGGCGCGGGTTCGCCGCGCCCGGTGCGCGCTCAGGGCGCCGGGCTGCCGCGCAGCTGGTGGACGGCGTTCACCCGCGCCTCGATCTCCGGCGTGATCACTACCTCCAGCGTCGCCAGATTCTCCTCCAATTGGGCGAGGCTGGTGGCGCCGATGATGTTGGCGGTGACGAAGGGCCGCGAGGTCACCCAGGCCTGCGCCAGCTGCACCAAAGAGAGGCCGAAATCGGCGGCGATGGCGGCATAATCCTCGATCGCCTCGGCCGTGCCGGGCTTCTCGTAGCGCGCGCCGCGATTGAACAGCGCCATCCGCGACCCGGCGGGGCGGGCGCCGTGGCGATACTTGCCGGTCAGGAAGCCCTGGGCGAGCGGGGAATAGGCCAGGAGCCCCACCTGCTCGCGGCCGGCGAATTCGGCGAGGCCGGTCTCATAGGTGCGGTTGACCAGGTTGTAGGCGTTCTGGATCGAGACGATGCGCGGCCCCCGGCCGAGCTCGGCGTCCAGCAGGAAGCGGTGGGCGCCCCAGGCGGTCTCGTTGGACAGGCCCACGTGGCGGATCTTGCCGGCCTTCACCAGATCGTCCAGCACGCCCAGCGTCTCGGCGATGGGCACCTCGGTGCCGTCGCCGCCGCCGCGCGCCCGGGCGGTGTCGCCATGGCCGAACAGCGGCACCGGGCGGTCCGGCCAGTGCAGCTGGTAGAGGTCGATATGATCGGTCTGGAGGCGCTTCAGCGAGCCGTCCAGCGCCTCGACGATATTGGCGCGGTCGAGCTTGGTGCCGCCGCCCGAGGCGCGGATATAAGCGGTGTCGCTGCGGCCCAGCACCTTGGTGGCGAGCACCACCTTGTCGCGGTTGCCCCGGCTTCTGAGCCATTGACCAATGATGCGCTCGGTGGCGCCCTGGGTCTCCGCCTTGGGCGGGATGGGATACATCTCGGCGGCGTCGATGAAATTGATGCCGTGGTCCAGCGCGTAGTCGAGCTGGACGTGGCCTTCGGCTTCGGAATTCTGCTGACCGAAGGTCATGGTGCCGAGCGCGATGGACGACACCTTGAGGCCGGTGCGTCCGAGCGTGCGATACTCCAGCATGAACGAGCAACTCCATGAAGATCGCCGGGGCCGGCGTCCGGGCCCGCCCGGGTGGGCGGGGCGCCGCGGGCAGGGCGCCCCGGAGCCGGGCCGCGACCGGGTGGCCGATCGGCGGAACGGGGGGACCGGGCTGCGGGCGGAAGACGTCCGGCGGCCGCCCGGGGAAGGCGACCGTCAGAAGCTCTAGCAGCTTTGCGGCCGGACGGGAGGATGGGGCAGGGGGTGCGCGGCGGAAAATGCGCCCGGCGCGTCGTGTCGCATGACGGCGTGTCGCATGCGCCGCCATCCGGGACCGGCGCGGTGTCGCATGACACGGTGTCTTATAGCGTGAATCGCGGGGAAGTCCGTGTCGATGACGTCATGTGTGTCGCATCCGCCCGGCGCGGACGGCGCGGGGGGCGCCGATGCGCATCCCTCGGGCGGGGTTTCGCGGCGGCCGGGGTCCGGCATCTCTCGTTGATTTAGAAAATCGAATTAATACCATGTAGTGGACGGCACCGTGCCGATGCCCGCCGGGCGCCGCTCGCGGCCGCCGGGACGCACATGCTAAGCTTCTGTTTTTGCGTGCCTCTCTGGGCATGGACCTGGTTTTCTGGAGCAGCCCCACATGAGTGACAGCTTGAACGCCGAGACGCCGACCCGCCCGGTCCCCGCCGCGGAGGCGGCGCTGGAGCGGCGCTATCGCGAGGCCCTGCCGGCGGCGGATCGGCCGTGGAACGCCACCATCGCCAAGCTCCTCGACCACCGCTCCGTGCGCGCCTACCTGCCCACGCCGATTCCCGATGCGACGCTGCAAGTGCTTGTGGCGGCGGCGCAATCCGCGCCCACCTCGTCCAACATCCAGGCCTGGAGCGTGGTGGCGGTGCGCGATGAAGCCCGCAAGGCCCGCCTCGCCCATCTGGCCGGCGACCAGAAGCACATCCTCCAGGCCCCCCTGCTGCTGGTCTGGATCGCCGACCTGTCGCGCATCGCCGGCCTCGGCGCGGCCCAGGGCGTCACGCTGGAAGGGCTTGATTTCACGGAAGGTTTCCTCATCGCCGCGCTGGATGCGGCGCTGGCGGCGCAGAATGCCCTGGTGGCGGCGGAATCGCTCGGCCTCGGCACCGTCTATATCGGCGCGCTGCGCAACCACCCGCTGGACGTGGCGCAGACGCTGGGTTTGCCGCCCCGCGCCTTCGCCGTCTTCGGCCTTCTGGTCGGCCATCCCGACCCCGCCGTGCCCACCGACGTGAAGCCCCGCCTGCCGCAGGAGGCGGCGCTGCACCAGGAGGTCTATGCCGCCGGGGGCCAGGCGGCGGCGATCGCCCGGCACGACGCCCACAGCCTCGCCTTCCGCCGCGAGCAGAAGCTGGACGCCACCCCCTGGAGCGCGCAGGTGCTGGAGCGCTGGCGCACGGTGGCCATCCTCAAGGGCCGCCACCTGTTGCGGGAAGCGGTGGAAACACTGGGCTTCCGGCTGAGATGAGCCCCGGCCGGGCGCCTCCCGGCCGGGGGCGCCCGGCGCGGCTCAGCTATAGAGCGGGGTCGCCGTGATGGTGCCGTTGAGGGCATAATTGCCCACCTCCCGGGCCTTGTAGAACACCGGGTCGTGCAGCGTGTGGGTGCGGATGTTGCGCCAGAAACGGTCGAAACCATAAGAGGTTGCGGTCGCCCGCGCGCCCATCAGCTCGAAGATGCGCGAGGTGATGTCCAGCGCCGCGCGGCTGGACTGCACCTTGGCCGCATAGATGGCCGCCGCCGCCGCATGGCGCTCCGGCACGGTGAGGTCGTGGCCGCGGGCGATGGCCCCCTCCAGCGCCGCCCCCGCCACGTCCGCCAGGGCCGCCGCCGCGCGCGCCTGGACGTCCAGTTCGCCATAATGCTCAAGGACATAGGGGTCCTGGCGCGCCTCCGAAACGCCCGAGGCCTGCCACGGCCGGGCGGTGCTGCGGAGATAGGCATTGGCCTCCGCCAGGGCGCCTTCGGCGGTGCCCACATAGAAGTTCACGATCAGCAACTGGTGCAGCGGCACCACCAGCGAGACGCGGGGCGACAGCGGCGCCGCGCTGCCCGGCTCCGCCTCGCCCAGGATCTCGCCGCGCCCGATCCGGACATTGTCGAAGGCTATGGTGCCGCTCTCGGTCAGGCGCTGGCCGAAGGCGTCCCAGTCGTTGCCATGGGTCACGCCGGCCCGGTCGCCGGGCACGGTCAGCACGGCGAAGCCGCCGCCGATCTGCGCCCGCAGGGTGATGCGGTCGGCGAGCGAAGCGTTGGAGGCAAACGTCTTGCGGCCGTTGAGGCGGAAGTCCGGGCCGTCCGCCGTGAGCTGCGATTCCGGGTCGCGCGGGTTCGAGGCCCCGCCCCAGAACCAGCGCCCGGACACCGAGGCGCGTGACAGCTGCTCGCCTTGGCCCGCGCCCGCGCGCCACAAGGCATTGATCAGGTGGAGATAATGGTAGCTCAGCAACTGGGCGACGGAGGTATCCACCCGGGCGATGCGGCGCACCGCCCGGAAGGCATCGCCGAAGCTGCCGCCGCCCCCGCCATGGGCGGGGGGATTGAGCAGGGCGAGCAGGCCGGAGGCGCGCAGCAGCTCCAGCTCCCGGCGCGGGGCAAGGCCCGCATGGTCACGGGCGGCGGCGTCCGCGCGCAGGGCCTCGGCCACCTGGCCGGCGGCGGCGTCCCAGTCCACCGCCGGCGCGCCGGCGGTCACGAGGGAAAGGCTGGTCATGGGGCAACTCCCTGTGCGGGTTCGATAAAAGGGAGGCGCTCAACAGGTCGGCAGGATGGTGCCGTTGAACTTCGCCAGGATGAAGTCCTTGACCTGCTGCGAGCGGTAGGCGGCGATGAAGGCCTTGATGCGCGGATCGTCCTTGCGGTCCGCCCGCGCGGCGAACACCAGGGTGAAATAGGGCTTCATCTCGGCATCGGCGGTCTCGGCCACCAGCGCCTTGCGCAGGTCGAGGCCGGCCAGATAGGCATAGTTGCTGGACACGAAGGCGGCGGCCACGTCATCCAGCGAACGCGGCAACTGGGCGGCGTCGATCTCGACGATCTGGAGCTTCCTGGGGTTGCTCGCCACGTCGAGCACCGAGGCGTCGAGGCCGGCGCCGGCCTTCAGCGTGATGAGCCCGGCCTTCTGGAACAGATAGAGCGCGCGGGCGGCATTGGTGGGGTCGTTGGGAATGGCGATCTTAGCGCCGTCCGGAATGTCCGCCGCCTTGGCGTAGGTCTTGGAATAGATGCCGGCGGGCACCAGGATCGATTCGTCCAGCGCCACGATCTGGTAGTTCCGCGCCTTGATCTGGTTGGCCAGATAGAAGCGGTGCTGGAAGTTGTTGAGATCGATGTCGCCGGCCTGGAGCGCGGCGTTCGGCTGGTTCCAGTCGGTGAACTCGATGATCTCGGCCTTCAATTCACCCTTGGCCGCGACTTTCGCCGCCTCGCGCAGGATGTCGCCATAGGGTCCGGCGGAGACGCCTACCTTGAGCGGCGTGTCGGCCGGCTGCGCCACGGCGCCCTCGGACGCGATGATGGTCAGAAGGCCGGCCACCGCCAGCGCCGCGTTCCGAACCGCTTTGAAAACACGCATGTGTCTTGGCCCCTTGCCGTTGGATGCGGATGGTTCCGCCATTCCGGCATAATATCCACAAAAACGATAGAATTAAACTGAATCGGCGACTTAGTTGGGCGGTTTGGCCGGGTCTGGCTGCATCAAGTCTCTGGTAAACAACGATAATTAAAAATATACTGTTTAAATTGACTTACTTATAAAATGTCATAGCCTGATCCCACCGCAGCCTGCTGCCGGGACGCCGCAGCGCCGAGCGCCGGGGCGTCGGTGCAGCGAAACCTGCGTCCCGGCGCCACGCCGGTGGCGCGGCACATTCAGGATCCAGCGATGGCCAGTGGTCAGATCGATATTCGCGGCGTCTCGAAAACGTTTCAGGTGGATGGGCGGCCCCTGGTGGCGCTGGAGCGGGTCGATCTCGACATCTCCGCCGGCGCGTTCATCACCATCGTCGGCGCCAGCGGCTGCGGAAAATCCACCCTGCTGCGGATGATTGCCGGGCTGGAGCGCAACCATCGCGGCGAGATCCGCCACGGCGGGCAGGTGATCGCCGGCCCCAGCCTGGAACGCGGCCTCGTGTTCCAGGAGCCGCGCCTGTTTCCCTGGCTCACCGTCGCGCAGAACGTGGCGCTGGGGCTGGAGAATGCCAAGGTGAGCGGGGAGACGCGCCGGCGCCTGGTGGCCGAGCACCTGGCGCTGGTCGGCCTCACCGGCTTCGCGCAGGCCTATCCGCGCCAGCTCTCCGGCGGCATGGCGCAGCGCGCCGCCATCGCCCGCGCTTTGGTCAACCGTCCGGGCATCCTGCTGCTGGACGAGCCCTTCGGCGCCCTCGACGCCATGACCCGCGCCCATCTGCAGGGCGAGCTCCAGCGCATCTGGGCGCACGAGGGCATCACCGCCGTGCTGGTGACCCACGACGTGGACGAGGCGGTGCTGCTGGGTGACCAGGTGGTGGTGATGGCCCCGCGCCCCGGCCGCATCGCCGAGATCTTCCCGATCGACGCCCCCCGCCCGCGCGACCGCAAGGACGAGGACCTCATCCGCCTGCGCAATGCCGTCCTGGAGGCGCTGGACGCCATCAAGGACGAGGCCCCCCGCAGCGCTGTCCCACACTGAAATTCCGCTTGGGAGACAAGACGATGACCGCGAAACGCCAGATCAAGCTGGGCGCCTTCCTGATGACCGACGGTCACCACATCGCCGCGTGGCGGCATGTGCGCGCGCCGGCCAACGCCAATGTGCGCATCGACCATTACCTGCGCCTCGCCCGCCTCGCCGAGGCGGCGAAGTTCGACGCGGTGTTCCTCGCCGACAGCGTCGGCGTGCGCAACGACCACCTCGATTCGCTCAGCCACACCTCGCGCGCGGTCTCGTTCGAGCCGCTGACGCTTCTGTCGGCGCTGTCCGTGGTGACGCAGAACATCGGCCTCATCGGCACCGCCAGCACCACCTTCAACGAGCCCTATCACATCGCCCGCAAATTCGCCTCGCTCGACCTCATCAGCGGCGGCCGGGCGGGGTGGAACCTCGTCACCTCGTCGAGCGAATCCGAGGCCCACAACTTCAACCTCGACAAGCATGTGGCCCATGCCGACCGCTACGACCGGGCGCGGGAATTCGCGGCCGTGGTCAAGGGCTTGTGGAACACATGGGAGGATGACGCCTTCCTCCGCGACAAGGCGACGGGGGCCTATTTCGACCCCGAGAAGTTCCATCTGCTCGACCATCGCGGCAAGCACTTCAAGGTGAAGGGGCCGCTCAACGTGGCGCGCTCGCCGCAGGGCCATCCGGTGGTGGTGCAGGCCGGCGCCTCGGAGGATGGGCGGGACCTCGCCGGAGCGACCGCCGAGGCGATCTTCGCCGCCCAGCGGACGCTTGAGGAGGCGCAGGGCTTCTATGCCGACATCAAGACCCGCGCTTCGAACCACGGGCGCGACCCGGACCATGTGAAGATCATGCCCGGCGTGTTCCCGGTGGTCGCCCGCTCGGAGAGCGAGGCACGGGAGAAGTTCGAGGAATTGCAGGCCGGCATCGAGCCGGTGGTGGGCCTCCAGCTGCTCTCGCAGGTGATCGGCGGGGCCGACCTGTCCGGCTATCCGGTGGATGGCCCGCTGCCGGAATTGCCGGAGACCAACGGCCCCAAGAGCCGGCAGAAGCTGCTGATCGACGCCGCCCGGCGCGACGGCCTCACCATCCGCCAGCTCTATCTGGAGATCGCCGGCGCGCGCGGCCACTGGCAGGTGGTGGGCACCCCGCAGCAGATCGCCGACCAACTGGAGGAGCGCTTCACCAAGAGCGCGGCGGACGGCTTCAACATCATGGCCCCGCATCTGCCCGGCGGGCTGGAGGACTTCATCGAGCTGGTGGTGCCGGAACTGCGCCGTCGCGGCCTGTTCCGCACCGAATATGAAGGCACCACCCTGCGCGAGAACCTCGGTTTGCCGTTCCCCGAGCATCGTGCGCCCCGCGCGGCGCCCCATGTGGTGGCGGCGGAATGATGCGCTTCGCGTCCCGCTTGCTGCGCGCGGCCCTGTCGGTGGCCGCGCTCGCGATGGCTCTCCCGGCGGTCCACGCCGCCGCTGAGCCGCTGGTGATCCGCGTCGGCTATGCCGGCGTCGGGCCGGGCGGCAGCCGCTTCGTGCCCGGCCTTGCGGGCGTGGTGGGGGCCGAGCGCTATCTGGAGCAGGAATTCGCCGGCACGCCCGAGGTGACGGTGGAGTGGTTCTACTTCAAGGGCGCTGGCCCGGCGGTGAACGAGGCGTTGGCCAGCGGACAGCTCGATTTCGCCTTCATGGGCGACCTGCCCTCGCTCACCGCGCGCGGCGGCGGGCTCAAGACCAAGATCCTGATGGCCGCGAACGCCCGCGACAATCTCTATCTGGTGGCGCCGGTGGCCTCGCCCATCGCGACGCTCCGGGACGTGAAGGGCAGGCGCGTCGCCCAGTTCCGCGGTACCAGCACGCACCTCACCACGGAGCGCGTGCTGGCGGAGGCGGGCATCCCGCGCGGCGACGTCCAGTTCTTCAACATGGACGATGCCACGGCCCTCGCCGCCATCGCCACCGGCGATGTGGACGCGGCCTTCGGCAAGGCGATCTTCCTGACCCTGGTGGAGAAGAAGATCGCCAAGGTGGTCCTCACCACCAAGGGCGACCCGAGCACGGTGACCAGCAGCCACCTTCTGGTGCGCGAGGCCTTCGAGGCGGCCTATCCGGACCTGACCGGCCGGGTGGTGAAGGCCAGCGTGAAGGCGGCGGCCTGGGCCTCCGACGAGGTCAATCGCGAGGCATTGTTCGACCTGTGGGCCAAGAGCGGGACGCCCATCGGCGTGTTCCGCGCCGATTACGAGGGCCAGACGCTGGCCTATCGCCTCTCGCCGCTGATCGATGCGCTGTTCGTGGAGAACTATCGCTACAAGGCCGCGCAGGTGAAGCAACTCGGCCTCGTGCGACGGGACGTCGACATCTCCGGCTGGTTCGAGCCGAAATATCTCGACGCCGCGCTGAAGGACCTCGGCCTGGAGGGCCGATGGGTCCGCTACGGCGCGGACGGCAAGCCGCTCGGCTCCTGATTTCATTGCCTGCATTCTGGAGGTTCAGCCATGGCCGTCCGTTTCCGTTTCCCGTCCTGGCGCGTGCTGGCGGCGCTCGCCGCTCTGGCCTGCGCCGGTGCGGCGCCGGGGCAGGCTGCCGCTGCTGATCCTCTCGTCGTGCGCATCGGCTTCGCCTCGGTCGGCGTCGACAACCGGCAGTTCGCCGGCGGCAGCTCGGTCGCCATCGCCCATGCGGAGGGCTATCTGGAGAAAGCCTTCAAGGACGACCCGGACGTCCGTTTCGAATGGTATTTCTTCAAGGGCGCCGGGCCGGCGGTGAACGAGGCCATCGCCAACGGCCAGCTCGATTTCGCCATCCAGGGCGACCTGCCCTCGGTGATCGGCCGGGCCAACGGGCTCAAGACCAAGATATTGATGGCCGCGGGCGCCCATGCGCCGACCTATCTGGCGGTGCCCGAGGGCTCGACCCTTTCCTCGGTGAAAGAGCTGAAGGGCCGGAAGGTCTCCATCTTCCGCGGCACCAACAATCACCTGGCGGTGGTGAAGGTGCTGGCCGCCAACGACCTGACCGAGCGCGACCTTCAGGTGCTCAACATGGACGCCGCCACCACCAATTCCGCCTTGGCGAGCAAGGACGTGGACGGGGCCTTCGGCAACTGGCCGCTGATCTCGCTGGCCCAGGCCGGCCGGGCGAAGATCGTCTATTCCACCAAGGGTGACAATCCGGCCTTCGAGCGCCATTCCACCGTGCTGGTGACGGAGGCGTTCGAGACCGCCCATCCGCAGGTGGTGCAGAAGATCATCACCGAATTCGTCCGCGCCGCCCGCTGGGCGTCGGACGAGAAGAATTTCGACGCCGCGGTGGCCATCTGGGCGCGCTCCGGCACGCCGGAAAGCGTGTTCCGCTATGATTTCGCCGGCACCGAGCCGCGCTACCGCAATTCGCCGGTCATCGATCCCTTTCTGGTCGAGCAGTATCGCGTCCAGGCGCGGCAGGCCAAGGCCTTCGCCCTGGTGCGGCGGGACGTGGACGTCTCCGGCTGGTTCGACACCCGCTACACCGACGCGGCGGTCAAGACCCTGGGCCTGGAGGGGTATTGGACCCGCTTCGGACCTGACGGCAAGCCGCTCGGCTCCTGATCCCCGCATCCCCCACGGCCCGCCCCCGAGGAGCCGCCATGACCGCCATCGACCTTCCCCGCCCGGCACCCGCCCGCGCTCTGCCGTTCCGCCTCCTGGCGCCGGCCGCCGCAGGCTTGCGCGACTTCGCCATCGCGCTCGCCCTGCCGGCGCTGATCCTGCTGCTCTGGAGCCTCGGCTCGGCCTACCAGATGGTGCCGCAGCAGATCCTGCCGCCGCCGGCCTATGTGTTCGAGAACTTCCGCGACATGCTGGCGAGCGGCGAGCTGCTCCAGCATGCCGGCATCAGCGCCGTGCGCGTGGCCGGCGGCTTCGCGCTGGGGGCGAGCCTCGGCCTGCTCCTCGGCATCGCCATGGGCCTGTCCGAGGCCATAGACGACTATGTGCGGCCGCTGTTCACCGCCATCGCCCAGGTGCCCACGCTGGGCTGGATCCCGCTGCTGATGCTGTTTCTGGGCATCGGCGAGGCGCTGAAGATCGTCATCATCGCCAAGGCGGCGCTGGTGCCCATGGTGCTCAACACCTCCGCCGGCATCCGCGGCGTGCCGGCCTCCTACATGGAGGTGGCGGAGGTGTTCGGCTTCAGCCGTTGGCAGAAGCTGCGCCGGCTGATCCTGCCGGCGGCCGTGCCGCCCATCTTCACCGGCATCCGCTACAGCCTCACCAAGGCCTGGACGGCGCTGGTGGCGGTGGAGCTGCTCGCCTCCGCCGAGGGCCTGGGCTACCTGCTGGTGTGGGGCCGGCAGATGTTCTGGCTGGATACAATGATCGTCGCCATGGTCATCATCGGCGTCGTCGGCTTCGCCATGGACAAGATCCTCGCCCTCGGCGAAGCCCGGCTGCAAAGCTGGCGCATCGACGCCTGAGGGACGCGCCATGAGCCTGCCCCTCACCGATCGTCCCGCCTCGGGAGTCCGCCCCTCGCGGCGGCTCCTGCGGGGGCTCGTCCTGCCGGTCCTGCTGCTGGCGGCCTGGGAGCTTTCCAGCCATCTGCGGCTGGTCGACCCGCGCTTCCTGCCGCCGCTGGAAGCCATTGCCCGCACCGCGTGGCACGAGGTGTGGACCGGCGACCTGTTCCTGCATCTGGGCGCGAGCCTTGCCCGCAACCTCACCGGCTTTGCCATCGGCTCGGTGATCGGCGTCGCCTTCGGCCTGCTGCTGGGCCTGTCACCCGTCGCCAACCGCATCGCCGGGCCGAGCTTCCATGCGGCCAAGCAGATCGCGGTGCTGGCCTGGATCCCCATCATCTCGGTGTGGTTCGGCTTCGCGGAGACCGCCAAGGTGGTGTTCGTGGCGGTGGCCGCCTTCGTGCCGGTGGCCCTCAACACCATGGAGGGGGTGAGCAGCGCGCCCGCCCAACTGGTGGAGGTCGCCCATCTGCTGCGCTTCTCCAGATGGCAGCAGGTCCGCCGCATCTATCTGCCGGCGGCGCTGCCCTCCATCCTCACCGGCATCCACCTCGGCCTGATCTATGCGTGGCTGGCGACGGTGGCGGCGGAATATTTCATGACCGTGGGCCCCGGCATCGGCGGGCTCATCATCGCCGGCCGCGAGCGCTTCCAGATGGACCTCGTGATGCTGGGCGTCGTGATCCTCGGCGGCGTCGGCTTCCTGCTCAACCACATCGCCACCCTCATCGAGACGCGCCTGCTGCGCTGGCGGGCCTGAAAGGCGTTCCATGTCGTTTGCGTCCTCCGGCGGCCGTCTGGGCCGCCGCCAGTTCCTCGGTGGCGCCGCCGCCGGGCTCGTGGCCGGCACCGCCTCCGGCGCTGCCGCGCAGGGGCAAGGACCCTTGCAGGGGGCCTTGCAGGTCCCTGCCTGGACCCGCGAGCAGGGCGAGGGCGTGGCGAGCCCGCCCTATGGCGTGCCCTCGCCGTTCGAGAAGGCGGTGGGGCGCCGCCCGCGCACCAAGCCGGCCTTCCCGACCGCCGCCTCTACCGGCACGCCGCTCCAGGATCTGCACGGCATCATCACGCCCTCCGGTTTGCATTACGAGCGCCACCATGCGGGCGTGCCGGCCATCGATCCGGAGCAGCACCGCCTGGTGATCCACGGCCTCGTGGACCGGCCGCTGGTGCTGACCATGAACGACATCGCCCGCTTTCCCTCGGTTTCGCGCCTGTGGTTCCTGGAATGCTCCGGCAACACGCCGCAATGGACCGGCGGCAGCGCCAAATGGACGGTGCAGGAGACCCACGGCCTCATCTCGTGCAGCGAATGGACCGGCGTCCGGCTGTCCACACTGCTCGACGAAGTGGGGCTGAGGCCGCAGGGCCGCTGGATCCTGGCCGAGGGCGCGGACGGTGCGGCCATGAGCCGGTCCATCCCGCTCGACGTGGCGCTGGACGACGCGCTCATCGCCTATGCGCAGAATGGCGAGCACCTGCGCCCCGAGCAGGGCTATCCGCTGCGCCTGGTGCTGCCCGGCATCGAGGGCAACATGAGCATCAAGTGGCTGCGCCGGCTGAAGGTGGGCGACCAGCCGTTCCAGACCCGCGAAGAGACGTCCAAATACACCGACCTGATGCCGGACGGCACGGCGCGGCAGTTCACCTTCGTGATGGAGGCGAAATCCGTCATCACCTCGCCCTCCGGCGGGCACCAACTGCGGGACAAGGGCTTCTACGAGATCCGCGGCCTCGCCTGGTCCGGGCGCGGCAGGATCACCGCCGTGGACGTGAGCACGGACGGCGGGGCCACCTGGCGGCGAGCCGAGCTTCAGGCGCCGGTGCTGTCCCGCTGCCTCACCCGGTTCCGCCTGCCCTGGACCTGGGAGGGGGGACCGGCGCTGCTGCAAAGCCGGGCGGTGGACGAGACCGGCTATGTGCAGCCGGTGCGCCAGCAGCTCGTGGACGTGCGCGGGGTCAATTCCCAGTACCATTTCAACGGCATCCAGACCTGGAAGGTGGAGCCGACCGGCGAGGTCTCCAATGCGGCCTGAGCTTCGCATCCTCCTCGGCCTCCTGGCCGTCCTCGGGCTCGTCGCGCCGGCCGCCGCCGGGACGACGGGCGTGCTCGGCATCGGCCACGTGGCGACACAGGCGGACATCGCCGCCTATGACATCGACGTGCGTGCCGACGGCGCCGGTCTGCCGCCGGGACGCGGCAGCGTGGCGGAGGGCAAGGAGCTATTCGCCGCCACCTGCGCCGCCTGCCATGGCGACAAGGGGCAGGGCGGGCAGGCCGACGTGCTCGCCGGCGGCAAGGGCACGCTGGCCACCGCCAAGCCGGTGAAGACGGTGGGCAGCTTCTGGCCCTACGCCACCACGCTGTTCGACTATGTGAACCGCGCCATGCCCTTCACCGCGCCGCAGTCGCTGAGCGCCGACCAGGTCTATGCGGTTTCAGCCTACGTCCTGTTCCTCAACGGTTTGGTGCCGGAGGACGCGACGCTGGATGCGCAGAGCCTGCCCAGGGTCGCCATGCCCAATCGCAACGGCTTCACCAGCGACCCCCGGCCGGACGTGCCGCCGGTGGCGCGCAACTGATCCTGTCCGGAGAAACCCCATGTCCAAGCGCAACGGCCAGCTCAAGCTCGGCGCCTTCCTCTATCCCGCGGGCCACCATGTGGCGGCCTGGCGCCATCCGCAGGCGCAGGCCGACGCGGGGGTCAACTTCGCCCACTATGCGGCGCTCGCCCAGGCGGCGGAGGCGGCGAAGTTCGACCTCGTCTTCCTGGCCGACGGGGTCAGCGTGCGCGGCGACGACATCGAGGCGCTGAGCCGCACCGCCACGCGCTATGTCGGGCAGTTCGAGCCCATCACCTTGCTCTCCGCCGTCGCGGCGCTGACCAGCCGCATCGGCCTCGTGGCCACCGCCTCCACCACCTATAACGAGCCGTTCCACATCGCCCGCAAATACGCCTCGCTCGACCACATCAGCGGCGGGCGGGCCGGCTGGAACCTCGTCACCTCGGCGGATGAGCGGGAAGCCTATAATTTCGGCCGCGAGGCCCATCTCGCCCATGCCCAGCGCTACCAGCGGGCGGAGGAATTCTACGACGTCGCCACCGGCCTGTGGGACACATGGGAGGACGACGCCTTCGTGCGCGACAAGGCGAGTGGGGTCTATTTCGACCCTGCCAAGCTGCATTATCTGGAGCATCGCGGCGCCCATTTCCAGGTGCGCGGGCCGCTGAACGTGCCGCGCCCGCCGCAGGGCCACCCGGTGGTGGTGCAGGCGGGCTCGTCGGAGGCCGGCAAGGCGCTGGCCGCGCGCTCCGCGGAGGTGATCTTCACCGCCCAGCAGACCCTGGCCGACGCCCAGGCCTTCTATGCCGACGTAAAGGGGCGCCTCGCCGCGCACGGCCGCTCGCCGGACGACCTGAAGATCATGCCGGGCATCTTCCCGGTGGTGGGCCGCACCCATGCGGAGGCGGAGGAGAAGTACCAGGAGATCCAGGACCTTATCCATCCCGTCGTCGGTGTCTCGCTGCTGTCCAAGACGATCGGCGCGGACCTGTCCGGTTATGACATCGACGGCCCGGTGCCGGACGTGCCGGAGACCAATGGCGGCAAGAGCCGGCAGGAACTGCTGCTGCAACTGGCCCGGCGGGAGAACCTGACCATCCGCCAGCTCTATCTGCGCATCGCCGGCGCGCGCGGCCACTGGACCGTGGTGGGCACGGCGCAGGAGATCGCCGACCAGTTGCAGGAGCGGTTCGAGGGCTACGGGGCGGACGGCTTCAACGTGATGCCGCCACACCTGCCGCAGGGCCTGACGGACTTCGTCGATCTGGTCATTCCCGAGCTGCGACGGCGCGGCCTGTTCCGCACCGAATACGAGGGCCGCACGCTGCGCGAAAACCTCGGCCTCGCCCGCCCAGCGCACCGCGTGCATCCGTCCGGCGCCGGCGACATCCGCGCGGCGGAATAGCCGGCCGGGCGCCACGCCGGCATGAAAAACCCGGGCCGGATCATCTCCGGCCCGGGTTTTTCCCTGTGAACGCAGGCGCTTCGCCTCAGAAGAAGCCCTTGGAGGGCAACTGCGTCCCATGCAGTTCATACTCGCCCAGCGCCCGCGCCTTCAGCGACACGGGGTTGTGCGAGGCGAGGGTGCGGGCGTTGCGCCAGTGGCGGTCCAGATTCTTGGCGCGCCGGGTGGCGGAGGCGCCCGCCACGTCGAACAGCTGGCTGGCGCCGCGGATGGTGAGGTCGTCCACGATCAGCTTCGCCTTGGAAGCGGCCACCGAGGCCGCATGGGCCAGCTCGGCGTCCGGCTCGCCCCGTTCGCGCGCCTGGAACACCGCGTCGTGCGCATCCGCGGCCGCCAGGATCAGCACCTCCGCCGTATAGGCGCTGGCGGAGATGTGGCCGATGATCTCCTGCAGCAGCGGATCGTCCGCCACCCGCTCGGTCTGGGCGAAGTAGAAATGCCGGTCCTTGCGGCTGCCGAGCAGGGCCACCGCGTCGGTCAGCACGTTGCGCAGGATGCCCGCCACGGTGGCCGTCACCAGCAATTGGGCGACGCTGTTGCTGTGGGGCACGCCATAGCCGGTGGAGGGGCTGTCCGGCTCGATCTCGTCCGCCTCCACCCGCACGTCGTGGAAATAGGTGGTGCCGGAGCCGGTCAGCCGCTGGCCGGCGCCGTCCCAGTCGTCGATGCGCTCCACGCCCTCGCGGGTGGTGGGGATGATGGCGGTGACGACGGCGTCGTCGGGGCCGGCCGCGCGCACCTGCACATAGTCCGCATAGAGGGTGCCGGTGCTGTAATATTTGGTGCCGGTGAGGCGGAAGCCGTCGCGATCCGGCACCAGCTTGGTGGCAAACGGGCTGGCGCCGACGCGGGCGCTGGTCAATTCGGTGCTGGCGAGGCCGACGATGGCGCCGGAGGCGATGATGTCCGCCCACTTCCTGCCGTGCGCCACCTGGCGCGACAGCGGGAAGCGTTCCACGAAGGCGTAATGGTTGCGCAGGGAATGGGCGATGTTGGGATCGGCGGCGGCGAGCGCGATCACCACCTCGAACAATTCCCGCAGCGTGCTGCCGGCGCCGCCATCCTCCCGCCGCAGCCGCAGGGCGCCGAGGCGGGCGCTGCGCACCAGCTCGAATACGTCATAGGGGTGGATGCGCTCGCGGTCGCGCTCGGCCGCTCCGGCGGCGATGAAGGCGAACAGCTCTTTCAGCTCCGGCGAGCGGTGCGTGAGCGGGCCGGAGAAGGCCGGGCGCGGCGGGGATGCGATCTGGTTCACGAGGACGTCCTTGTCGATCATCTTGGCAGAAGAGGCGGCGCGCGGCGGGCTCACGCGCGGTCGAGGTCGTAGCCCTTCAGGAGCGGGCGGGTGAAGAGGAGGAGCAGGCTGTCCGTCGCCTTGCCCAGCACGGCGAAGACGAGGATGGCGGCGACGATCTGGTCCGGCTTGCCCAGTTGCTGGCCGTCCAGCAGCAGGTAGCCGAGCCCTTCCGACGCGCCCATGAACTCCGCCGCCACCACGAACATCCAGCCGAGCCCGAGCCCGGCGCGCAGCGCGGTGACGTAGTGCGGCAGGATCGCCGGCAGCAGGATGCGGCGAACCATGGTGAGGTTCGAGAACAGGAAGACCTGCCCCACCTCGATGATCTTGCGGTCTACCGCCATGACGGCGCCCAGCGTGCCGAGATAAACCGGAAAGAACACGCCGACCGCGATCAGCGTCACCTTGGAGGCTTCGAAAATGCCGAGCCAGAGGATGAACAGCGGCACCCAGGCGATGGATGGAATGGCCCGTAAGGCCTGCAACAGCGGATCGAGCAGCGCCCGCGCAAGGGCCGAGGCGCCGGTCAGCGCGCCGAGGACGGTGCCGGCGGCAACCCCGAGGGCGAAGCCGGCGGCGATGCGCTGGAGGGTGGCCGCCACATGCGGCCACAGCTCGCCGGAGCGGGCGAGGGCGGTGAGCGTCCCGGCGATGCGGCTGGGCGGCGGCATCAGCCGGCCCTGCACCAGGCCGGCGCGGACCGCGATCTCCCACAGCACCGCCAGGCCCACCGGCACAGCGAAGCCGAGGACGATGCGCCAACGCCGCCAGCCGCCCCGGCCCAAGGGAAGCGGGGCAGCGGCCGGCGCGGCGTAGGGCCGGGTGTCGGAGACGCTCACGCTCTCACCGCGCCGCGAGCAGATACTGCGTGTCGATCAAGCCATCCACCTGCGCCGGCACGTTCACGTCGGCGGCGACGACCCCGGCCTTCTGCAAGGCGAGGCCGGCGGCCAGGATGGTCTCCTTCTGCCCGCCGCCGATGGGGCCGTAGCTGAGGTCGGTGCGCTCCAGCTGGCGGGCGATCACCGGCTCGGGCAGCTTGGTGGCGGCGACCAGGAAGCTCGCCAGCTCCTTCGGATGGTCCACCGCCCATGTGCGCCCGCGCTCATAGGCGGCCAGCACGCGCTTCACGATGGCCGGGTTTTCCCTGGCGAAGTCCTCGCGCACGTTGAGGACGCCCCAGGTGTTGTCTTCCGGCTTGCGGAAGAACAGGACGGCGCCGTCCTCCACCTCGGCGGAGGCCATGATGGGGTCGAGGCCCGCCCAGGCGTCCACGTCCTTGCGCTGGAGCGCCAGGCGGCCGTCGGCGTGCTGGAGCAGGACCAGCTTCACGTCCTTCTCGGTGAGGCCCTGCGCGGCCAGGGCGCGGACCAGGAAGATGTGCGGGTCGGTGCCACGGGTGACGGCGACCGTCTTGCCCTTGAGGTCAGCAACGCTCCTGATGCCGCTGTCCGGGCGGGTCACGAGGGCGGTCCATTCCGGGCGCGAATAGACATAGATGGACTTGATGGGGTTGCCGTTGATCCTGCCGATCAGCGCGGCGGCGCCGGCGGTGGAACCGAAGTCCAGCGAGCCGGCGTTGAGGAATTCCAGCGCCTTGTTCGAGCCCGCCGACTGCACCCAGCGGATGGCGATGCCGTCCTTGGCGAACTCCTCCTCCAGGAACTTCTTCTCCTTCAGCACCAGCGACACCGGATTGTAGGTGGCCCAGTCGATACGGATCTCCTTGGGCGGGTCGGCGCGGACGGGCAGGGTCCCCAGGGCCAGGGCGAAGCCGCCGGCGATCAGCGCGCGGCGGGACAGGGCGAAGGCGGTCATTGCGTCTCTCCACAAGCGTTCCGGAGCAGGGAACACCAGCGTCAAATTAAATTCAATAAATTTAATAGAATTAATTCATTCAGCGCATCCACCCGTCGGGCCACGGCCTGCGGCGCCCGGCCGCGTAGCCGGCGGGCACCGCCCGCGAACGGCCGGAGGCCCGCCATTTCCAGGCGCTTGCCGGGGCCTGCGGCAGTGGGGACAATCGCGGTTGCCTCATCCTTCGGCAGAATGCGTGAAAAATAACGTTGCATGATGCTCTGGAATTGAAACATATTTTTTCATCCACTGCGGCGGCCCGTCCGGCTGCCGCTCATGCAGACGGAAGTCCCCGTGTCCGCAGCCTCGCTCATGGAGCTGATCCGATCCCGCCGTGCCGGCATGACGCCGCTGCACGGCCGGGTGGCGGATTTCGTCACCCGGCACCCGCTGCAGGCCGCCACCATGGGCATCGAGGACCTGGCGGGGGCCGCCGAGGTCTCGGTCGCCACCATCAACCGCTTCGTGCGGGGCCTTGGCCTGGAAGGGTTTGCCCAGTTCCGCGCCCTCGGGGTGGCGAGCTTCCGGCCGCTCTCCCCGGTGGAGAAGCTGGAGGCGCAGGCCGCCGCCGCGGCGCAGGAGGGCGACGTGGTATCCGGCTCGCTCGATGCGGCGCTGGCCAACCTGCGGGCGGCGCGGTCGGTGGTGGATGCCGCCGTCTTCCGCCGCGCGGCGGAGGCCATCACGGCGGCGGACCGGGTGGTGTTCCTCGGGCTCGGGCTCAGCGCCCCGCTGGTGGGGCTGCTGGCGGACATGATCCTGCCCTTCTGCCGCGCCCAGTTGATCCTGGACGGGCAGGGCGGGCAGGAGCGGATGATCCGCCGCGCCTTCAACGTCGGCCCGGGCGATCTCGCTATCGCCTTGACATTGCCGCGCTATTCCCAGGCTACCATCGACCATGCCCGGGCGGTGCGGGCGCAGGGGGCGACGGTGATCGGCATCACCGATGCCCTGTCCTCGCCGCTCGCGCTGCATGCGGACCTGCTGCTGCTGGGGCCGGCGGAACACCCGCTGCTGCACGCGTCCCCCACCGCCGCCGTCGGCCTGTTCGAGGCGCTCACCGCCGTCCTGACCGCCCGGCGGCAGAGCGCGGGGGATGCGGCCGAGCTGACCCGGCGCATCGCCCCCCACCTCCATGCCGTCGCCGAGGACGCTCCCGCCGAGAGGGCCACCCCATGACCGCCGCCCCCGCTCCGGCCGCCGTTCCGCAGGGACCCTTGGTCCGCGTGGACGGTTTGGACGTGGAATTCCCCACTCAGGACACCGTGTTACGCGCCGTCGAAAACCTGTCCTTCCACATCGATCCCGGCGAGACCCTGGCGGTGGTCGGCGAGAGCGGCTCCGGCAAGTCGGTCACTTCGCTCGCCCTGATGCGTCTGGTCGAGTTCGGCGGCGGGCGCATCGCCGGCGGCAGCGTGGCCTTCCGCGGCCGCGACGGCGTCGTCCGCGACCTCGCAAAGGCCGACCCCGAGGCGATGGACAAGGTGCGCGGCAACGAGATCGCCATGATCTTCCAGGAGCCGATGACCTCGCTCAACCCGGTCTTCACCATCGGCGACCAGATCGGCGAGGCGGTGCGCCTGCACCAGGGCGCCAGCCGGGCGGAGGCGCGGGCCGAGGCGCTCGCCATGCTGGAGAAGGTGCGCATCCCCGGCGCCAAAGGCCTCATCGACCGCCACCCGCACCAGCTCTCCGGCGGCATGCGCCAGAGGGTGATGATCGCCATGGCGCTGGCCTGCCGGCCCAAGCTCCTGGTGGCGGACGAGCCGACCACGGCGCTCGACGTCACCATCCAGGCGCAGATCCTGCGCCTCATCCGCATGCTCCAGGACGAGATGGGCATGGCGGTGCTGTTCATCACCCACGACATGGGGGTGGTGGCGGAGGTGGCGGACCGGGTGCTGGTGATGCGGCACGGCCGCAAGGTGGAGGAGGGCACGGCGCAGGAGATCTTCGCCCGGCCGCAGCATCCCTACACCCGCGCCCTGCTCGCCGCCGTGCCGCGCCTCGGGGCTCTGGCCGGCGAGCCGCTGCCGCGCCGCTTCCCGCTGGTGGTGGTCAATGACAGCGGCGGCGGCAGCTATACGGAGGCCCCGCCGCAGGACACGGTGACCGGGGAGGCCCCGGTGCTGGAGGTGAAGGACCTCGTCACCCGCTTCGACGTCCGGCGCGGCATCTTCGGCCGCCTGTCCGGCCGGGTCCATGCGGTGGAGCAGGTGAGCTTCGCGGTCAAGGCGGGCGAGACCCTGGCGCTGGTGGGCGAGAGCGGCTGCGGCAAGTCCACCACCGGGCGCACCATCATGCAGCTCCAGGCGGCCAATGCCGGGCAGATCCTGTTCCACGGCCGCGACCTGCTGGCCATGGGGGCGCAGGAGCGCCGCCGCATGCGGCAGAAGATCCAGTACGTGTTCCAGGACCCGTTCGCCTCGCTGGACCCGCGCCTCACGGTCGGCTTCTCCATCGCCGAGCCGCTGACCACCCATAACCTCGCCTCCGGCCGCGCGGTGGAGGAGCGGGTGGCGGAATTGCTGCGCGACGTCGGCCTGTCGCCGGACCATGCCCGGCGCTATCCGCACGAATTCAGCGGCGGCCAGCGCCAGCGCATCTGCATCGCCCGCGCGCTCGCCTCCGAGCCGCAGGTGCTGATCGCCGACGAGGCGGTGGCCGCGCTCGACGTCTCGATCCAGGCGCAGATCGTCAACCTGCTGATGGAGCTCCAGGAGACGCGCGGCCTGTCCTATATCTTCATCAGCCACGACATGGCGGTGGTGGAGCGCGTCAGCCACCGCGTGGCGGTGATGTACCTGGGCCAGATCGTCGAGATCGGCCCGCGCCAGGCGGTGTTCGACCATCCCGCCCATCCCTATACCCGCCGCCTCATGGCGGCGGTGCCGGTCGCCGATCCCGCCCGCCGCGACCGCGACCGGCCGCTGCTGGAGGGCGAGATCCCCAGCGCCATCCGCGCCCCCGGCGATCCGCCGGAGGTGCGCCCGCTGGTGGAGATCGGCCCCGGCCATTTCGTCGCCCGCCACCCCATCGGCGATTTTCGTTGAGCGTCCCCATAACCTTCCAGAGAGGACCATCCGGATGCGTTTGAAAACCCTGCTCGCCGCCGGCGCCCTGTCGGCCCTGGCCTTCGCGCCCGGGCTCGCCATCGCCAAGACCCTGGTGGTCGGCGTGCCCGACAACCTCACCGGGCTCGACCCCACCAATGTCAACGACACCCTGTCGCAGACCGCCATGCGCACGGTCTACCAGGGGCTGTTCGGCTTCGACCGCGACATGAAGCTGGTCCCCGTGCTGGCCGAGAGCTACGAGGCCAATCCCGAGGCGACCGAGTTCGTCATCCACCTGCGCAAGGGGGTGAAGTTCCATGACGGCACCGACTTCAACGCCAATGCGGTGAAGGTCAGCCTGGAGCGCCTCGCCAACCCGGACAACAAGCTCTCCCGCCGCTCGCTCATCTCCATGCTCGACCGCGTGGACGTGGTGGACGACTCGACGGTGAAGATCGTGCTGAAGACGCCGTTCGGCGCCCTCATCAACACGCTGGCCCATCCCGCCGTGGTGATCATGTCCCCCGCCGCGCTGGAGAAGTACGGCAAGGACATCGCCCGCAACCCGGTGGGCACCGGCGCCTTCAAGTTCAAGCGCTGGGCGGCGGACACCTTCGAGGTGGAGAAGAACGAGCATTACTGGAAGCCCGGCTGGCCCAAGGTGGACGGCGTGGTGATGCGCTCGGTGCCGGAGAACGGCAGCCGCTTCGCCATGCTCCAGGCCGGCGAGGTGCAGTATGTGACGCTGTTCCCGCCGGAGCTGGTGCCGGTAGCCGAGAAGCTGCCCAATATCGAGGTGGTCAAGCGCCCCTCCATCGTCGGCTGGTATGCGGCGATGAACACCACGAAGAAGCCCTTCACCGACCCGCGCGTGCGCCAGGCGCTGAACTACGCCGTGGACAAGGCGGCCTATTGCAAGGTGGTGGAGAACGGCTATTGCACGCCGCTGCAATCGCCCATGCCTGAGCTGCTCGGCTTCTTCGAACCGCAGAAGCCCTACACGTTCGACGTGGCCAAGGCCAAGGCGCTCCTGGCCGAGGCCGGCTATCCCAACGGCTTCGAGACCGAGATCTTCGCGCTCAACAACACCAATCAGATCCGCGCCATGCAGTTCCTCCAGCAGCAGCTGGCGCAGGTGGGCGTGAAGCTGACCGTGACCCCGCTGGAGGCCGGCGTCGCCGCCCAGCGCATCTGGTCGGTGCAGAAGCCGGAGGACGCCACCGTGCAGATGCAGCTCACCGGCTGGTCGTCCTCCACGGGTGACGCCGACTGGGCGCTGCGCCCGCTGCTGTGGGGCAAGGGCTTCCCGCCGGCTCTGTTCAACGTGGCCTATTACAAGAACGACCAGGTGGACGCCGACTTCGAGGGCGCGCTGATGACGGCGGACCCGGCCAAGCGCGGCGCCTTCTATGCCGACGCCCAGAAGCGCATCTGGGAGGACGCCCCGTGGATCTTCCTCGGCGCCTCGCAGCTCATCACCGCGCAGTCCAAGGCCCTGTCGGGCGTCTACATGCTGCCGGATCGCGGCTTCGTGGTGGAGACCGCCGAGTTCAAGTGAGGCCGGCGCACCGGAAGAGAGGGTGACCTCTCCGCACGTGCGCGGCAGAACCCTCTCCCGCTTGCGGGGGAGGGCAGGGTGGGGGCCGCCGCAGGCGGAAGATCCGCCGCCTCCCCCACGGAGGCCCTGAGACAAGTCGCCGCCGTCCCCCGCGGCGGCGGCTTTACCCCCTCCCGCTCGTTCCCCCGCGCGGTGGGAGGGGGGACCACCACACGCCGGACGCCCCGCGCCCGGCCCTCCATGTCCCGCCGGATGGCCTCATGCTGGAATATCTCGCCAAGCGCCTCCTCGGCATCATCCCGGTGATCTTCGCGATCTCCGTGGTGGTGTTCGCCTTCGTCCATCTGCTGCCGGGAGACCCGGCGCGGCTGGTGGCGGGGCTCGATGCCTCGCAGGAGGACGTGGCGGCGGTGCGCCAGTCGCTGGGCCTGGAAGGCCCGCTGTGGCAACAATACCTGCGCTTCGCCGGCAATGCGGTGCAGGGGGATTTCGGCATCTCGCTGAAGACCCGGCGTCCGGTCCTCACCGAGATCGGCGAGCGGCTGATGCCCACCGTCTGGCTCACCGTCTTCGCCATGCTCTGGGCCACCGTCTTCGGCCTGCTGATCGGCGTGCTGTCGGCGGTGAAGCGCGGGCGCTGGCAGGATTACGGCGGCATGATCGTCGCCGTCTCCGGCATCTCCTTTCCCTCCTTCTGGCTCGGCCTGCTGCTGATCGACCTGTTCTCCGTGCGGCTCGGCTGGCTGCCCACCGGCGGCTACGGCACCTGGGCGCATTTCGTCATGCCCTCCTTCACGCTGGGCCTCGGGGTGGCCGCCGTCATGGCCCGCTTCACCCGCTCGGCCTTCGTGGAGATCGCCCGCGAGGACTATGTGCGCACCGCGCGGGCCAAGGGCGTGCCGGAAGCCTTCGTCATCTGGAAGCACACGCTGCGCAACGCGCTGGTGCCGGTCATCACCATGACCGGCCTGCAATTCGGCTTCCTGCTGGGCGGCTCCATCGTGGTGGAGACGGTGTTCAGCTGGCCCGGCCTCGGGCGGCTGCTGGTGGATAGCGTCTCCTATCGCGACTATCCGGTGATCCAGGCGGAGATCCTTCTGTTCTCGCTGGAATTCATCTTCATCAATCTCGCGGTTGACGTGCTCTACGCCTTCGCCAATCCGGAGATCCGCTACAAATGACCGCCGCGATCCCCGCTTCCGCGCCGAGCCCCGCCCAAGGTCCTGCCCAAGGCCCCGCTCAAGGCCCCGCGCCCGGCGCCGCCGCCGGCCACGTGCGCACCCCGCTGGGCGAATTCTGGCGCCGCTTCCGCCGCCAGAAGGTGGCGCTGATCGCCGGCGCCTTCCTGTTCGCGCTGCTGATGGTGGCGGTCTTCGCCCCCTGGGTGGCGCCCTATGATCCGGCGACGCCGGACTACATGGCCATCCTCCAGGGGTCGAGCGCGGCCCATTGGGCGGGCACCGACGCCTATGGCCGCGACGTGTTCTCGCGCATCCTGTTCGGCGCCCGCATCTCGCTCGCCGTGGGCTTCCTGTCGGTCTCGCTCGGCGGGCTCGCGGGGGTCTCGCTGGGCGTGGTGTCCGGCTATTACGGCGGCTGGATCGACAGCCTCATCATGCGGGTGTGCGACGTGCTGCTCGCTTTCCCCGGCATCCTGCTGGCCATCGGCGTCATCGCCATCCTCGGGCCGGGCATCGACAACGTCATCTATGCGGTGGCGGTGTTCTCGGTGCCCATCTTCGCCCGCCTCGCGCGCGGCTCCACGCTGTCGCTCAAGCGGGCGGTCTATGTGGATGCGGCCCGCGCCATCGGCGTGAAGGACCGGGTGATCATGATGCGCCATCTGCTGCCCGGCGCGCTGCCCAACGTCATCGTCTATTTCTCCATGCGCATCGGCACCTCCATCCTCACCGCCGCGAGCCTCTCCTTCATCGGCCTCGGCGCCCAGCCGCCGAGCCCGGAATGGGGCGCCATGCTGGCGGACGGGCGCAGCTATATCGGGGTGGCCGACAACGTGACGCTGTTCCCCGGCATCGCCATCTTCGTCACCGTGCTGGCCTTCAACCTGCTCGGCGACGGCCTGCGCGACGCGCTCGACCCCAAGCTCAGGATGGCCTGAGATGGCGCGCGCCCGCGACTTCGGCCTCATCTGCGGCACCCTGCCCACGGGGCCGCTCAACGCCATCACCGACGTGCCCGGGGTCGCGGTCGGCCACCGCACGCTGGTCGCGGGCGACGTGCGCACCGGCTTCACCGCCGTGCTGCCGCATGGCGGCGACCTGTTCCGCGACAAGCTGCCGGCGGCGGTGGAGGTGATCAACGGCTTCGGCAAGAGCTGCGGCCTGATCCAGGTGGCGGAGCTGGGGCAGATCGAGACGCCGCTGCTGCTGGGCAACACGCTCGCCGTGGGCACCGGCTTCGAGGCCCTGGCGCGCCGGGCGCTGGCGGCCAATCCGGACATCGGCCGCGAGACCGGCACGGTGAACCCCGTGGTGCTGGAGTGCAATGACGGCTGGCTGTCCGACATCCGTGCCCTGGCGCTGACCGTGGACGACGCTTATGCGGCGCTCGACGCGGCGGCGGGCGGCGCGGTGGCGGAAGGGGCGGTGGGCGCCGGCACCGGCATGAGCAGCTTCGGCTTCAAGGGCGGCATCGGCACCGCCTCGCGGGTGCTGACGCTGGACGGGCGGGAGCATGCGCTGGGCGTGCTGGTGCTGGCCAATTTCGGCCGGGCGGGGGACCTGGTGCTGCCGGACGGCCGGCGGCCGGAGGTGCCGAAACTGCGCCGGACGGACTTCGCGGCGGCGGAGGCGCCGGAGCGCGGCTCGGTGATCATCGTGCTGGCCACCGACATCCCGCTGGAGAGCCGTCAGCTGAAGCGCATCGCCAAGCGCTGCGGCGCCGGGCTGGCGAAGCTCGGCGCCTTCTGGGGCAACGGCTCGGGCGACATCGCGCTGGCCTTCTCCACCGCGCACCGCATCGCCCATCACGAGGCCGCCGACCTCGTGGCGCGGGTGGTGCTGAACGAGAACCGCATCGACGCGGCGTTCCGCGCGGCGGCCGATGCCACGCAGGAGGCGGTGCTGAACGCGCTTCTCGCCGCTCCGAAGACGCTCGGCCGCGACGGCCACATGCGCCCCTCGCTCGCCGATGTGCTGGGCGGGCCCCCAAGCCCGAACGGCGTGTAAGCGAAGCCACAGCCTCAAGCCCGCGCGGCGCGTGAGCGAAGCCAAAGGTCAATTCCATGAAGGTCTACATCTCCGCCGACATCGAGGGCGTGGCGGGCGTCGTCTCCCCGCAGCAGGGCCAACCCGGCAATGCGGAATACGAGCGCGCGCGGCGGCTGATGACCGAGGAGGTCAATGCCGCCATCGCCGGCGCCTTCGCGGGCGGGGCGAGCGAGGTGCTGGTCAACGACAGCCACGGGCCGATGACCAACATCCTGCCCGAGCTGCTGGATGCCCGCGCCGACCTCATCCTCGGCAAGCCCAAGCGGTTCAACATGGCGGCGGGGCTGACCGGCGACTTCGACGCGCTGTTCCTGGTGGGCCACCATGCGGCGGCCTCAAGCTTCGGCGTGCTGGCCCACACCACCAACAGCTTCGCCTTCCGCGAGGTGCGGCTCGCCGGCCGGGCGCTGGGCGAGCCCGGCATCTACGGCGCCTATGCGGGCCTGCTCGGCGTGCCGGTGGCCCTCGTCACCGGCGACGACCGCCTGGCGGCGGAGGCGGGCGCGCTGTTCCCGCAGGCGGAGGCGGTCTGCGTGAAGACCGCGCTCGGCCATCGCGCCGCCCGGCAGGTGTCGGTGGAGAGGGCCTGCGCGGCCATCGCCGCCGGGGCGACGCGGGCGCTGCGCGACATCCGCGCCATGCGCCCCTTCGTGATCGAGGGCCCGTTCGTGGCCGAGTTCGTGATGGCCAGCCCGGCGCTGGCCGATCAGGGCGCGGTGCTGCCGCCCGCCCGCCGCCAGGACGCCACCACGCTCGCCTTCGCCTGCGCCGACGCGGCCGAGGCGGTGGGCTGGATGACCGCTTTGTCCGCCATGTCCGCCGTGCTGCGGTAAGGAGACGCCATGCCTGAGTTCACCCCCGTCCTCGCGCTGCACGGCGGCGCCGGCACCATGAGCCGCGCCCGCATGACGCCGGAGCGCGAAGCGGCCTATCGCGCCGGCCTCAATGCCGCGCTGGCGGCCGGCCGCGCGGTGCTGGCGGCGGGCGGCGCGGCGCTCGACGCGGTCACCGCCAGCGTGATGGCGCTGGAGGATGATCCGCTGTTCAATGCCGGGCGCGGCGCCGTGCTGACCAGCGCGGGCACGCAGGAGATGGACGCCGCCCTCATGGACGGGCGCGACCGCCGCGCCGGCGCGGTGGCGGGCATCTTCGGCCCGCGCAACCCCATCCTCGCCGCCCGCGCGGTGATGGAAAGGACCGAGCATGTGATGCTGGCAGGCAACGGCGCGAACGCCTTCTGCCGCGAGATCGGCCTCGAGATCATGCCGGTGGACTATTTCCTCACCCCCGCCCGCCAGGAGGCGCTGGCCCGCGAGCTGGAGCGCCGCGCCAGCGGGGCGGCGGATGACGGCGACGCCGCCCGCAAGCACGGCACGGTGGGCGCGGTGGCGCTCGATCGCCATGGCCATCTGGCGGCGGCCACCTCCACCGGCGGCATGACGGCCAAGCTGCCCGGCCGGGTCGGCGACAGCCCGGTGATCGGCGCCGGCACCTTCGCGGACGACGCCACCTGCGCCGTCTCCGCCACCGGCCACGGGGAATATTTCATCCGCTACGCGGTGGGCCACGAGATCGACGCCCGCATGCGCTGGGCCGGGCAGGACCTGGCGACGGCGAGCTCCGGCATCATCGCCGAGCTGGCGCCCCTCGGCGGCTCCGGCGGGCTGGTCGCGGTGGACCGCACCGGCGCCATTGCGCTGCCGTTCAACAGCGAGGGCATGTACCGCGCCTGGGTGGGCGCCGACGGCGTCCCGCACACCGCCATCTTCTGACGCGAACGGCCGGTGCCCAGGGCACCGGCCATCGCTTCGACGCGCGCGGCGCTCAGGCCTCTACGCGCTCGGGCACCGGCAGGCCGAGCCAGTCCTTGTAGAAGGTGTCGATGTCCGGCTCGAAGTCGCGGATCACCGGATACCAGGGGGTGGGCGCCTCCACGTCGTGCAGGGTGGCGCATTTGGGGCAGTAATATTCCCGCAGCACCTGCCAGGTGGAGGTGGGCGTCATCAGGCGCGGATAGATCTCCTCCATCTTCTCCGGCGTGTCGCGCACGTTGACGCAGGCGAACAGCTTCCAGTTCTCCCGCCAGCCGCAGAAGTCGTGGCCGCATTCGCAGCGGATCTTCCACGCCTTCGTGTCCTTGCGCTGGACCATGTAGAGCTTGGGGCCGAGCGGCAGGATGATCCTGTCGTCCCAGCTCACCCGCTCCTGAAGGATCTCCAGATAGAGCGAGAAGCGCTCCGGATCCTTCGGGGTGGAGAGCATCTGGTGCAGCGTGTCGTGGTCGATCTTGCCGTCCACCAGATCGGCGATCTTGGCGCGTGTATAGGCCATGGGTGTCCTCCTGATGTTTTGATGATTTGGGCGAAGGGCGCCGGCGGGAGCCTCCCAGGGGAGCCCCGCCAGCGCCCGGTCCTGCCTATTGCTCCACGAACTGCACCGTCTTCACGTCCGGCAGCTCGGAGACGTCCATGTGGTAGTGCGAGCCGTAGTGCGGCACGCCGATCTCCTCCTCCAGCAGCTTCCAGTCTTCCGGCAGGTCCCAGAACGTCTGGAAGTCCTTGAAGAACTTCGGCCCCAGCTTGAAGGAGGAGGCGAACATCTGCTTGACGTGGTCGCCGGCCTCCTTGGCCAGGATCTTCTCCCGCTCGCTTTTCATCCACTCGCGCGTCGGCACCGACTTGGCCAGCCGCTCGCGGCGGATCTCGGCGCGCCGGGCCTCCGTCGCCGGGCCGTCCAGCGTGAAGGCGCCGTCCGCCGCCTTCGCCGCCACCACGCCATAGACCTGCGCGGCGAAGCGCTCGACCAGGTAGCCGCCGTTCAGGTCGTCCACCACGCTCTGCGGCTCGCGGTCGAGCGGATCGCCGAAGCCGGGGCCGCCGCGCATGTAGTTGAGGTAGAGGTCGTAGTCCTTGAACATCTCCTCGGTGGTGATCGCCTGCTTGTCGCGCTTGATCTTGGCGTCGGGCATCAGCGCGTCCCACACCGGGTTCTGCGGGTCGGTATCGCCGCCGAACGGGATCGGCGCGCCGGAGGCGATCAGTTCCTTCAGCCCGGTGTCATGGGCGGCGAAGCGATAGCCGGAGGCGGCCGGATAGCCGCCCATCAGCCCCCAGTCGGAGGACATGTGGCCGTTGCCCATGAAGAACATGGTCCAGTCCTTGGCGTTCCAGACCATGCGCAGGCTCTCGAAGCCGCAGCCGCCGCGATACTTGCCGGCGCCGCCGGAATTGGCCTTGATCTGCCGCCCCAGATAGACGAGCGGCTCGGCCAGTTCCCAGATCTCCATGTCGCCCATGTCGCCTTCCGGGTTCCAGATGGCGGCGGCGTGGGAGAGGCCGTCGTGCACGGCGGTCGCCCCGGTGCCGTTGGCGGCGCATTCGAACGAGTTCACCGCATGGATCTCGTCATACTGGTTGAAGCCGCCGCCCTGAAGCCAGTTGGAGGTGTTGGCATTGCCCGCGTTCACCTCCTCCAGATAGCCGCGCCCGTAATAGGAGCGCGAGAGGCCGCGCCACAGCGCGGTCCAGGACGACACCAGGAAGTGCCAGGCGTAGGAGAAGGCGACGCGGCGGTCGTCCGGGTTCATCCAGGTGCCCTTGGGCAGGCGGAACTCGGTGCCGTAGGCCGCCCCGTCATTGATCATCTCGGACGGGATCAGCGTCTGCGTCATCATCACCCAGATGCCGGAGGTGAAGCTCACCTGATGGGCATTGTAGGTATGCCAGCCCCAGCGGCTGGCGCCCTCGAAGTCGAGCCGCCAGGTGCCGTCGCCGCGGATGGTGATCTCCGAGGGCGAATGCATGATGGTGTCGAGCTTGGCGAAGTCGGAGGGCACCCGCACGTCCTCATGGGCGTAAGGCACGTCCACGAAGCCCACCTGCCGGTAGGTGCCGGGAATGGTCATGGCCTTGATGCGGTTCTGCAAGCCCTGCCGGCCGTGCTCCACCGCCTCATAGGCGAACTTCCAATAGGCCTCGATACCCTCCTCGGCGACCACTTCCTCCACCAGCTTGCGGATCATGTGGCAGCCGGCGATGCGGGTGCGTTCGTCCAGCATCCAATAGCGCGTGGTGCGCACCATGCGCTGGCTCTCGTGCAGCCAGTCGCGGAACAGCGTGTCGTTGGCGCCCACCTTGCGGCAGGTGATCTGGTAGCCGTCGCCGAAGCGCTGCACCTGCCCGGTGGACATGGAGCCGGGGCCGACCGAGCCGGTGTCGATCACGTGGGTGACGCCGCCCACCCAGCCGATCAGTTCGCCCTCCCAGAAGATGGGCACGATGGTATGGATGTCGCAGGGATGCACGTTGCCGATCAGGCAATCGTTGTTGCAGAACAGATCCTTGTCATGGATGCCGGGATTGCTCTCCCAGTCGTTCTCGATCATGTATTTGATCGCCGCACCCATGGTGCCCACATGGATGATGATGCCGGTGGAGGTGAGGATGCTGTCACCCGCCGCATTGTAGAGGGTGAAGCACAATTCGCCCTCCTGCTCGACGATGGGCGAGGCGGCGATCTTCTTGGCGGTCTCGCGCGCATCCACCACGCCGGCCCGCAGCCGGGAGAACAGCTTGTTGTAGTGGATCGGCTGGGTGTCGCGCAGCTCCAGCTTTTCGAGGCCCGCATAATGCTTGGTGCGGCGGGTCGCCTCCATCAGGCGGTCGCGATGCTCTTTCAGGGTTTCCCCGCCGCGCACGATGCCGCGCGTGGCCCCTTGGGTTTCGGTGGCCCGGACATTGATGTTCATCTTGGCGTTTCCTTGAATGGGTGTGGAGTGAGGGCGGCGCTCAGACTTCCTTGAGGTGGAAGAGGCGGTGGCCGTCGAGGAAGGTTTCGAAGCCGTCCGGCACCACGAAGGTGGTGGCGTCGGATTCGATGATGGCGGGGCCGGCGACGCGGTTGCCGGGGCGCAGGCTTTCCATCCGGTAGAGTTGCGCATCCACCCAGCGCTTCTTGCGGTAGAACTTGCGGGTGCCGAGGAAGGCGTCGGCGGGCGGGGTCTCGCCCTCCAGCGGCTCCTTGGGGATCTTCGGCTTCTGGATCGGCACCGAGCCGCGCATGATGGCGCCGGTGACCGAATAGCCCAGCTCCGGCGAGCGGGCGGAGGCGGCATAGACGCGGCCATAGGTGGCGTTGAAGGCGTCCACCAGCTTGGCCCAGTCTTCCGCCGTGTCGGCGGAGGGCAGCGGGGATTCGATCTCCAGATCGTTGAGCTGGCCGCGATACTGCATGCGGTAGCCGGGCTGGAGCGTCACCTGGTCGGCCTCGTAGCCGTTGAGCTTGAACTCCTCCAGCACGTTGCGGGTCAGTTCGTCCCACGCCCCCTGGAGGGTTTTCGCCGCCTTCTCGGACAGATCGTCCGGCGCGTCGGGGGCGAGGTTGATGTCCAGCGACTTGTCGTAGCGATATTCGAAATCCGCCGCCGCGCAGCCGAAGGCGGAGAAGCCGGCGGCCCAGGCGGGCACGATCACGTCCTCGAAGCCGAGCCCTTCGGTATAGCCATAGGTGTGCACCGGGCCGGCGCCGCCATAGGAGAAGCAGACGAAGCTCTGCGGGCTGTAGCCCTTGGCCGAGATCATCGAGCGCAGATAGTCGCGCAGGTCGCTGTCCAAGAGCTCGATCACGCCCGCCGCCGCATCCTCCACCGAGAGGCCGAGCGGATCGGCCACCTGGGCCTTGATGGCATCCACCGAGCGCTGCCGGTCCAGCTTCACCGCGCCGCCGAGGAAGTTGTCCGGGTTGAGATAGCCCAGCACCATGTGGCAGTCGGAGATGGTGACGGTCTCGATGCCGCTCTCCTTCCAGCACACGCCCACCCGGTAGCCGGCCGAATCCGGGCCGAGCTTGATCGCCTTGGTGTAGGGATCGAGCCGGATGAAGGAGCCGGCCCCGGCGCCCACGCTGTCCATGGCCACCAGCGGCAGGGAGAGGACGAGGCGGGCCATGTCCGGGTCGTTCTTGATCGTCAGCTCGCCCTGGGTGATGAGCGCCACGTCGAACGAGGTGCCGCCGATGTCCGAGCAGGCGATGTTGTTGTAGCCCAGCACCTCGCCGAGATATTTCGCGCCGATGACGCCGCCGATGGGGCCGGAGACGATGGTGCGGGCCAGTTCCTTGGCCTTCCAGGAGATGGTGCCGCCATGGGTGGCCATGACGCGGAAGTCGAACTTGGTGCCGTGCTCCTTGAAGGCGTCGGAGATCTTCTTCAGCGTCTGCCGCGAGGGCTCGGCCGCATAGCCTTCCAGGATGGTGGTGTTGGTGCGGTGGGTCTCCTTGCGCACCGGATAGTAGTCGGCCGAGGCGAACACCGGGATCGCCTTGCCGCTCTTGGCGATTTCCTCGGTGACGATGTCGCGCACCCGGCGCTCGTGGGCCGGGTTCTTGTAGGAATGCAGCAGGCTGATGACGATGCCTTCCACATCCGCGGCGATCAGGTCGCGGGCGGCGGCGCGGGCGGTCTCCTCGCGCAGCGGGATGACCACCTTGCCGAACATGTCGGTGCGCTCGGCCACCCCGCGGGTGAGGTTGCGCGGCACCAGCGGCGGGTCGTAGCGGTGGGTGTTGAGGTGGATGCGGTCCTCATAGGCATAGCCGAGGTAGCATTGGATGGCCCGGCCCATGCGGTGGAAGTCCTCCATGCCCGCATTGACGATGAGGCCGCACTTCAGCCCCTTGCGCTGGACCACGCGGTTGAGCATGGCGGTGCCGGAATAGACGCCGGTCTGGAGGTGCTTCAGGCCGTCGGCCAGCGACAGGCCCCAGCTGCCGAGGCCGTCCTCGCTGGAGGCGATGAGGCCGAGGGCCTCGTTCTGGGGCGTGGACTGGGCCTTGCCGACGACGAAGTCGCCGTCCTGGTCCACGAAGAAGGTGTCCGTCATGGTGCCGCCGGCATCGATGCCGAGCACCTGGACATTGCGCAGAATTCCCACGGGCACGTTCACGTGTCGTCCTCCCTGTTGGACCGGCCTTGTTGGCGTGCCGGTTCGGGATAGGAGTGGCAGGATGCGTGCCAGCGGCGGGACAGGGCGCGAAATCCCGTAGAGCCAAGACCTTGATGATGGCGGGGCCGGCCATTGATTTCGCGGGACTGTCCGGAAACCGGACAGGTGTCGTCCGCCGTCCGGTCAATACAGCCGGACAGCTCGGCGGGGGCGCCGATGCACTTGCTTTGATCGTCGCAAGCGGCGTATCTTCTGGCGATAAGTCGATCGGCGTATTGCGCATAGAATTCGACGCATTTGGGAGAGGAACAGCCACCGAGGAGCGGGGTGGGGGGCTTGCGAGCCCCCGCAGGCGCCCAGCGATCCCCGGCGCGGTGGCCAACGGTCTTGGCGGTGCGATCCCGGCCGTGCGCTGTGTGCCAGGCGCTCCGGGAACGTTCGTGCCGTCCGGCCGCGGAGGCAGCGCCGGTGGTGTTTCGCGAGATCCAACGGGCCTGGGAAACCTTCCAGCAGGGCGGCGCGGCTTCGGACGCGGTGCGGCCGGGCGTCGTCGCCTCCTGGCATCGTTCCCGCCAGCACCAGATCGCGGTGTCGCGGGCGGAGGCGCCGGTCATCAGCGAGGGCGAGCTGCACCGCAGGCGCCAGCAGAACATGCGCCTGCTGGCCGCCGCCCGTCCCGCCATGGAGGACGCGCGCAGCTGGCTGGCGGGCGCCAATTCCATGCTCATCCTCACCGATGCCAGCGCTACCATATTGGAGACCGAGGGCGACGCGCGGGCGGTGGACATCGGCCACCAGGTGAAATTGCAGAAGGGCGGGGTGTGGCACGAGGCCGGCATCGGCACCAATGCCATCGGCACCGCGCTGATCGCCGGCCAGCCGGTGCAGATCCACGCCGCGGAGCATTTCTGCGCCGCCGTGCAGCGCTGGACCTGCGCCGCCGCCCCGGTGCGCCATCCCGAGGACGGCGGGGTGATCGGCACGGTGGACATTTCCGGCTCCACCGACACCTTCAACCCGCAGAATCTGGCCCATGCGGTGACGCTGGCGCACCATATCGAGGGCGTCATCGGCCGGCGCATCGCGGGCGAGCACGACCGGGTGCTGCGGCATTTCCTGAACAAGCGCTCATTGTGGCTGAGCGAGGAGATCGTCGCCTTCAGCCGCTCCGGCCGGCTGATCTATTCCACCGACAACAGCCTGCGCGAGATCGCCCGCCGCAACGCCGCCGTGCTGGACGACGGCCGCCTCGCGCCGCTGCGCGACGCCGATCCCGCGCAATGGGCGCGGCGGGTCGCCGAATGCCTGCCGGGGGCGAGCCTGGAGATCGTCAGCGACGGCGGCGAGGAGATCGGCGGCGTGCTGGTGCTGCATGCCCCACGCGCGACGAAGGCCGCCGCCCGCCGCCATCCCGCCGATCCGCCGCCCCTGGCCTTCGATGCCCTCATTGGCGAGAGCGCTGCGCTGCGCGAGGCGCGCGAGACCGCCCGCCGCATGGCCGGCAGCGGGCTGCCGGTGCTGCTGGAGGGCGAGACCGGGGTGGGCAAGGAGGTGTTCGCCCGCGCCATCCACGGCGCCCGCGCCCCGTGCGGGCCGTTCGTGCCGGTGAATTGCGGCGGCCTGCCGCGCGACCTCATCGCCAGCGAGATCTACGGCTATGAGAAGGGCGCCTTCACCGGCGCCGACAGCGCCGGCCGGCAGGGCAAGGTGGAGGCCGCCGACGGCGGCGTGCTGTGCCTCGACGAGATCGGCGAGATGCCGCTGGAATTGCAATCCTATTTGCTGCGGGTGCTGGAGGACGGCGTGGTCTACCGCATCGGCAGCCATGCCGGGCGGGCGGTGGACCTGCGCCTCATCTCCATGACCAACCGCGACCTCGCCCAGGAGGTGGCCGCCGGCCGCTTCCGCCGCGACCTCTATTACCGCATCGCCGCGCTGCGGCTGCGCGTGCCGCCGCTGCGCGAGCGCGGCGACGACGTGCTGCTGCTGTGGGACCATGCCGCCCGCAACGCCGCGCTGCGGGCGGGCCGCGGCCCGGCACGCCTCACCCCCGCCGCCGAGGCGGCGCTCGTCGCTTATGCCTGGCCGGGCAATGTGCGCGAGCTGCGCAACCTGGTGGACATGCTGCACGCCACCCTCTCGCACGATGTGGTGGACGTGGACGATCTGCCGCCCGAGCTCACCAGCGCCCAGGCCGGCGCGGCGCCGGAGGGGATGGCCAAGCTGCGCACGGTGGAGGAGGCCGCCATCATCGCGGCGGTGGAGGCCTGCGGCGGTAATCTGTCGAAGGCCGCCAAGAAGCTCGGCATCGCCCGCTCCACCCTCTATGTGCGGCTGGAGGCCATGCCGGGCCACCGGGTGAAGGCCAACTGAGTCCTCACGCCGCCGCCGTGTCCCCGGCGCGCGGCGCCGCCACGGCGGGCGGGCGCAGCAGGCGCAGGGCGTTCAGCGTCACCAGCACGGTCGCCCCGGTGTCGGCCAGGATGGCCGGCCACAGGCCGGTGATGCCGGCGATGGTGGTGATGAGGAACACCGCCTTCAGCCCCAGCGCCAAAGTGATGTTCTGGCGGATGTTGCGCATGGTGCGCTTCGACAGCGCCACCAGCGCCGCCACGTCGCCGACCCGGCCGTGCAGAATGGCGGCGTCCGCCGTCTCCAGCGCCACGTCGGTGCCCCCGCCCATGGCGACGCCCACGTCGGCGGCGGCGAGCGCGGGGGCGTCGTTGATGCCGTCGCCCACCTTCAGCACCACCTCGCCCTGCCGCTGGAGCTCGGTGACGATGCGCTGCTTGTCCTGCGGCAGCAGCTCGGCCCGCACCGCGATCCCCAGCCGGGCGCCGATGGCGCCGGCGGTGCGGCGGTTGTCGCCGGTGAGCATGAGCGTGCGGATGCCGGCCTCCGCCAGCGCCTTCAGCCCCGCCGCCGCGTCCGGGCGCGGCTCGTCGCGCAGGGCGATGGCGCCGGCGACGATGCCGTCCGCCACCAGCACGGAGACGGTCTTGCCTTCGTCGTTCAGCCGGGCGACGGCCTCGCGCTGCCCCGCCGTGAGCCCCCGGAGGTCGTCCGCCGCCTGGGGCGAGCCGAGGAACACCTCGGCCGTCCCCACCCGGCCGCTGACGCCCTTGCCGCCCAGCGCCTTCGCCTCGGCGACGGCGGGCACGTCGAGCCCCTCCGCCTCCGCCTGCTCCAGGATGGCCTTGGCGAGCGGGTGGCTGGAGCCGGTCTCCAGCGCGGCGGCGAGGCGCAGCGTCTCCGCCTCGGTGCCCGAGAAGGCGATCACGTCGGTGACGCGCGGCGTGCCGGCGGTGAGCGTGCCGGTCTTGTCGAAGGCGGCGGTGGTCACCTTGCCGAAGGCTTCCAGCACCGCGCCGCCCTTCATCAGCAGGCCACGCCGGGCGCCGGCCGAGAGGCTGGCGGCGATGGCGGCGGGGGTGGAGATGACCAGCGCGCAGGGGCAGCCGATCAGGAGGATGGCGAGGCCCTTGTAGATCCAGGCGTCCCACGCGCCGCCGAAGGCCAGCGGCGGCACCAGCGCCACCAAGGCGGCGACCAGCACGACGGCGGGGGTGTAATAGCGCGAGAAGCGGTCGATGAAGCGCTCGGTGGGCGCCTTGCGCTCCTGCGCCTCCTCCACCAGCCGGACCACGCGGGCGATGGTGTTGTCCTGCGCCGCCGCCGTGACGCGCACGCGCAGTGCGGCATCGCCGTTCACCGTGCCGGCGAACACGGCCGCGCCCGCCCCCTTGCGCACCGGCGTGCTCTCGCCGGTGACCGGGGCCTCGTCGATCGGGCTCTCGCCGGAGAGGATCTCGCCGTCGGCGGGAATGCGCTCGCCCGGCCGCACGAGGATGCGGGCGCCGACCGTCAGGCTCTCGGCCGGCACCTCGCGCGCCTTGCCGTCGGCTTCGAGCAGGGCGGTCTTCGGCACCAGCGCCGCCAGCGACTGGATGCTGGCCCGCGCCTTGCCGGCGGCGACGCCTTCCAGCAGTTCGCCGATGAGGAACAGGAACACCACGGCGGCCGCCTCCTCGGTGGCGCCGATGACGACGGCGCCGACGGCGGCCACGCTCATCAGCATCTCGATGGAGAAGGGCGTGCCGGCGCGCGCGGCGGCGAACGCGCGGCGGGCGATGGGCACGAGGCCCACCAGCATGGCGGCGGTGAAGATCCAGGCATGGAGGCCGGGCACCAGCAGGCCGAGGCCGTAGGCGAGGGCGAGCGCGCCGCCGCTGGCCAGCGTCAGCCGCCCCTTGCCGCTCCGCCACCAGGGGCGGCTTGCGGGCGCGGCCGCCGGGGCGGGCGGGGCCTCGGCGGCGTGGCCGTGGCCGGCATGGTCATGATCCGCATGGCCCGGCGCGGAATGGTCATAGCCCGCGAGATCATGGCCCGCGTGATCATGGCCCGCGTGGTGGTGCCCGGCGTGATCCTGGCCGGCGTGGTCATGGCCGTGGCCGTGGTCCTGATGCCCGTGGCCGCCGCAACAGGGGGCGGGGGTCGCCGGCGCGGGCGCCGAGGCGGTAAGCGGGCGGGTCGGGTATCCGAGCGTGGTGACGCGGGCGGCAATGGCGCCGTCCAGCGCCGCGTCGCCCGCATGATGCACGGTCATGGTGCCGGCGGTGACCGAGATGGACACGTCCGTGACGCCGGGCATCCGCCGCACCGCCGTGTCGATCTTGGTGGCGCAGGAGGCGCAATCCATCTCCTCGACGCGGAAGCGGCTCGGCAGGGTCCCGGTGGTCATGTCTCGTCTCCCATGGTCTCGCACCACGATCTTGGGGAGAGCCGTAATTCCTCTAGCCGCTATAGGAGCAAGCGCCTTTTTCCGCCGGCGGTCCCGCGCGCGTCTCCCCCGTCGCGCTTCCCTTCCGCCGCGCGCGACGCCATATGATCTCCAGTGCCTGGAGGATCCGGCGGGAGGAGTTCGGCCATGCGCTACGACATCACCATCGGCGAGGCGGCCCGCATCAGCGGCGTGAAGGTGCCGACCATCCGCTATTATGAGCAGATCGGCCTGCTGCCCGCGCCGCCGCGCACCGAGGGCAACCGGCGCACCTATGACGACAGCGACCTGCGCCGGCTGGCCTTCATCCGCCATGCCCGCGAGCTGGGCTTCGAGGTGTCCGGCATCCGCACCCTGCTGGCCTTGCAGTCCGACCTCACCCAGTCCTGCGGCGCCGCCGACGCGGTGGCGCGCGAGCATCTGGCCGAGGTGGAGAAGCGCATCGCCAGCCTCACCGCGCTGAAGGCGGAGCTGGAGCGGATGATCGAGGGGTGCAGCCACGGCCGCCTCGCCGAATGCAAGGTGATCGAGGTGCTGGCCGACCACGGCAAGTGCGAGCACGCCCACCATTGAAGCTGCCGGCCGGCGGCGCGAGCCCGCGCAATCGCAGGACTGGGGATGCAGCCGGTAGTATGTCGCAGGCCTGCCGGTCTCAATATCTGGTGTTTTTGGCGCATGGCCTGTTGACGCGAGGGCGCCCTGTCCCCTAGCTTTGGCGCTGACGGTTCCCCGCAAGGGATCAAAAGGGAACGCGGTGCGGGCAGGGCTTTGGCCTCGCCTCACGCCGCGGCTGCCCCCGCAACTGTAAGCGGCGAGTCCTGCGTCATCAGCCACTGGGCCTCTTGCGGCCTGGGAAGGCGACGACAGGGCAGCGACCCGCGAGCCAGGAGACCTGCCGTCGTCCGTGGTCACACGCGAGCACATTGGGCGGGGTGTCCTGATGGTGGTGAACGCCCGGATGCCGGAGCCGCCAGCAAAGGGCGGGGCGTGGGGCGGGATCTTCGTTCGCGGTGACGTGCCACAGGCGTCCCGCCCGAGGGTCTCATGTCTCGTTCCCGCCGCGCTCCTGCCGCGCGTTCTTCCTCCATTGCCGCTTCCCCGTTTCTCATCGTCCCGCTCGCCGGCTTTCTCGCCGGGGCGCCACAGCGCGCCCTGGCCCAGGACGATGCCATCGCCTTGCCCGACGTTGTGGTGAGCGCCACGGCGCTTCCCACCCCGGCGGCGGAGGTCGCCAGCTCGGTGACAATCATCACCGCCGCCGATCTGGAGCGGGCGCAGATCCGCACCGTGCCGGACGCGCTGAAGACCGTGCCGGGCCTCAACGTGGTGCAGACCGGCGGGCCGGGCGGGCAGACCTCCGTCTTCATCCGCGGCACAAATTCCAACCAGGTGAAGGTGCTGATCGACGGCGTCGAGGCGAGCGATCCCTCCACCCCCAACGGCGCCTTCGACTTCGGCCAGTTGCTCACCGCCGACGTGGCGCGCATCGAGGTGCTGCGCGGCCCGCAATCCGGCCTCTACGGCTCGGACGCCATCGGCGGCGTCATCACCGTCACCACGAAGAAGGGCGAGGGGCCGGCGCGCTTCACCGGGCTGGTGGAAGGCGGCGCCTTCGGCACGTTCAACCAGGCGGTGGGCGTCAGCGGTTCCACCGACAGGCTCTCCTATGCCTTCAACATCGCCCATTTCGCCTCCAGCGACACGCCGGTGACGCCGGCCAGCATCGCCCCGCCGGGCTGGCCGCTGAACCCCAACACCTATGACAACTGGACCTATTCGACCCGCCTGGAGCAGCAGTTCTCGGAAGCCTTCGCGGTGAATTTCGTTGCCCGCTACACCTCTTCGCAGCTCGGCTACACGCCGGATCTCTATCCCGCGCCCAGCTATGAGGGCGTCCCGGCGGCGGAGCGCAGCACATCCTTCGCCCGGCAGTTCCTCACCAAGGGAGAGGGCGTGTGGACCGCGCTCGACGGCGCGCTGGTTTCCACCTTCGGGGTGAGCGCGCTCGACGTCTCGCGCCCGACGGTTGGTCCGAATGCGTCCGTTAACGGCACCTATGACGGCGACCGGCAGACCTATTACCTGCGCTCCAACCTCGCCTTCGCGCCAGGGCAGAACCTTCTGCTCGGTGTTGAGCGCAAGAACGAGAGCATGACTTCGAGCACCGCCTACACCACGCTCACCGCCTCCACCGGCGACACCGCCGCTTATGCCGAGCTTCAGTCGGCGCTGGGCGAGCGGCTGTTCCTGGCGGCCAATATCCGCAACGACGCCGACGACAGCTTCGGCGACCATGCCACCTGGCGCATCGCGCCCGCCTTCCTCATTCCCGAGACCGGCACCAAGCTGAAGGCCAGCTACGGCACCGGCTTCAAGGCGCCGAGCCTCTACCAGCTTTATGCGCCCTATTACGGCAATGCGGACCTCAAGCCGGAGGAAAGCACCGGCTATGACGTGGGCTTCGAGCAGAAGCTGTTCGGCGGGCGCGTGACCTTCGGCGCCACCTACTTCCACAACGACATCACCAACCTCATCAGCTACGATCCGGCCACTTACGTGAACATCAACGTCTCCAGCGCCACCACGCAGGGCGTGGAGGCCTTCGTGGGCGTGGCGGTGACCGAGCGGCTGAACCTGCGGGTGGACTACACCTATACGGACGCGGTGGGCTATCTGCCGGAGGATGCCCCGTTCGGCGCCTCCTGCGCCCCGCTCAGCGCCACCACCTGCGCGCTGCTGCGGCGGCCCAACAATAAGGTGAGCCTTACCGCCGACTGGCGGCCCATCGACCCGCTGACGCTGTCCGCCAGCCTGGTCTATGTCTCGGCCTGGTGGGACATCGTGCGCTTCACCTCCGATTACGTGGACCAGCCGGGCTATACGGTGGTCAATCTGGCCGCCAACTATGCGCTGAACCCCAATGCCACCGTGTTCGGCCGCATCGACAACCTGCTGAACGAGAGCTACGAGAATCCCAACGGCTTCCTCGCCACCGGATTTGGCGCCTATGCCGGCGTCAAGCTGACCTATTGAGCCGCAGATGATCATTCGGACGGTTTTCTGTCTTCTCGCGGTCGGCGCGAGCCTCGCCGCGGGGGCGGCGCAGGCAAAGCCCCGGCGCATCGTCTCGCTGAACCTCTGCGCCGACGAACTGCTGGTGCAACTGGCGGACAGGGACGCCATCGCCTCGCTGACCTATCTCGCCCGCGACCCGCGCGGCTCCACCGTGGCGGGGCAGGTGGGCGGCATCCCCGTCAACCACGGGCTGGCGGAAGAGATCGTGCCGCTGGGGCCGGATCTGGTGATCGCCGGCGCCTTCACCACCCGCACCACCGTGGCGCTGCTGAAGCGCCTCGGCGTGCCGGTGATGGAGCTGGACGTGCCGCAGACGCCGGAGGCGGCGGCGGCGCAGATCCGCGCGCTCGCCGACCGCATCGGCGAGCCGGAGCGGGGCGAGGCGCTGGCCGGCGCATTGCTCGCGGGCCTCGCCCGCCTGCCGCCGCCGCCGCAGCCCCCGCCGACCGCCGTGGTGGTGCGGCCGAACGGCTTCACCGCCGGGGCGGGCTCCATGGCGGACGCGCTGTTGGCGCGGGCGGGCCTCGACAATCTCGCCCGCCGCCACCCCGCCGACCGCATGGGCCAGCTCACCGTGGAGGAGATCGTCACCGCCCGGCCGGACGTGCTGGTGATCGACGCGGAGCCCGGCGCGCCGCCCGCGCTGGCGCAGGAGGTGCTGCGCCATCCGGCGCTGGCGGACCTCAAGGCGCGCCGCGTCTCGGTGCCGGGGCGGCTGTGGGCCTGCGCCGGGCCGGAACTGGCGGATGCCGCCACGCGCCTCGCCGCCGGCGCGCGGGAGACGCGGCCATGAGCCGGCTGCCCTATCCCGCGCTGCTGGCCGGTCTGGCGGCCCTGACGGCGGCGCTGTTGGCGGCCTCCGTGCGCCTCGGCTACACCCCGCTCGACATTCCCGCCGCGCTGTCCGACCTCGTCCATGGCCGCGACAGCCTGGGCGCGCTGGTGCTGCTGCAATTGCGCCTGCCGCGCGCGCTGCTGGGGGCGGGCGTGGGCTTCAGCCTCGGCCTCACCGGGGCGGTGATGCAGGGGCTGATGCGCAATTCGCTGGCCGATCCCGGCATCGTCGGCGTCTCCGGCGCGGCGGCGCTGGGGGCGGTTCTGGCTTTCTATTCCGGCCTCTCCAACATGTTCGCTTTGGCCCTGCCGCTGGGCGGGCTGGCGGGGGCCGGCATCGCCACGGCGCTGCTCCTGGCGCTCGCCCGCACCGGCACCGGCACCAGCCTGCTGATCCTCGCCGGTGTCGCGCTCAACAGCCTGGCGGGGGCGCTCACCGCATTGGCGCTCAACCTCTCGCCCAGCCCCTATGCGACGCTGGAGATCGTGTTCTGGCTGATGGGCTCGCTGTCCGACCGCAGCCTCGACCATGTGGCCTTGGCGCTGCCCCTCATGGCGCTCGGCTGGGCGCTGATGCTGCGCACCGCGCGCGGGCTCGACGCGCTGACCCTCGGCGAGGACACGGCGGCGAGCCTCGGCGTGAACCTCCGGCGGCTGCGCCTCGCCGCCATCGGCGGCGCGGCGGCGGCGGTGGGGGCATCAGTGGCGGTGGCCGGGGCCATCGGCTTCGTCGGCCTCGTGGTGCCGCATTTGCTGCGCCCGCTGGTGGGCCACCGGCCCGGCCGGCTCCTGCTGGCCAGCGGCTTCGGCGGCGCGGCCCTGACCTTGGCGGCGGATTGCGCGGTGCGCCTGCTGCCGATCAGGCCGGAGCTGAAGCTCGGCGTCGTCACCGCGCTGATCGGCGCGCCCTTCTTCCTCGCTTTGCTGTGGCGCCTGCGGCGGGAGGCGGAATGATCCTCTCGGCGACCAGCCTCACCGCCACGCGCGGCGCCCGCACCGTGCTGGAGGACGTCACGCTGGAGGCCCGGCCCGGCGCGGTGCTGGGCCTGCTCGGCGCCAATGGCGCGGGCAAGACCACATTGCTGCGCCTGCTTGCCGGCCTCGACGCGCCGCACGCCGGGCAGGTGCGTTTCGACGGGCGCCCGGCCCATGACCTCGGCCGCGCGGAACTGGGGCGGCAGGTCGCCTATCTCGCCCAGAACGGCGCCGTCCACTGGCCGCTGAAGGTGGAGGATGTGGTCGCCCTCGGCCGCCTGCCGCATCGCGCCGCGCCGGCCGCCGACCGCGCGGCGGTGGCCCGGGCCATGGCGGCGGCGGACGTGGCGCATCTGGCCGGCCGCGCAACCGGCACCCTGTCGGGCGGCGAGCGCAGGCGCGTGCTGCTGGCCCGCGCCTTGGCGGTGGAAGGGCAGGTATTGCTGGCGGACGAGCCGGTGGCGGCGCTCGACCCCGCGCACCAGCTCCATGTGATGGAGCTGCTGCGGCAGGTGGCGCGCGGCGGCGCCACCGTGGTGGTGGTGCTGCACGATCTGACCCTGGCGGCGCGCTTCTGCGACCGGCTGGCCCTGCTGGCGGCGTCCCGGCTACTGGCGCTGGGGGCGCCGGACGAGGTGCTGACCCCGGCGCACATCGCCGCCGCCTATGGGGTGAGCGTGGAGAGCGGCAGGCGCGACGGCGAGACCTTCATCCTGCCCTGGCGGCGCATCGCGGCGGAGGAGGGGTGAGCGGTGCGGCGGCTCAGAAGCGCAGCAGTTCGCGCTCCTGCTCCGGCCGGGCGACGGCGAACTGGCGGGGGCCGAGCTCGCGGAACAAGGCGTGCATCTCGGTGATGAAGTCGATGAGGAAGCGCGGCTTCTGGCTGCCGTAGGGGTCCACCACGATCAGGGTGGGCGGCGGCAGCGGGTCGGCGATCGGGCGGCGGCTGAGCAGCGGCGCGTCCACCATCACCGGCGAGATCGGCCGCATGTTCAGGATGGCGAGGCCGAAGCCGGCGGAGACGGCGGCGCGCACGGTCTCGTAGCTGCGGGTGCGGAAGCCGACGCGGCGGCCGAGGCCGGACATATCGATGATCGAGGACAGGTAGGCCCCGGTCTGCGGCAGGTCGAGCAGGATGAGCTGCCGCTCGGCCAGCGCCGCCAGCGGCACTGCGTCCAGCGCCGAGAGCGGATCGTCGGCGCGCATCAGCACATGGGCGGGCATGCGGCAGATGCGGGTGATGTCGCCGGTAAAGGGCGGGCCCATCTCATAAGTCACGGCGGCGTCGATATGGCCGGTGTCGAGCCAGTGGCGCAACTGCTGCTGGTCGGCCTCCAGCAAAGTGATGTCGATGGCCCCGGTGCGGGTGACGAGGCGGCGCAGCACCTCCGGCATGAACAGCGGCCCGAACGGCTCGAAGCAGCCAAGGCGGATGACGCGACGCGGCCCCTCGGCCAGCGAGCCGATCTGGCGCACGAACTCGGTTTCCGCCGCCAGCAGGCCGCGCGCGGCGGCGACGAAGCGCTCGCCGGCGGGGGTGGTGCGCATGCCCTGGGACGGGCGGCGGGTGAACATGCGCGCGCCGATGTCGGCCTCCGCCAGATCGATGGCGGCGAGGATGGAGGACTGGGAAATGGACAGCTCGCGCGCGGCGGCCTGGATCGAGCCGAGCCGCGCCACCTCGGCCACATAGCGCACCTGCCGCAGGGAAAGCGCCACGCATTCCTCCATAAAATGAATGAACTGATCCAAAGCAATACATTTTGTGAAAGCGGGTGGGAAGGCCATTCTGCCTGGGAACGATGCACCGCAATCGCATGCTGCATTTTCGAGCAGGAGTGTCCGAATGTCCGTGATCCCGCCGGCCGCAATACTGGACGAAGGCCCGCAGGTGGCGGCGCTGGCGCAGGGCTTCAAGACCGGCGCCCGCTCGCCGGTGGAAGCGGCGCAGGCAGCGCTGGCGCAGGCCGAGGCGATCAATCCCCAGCTCAACGCCTTCCTCACCATCGACCATGAGCGGGCGCTGGCGGCGGCGCGGGCGTCCGAGGCCCGCTGGCGGGCCGGCACGCCGCTCTCGCCCATCGACGGCATCCCCACCACGCTGAAGGACATCGTGTGGGTGCAGGACTGGTCGGTGCGCTACGGCAGCGCCACCACGCCGGCCGCGCCCTATGCCGAGGACGCGCCCTCGGTGCGCCGCCTGCGCGACGCGGGGGCGGTGTTCATCGGCCTCACCACCTCGCCGGAATTCGGCTGGAAGGCGATCACCGACAGCGCTGCCTTCGGCATCACCCGCAATCCTCATGATCCCGCGCTCACTCCGGGCGGCTCGTCGGGCGGCGCGGCGGTGGCGGCGGCCTGCGGCGCCGGCGTGCTGCATCTGGGCACCGACGGCGGCGGCTCGATCCGCGTGCCGGCCAGCTTCTGCGGCATCGCCGGGCTGAAGCCGACCTTCGGCCGGGTGCCGGCCTATCCGGCCAGCGCCTTCGGCACGGTGGCCCATATCGGCCCCATGGCGCGCCATGCGGAGGACCTCGTGCCCATGCTGGCGGCCATGTCTGGCCGGGACCTCGCGGACTGGTCGCAGGGCGCCGGCACCCTGCCGCCGCTCGGCGCCAGCCTGCCGCCCGGCTTTCCCAAGGGCGCGCGCATCGGCGTGTGGGCGGAGCCGCCCTGCGGCACGGTGGAGGCGCCGGTGGCGGCGGCCTTCGCGGCGGCGGTGCGCCGGCTGGAAGAACTGGGGGCCATCCTTGAGCCCGTCGCCCTGCCGTTCGCCGACCGGGTGACGGACATCTTCGAAAAGCACTGGTATCTCGGCGCGGCCAACCGGCTCGCCGGCGTGCCGGAGGGCATGCGGGCGGGCGTCGATCCCGGCTTCCTGGAGATCGCCGCGGAGGGCGCGCGCTTCTCCCCTGTGGAGATCGCCCGCGCCCAGTCCGAGCGCGCGCTCTATGGCGCGGCCATGGACCAGCTCTGCGCCCGCTACGATTTCATCGTCTCGCCCGGCGTCGCCGTGCTGCCGTTCGCGGCCGGCGAGCTGGTGCCCGTGGGCAGCGGGCTGACGCGCTGGCACCTGTGGGCCGGGTTCAGCTTCCCGCTCAACCTCAGCCAGAACCCGGCCGCCGTGGTGCCGCTGGCGCTGACGCCCGAAGGCCTGCCGCGGGCGTTCCAGATCATCGGCCCGCGCGGCGCGGACGGCGCCGTGCTCGCGGCGGCGGCGGTGTTTCAGGCGGCGCTGGCCGGGGCCGGGCAATGACGCGCTCGCCGCGCGGCGCGCCCTCAGGTGTCGTCCGGTGCGCCCTCCCGCTCGGTGAGGAGGCGCACCACATGGGTGCGCGCCACGCCGATATGGTGGTCGATGGCGGCGATCCAGCGCGCCGGGTCGCGGGAGAGCAGCGCCTCCAGCACCGGGTCATGGGTGCGCGCGATCTCCTCCGGGTCGTCATAGAGATGGCCGATGACCACGATGCCGAGCCGCATCTCGGTGGTCAGCTCGTCATAGACCCGCAGCAGGCGCTCGTTGCCGGCGAAGGCGCAGATCATGCGGTGGAAGGCGAAGTCCTCCTCCACCTGCCGCCCCGGATCGGACGTCGTGGCGTCGATCCGCGCCGCCTGGGCGCGCAGGGCGGCCGCCATCGCCTTGGTCAGGCCGGCGCACACCGCAAGGCCGGCGTGCCGCTCCAGGGCCATGCGCAGGTCGTAGACATCATCCAGCGCGCGGGCGGTCAATTCGCGCACGAAGAAGCCGCGCCGGGGGTGGGACACCACGAGGCCGCGATTCTCCAGCAGGCGCGCGGCCTCGCGCAGCGGCGCGCGGGACACCCCCAGCTCGGCCGCAAGGTGCACCTCGTTGAGCCGCGCGCCGGGCGCGAACCGGCCGGCGACGATGGCGCCCGACAGGGTGGCCGCGATGCGGCTGACCAGATCCTCCGGCGGCAGCGCGCCGAGCCGGCCCCCGTCCCCGTCGCTGCTTGCCTGCGCCACGCGCATCCTCATTCCGTTTCGGGGCACGGCGTGCCCAAACTTTCCACACTGTCGATTGTCGACAGTTGTGATCCTATGTGCCTACCATTGGGGCGTCAAACACCGGCGCGGCCCCGCCACGCCCGGCCAGAGGCTCAGGAGATCGGTTCATGGATGCGCGCGTAACCCCGACCCGTGCCGAGGCACGCCCCGACGCGCGCAGCGACCTTGCCGCCGCCTATCGCCTGCTGGCCCACATGAGGATGGACGACAGCATCTTCACCCACATCTCCGCCAAGGCGGGGGAGGGTGAGCGCTTCTTCATCAATTCCTACGGCAAGCGCTTCGACGAGGTGAAGGCGTCCGAACTGGTGACCGTGGACATCGACGGCACGGTGCTGGACGACCCTCTGGGCAACGGCATCAATGCCGCCGGTTTCGTCATCCATTCCGCCGTCCACGCGGCGCGGCCGGACCTCGGCTGCGTGCTGCACACCCACACGGTGGCGGGCGTCGCCGTGGCCTGCATGGAGGAAGGGCTACTGCCGCTGAACCAGTGGGCGCTGCAATTCCACGACCGCCTCGGCTATCACGACTTCGAGGGCATCGCGCTCAATCTGGCGGAGCGCGAGCGCCTGGTGGCCGATCTCGGCACGAAGAAGGCGATGATCCTGCGCAACCACGGCCTGATGACCTGCGGCCGCACGGTGGGCGAAGCCTTCGCGCTGATGCACAATCTGGAGCGGGCCTGCCAGGCGCAGGTGGCGGCGCTGGGCATGGGCCGTCCGCTGCGCCTGCCGCCGCGCGAGATCGCCGATCTCACCGCCCGGCAGTACGAGACCTGGGACGCGCACCATGCCGCCTCCGGCGCCCAGGACCCCGAATGGGCCGCCTTCCTGCGGCTCGCCCGCGCGGTGGCGCCGGACTACGACGACTGAGTTTCCGATAGCGCGCTCGACCAACAAAAGAGTTTCACCGACCACCCCTTCCAGAGGACCCGGCATGAAAAAGAAACTCCTCGGTACGCTTGCAACCTCGCTGCTGCTCGCCTGCAGCCTGCCCGGCCTCGCCGCGGCGGAGCCCAAGGAGGGCGGCCGGGCCAATGTGGTGGTCCAGCCCGAGCCTCCGGGCCTGATGCTCGGCATCCTCCAGAACGCCCCCACCCAGATGGTGGCGGGCAACATCTACGAGGGCCTGCTGCGCTATGACGAGAAGCTGAACCCGAAGCCGCAGCTCGCCACCTCCTGGACCATCTCGGACGACGGCAAGACCTATACGTTCAAGCTCCAGAAGGGCGTGAAGTGGCACGACGGCAAGCCCTTCACCGCCGCCGACGTGGTGTTCACCGCCGACGTCTTCCTGCGCAAGACCAACCCGCGCACGCGCGCCTCGCTGGCCTATGTGGACACCATCACCGCCCCCGATGACGAGACGGTGGTGTTCCAGCTGAAGCAGCCGTTCGGCCCGTTCATCCGCATGTTCGAGGTCGGCACCATGCCGATCGTGCCCAAGCACATCTACGAGGGCACCGACTTCCAGGCCAATCCGGCCAACAACACGCCCATCGGCACCGGCCCGTTCAAGTTCGCCGAATGGGTGAAGGGCTCCTACATCAAGCTGGTGAAGAACCCGGACTATTACGAGAAGGGCAAGCCGCATCTCGACGAGATCTACTGGCACGTCATCCCCGACGCGGCGGCGCGCGCGGTGGCGTTCGAGACCGGCAAGGTGGACATCCTGCCCGGCGGCTCGGTGGAGAATTTCGACGTGCCGCGCCTCGCCAAGACCAAGAATGCCTGCATCACCGACAAGGGCTGGGAGTTCCTCGCCCCGCAGTCCTGGCTGTGGTTCAACCATCGCGGCGGGCTGACCGCCGACGTGCGCTTCCGCAAGGCGGTGTCCTACGCCATCGACCGCGACTTCGCCCGCGAGGCGCTGTGGAACGGCATGGGCAAGGTCTCCACCGGCCCGTTCGCCGACAGCACCGCCTTCCGCGACGAGAAGGTGCTGGTGAACTACAGCTACGACCCGGCCAAGGCCAAGGCGCTGCTGAAGGAGATGGGCTACAAGGGCGAGCCGGTGCGCTTCACCCCCATGCCCTATGGCGAGACCTGGATGCGCTGGGCCGAGGCCATCAAGCAGAACCTGGAGGACGTCGGCATCAAGGTGGACATGATCACCACCGATGTCGCCGGCTGGAACAAGAAGCTGGGCGACTGGGACTTCGATCTCTCCACCACCTTCCTCTACCAGTATGGCGACCCGGCGCTCGGCGTCTCGCGCGCCTATGTCTCCTCCAACATCGCCAAGGGCTCGCCGTTCAACAATGTGGGCGGCTATTCCAACCCTGAGGTGGACAAATTGTTCGCCGACGGCGCCGTGGCCTTCCCGGACAGCGCGCGGCAGACGATCTATTCCGCCGTGCAGAAGAAGCTCAGCGACGATGCGGTCTATGCCTGGCTGATCGACCTGAAGTTCCCGACGCTCACCCACTGCAACGTCAAGAACCTCATCACCACCGGCATCGGCGTGAACGACGGCTTCAAGGACGCCTGGATCGAGTGACTTCGACGGGCCGGCGGGGCCTGCCCCGCCGGCCGTCTCCAGCCCGCGCGGCAGCGGTCGACGACCGATGCCGTCGGCATGAGAAGGCACCGTCCCCGCGAGAACGCCGGGACGCCGTTCGACGCACCCGGACGGCGGCAGGGCGCCGCCGTCCCCCGCTTCCGCCGACGAGATCCGCTCCCGCATGCAGACCCTCCAGTTCCTCCTGTCGCGGCTGGCCAAGGGCATCCTCGTGGTGCTGGCCATCGTCGTGCTCGACTTCGTGCTCATCCATCTGGCGCCGGGCGATCCGGCGTCGGTGATGGCCGGGGAATCCGGCGCCACGGACGAGGCCTTCGTGCAGCAATTGCGGGTGAAGTTCGGCCTCGACCAGCCGTTCACCACCCAGCTCGGCCTCTATATCTGGGGCGTGGTGCGGCTCGACCTCGGCTTCTCGCACCGCCAGCAGATGCCGGTGCTGGACCTGGTGCTGGACCGCCTGCCGGCCACCCTGCTGCTCACCGGCGCGGCCTTCGTCTTCTCGCTCACCGTGGGCGTGGTGATGGGCGCCTGGGCGGCGGCGCACAAGGGCCGGCCGCTGGATCGCATCATCACCACCGTGTCCCTGGTGTTCTACGCCACGCCGCTGTTCTGGATGGCGCTGATGGCGGTGCTGATCTTCTCCGTCTGGCTCGACTGGCTGCCGGCCTTCGGCCTCTATGACGTGGGCGGCAACGCCACGCTGGGCGAGCGGGCGCTGGACGTGGCGCGGCATCTGGTGCTGCCCGCGGTGACGCTGGGCCTGTTCTTCACCGCCGTCTATGTGCGCATGACGCGCGCCTCCATGATCGAGGTGGCGCGGCAGGATTTCGTCAAGACGCTGCGCGCCAAGGGCCTGTCCGAGCGGGTGATCCTGCGCCGCCACGTGCTGCGCAACGCGGTGCTGCCGGTGGTGACGCTGGCCGGCGTGCAGGCCGGGCAGATGGTGGGCGGGGCGGTGATGACCGAGACCGTGTTCGCCTGGCCCGGCATCGGCCGCTTGATGTACGAGGCGCTGATCCAGCGCGACTACAACCTGCTGCTGGGCGTCTTCGTCGTCTCCGCCGCCATGGTGGTGGTGTTCAACATCCTCACCGATCTCGTCTACCGCATGGTGGACCCGCGCATCGAGGTGTCGCGATGAAGGCCTTCTGGTCCCGCTTCCGCCGGCACAAGGCGGCCGTCGCCGGCCTGGTGGTGGTGCTGCTCGTGGTCGCCATCGCGATCGCCGCGCCCTATTTCTACCCGGTCTCGCCCTGGAAGATGGTGCAGCGGCCCTTCCTGCCGCCGTTCGCCAATCCGGCGGTGCCGCTCGGCACCGACACTTTGGGCCGCAACGTGGCCTCGGGCCTCGCCTATGGCGCCCGCGTCTCGCTGCTGATCGGCACCGTCTCGACGCTGGTCGCGCTGGCGGTGGGCGTGCCGATCGGCGCGCTGGCGGGCTATTTCGGCGGCGTGGTGGACGACGTGCTGATGCGCTTCACCGAATTCTTCCAGACCGTGCCGAGCTTCGCGCTGGCCATCGTGCTGGTGGCGATCTTTCAGCCGAGCCTCTTCTCCATCATCATCGCCATCGCCATCGTCGGCTGGCCGCCGGTGGCGCGGCTGGTGCGCGGCGAGGTGATGGCCCAGCGCCAGCGCGAATATGTGGAGGCGGCGATCCTCGCCGGCCAGTCGCATCTCACCATCATCACAAGGCAGATCCTGCCCAATGTGGTCTCGCCCATCGTGGTGCTGGCGTCCCTGATGGTGGCTTCCGCCATCCTGCTGGAGAGTTCGCTCTCCTTCCTCGGCCTCGGCGACCCCTCCATCATGTCGTGGGGCTACATGATCGGCGCGGCGCGCACGGTGGTGCGGCAGGCGTGGTGGCTGTCGGTGTTTCCCGGCGTCGCCATCCTGATCTCGGTGCTGGCGCTCAATCTCGTCGGCGAAGGCCTCGCCGAGGCGCTCGATCCGCGCTCCTCGCGCGACCAGGCCTGAGGAGCGCAGCATGAGCGAACCCACCGTTCCCCACGAACCCGTCCTGTCCGTCGCCAACCTCGCCATCGAGCTGCCGGCGGGCGCCGACCGGCTCTATGCGGTGGAGCATGTGAGCTTCGACATCCATCGCGGCGAGACGCTGGCCATCGTCGGCGAAAGCGGCTCGGGCAAGTCCATGTCGGCCAATGCGGTCATGGGCCTGCTGCCGCCCGGCACCCGCGCCGCGCAGGGCACCGCCAAGCTCGACGGCATCGACCTGCTGCGGCTCGACGCGGAGGCCATGCGCGCCATCCGCGGCCGGCGCATCGGCATGATCTTCCAGGAGCCGATGACGGCGCTCGACCCGCTGATGCGCATCGGCGACCAGATCGCCGAGGTGTTCGAGGCGCACGGCCTGCTCGCGCCCGCCGAGCGCCGCGCCCGCGCGCTGGCGCTGCTCACCGAGGTGGGCATTCCCGAGCCCGAGCGGGCGATCCATGCCTATCCGTTCCAGCTCTCCGGCGGCCAGCGCCAGCGCGTGGTCATCGCCATGGCCCTGGCGCTCGACCCGGTGCTGCTGATCGCCGACGAGCCGACCACGGCGCTGGACGTGACCACCCAGGCGCAGATCCTCAAGCTGATCCGCGAGCTCCAGGACAAGCACGGCACGGCGGTGATGTTCATCACCCACGACTTCGGCGTGGTGGCCGACATCGCCGACCGGGTGGTGGTCATGAGCAAGGGCCGCGTGGTGGAGACCGGCGCCGCGGCGGACGTGCTCGGCGCGCCGCAGGATGCCTATACGCGCCAGCTCATCGCCGCCATTCCCACCGGCCGCCCCGCCGCCGGCGACGGGCCGCGGAAGGCGGCCGGCGAAACGGTGCTGGAGGTGCGTGGCCTCACCAAGACCTACCGTTCGGCCGGCGGCTTCTTCCGGCCCGCCCGCGTGGTCCATGCGGTGCGCGACGTCAGCTTCGATCTGGCCCGTGGCGAGACTTTGGGCGTGGTGGGCGAGAGCGGCTCGGGCAAGTCCTCGCTCGGCCGCTGCCTGGTGCGGCTGATCGAGCCGGACGCGGGCTCCATCCGCCTCAACGGGCAGGAGACCATGGGCCAGTCGGTGGGCGAGATGCGCATCTGGCGGCGGCGCATGCAGATGGTGTTCCAGGACCCCTACGGCTCGCTCAACCCGCGCACCCGCGTCGGCCGCATCGTCGCCGAAGGGCCGATCGCCGCCGGCATGCCCATCGGCGCGGCGCTAAAGAAGGCCGGCGACCTGCTGGCGCTGGTGGGGCTCGACGCCTCGGCGGTGGACCGTTTCCCGCATGAATTTTCCGGCGGCCAGCGCCAGCGCATCGGCATCGCCCGCGCGCTCGCGCTTGATCCGGAGATCATCATCGCCGACGAGGCGGTGTCCGCCCTCGACGTGTCGATCCAGGCGCAGGTGCTGCGGCTGCTGGCCGACCTGAAGACGCGGCTCGACCTCGCGCTGATCTTCATCACCCACGACCTGCGGGTCGCCGCCACCATCTGCGACAAGGTGGCGGTGATGCGTAAGGGCGAGGTGGTGGAGATGGGGCCGGCGGCGCAAGTGTTCGGCGATCCGCAGCATGAATATACCCGGCGCCTGATCGCGGCGATCCCCGGGCGGGCCGAGGGCGATGCCTTCGGCGCAAGGGCCGCGGCCATCTGAGGCCGGGCCGCGAGAGGACGAGATGAAGATCATTTTCGACGAGCGCCAGCTCAAGCACGATCCGGAACTCTATTTCCGCCGGGGCGCCTTCATTCCCCATCCCGAGCAGCCGCAGCGCGCCATCCTGCTGCGCGACGCGCTGCTGGCCGCCGGCCATACCCGCCAGATGCCCGCCGACCACGGTCTCGATCCCATCAAGGCGGTGCACGATCCGGCCTATGTGGACTTCCTCATGTCCGCCTGGCCGGCCTGGGTGGAGGCCACCGGCACCACGGTTCCGGCGGTGCCGAACTATCACACCGACCGGCGCAACTTCCGGGTTCCGACCGGGGTCATCGGCCGGCTGGGCTATTATTCCACCGACACCTCATGCCCCATCGTCGAGGGCACGGCGGAGGCCATCTACTGGTCGGCGCAGACCGCCATCGACGCCGCCGAGCGCGTGCGCTCCGGCGCGGAGGGGCACATCTATGCCCTGTGCCGCCCGCCGGGCCACCATGCGGTGCTCGACGCCAGCTGGGGCTTCTGCTTCTTCAACAATGCGGCGGTGGCGGCGCAGCATCTGCGCGGGCGTTTCGGCAAGGTGGCGGTGCTGGACGTGGACACCCATGCGGGCAACGGCACGCAGGACATCTTCCACGCCCGCGGCGACGTGCTCTATGTCTCGATCCACACCGACCCCAGCGACTATACGCCCTTCTTCATCGGCTATGCGGACGAGACCGGCATCGGCGCGGGCGAAGGCGCCACGCGCAATCTGGTGCTGCCGGTCGGCGCCGGCGCGGAGGAGATCCTGGCGCGCTACGACGAGGCGCTGGAGGTCATCCGCGCCTTCGGCGCCGAGGCGCTGGTGGTCTCGCTCGGCCTCGACATGTCGCAGGACGATCCGCTCTCCCTGGTGGGGATGACCCGCGCGGGGTTCGAAAGCGGCGCGGCCAAGATCGCTGGTCTCGGCCTGCCCACGGTGCTGGTGCAGGAAGGCGGCTATCTGGGGCCGTCGCTGTCCGACAATGCGGTGGCCTTCCTCGGCGCCTTCGACGCCGCCCGCCGCGCCTGAGCGCGGCGGGGTCGTTCCGGACGATCAAGCGAGCCGTGCCATCAGGCCCGCCATCAGCCGGCCGCGCTCGGCCAGCGTATCCACCAGGATATGCTCGTTGAGCGTATGGTAATCCCGGCCGCTGGGGCCGAGGCTGTCCAGGGTCGGGATGCCGAGCGCGCCGGTGAAATTGCCGTCCGATCCGCCGGGGGAGCTGCGGTGGGGCAGGTCGAAGCCGATCTCGGCGGCGATGGTCCTGGCCTGCTCGTAGAGCGCCAGGGCGGCCCCGTCCGGCTCCCACACCGGGCGCACCACGCTCTTTTCCACCTCGAAGCCGGTGCCGTCCTCGCGCCGCTCGTTGAGCGCCAGGATGCGCGCGGTGCCCGCGTCCAGGTCCGCCTGGCGCTTGGACATGCTCAGCGCCTCGCCGGAGCACGTGGTGGAGACGCAGTTCACCCACTGCCCGCCGTGCACCACGCCCACCGAGAAGGTGCAGTCCTCGGTGGTCATGTCCTCGATCTGCGGGATGCGGCGCGCCATCTCGCGGATGGCCGAGCGGCCCTCCTTCAGCGTGGCGCCCGCGTGGCTGGGACGGCCGTAGGCGGTGAGCTTGTAGCGGGCGATGGCATAGCGCCCGGTGGTCACGCCCTTGTCCGCGTGTCCCGGCTCCGGCACCAGGATGTATTTGTGCTTTCGGGCTTCCTCCTCGATCAGCGTGCGCGTGCCGGGGCTGCCGATCTCCTCGTCGGAGGTGAACAGGAAGGTGACGGGCAGCGGCGTGGCGATGCCCGCTTTGGCGAGCTGGATCAGCGCCTCCAGCGCGGTGAAGGTGCCGCCCTTCATGTCCATGATGCCGGGCCCCCAGCAGCGGTTGCCCTCCTGGTGGAAGGGCAGCTTTTCCAGCGTGCCGATGGGGTGGACCGTATCGAAATGCCCCATCACCAGGATGCCGGGCGCTTCGCCCTTGGGATGGGGAAAGCGCACGCGGGCGCAGTCGCCGAGCCCGGCGGGGCCGGGGATGTGCTCGACGCTCCCGCCCGCCGCCGCCGCGTCCCGGCTTGCGAGAGCCACCGCCGCCGAGACGGCGGCGGGGCTGTAGGTCGGGCTCTCGCACTCCACCCAGGGGCGCAGCCGCGCCAGCATGGAGGCGGTGTCGAACGGCAGGGCCTTGAGGTCCATGCGCCGCGCCTCAGCCGGCCGCGAGGCGGTCGGTGGCCACCGTGGCCAGCAGGCTGGCGCCCACGGGCAGGATGGCCTCGTCGAGGATGAAGCCGGGATTGTGCACCGGCACGTCGCCGCCGTGGCCGACCCAGAAATAGGCGCCCGGCACCGCCCGCAGCATGTCGGCGAAGTCCTCGCTGCCCATGATCGGCGCCACATCGGTGAGCAGGTTTTCGGCACCGACGATCTTGGCGATGCTCTTGGCGGCGGCGTCGCTCTGGGCCTCGTGGTTCACCAGCACGTCGAAGATGCTGCGGATGTCCACCTCGACTTCCATCTCGAAGGTGGCGGCGATGCCGGCGGCGATGGTGCGCATGCGCTGGCGCATGCGTTCGCCAGTGGCCGGATCGAAGAAGCGCATGGTGCCGCCGAGCGCCGCTTCCTGGGGTATGACGTTATAGGCCGAGCCGGCGTGGATCTTGGTCACCGACAGCACGCTGGCATGCTGGGGATCGACATTGCGGCTCACCACCGATTGCAGCGCCTGCACCAGCGCGGTGACGGCGATCACCGGGTCGCGGGAGACCTCCGGGCGCGCGCCATGGGAGCCGCAGCCCGTGATCTTGATGTCGAAGAAGTCCGCTCCGGCCTGGGCCGGGCCGGCGAAGATGCGCACCTTGCCGTCCTCGATGTTCGGCGCATTGTGCAGTCCGAACACCTCGTCGCAGGGGAAGCGCTCGAACAATTTGTCCGCCAGCATGGCCCGCGCGCCGCCCAGACCCTCTTCGGCCGGCTGGAAAATGAAATGGACGGTGCCGGCAAAATCGCGGTGGGCCGCCAGATAGCGCGCCGCGCCCAGCAGCATGGTGGTGTGGCCGTCATGGCCGCAGCCGTGGAACTTGCCGGGATATTTGGACGAGAAAGGCAGATTGGTGGCCTCGTCCATGGGCAAGGCGTCCATGTCGGCGCGCAGGCCGATGCGGCGGCCGGGACCCTTGGTGCCGTTGAGGATGCCCACCACGCCGGTCTTGCCGACGCCGCTATGCACCTCGATGCCCCAGGCGGCGAGCTTCTCGGCGACGATGCCGGAGGTGCGCACCTCCTCGAAGCCGATTTCGGGATGGGCGTGGATGTCGCGGCGGATGGCGACGAGGTCGGCGGCAAAGGCTTCGATTTCAGGCAATGCGGGCATGGGATGTCTCGGGACTGGAACGTTGGGGGGAAGGCTCAGGCGAACGCCGGGCCATTGGGCGCCAGGCGGACGCCTGGGCGCAAGTGCTTCCATGGCAGGCTGGCCGGGGACAGCGGCATGGAGCCCGGCGCGGTGCACACCAATATGGTCTCGGCGATGGGGGTGAAATCGGCGCGGAAATGCACCGAGCTCTTGTTCACGAGAATGGCCTGCTCGGTGGGCTCGATGCCCACGTAGCGGAACATGGCCTGGTCGGCGAGCTGGGCCTTGCGGGAGGCCACCACCACCCGCACCCCTTCGATGCGCAGGCAGGCGGAGCGGCCGAGGAACATGGGCCCCTTGCCGAAATAAGGGCCGGTGGCGTCGAACGTGCCATCCGACAGCGCCTCCACCGTGAAGGTGCCCTCGAACGGCGTGTCGCCGGGGATGCCGGACTTGCCGCCCAGCTTCAGCGTCACCTCGGCGCCGACGCCGGCCGCGTGGGCGGAAGTGGCGGCCTGCGGGTCCACCATCAGGCCGAGCGCCGCGCGGGTGGCGCCGCAGGCCACCAAGGCGCGCAGCATGCCGGTGGTGTCGGAGGTGCCGCCGGCGCCGGGATTGTCCTGGGTGTCCGAGATCACCACCGGGCGGCTGGCGCCGGCGGCGATGGCCATGGCCTTGCGCACGCCCTCCTCGGGAGCGAGGGCCTCGCCGGCGAAGGCGTCCTCCTGGGCGCAGATCAGCGCGGTGAGGGCATCGGCGCCGGCGTCCGCCTTTTCCTGGGTGTCCGCATAGGCGACGACGCTGCCGCCGCAATCGGCGAAGTCCGCCGCCGGGAAACCGGGCAGGAAGGACAGATGCGCGAGGCCCATGCCACGCTCGATCTCCTCCAACTGGCGGTAGAGCGTCTTGCAGGGCTCCATCTCGGTGCACTGCCAGGCGATAGGCATGAGGAAGGGGATCTGCCGGAACGCCTTGGCGAAGGGCCGGCCCGCCGCCATGCGCGCCGCCAGCACGTCCGCCGCGCGCCGGCCGGTGTCGGCCATGTCCACGTGCGGATAGGTGCGGTAGGCGACCAGCGCGTCGGCCTCCTCCACCATGCGCCGGGTGACGTTGCCGTGCAGGTCCAGGCTGACGAGCAGCGGCACGTCCGGGCCGATCAGCGCCCGCACGCGCGCTTCCACCTCGCCCTCGCCATCGTCCTGATGGGTGGTCACCATGGCGCCGTGCAGGTCGAGATAGACCGCGTCCACCGGCCCCAGCGCCGCGAGGCGGTCCAGCATCTCGGTGAGGATGCGCTCGAAGGCGTCCTCGGTCACGTGGGCGGAGGGGCTGGCGGCGCACCACAGCGTCGGCAGCACCTCCCAGCCCTTCTGCCCGGCGGCGCCGATGAAGCCGGACAGGCCGGTGTTCTTGCCGGGCAGGCGGGCGAAGATCTCCGCGCCCCGGCTCATGGGCGGAAAGCCGCCGCCATGCTCGAACGCGGCATATTCCGCCGGCGCCGGGGCGAACGTGTTGGTCTCGTGCATAAAGCCACCGACGGCGATGCGCGGTGCGGTCATGGCAGGCGTCCTCTGAGGTTATGTTCGCCGGGTCAGGCGTCCGCGGCAAGCGCGGGTGCGGGAGCCAGCGGGCGAAAATTGGCGAAATCCCAATGGCGGCCGGGCGCCGCCAGCAAGAGTTCCCGTGTGTAGTCGGCCCTGGGATGGGCCAGCACCTCGGCGGCGGTGCCGTGCTCGACGATGCGCCCCTTGTGCATCACCACCACGTCGTCGCAGATCTGCGCCGCGACCCGCAGGTCGTGGGTGATGAACAATATGGCGATGCCGAGCCGGGCCTGGAGGCCGGCCAGGAGGTCCAGCACCTGCGCCTGCACCGAGACGTCCAGCGCCGAGACCGCCTCGTCCGCCACCAGCACATCCGGCTCCATGGCGAGCGCGCGGGCGATGGCGATGCGCTGGCGCTGGCCACCGGAGAACTGGTGCGGGAAGCGCTCCACCGCGTCGTCCGGCAGGCCCACCAGCGGCATGAGATCGCGTGCCCGCTTGTGCGCCTCGGCGGCGGGGACGCCGAAGTTGCGCGGGCCTTCGGCGATGCTGTCGCCGACCGTGATGCGCGGGTTCAGCGAGCGGTAGGGGTCCTGGAAGATCATCTGGATGCGCTTGCGGAATGGCCTGAGCGCGGCGGGCGAGAGGTCCGACACCTCCTGCGCCCCCAGCCGGATCGAGCCGGAGGTGGGATCGATCAGCCGCATGACGCAGCGCGCCACCGTGGACTTGCCCGAGCCGCTTTCGCCGACGATGCCCAGCGTGCGCCCGCGCCCGAGCGTGAAGGACACCGCGTCCGCCGCCACCGTCTCCCGGCGCTGGCCGAACAGGGAGCGGCTGGCGTAGGTCTTGGCCAGTTCGCTGACCGAGAGCACCTTCTCGCGCGCGGCATCCGGGCGGGGCGGGCGCGGCGTCAGGCTGGGCACGGCGCCGAGCAGGCGGCGGGTATAGTCCTCGCGCGGGCTGCGCAGGATGGCGTCCAGCGCGCCGGTCTCCACCACCTGGCCGTGGTTCATCACGCACACCCGGTCGGCAATGTCCGCCACCACGCCCATGTCGTGGGTGATGAACAGCACCGAGGTGCCCATGCGCTGCTGCAATTCCTTGATGAGCTTCAGGATCTGCTTCTGGGTGGTGACGTCCAGCGCGGTGGTGGGTTCGTCGGCGATCAGCAGCTTGGGGTCGAGGATCAGCGCCATGGCGATCATGATGCGCTGGCGCTGGCCGCCGGAAAGCTGGTGCGGATAGGAGGCGTAGACCCGCTCGATGTTGGGCAGGTGGACCTGCTCCATCATCGCCAGCACCTTCTCGCGCCGCGCGCGGGCGGAGAGGTCGAGATGGGTCTTCAGCACTTCCTCGATCTGCTGGCCGACGGGGAAAACCGGGTTCAGCGCCGTCATCGGCTCCTGGAAGATCATCGCCATGCGGCTCGCCCGCAGCGCGCGCAGCCGCGCGTCGCCGGCGCCCACCAGTTCCTCGCCCTCCAGGCGGATGCTGCCGCCGGAGACGGCGAGCACCTTCTTCGGCAGCAGGCCCATCACCGCCAGCGAGGTGACCGACTTGCCCGAGCCACTCTCGCCCACCAGGCAGAGCGTCTCGCCGGGCGCGATGTCCAGCGAGATGCCGTCCAGCACGCGGTGCTTCTGCACCGGCAGCTGCACGCTGAGGTTCGAAATGGAGAGGACGGGGGCGGCGATGTCCGTGGGGTGGGGCTCGCTCATACGCCGGTCCTCTTCTTGAGCCGCGGATCGAGGATGTCGCGGGCGGCATCGCCGATGAGGTTGACGGAGAGGATGCAGACGGAGAGCAGCAGGCCGGGCCAGAAGATGAGCTGCGGCTTCAGCTGGAAATACATGCGCCCCTCCGAGATCATGTTGCCCCAGGACGGGGTCTCGGTGCCGATGCCGGCGCCGAGGAAGGACAGGATGGCCTCGGTGAGGATGGCGGAGGCGCAGATATAGGTGCCCTGCACGATCAGCGGCGCGTAGGTGTTGGGCATCAGGTGGCGGGCGAGGATCGCCGGCAGGCGGGTGCCCATGGCGATGGCGGCCTCCACATAAGGCTCGTTGCGCGCCGAGAGCACCACCGAGCGCACGAGGCGCACCACGCGCGGCACCTCGGGAATGGTGATGGCGACCATGACGGTGGTCAGCGATGAGCCGGAGAGCGAGACGATGGCGATGGCCAGCAGCACGCTGGGAATGGCCATCAGCCCGTCCATCACCCGCATGAGGATGGCGTCCAGCGTGCGGAAATAGCCGGACAGCAGGCCGAGCGGCAGGCCCACCGCGATGGCGATGACCATCACGCCGAGGCCGACGATGAGCGATACCCGCGCGCCATAGAGCAGGCGCGAGAGCAGGTCGCGGCCGTAGGCGTCGGTGCCGAGCAGGTAGGTGGCGCTCGGCGGCTTCAGCCGCTGGGTCGGCAGCATGGCGATGGGGTCGTGCGGCGCGATCAAGGGCGCGAACAATGCGATGGCGACGATGATCGCCAGGCAGAGCGCCGCCAGCGTCGGCGCGAAGCGCAGGTGCGCGAGATTGGGCAGGAAGCGCGGCCGGGTGACGGGCAGGGCGCCGGCATCGCCGTGGGAGGAGGCCATCAGTAGCGGATCCTCGGGTCGAGCAGGGAATAGGACAGATCGACCAGCAGGTTGATCAGGACATAGATGCCGGAGGTCAGGAGGATCAGCCCCTGGATGACCGGATAGTCGCGCGCCAGCACCGCATCGACGATGAGCCGCCCGAGGCCGGGGATGTTGAACACGCTCTCGGTCACCACCACGCCTGAGATGAGCAGGGCGAAGCCGGTGCCGATGACGGTGAGGATCGGCACCGCGCTGTTGCGCAGCGCGTGGCGGAACAGCACCTTGCGCTCGGTCACGCCCTTGGCGCGGGCGGTGCGGATATAGTCCTCGCCCAGCACGTCCAGCAGGCTGGCCCGCGTCATGCGGGCGATCAGCGCCACATAGATGGAGGCGAGCGTGAAGGCCGGCAGCGTGGCGCGCAGGGCGAACGGGCCGAGGCCGTTCTCGATGTTCGAGAAGCCCTGCACCGGGAACCAGCGCAGGTTGATGGCGAAAACCTGGATCAGCACATAGCCGATGACGAACACCGGCACGGAAAAGCCGAGCACGGAGATGGCCATGACGATGCTGTCGACGAATGTGCCGTGCTTCCACGCCGCCAGCACGCCCAGGGGCACGGCGATGACGATGGACAGCACCATGGTGATGAGGGCGAGGCTGAGCGTCGGGCCGAGCCTCTGGCCGATCAGTGTCGTCACCGGGGTCTTGGAGATGAGCGAGGTGCCGAGGTCGCCCTGGGCGAGCTGGCCGATCCAGGTGATGAACTGCACCGGAATGGGCTTGTCGAGGCCGAGGCCGGAGCGGATCGCCTCCAGCTGCGCCGGGGTGGCGGTGTCGCCGGCGATGATGGCGGCGGGATCGCCGGGGGGCAGGCGCAGCAGCAGGAAGACGAACAGGGCGACCACACCCATGACGGGAATGGCGGCCAGTACGCGCCGGGAGAAGTAGGCGAGCATGGACGGCCCTCGCTCTGGTTCGGGAACGGGTGCGTCCGGCCCGAAGGCCGGACGCATGTTGACGTCAGTTGGCCTTCTTGACGTTCCAGAACAGCGGCGCCGGCCCCTGGAGCAGGCCCGACAGCGAGGTCCGGTAGAGCGCGGGGATGATGTAGGTGCCAAGCGGGACATAGGCCACATCATCATAGGCGCGCTGCTGGATCTTGGCGGCGATCGCCTTCTGCTCTTCCAGAGTCTTGGCGGCGGCGAACGACACCCGCATGGCTTCAATCTCGGGATCATCCATCCAACCGAAGAAGCCACCCTTCTTGCCGCGGGCATTCATCATGGGATTGACGAGAGGGGTCCACACCTCGGCGCCGATCCAGTTGGTGAAGAACATGTGCCAGCCGCCTTCGGCGATGGGGGCCTGGCTGGCGCGGCGGGTCACCAGGGTCTGCCAGTCCATCGGCTGGAGCACCACCTTGAAGCCCGCGGCCCGCAGTGCCTGGGCCGCGACCACCGGCTGGGCCGCCGTGGTGATCACGTCGGTGGGCTGGAGGATGACCACCGGGGTGCCATCATAGCCGGCCTCCTTCAGCAGCGCCTGGGCGGCCTTGGGATCACCCTTCAGGGTGAGGCTCGGCGGCGCTCCCGCGTTGGTTTCCAGCGGCACGCCGCAGCCGTACATGGACGCGCAGATCTTATAATAATCCGGATTGCCGATCAGGGCCGACAATACGTCTTCCTGGTTCATCGCCAGCATCGCGGCGCGACGGATCTTCACATTGTCGAACGGCGGATAGAGGAAATTCATCCGCCCCATGGTCTGGCTGCCGAGCGGGTTCCAGATGAACTTGCGGAGGTCGCGGTTGCCCTCCGCCATGGGCAGCAGGTCCACGGGCGGGGCTTCCATATAGTCGATCTCGCCGGAGCCCAGCGCATTCAGCGCGGTCTGGGCGTCGGGCATATTGATCCACTCGACCCGATCCACCTTCACCACCTTGCCGCCGGCGGTCCAGCTCGGGGGCTCCTTGCGGGGAATGTATTTGTCGAACTTCTCGTAGACCACCTTCACGCCGGGCTGGAACTCGCCCTTGACGAATTTGAAGGGGCCGGAGCCGGTCTGGTCGGTGATGGATTCCGTGGATGGCGTTTCCGCCACCTTCTTCGGCATCATGAACGGCACCACCGAAGACGGCTTGGCCAGCATGTCCAGCACCGGGGCGAAGGGCTGCTTCAGCTTCAGCACGATGGTGCGGGCATCCGCGGCGGTGAGGCTCTCGGTCACGTCCATCATCATCTGGCCGCCCGTGTCGCGCTGCGCCCAGCGCTTCAGGGAGGCGACGCAATCCTCGGCGGTCACCGGCGTGCCGTCATGCCACAGCAGGCCTTCGCGCAGGGTGAGCGTGTAGGTGAGCCCATCGTCCGAGACCTTGTACTCGGCCATCTGCGGCTGCGGCTTATAATTGGAATCCATCGACAGCAGCGTGTCGTAGATCATGTAGCCGTGGTTGCGGGTGATGTGGGCCGTGGTGATGATCGGGTCGAGAACCCGCAGGCCGGAATGCATCACCGCGCGGATCGTGGTGCCGGCCGCGTGCGCCGCCGGCGCGAGGATGGCGAGCCCGAGGGCGACCACCGAGGCCATGGTCAAGGCCGCCGTGGTCGATCGCTTCCGCGCGGAAGCCCCGCTCTTGAACCAGATCATGCAGCAATCCCTTAGATTGAGGGTTGGGAGACGAAGCGCTGTCGAAAGGCGGAGCCTGTGCCGGGAGACGGGAGCGTGACGACGGGGGAGCGGGCAGGGCGGCGCCGCGCGCCATCCTGCTGCTCTGTTCGCCCCGTCCGTGCTGGGCCTGAGAGATTCACCGCGCGGGCGGCTTGCTCCTTCGGCGGACCGGGCGAACCCGGTCACTCTCCGGACAACTTCGTGGCGGCGCCGGTCCCTGCTACCTGAGAGTTTCCGGGGCGGTTGCTCCTTCGGTGCCGGACACAAGGTCCGGTCTCTCCCGGCGCTGCCATCTACCCTCGAAGGGTACGAAAGCCGCATGCTTTGCACAATAAGTGCGCGTGATTAAAATATAGCGCCCAGGTCCCGCGAGCGGCGAGCAGGCGCCCACGCGAGCGGCAAACCGGGGACCCGGCCCGCCTGGGATGTAATCCCGAGCGGCACAATTCGACGACGTTTCATCGGCGTTTTCACTGAGGGCGGCGAACGCTCCGGCCGACTTGCCCGCAGCGTCTTCCGGCCCTCCACCGGGAAACGCAACGGCGGTGTCCCTGCCTGTTCAATAAGCGGGAGGACTGCGCGGGATCTCCAGGCGAGGCACCGTCCCGGCCTATGAGGGCGGGACGTCCAGCTCCCCGGCGGCCTCGTATTGGGCCGCGGCGGCGAGCACCAGCGCGTCGGCGCGCGGGGCGCCCACCAGTTGCACGCCGATGGGCAGCCCCCGCGCCGAGGGCCGCGCCGGCAGGCTGACGGCGGGCAGGCCCAGCACATTGGCGAAGGGCGTGAACACCGCATGCCCGCGCGGTCCCACCGCCTGTCCCGCGATCCGCGCGGGATAGGGCTCCGTCGCCGGCCAGGGCAGGGCGGCGGCGGACGGCGTGAGGATCAGGTCGAAGGTCTCGAACAGTCCGGCGCTGTCCTGGCCCATGGCGGCGATGGCGTTCAGCGCGCCGAGATAATCGGTGGCGGGCCGCGCCGCGCCCTGCGCCGCCATCTCCAGCAGCGACGGCGAGATGGCGTGCTCGAAGCCCGGATGGCCCTGCATCAGCCAGGCGAGCGCGGTCTGGCTCACCACCGGCCAGATCTCCAGCATGGGCTCGGCCATGAGGAACGGGTCGGCGACCTCCACCCGGTGGCCGAGGGCGGCGAAGCGCCCGGCAGCCTCGGCGACGCTGGCGGCGATCTCCGGGTCCACCGGGGCGGCGGCGAAGGTGGGCGCGAACAGGATGGCGAGCGGGCGGTGGAGGACGGTGGGGGCGAAGTCGTCCGCGATCACCCGCAGCATGCGCACCACGTCGCTCACGTCGCGGGCGAGCGGGCCGGCCACCTCGAAGTCGTGCAGGATGGTGGGAAAGCCGTGCGCGCGCGGCACCAGCCCGCGCGAGGGCTTGAACCCCACCAGGCCGGTGTGGGAGGCGGGCCGGCGGATGGAGCCGCCGCCATCGGTGCCGAGCGCCAGCGGGCCGATGCCCGCCGCCACCGCCGCCACCGCGCCGCCGCTGGACCCGCCGGGGGTCAGCGCCACATCGTACGGGTTGCGCGTCGGCCCGAAGACGAGGTTGTCCGTATAGCCCTGGAGGGTGAATTCCGGCACGTTGGTCTTGCCGAACAGCACCGCCCCGCCCGCGCGCAGCCGGGCCACGGGTGTCTCGTCCCGCTCCGGCACGAACTCCCGGTAGAGCCGGCTGCCCCAGGTGGCCGGCAGGCCGGCCTGGAGGATGTTGTCCTTCACGCTCACCGGGATGCCGTCGAGCGGGGAGAGCGGCGTGCCGGCCCGCCAGCGGCGCGTGCTGGCCGCGGCGGCGGCAAGGGCGCCCTCCAGGTCGAGGGCGATGACCGCATTGAGGCGGGGGTTCACCGCGTCCAGGCGCTCCAGCACGGCGGCCAGGGCCTGCTCCGGCGTCGCCTCGCCGCGCGCGTAGAGCTGGGCGAGCTGGCCGGCGGTGCGGTTCCAGAGCGTTGCGGCGGGCGCGTCGGCGTGGGCGATGGCGCTCATGCGCGCACGATGGCGGCGATGGGCGCGGCGCCGGGGCCGCATTGATGCTCCGTGCCGCCGGAGACGAAGATCGCCGGGTCGAAGGTCACGGAGGCGATCACCGCCCCCACGGCGGCGCGGGCATGGCGCTCGTAATGGATGTCGGCGTCCGACAGCATGGTGGTGCGGCGCCCCCGGATGCGCCCGTCCGGCGGCGCCTCCGCCTTGGCGAAGACGGCGGCGATGCGGCTTGCCTGCTCTTCGGAGGGCGAGCCGTGGAAGGCCAGGCCCGCCGAGCGCAGCGCCTCCTTCACGCCGGCGGCGTCGATGGCGTCCTTCAGCACGCCGTGGCCGATGCGGTAGTCGCCCGTCGCAGTGGGCGAATTGCCGAACAGCAGCACTTCGCACTTGGTCAGTTCGCCGCCGGCCGAGGTGGAGGCGACGGCGGAGAAGACGCCCATGTCGCGGGCGATCATCTCCTGCGTGATGGCGCTGTCCTCCACCTCGCCGAGCCCCAGCGCCACGCCGAGCGCCATGGCCCCGCGCGCATAGGGCTTCGAGCCGTTGGGATCGCGCGTCACCAGGGGCGCGCCGCGCCGGTCCGCGTCGGCGATGGTGGCGGGCGTCAGCAGTGGGCCTTTCACCTGCACGTAATGCACGTCCGCCCCATCGGTGATCCCGGCCTCGGCGCGCGCGGCCTTCACCGCGGCGGCCACCTCCCGCACCATGGCGAGCGTGCCTACCTCCTCCGGCGCGATGTCGCGGGTGATGCCGATGCCGAGCGCCAGACGCGGCCCGTCCGCCGCCGGCCCGGCGTCCTCGGTCCGGGTGAAGATGGTGGCGTGGGGCGAGAGCACGCCCTCCGTGCCGCCCGACCAGACGAAGGCGACGCGAGCGCCCACCTCGTCCGGTGTCAGGCCCAGATGCCGCGCCAGGAGCAACTGGTAGGAGAGGGTGGCGAAGCCGCGGGTGAAGTCGTTGGCCCCGCCATTGCCCTCGGTCTTGCCGATGAGCGCGACGATGCGCGCGGGATCGACCTGCCCGCTGTCGATGAGGGCCGCGAGGCCGCTCACGTCGCCGGGGGAGGACATGGCCACTTTATGGACGCCGACTTTCATCCCGATACTCTCGTTACCTGAGGGGCTTTCGCCCTCCCGCCGGGAGGGCGCCTTGATCAATGGCGCACGAAGGGCACGCCGATGGCGCCCGGCATGCGGGCGGAGCGGCCGATGCCGGCCAGCAGCGCCAGGGCCACCAGATAGGGCACCATCTGCACGACGTAGGAACTCACCGGCAGGCCCCAGCCCTGGATGCGCGATTCCAGCGCGGCCACGGCGCCGAACAGCAGGCAGCCGGCCATGGCGCCGAACGGGTTCCAGCGGCCGACGATGATGGCCGCGAGCGCGATGAAGCCGCGCCCGTTGGTCATGCCGTCGGTGAAGGTGCCCACCTCCTGGAGGGAGAGTACGGCGCCGCCGAGCCCGGCGAAGGCCCCGCCGACGAGGATGGCGGCGACGCGCACCCGCTGCGGGTCGGTGCCCACCGCGAAGGCGGCCTCCGGATTCTCGCCCACGGCGCGCAGCATCAGGCCGGTGCGGGTCTTGGCCAGGAACAGCGCCACCGGAATGGTGAGCAGGAAGGCGGCATAGACCAGCAGCGGCTGGCGGAACAGCACCGGGCCCAGCAGCGGGATGTCGCTCAGCAGCGGCACCGGCCAGGCGGGCAGCGTGGGCAGGCGGATCACCGGCGTGCGCCCGCCGAACAGGCCGCGCAGCAGGAAGCTGGTGAGGCCGAGGCTGAGGATGTTGACTGCGAGGCCCGTCACCATCTGATCGGCGCGGAAGCGCGTGGTGGCGAGCGCGACCACCAGCGCCAGCGCCATGCCGGCGAGGAGGCTGACCGCCAGCCCCGCCGCCGTGCTGCCGGTGGCGAAGACGGCCAGCGCGCCGCCGAAGGCGCCCGCCAGCATCATGCCCTCGATGCCCACGGCGAACGTGCCCGCGCGCTCCGACAGCAGGCCGCCGAGGGCGGCGAACATCAGCGGCGCGGCGATGCGCAGGGTGGCGGAGAGAAGCTCGGTGAGGGTGGCGAGATCCATGCCTCAGACCCTCCGGTTGCGGGCATTGAGGCCGACCGCGCAGAGCACGAACACCATCATCAGCCCCTCGATCACATAGACCAGGGAGGAGGGCACGCCCACCTCGCGCTGCATGGCGAGCGCGCCGGCCTCCAGGAAGCCGAGGAACAGGCCGGCGGGCAGCACGGCCAGCGGGTTGAGGCCGGCGATGAGCGCCACCGCCACCGCATTGAAGCCGAAGCCGTGCGAGAAGCCCTCGATGAGGCGGTTGTGCACGCCGCTCACCTCGATGCCGCCGGCCAGTCCCGCCAGCGCTCCGGCGAGCGCCATCACGGCGAAGGTCGCCCGCGCGGTGGAGACGCCCACATAGGCGGCGGCGGGCCGGCTGGCGCCCATGACGCGCAGGCGGAAGCCGAAGGTGGTGCGCCAGAGCAGCACATGGCCGAGCACCGCCGCCGCCACGGCGAACAGGATGCCGATGTGCAAATCGGTGCCGGGGATCAGCTTGGGCAGCCAACCGGCGCGCGGGAACAGGGGCGATTGCGGGAAGCCCGCCCCGTCCTCGCCCAGGGGCGCGCGCAGCACCTCGCTCACCAGCAGCACGCCGACGAAATTGAGCAGCAGCGTGCAGAGCACCTCGTGCACGTTGCGCTTGATGAACACCCAGGCGGCGAGGATGGCCCAGACCGCGCCGCCCGCCGCCCCGGCGAGCATGGCGAGCGCCAGCATCAGGACGGGCGGCGAGCCGGCAGGCGCCAGCAGGATCACCGCGCTCGCCGCGATGCCGCCCACCGCGATCTGGCCCTCGCCGCCGATATTGATGACCTTGGCGCGGAAGCACAGCGCCACGCCGACGCCGGCGAGGATGTAGGGCGTGCTCTTGTTGAGCGCGAAGGCGACCCGGTCCAGCGAGCCGAAGGCGCCGCGCAGCAGCGCGCCATAGGCGGTCACCGGGCTCTTGCCCGCCAGCAGGATCAGCCCGGCGGTGACCAGCAGCGCCAGCGCGATGGCGCCGGCGGTCATCGCCAGCGTCCGCATGCCTCCGCTCGCCGCCAGCGCGCGCAGCCGGGCCAGTGGCGGCGGGAGAGGCGAGGGGCTGGTCATCAGCGGGCCGCGATCCAGCATGTCAGGCGGCCCGCGCGCCGGGATCGATGCCGGCCATCAGCAGGCCGATCTCGGTCACGTCCACCGCCGCGCGGGGCTTGGGCTCGGACAGGCGGCCGCCGTGCATCACCGCGATCCGGTCGCCCAGCATCAGCACCTCGTCGAGCGCGGCGGAGAGATAGAGCACCGCGCCGCCCGCCGCGCGCAGGGCGAGGATCTGCTCGATGACGAAGCGCGTGGCGCCGGGGTCGAGCCCCCAGGTCGGCTGGAAGGCGACGAGAACCTTCGGCCCGCGGCCGATCTCGCGGGCCAGCACGATTTTCTGCTGGTTGCCGCCGGAGAGGGTGCGGGCCGGGCTCTGCGGCCCGGCCGCGCGGATGTCGAAGCGGCCCATGCGTTCCAGCGCCCGCGCCCGGAAGCCGGCCTTGCGCAGGACGCCGCCTTGGCTGAAGGGCGGCTGGTCGAACTCGCGCAACGCCAGATTGTCGGCCACCGTCATGGCGGGCACCAACGAGGTGGTGGCCCGGTCGACGGGAATGTAGGCGAGCCCCGCCGCGAGGCGCTCCTTCACCGCCGCGTGGGTGATGTCGATGCCGCCGAGGTCGATGCCGCCGCCGGTGGCCGGCAGCAGGCCGGCGAGCACTTCGGCCAGATCCGTCTGGCCGTTGCCGTCCACGCCCGCCACCGCCAGGATCTCGCCGGCGCGCAGGGAGAAGGAGACGTCGTCCAGCCGCGCGAGGCCGGCCGCGTCGTGGCGGGACAGAGCGGAGACGCGCAGGACCGTGGCGCCGGGTGTGATGTCGGCGCGCGCCACGGTGGCGGTCACGTCGCGGCCCACCATCATGTGCGCCAGCGAGGCCTTGGTGGCGCCCCTGGTGGGGCCGCGGCCGGTGACGGCGCCGTCGCGCAGCACCACCACCTCGTCGCAGATCTCCAGCACCTCATCGAGCTTGTGGGAGATGAAGATGATGGAATGCCCCTTGGCCTTGAGGCGTCGCATCACGTCCAGCAGGCCTGCCACTTCCGGCGGCGAGAGGTTGGACGTGGGCTCGTCGAGGATGAGCAGTTCGGCGCCCGCCAGGATCGCCTTCATGATCTCCACCCGCTGGCGCTGGCCGTGCGGCAGGTCGGCGACCCGCGCGTCAGGGTCGATGTCGAGGCCGAAGGCGGCGCTGGTGCTGCGGATCTCCCGCGCGATGTCCTTCGGCCGCAGCCACCAGCCGGCGCGATCCCAGGCGAGCATGATGTTCTCGGTGACGCTCATGGCGTCCACCAGGGTGAAATGCTGGTGGATCATGCCGAGCCCGGCGGCGATGGCGGCGCGCGGGCCATGGTGGCGCAGCGCGCGGCCCTTGAAGGTGATGGTGCCGGCATCGGCCGCGACGATGCCGAACAGCACCTTCATCAGCGTGCTCTTGCCCGAGCCGTTCTCGCCCAGCAGGCCGACGATGGCACCGTCGGCCACGGCGAGGTCGATGCCGCGATTGGCCTTGACCGCGCCGTAGCTCTTCTCGATGCCGCGCATGTCCAGCATGTGTGCGCCTCGGGTGCCGCCCTCAAGGGATGCCCCATCCCGGACCGGCCGGGAGGGGGCGATGGGTCAGATGCCGCCGCGGGCATCCTCCTTGGTCACGCTGATCTTCAGCTCACCGGAGGCGAACTTCTTCTTCAATCCGTCCAGCTCGTCCACCACGGCCTTCGGCACCACCTTGTTGTAGGCCTGCCCCTCGCCATAGCTCAGCTCGGCGCCGGTGGAGCCGGGCGTGTTGAAGCCGTAGAGGATGTACTTGCCGCCCATGTCCGTGGTCTTGCTGGCCTCGGCGGCGGCGGTGTACATGTCCGCCCACTTCTCCACGATGTTGGTCAGCACGTTGTCGGGCGCGATCTCGGTGTGGCCGTAGGAACGCCCGTTGGCGTAGACGTTCTTTTCCTTGGCGGCCTGGATGATGCCGGACTGGGCGGCGTTCAACTTGCCGCTGATGAAGTCCGCGCCGCCGGCGATGAGCGAGAGCGTCGCCTCCTTGGCTTCGGCCGCGTCCTCCATGCTCTTGATGTAGATGACCTTCACCTCGATGTCCGGCCGCACCGACTTGGCGCCGAGGCGGAAGGCGCCCACCTGCGCGGTGACGTTGGGAATGCCTTCCAGGCTGTTCACCGAGCCGATCTTGCCGGTCTTGCTCATGCGCGCGGCGAGCACGCCCATGAGATAGCCGAACTGGGTGTTGTCATAGTCGATGGAGGTGACGTTGGGCGCGGCGCCCTTGGAGCCGGAGCCCACCAGGAACAGGGTCTTGGGGAAGTCCGGCCCCACCCGCTCGGCGGCGGAGACGAAGCGGCCGGTGTGGCCGATGACCACATTGTTGCCCTGGCGGGCATAGTCGCGCAGCGCGTCCACCATGTCGGCGGCGCCCACATTCTCGGAATAGGAGATCTGCCAGCCGAGCGACTTCAGCTTCTCGGCGCCGAGATAGCCCTGGGCGTTCCAGCTCTGGTCGTTGATGGAGCCGGGGAACAGGAAGGCCGCCTTCTGGGCGAGCGCGGCGCCGGTCAGCGTCAGGGTGGCCACCGCGGCGGCGCAGAGGGTCGCGGCGATCCGGGCGCGCGGGGTGCGCGCGCGTTCCGGCCGGAGGGCGTCGAACATGAGGGTGCTCCCAAATGGCGTGCGCCGCCGCTGCGCCGGGCTGCCCGGCTGTGGTCGCGCACGATGATGACGCGGTCCGCCTTGCAAGATGCGATGCCAGCCGCCGGTCGCTTCGCCGGTCATTCCATCTGGTGGGATGGGGCGGGGGAAATGCCTGGAAATCGCATGCCGGCGATCATCCGCGCGGGGCGCGCTCAGAGCCGGGCGCCGGACCAGGCGCGGGTCAGCTCCTGCGCGGCGGCGGCGACCATGCGTCCGCGCTCGGCGATCTGCCCAATTTCCAGGCGCTCAATGGGGGCGGCGAGGGATAAAGCGGCAACGGGCCGGTGATAGGCATCGAACACCGGCGCGGCCACGCAGCGCAGGCCGGGCGTGTTCTCCTCGTCATCCACCGCGAAGCCGGTGCGGCGGGCTTCTTCCAGCGCGCCCATCACCTCGGTTTCCGAGCGGATGGTCTTGGCGGTCACGGCCACCAGCCGGCCGGCCGCCAGGCTGTCGCGCACCTCCGGCAGCGGCAGGACGGAGAGCAGGGCTTTGCCGATGCTGGAGCAATGCGCCGGAAGCGGGGTGCCGGTGGGCACGAAGGCGCGCCGGGCGCGGGCGTCGAAGCGCTGGAGGAAGACGACGTTGCCGTCCTCCAGCATGCCGAGGTTGGCGGTCTCGCCCAGGCTGTCGCCGAGGCGCTGGAGGATGGGGCGGGCGCAGGCCACCATGTCGCGCGAGCCGGCATAGCCGGCGCCGACGGTGAGCGCCGTGCGGCCCACGAACCAGCGGCCGCTGGCGCGCTCGAAACGCACGAAGCCGCGGTCCTGCAAGGTGGTCAGCAGGCGATGGGCGGTGGAGGCGGCAAGCTCCGCCTGCTCGGCCAGTTGGGGCAGCGCGATGCCCTGCGGCGCATCGCTGACCAGCTCCAGCAGCCCCAGCGCCCGGTCCACGGCGCGGACCAGGCCTTCGGCCTGGCCTCGGCACGGCCGGCGGGAGGAGGGGAACGGTCGCTCTGGCTGCGGCCCATGGGTGCGTCGCTGTCCTCTTCTTCGGCCGGCCTTGCGGCTGGCTCACGATGCGCCTTTGCGGCAGGGGGATGAAGGCCAAAAAACAGGCATGCCCATCCGTGCGCCGTCTCCGTTCGGGTCTACTTCCCGCCCCAGTGGACGAACCGCCGCTCCGCCAGGATGAACAGGAGGTTGAGCGCATAGCCCAGCGCGCCGGCGGCAAAGATGGCGGCGTACATCTGCGGCATGTCGAAGATCATCTGCGCATTCATGATCCGTTGGCCGAGGCCGTCGGTGGAGCCGATGAACATCTCCGCCACGATGACGATGACGAGGGCGATGGAGACGCCCGTGCGCATGCCGACGAAGGTCTGCGGCAGGGATTCCCAGATGGTCACGTCCGCCAGCACGCGCAGCGGCGAGGCGCCCATCACCTTGGCTGCGAGCTGGCGCTGCTTGCGGGCGTTCATCACCCCATAGGCGACGTTGAACAGGATGGCGAGCGCCGCGCCAAAGGCGGCCACCGCGATCTTGGTGCGCTCGCCGACGCCGAACATGACCAGGAACAGCGGGAACATGGCCGAGGCCGGCGTCGAGCGGAAGAAATCGATGGTGAACTCGATGGAGCGGTAGATCTTCTCCGACGAGCCCAGCACGATGCCGATCGGCACCGCCAGCACCATGGCGATGGCGAAGGAGGCGGCGGTGCGGATGATGGTGACGCGAAAATCCACCCACAGATTGCCCGTCGTCAGGCCGCTCCAGAAGGCCGACCAGGCCTCCAGCGGCGAGGGCAGGAGCACCGGGTCCACCAGGCGGGTGGCGTGGGCGAAGGACCACAGCCCGATCAGCAGGGCGACGCCGATGAGCGGCTGGAGCGCGCGGCCGAGGCGGCGGCGACCGGAGACAGGGCTCATTTGCGGACCTCGCGCAGGAAGATCTCCAGGCTTTCGCTCTTCACCCGGATGAAGTCCTCGGTCAGGGTGGTGTCGGCGGTGCGCGGCCGGGGCGCGTCATAGGCGATGCGCGCGGCGACGCGCGTGGGCTTCTTGGTGAGCAGCAGCACCTCGTCCGCCAGTTCCACCGCCTCGTCCAGATCGTGGGAGACCAGCAGCGTGGTGACCTTGCGCTCAACTAGCACCTTCTGCAGCCGGTCGCGCAGGAACAGCGTCATCTCATAGTCGAGCGCCGAGAACGGCTCGTCGAGAAACAGCACCTCCGGCTCCACCACCAGCGCGCGCATGATGGAGACGAGCTGCTGCTGGCCGCCGGAGAGCTGGTAGGGGTAGCGGGCAAGGTCGATCTTCACGTCGAAGCTCGCCAGCAGCGCATCGACGCGGGCATCCGCCTCGGCCCTGGAGAGCTTCAGGAATTTCAGCGGGTAGCGGATGTTGTCGATGGCCTTCAGCCAGGGGAACACCGCCTCGCGATAATTCTGGAACACGTAGCCGATGCGGGTCTCGCGCACGTCCTTGCCGTCGAACAGGATCTCGCCCGCGTCATAAGGCAGGATGCCGGAGATCATGTTGATGAGCGTGCTCTTGCCGCAGCCGTTGGGGCCGAAGACGGAGACGATCTTGCCCTTCGGGATGTCGAGATCGAAGCCGTCGTAGAGCGTCGAGCCCTCGAACCTCTTGGTGAGGCCGCGCACGGTGATGTGCGTGCCCTTGGGAAACGCTCGGAAGCGGTCCTTCTCCGCTTCCGCCGTCACGGTGCCGGGCGCGTCCGGGGCGGTCGCGCCGCCCGGCAGAAGCTTCAGTCGTGCCATGTGTCCTCCCGCTTCCGCGCCGGCCCCCGCGGGGTCAGAGCGGGTCCACCATGGCCTTGGCGTCCACCTTGGCGCTGACGACGCCGAGCTCGACGCCGATGTCGAGGAACTTCTGGAAGTCGGCCATCTGCTCGGGCGTCAGGTCCTTGACCATCACATAGCGGGCGAGCGGCACGGTGGGGGCAAGGTCCGGCGGCACGTTCATGTCCTTGGCCAGCAGGTCGCGCGCGCTCCTGTCCTCGTTGGCCGCCTTCACCGCCTTGGCCCAGGCGGCGGCATAGCGCTTCGCCACGTCGGGGCGGTCCTTCAGCAGCGTGCCGGAGAGGGCGCCGCCGGCGGCGAAGGCCAGCGCCTTCGGGTTGCCGAGCAGGTAGGTGGCGATGACGCCCGCCTCCAGCCGCTTGCCGACGCCCTGGGCGATCATGGTGCTCGCCACCGGCTCCAGCGTATAGCCGCCGTCGAACGTGCCGGCCTTGAGGGCGCCGAGCTGCACGCCCATCTGCTGCTCCTGGATGGTGAAGTCCTTGCCTTCCTCCAGCCCCGCCGCCTTCAGCACGGCGCGGGCGGCGCCGATATTGGCCGGGCCGGGGGCGGAGAACAGCTTGGCGCCTTTCAGGTCCTTCAGCGTCTTGGCCGGGCTGCCCTCCTTCACCACGAACTGCTCGGTGATGTATTCGGCATTCTGCCCGCCGAGCGAGATGTAGCGCAGCGTGCCGGGGCGGCGGGCATTGATGTTCGCGCCTTCCAGCGTCACCAGATTGGTGGCGGCGTCGATGGCGCCCGTCACCATGGACTGCACGATGAGCGGATGGGTGGCGAGCGGCACCGTCTCCACCTCGATGCCGGCCTCCTTGAAGAAGCCGCGCTGGATGCCGACGAAATAGGGCAGCGCGGAGGAGGAGGGGAACACGCCGACCTTCACCACGTCGGCCGCCTGGGCGGGAGCCGCCAGCGCGAGCCCGAGCAGGGCGGCGCAGCCGACAGACAGAATGGTCCGGCGCATCATGAGGCGGCTCCTTCCAGGGCGGGCGCGGCCAGGGCGGGATAGGTGGCGGGGTCGAAGAAGCTCTGGCCCGCCTTGTAGATGCGGGCATCCGAGACGTCGGGAAGCTCGGCCCCCTCGATGCTGGATTCGAAGGTCAGCTCCAGTTGCACGCCGGAGGGGTCGTAGACGAACAGCTGCCACATGCTGGTGCCGGGGATGATGAACTCGCGCCAGTCCAGGCCCGCCGCCCTGAAGCGGGCGATATAGTCGCGATAGCCCGAGCACGACAGCGAGATATGGTCGATGGCGCCGGTGCCGTAGGGCGCGATGCCGGAGGGGCCGAGCGCCGGCCCGCCGGCATAGATGTGGATGATGCCGAGGCCGCCGGGCTGCGGGCAGCCGAGCCATGCGCCGGGATAGCCGAAGTTGGGGCGAAAGATCTCCTTCAGCCCGATGATGTCGCGCCAGAAGACGCGGGTGGCGTCCAGGTCGGCGGTCTTGATGGCCACGTGGAACAGGCCGTGGACGCCCGCGCCGGGCAGGGGGCGGCTCATCGCGCGGCCTCCGCGCGGATCGCGCCCATGGCGGGCGGCACGGGCACGGCCGCGTAAAGGGTCCTCAGACGGTCGAGAAAAGCCGGCTCCAGCTTCTTTATCGTGCCGGCCACCGGGTCTGCGCCTGCCATCATCGTGTCGCTCGCTTCCAGGGAAAAATCCATGGCGAACCGGACCCGCGGGGTCCGGATCGCCGAGATGGTGTCGAGGCAGGCGCGCACGTCGCGCGCGCCCGCCGCCCAGGCGCCGGCGATGACGTCGGCCGCGAAGGTCGCGTCCTCCACCGCCATGGTGGCGCCTTGGCCGAGGGTGGGGACCATGCCGTGGGCGCTGTCGCCGAGATAGAGCACGGGCGCGGCGGGATCGGCGTACAGCACGCCGTGCTCCTGCATCCGCGCCCAATGCACCTGGTCGAAATGGGTGGTGATCTGCCGGACCAGCCATGCCGCCGCGGGGCTCGGTTCGCCGGAGGCCGGCAGGTAGGCCGCGCGCAAGGCCTCCACCGTCTTCGCCGCGTCGGGGATCGGCCGGTCGGGATCGATGGGGAAGGTGCCGGCCATGTAGACATAGCCCGGCGGCACCCGGAAGGTGAGCAGGCGATTAGGGCCGTTGAACAACTGGGCATAGTCGTCGATCAGGCCGGCGCTGGTGTCCGGCACCAGCAGGCGGAAGATGGCAATGCCCACCTGCTTCAGCTCCGGCGCGCCGGACATCTCCGCGCGCACCTGCGAATAGCGCCCGTCGGCGGCGATCAGCAGGTCGAGATCCTCCAGCCGATGCGTCGCGCCGCCCTGGAGGTAGGTCACGCCGACCTTGCCGGGCGCGGTGCGCCGCGCGCCGGTGATGGCGCAGCCGTAGCGCACGACATCGCCCGCCGCCTCGCGCATCACCCGGTAGAGTTCCGCCCAGCGGATGCGCCATCCCTCATGGGCGGCGACGTCGGCGAGCGGCAGGTGGAACAGTTCCCGCCCGCCGGTGAGGGAGATGCGCCAGGTCTTCCAGGCGAAAGCGGCCTCGGTGATGGCGGCGGCCAGCTCCGGGTCGTGCGCGGTCAGCGCCTTGACGGCATTGGGGCCGATGTTGAGCCCGGTGCCCGCCTCCGACTGGTCGTCCGGCGCGACCCGCTCCAGGCAGGTGACGTCGAGGCCCGGCACGCGGGCGAGCGAACGGGCCATGATGCAGCCGGCGACGCCGGCTCCGACGATGCCGACCTTCACGCCGCTTCTCCCTGCGCCCGGACGGGTCCGGCGGCGGCGATGGCGGCGATGAGCCCGCCGCCGTCCGGCCCCTGGTGCTCCGCGCCGCCCGACACGAAGATGCGGCCGTCGCCGGCGATGGCGGCCACCAGGCCGCCCACGGCGCCGCGAATGTGCCGCTGGGCGTTGATGTCCGTATCGTCGAGCATGGTATGGCGATGGGCGCGGATGCGCCCGCGCCGGTCCGGCTCGCATTTGACGAACACCGCCCGCACGCGCGCACCGTCCTCCGGCCCGAGCTGCGGGGCGGCGCTCAGGCCGAGATCACTGAACACCTGGGTCACCGCGCCCACGTCCAGCGCGTCCGCCATGGGGCGATGGGCGATGCGCAGGCTACCCGTCCAGGTGGGGCTGTTGCCGAACAGGACCACCTCCACCGCATCCACCTCCACGCCGGAGGACACGCTGGCGCGGGTGGAAAAGAGCTGGAAGGCGGCAAGCAAGCCCTCCTGCGAGGCGTCGCCCGGCGTTGCCTCGCCGAGGGCCAAAGCGACGCCGAAGGCGCCGGCGGCGCGCGCATAGGCCATGGAGCGGTTTGGGTCGGCGGTCACCACCGTGTGCCCGGCCGCGCGCGCGGCCTCGGCCCGTGCGGAAGTGATGCAGGGGCATTTGATCTGCACGAAGTGGACGTCCATGGGGTCGGCGATGGCGGCGTCCGCCATGGCGGCGCGGACCGTCTCTGCCACGGTCCCGATCTGACTGCGGGTGCCGATGTCCTGCGGCGGCACGCGGGCGCTCACGGCCCGGCCGATCGCGAGGGCCGGCCAGGCCGGATCGGGCGGCGTGTCGTCCGCCGCGCGGGTGAACACCACATAGTGCGGGCTCAGCACCCCTTCCGTGCCGCCGGACAGGATGCAGGGGATACGCCGCGCCAGTTCCTCCGGCGGCGTGTCCAGATGGCGGCCCAGCAGGGCCATGAGGGTCTGGGTGAAGTAGCCGCGGGTGAAGTCGTTGACCCCGCCGTTGCCTTCGGTCTTGCCGATGACCGCCACCACGTCCGGGGCCTTGACCTCGCCGGCCGTCAGCAGCGCCTCAAGCGCGGAAAGGTCTCCCGGATGGGCCATGGAGAGCCGGTGAACGCCCGCCCGCATCGTCGCGCTACCCCTGGTGCATCGCCTCGCTATGCTCACTATGAAAGTTTGCAGTGAGCGCGCCTAGCATCAGTTTGCACTCGGAGTGAGATCAAAAAGGTCTCAGGCCTGCCTCAAAGCGTGGCGAGGGAGAGTTTCAGGCTCTCCAGGAAGCTGAGCGCGGCGATGGGCAGGCCACGGCCGGCGCGCACGCCGAGCACCAGCCGGGACTTGGGCAGCAAGGGATCGACGAGGGGCACGGCGATCATCTCGCCGCGCTCCATCTCGCGCCGGGCGCCGGTCTCGAACTGGAAGCAGATCGCCCCGGTGGCCTGGCAATAGATCTTCTGCGCCTGCACGGTGGAGGCCTCCAGCATCACCTGGAAGGACAGGCGGGTCTTGGCCAGCGCGGCGTCCAGCATGCGCCGGCTGCCGAAGGTCTCGGTGCCGACCGCCACCGGATAGGGCTGGCAATCGGACAGGCGCAGGGACTTGCGCCGGGCGAGCGGATGGTCCGGCCGCATCAGGGCGCACAGGGCCTGGGGGACCGCGGCGAGTTCGGACAGGGCGGTGCCGGCCGGCGGATCGTGGGCCAGCACGAGGTCCACGTCATCCGCCAGCAGCGCGGCCAGCAGCGGCTGGGTGGCGCCCACCACCATCTGGAACTGCACGCCGGGATGGCGCTCCTGATAGCGTGCGATGGTGGCCGGCACGAGATCGTTGGCGACGGATTCCGCGCAGGCGATCTTCACCGTGCCGCGCACCAGCCCGCGCAACTGCTCGATCTGCGAGGCGGCGGCCGCGAGGTCCGACAGGCTGCGGCGGATGGCGACGATGAGCACCTCGCCCGCCGCCGTCAGCCGCACGCCGCGCGGCAGGCGCTCGAACAATGGCGTGCCCGCCGCCTCCTCCGCCTCCAGGATCCGCCGGTTGAGCGCGGTGGAGGCGATGCCGAGGGTCTCCGCCGCCTTGCGGATGGAGCCCGCGCGGGCGACGGCGTCGAGATAGAGGAAAAGGCGGGGCGGCGGCAGCATGCGACAGCTTTACCCAAGCCGCGCCCGCCGGCAAAGGCCGCTCCGCCGTCTCCAGGCCAGGGCGGCCGGGGCGGCTGCACGTACAAGGGCCGCTTTTCCTTCCGCTGCGGCATCTTTTGTTGATCTGACGCTTTTCACGCCACCTGCCCCGCGCTCTGCCCACCAGGAAGGCGAATGGGCCCTGGAGAGACGGGCAATACCAGTTCAATATACTGCTAATCATATCATAATCCGTAATTGGCATGCCATTTGCTGTTGTCGAAGCACGCACAGGGGATGCCGGACGGCGCACATGCAGAAGCGTGACACGGGGGAAGGCGGACGTTCGCTGGTGGTGGATGCGGTCACGCATCGCTACGGCGCGAGCGTCGCGGTGGAGAATATCAACCTCGACATCCGTTCCGGTGAACTGGTGGCACTGCTGGGGCCGTCGGGCTGCGGGAAGACGACGCTGCTGCGCATCATCGCCGGCTTCGTCCGCCAGACCGAGGGCCGCATCATCCTGTCCGACGAGGTGGTCGATGACCTCGGCCCGAAGCGGCGGCGCATCGGCATCGTGTTCCAGAATTACGCCCTGTTCCCGCACATGAGCGTGGCGGAGAACGTGGCCTACGGCCCGGCGGCGCTGGGCATGGGCAAGGCCGAGCGCGAGGCCGAGGTGCGGCGGCTGCTGGAGCTGGTCAAGCTCGGCCATCTGGCCGACCGCCTGCCGCGCCAGCTCTCCGGCGGCCAGCAGCAGCGCGTTGCGCTCGCCCGCGCGCTCGCCATCAAGCCGCGCATCCTGCTGCTGGACGAGCCGTTCGCCGCGCTCGACAAGAATTTGCGGCTCGACATGCAGATCGAGATCAAGCGCCTCCAGCGCCTGTCCGGCATCACCACGGTGATGGTGACCCACGACCAGGAGGAGGCCCTCTCCATGGCCGACCGCGTCGCCGTGCTGAGCCAGGGCCGCCTGGAGCAGTTCGCCTCGCCCACCGAGATCTACGACCGGCCGCAGAGCCTGTTCGTCAACACCTTCGTCGGCTCGGCCAACCAGCTCAACGGCATCGTCGTTTCGGCGGATGCCGGGCGGGCCACGGTGCGCCTCGACGCCGGCGCCGAAGTGGTGGCGCGCACGCCGGCCGGCACGCTCGCCGCCGGCCAGCGCTGCCTCGTGTGCCTGCGCCCCGAGCATCTGGAGCTCGGCGACGGCGCGGACGGCTTTGCCGCCGTGGTCGAGATGGGCCTGCCGCTCGGGCCGACCGTGGTGCACGAGGTGCGCGGCGCCGACGGCGCCGGCATCAAGGTGTCCGAGCCCCGCCGCGCCGGCGTGGCGCTGCGCGAAACCGGGGCGCCGGTCCGCGTGCGCCCCGCCGCGCCCGATCTTGCCACCGCCTATTCCGCTTCCTGAGCCCTCCGAGGAGACACGCATGGACTTCAGTCGTCGCCAGTTGATGCAGACCGCGCTCACGCTCGGCGCCATGCAGGCCTTCCCCGGCCTGTCCTATGCCCAGGCGCGCCCGCTGGTGTTCGCCACCTTCACCGGCAGTTGGGAGGAGGCGCACAAGGCGGTCCTCGTTCCGGCCTTCCGGAAGATGACGGACAATGCGCAGATCGTGCTCGATCCCATGCTCTCGGTGGACCAGATCGCCAAGGTCACCGCCGCGCGAGCCAATCCGCCCATCGACGTGATGCTGCACGATCCCGGCCCGGCGCTGATCGCCATCGCCGATGGGCTGGTGGAGCCCTATCCGGTGGCCAAGAGCGCCTATTACAAGGACCTGATCTCCGAGGCGCAGGTGGACACCGGCCCGGCGCCCTTCTTCCAGGTGGTGGGCCTCACCTACAATCCCGAAGTCATCAAGACCCCGCCCACGTCCTGGGCCGACCTGTGGAAGCCGGAATACAAGGGCCGGGTCGGCATCACCAACCTCAACTCGACGCTCGGCACCGGCTTCATGGTGGAGATCGCCAAGATGCATGGCGGCTCGGAGGCCAATATCGATCCGGCCTTCGCCGCCATCGACAAGCTGAAGCCCAATCTGGCGGCGGTGGCGGCCAATCCGGGCGCGCTGGCGACGCTGTTCCAGCAGGGCCAGATCGACATCTCGCCCGGCAATTTCAACGCCATCCAGATCCTGAAAGCCAAGGGCGTGCCGGTGGAGTTCGTGGCGCCGAAGGAAGGCGCCATCGCCTTCAAGACCACCATGCACATCGTCAAGAACTCGCCCAACCAGGAACTGGCCTTCAAGCTCATCGAGGCGGCGCTGTCACCTGAGGTGCAGGCCACGCTGATGGCCAGCCCCTATCTGATCGTGCCCACCAACGGCAAGGTGCCGATGACCGGCGAGATCGCCAAGGTGCTGGCCAAGGACACGGACGAGCTGAAGAAGAAGTTCGTGTTCCAGGACTGGAAGGCGATCAACGCCCAGCGCTCCGCCTGGATCGAGCGGTTCAACCGCGAGATCAGGATCTGACGTCCCATGCGCCTGCCGGTGCCGCATGGCTCCGGCAGGCGCGAGCCTGTTCCATGCCCGGCGGACACCGCCGGGCCTCCTCCGCCTTCCTCGTTCCGGGGCCGATCGCCATGGCGACCACCGCCACGCCCAAAGCGCCGACCGCCTACGACCTCAAGCTGGCGCTGCCGCTCGGGGCGTTCCTGGCGGTGTTCTTCGTGGCGCCGCTCGCCGTGCTGTTCCTGCTGAGCCTCCAGTCGGACCCCAAGGGCACGTCCTACGGCCTCAGCCAATACGGCAACTTCCTGGGCGATGCCTTCAGCCTCGGCGTGCTGGGCTCGACGCTGCTGCTGGGGGTGAAGGTCACGGCCCTGTCCTTCCTGCTCGGCTATCCCGTCGCCTTTGCCTACACCCGCGTCGGCGCGCGGCTGAAAAGCCTGATCATCCTCATCGTGCTGCTGCCGCTGCTGACCTCGGTGGTGGTGCGCACCTTCGCCTGGATCGTCATCCTGGGGCGCCAGGGCATCATCAATTCCGCGCTGCTCTCCATGGGCCTCATCTCGACGCCGCTGAAGCTGCTCTATACGGAGAGTGGCCTCGTGGTGGCGCTGGCGCAGGTGCAGATGCCGCTCATGGTATTGCCGCTCATCACCGCCATCGGCCGCATCGACCCGAACCTGACGGACGCCTCCGCCGCCCTCGGCTCCGGCGCGTGGCGGACCTTCTTCAAGGTGACGCTGCCTTTGTCGCTGCCCGGCATCATCGCCGGCTCCCTGCTCACCTATGCGGCGGCGATCACCGCCTTCATCACCCAGAGCCTCGTCGGCGGCGGGCAGATGCTGTTCATGCCCATGTATCTCTACCAGCAGGCCTCGACCCTGCAGAACTGGCCGTTCGCGGCGGCCATCTCCATCATCTTCCTGGTGGCGGTGCTGGCCGTCGTCACCCTCTTCAACCTGCTGGGCCGCCTGTCGCGCGGCGTCGCGAGCGCGTGAGGCGGAACGATGCGCCGGGACTGGGACAGCTTCTCCTTCCACCTCGCCATCGGCATCGTCGCGGTGCTGGCGCTGGTCCTGCTGGTGGCGCCCACCGCCATCGTCATCATCGTCTCCTTCACCAGCGGCTTCTCGCTGCGCTTCCCGCCGCCGGGCTATTCGCTGCGCTGGTATGGGGAGCTGTGGGACGCCTGGCAGCTGCATTTCGCCGCCATGAACAGCCTGAAGGTCGCCGCCGCCGCCACCGGCCTGTCCATCCTGCTGGGCACGGCGGCGGGGCTCGGCATCGCCCGCTCGCAGCGCGCCTCGGCGAAGATGCTGGACAGCCTGTTCATGTCGCCGCTGGTGCTGCCCGCGCTGGCCTTCGGGCTCTCCGCGCTGATGTTCTTCTCGGCGCTGGGCATGCCGGTCTCGCCGCTCACCCTCATCATCGGCCATACGGTGGTGTGCGTGCCCTATGTGGTGCGCAACACGGTGGCGGCGCTGTCGCAGCTCGACCCGACGCTGCTCGAATGCTCCGCAAGCCTCGGGGCGGACAAGGTCTACACCTTCCGCCGCATCACCCTGCCGCTGATCCGGCCGGGCATCCTGGCGGGCGGGTTCATCGCCTTCATGTCGTCCTTCGACAATGTGCCGGTGTCGCTGTTCCTGCGCGATGCCGCCACCGACATGCTGCCCATCCGCTCATCGGCCATACGGTGGTGTGCGTGCCCTATGTGGTGCGCAACACGGTGGCGGCGCTGTCGCAGCTCGACCCGACGCTGCTCGAATGCTCCGCAAGCCTCGGGGCGGACAAGGTCTACACCTTCCGCCGCATCACCCTGCCGCTGATCCGGCCGGGCATCCTGGCGGGCGGGTTCATCGCCTTCATGTCGTCCTTCGACAATGTGCCGGTGTCGCTGTTCCTGCGCGATGCCGCCACCGACATGCTGCCCATCCGCATGTGGCAGGACCTGGAGGGCAAGCTCGACGTGACCATCGCCGCGCTCTCCGGCGTGCTCATCGTCTTCACCATCGCGCTCATCATGGTGATGGAGCGCCTCACCGGCCTGTCGCGGAGGCTGGCGTGAGAGGGCGGGGGTCAGATGCCCCGGAACAGCTGGATGCCCCAGGGCGTGAACTTGAACGGCAGGTGGTAATGCTCCTCCACCGCGCTCACCACGAAACGGAACGGCACCTCGTCCAGGAAGGATGTCTCGCGCGCGCCATAGCCATTGGACCGCAGCCAGGAGCCAAGCGCGAACACCACCTCATAGGTGCCCGCCGCAATCCCCGTGCCGGCGGCGATGGGATGATCGAACAGGCCGTTCGGCCCAAGCGCGCCCGCCGCGATCCTGCGCCGCTCCGGTGCCAGCGCGAAGACCTCCAGCTTGAGGCCGGCGGCGGCGATGCCCTTGGCGATGTCCACGCCGTGGATGGAGATGCCGCCCGCCTGTGCCGAGCCGTGCCTTTGTGTCATGCCGTGCCCCTGTTCCGGTTGGTGTCCCAATCCGGTTGTGGCCGATGGTAGCGCCGAATGCCAGCCCGGCCGTGGCCCGGGGGAAGGGCGCGCCGCCCTGCTGCCCGCGCTGGCGGTTTCGCGGTGCCGGGGGTACTCACTGCCCCAGAGCGGTTCTGTCGCCGACGGGAGACAAGGCATGAGCGCGGGCACGAACGCGGACATGGACACGGCCGAGGCCACCGCCGCCGCCGTCCGCGCGGGACGGGTGAGCGCGCTGGCGGTGGCTGAGGCGGCCATCGCCCGCATCGCGGCCAGGCCGGATCTGGTGGCGGTGGTGGATTTCGACCCCGAGGAAGGGCGCGCCGCCGCGCGCGAGGTGGACCGGCGCCTCGCTATGGGCGCGGACCTGCCGCTCGCCGGCATCCCCGCCGTCATCAAGGACACCCTCTGGGTGGCCGGGCGCCGTGTCACCCAAGGCTCCCGTTTGTTCGCGGATTTCGTCCCGCCGGCCGATGCCATTGCGGTGGAGCGCCTGAAGCGGGCCGGCGCGGTCATCGTCGGCATGGCCAACACGTCCGAATTCGCCTGCAAGGGCGTGACCACCAATCGCGTCTATGGCACCACGCGCCATCCCATGGATGCCGCGCTGACACCGGGCGGGTCCTCGGGCGGGCCGTCCGTGGCGGTGGCGGCGGGGCTCGTGCCGCTGGCGCTCGGCACCGACGCGGGCGGGTCGAGCCGCCGCCCGCCCGCCCATGTGGGCGTCGTGGGGTTCAAGCCGTCCTATGGCGCCATCCCGCGCGGGCCGGGGTTCCCGAGCCCGTTCGCCGGCCTTTCCTGCCCGGCGCCCATCGCCGCCACCGTGGCCGATGCGGCGCTGATGTTCTCCGTGCTGCGCGGGCCCGATGGGCGCGATCCCGACGCGCTGACCCCGGCACTGGCGGACCTGCGCGCGCCGGACACGCTGCGCGTCGCCTATTCCCCCACCTTCGGTCTCGACGCGCCCGTCGATGCCGAGGTGGCGGAGGGCGTCGCCCATGCGGTCACCGCGCTCGCCCGCTATGGCGCGCGCGTGACGCGCCGCGACCCCGTCTGGCCGGAGGGCGCCGACGAGGCGGCCCTGATGCCGCTCCAGCACGCGGGCCTCGCGGCCATCCATGGCGCGGCGTTCCGGCGCGATCCGACCGTCTTCGATCCCGACATCGCGGCGCAGATCGAGCGCGGGCTGGCGCTCGACGGCGCGGCGGTGGCGCGCGCGATCCTGCTGAGCCAGGAGATCATGCGCGCGCTGGGGCGCTTCTTCACCGACATCGACCTGCTGATCGGGCCGACCGTGCCCTGCGTGGCGTGGCCCTGGAGCCGGCTCGGACCGGAAACGATCGGCGGGGTGGAGGTTTCGCCCCGTGCCCATGCGGTGTTCACGCCGCTGTTCAACCACGCCAAGGTCCCCGCCATCTCCATTCCCGCCGGACGGGGACGGGCGGGGCTGCCCTTCGGCCTCCAGATCGTCGGCCCGCGCGGCCATGACGACCGGGTGCTCGGCTTCGCGGCGATGACGGAAGCGGTCCTGGCGGAGGAGGGGCTGTGGGCCTGAGCGGCGCCGCCCGGGAGACGCCATCCGGGGACATGCCAACCGGGGACGCCGCGCCCCGGCGCGCGGCCCGGCGCGCCGGGGCGCCCTCGCTGGCGGACCAGGTGGTGGCGCGGCTGCGCGAGATGATCGTGTTCCTGGAACTGGCGCCCGGCGCGGTGCTGAGCGAGCCGTGGCTGGTGGAACGGCTCGGCGCCTCGCGGACGCCGGTGCGCGAGGCGCTCAAGCTGCTCGCCTCCGAGGGGCTGGTGCTGCTCCGGCGCAACCGCGCCGCCATCGTCTCCCCGCTCGACGGCGAGGCCCTGGTCCATCTGTTCGAGGTGGAAGCCGAGCTTGAAGGTTTCGCCGCCGGGCTCGCGGCGGTGCGCATGACGGGAGCCGAGATCGAGCGGCTGGCGAAGCTCCAGGCGGAGATGGAGGAGCGCCACGCCCAGGGTGATCGCGTGGGCTATATCCGCCTCAACCAGAAGATCCATTTCCAGATCGTGGCGGGGGCGGCCAATCCCGCGCTGGCCGAGACCCATGCCCGCCTCATCAGCCGTCTGCAACGGGCGCGCAATGTGGGCCTGTCCGCGCTCGGCCGGGTGGAGGAATCCATCGCCGAGCATCGCCGCATCCTGGAGGCGCTGCGGGCGCGGGATGCGCAGACCGTCCGCGCGCTGTTCGCCCGCCACGTGGAGCGCACCGGCCGGCTCGTCGCCGCCCATTGCGCCGCGCCCAAGCCGAAGGGCGGGCGGCGCGCCCCATCGCGCAAGAGCGCGCCGGACCCCCAGCCCTGAACCGTCTGGGCGTCAGTGTTCGAGCGCGTCCCGCAGACGGTAGTAATGGATGGCGGCGGTGGCGTAGAGCGGGTGCAGATCGTGCACCGGCATGGGCGCGATCCGGGTGACGGCGAGCGGCAGCGGCGCGGCGGGATGGAGCAGATGGGCGCCGATGGCGGTGCCGAGGGCGCTCGCCATGGCGACGCCGCGCCCGTTGTAGCCGAGCGCGATGGTGAGGTTGGGGAAGGGCCGGTGCAGGTGGGGCAGGTGGTCCCGCGTCATCGCCACCCGGCCGGACCAGTGGAAGTCGATGGGCAGATCGCGCACCTGCGGGAAGAAACCGTGCAGCGCCTTGAGGATGCGGTGATAGTCCGGCAGGCCGGTGGGCTCGCCGAAGGAGCCGCGCCCGCCCATCATCAGCCGGTTGCCGGGGCCGATGCGGAAGTAATTGCCGATGCGCCGGGTGTCGGAGACCGCCGGGCGGCCGGGCAGGATGCGGGCGAGCAGGTCGGCGGGCAGGGGGGCGGTCGCCACCTGGAAGCTGCTGGCGGGAATGACGGTGGCCTTCAGCCCCGGCCACAGGCCGTCCGTATAGCCGTTGGTGGCGAGGATGGCCTGCTCGGCGCTCACTACGGCCCCGGTCTGCGTGGTGGCGGTCCAGCGGCTGCCGTCGCGCGCCAGCTTCACCACCCGGCTGCCGCCATGGATGCGGGCGCCGGCGGCGAGCGCGACGCGGGCGAGGCCGCGGGCGTAATCGAGCGGGTGCAGGATGCCCGCGCGGCGGTCGATCCAGCCGCCGGCGAAGCCCTGGCCGCCGGTCTCCCGCGCCATGGCGGCGGCGTCGAACAGTTCCACCGCCGCGCCGCGCTTCGCCCAGGCCGCCATGCGGCGCTCGATCACCGGCAGATGCGAGGTCTTCACGCTGGCCTGGATCCAGCCGCTGCGGCGCGGTTCGCAGGCGATGGCGTGCTTTTCGATCAGGGCGAAGGCGGTGTCCGCCGCCTTGCCGACGAAGTCCGTCGTCGCCTCGCCGAACATGGCGTCGAGCGTGTCGGGGTCGTACTTCAGGCCGGGGATCACCTGCCCGCCGTTGCGGCCACTGGCGCCGAAGCCGGGAGCGCCGGCATCGAGCACGATTACCGAGGCGCCGCCCTCCGCTAGCCGCAGGGCGGCGGTGAGGCCGGTGAAGCCGGCGCCGACCACCAGCACGTCGGCGCGATGCGTGCCGGCGATGGCCGGCGTCTGCGGCGCGGGGGCGGCCGTGGCGGCCCAGATGGAGGCAGGTTCCTGTGGCATGGGTCTAGACCGGATGGGTGACGCGGCGCAGGAAATCCTGCGTCCGCTCGTGCTTGGGATGGCGCAGCACCTCCTTGGCGGGGCCGCGCTCGACGATGGTCCCGCCGTCGAGGAACAGCACGCTGTCGGCCACCTCGCGGGCGAAATGAATCTCGTGGGTGACCACCAGCATGGTCATGTGCTCCTCGGCGAGCGAGCGCATCACCTGGAGCACCTCGCCCACCATCTCCGGATCGAGCGCCGAGGTGGGCTCGTCGAACAGGATGGCCTCGGGGCGCATGGCGAGCGCGCGGGCGATGGCCACCCGCTGCTGCTGGCCGCCGGAGAGCGAGTTGGGATAGGCGTCGATCTTGGCGGCGAGCCCGACGCGGGTGAGCAGCGCCTCGGCCCGCGCCCGCACCTCGGCGCGCCTTTCGCCCAGCACGAACAGCGGGCCCTCCATCACATTCTCCAGCGCCGTGCGGTTGGGGAACAGGTTGAAGCGCTGGAACACCATGGAGACGCGGGTGCGGATGTCGTGGATGCTGCGCCCGGCGGCGTCCACCACCGTGTCGCCCACCGTGATCCGCCCCTTCTGGTAGGTCTCCAGCCCGTTCACGCAGCGCAGCAGCGTGGACTTGCCCGAGCCCGACGGGCCGATCAGGCAGACCACCTCGCCCTTGCCGATCTCCGCGTCGATGCCCTTGAGCACCTCGTGCTGCCCGAAGGATTTGTGGACGTTCTCGAAGCGGATCATCGCGCCTTCCCCAGCTTGAGTTCGAGCTGGCGCATCAGTAGGTTGAGCGGAATGGTGAGGCACAGGTAGAGCAGCGCCACGAGCGTGAAGATGGTGGTGTTGTTGAAGGTGGAGGAGGCCAGCATCTTGCCCTGCATGGTCAGTTCGGCCACCGAGATGACCGAAACCTGCGAGGAATCCTTCAGCAGCATGACCAGGTTGTTGGCATAGGGCGGCAGGACGATCCTGAACGCCTGCGGCAGGATCACTCGCCGCATCATGAGCGGGCGCTTCATGCCGATGGATTTCGCCGCCTCGATCTGGCCGCGGTCCACCGCCTCGATGCCGGCGCGGAAGGTCTCGCCGATATAGCAGGAATAGGTGAGGGCGAGGCCGATGACGCCGGCCTGGAAGGCGGTGAGGTCGAGCCCGATCTCGGGCATGACGAAGTAGATGTAGAACAGGATCACCAGGATCGGGATGCCGCGTACCAGTTCCACGAAGATGCGCGTGGGGGTGGCGAGCGCCGGAACCCCGGAGGTGCGCAGCAGCGCCCAGGTGAGGCCGGGCACGGTGGAGAGGCACAGGGCCAGCACCGTCACGGCGATGGTCAGCCACAGCCCCTTCAGCAGGATGGGCAGGTATTCGGAGGATTGGGCGATAAAGCTGGCCATGGTGGGTCTTTCGCCGCGCCCGGTCGGGCGGGCCGCGCCTCATTCGAAACCGGCGGGAAGAACCGTGGTGCCGGCGCTCTGGCCGGCGTCGCGGTCCGCCCCGCAGCGAGGGCCGGTGTGGTGCGGCCGGCCGCGTGAGGCCGGCCGCCGCGTCCTACAGGCCGTAGGCCGCGAAGATCTTCGCCAATTCGCCGTTCGCCTTCAGCTTGGCGATGGAGGCGTTGACCTTGGCCAGAAGCGCGGGATTGTCCTTGGCCACCGCCAGCGAGACGCTGCCTTCCTTGACCGGCTTGTAGCCCTTGACGATGCGGATGCCGAGGCCGGGGGTCTTGGCGATCTGGTAGGCGATGATCGGCTGGTCACCAAAGCCCGCCCTGAGGCGGCCGAGCTTCACGTCGCGCATGATGTCGGCGATGGAATCGTACAGCTTCACCTCGCCGAAGATGTTGAGGGCTTTGAGGCCGTCGGCGAAGGTGGTGCCGACCTGCGCGCCCACGGTGGCGCCCTTGAGGTCGTCCAGCGTCACGTCCTTGCCGTCGGCGGCGACGAACATGGCGTCGCCATAGGTGTAGACCGCGTCGCTGAAGTCCACCACCTTGCGGCGCTCGTCGGTGGCGAGCATGCCGGCGGAGATCACGTCGATCTTGTGGGTCGAGAGCGAGGGCACCAGCGCCGAGAAGGAGGTCAGCTCGAACGTCGCCTTCAGGCCGTTGTCGGCGGCGATCGCCTTGGCCAGATCCACCATGGCCCCGCTCGGCTGCTGCGTGGCGGTGTCGAGGAAGGTGAAGGGAACGCCGGTGGTGGTGACGCCCACCTTGATCGCCTCTTCCGCATGCAGCGGCGCGGACAGGCTCACGGCGACGCCGAGCGCCAGGACGGCGAGGGATTTCAGCAACATTCAGCTCTCCTGTGCCGCGCTCTGGCGGCGCGGGGCCATGACAGGCCCGCGCGGTCCGGCGCGAGTTGGTTCCGCCTCTGAGGACCGGAGGCGCGGGAAGGGGCGCGCCGTCCGGGCATGACGCCTGCCCGGGAGCATGGCTGCTTCACTATATTGAAACGGCTTTGCGCGGCAACAGCGGTGGCGGCATTTTTTCAATTTTATGAAAATGGATATTGTTGCTTGTCTTAAATGACGAACATCGGCAGCATATGATGCTTTCAGCACCAGCCCGCGCAGTGGGAAATTTCATAATGATGAAACAGAGGCGCGTCCGATCGCCGTCCGCATCCGGCGCGGCGGCGGCCGTCCCGGCGCCCGCCGGCGAGACGACGGAAGACGACCGGGCCCTGGGCCTCGCCATCCGCGCGGCGCGCCTGTCGCGGGGGCGGTCGTTGCAGCGGGTGGCGGAGGCGGCGGGCATTTCCGTCGGCCTGCTCAGCCAGATCGAGCGCGGCATCTCCTCGCCCTCGGTGCGCGCGCTGCGCGCCATCTGCGGCGCGCTGGACGTGGAGGTGCAGGCGCTGTTCGGCGGCGAGGACGCGGCCTCGGCCGAGGCACCCCGCCACATCCTGCGCGTGCACCAGCGCCGCCGGCTGAACCTCGGCGGGAAGGGCCTCGTGAAGGACTTCCTGACCGCCGGAAACAGCGGTGCCCTGCAGATCATGGAGATCGTGCTGGCGCCCGGCGGCAGCTCGGGCCTTGAGCCCTACCACCATGTGGGCGAGGAGGGCGGCGTGGTGCTGGCGGGCGCGCTGGAACTGGTGATCGACGGCGCAGTCCACCGCCTCGGGCCGGGCGATGCCTTCTGCTTCGAGAGCACGCTGCCGCACCGCTTCAGCAACGTGGCGGACGGCGAAACCCGCGTCCTGTGGATCACCACGCCGCCGGTGTGGTGAGGCCAGCGCCCGCTACAGGGCGAGGCGCGCGATCAGCCGCCCGTCCTGCCGCTGCTCCATGGCGAGGCGGTCCGGCGTATCCTGGACGATCTGCCACGGCGCCCGCGGCGCGGGCGTGCCGTGCATCTCCACCGGCCGGGCGCGCGTCTTCAGGCGGATCACCGGGGCGGAATGGACATAGTCCGCGTGCGGAAGTCCCAGCACCGCATGGGCGATGACCTCGGCCTGGCGGGCGATGGGCTCGATGAAGCGGCAGGGCGCCCCGGCGATGCTGATGCAGTCGCCCAGCGCATGGACATGCGGCGCGCTGGTCGCCAGCGTGGCGCCGTCCACCACGATGCCCCGATCGAACGCGAGGCCGGCACCGCGCGCCAGCCGGCTCTCGGTGGCAAGGCCGATGGCGGAAATGACATGGTCGGCATCCAGCGTGCCGGCGTCGGTGGCCAGCGCGAGCGTGCCGTCCGGCCGGCGCGCGAGGCCGGCGACCCGTACCCCGCCCATGAAGCGGATGCCCGCGCCGGCGAGCCCCGCCGCGAGGCGCGCGCCTGCCGGCGCGGGCAGCAGGCCCGGCAGCGGCAGGGGGGCAAGGTCCAGCAGGGTGACGGCGTGGCCGGCGCGGGCCAGATCCTCGGCGATCTCGCAGCCGACCATGCCGGCCCCGACCACGCAGATGCGGCTTTCCAGCTTGAGCGCGCGATGCAGGGCGCTCCAGGCGGTGAGCGAATTGATCCGCCAGCACAGCTCCGGCGCCAGCGCCGCCGGCACCACCGGCGCCGCGCCCTGGGCGAGCACCAGATGCGCATAGGCCAGCGTGCCGCGCGTGGTGCGCAGGCGGCGGCGGGCGGGGTCGAGCCCGATGGCGAAGGTATCGGCCATCAGCCGCACGCCGAGCCGCGCGGCCTTGTCCGCTCCGGCCTCGCGCCGCAGCCGCTCCGGGGTCAGGCCCCGGCCGAGGGCGATGGAGAGTTCCGGCTTGTGGTAGGCATCGCCCGCGCAGGCGGTGACGAGGGTGAGCGGCACGTCCGCATCGTGCGCGCGGATGGCCTCCGCCACGCTCCAGCCGGCGATGCCGGCGCCGACGATGACGATGCCGGCCTTGCGTGGCCGGGGGGCGGGCTCCGCCGCGCCGGGGACGTTGGGGCGGCGTCCGGCATAGGGCTCGAAATCGGACTTGGTGACACCGCAGACCGGGCATTGCCAGTCGTCGGGAATGTCGGCGAAGCGCGTGCCGGGCGGCAGGCCGCCATCGGGGTCGCCTTCCGCCTCGTCATAGATCAGCCCGCAAGCGCGGCAGAGGAATTGCAGCCACGGCCCGAGGCCATCGGTGGGCTCAGGCCGGCTCATGCGGGCACGCCTTCCGCCGGCAGCACGTCGCGGGAGAGCCGGGCCATCTCCCAGCGCAGATGCTTGAGCGCCGGGGTGACGATGGCGACGAAATGCGCCTCGCGCACCCGCCGCTGGGGCGCGGCGGAGGCCAGATAGCCCCGCGCGCCCTGATGCAGCAGGGAGGATTGGGCGGCGCGCAGCGCGAATTCCGCGCCCTGGGCGCGGGCATCCAGCACGTCGAGCAGATAGTCCTTCGAGCCCTCATAGGGGGTGAGTGCGAGGCGCTGGATCGCGGCGCGCAGCTCGGCCAGTTCGGCGGCGAGATCGGCGGGGCGGTCGTCGAGAAACTGGTTCACATGGCCGAGCTGATCTTCCACCGCCAGCATGGCATCGATGCTGCCCTGCGCGACGCCCAGCGCCATGCCGGTCTGCAACAGGATGAAGGCGCCACGGATGCGGCCGACAAAGGGGCGGGCCGGATCGGCGATGAGGTCGTCGGTGGCGACCAGATAGTCCTTCAGCCGGAGGCTCCAGGTGCTGGTGCCTTCCATGCCGGAGAATTGCGGGCAGGGGCGCAGCTCCGCCGGCTCGTCGCAGCGCAGCAGGAACATGATCTCGTGCGAGACCGTGCCGTCGGCGCGCTCCACGCCGGCGATGGCGCCGCAATACTGGCCCTGGCCGATATGGCTGACCCAGGGCAGGGTGCCCGTGACCCGGTAGCCGCCCGGCACGGGCCTTGCCCGCAGCAGCATGGGCTCGATGCCGGAGAAGGCCTTCATCGGGTTGGACAAGGCGGTGCCGCCGAAGCTGCGCCCGGCCACATGGTCATCCAGCAGGGCGCCGGAGAGCGCCGGGTTGCCGGACTGTTCCAGATAGAGCCCGCACACGTCGTGCGCCCACATGAGGAAGCCGGTGGCGCCGCAGGCGCGGCTCGCCGCCTCCATGGCGGAGATGGCGAGGCCGAAGCGCCCGCCATGACGGTCGAGATGGACGCCGAGCGCTCCGGCCTCGCCTAAGGCGGACAGGATGGGGAGGGGATATTCGCCGTGATCGATGCGCGTGGCCGCGGCGCTGAGCGGGCCGTCCGCAACGGCCGCCGTCGCGGCGAGCACGGCGGCATCGCTCCAGCCGCCCGCCGGGACGGCGTGCGCGGCGGGAAGGGCGGGGTCGGCGGTCCGCACTGCGGCATTCGGGGCCATGGCATTCTCCTCGGATCGCGGAAGCGGGGCCGCCGGACGGCGGCCCCTGCCGGGCATGGGTCAGTCCGCGAGGGCGATGCTGAACGGGATGGGGTTGCGCATGGTGTTGGCCACCGGCGAGAAGTAGTTCGCCTGGCTGACGATGGCGTCGAGCGTGGCGCGGTCGGCGTCGCCCTCGATGGTCACGGTGACGCGGATCTCCTGGAAGCCCATGTCCTCCGGCTTCTTCTCCGCCCCGCCGGCGCCCCAGGCGGCCGGATTGCCGATGTCGCCCTCCAGCCGCAGTTCGAGGCGCGAGAGCTTCACCTGCTTCCAAGTGGCCACCGCGGTGATGCCCACGGCAAGGCAGCCGCCCAGGGCCGAGAGCGCGATCTCGCCGGGCGCGGGCGCGGTGTTCTGGCCGAACAGGTGCAGCGGCTCGTCCACCACCACCGGCGCATGGTCGCCCACATAGCTGAGGGTGCGGTACTGGCCCTCGCATACCGTGCGCACGACGTTGGTGCCGCGGGAGGCGGGATTGGCGCGGCCCTTCTCGGCGAAGGCCGCCAGCCCGTCGCGGTCGATGGGGCGCAGATAGGTGGTGAGGGTGGTCTCGGCGGCAGTCGCGCTCATGGCCTGTCCTTGGATCGCTTGCGGCGGGGAGGGGCCGCAAGGCTTGTTCCGCAAGGCGCGTGCCAGATGAGGATCTGGTTTAAGTATCGTTGAAAAATAACGTGAAAACAGAATCTTATGGTTAAAGTCTCACGTTAGGTCGCAGATGAGGCTTTGGGTGAATTGTCGATAATGTCGAACATGTCGATATTGATCTTCGGCCCCTCGGCCTCCAGCCCGGCCGCCTGCGGGCGGCGGCGCGCACGGGCGGTCGGCCCGGCGCTTTCGCCGCCGGCGACGTGGCGGGGCATCGCGCGGAGCCGTTCCGGCGGGTGGTCGGCCATGCCGAGGCGATGCGGATGGTTGTCGGGACGCTCGCCGGTGGGTGGCGGTGGCGGCGGGGTCAGGCGGCGGGGTCGCCCAACCCGAGCTTGCGCCAGCGATAGGCGAACTGCCGCTCGGTGAGGCCGAGGATCTGCGCCGCGCGGGACTTGTTGCCGCCGGCGCGGGCGAGCGCCTGGCGCAATTCCTCCGGCCCGTGGGAGCCGACGCGCAGATAGGGGCGGTAGGCCGGCTCGGGCGCGGCCGTGGCGCGGGCGGGCGCCACCTCCGGCCCGCGCTCGCGCAGCGATGCCGCGACGTCGTCGAGGCCGAGTTCCGCCTTGCCCGCCAGCAGCACCAGCCGCTCGATCGCATTGGCCAGCTGCCGCACGTTGCCCGGCCAGGACTGGCGCGCCAGATGGCGGATCGCCTCGGCCGTGAGGGTCACGTTGCGCTGGTTCTCCTGGTTGGCGCGGGCCAGCACATGGGCGATGAGGTCGGGAATGTCCTCCCGCCGCTCGGCCAGCGCCGGCAGGTGGATGGGGATGACGTTGAGCCGGTAGAACAGGTCTTCCCGGAAGCTGCCGCGCCCCACGTCTGCGGCGAGGTCCCGGTTGGTGGCGGCGACGAGGCGCATGTCCACCTTGATCTCCCGCGTGCCGCCGAGCCGCACCACCGTGCCCTCCTGGAGCACGCGCAGCAGCTTGCTCTGGAGCACGGGCGGCATCTCGCCGATCTCGTCCAGGAAGATGGTGCCGTCCTTGGCCTGCTCGAACCAGCCGGCCCGGGCCGCCACCGCGCCGGTGAAGGCGCCGCGCTCATGGCCGAACAATTCGCTCTCGAATAGGCTTTCGGGAATGGCGGCGCAGTTCACCTTGATGAACGGCTTGTCGCGGCGCGGCCCGGCCAGATGCAGGGCGCGGGCGAACAATTCCTTGCCGGTGCCGGACTCCCCCAGCAGCAGGACGCTGGCCGTGGCGGCGGACACCTGCTCGATCTGCGCCAGGGCGCGCAGCAGCGGCGGCGCGGTGCCGATGATGCCGTAGCGCACGCGCTTGGAGCGCAGTTCGTGCGCCAGCATGGCATTGTGCTCCTCCAGCGCGCGGGTGCGCTGGTCCACCCGCGCGTTGAGGGTGAGCAACTGGCTGATCATGGTGACCATGATGCGCAGGATGGTCACGTCGTCCGCCAACGGCCGCTCGCGGTGGCGGATGCGGTGGCAGGCGAGCGCGCCGACGGTGCGCCCGTCCACGCGGATCGGCAAGGCGATGAAGGAGACGACGCCTTGCGGCAGGCGCTCCCGCATGACCGCCCGGCCGAGGAACAGGGGCTCCTTGTCGATGTCCTGGACGATGACGAGGTGGCCGTCCTGGATCACCCGGCCGGTGATGCCTTCGCCGCGCCCGTAACGCCCACGCTCGATTTCCTCCCGCGTCAGGCCGTAGGCGTAGGCGATGCGGTAGTCGGCGTCATCGGGCGCCTTCAGGACGATGCGGCCCCGGTTGAGCCCGAGCAGTTCGGACAGGAGGTGCAGCATCTCGCGCAGCACCTCGTCCATCTCCAGGCCCTTGCCGATGAGGCGCATCACCTCCTGGATCAGGAACATCTCCTGGGTGCGCCAGAAGGCGCTGACGCCCTGCACCCGCCCGGGCGCCTCGGAGGGGGCGTTCACGGCCGCCGGACCATGCCGGGTCGTGGGAGGTCGCCGGGTCGTGGGAGGTCCATGGGCCCGCGGCGCGGGTCGGGAGCATGCAACGGTCTGGCCATCCTCATGGGAACCTGCCGAAGCATGGTCCCAAACCGTCCCGAGCACAATCGGGGGGCAGCCGCACGCCCGGCGCCGGGTCCGGCCACAGCCGTCCGATGATACAATCGCCGGCGCACCGGCCATGCTAGACGCAAGATGCCCTGGGATGTGAAGCTGGGATTGCCGTATGCCTGCCTCGACGCCAATCCACGTGTGCTTGCCTGCGGAGGCGGCTCGCCCGCCCGCAGATGCGGCGGCGCATGAGGGAGCAGGCGCCGCGGGCGGTCCTTCCATGTCAGCGATGCCTGCCATGTCAGCGATGCCTGTCTCCCCACTTCGGGATGCCGCTCCGCAGCCCGCGCTGCCGCCCGGTGTCGCCGCGCCCGATTTCCACCTGCCCGCCACGCCCGACCAGCAGGTGGCGCTGGCGGACCTGCGCGGCGCGCCCGTCATCCTCGCCTTCTATCCGGCCGACTGGAGCCGGTGTGCAGCGATCAGATGGGCTTCTACAACCAGATCCTGCCGGAGTTCCGCCGCTTCGGCGCGCAACTGGTCGGCCTCTCGGTGGATGGCGTGTGGTGCCACGCGGCGTTCGCCGGGGGACGCAGGTTCCACTTTCCCCTGCTCGCGGATTTCGAGCCGAAGGGCGCGGTGGCGCGCAGCTACGGCGTCTACCGCGAGGAGGAGGGCACCTGCGCCCGCGCGTTGTTCGTGATCGACGCCGCCGGCGTGATCCGCTGGAGCTACGTTTCGCCGGTGGGCATCGACCCCGGCGCGGATGGCATCCTCGAAGCCCTGGAGGTCATCGCCGGGCAGGTTCAGGCCAAAGGAGACAAGGCATGAACCGTCTTACGCCCCCGGTCGGCCCCGGCGACCATGCCCAGGGCCCGGCCGATGCGCCGGTGACGCTGGTGGAATATGGCGACTATGAATGCCCCTATTGCGGCGAGGCCTATCCGGTGCTCAAGGCCGTGCAGCAGGCCATGGGCGACCAGTTGCGCTTCGTGTTCCGCAACTTCCCCATCACCGAGGCTCATCCGCACGCTGCCCAGGCCACGGAACTGGCGGAGGCGGCGGCCTCCATCGACCGCTTCTGGCTGGCCCACGACATGCTGTACGAGAACCAGGCCGCGCTCGACATGCGGGACCTGCTCGACTACGGCGCGCAGGTCGGGCTCAACAATGCGGCGGTGATGGCCGCGTTCGAGGGACGCTACGACGCCAGGATCCGTGACGACTTCACGGGCGGCATCCGCAGCGGCGTGAACGGCACCCCCTCCCTCTTCATCAACGGCGTGCGCTATGATGGCGCGCGGGACGTGGAGGGCCTGGTGGAGGCCCTGCGCGCCGCCGCCGGCACCGGCGCTCACGGTTCCGCCAGGTGAAGGAGAACAGCATGACCGCAACGCACGACGTGAGCGACCTGGACGATCAGATCGCCGCCATCCGGGCCAATATCCGCGATCTCATCGAGCAGGCGTCCGGCGCCTCGGGGGCGGCGGCGGAGGAGTTCCAGGCCGACCGCATCAACGAGCAGCAGGCCGAACTGGACCGGCTGATAAAGGAACGCGACGCGCGCCTCGCGGGCTGAGGCGCGGGGTCACGTGGTCCGCCATGGCGCGGCGGCCTTCGCTGCGCCATGGGATGTTCCGTGTCGGCCTTCCCCGCTTCGGGCCCGCCCTGCCGGACCTGCCCGGGGCGGGAGGGCGCTGGTCGTCTTCCGCCTAATCGTCTTGCGCCGCCACCAGCAGGCGGCAGCCGGCCTCGGCGATGCGCTGGGCGAGATGGTCCGGCGGCGGCGCATCGGTCACGAGCGCCGACACCGCCGCGAAATCCATCACCCGCACCAAGGCGGAGCGGGTGAACTTGGTGGCGTCCGCCACCAGGATCACCCGGCGCGACTGGGCGGCCATGGCCTTCTTGGTGGCCACCTTCAGCAGGTCGAAATCCATCACCGCGCCGTCCACGTCGTCGAAGCCGGAGCAGCCGATGACCGCGGTGTCCATGCGGAAGCTGTTCAGGCTGGCGAGGGCGGCCTCGCCCACCAGCGAGCCATCGGCGCCGCGCATCAGCCCGCCGGTGACCACCACGTCGCCCACCTGGCTGCCGGCCAGGATGCCGGCGGCGCCGACGCTGGTGGTGATGACGTGCATGCGCCGGTGCTCCAGCAGCGCCTGCGCCACCGCCTCCACCGTGGTGCCGACGTCGAGGCAGACCGAGGAGCCGTGCGGGATGAGCGCGGCGCAGGCGCGGGCGATGCGCTTCTTGCCGTCGGGGGAAGCGGCGCGCTTCTGGCTGTAGACCAGGCGGGTGGTGGTCTCCTTCAGGCCGGCGCCGCCGTGGAAGCGCTGGATCAGGCCGGCCTCGTCGAGCCGGATGATGTCGCGCCGCACCGTCTGCGGCGAGACGTCGAACATGCGCGCCAGGGTCTCGATGGTGACGAAGCCCTGCTCGCGCACCCTTTGCACGATCTCCTGCTGGCGCGGGGAGACGTCGGCGTCGCCCGCGCCGTCGGGCATGGCGCCGGCCGGCGCGGGGTCGGGCAGGGGGGAGGCGGACGCGGGCGGCGCGGAGGATCTTGGCAAGGGGCGTGTCTCGTGTAAGAAAACTTACATGCGTCCATCGTAAGTCATCTTCGCGCCGCCGGTCGAGCGGTTCCTGCCAGAAAGTCTCTCCCATGCCCTCATCCGCCGCCGCTCATCCCCCGCTCACCTGGACGGAGGGCGGCGCGCTGCTGGCCGGCGGCCGCAGCTTCGACCCCTGGGCGCTGTCCTGGCGCCCGGCCGCCGCGACGGCGGACGGGGCGGGGCGGGCGGTCACGCCGGTGGAGGCGCTCGGCCTGCTGGCCGGCGGGGGAACCCTGCGGCGGGTGCCGGTGGGCATCATCGGGCCGAAGGCGGCCTCGCCCGAGCAGGAGCAGGTGGCCGAGGCGCTGGGCCGCGCTTTCGCCAAGCTCGGCCTGACCGTGCTCACCGGCGGGCGCAAGGGGGTGATGGAGGCGGCGAGCCGGGGCGCCTTCACCGCCGGCGGCGTGACCATAGGTATCATTCCCGACGGCGAATGGGACACCGCCAATCCCTATGTGACGATCCCGCTCGCCACCGGCCTCGGCCCGGCGCGCAACGCCATCGTCGCCCGCGCCTGCGAGGCGCTGGTGGCGGTGGGCGGGGAATATGGCACGCTGAGCGAGATGGCCTTCGGCATGCATTTCGACCGCAAGGTGCTGGCCATGCTGAACGCGCCGGTGGTGCCGGGGGTCATCGTCTGCGCCAGCGTTGAGGAGGTGCTGGGCCATGTGGCGACCCGCTTCCTGCGGCTGGATGCCTGGTCGGCAGATTGATCGAAAACTTACATTCGTGTCATAAAAGTATCATCGGATCGGGCGCAGAAGACGCCTGACCATTCGGGGGGATCACCGGCGCCGTGCTGGCCACCATTCTCTATCTCCTGTTCCTCCTCGCGCCCATCGCGCTGCTCGCGCTCGGCTCGGTGGGGGAGACCTGGACCAACACCCTGCTGCCCAGCGGCTTCACCGGCCGCTGGTATGCGGAGGTCGCCGCCGACCCGAGCTTCCAGCGCGCCTTCCTCACCAGCCTGAAGGTGGTGGCCGCCACCTGCATCCTCGACATGCTGATCGCTGTGCCTTTGGCCTATGCCATCCACGCCAGCGCCCGCCGCGGCGTGCAGGCGGCGGCGCGGGTCGTCACCCTCCTGCCGGTGGCGACGCCGGAACTGGTGCTGGGCTTCGGCTTCATCCTGGTGTTCTCGTCCGACTGGCTGCCCTGGCTCGGCAGCATCTGGCTGCTGATCGCCGCCCATGTGGTGGTGACCTTGCCCTACCTGCTCAACATCCTCCTGTCCGACATGGGCCACCTGCGCCTCGACGAGCTGGAGCGCGTGGCGGCGACGCTCGGCGCCCCCTTCTCCAGCCGCTTCCTGGACATCGTGCTCCCGCTCATCCGCCACAGCCTGCTGGCCGGGCTCATCACCGTCTCCGCCATCTCCATCGGCGAGTTCCAGATTTCCAACCTGATCGCCGGCTTCCTGTCGCGCACCTATCCCATCACGCTGCTCCAGGCCTTCTACGGCGCCACGGGCTTTGCCTGCGCGGCCACCATCGTGCTCTTGGTGCTGGCCGTGCTGGCCTCCGCCGGCGGCGCGCTTACCGCCCGCGCGGCGCGGGGGTGAGGCCATGAGCGTGCGCTTCGAGAACGTCTCCTTCCGCTATCCCGGCAGCACCGCCGGGGTGTTCGACATCGACCTGGAGATCGCCACCGGCGAGCTGCTGGCGGTCATCGGCCCCTCCGGCTCCGGCAAGAGCACGCTGCTGAAGCTGCTGGCGGGCTTCGCCGTGCCGGACGCCGGCCGCATCCTGGTGGACGGGCGCGACGTCACCGACCTTGAGCCGCATGAGCGGGCGCTGGGCGTGGTGTTCCAGTCCTATGCCCTGTTCCCGCACATGAGCCTGTGGCGCAACGTGGCCTATCCGCTGAAGGTGCGCGGCACGCCCAAGGCCGAGCGCCGGCAGCGGGCGCTGGACGCGCTGGCCCGCGTCGGCCTCGCCGAATTCGCCGAGCGCGCGCCCACCAGCCTGTCCGGCGGCCAGCAGCAGCGGGTGGCGCTGGCGCGGGCGCTGGTGTTCTCGCCGCGCGCGCTGCTGCTGGACGAGCCGCTGTCCGCCCTCGACGCGGCGCTGCGCCACGGCATGCGCGACGAGATCCTGCGGGTGCAGCGCGGCGCCGGCATCGCCACGCTGCATGTCACCCACGACCAGGAAGAGGCGCTCTCCATGGGCGACCGGGTGGCGGTGATGCATGCCGGCCGGCTGATCCAGGTGGCCGCGCCGCGCGAGCTCTACGACCGCCCGGCCAGCCGCACCGTGGCGGCCTTCGTCGGCCACGCCAATCTGTGGGACGGCGAGGTCCGCGCGCCGGGCCGGGTGGTGACGCGCCTCGGCGAACTCGCCTGCGACACCGCCGGCTTCGAGCCGGGCGGGCGCACCTGCGTCCTGGTGCGCCCCGAGCAGGTGGTGCCGCTGGCCGAATTGCCGGGCGCCGCCCGCCCCAACGTCTTCTACGGGCGCATCAGCGAAGACCGTTTCCTCGGCGCCGTGCGCCGCTGCGACCTGGAGGTGGGCAGCGGCCTCGTGCGCATCGAGACCAATATCCGGACGGCCATCGCCGCCGTCTCGATTCCACCGGAGGCGATCCGCCTCCTGCCGCCAGACCCAACCGCTCTCCACACAGGAAGCTTGTCATGACCCATTGGCTGACCAAGGCTGCCACGGCCCTCGCTCTGGCGCTGCCCGCCGCCGCGCTGCCGACCTTCGCGATGGCCCTGGACGGGCCGGAGCTGTTCCCCGGCGAGGCCGCGCTCTACGAGCAGGCGAAGAAGGAAGGCATGGTCGTCTCCTTCGACACCGGCCCCACCTGGGCCAATTGGGGCGAGCAGTTCAAGGCGTTCCAGAAGCGCTATCCCGGCGTCGAGATCGTCTATAACGACATCGGCTCGGCCCAGACGGTGGTGGCGCTCGACAAGTCGCGCAACCGCCCGCAGGCGGACACCGCCTATTATTTCGCCGGCTCGGCGCTGGACGCCGCCGCCAAGGACGTGGTGGCGCCCTTCCAGCCGATGAACTTCGACAAGCTGGTGCCCGAGTTCAAGCAGGCGGACGGCAAGTGGTTCACCATCCACACGCTGAGCCCGGCGCTGCTGGTGAACACCAACCTGGTCAAGACCCCGCCCAAGAGCTGGGCCGACCTGCTGAAGAGCGAATACAAGAACACGGTGGTCTATCTCGACCCGCGCTCCACCGGCCAGGGCCAGGTGGTGGCCATCGCCGCCGCTTATGCCAACGGCGGCAGCATCGACAATGTGAAGCCGGGCATCGACTATCTGGAAAAGCTGCACAAGGCCGGCAACGTGCTGCGCACGGTGGGCACCACGCCCTATGCGCAGTTCCTCAAGGGCGAGATCCCGATCCTCATCGGCTATGAGAATGACGGCCTCAAGGCCAAGTACAAGGACGGCATGGGCGATGCCGTCGCCGTGGTCATCCCCGCCGAGGGCACGGTCGCGGCGCCCTATGCCATCAGCCTGGTGAAGGGCGGGCCGAACCCCAATGCGGGCAAGCTGTGGCTCAACTTCATCATGAGCGCCGACGGCCAGGCCCGTTTCGCCGAGGGCTATGTGCGCCCTTCGGTGCCCGGCGTGCCGCTGCCGGCGTCCGTCGCCGCCCAGATGCCCGCCATCAAGGCCATTCCGCTGGACGTCGCGAAGGCCAGCGCCAAGAAGGCCGAGATCGACCAGCTCTGGGCCAAGCAGGTGCTCGGCAATTGAGCGGGTGCGCAGCCTGAGCGCGGTAAAGCCCTCTCCCGCTTGCGGGGGAGGGNTGGGTGGGGGCCGCCGCAGGCGGAGCGACCTTGCCCTCGGGCCTGCGCGTGGTGGCGCGCTTCCGCGCTTCGCGCGCCCCCACCCCAGCCCTCCCCCGCAAGCGGGAGAGGGAGCGCGGTGCGCGCGGGGGAGGGGTTGCGTCACTGCTGAGAGGATGACGAATTGAGACGGACGGACCATTGGCGGCCATGACGCGGACACCGGGCACATCACGCAAGAGCGGGCGCGCCATTCCCCTGGCGGGGCGGGGCGTGCGGCTGGCGTTCGCCCTTCCGGCGGCCGTCATCTTCGCCGTGTTCTTCCTGCTGCCGCTGCTCTCCGTGGTGCGCGAGGCGGCGGACGATCACGGCGCCGCCTTCGGCCGGGTGCTGGCCGATCCGGTGTTCTGGCGCGGGGTGCGGGGCAGCCTGGTGCTCGGTACGCTGGCGCCCGCCTTCTCCGTGCTCGTCGGCTTCCTGGTGGCGCTCAATCTGGCGCGGCTGAGCGAGCGCGCGCGGGCGGTGGCGCTGTTCGCCATCTCGCTGCCGCTCACCTTCTCCGGCCTCGTCATCGCTTACGGCTTCATCCTGGTGTTCGGCCGCTCCGGTTTCGTCACCCTGCTGCTGGCCAAGCTCGGGGCGGACCCGGCGGTGGTCGGCGGCTTCATCTTCACCCCCATGGGGCTGGGGCTGGCCTATTCCTATTATCTGATCCCGCGCGTGGTGCTGGTGATGCTGCCGGTGCTGACCAATTTCGACCGGGCGCAGATCGCCGCCGCCCGCTCGCTCGGGGCCAACAGCTTCACGGCGCATCTGGACATCTTGGTGCCGCAGGTGATGCCGGCGCTCATCACCGCTTTCTGCCTGACGGCGGCGGTGGCCATCGGCGCCTATGGCACCGCGCTGGCGCTGGTGGGGACGCAGGTGAACATCCTGCCCCTGGTGCTCTACAGCAAGATTTCCGACGCCGGCTCGGACTTTCCGGCGGCGGCGGCCATCTCTTTGCTGCTCATGGGCTTGTGCTGCGCCGTGGTGGGCGCGGCGGAACTCATCCGCGCCCGCCGCGCGGCGTGAGCGTTCGCTGGGCCTGTAATGACGATGCGACCCTCACCTTTCGGCATGGCCGGGAGACGCCCTGAAATGACGGGGATGCGCCGAGTGACACGGCCGGGCGCGGCGCCGAAAATGGATGTGCAGATTGTCGGTTTAGGCTGGATTGCTGAACTTCATCGGGCACCGACCAGAGGTCTGGATCCTGCCCATGGCGGTCACCACCTGGTGACGCCAGCGTGCTAACAAGCGCACACTCAGCACAGAGCCCCATTGCCGGCGGATCGCTAAGCGGGCCAGAGCCGTTCGTCTAATGACTGACGGAGGAGCAGACTGCTGCGGCAAGTACCTTGTTTACGTCGTCCAAATAGTCTCCCCTGCGAAAATCTTTTTTTGCAAGGGAAATCTGAGTTCGGAGATTCGGCGAGAATTCGTCGGTTTTCCCGAGTTTTTCAGATTTTAGAAACGCATTGAGATCATTTGTTTTTCTATATTCCGGTTCCAGATAAATTGTATCGTCACCTCCCGAAATAAGATAGTCATCAATCACGCCGACCGCCACATTGCCGAAATGCCCAAGCAAATCTGCGCGTGCGAGAGCTTGTACAGCTTTGACTAGATCAACCTTTTCGCTATTTTTTCCCAGTTGGATCAGGCTGTCTTTCACTAGGCCAACCGCCACCATCATGAACAGGTAGCGGGTTTGCCCCCGTGAGGGCTTCGTCGCGCCCCGGCCGAAGCCATAGCGACCCGCGAGCAACTGGAGTTGGTACGCGGCGAAAAGCGAATCGGTCCCAAAGCCAGCCTCGTTGACAATTTTGTTGAAGAGCGATCCGCCCGGGGCAAACGGCGGATTTTTCCCGAAGGCGATGCCCGGCTCAACCAACCAACCTGCGGCATAAGCCTTGAGAAGATCGAAAGCGTTGGCAGACTCTGTGTACTGCGGCACCGCCAATGGGTTTTGCTTCTGGTAGGCTCGCCGTGCTTCCCATGCGCCACGCTGGATCTCCAAAAATACGCCAAACTCCTTATTGAAGGCTGGTGCCCAGGCTCGGAAATCCGCTTCGAGGGCGATGAAATCTTTCTCTCCAACTGCATTTTGCGAATTTGTGTAACGGGTTGTCTCCGTCAGAAGTTCGTCGCCGCCAGGGCCAACCAAAACAATCTTAGTGACAACGACCCCCTGTTTGAGCCGTTCTTCCCACTCCTTTTGCCTTTCGGTCGGGGCTGATCCTCCTGCGTTTAGTTTTCTTTGCAAGACAGACCATATTGATCGAGTTGTCTGGCAACCGTTGACAATGTACGGGTTAGTCAAGGTTAACGTGCCGACACTATCACGAGATAGGTGTTCGGCGACAATGGTGATCCCGTTATTGTATAGACCAAACCGCTCCGGTGTGGTCTCTATTGTGTTCTCGATGCCTTTGTTTACCTTGCGTTTACCGCCAAGAAATTTTCTAACATTTTTTTCATACAGCATGTCTAAGTCGCCAGACTTATTTTTATATTCATTCATAAATTTGAATACGTCGGGTAATGTGGTTGCGCCGATGTGTAGGTCTTTTGTCGACGCGGTGACGGACGTTGTTAGAGTGACGGATATTTGCGGCCCAACGACTTGTTGCTCTTCGCATACCTTATTGAATATCGTCTCAATCGAAACGGCGTCAGTATCGAAGCATTCGCCGAATTTATCTCGACCAAGTATTCTCACATTCCTGAGATACTCAAGCTCCTCTTCAGTCAGTTTGCGGCTGGTCGCTACAACGTATTCAAGTTTATCACCGATTCCCTTGTTTGATAGAAAAGTTTTTAGCCGCTCGACAAGTTCTGTCGAGACGGACGACAACGATGCACGCCGCCCCTCAAGCGTCGCAAATAGCTTCTGAGCTTCCAGCGTGATCGTGTTTGGCCCACTGAGCGCGGTGCCGTACTTGCTCTGGATGAGAATCCACGTCGCCCCTTCAATCCCTTCTGCTGGATCAGCCTTGACGAACACAGCGGCATCGATGCCGCCATCTCCGGCACCGTCACAGAGAATTACTTCCGCCGTCGCTTCGTCGATCTCATGCCAGTCGCGTAGGATTTTTTGAGCAAAGCGATTGCCAAGCTGGGTCGTGCTGGGTCGGCCGGCCCGAACCTCTTCGAGCCACTGCGTCTCAAATTCTTCAAACGTGATCATAGCCCTACCCCACAGACGCACAGGCCGATTCCTTTAATTGGTTTAAATATACCGCATAGTGATGCGCCCGCGATATGGGAACTCGCTCTTGCTCCTCGGCCTTGAGCCATCTCCGAGCCTTCGGGGCTAATTGGGGAGGCGGTGCCCGTCTCAGTAGGTAGGGTGATCCCATCGGGGACCCGGCTTGAATATTGACCGTGCCTATGCGTTTGCTCACCGCATCCCGAATGCCCAAAAGCCGTAGGTCCGCAACGGATCGACATTCGCCATCGGCGCCCTCATCGCACGCAGATGTTCGGATCGGCACGGCCAGGACGGGGCGGTCCTGGTGAACACCCGCCCGTGCCTGACGAAATGCCTTGCGGACAAAAGGCCAGCGAGGCGGATGGGCCGGCGGTGCGGGCCGCCGGCCCATGGCGCGGGCGGCTCAGGCCGCGTCGCGCACGCCGGGGGTGGCGATGCCGCCCGCCACCCGTGCCCGCACGCGCAGGGCGTTGCCGGGCAGATAGGCGATCGGCATGTCTTCCACCTCCACGGTCTTCAGGCTGTCGCGCTCGGCGCCCGCCGCCACCGCCCGGTCGCGGGCGATGGCGAGCGCCGCCGCGATGGCGTCGTCGCGGGAAAGGTCGCGGAACACCTGGTCGGTCTCGCCGCTCACCTGGGCGATGGCCGCGCCCACCGCATTGGCGCAGTCGCCGTGCGGCACGCGGATGATGTCCGAGCAGCCGGCGAGCTTTTCCGGCACCAGGAAGGCGCCGCCGCCCACCGCCAGCAGCGGCGCGTCGCCGGCCTCGGTCTTCATGCGGTCCACATTGTCTTCGAGCTGGCGCCGGGCATCGTCCAGCGCCGACCTGATGAAATCGGCGGTCAGGTGCTGCACGCGGGCGCGGTCGCCGATGTCCAGCAGGCCCGCGGCCACGGCGATGTCGGTGGACGTCAGCTGCCGCCCGCCGAACACCAGCGCGTCCTGGGTCAGGCGATAGCCCACGGAGAGCGGGCCGATGCGGCCGGTGGACGGGTCCACATGGCTGCCGCCGCCGAGGCCGATGGACAGCAGGTCCGGCATGCGGAACAGGGTGCGCACGCCGCCCACCTCCACCACCGAATTCGCCTCGCGCGGAAAGCCGTTGCGAAGCTGGCCGATGTCGGAGGTGGTGCCGCCCACGTCCACCACCATGGCGTCTTCCAGGCCCGACAGATGGGCCGCGCCGCGCATGGAATTGGTGGCGCCGGAGGCGAAGCTCATCACCGGGAACTGGGTGGCGACTTCCGCCTGCATCACCGTGCCGTCGTTCTGGGTGAGGTAGAGCGGGGCGTCGATGCCGCTGTCGGCGATGGCCTTGCGGAAGGCCGAGACGGTGGTGGCGGCGAGGTCGCGCAGCGCCGCGTTGAGCAGCGCCGCATTCTCCCGCTCCAGCAGGCCGATGCGGCCGAGGTCGTGGGAGAGGGTGACGGCCACCTCCGGGCATTCCTCCTGGAGGATGGCGCGGGCCTGCTCCTCGCCGCTGGGATCGAGCGGGGAGAAGATGGCGGAGATGGCGACCGAGCTTATGCCCGCGTCCCTGATGCGCCGGGCGGCGGCGCGCACGCCGGCGGTGTCCAGCGGCATGAAGGGCCGGCCGTCATAATCATGCCCGCCTTCGAGCATGAACACCTCGCCCTTGACCAGCGCGCCGAGATCGGCCGGCCAGTCGCAGAACGGCGGCAAAGCGGCGCTGGCCGGCATGCCGAGGCGGATGGCGGCGACCTTCTGCAAATGGCGGCGCTGCACCACCGCATTGATGAAATGGGTGGTGCCGATCACCACCGCATCCACGGTGCCGCGCGTGGCCGGGTGCTGGCGCAGCGCGGCGAGGGCATCGAGGATGCCCGTGGTCACGTCCTGCGTGGTGGCGCGCTTCACCGAATGGATGACGGTGGTGCCGTCGAGCAGCACGGCGTCCGTATTGGTGCCGCCGACGTCGATGCCGATGCGTCGCATGGTCAGGCTCCTTGTCCGACGGACGGCTGGAAGAGGGAGTGGAAGTCGAGGTCGTAGCCGAAGGCGCGCGGGCCCACATGCTCCAGGCCCCTGGGGCTGGTGAGCACGGCGGGGGCGGGCAGGGCGATGACGGTGACGCGCTGGCCGTAGCGCACCGTCTCGGTGCCGACCCCGTTGCCGGAGACGCTGTCGAGCACGCAGATCAGGTCCGGCGAGGTGGCGATCGCCTTGCCGTCGCGCCAGGCGACGATCCATTCGTTCTGGAACGAGAGTTCGAGGCGGCTGCCGCGATCATGCTCCAGCCCCTCCACCGTGGCGCTGCCGCGCAGGAAGCCCTCGGTGGCGCGCCGCGCCACGTCCACCACCTTGCCGGTGAACAGCCTGAGGCCGCCCTCGGAGGCGAGGATCGCCTCCACCGGGTCCTCGTGGCGGCGGTTGGCCTCCATCACCACGCGGCCGATGCGGATGGCGGCGGTGGTGGTGAAATGGATGCCCCAGTCCTTCACCTCGCGGCCGGTGCGCGGCGCCTTGGAGGTGGAGGCGATGGAGCCCATCTCGACGCAGACCTTGCGGCTCGCCCGCTCCATCCACTTCCAGCTCGGCACCTTGGTGACCACCGCCTCGATGCCGCGCGGGTCATAGAGCGTGCAGGGATAGGGCTTGAGGCCGCCGATGGCGACCGAGGTCATCTGCGCCTCCGGGAAGGCGCGGCCCATGCAGTCGGCGTCCACCACGGGAATGCCCAACTCGGCGGCGGCCATGAGGGCCTGCACGCCGTTGCCGCCGCCGATCTCCACCGACATCACGGCGCGAAATTTGATGCCGTTGATCTCCTCCTGCATGCGCACGGCGCGGGCGGTGTTGCGGCTGTCGGCGAGGCGCTCCTGGCCGACCAGCGGCGCTCCCATGTTGGACACCACGGCCACCCAGTCGTCGTCCTCAAGCTCCAGCGGCGAGAGCAACTGCACCCGGCGGCCGTCGGCATAGAGGCGGCGCATGTTGAGCAGGCCGAGATAGGGGCTGCCGCCGCCGCCGGTGCCGAGCACCCAGGCGCCGATGGCCAGCGCCTCGATCTCCTCGGCGGTGATCTCGCGCAAGGACGGCGCGCTCGTATCGGTGCTCATGACAGCATCTCCTCCACCATGCGGGCGGCGGTGGCGACGCCGAGCACGACCGGCCCCTTGAAGCTCCGGCGCACGCGGGCCTTGTTGGCGCTGGAATAGCTCATGCAGTCCATCACCACGAGGTCCGGCTTCAGCGCCGCCATCTCTGTCGCGGCCGCATCCACCGCGGCATCGTCGGAGCCGGGCTGGAGGGTGACGCCCACCACCTCGACGCCGGCGCGCTCCCACTTCTTGTGGATCAGCGCGCTCTGCTCGGCGAGCGGCGAGAACACGCCGAGCCGGCCCTGCGGCAGCACCGCCTCCACCAGCTTGTGCAGCACGGCGGAGGGGAAGATCACCTGGCCGGCCTGCGGCAGGTTGGGGAACTTGCCGGTGCAGGCCAGCAGCGTCACCGCCACGCCTTCCTCGGCGAAGCGCGCGATCTGCGCGGCGGCGCGGGCCTCCACCACTTTCTTGCTGATGCGTACGCCGTCGCCCGAGGGCAGCAAAGTGAACAGCGCGTCGGCGCCGTCCTGCGGGGGGATGGCGTCGATCTCGGCGCGGGTCATGCCGTCGAGGGCGCCGCGCAGGTCGATCCGGAAGTCGGGCGAGACCACGGCGGCGATCTCCGCCGCGATGGTCGGCCGCGGGCTCTGGCCGATGACGACCACGCCCATGCGTTTGGTGTCCATAAGCGTTCAGTCCTTGAGGATGACGAGGTCGGCCGGCGCCCAGCTCAGCGAGACGGGCGCGCCGGCGGGCAGCGGCGCGCCGCTGCCGTCGTTGCGGCTCTGCACCAGCAGGTGCCGGTTGCCGGGCAAAGCGACGCGATAGAGCACGTGGCCGCCCTGGAAATTGGCGCTCTCCACCGTTCCGGGGGTGATGGCGTTGGCGTCGGTTCCGGCGGCGAGCCGCACCTTCTCCGGCCGCAGCGCCACCGAGACGAGGCCCGAGGCGGCGGGCGCCGCCGGCAGCGGCAGCACCAGCTCCGGGGAGACCTTCAGCGCCACGCCGGCGCCGGCCGGCACGATCTCGCCGCGGAACAGGTTGGTGTCGCCGATGAAGTCGGCCACGAAACGGGTGGCCGGGCGGTCGTAGATCTCCACCGGCGTGCCCACCTGCTCCACCTTGCCGCCGTTCAGCACGGCGATGCGGTCGGACATGGCCAGCGCCTCCTCCTGGTCGTGGGTCACGAACACCAGGGTGACGCCGAGCGTCTTCTGCAGCTGCTTCAGCTCGAACTGCATGGACTGGCGCAGCTTCTTGTCGAGCGCACCGAGCGGCTCGTCGCACAGCAGCACGCGCGGCTGGATGACGATGGCGCGGGCCAGCGCCACGCGCTGCTGCTGCCCGCCGGACAATTGGCCCGGCCGGCGGTCCTCGAAGCCGGTGAGCGCCACCATGGCCAGCGCCTCGTCCACCTTCCGGGCGATGGCGGCGCGGGCCATGCCGCGCATGCGCAGGCCGAAGGCCACGTTCTCGCGCACCGTGCGGTGGGGGAACAGGGCGTAGTTCTGGAACACCATGCCCATGTCGCGCTTGTGCGCGGGCACGCGGGTGATGTCCGCCCCGCCGACGCGGATGACGCCGTCGGTCGGCGTCTCGAAGCCGGCGATCATCCGCAGCGTGGTGGTCTTGCCGCAGCCGGAGGGCCCGAGCAGGGAGAAGAACTCCCCCGGCTCGATAGTCATGTCGATGGCATCGACGGCGCGGGCGCCGCCGTCATAGCTCTTCGACACGGCGGAAAGTTCGATGCGCGCGCTCATCCGCGGAAGATCCGGTTCACGCGGCTGTCGATGGCGTCCTTGTGGGCGTTGTACCACTTCCAGTCCACCTGGATCAGGCTCGACACCTTCTCCGGCGTGGTCAGCAGGCGCGAGGCATAGGGCTCGTCCAGCACCACCGTCTTGTTGGTCGGCGAATACCACACGCTCTGCGCCAGCTTCTTCTGCACCGGCAGGGAGAGCATGTAGTTCACATAGGCGTTGGCCAGTTCCTTCACCTTGCTGCCGGGGGTGATGGAGAGCACCTGCTCAAGGGCCAGCACGCCTTCCTTCGGCGCCACGAAGGTGGTGGGCGGCTTGTCGTCATAATAGCGGTAGACGCCGCTGTCATGGATGACGCAGATGCCCACCTCGCTGGACAGCAGCATCTTCTCCATGGCGCCCGTGAAATCCACCAGCTTGATGGGCTTGATCTTCTCCAGCGCGCCATAGGCGGCGTCGAGATCGGTATAGCCCTTGCCGTAGAGCGCGCCGCACAGCGTCAGGAAGGCCTGGCCGAGGCTGTTGACCGGGATGACGTAGCCGCCGCGCGCGCCGGAATAGCGCGCGTCCCAGAAGTCCTTCCAGGAGGTGACGGCCGGATAGTCCTTGTCGGTGCGCATGCCGAGGCCGATGGCGCTGGTGAAGATCGACACGCCGACGATCTTGTCGCTGACCGCATAGGGATAGACGTCGGCGAGGTTCGGCACCTGCTTGGCGTCGATCTTGGGCTCCACCAGGCCCATCTCCACCGCCGCCCACTGCTCGTTGGAATTGGTGTGCAGCACGTCGTAGATCGGCGCCGAGCGCGGGCTGGCCTGGAGCTTGGGCAGGAAGGGCAAGGCGGTGTCCGTCACCACCTTGCACTTGTATTCCTTCTCGAAGGCGGGGATCAGGTCGCTCGACATGATCTGCCCCCACTTTCCGCCCCAGCCGGTGATGCGCAGCGTGGCGGCCTCCTGGGCGCGCGACACGTGCGGGGCGGCGAGCGCGCCCACGCCGAGCGCCGCGCCGGCGGCGAGGAGTTGGCGGCGGTTCAAGGACGTCTGGTGGTCACTCATGACGGCAGGTTCCCCGGTTTGGAAGGATGGGACGGCTTGTTGTTCAGAGCTTCACGTAAGACCTGAGGCCCACCGTGCGGTCGAGGCCGATGACCACCAGCGCGGCGAGCAGGATGGAGACCACGGAGGCGGCGCCGATGGTGCCGTCGAGGTCGTATTTCAGATAGTTGAACAGGGTGATCGGCAGCGTCTCCTGGCCCGGCGAAACCAGGAACAGCGAGACCGGGAACTGGTCGAACGAGACGATGAAGGCGAAGATGCCGCCGGCGATGACGCCCGGCTTGATCAGCGGCAGGGTGATCTCGAAGAAGGTGCGCTGCGGGCTGGCGCCGAGGTTCCGCGCCGCCTCCTCCAGCCGCAGGTCGAAATTGTGCAGCACCGCCAGCGTGGTGCGCACCACATAGGGCACCGTGACCAGGCAGTGGCCCACCACCAGGCCCCACAGCGGGCGGCCCACGTCCATCAGCACATAGGTCTGGAACAAAGCGAGGCCGGTGAGGATGGCCGGCAGCATGAGCGGGGAGAGCATGATGGCGGTGATGGCGCGCGAGCCGGGCACGTTGCCCCGGGCGATGCCGAGCGCGGCGCTGGCGCCCAGCACGGTGGCCGCCACCGTGGTGAGGGCCGCCACTTCCAGGCTGAGCAGCAGCGCCGACATGAACTGGCTGGAGGCGAAGAACTTGTCGAACCACTTCAGCGACACGCCCACGGGCGGGAATTCGATATAGGGCGTGGGGTTGAGCGCGAAGACGAAGATGATGGCGATGGGCAGCAGCAGGAAGATCAGCACCGCCCAGTTGGCGGCGAGATAGGCGAAGCGGCCGATCTTGATGGAGAGCATGGCCGGCCTCACTGGAGATCGCGCTGGCCGCTGAGGGCCGCGAGGATGTGGTTGTAGGCGACGACGAGCACCAGCGAGAGGGCGAGCAGGACCATGCCCAGCGCGGCGGCGAAGCCGATGTTGAAGTTGGCGGAAATCTGCTGGTAGATCAGGATCGGCAGGGTCATGATCTGGAACCCGCCCATCAGGATCGGCGTCACATAGGCGCTGATGGCCAGAGCGAAGACCAGCAGCGAGCCGGCGAGGATGCCGGGCACGCTGAGCGGCAGCGTCACCTCGACGAAGGCGCGGATCGGGCTGGCGCCGAGATTCTGCGCCGCCTGCTCCAGCCGCTCGTCGATGCGGCCGATGACGCCGGTCAGTGTCAGGATCATGAACGGCAAATAGATGTGCACGAGGCCGAGCACGATGCCGAACTCGTTGTACATGAGCTGCATGGGGGCGAAGCCGAGGCCCTGGAGCAATTGGTTGACCACGCCCTTGTCGGACAGGAGCGCCATCCAGGCGAAGGTGCGCACCACGATGCCGGTGAGCATGGGCATCAGCACCGCCATCAGCAGCAGCGCGTGCAGCGAGCGGCTCTTCACCCGCGCCATGAGGTGGGCGAGGGGATAGCCGAGGAGGAGCGTGATGGCGGTGGTCCACAGGCCGATGCGCACCGTGGTCCACATCACCTCGAAATAGAACGGGTCCTCCAGGATGCGCTCGTAATGGCGCGTGGTGGCGACCACGTTGGGCATCACCACCGGATTGCCGGTGAGGAAGCTCATCACCGCCATCAGGCCGATGGGCAGGAAGAAGAACAAAGCGAAGAACAGCGCGCTGGGCAGCAGCGCGAGGCCCATGAGATTGGGAACGGCGCGGCTCATCGCGCGGCCTCGCGGCTCTGGCCCCACACGGCATCGCCGATGACGCTGCCCACGGCGCGGGCCATGGCTTCGAGCTCGCGCGCCACATGGGCGCGCTCCTCGGGCGGCGTCGCCTGGCTGGAATAGGACACGGCCACGCCGATCATCTCCCCGGTCTCACGGTTGCACAGCGCGAAGCCCTGGGAGGCGACGCCTTCGATGGCCTCGTTGTCGGAGGCGGACTGGCCGGTGCGCCGGATCTCGGCGACGCGGCCCAGCAGCTCGGCCGGCGAGTGCGGGGAATTGCGCGGCAGGACGGGGAAGGGCACCGGCAGGCGGGCCAGGATCTCCGTGTCCGACAGGCGCGCCAGCATGGCCCGGCCGTTGGAGGTGGCGATGGCCGAGCCGCGTTGGCCGGCGGGGCTGACCACGCGCAGCGGGTTCGAGCCGGGCACCATGCGCAGCACCATCTGGTCGCAGCCATCCAGCACGGCGATGTAGCCGGTGTGGCCGGTGCGGGCGCAGACCTCCTTGAGGGCGGTCTCGGCGCGGCCGATCAGATCGTCATGGGCACGGTAGAGCCGCCCCAGCTCGAAGGTGAGCAGGCCGGGGCGGAACCTGCGGGTCACCTCGTCCTGCTCCAGCAGGCGCGCCTCGCGCAGGGCGCGGAGCATGCGCGAGGTGGAGCTCTTGGGCAGGCCCGTGGCCGCCATGATCTCGGCGAAGCTCAGCTCGGGCCGGGCCTCGGAGAAGCAGCGGAGGATATCGACGGCGGTGCCGAGGGCGCTCATGGGGGCCTATGGAGTCGCGGGGGGTCTCGATCCAGTCTGTTCCAAAATAAGGAACCATGTTCCAATTTTGGAACCGGATGTCCGCCTCGTCAACGTGAAATGCCGCGCTGCGGTGCATTTGCGCATCTGCTTAAGATTTGGGCTCGGCCCCTTCCGCAGGGGGATGTGGCGCCGCCGGTGCGACCGTGGCGGGCCACACGGGCGGGATGCCCCATGGCGGAACGCCCGCCTGGTCGTGGCTGAAGGGCGCGCGGTCGCCGGCGTCCGGCGGCCTGTAAGCAACAGCATTCCCATAGGTCATGCATGACTATCCATGGTGTGCGTTGCAGCGCAATTCCCATATCGTGAGATGTTATTCAGTCATGGATGAATGCAATGTCAGTCGCGTGGCGACCAATAGTGATGATTTTTGATACCACCATGTGGAACCGGACGTTTTATTTGCCGGTTTCTACACGTGGTGACTTGCGGCCGGAAAGAAGGGCGATACAGAATGCCGCTCGCCTTCCGGTGCCGGGCGCGCAAGCGGCGTCGGCCGGAGGGCGGATTTTCAAGACCAAGACGGCCCCGCAGCGCCCTTGACGGCGCATGGCTGCGCGAAGGCCGCCGGTTTCATCGGGAGGATATGAATGTCCGAGTTGAAGGCCTCGCCGCGCATCCGGCGCATCCAGCGCTCCGCGCTGATCCTGCTGGTCCTGGCCGGCACCATCAATTACGTGGACCGGGCGACGCTGGCCATCGGCGGCTCCACCATCCGTGGCGAGCTGGGCCTCTCCATCGCCGAGATGGGCCTGCTGCTCTCGGCCTTCCTGTGGGCCTATGCGTTCGCTCAATTGCCGGGCGGGGCGCTGATTGACCGCTTCGGCCCGCGCCGCCTGCTGGCGGGCGGGCTGCTGGTCTGGTCCGTGGCGCAGGCGGCGGGCGGCTTCGTCTCCAGCTTCTCGCAATTCGTCACCGCCCGGGTCTTCCTCGGCCTGGGCGAGGCGCCCATGTTCTCCTCCGGCGCCCGGGTGGTGAAGGACTGGTACGACGTGCGCAGCCGCGGCCTGCCCACCGGCATCTTCAACTGCACCTCGACGCTCGGCCCCTCCATCGCCCCGCCGCTGCTCACCGCTCTGATGCTGACCTTCGGCTGGCGCTGGATGTTCATCATCGTCGGCATCGCCGGCGTGATGGTGGCGGTCGCCTGGTTCGCGATCTATCGCGAACCGGAGGAGGTGGGCCTCACCGCCGAGGAGGAGCGCTACCTCACCGACGGCGGCGCGCGGCGGAAGGCCGAGCCCATCACGTTCGCGCAATGGCGCCACCTGTTCGCCTTCCGCGTCACCTGGGGGCTGGTGTTCGGCTTCTTCGGCATCGTCTATCTGCTGTGGCTGTTCCAGGCGTGGCTGCCCGGCTATCTGGAGATGCAGCGCGGCCTCAGCCTGCAGAAGACCGGCTGGCTCGCCGCCATCCCCTATCTGTTCGGCGTGGTGGGCAGCATCGGCACCGGCTATGTGGCCGACCGGCTGATGCGCGCCGGCCTCTCGCCCATCAACAGCCGGCGCTTTCCCGCCGTGGTGGCGCTGGTCCTGATGGGCACGTTCACCTATCTCGCCGCCATCGCGCCCTCCACCAATCTGGCGGTGGCCTGCATCGCCGTGGTGATGTTCGGCGCGGGGGCGTCGAGCGCCATGGGCTGGGCGCTGGTGAGCGTGTGCGCGCCGGAGAACAACACCGGCTCGCTGGGCTCGATCATGAATTTCGGCGGCTATATCGGCGGCGCGCTGGCGCCCACCGTCACCGGCTTCATCGTCCAGGCCACCGGCAGCTTCGTGCCGGCGCTGGTGGTGGGCGCGCTGATCGGGCTGGCCTCGGCGGCGGTCTATCTCCTCGTCCTGCCCAACCGGCCGATCACCGCCGACCAGGTGGCGGCGGGCGGCCGGGCGCTGCCGGTGGGCGCCGAATAGGATCGCGCCGGCCCGTTCGCGGGCCGGCCTCACCCCTGCCGGTCAGGGCAGCCGCCTTCGGTCCCCGTGGCCGGGGGCGGTTTTTCGTCTCTCAGGCCGGGCCGCCGAGGTCCTCCAGGGCGGCGAGGGATTCCGGCAGCACCTGCCCGCCGTCGATCACCAGCGACTGGCCGGTGATGTAGGCCGCCTCCTCCGAGGCGAAGAACAGGGCGGCATTGGCGATGTCCTCCGCCCCGCCGAGCCGGGCCATGGGGATGGAGGCCTCCATCTTGGCAAAATAGTCCGGCCCCAGGCCGTCCAGGCCCTCGGTCCTGATGTTGCCCGGCATCACCGCATTCATGGTGATGCCCCACGGCGCCAGCTCGATGGCGGCGGTGCGCACGAAGCCGAGCTGGCCGGCCTTGGAGGCGCCGTAATGCGCCCAGCCGGGATAGCCGGTGATCGGCCCGGTGATGGAGGAGGTCACCACGATCCGCCCCCAGCGCCGCGCCTTCATGGCCGGCAGCACGGCGGCGACGGAGAGGAAGGTGCCCTTCAGGTTGGTGTCCATGACGGTGTCGAAATCGTCGCCCGTCATCACGTCGAGCCGGGCGGCGGGGAAGATGCCGGCATTGGCGCACAGCACGTCGATCCGCCCGTAGCGCTCCAGCGCCGCGGCGGCGAACGCCTGGCAGGCGGCGGCGTCGCGCACGTCGGCGGCAAAGCCGGAGGCGGAAGGGCCGATCTCGGCGGCCACCCGCTCGGCCTCGGTGAGTGAGCGGGCGACCACCAGCACGTTCAGCCCGGCCTCGCCGAAGCGTTTCGCCAGCCCGCGGCCGATGCCCTTGCTGCCGCCGGTGATGATGGCCGTGCGCCCCGCGAGCGCTGTCAGCATGTGTCTCTCCGTCTTCAGGCGGGACGGGCGCCCCGCGCTGCGAGGGCGACGATGCAATGCGAAAAATATGTTGTAAAGCCCACGGAGCGGCGCTTAACATCCAACATAGTTCAACAAGAAGTCCCACGCTTCAGGCACGTCCTGGGCCGGCGGCGCAAGGCGCGTCCGGTTGCGGATGACCTGTGCCGGCGGAGCAGCGGGGCCGGGCTTGAACACGGGAACAGGCGCCATCGCGGCGCGGGCACATCCATTCCAGAGGGTCGGACCCATGAGCATTTCGAAGCCGGGCATTTCACGACGCTCCGTGCTGCAGGGCATGGCGGCGGGCCTCGCGGTGGCCGGCGGCCCGTTCGCCAGCTCCCGCGCCTTCGCGGCGCGCGAGAAGGAGCTGAACATCCTGTGCTGGGAGGGCTACAACTCCGCCCAGGTGCTGGACCCGTTCCGCAAGAAGACCGGCGCCACGGTGAAGGCGGAGAGCCTGACCAACGACCCCACCATGATCAACCGCCTGCGCGCCGGCGAGATCAATGTGTGGGACCTGATCAACGTCAACAATCCCTGGGCGCGCAAGGTGATGGCGCCGGAGAAGCTGATCAAGCCGCTGCCCATCGCCGAATTCGAGCCGTTCTTCGCCAAGATGCTGCCCATGTTCAAATGGCCCTACAAATGGGCCATGAGCGACGACGGCAAGGAATTGCTCGGCTCCTGCCAGCGCTTCGGGCCCTATTCCTTCGTGGTGAACACCAAGAAGATCAGCCGCAAGACCGCCGAGGAGACCGGCTGGGACCTGTTCAACGACCCCAAGCTCGCCGGGAAATACGGCATCCTGGAGAGCGACGACTGGAATGTGTTCAACATCTTCCTGGTCGCCGGCATCGACCCGTTCAAGACCCACACGCCGGAGGAGATGGCGAAGTTCGAGGAGACCGCCAAGCGGGTGTTCAAGGGCGCCAAGCTGATCGGCGACATCGCCGCCATGAACCAGGCCCTGGTGTCCGGCGAGATCGACCTGCACCTCACCGGCGGCACCTATTCGGTCTCGCCCGCCCGCGCCGACGGCTATCCGGAACTGCGCGGCATCACCCCGCTGAAGGGCCCCATGGCCGGCGGCAAGGGCGGCATCTCCTGGATCGAGGTCACCTCCACGGTGAACAACCCCAACCTCTCGCCGCTGGCCATCGAGTTTCTGAAATACGTGCAGGCGCCGGAGGTGGCGCACACGGTGGCCTTCGCCGAGGGCACCTTCAACCCGGTGGCCCAGATGGGCAATCCGGACTGCTTCAAGCTGTTCACGCCCAAGGAGCTGGAGGCGATCCAGTGGGACAGCCTGGACGAGGAGATGGCGCGCTCGGTGGAGTACGACATCGTGCCGGACTACGACAAGGCACTCGACGTGATGAACGCCGCCAAGCGCGTGCGCGGGTAGGGGCGCGGGGTGGGGGAAGGGCCGGCGCGCTCTGCCCCGGCCGCGTCACCCCCCACCCCAGCCCTCCCCCGCAAGGGGGGAGGGGGCCGGTCGCGCGGGGTGATGATCGGGCGCTGAACAGCCTGACGATGCGAGCCGGAATGTCGGTTCGTGCATCCTCGCCGATGTCACCCTCCCCCTTTGCGGGGGAGGGCAGGGAGGGGGTGAAACGCCCTCCGCTATGGGCCGGCGTGGATCGAGGCGCCGGCCGCCGCAAGCCTTGCCGCCATGTCGTTCCGCTCGATCATTCTTCCCGCTCGATCACGCAAGCCGCATCACGCCAGCCCAGGACCCTTCATGCCGACCACCGACAAGCCGAACCTGCCGATCCTCCAGCTCGTGGGCGTGCGCAAGACCTTCGGCGATTTCGTCGCGGTGGAGACGCTCGATCTCGACGTAATGGAGGGCGAGTTCCTCACCATCGTCGGCCCCTCCGGCTCGGGCAAGACCACTCTGCTGCGCATGCTGGCGGGCATGGAGGCGCCGAGCGCGGGCGACATCAGCCTGCGCGGCGTGCGCATCAACGAGATGCCGCCGGAAAAGCGGCCCACCTGCATGGTGTTCCAGTCCCTGGCGCTGTTTCCGCACAAGAGCGTGGGCGAGAATATCGAGTTCCCGCTCAAGATGCGCGGCGTGCCGGCCAAGGCCCGCAAGGCCCGTGCGCTGGAGCTGATGGGCGTCGTCCGCCTGCCGGAGAGCTATTACGCCAAGAACGTCATGAAATGCTCCGGCGGCGAGCGCCAGCGCGTCGCGCTCGCCCGGGCGCTGGCCTATGACCCGGACGTGCTGTTCTTCGACGAGCCGCTTTCGGCCATCGACTACAAGCTCAAGAAGGTGCTGGAGAAGGAGCTGAAGGACCTGCACCGGGAGACCGGCAAGACCTTCGTCTACATCACCCATTCGCTGGAGGAGGCGATGGTGATGTCCGACCGCATCGGCGTCATGCGCTCCGGCCGCCTGGTCCAGGTGGGCACGCCGGAGGAGATCTATGCCAAGCCGGTGGATCGCTTCGTGTCCGAATTCATGGGCGAGGTGAACGTCATCGCCGTGGAGCGGGCGGCCGGCGTCGAGGATTGGACCGGGGTGGACGTGCCCGGCCGCTTCACCCTCGCCCCATGCCAGGAGATCGCCGATGCCGCCACGGCCTATGTGGTGGTGCGGCCGGAATATCTGCGCGTGCTGGGGGAGGGGGCGGGCGCCGACAATGCGCTGGAAGGCGTCATCTACAATGAATATGCGCTGGGCTCGCGCATCCAGTATCAGGTGCGGGTGGGCGAGAAGGTGATGCTGGTGGAACTCTCTCGCGCGCAGGCGCTCCATGCCGCGCCGGGCCAGCGCGTGCGGCTCGGCTGGGATGCGCGCGACGCCATCGCGGTGCGGAACTGAGCCGATGGTCTCGCTCTCCGTGTCCGATCGCGCAACCGACACCGCCACCAAGCCAGCCGGAGCGCCGCGCCTGCCGTTCCGCCTCTCGCCCGGCGCCCGCGCGGCCCTGCCGCTGCTCGGCCTCCTGGCGGTGGGCTTCCTGGCGCCGCTGCTGGCGATCCTCGCCTTCTCCTTCGCCCCGCCGCGCAGCTTCGCCGTGCTGCGCGCCTTTTCGCTGGCCAATTATGCCGAGCTGTTCAGCCTCTCCAACACGGTGTGGCTGTCCTTCCTGTGGTCCATCGGCTTCGCGCTCGCCACCGTGGTGCTGCTGGCGCTCATCGCCTATCCCATCGCCTTCGGGCTCACCTTCGTGTTCGGCCGCTGGTCGGGGCTGGTGAGCGTGCTGTTCGTCTTCCCTTTGTTCGTGTCGGAGAACGTGCGGCTCTATGGCTGGGTGCTGTTCTTCATCAAGAACGGCGTGCTGGACGGCTCGCTCAAGGCGCTGGGCTTTTCCGGCGGCCCGCAGGTGCTCTACACCTCGGGCATGATCCTGGCGGGCATGGTCTATACCTATCTGCCCTTCATGCTGTTTCCCATGACGCTGGGCCTCGCCATGGTGCCGCGCGACCTGATCGACGCGGCGCGCGATCTCGGCGCCGGCCGCTGGCAGATCTGGCGCGAGGTGGAAGTGCCGCTCGCCATGCCGGGCATCCTCATCGGCACGCTGCTCACCTTCGTGCTCGCCATCGGCGCGGTGGCGGAAGCCAAGATCCTGGGCGGGCAGTCGGTCATCGTCATCTCGCATGACATTGAGATCGCCTTCACTTATTCGCAGAACTGGCCGCTGGGCTCGGCCCTTGCCGTGCTGGTCACGCTGTTCATCGGCACGCTGACGCTTCTGGCCTTGCAGCGGCTGGATCTCGACCGGCTGCTGGGGAGGCGGTGATGGACCAGGCCCGCAGGCGCACCGCGCTCCTCGTCTCGCTCTGGACCGGCCTCATTGCCCTCCTGCTCTATCTGCCCATCCTGTGCGGGGCGCTGGCGAGCCTCAGCAAGGGGCGCTATTTCGGCTTTCCGGTGCGCGCCTTCTCCACCGAATGGTGGGAGCGCACCTTCGCCTCCATCGAGATCGGCATGATCGTGGAGAATTCGCTGCTGGTGGCGGCGCTGGTCACGCTGCTGTCGGTGGTGTTCGCTTTCTTCGGCGCGCTCGCCTTCGCCCGCTATGATTGGAAAGGCCGGCGGCTGTTCCAGAAGCTGGTGCTGCTGCCCATCTTCTTCCCCCAGCCGGTGCTCGGCCTCGCGCTCTTGCTGTGGTTCAGCGCGCTGGGCATCCAGACCTCCTGGATGACGGCGGTGTTCGCCCATCTGGTGTGGATCGTGCCGGTGGTCACGCTCATCATCGCCATCCAGGTCTATGGCTTCGACCCCGCGCTGGAGGAGGCGGCGCGCGATCTCGGCGCCAGCCGCTGGCAGGTGCTGCGCGAGGTGACGCTGCCGCTGCTGTGGCCCGGCATCTGGTCGGGCGCGCTGTTCGCCTTCCTGCTCTCCTGGGGCAATTTCCCGCTCTCGCTCTATACGGCGGGGGCGGATTCCACCGTGCCCAAATGGCTCTATTCCAAGATGGTGGCGGGCTATACGCCCATGGTGCCGGCGCTGGGCACCATGAGCACCCTGGTGGCCGCCGCCGCCTTACTGCTCGGCGGCCTCGTCATGCTGCTGCTGCGCCGGCGGAGCGCGGCATGAGCGGGACGGCGCGGAATCCCTTTATGCTGATGGCTGATCGGCCGCCCGATTCCGGCCGTTTCACCCCCCTCCCCAACCCTCCCCCGCAAGGGGGGAGGGGGCGGCGGCGCGCTGATTCTGCGGGCGTTCGGGGCGTGAGAACGGGGAGCCCTCCCCCCTTGCGGGGGAGGGCAGGGAGGGGGGTGAAACGGCATCCGCTGGGTGCGCGCCATGCGGCGGGCAAGACCGACGGACAGCGGGAAGGATAAGGAAGCGTGATGCTGGAGCGGCCGAAACTCAGCAAGAAGCAGCGGCACGAGCGCATCGTGGCGGAGCTGATGGCCACCTCCACCCTGCGGGTCTCCGAACTGGCGGCGGAGCTGGACGTCTCCACCGAGACCATCCGGCGCGACCTCTACGAACTGGGCGAGAAGGGCCTCATCAACCGCACCTATGGCGGCGCGGTGCGCCCGCTGGGCACCGAGCCCTCCGTCACCGAGCGGCATGGCATGATGGTGGCCGAGCGCGAGGCCATGGCGGCGGCGGTGGTGAAGCTGCTGAAGCCCAACGAGGTGGTGGCCATCGGCGCCGGCGCCACCACCACCCATGTGGCCCGGCGCATGGCGGCGGAGTGCCGCGACCTCACCGTGATCGCCCATTCCTTTTCCATCGCCACGGTCATCTCGCAGAACCCGACGCTCACCGTGCTCATGTGCCCCGGCCGCTACAATGCCCGCGAGGGCATGATGGTGGGGGCCGAGACCATCGAGTTCCTGCAATCCTACAACGCCAATTGGGCGATCCTCGGCGCAACCGGCATCACCCCCGAGGGGCTGTCGGACGCGGAGGCCGCCGCCGCCTCGGTCTACAAGGCGATGATGCTGCGGGCGGCGGAAACCATTGCGGTGGCGGACCATACCAAGTTCGACCAGCAGGCCCTGGCCATCTGGGGCCGCTGGCACGATGTGCGCCGGCTGGTCACCGACAAGGCGCCGGGCGGGGCCATCGGCCGGGCCATGGAGCGCGCGCGGGTGGATATCACCGTCGCCCGCCCGCGCGGGTGAGGCGGCAGGCAAGGCACTCTCAAAGGCACTCTCAGGAGAGGCGGGACAGGCCATGTGGCAGGAGCGGCAGGCGGACCGGACGGTCAAGGTGGATGTGGGCGGCCACACCGTGGTGGCCTATGAATTCGGCACCGGCGACAATGTGCTGCTGTGCCTCAACGGCGGGCCGGGCCTGCCGTGCGACTATCTGCGCGAGGCCCATTCCTTCCTCGCCGACCACGGCTGGCGCGTGGTGGCGTTCGACCAGCTCGGCTGCGGCGCCGCCGACCGGCCGGACGATCCGGCGCTGTGGTCCATCACCCGCTATGTGGCCGAGGTGGAGGCGGTGCGCACCGCGCTGGGGCTCGGCCGCGTGCATCTCACCGGCCATTCCTGGGGCGGGTGGCTGTCCATCGAATATGCCCTCACCCATCCGGAGGCTGTGCGCACGCTCATCCTCCAGAACACGGCGGCGGACCTGCCGCACCTGATGCAGGAACTGCACCGCCTGCGCGCCGCGCTCGGCGCCGAGACCGTGGCCATGATGGCGGCGCACGAGGCGGCGGGCACGCTGAAGGCGCCGGATTATCTCGCCGCCATCATTCTGCTGAACCACCGCCACGTCTGCCGCCTGAAGGGGGAGTGGCCGGCGCCGGTGCTGCGCTCCCTGAACGACTGGAACATGGTGCCCTACGAGGCCATGCAGGGGCCCAACGAATTTCTCTATGTGGGCAATCTGAAGGACTGGAGCCGGCTGGCGGACCTGCCGAAGCTGACCCTGCCGGTGCTGATCACGGTCGGCTGCCATGACGAGCAGACGCCGGCCTGCGCCGCCCGCATGGCCCGCGCCCTGCCGCAGGCGGAGCTGCACCTGTTCGAGCATTCCAGCCACATGCCCTTCTATGAGGAGCCGGAGGCGTTCGACGCCGTGCTGCTGTCCTTCCTCGACCGCCATCGGGCCGCGCCGTGAGGCGGGGCGGCGGGCGAGCCGTGGTCTTCGAGAGGGCGGATGTTGCATCCGCATCGGAAAATGTGGAAGGTGCCACATCATCCGAGCCAACCACGCGGGAGGGCCTGCGCTTTGTATGACGGCGATTTCCTGGCCCGCCTGGAAGGGGGCCTGCGGGCGGCGCTGCCGCGCTGGGGGCTGCCGCTCGACACCGGGCTCAGCCTGCTCACCATCTCCGAGAACGCCACCTTCAAGGCGACGGGGACGGGGCAGGGGGACCTTGTGTTCCGCGTCCACCGGCCGGGCTATCACACCCGCGCCGAGATCGCCTCCGAGCTGGCCTGGCTCACCGCATTGCGCGACGAGGAGGTGGTGGCGACGCCGCGCCCGGTGCCGCTCGCCGGCGGCGGGCTGATCGCCGACATCGACGATGCCGGCACCCAGCGCCAGGTGGTGGCGTTCGACTTCGTGCCCGGCGCCGAGCCGGCGGCGGATGCCGGGCTGGTGGGCTGGTTCCGCGAGCTCGGGGGCATCCATGCCGGGCTGCACGCCCATTCCCGGCGCTGGCGCCGGCCGGAGGGGTTCGTGCGCAAGCGATGGAATTTCGCCAGCACCTTGGGGGCGGCGCCCTTGTGGGGGGACTGGCGCGCCGGGCTGGGGCTGGACGATGCCGGCCGGGCGCTCCTCCAGCGCACGGTGGACGTGCTGGAACGACACTGTGTGGCATTCGGGGAATCCGAGGGGAACTTCGGGTTGATCCACGCCGATTTACGTTTGGCCAACCTGCTGGTGGACGGCGACAGGCTTTCGCTGATCGATTTCGACGATTGCGGATTCTCCTGGTATCTCTACGACTTCGCCGCCGCCATCAGCTTCATCGAGCACGAGCCCTATATTCCGGAGCTGGAAGCCGCCTGGATCGAGGGCTACCGATCGCATGCTCAGCTATCGACGGAAGAAGCCCAGCGATTGCCGGTATTTGTGATGCTTCGCCGCATTTTGCTGACCGCCTGGATCGCCTCCCATTCCGAGACCCCCACCGCCCGGGAGATGGGCCTCCCCTATACCGAGGGCACCCTGGCGCTGGCCGAGAATTTCCTCACCCGCTTCGGCTAGGTATCTGGACGGGCACGATAAATTGGCGCATGCGCCATCGGAGCAGGCTCAATGAGCAGCAAGACGCAGCAGATCCTCGCCCTCAACGCCTTCCGCCCCCAGGCGGACGGGAGCGGGCTGAGCGGCGACGTGGAGGCCCTGGTCGCCCGCCGGGCGGCGAGCTTCGGGGCGGGCTCGGTGCTGTTCTATCGCCAACCGTTGCATGTGGTGTCGGCGCACGGTGCCACCATCCAGACCTTTGACGGCAAACGCTATCTCGACCTGTACAACAATGTGCCCTCGGTGGGGCACTGCCATCCCAAGGTGGTGGAGGCAGTGCAGCGTCAGGTGGCGCTGCTCAATTGCCATACGCGCTATCTCTTTGACGGCATTCACGATTATGCCGAGCGCCTGCTGTCGACCTTCCCCGCGCCGCTGTCCAACCTCGCCATGACCTGCACCGGCAGCGAGAGCAATGATCTGGCGCTCAGGATCGCCCGCATGGCCACGGGGGGCATGGGGGTCATCGTCACCGAGACCGCCTATCACGGCAACACCTTCGCCGTCACCGAGGTCTCGCCCTCCTCCTACAAGGTCGGCCGCCCGCCGGACCATGTGGAAACCGTTCCCGCGCCTGATCCCGCGCGCTTCGGCGATGATCTGGCGGGCGGCTTCACCGCCGCCGTGGAAGCCGCCATCGCGGCCCTGGAGGCGCGCGGGCACAAGGTCGCCGCCCTGCTGGTGGACACCATCTTCTCCAGCGACGGCGTGTTCGCCGACCCGCCCGGCTTCCTGCAAGGCGCTGTTGCTGCGGTGCGAAAGGCCGGCGGGCTGTTCATCGCCGACGAAGTGCAGCCCGGATTCGCCCGCACCGGCAGCGCCATGTGGGGATTCGCCCGGCATGGGCTGGAGCCGGACCTCGTGACCATGGGCAAGCCCATGGGCAACGGCATCCCCATGGGCGGGGTCGTCACCCGGCCCGAGCTGCTGGCGCAATTCTGCGAGCGATTCGGCTATTTCAACACCTTCGGCGGCAATCCCGTGGCCGCCGCCGCCGGCCTGGCGGTGCTCGATGTCATCGCTGAGGAAGGGCTGATGGCCCACGCCGCCACCCTCGGCGCCCATCTCACGGCGCGCCTCGACGACCTGCGCGGGCGCGCGCCGGCCATAGGCGCGGTGCGCGGGGCCGGGCTCTATATCGGCGTGGACATGGTGGCGGACGGGGCTCCCGATCCCGAGGGCGCCACCCGCCTCATCAACGCCTTGAGAGAGCGACAGATTTTGATCGGGGCGGCGGGCCGGCTCGGCCATGTGCTGAAGCTGCGCCCGCCGCTGTGCCTGACGCAGGAGGAAGCGGACCGCTTCGTGGACACGTTGGAACGCATCCTGGTCCCGGCCGGCTGAACCGGCGGGGTGTGCGGGCCCCGCCGGTCCGGTGTGTCATCAGCCCCCCGCCATCTCCAGCCGCTTGTTCAGCCGCAGGGCGAGCAGGGTGCATACCGCGCCGGACAGGAGATAGGCGCCGGCGGAGAGCAGCCCGAAGTGGCTCGACAGGAACAGGGCGACGAACGGCGCGAAGCCGGCGCCGAACAGCCAGGCGAGGTCGTTGGTCAGCGCCGAGGCCGTGTAGCGGTAGCGATTGGCGAACAGCGAGGCCACCGCGCCGGACGACTGGCCGAACGAAATGCCGAGCAGCACGAAGCCCAGCAGCATGAAGATCGTCTCGCCGACGACGCCGATGCTCAGAAGCTGCGGGGCGAAGCCGCTGAACACGGCGATGGCCACCGCTGAGGCGCCGAGCAATGTGCGCCGGCCGACCTGGTCGGCGATGGTGCCGGAAGCGATGATGGCGCCGATGCCCACCGCGGCACCGAGGGCCTCGATCATCAGGAACCGCGTCGCGCCTTCCCGGGTGAACAGATAGACCCAGGAGAGCGGGAACACCGTCACCATGTGGAACAGGGCGAAGGTCGCCAGCGGCGCGAACGCGCCGATGGCGATGCCCGGGCCTTCCGCCCGCACGGTTTCGATCACGGGGGCCGGCTGGAGGTCGCCGCGCTCGAACAGCGCCTCGTATTCCGGCGTCACCGCCATGCGCAGCCGGGCGAACAGCGCCACCACGTTGATGGCGAAGGCGACGAAGAAGGGGTAGCGCCAGCCCCAGGAATAGAAATCCTCGGTGGAGAGGTTGCCGGCGAAGAAGGCGAACAGCACGCTCGCCACGATGAGGCCGAGGGGCGCGCCGAGCTGGGGCAGCATGGCATACCAGCCGCGCCGGGATTCCGGGGCATTCATGGCCAGCAGCGGCGCAAGCCCGTCCCACGCCCCGCCCCAGGCGAGGCCCTGGCCGATCCGCGCCAGCGCCAGCAACCAGACGGCCGAGACGCCGATCTGGCCATATGCGGGCAGGAAGGCGATGGCGACCGTGCAGGTGCCCATGAGGAAGAGGGCCATGGTGAGCTTCGCCCCGCGCCCCTGCGAGCGGTCGACGGCGAGGAACAGCGCGGTGCCGAACGGACGGGCGATGAAGGCCAGCGCGAAGATGCCGAAGGAGTAGAGCGTACCCGTCAGCGGGTCCACGCCGGGGAACAGCAGGCGCGGAAACACGATCACCGAAGCGATCGCATAGACGAAGAAATCGAAGAATTCCGAGGTACGGCCGATGACGACGCCGATGGCGATGTCACTGGGATCCACCCGTCCGCCCGTGCTGTGCAACGCCACCGCGTCGCGTTCCATGGTCGAAGCCATCTGCGTCATGTTTCACATCCCCTTGCGAGAGCTTCAACCGCAGAGAGAATGATCCGTTCCGGATCGATCGAACCGGGCAAGTTCATTCCCTTACAGGGGATTATCGGCGCCTTGGGCAAATTGTCCAATGTCACTTGTGCTGCACTGCAGCTAGCCAACCGGCACCATGCAATCCCCCAGGCAGGTGCTCCCGTGAGCCGCTTTCGATTCCTCGCCGTGCTGCCGCTGCTGGCGGTGCTGTGCGGCTGCAATTTCGTCGTCCTCGACCCGTCCGGCGACGTCGCGGTGCAGCAGCGCGACCTCATCATCATCTCGACCGTCCTGATGCTGCTCATCATCATCCCGGTGATGGCGCTGACGATCCTGTTCGCCTGGCGCTATCGCCAGACCAACACCGAGGCCAAGTACGAGCCGGACTGGCACCACTCCACCAAGCTTGAGCTGGTGATCTGGTCCGCGCCGCTGCTCATCATCATCTGCCTCGGGGCGCTGACCTGGATGGCGACGCACCTGCTGGACCCCTACCGCCCGCTGTCCCGCATCACCGCCGACCAGCCCGTCGCCGCCGGCGTGAAGCCGCTGGAAGTGGATGTGGTGGCGCTCGATTGGAAGTGGCTGTTCATCTATCCGGAATACGGCGTCGCCTCGCTCAACGAGCTGGCCGCTCCGGTGAACCGGCCCATCACCTTCCGCCTGACCTCCTCCTCGGTGATGAACTCGTTCTTCGTGCCGGCGCTGGCAGGGCAGATCTATGCCATGCCGGGCATGGAATCGAAGCTGCACGCGGTCATCAACGAGGCCGGCTCGTACCGCGGCTTCTCGGCCAACTACAGCGGCGCCGGCTTCTCCGGCATGCATTTCGCGTTCAAGGGCCTGCCCGCCGCCGATTTCGACAAGTGGGTCGCCGGCGTGAAGGCGGGCACCAATGGCGAACTGACCCGGCAGGCCTACCTCGAGCTTGAGCGTCCGAGCCAGAACGTGCCAGTGCGGTATTATCCGAGCGTCGATCCCGGCCTGTTCAAGGCCATCGTCAACATGTGCGTCGAGCCGGGCAAGATGTGCGCGAGCGACATGATGGCGATCGATGCCAAGGGCGGCCTGGGCAAGGAGGGCGCCAGCAACGTGCTGCCGCTCGCCTACGACAAATATGCCCGCCGTGGCGCGGTGCTCGGCGGCGAGCCGGCCTATGTCGTCGGCATCTGTGCGCCCGATGACCTGAGCAAGGCTGCGGTCGGCGCTCCCGTGTCCGTCGGCGGCGCCCGCATTCTCGGGGGCGGCCTGTCCACCCCCGCCTTCACCCCCATCAGCGCCCCGTCGGCCTTGCCCATGCCGACCCTGCGCCAGCCCTCCAATTCCTGACGCGAGGCGGCATGTCCCCAGCTCCGTCCCTCCCCCTGAGCCCGATCTTCGGACGGCTCACGCTTGAGAGCTTCCCGTTCCATGAGCCCATCCTGGTCGCCACCTTCGCGGTGGTGGCCACGGGCGGCGTCCTGGTCTTCGGCCTCCTGACCTACTTCCGTCTGTGGGGCTATCTCTGGAAGGACTGGTTCACCAGCGTGGACCACAAGAAGATCGGCATCATGTACATGGTGCTCGGCATCATCATGCTGCTGCGCGGCTTCGCCGACGCCATCATGATGCGCCTCCAGCAGGCCATCGCCTTCGGCGGGTCCGACGGCTACCTGCCGGCGCACCATTACGACCAGGTCTTCACGGCCCACGGCGTCATCATGATCTTCTTCGTGGCGATGCCTCTGGTGACCGGCCTGATGAACTTTGTCGTGCCGCTCCAGATCGGCGCGCGCGACGTGTCCTTCCCGTTCCTGAACAATTTCAGCTTCTGGATGACGGTAGGCGGCGCGATCCTGGTGATGATGTCGCTGTTCATCGGCGAGTTCGCCAAGACGGGCTGGCTGGCCTATCCGCCGCTGTCGGGCATCGGCTACAGTCCGGACGTGGGGGTCGACTACTATATCTGGGGCCTCCAGATCGCCGGCGTCGGCACAACCCTATCGGGCGTCAACCTGATCTGCACCATCGTTAAGATGCGTGCGCCCGGCATGACGCTGATGAAGATGCCGGTGTTCACCTGGACCTCGCTCTGCACCAACGTGCTGATCGTCGCCAGCTTCCCGGTCCTGACCGCCGTGCTCGTGCTGCTGTCGCTGGACCGCTACGTCGGCACCAACTTCTTCACCAACGACTTCGGCGGCAGCCCGATGTTGTACGTGAACCTGATCTGGATCTGGGGCCACCCCGAGGTCTACATCCTGGTGCTGCCGGTGTTCGGCATCTTCTCCGAGGTCACCTCGACCTTCACCGGCAAGCGCCTGTTCGGCTACACCTCCATGGTCTACGCCACGGTGGTGATCACCATCCTGTCCTACCTGGTGTGGCTGCACCACTTCTTCACCATGGGCTCGGGCGCCAGCGTGAACTCGTTCTTCGGGATCACGACCATGATCATCTCCATCCCGACCGGGGCGAAGATGTTCAACTGGCTGTTCACCATGTACCGCGGGCGCATCCGGTTCGAAGTGCCGATGATGTACACGGTGGCGTTCATGCTCACCTTCGTCATCGGCGGCATGACCGGCGTCCTGCTCGCCGTGCCTCCGGCCGACTTCGTGCTGCACAACAGCCTGTTCCTGGTGGCGCACTTCCACAACGTCATCATCGGCGGCGTGGTGTTCGGCCTGTTCGCCGGCATCGCCTACTGGTTCCCCAAGGCGTTCGGCTTCAAGCTCGACCCGTTCTGGGGCAAGATGTCGTTCTGGTTCTGGGTGGTGGGCTTCTACTTCGCCTTCATGCCGCTCTACGTGCTCGGCCTGATGGGCGTGACGCGCCGTCTGCGGGTGTTCGACGACCCTTCGCTGCAGATCTGGTTCATCATCGCCGCTTTCGGCGCGGGCCTGATCGCCCTGGGCATCCTGTCGTTCATCATCCAGATCGCCGTCAGCATCCTGAAGCGCGACCAGTTGCGCGACACGACGGGCGATCCGTGGAACGCGCGCACGCTGGAATGGGCGACCTCCTCGCCGCCCCCGGACTACAACTTCGCCTTCACGCCCGTCATCCATGACAGCGATGCGTGGTGGGACATGAAGCAGCGCGGCTACAAGCGTCCGTTGAGTGGCTTCAAGGCGATCCACATGCCGAAGAACACCGGCACGGGCGTCCTGCTGGCCATCTGCAGCGTGGCCCTCGGCTTCGCTCTGGTCTGGTACATCTGGTGGCTGGCGGCGGTGAGCTTCATCGCCCTGATCGCCATCGCCATCGGACATACCTTCAACTACAACCGCGACTTCGACATTCCCGCCGCGGACGTGACGCGGACCGAGGATGAGCGGACCCGCCTCATCGCTGCGCAGGTGAAAGCATGACGACCGCCGCTACCCCCCAGACCGGCGCGCCCGTCTTCTACGAGGTGGACGAGCACGCCCACCCCGAGGGCCACAGCACGGCCCTCGGCTTCTGGCTCTACCTGATGAGCGACTGCCTCATCTTCGCGATGCTGTTCGCCGCCTTCGGCGTGCTGGGCGGCAGCTATGCGGCGGGGCCGGGGCCGAAGGACCTGTTCGACCTTAATCTCGTGGCGGTGAATACCGCCATGCTGCTGTTCTCCTCCATCACCTATGGCTTCGCCATGCTGGCGATGGAGAAGGGGCGGACTGCGCCGGTGCTGGTCTGGCTCGCGATCACCGGCCTGTTCGGTCTCGCGTTCCTGTCCATCGAGCTCACCGAGTTCCACCATATGATCGCCGAGGGCGCGACGCCGCAGCGCAGCGCCTTCCTGTCGTCCTTCTTCACCCTGGTGGGCACCCACGGCCTGCACGTGACCTTCGGCATCATCTGGCTGGTCACGCTGATGGTGCAGGTCACCCGCCGAGGCCTGATCGCCGCCAACCGGCGCCGCCTGATGTGCCTCAGCATGTTCTGGCATTTCCTAGACGTGATCTGGATCGGCGTCTTCACCTTTGTCTATCTGATGGGAATGCTGCGATGAGCTCCGACGCCCACGCTCACACGGCGGATGCGCACGGCCATGCGCATGAGGATGGCCACAGCCATGGCTCGCTCAAGAGCTATCTGATCGGCTTCTTCCTCTCGGTCGTCCTGACCGCCGTTCCGTTCTGGCTCGTCATGACGGGCAAGCTCGGCAGCAACCAGGTCACCGGCTTCGTCATCATGGCGCTGGCCGCCGTGCAGATCGTCGTCCATATGGTGTTCTTCCTCCATATGAACACGCGCTCGGAAGGCGGCTGGAGCATGCTGGCCATGATCTTCACGATCATGATCGTGGTGATCGTCCTCAGCGGCTCGCTGTGGGTGATGTACCACCTGAACACCAACATGATGCCCACGCACGACATGAGCCGCATGCCGTGAGCGGGCCGACCGGGACGGGGGACGACCACGCTCCGCAAGGGGCGGCGGGCGGTCCCGTCCCTGCCAGCGCGGGCGGTGTCCGCTCCGTCCGCGTCTATCTCCTCGTCGGTTTCCTGCTCGTCTGCACCGGCGTGTTCTGCGCCCTGGGCGTCTGGCAGATCCAGCGCCGCGCCTGGAAGCTGGACCTGATCGCCCGCGTCGACCAGCGCGTCCACGCCGCGCCCGTGTCTCCGCCGGGCCCCGCCGACTGGCCCGTGATCACCGCCGCGAAGCACGAATATCTCGCAGTCCGCGCCACCGGCCGCTTCCTGAGCGACCGCGAGGTGCTGGTGCAGGCCGTGACCGATCTCGGCGGCGGCTATTGGGTGCTGGCGCCGTTCCGGACCTCGGATGGCTTCACCGTGTTCGTGAACCGGGGCTTCGTGCCCGTGGACCGCCGCGATCCGGCGAGCCGCAGGGCCGGGCAGGCGGAGGGCGAGGCCACCATCACCGGCCTGTTGCGTCTCAGCGAGCCCGGGGGCGGCTTCCTGCGGTCCAACGACCCTGCCGGCGACCGCTGGTATTCGCGCGACGTGCCCGCCATGGCGGCGGCACGGGGGCTGGGCGATGTCGCGCCCTATTTCATCGATGCCGACGCGACGCCCGTGCCTGGCGGCTTCCCGGTCGGTGGCCTGACGGTGGTGCGCTTTCCCAACAGCCACCTCGTTTACGCGCTGACGTGGTTCTCGCTTTGCGCTATGGCCTTGGGCGGCGCCGTCCTCGTCTGGAGACGCAGCGCCCGGTGAGAGGACACTCCACGGCGCCATGACCACGCCCCTGCGCGACACGAGCAGCAACAAGAACCTCTTCCTGCTCGCCCAATTGCGCTGGCTGGCCGTGGCCGGGCAGGTGTTCACCATCATGGTGGTGCACATCTGGTTCCACATCCCCTTGCCGCTGCAAGAAATGGTGTCGGTGTTGCTGTTCCTGGTGGCGCTCAACCTGGTGACGCTGTGGCGGCACCGCCGTTCCGAGACCGTGACCAACGCCGAGCTGTTCTTCGAACTGCTGCTCGACGTCGCCGCGCTGACCATCCAGCTCTATCTCAGCGGCGGCGCGGCCAATCCTTTCATCTCGCTCTATCTGCTGCAGATCGGCCTCGGTGCCGTGCTGCTGGAGACATGGTCGGCCTGGACGCTGGTGCTGATCGCGGGCGGCTGCTTCGTATGGCTGACCACCACCTTCCGTCCGCTCACCCTGCCGGACGCACCGCGCGAAGGACTGTTCGATCTCCACATCGGCGGCATGTTCGTCTGCTTTCTGCTGGCGGCGAGCCTGCTGGTGCAGTTCATCACCCGCATCAACGCCAACCTGCGTGCGCGCGACACGCATCTGGCCGACCTGCGCCAGAAGTCGGCGGAGGAGGACCATATCGTGCGCATCGGCCTGCTGGCCTCCGGCGCGGCGCACGAACTGGGCACGCCCTTGGCGACGCTGTCGGTGATCCTGAACGACTGGCGGCACATGGCGCAGTTCAGCTCCGATCCGGACCTCGCGGAGGAGATGGCGGAGATGCAGAACCAGCTCGACCGCTGCAAGGCGATCGTCTCGGGCATCCTCATGTCGTCGGGCGAGGCGCGGGGCGAGGGGACGCTGCACACCACGGCGGGTGCCTTCTTCGACGAGGTGATCGCGGAATGGCGGGCCAGCCGTTCGCCGGCGCATCTGGAGTATCGCAACACGATCGACGAGGGCGTCGCGATCATTTCCGATCACGCTCTCAAACAGGTGATCTTCAACGTGTTCGACAATGCGCTAGAAGCTTCCCCTGACTGGGTCAGGGTCAGCGTTCGCAGGCAGGGCGAAGAACTGGTGCTCACGGTGCGCGATCAGGGCGGCGGCTTCGCCGAGGAGATTCTCAGCGAATTCGGCAAGCCCTATCGCTCGACCAAGAACCGCCCTGGCGGCGGCCTCGGCCTGTTCCTTGTCGTCAATGTGGTCCGTAAGCTCGGCGGCAGCGTGCGGGCGATGAACGGGGATCGCGGAGCGTCGGTGACGTTGAACCTGCCGCTGTCCGCTTTGACGCCGGATGGTCGCCATGGAGCCTAGCAACCTGCTTCTGATCGTCGAGGACGACGCGTCCTTCGCCCGCGCCCTGCGACGCTCGTTCGAGCGTCGGGGGTACGAGGTGCGCATCGCCGCCGGAGCGGAGGGCGTCGCCACGCTCCTTGAGGACGCTTCGCCGGTCTATGCGGTGGTGGATCTCAAGCTGAACGGCAGTTCGGGCCTGGAATGCGTGAGGCAGTTGCACGCTCACGACCCGGAGATGAAGATCGTGGTGCTGACCGGCTTTGCCAGCATCGCGACGGCCGTCGAAGCGATCAAGCTCGGTGCCTGCCACTATCTCGCCAAGCCGTCCAACACGGATGATATCGAAGCTGCCTTCGACAAGCGCAGCGGTGATGCGTCCATTTCGGTCACCGCCCGCCCCACGTCGCTGAAGACGCTGGAATGGGAACGGATTCACGAGACGCTTGTCGAAAGCGACTTCAACATCTCGGAGACCGCCCGGCGGCTCGGCATGCACCGCCGCACGCTTGCGCGCAAGCTGGAGAAGAAGCGCGTTACCTGACCTCCGCTCAGGTTGCGGCAGCGCCCGCGGCCCGGCCGGCGATCCGGCCGAGCGTCACCGCCATCAGCAGGCCGTTGCCGGACAGATAGCCGGACGCCTGCGCGCCCGAGACGCCACAGGCGGCTCCGCCGGCGGCGAACAGGTTCGGCAGCGGATGCCGGGCCCGGTCCAGCACACGGGCCTCCGCGTCCACCACGAGGCCCCCCTGGGTGTGAAACAGGGCACCCGTCACCTTCACCGCGCGGAAGGGAGGGGCGAGGTCCGGCAGGCCGGCGAAGGACCGGCCGAAGCCATCTTCGGTCCCGGTGCTCTTGAAGCCCGATACGGCCGTCATGGTGGCGCCCAGCGTGTCGATGGGGACGGACATCCGCGCCGCGAGCGTCGGCCAGTCGTCGGCGGCGAGCACGGCGCCGATGGCCTCCGCCTGGCGAAAATCCTCGAATTGCCGGGCAATGGCCGCGATGCGCGCGTCAAATACCGTCCAGGCCACGCCGTCGGGCTGGCGCAGCACCTCCGCGGCCTGTTCGGAATAGCCCCGGGACTCGTCGCAGAAGCGCTCGCCCCGGCTGTTCACCTGGACGCCGCCCTCCGTGATGGTGGCCCAGGTGACAAGGATGCCGGCCGGATGGGCCACCGACCCGTGGCCCTGATGCCCTGACAGATGCCGCGTGCCGGCGCCGAGCGCCTCACCCCACAACAGGGCGTCGCCCTGGTTGCCGGGATGGCCGAAGTAGAGCGCGTCCGCCAACGAGGGGATGTGCTGCGCCACCAGCGCCCTGTTGCCGCCGTAGCCATTGCAGGCGAGCACGAGCTGGCCGCAGCCCACCTCGTCCCGCGTGCCGTCGGGGCGGGTGAATGCGAGCCCGATGATGCTGCTGTCCTCGCCGGCGAACAGGGTGGTGACATGGGCATCGCAGAGAATGGAGATGTCGGCGCGTTCGGCCGCTCCGCGCAGGGCGTTGATCAGTTCCTCGCCGGAGCGGGAGGGAAGGCCATGCATGCGCCGGGCACTGTGGCCGGGATAGCCGAAATCGGTGATGAGGGAGAAGGCGAGGCCATGGGAGGCAGCCAGCCATTCGATGGCGGGGGCGGCTTCCCGGCTGACACGGTCCACCAGGACCGCATCCGGCTCGTGGTGGGCCTTGGCCATGATATCGGCGGCGAACAGTCCGGGATCATCGACAATGCCGGCCGCCCGCTGCCAGCGCGTGCCGGCGGCGGGAACGAGGCCCGCCGACAGGGCGGTGGATCCCCGAGGCAGGGGATCGCGTTCGATGACCAACACTTCGGCGCCGGCCTCGTGGGCGGCCAGCGCCGCCACCAGCCCGGCCGCGCCGGCACCGATGATGACGACGGGAACGTGGGCATCGAAGGCCTTGCCGGGACGATGGACGATGCTGCTCACGAAGGGCCTCATGCGAGAGAGCGAAGCTGTCTTTCCGTCAGACAATAATCGGTATTAGATATGAAACAAGATTTGCCAGGGGGCCGCATTCCCCCTTAGTCTGGCGCGCAAGAGCGAAAGAGCGGAGGAAGCCGCATGGCGACCGGGAACGCGACAGGCCGCACCTTGTTCGACAAGGTGTGGGATGCCCATGAGGTGGTGCGGCGGGAGGACGGGCAGAGCCTGCTATGGATCGACCGCCACTTCCTCCACGAGGGTTCGTTCCACGCCTTCGACAAGGTGGCGGCGCGCGGCGCCGAGGTGGCGCGCCCCGACCTGACGTTCGGCGTCGAGGATCATTATGTACCCACCCGGGTGCGGGTCCTGGAACGGATGGACCCGGCCATCCGGCGCATGATGGAGCAACTGCGGGCGAACACGGACCGCCATCATGTGCGGCTGTTCGGCATCGACGATCCGGCCCAGGGCATCGTTCATGTGGTGGGGCCTGAGCAAGGGCTTACGCTGCCGGGCCTTTGCATTGTCTGCGGCGACAGCCATACGGCGACCCACGGCGCCTTCGGCGCGCTCGCCTTCGGCATCGGCGCGTCCGAGGTTGCCCATGTGCTGATGACGCAGACCCTGTGGCAGAGCAGGCCGAAGCGCCTGCGCGTGCGGGTGGAGGGTGCTCTCGCGCCGGGGATCGCGGCCAAGGACATCGCGCTGTCCATCATCGCGCGCATCGGCGCCGACGGGGCGGCGGGCCATGCCATCGAATATGCCGGCTCGACCATCAGGGGCCTGTCCATGGAAGGACGGCTGACGCTCTGCAACCTGTCGATCGAGGCGGGCGGGCGCTGCGGGATGGTGGCGCCCGACGAGACGACCTTGGCCTATCTGCGCGGCCGGCCCTTTGCACCGGCCGGCGCAGACTTCGAGCGGGCGGCGGAGGCGTGGCTGGGCCTCGCCGGCGATATGGATGCCGTGTTCGACCGCGAGGTGGTGCTGGACGGCAGCGAGATCGCCCCCATCGTGACCTGGGGCACGAGCCCCGAGGATGCGCTCCCCATCACCATGGCGGTGCCCGATCCTGATGCCGCGGATGATGCGGGGCGGGCTGCGCATATCCGCGACGCTCTGGCTTACATGGATCTGCGCCCCGGCCAGAAGCTGTCCGACATCCGCGTCGATCGGGTGTTCATCGGCTCGTGCACCAACAGCCGCATCGAGGATCTGCGGGCCGCCGCCGCAGTGCTGGCGGGCCGGTCTGCGCAGGTGCCGGGCCTCGTTTCGCCGGGCTCCGCTCAGGTGAAGCAGCAGGCGGAGGCGGAGGGGCTGGACGTCGTCTTCACGTCGGCGGGGCTCGAATGGGTGGATGCGGGCTGCTCCATGTGCGTCGGCATGAATGGCGATCTGGTGCCGCCCGGTGAGCGCTGCGCTTCGACGACCAATCGCAATTTCAAGGGTCGGCAGGGGCCGGGCTCCCGCACCCATCTCATGTCGCCGGCGATGGTGGCGGCGGCGGCCGTGACGGGGCATCTCACCGACATGCGGCCGTTGCTCGCGGGGAGGGTGTGATGCGGCCCTTCACGCAGCTTCAGGCGGTCGGTTGTCCCTTGTCGTTGAGCGGGGTCGATACCGACCAGATCATTCCCGCCCGCTTCATGAAGCGCTCGCGGGCCGAGGGTTATGGCGGCTACCTGCTGCATGATCTGCGTTTTGACGCGGGCGGCGCGGCCCGGGCGGATTTTCCGCTCAATGCGCCGACCTATCAGGGCGCGCAGGTCCTGGTGGCTCGGCGGAATTTCGGCAGCGGCTCATCGCGCGAGGCGGCGGTCTACGCCTTGGTGGACTACGGCATCCGCTGTGTGGTGGCGCCGAGCTTCGGTGACATCTTCGCATCCAACGCGGTGAACAACGGCCTGCTGCCCGCGACCGTCTCCGAGCCGGACGGCGAGGCGTTGCTGGCGGCGCTCGAAGCTCAGGCGGGGCCGATGCAGGTGGATCTCGAAGCCTGCCGGGTGCGGATCGGCGCCCTCGACGTGGCCTTCGCCGTCGATCCCGTCTGGCGGACCAAGCTGCTGAACGGCTGGGACGACATAGACCTCACCACCAGCCACGCGGCGGCCATTGCCGCCTTCGTGGCGGGGGATCGGGCGCGGCGGCCCTGGGCGCTGCCGCGGACGACGGTGGGAAAGCCGGACTGAGAGCCGCCGTTTGGCTTGACAAGCCGGATGGTCATGAGATCACTAGACAGATATCTGTCTTATATAGCAGACAGGAATGGAGCGGCACCTGATGTCGAGCGTCGAACCGCTGAAGGCCCGCCGGCTCTATCTGCTGCTGCGTGACCGCATCCTCAGCGGCGAGGCGCGGCCGCAGACGCGCCTGCCCAGCGAACCGACGCTGGCGGTCGATTATGGTGTGTCTCGTGTGACGGTCCGCCGGGCCCTGGACGAACTGGAGCGCGAAGGGCTGATCGAGCGCAAGCCCGGATCTGGCACCTTCGTCAGCGGCAAGACCGCCGTCGCGCCCATGGTGGCAGATTTCTCCAACGTGTTCACCCATCTGGTGGAGATGGGGCGGCGCACGGGCGTGCGCCTGTTGTCGTTCGGCTATGTGCCGCCGACCCCGGCGCTGGTCGAAGACCTGAAGCTGGAGGCGGGCGAGCGCGTGCAGCGCTCGGTACGCGTGCGGCTCATCGACGGCCAGCCGTTCTCCTATCTGGTCACCCATGTGCCGGAGCGCATCGGCATCTCCTATTCCGAGGCGGACCTTGCCTCCACGCCGCTGCTGGAACTGCTGGAGCGCTCCGGCCTTGCCGCCGAGCGCGCCAGCCAGACCATCGGCGCGGCCCTGGCCGGGCCGGAGGTGGCGGCGGCGCTGGATCTGGAAATTGGCGCCGCGCTGCTCTCCATGACCCGCGTGGTCTACGAGCCGTCAGGGCGCGGCATCGAGCATCTGCAGGCGCTCTACCGGCCCGATCGCTATTCCTTCCATATGGATCTCGTCCGCACCGGGGCGGACGGGGCGCGGCGCTGGGCGCCGGTCGAGCTGTCGCGCCCCGCCGATCCCCAGGCACCAATCCTTCAAAAACGGCGTCCGAAACGGGCCCAACCTCAGAGGAGAACAGCAAGATGACGATTTGGAAGACGCCGCTTGGTCGTCGCGCTGTCCTGAAGGGCAGCACCGCCGCTTTGGCCACGCTCGCCGCCCCCTCGATCCTGCGCGGCGCGGAGCCCGCTCCGATCAAGGTCGGCGTTCTTCAGCCCATCACCGGCGCGCTCGCCATGGATGGCGAATTCGGCCGTACGGGTGCGGAATTCGCCATTGCCGACGTGAATGCGGCGGGTGGCATCAAGTCCCTCGGTGGCGCCAAGCTCGAGATGGTGTTCGGCGATGCGCGCTCCAACCCGGAGGCGGGCACGCAGGAAGTCGAGCGGATGCAGTCCGAGGGCGTGGTGGCGGTCGTCGGCGGCTTTGCCAGCGGCATCTGCCTTGCCGCCAGCCAGACCGCCGCGCGCTATGACCTGCCTTATATCGTCGACGTGGGTGTGTCCGACCAGATCGTGCAGCGTGGCCTCAAGAACACCTTCCGCTTCGGCCCGGGCTTCGGCACCTGCGCCCGCACGGCGTTCGACAACCTTGCCCGTATCAACGAGGCCGCAGGCAAGCCGGCGAAGACGGTGGTCCTGGTGCACGAGGACGGCCTGTTCGGCAGTGGCCTCGCGAAGGTGATGCAGCAGGAACTGCCGAAGCTGGGCTTCGAGATCCTCGATACCATCGCCGTGCCCACGCCCTCGCGCGACCTCTCCAACGTGGTGCTCCGGCTGCGCTCGCTGAACCCGGATCTCGTCATCCCCAGCACGTATTACGGGGAGACGGTTCTGCTCGCCCGCACCATGCAGCAGCAGCGGGTGCGGCCGAAGGGCGTCTATGGCGTGCTCAACGGCGCCGCGTCCAACACGCGCTTCGTGAAGGAATTCCCCGAAGCCGCCGACAAGATCATGGACTGCAACCACTGGTACGATCCACGCAAGGCGGCCGCCCAGGCGCTGATCAAGGCGGCCGCGGCGGCCGGGAAGGGCTGGAACTATAATCTCCCACTCAATTATTCCTGCGTCGGCCTGCTGGCGGACGCGCTGAACCGGGCCGGTTCCACCGACCGTGCGAAGGTCAACGAGGCGCTCGCCGCCTCCACCTGGGCGGACCATGTGATGCCCTACGGCCCGACCAAATTCGTCGATGGCCAGAACCAGGGCGCAGCGCCTGTCTCGCTTCAGGTGCAGGAAGGCGCGATCCGGGTGATCTATCCGGAGGCCTTCTCCGACGCCAAGCCCATCTTCCCGGCCCGCGCCTGAGCGCGGACCACACGACCGGCCCGGCGGCACGCCGGGCCGCAAAGCGACGCCGGCAGCGGAAGAGGCGATGTATTCACTCCCCATTGTGCTCGAAGCCACGTTGAACGGGCTGCTGACCGGCGCGATCTATGCGCTGGTCGCGCTCGGGCTCACGCTGGTCTATGGCGTCCTGCACATCATCAATTTCGCCCACGGCGCCTTCCTCACCGCCGCCATGTTCGCGGTCTGGATGGCGGTCACTTTCCTGGGCGTCGATCCCTATGTGGCCATCCCGTTCCTGACCATTGTCTTCTTCGCCATCGGCTATGGCGCGCAGCGTTTTGTGATCGGCCCGGCGAGCCACGGGGACGACGGCAACATCCTCCTCGTCACCCTCGGTCTCTCCATCGTCATCGAGAACATCCTGCTCGCGGTCTTCCGGGCCGATACGCGGACCATCACCACCGATTATGCCTTCGAAGTGGTGGAGATCGGGCCGCTGCTGATCTCGCAGGCGCGGCTCTACGGCTTTCTCGCCGCCGTCGTGGTCTCCGGCCTGCTGTGGGGATTGCTCACCCGCACGGACACCGGCAAGGCGATCCGCGCCGTGGCCAAGGAGAAGCTGGGCGCCAGCCTCGTCGGCATCGACGTCCGGCATATCTACGCGGTCACCTTCGGCCTCGGCTGCGCCACGCTGGCAGTGGCGGCCTGCCTGCTGATGCCGATCTTCTACGTGAACCCGCGTGTGGGCCAGGCCTTCGTGCTGGTGGCCTTCACCATCGTGGTGCTGGGGGGCATGGGCTCCATACCGGGGGCGCTGGCGGGCGGCCTGTTCATCGGCGTGGTGGAGAGCCTCACCGGCCTGTTCTTCGGCGACAGCCTCGGCCAGATCGGCATCTTCATCATCTTCATCCTCGTCCTGCTGCTGCGGCCCAGCGGCCTGTTCGGAGCGCGGGCCTGATGATGCGCACCTATCTTCCCATTCTTGCGATCGTTGGGCTCATCGCCGCCATCCCCTTTGCGGTGACGTCGAACACGGCGCTCAACTTTGTCGTCTTCGTGCTCATCATCGCTCTGGGCGCGCAGGGGTGGAACCTGCTGGGTGGCGTGGGCGGGCAGTTCTCCTTTGGTCACGCCGCCTTCTTCGGCACCGGGGCCTATGTCTCGGCGATCCTCCAGGTGCGCTACGGCCTGAATGCCTGGATCGCCATGGCGGCCGGTATCCTGCTTGGCGCGGCGGTCGCCTGGGGCATCGGCTTCCTCAGCTTCCGCGCCGGGTTGCGCGGCTCCTATTTCGCGTTGGTGACGCTGGCCTTCGCCGAGGTGCTGCGCATCCTGGCCAATGCCGTTCCCATCACCGGCGGCGCGGCCGGGCTGCTGCTCAAGCTCGACATCGGCGTCCTGAACCTCCAGTTCGCCAGCCGCGCCGCCTTCCTGTGGCTGGCCCTCGGCTGCGTGGCTGCCGGCCTGGTCCTGTGCCGCTGGATCATGGATTCCCGCTTCGGCGCGCAGCTTGTGGCCGTGCGCGAGAATGAGGATGCGGCGCGGGCGCTGGGCGTGGACGTGCTGGCGGTGAAGCTGAAGGCCATCACCGTATCCGGCGCGCTGACCGCTGCGGCGGGCTGCCTCTACCTCCAGTACTTTCTCTATCTCGATGCCAACATCGCCTATGGCGTGTGGATCTCCATCGAAGTGCTGCTGGCGGCGATGGTGGGCGGGCGCGGCCTGGTGCTGGGGCCGCTGGTGGGAGCCTTCACGCTGCATGGCCTCGGCGACCTCACCAAGCAGTTTGCGGGTGGCATTCCGGGCATCGATCTCGCCGCTTATGGCACGGTCCTGATCCTGGTGGTCGCCTTCGCCCCCGGGGGCGTGCTGGGCTTGCTGACGCGCCTTTGGACCCGCCGTGCCGCGGCGCAGCCGGCGGGAGGGCGGGCGTGATGCTCGATGTGCAGGACATCACCATGCGCTTCGGCGGGCTGGTGGCCGTCTCAGGCGCCTCCCTCTCGGTGCCGAAGGGAGCCATCGTCGGGCTCATCGGCCCGAACGGCGCCGGCAAGACCACGCTGTTCACGATCATCGCCGGCTTCCAGGCGCCGAGCGCGGGCCGCGTCGCATTTGGTGGGCAGGACATTACCGGCAAGCCTGCGCACATCCGCGCGCGGTTGGGCATCGCCCGTACTTTCCAGATCGTCCAGCCGTTCGCGGGCCTGAACGTGCGGGAGAACATCGCCGTCGGCGCCTATCTGCGGCATGCCCGCCGCGCCGATGCCCATGCGCGGGCGGAGGAGGTCGCGCGGCGGGTCGGCCTCGGCGTGGATCTCGATAAGCCGGCCGCAAGCCTCACCGTCGCCGGCCGCAAGCGGCTGGAGCTCGCCCGGGCGCTGGCGACAGAGCCGTTATTGTTGCTGCTCGACGAGGTGCTCGCCGGGCTCAACCCGTCTGAGATCCGCGACATCATCCCCGTCATCCAGGCGATCCGTGACGACGGCGTCACCATCCTGATGATCGAGCATGTGATGCAGGCGGTGATGAACCTGTGCTCGCATGTCCACGTGCTGGCGCGCGGCCGGATGATCGCTCAGGGCGCCCCGCGTGACGTCTGTGCCGACCCCGCGGTGATCGAGGCCTATCTCGGCAAGGGCGCCGCCGGTCGCATCGAGGCGGGGGAGGCGAGCGATGCTTGAGGTTCGCGGCCTGCGCGCGGGCTATGGCGGCGTCGAGGTGCTGCGCGGCATCGACCTGTCGGTGAAGGCCGGTGAGATCATCGCAGTGCTGGGCTCCAACGGTGTCGGCAAGACGACGCTCAACAAGGTGCTTTCCGGCGTGCTGGCGGCGGACGCCGGCGAGATGATGTTCGACGGCCGTCCGCTGCAGGGCCTGTCGCCGGCCGAGGTGGTGGAAGCGGGGCTGATCCACGTGCCCGAAGGGCGCAAGATCTTCCCCAACATGAGCGTGCGCGAGAATCTGGAGCTGGGCAGCTATCGCCGCGCCCGGCGCAATCGCGCCGCCAATCTGGAGAAGGTGTACGCGACCTTCCCCCGGCTGCGCGAGCGGATGGGGCAGGCGGCGGGAACGCTGTCGGGCGGCGAGCAGCAGATGGTGGCCATCGGCCGGGGCATGATGGCGGAACCGCGCCTGCTGATCCTCGACGAACCTTCCCTCGGCCTCTCCCCACTGCTGGTGGAGGAGATGTTCGCGCTCATCCAACGCCTGAATGCGGAGGGGCTGCCGATCATGCTGGTGGAGCAGAACGTGGTGCAGTCGCTGGAGGCGGCGACCCGCGCCTACATCATCGAGAACGGCATCGTGGCGCTCTCCGGCGAGGCCCGCGCGCTCGCCGCCGATCCTGCCCTGCGGCGCGCTTACCTGGGGCTTTGACATGATCCTCCTCACGCCGGGCGTGTTGCCTGCCTCCGTCCCGCGCGCCGGTCTGCCTCCTGCCTGGCTGGGACACTCGCAGCCCACATGTTCGTGGCCACGCCGCGATCCATGGGGTTCCCGCCGCACGCCATCGCCCATCGAAACGGTCCTTAATCCGGGGCTGCCCCGTGTGGCGGCCTCCGGCCGCCGCCACTGCCAGGAAGACCTGCGCCATGAGCCTTAAATCCCGCCTCGCCGAGGCCCGCGTCCTCGCCGCGCCCGGCATCTACGACGCCCTGACCGCCTCGCTCGCGACGGCGGCGGGTTTCGAGGCGCTCTATCTCTCCGGTGCGGCGATCGCCTATACGCGCCTCGGCCGGCCCGATATCGGCCTCGTCTCCATGAACGAGGTGGCGGAGGTCATCGCGCTGGTCAGCGACCGCGTGCCGACGCCGCTGATCGTCGATGCGGACAACGGCTATGGTAACGCGCTGAACGTGCGCCGCACCGTCCGCCTGTTCGAGCGGGCCGGGGCGGGTGCCATCCAGATCGAGGACCAGACGCTGCCCAAGCGCTGCGGCCACCTGCAGGACAAGAGCCTGATCTCGGCTGCCGAAATGGCCGGCAAGATCAAGGCGGCGGTCGATGCGCGGGAGAGCGAGGACACGCTCATTATCGCCCGCACCGACGCGGTGGCGGTGGAGGGTTTCGAGCGGGCGATCGCGCGGGCGAGCCTCTATGCGGAGGCGGGGGCGGACGTGCTGTTCGTGGAGGCCCCGCGCTCGCGCGAGCAACTGGCCGCCGTCACCACGGCCCTCGGCAATCGCCGGCCGCTGCTGGCCAATATGGTGGAGGGCGGCGACACGCCGCTCGCCTCGGCCGAGGAACTGGGCGAAATCGGCTTTCGCATCGTGATCTTTCCCGGCGGCATCGTGCGGGCCATCGCGCGCACGGCGCAGGATTACTACGGCTCGCTCAAGGCGCACGGCACCAACGAGCCGTTCCGTGAACGGATGTTCGATTTCGGTGCCCTGAACGCCTTGATCGGCACGCCCGAGATGCTGGCGCTCGGTCAGGATTACGACACCTTCGGCGCCGCGCTCGCCGACACTCCCGCAGCCAAGGAGGCCGCACGATGACCGCGATCGATCCCGTCACGCTGGCGGTCCTCAAGGGCCGCCTGGAGCAGATCGCCGACGAGATGGATGCGACGCTCTATCGCTCGGCCTTCAACCCGATCATCGCCGAGGCGCGGGACGCCTGCCACGGCCTCTACCATGCGCAGACCGGCGCGACCCTCGTCCAGGGCACCAAGGGGCTGCCGATCTTCGTCGGCGCCATGGCCTTCGCGGTGAAGGCGGTGATTGACAAGGTGGCGCGCGAGGGCAATCTCCAGCCCGGCGACACCTTCCTCTTCAACGATCCCTATGACGGCGGCACCCATCTCAACGACTTCCGGCTGGTGCGGCCGATCTTCCGGGGCGGGACGCTCTATTGCTGGCTCGCCTCCGTGGGCCACTGGCTCGACATCGGCGGCAACGTCCCGGGCGGCTTCAACGCCCGTGCCACGGAGAGCTTTCAGGAAGGCGTGCGCTTCCCGCCGGTAAAGCTGTTCGCCGCAGGGGTGATGAACCAGGACATCATCGATATCCTGGCCGCCAATTCCCGCGTCCCCGTCTCCAATTACGGCGACCTTAACGGCCAGCTGAACGCGCTCGACCTCGGCGAACGGCGGTTGGCGGAACTGCTGGACGCCTATGGCGACGCGGTGGTGGCCGGCGCCTTCGAGGCCTTCTCGGACCGCGCGGAGGCGATGATGCGCGCTGCCGTCCGCGCGCTGCCGGACGGCACCTATGCGTTCGAGGATTATCTCGACAATGACGGCATCACCGCCGGCCGCCTCACCATCGCGCTCGACCTCACCATCGCGGGTGACACGATGGTGCTGGATTTCTCCCGCTCGTCGGCCCCCTGCGCCGGGCCGCTGAACATCGCCTATTCCACGGCGGCGGCCTGCTGCTACGTGGCCCTCAAGCATGTGTTCACCGACGTGCCGGCCAATGCCGGCTGCCTGCGGCCGATCACCTTCGTCATCCCCGAGACCACGCTGCTCGGCGTGAAGGCGCCCAAGCCCGTGGGCGGCTATACGGAGACCATCCTGCGGGTCATCGGCGTCGTGCTCGGCGCGCTGGCGCAGGCGGACCCCGCGCGCGCCACGGCGGCGCCGTTCGGCACCATCAATGCCCTGTCGCTGGCGGGGCATCGGGCGGATGGCACGCGCTGGGTAATGTTCTCCTTCTTCGGCGGGGGCCTCGGCGGCAATCCGGAGACCGATGGGCTCAGCCACGCCAACAACCCGATCTCCATGGCGACCATCCCGCCGGCGGAAATCCTGGAGGCGGCCTATCCAGTGATGTTCAGTCAATGGGCGCTCCGGCCGGATTCCGCAGGCGCCGGTGCCCATCGCGGCGGGTTCGGCGCGGTCTATGAAATCGAGGCGTTGACGGACGCGGACGTGTTCCTGCTCGGCGAACGTGGCCTCTATCCGCCCTTCGGCGTGGCGGGCGGCGGGCCCGCGGCACTCAACGTGTTCTCCTGGGAGAGCGAGGATGGAGAGCGGTCTCCGCCGCTCGCCTCCAAGGTGACCGACGTGAAGATCAAGGCCGGCCAGCATGTCCGGCTGGAGACGCCCGGCGGCGGCGGCTATGGCGATCCGCGCGAGCGCAGGCTGGAGGATGTGGTGCGCGACGTGCGCCAGGGACTCGTGTCCCCGGACGCGGCCCGCATGGCCTATGGCGTGGCCCTCGCCGCCGACGGCACCCCCGATGCCGCCACCACCCGCGCCCTGCGCCAGGGAGCCGCCGCATGAACGCGCATGTTGAATCCGCCAAGGCCAAGCCGGCGCCCATGGTCGGCGTGGACGTGGGCGGCACCTTTACCGACCTGTTTTTCTTCGATGCGGCGGCGGGGCGCTTCCGCACCGCCAAGGTCCCGTCCAATCGCGGCGACGAGGCGGTAGGCTTCCTGGAGGGGCTGAAGACCTTCGGCCCGTTGGCGCAGCTCGGTTCCATCGTTCACGGCACGACGGTGGGCACCAATGCGCTGCTGGAGCGCAAGGGCGCCCGGACCGCGCTCATCACCACGCGCGGCTTCCGCGACGTGCTGGAGATGCGGCGGCGGGACCGGCTCCATACCTGGGGCCTATGGGGAGATTTCGTGCCGGTGATCGAGCGCGATCTCCGGTTCGAGGTGAACGAGCGCGTTCTGGCGGACGGCAGCGTGCGGCAGGCGCTCGATGTGGAGGAGGTGAAGGCGGCCGCGCGCGCCGCGCTGGCCCGGGGCGCGGAAGCCCTCGCCATCGTCTTCATCAACGCCTATGCGAACGCCGATCACGAGATGGCGGCGCTCGCCGCGGCGCAGGAGGTCTGGCCGAACGGGAACCTGGCCTGCTCGTCGCAGATCCTGCCGGAGATCCGCGAATTCGAGCGCACCTCGACGACGGCGCTCAACGCCTATCTCCAGCCGGTGGTGGGCAGCTATCTGGCCAAGCTCGACAGCGCGCTCCAGGGGGAGGGGTTCGGCGGGCGGTTCCATATCGTGCAATCCAGCGGCGGCGTCATGTCCACCGCCACCGCCCGCAAGCTGCCGGTGCGCACTGCGCTGTCCGGTCCGGCCGCGGGCGTGATCGCGGCGGCGGCCATCGCCGAGGCGGCGGGCTATCCGGACATCATCACCGGCGATCTGGGCGGCACCTCGTTTGATGTTTCGCTGGTGGCGGGCGGGAAGACGGCGCTGGCTGCGCAGACCACCATCGACTTCGGCCTCGTCATCCGCACGCCGATGATCGAGATCACGACCATCGGCGCGGGCGGCGGCTCCATCGCCCATGTGGACGCGGGCGGCATGCTCCAGGTGGGTCCCGAGAGCGCGGGCTCGCGGCCGGGGCCGGTTGCCTATGGCCAGGGCAACACCCGCCCGACGCTGACCGACGCCAATATCGTGCTCGGCCGCATCAATGCCGATCGGCCGATCGGCGGCAAGCTGGAACGGCTCGACGTGGAGGCGGCAAAGTCCGCCATCGCCGCCCATGTGGCGGCGCCGCTCGGCCTCGGGGTGATGGAGGCCGCCGAAGCCATCGTCCGCATCGCGGACGGCCGCATGGCGGGCGCCATCCGGCTCGTCTCCATCGAGCGAGGGCATGATCCGGCGACCTTCGCCGCCGTGCCGTTCGGCGGCGGCGGGGCCCTTCACGTCGGCGCACTGATCAAGGACGTGGGCCTGAAGGCGGCGCTCGTGCCGCGCTATCCGGGCGTCACGTCGGCGCTGGGCTGCGTCATAGCCGACATCCGGCACGACCAGGTCCAGACGGTCAATCTGACGCTCGATGCGCTCGATCCTGCCGCTTTGGATACGCGCATGGTAGCCGAAGCCCAGGCCGCCCGCGCGGTGGTCGAGGCGGCGGGATTGCCGATGGAGCGGATCGATCTCGTGTTCGAGCTGGACATGCACTATGTCGGACAGACCCACACCGTCGCCGTTCCTCTTCCCGTGGTTGTGACGGACGGCAGCACGGGTATCGACCGGGCCACCATCGCGGCGGCGTTCGATGCGGCCTATCAGGCTTCGTTCAGCCGCCTGCTGCCGGGCGTTCCCGCGAAGATCGTCAACCTGCGCACCGCCGCCATCGGCCGGCGGCCGCATTTCGATCTGCGGGCGCTGGCTCCCGAACCCGGCACCACCGTTGAAGGGGCCAGGCGCGGCACCCGCCCGGTCTGGTTCGCGGGGGCCTGGCACGCGGCGGCGATCTATGCCCGCCTCGATCTCCCGGTCGGTGCGATCATTTCCGGCCCGGCGGTACTGGAGCAGCCCGACGCGACCACATGGATCGATCCGGATCTGGTGGCGCGGGTGGATGGGCTGGGCAACGTCATCGTGGAGCGCGCCTGATGCACGAGCCTGTTTCCCTGTCGCAGACCGCGCTGGTGATCGTCGATCTGCAGAATGATTTCGTCGATCCAAAGGGGGCCTATGGCCGCGCCGGGCAGGGTGCGCCGGCCATCGCAGCCCTGCCGGAGAAGATCGCGCCCTTGGCCGATGCCATGCGGGCGAAGGGCGGGTGGATCGTCTCCACTCATTTCACGCTGGTGCCGGCCAAGGGCGGCGAGCCGCTGATCTCGCCGCATCTGAAGGACCTGCGGCCGTTCCTCGCCAAGGGCGACTTCCAGCCCGGAGCCTGGGGTCACCAACTCGTGGAGTGCCTCGCGCCGGCGGACCTGTCGGTGGAAAAGATCGCCTATTCCGCCTTCTACATGACCCGGTTGGAATGGGTGCTGCGCAAGTGCGACATCCGCAGGCTGATCTTCTGCGGCATCGTCACCAATGGCGGCGTCGCATCCACGGTGCGCGAGGCGCATGTGCGGGATTTCGACGTCAGCGTGCTGTCCGACGGCTGCGCCGCCTTCAGCCAGGAGGTGCATGAGACGGCCATCGCGGCGCTGCGCCCGGTCTGCCGCGTGACGACGATTGCCGAGGCGCTCGCGGATATCGCGCGCGGCTGATGCACGGCCGCGCGCCGGTCAGCGGGAGGGGCGGATGTGCTCCGGGCGGAAGCCCAGGCCGACGAGGCGGCCGGCAAGGTGGGCGAGCACCGGCCAGCGGGCGATGCCGCGCATGAAGGCCGGCGGGCCGGCCCGTGTCCCCTCGCTCGCCTCGCGCTTGCGGCGGTCCCGCTGCATCATCAGTTGCAGCTTCTGGGTCGCCTTGGTGGGGAAGGTCCGGCGCTTCTCGACGGCGGCGAGATGGTGGTCCGCCAGCGTTCCCTCCGCCAGGGGCCGGGCGAGGATATTGGCGGCTGCCACCGCGTCCTGGATGGCGAGATTGACGCCCACGCCGCCGATGGGCGACATGGCATGGGCGGCGTCCCCGAGGCACAGCAGGCCGGGCCTCCACCAGCGCTTCAGCCGGTCGATGCGGACCTGGAGCAGCGAAACATCGCTCCAGTCCTGGATTTCCGCCATCCGTTCGGCCGGCAGCGGGCAGGCCTGGGCGAGGGCCGCACGGAAGGCCGCGATGCCGAGGGCCTGCACTTCGGCGAAGCTGCCCTTGCGGAGCACGTAGCCGCATTGCCAATAGTCGCCCCGGTCGATCATCACGAAGCCCTGGCGCGGCCCCGCATGGCCCATGGTGTAGGGCGGGTCGTCGGCGTGGCGGGAGAGCTTCATCCACAGCACGTCGCGGGGACTGCCGAAGCTTTCGACCTGAAGTTCCGCGTTTGTACGTACGCGGGAATGACGCCCGTCCGCCCCGATCACGAGATCGGCCCGCAGCTCCACCTCGCCGTCGTCGGTGGTGGCGCGCAGGCCCCTGATCCGGCCGTCCTCAAGGATGAGGTCGCTCATGCTCGCGCCCATGAGCAGGCGGAAGTTCGGGTACCGGGCCGCCTCCCGCGCCACATAGTCGAGAAAATCCCATTGCGGCATGAAGGCGATGAAGCGGCAGCGCGTCGGCAGGCGGGAGAAATCGGCGATGGTCACGTCCGCCCCGCCGATCTCGGCGTGCAGCTTCGGTGCCTCGGTGTGGGGAAGCCGGAGCAGGCCGTCCAGCAGGCCGATCTCATGCATCACCTCCAGCGTGGAGGGGTGGATGGTGTCGCCGCGGAAATCGCGCAGGAAGTCGCGGTGCTTCTCGACCACCGTCACATCGACGCCGGCCCGGGCCAGCAGCAGCGCCAGCATCAGCCCGGCGGGTCCCGCGCCGACGATGGCGCAGCGGGTTTCGATCACATTCGGGTCAGCGGGCGGGAACGAGGCCATGGGACAAGCTTTACTCCCCTGGACCGGCATCGCAACGGGGCAGCCGCCACACTGGAGGTCCTCCAGGCGGGCGGAGGGGGCGGGTCCGGCCGCCACGCCCTGGACAGGGCCGGCTTGCGCTTTGGCGCGGAACGGACGAAAGCCTGATCGGCGCGGCAGATCCGGGAGCAACGAGATGAGGTGGGGTTCCATGCGGATGCGGGAGATGTGCGCGCCTGTCCTGGCGTCTGTCCTGGCGCCTGTCCTGGCGGCGGCCCTGCTGCTGGCGGGCGCGGCGGGGGCGATGGCCCAGGCGGTGTTTCCGCCCGGCGTGAGCATCGGCCTCGCGCCGCCCCCCGGCATGGGCCCGTCGGCTGGCTTCGCGGGCTTCCAGCACCCCTCCGGGGCGTCCATCGTGGTGGTGGAGATGCCGGCCGAGGCCTATGCGCAGCTCACCGAGAAATTCACCCCCGAGACGCTCCGGTCGAGCGGCTTCATCGTGGCCGGCGCCGCGCAGCCGCTCCAACTGGCCGACGGGGAGGGGCGGCTGCTGCGGGGCACGCAGGATGCCAATGGGCAGACCTATGCGAAATGGGTGGTGATCGCCCGCGGCCCGGGCACCACCGCGCTGGTGACGGCGCAGGTGCCTGAAGGCGCCCGCGCCCAGGTGTCCGATGCGGCGGTGGAGGCGGCGCTGCGCTCCATCGCCTTCCGGCCGCAGCAGAGCCTTCAGGACCAGATCGGCGCGCTGCCGTTCACCATCGGCGACACCGCCGGCTTCCGCGCCGTCCGGGTGATCGCCGGATCGGGCCTCCTGCTGACCGACGGTCCCAAGGACGTGGACCCGGACGCGACGCAGCCGATCGTGGTCGTCGCCTCCTCCCTCGGGGCGCCGACGAGCCCGGCCGACCAGGACGCGTTGGCCCGCAGGGCGCTCGGCACGCTGGCCCAGATGAGCGAGATCAGCATCACCGACGAGAAGCGCGCCATGCGCGGGGCGGCGACGGTCCTCCTCCTTCACGCCACCGCCAAGGATGCCCGCAGCGGCAGGCTGGTGCAGGTGACGCAGACCGTGATCTTCAGCGAGGGGCGCTATGTCCGCGTGGTCGGCATCGCGCCCGCCGACAGGGCCGATGCCATCGCCCGGACCGACCGCCTCGCAGGGTCCGTGGTTCTTCGCTAGGGCGCGCGCCGATCCGCCTGCATCGCACGCGGATCGGCGCACGCAGTCTCCATCGACAGTTTGGAGCCTGGCCGGATCAGGCTCCAGGGTCCGGCGCAGGTATCCGATGGCAGGTGCGAGAGCTTGCATCTGCCCTCCAGCCGTGGCCACAGTTCAACGATGGATCTGAACGACCGCCAACACGAGATTCTCGCCGTCGCCCGCGCCTCGGGGCGGGTGACGGTGGACGATCTGGCCGCCCGCTTCCAGGTGACGCCCCAGACCATCCGCAAGGATCTCAACGACCTGTGCGAGCAGCGCCTGCTGGCGCGCACCCATGGCGGCGCCGTGGTGACATCGAGCGTGGAGAACGTGGCCTATGCGGCCCGCCGCCTGATCGCCGATGCCGAGAAGCGTGCCATCGGCCGGGCCGCCGCGGAGCTGATCCCGGACAATTGCTCGCTGTTCATCAATATCGGCACCACCACCGAGGAGGTGGCCAAGGCGCTGACCGACCGGCGCGACCTGCTGGTGATCACCAACAACCTGCATGTGGCCATGCAGCTCTATCCCAGCCCGTCCATCAAGGTGATCGTCGCCGGCGGGCAGGTGCGGCATAGCGACGGCGCCGTGATCGGGGCGTCCGCCATCGATCTCATCCAGCAATTCAAGGTGGATCTGGCGGTGATCGGCACCTCCGCCATCGACGCGGACGGCGCGCTGCTGGATTTCGACTATCAGGAGGTGCGCGTCAGCCAGGCGATCATCGAGAACGCCCGGAAAGTGATCCTGGTCTCGGACCATCTCAAGATGGGCCGCGCCGCACCGGTGCGTATCGCCCATATCACCCAGGTGGACGTGTTCGTCACCGACCGCATGGCCTCGCCCGAATTGGCCAAGGTGTGCCGGGATGCGGGGGTCGAGATCATCGAGACCGGAATGCCGGCCGCGCCGGGGACGGTACCTTAGGCCGCTTCGCCCTGCCGGCCGGCGCGGTGGCGCCAGCCGACAGGAAGGCCCGTCAGATGAAGGCCTTGATGAGGCCGGCCGCGGCGAGCGCGCCCAGCAGGGGGCCGACCACGGGTATCCAGGCATAGCCCCAGTCGGAGCCGCCCTTGCCGGCGATGGGCAGCACCGCGTGGGCGATGCGCGGCCCGAGGTCGCGGGCGGGATTGATGGCATAGCCGGTGGTGCCGCCCAGCGAGAGGCCGATGCTCCACACCAGCATGCCCACCATGTAGGGGCCGAGGGTGGGGGGAATGCCGCCGCCCATCACCGCCTTGGAGAAGATGGCGGCGACGATGAAGACCAGCGCCACGGTGCCGATGATCTCGCTGACGAGGTTGGCGCCCGCGTTGCGGATCGCCGGCCCGGTGCAGAACACCGCGAGCTTCAGCCCCTGGTCCTCGGTCTTGGCCCAGTGCGGCAGATACTGGATCCACACCAAGGCGGCACCGATGAAGGCACCGATGAGCTGGGCGGGGACGTAGGTGGTGATCTTGGAATAGTCGCCGGAGACCACGGCGAAGCCCAGCGTCACCGCCGGGTTGAGATGCGCGTCGGGGCTGCCCGTGGCGATGGCGGTGAAGATGCCCGCCAGTACGGCGAAGGCCCATCCCGCCGTGATGACGATCCAACCGGAATTCTGCGCTTTCGAACCGTGAAGCAGGACGCCGGCGACCACACCGTCGCCGAGCAGGATGAGAACCAGTGTGCCCAGGAGTTCACCGGCAAAAGGGGTGTGCATGGGACGTCTCCGATTTTCGTTTCTTGATTGGTACGCAGTGCAAAGAGGCGTGCCCGCGCCCTCCGGGCGCCGAAGCCTGGAGGGGGCGGAATGGCGGTGCCGTTGGCGTCTTGAACTCAGTCCGCCCAGTCGAGGGAGCGGGTGACGGCCTTGTTCCAGGAGGCGTAGAGATGCTCGCGCTGGGCTTCGTCCATGTGCGGATGCCAGCGGCGGTCGACGCCCCAGTTCTGCACGATGTCGTCGGTGGAGTGCCAATAGCCGACCGCGAGGCCGGCGGCATAGGCGGCGCCCAGCGCGGTGGTCTCGATCACCTTCGGCCGGACCACGGGCACGTTGATCATGTCGGACTGGAACTGCATGAGCAGCTCGTTCACCACCATGCCGCCGTCGGTGCGCAACTCGCGGATGGCGACCTTGCTGTCCTTCACCATGGCTTCCAGCACCTCGCGGGTCTGGTAGGCGGTGGCTTCCAGGGCCGCGCGCGCGATGTGGCCCTTGTTTGCGAAGCGGGTGAGGCCGCAGATGACGCCGCGCGCGCTCTCCTGCCAGCGCGGCGCATAGAGGCCGGAGAAGGCCGGCACGAAATAGACGTCGCCATTGTCGCTGACGGTGCGGGCCAAGGGCTCGATGTCGGCGGAGGTCTGGATGATGCCGAGGTTGTCGCGCAGCCACTGCACCAGCGCCCCGGTGATGGCGATGGAGCCTTCCAGAGCGTAGATGGCCTTGCTGCCCCCCAGCTTGTAGCCGACGGTGGTGACGAGGCCGCAGGTGGAGGGAAAGGGCTTCTCGCCGGTGTTCATCAGCATGAAGTTGCCGGTGCCGTAGGTGTTCTTGGCTTCTCCGGGATGCAGGCAGGCCTGCCCGAACAGGGCCGCCTGCTGGTCGCCCAGGATGCCCGAGAGCTTGACGCCCTCCAGCGGCTCGCGGGCGAGGCCGTATTCCTCCGAGGAGGAGACGATGCGCGGCAGGCAGGCGCGGGGAATCTCGAACAGCTTGAGGATGTCTTCGTCCCACGCCAGGGTTTCGAGATCCATCAGCTGGGTGCGCGAGGCATTGGTGACATCGGTGATGTGGATGCCGCCCTCGGCGCCGCCGGTGAGGTTCCACAGCAGCCAGGTATCGATATTGCCGAACAAAGCGTCACCGGCCTCGGCCTTCTCCCGCGCGCCGGGGACGTTGGCGAGGATCCAATGCAGCTTCAGGCCGGAGAAGTAGGTGGCGAGCGGCAGGCCGGTCTTGGCGCGCAGGCGGTCCTGCCCGCCTTCGGCCGCATAGCGGGCCACGAGCTGGTCGGTGCGGGTGTCCTGCCAGACGATGGCGTTGTAGAGCGGCTCGCCGGTCTTGCGGTCCCACAGCAAGGCGGTTTCGCGCTGGTTGGTGACGCCGACCGCCGCCAGATCGGACGGCGAGAGCCCGCGCCGCTCCAGCGCGTCGAAGATCACGGTGCGGGTGTTGAGCCAGATCTCCAGCGGGTTGTGCTCCACCCAGCCGGGGCGGGGGTAGATCTGCTCGTGCTCGCGCTGGGCGGTGCTGACGATGCGGCCCTTGCGGTCGAACACGATGAAGCGCGTGCTCGTGGTTCCCTGGTCGATGGCGCCCACGTATTTGGTCATGGCTTCCTCCCGTTGATCTTGTGCCGGCTCCGGCGCGCCTGCGCCGGGCGCGGCTTCACGCACCCTTGAGAAAGGTGTCGATCTCCGCCTCGGCCGCCTTGGGCAGTTTCAGGCCGAGCTTGGTGCGGCGCCACAGGACGTCCCGTCCCGTGCGAGCCCATTCCACCGTCTTAAGATAGGTGAGTTCCGCTTCGGTGAGGCCACCGCCGAAGTCGCGGCCCAGGCCCTCCTCGGAGGTCGCCGTGCCGACCACTTGGTGGGCGCGCGTGCCATAGGTGCGGACCAGCCGCTCGGCCCGCGCGCGGCCGAGGAACGGCTTGGCCTTCAGAAGCTCGCTGATGGCTCGCTTAATATCGCCGCCCGGAATATCGCCGCCGGGGAGGGCGGCTCCTGCGGTCCAGGCGGGCTTCAGGCCGGGCAGGTGGGGGGCGAGGTCGCGCAGAACGTGCTCGGCCAGCTTGCGATAGGTGGTGAGCTTGCCGCCGAATACCGACAGCAGCGGTGCGCCGCCGTCCGGTGCGTCGACGTCGAACACATAGTCGCGCGTGACGGCGGAGGCGTTGACGGAGCCGTCGTCGAACAGCGGCCGGACGCCGGAATAGTCCCAGACGATGTCGGTGCCGGCGATCTCGCGCCGGAACCAGTGATTGATGGAGGCGACGAGGTAGTCCACCTCGTCCGGCGAGATGGAGACGTCCCGGGGGGCGCCGTCATAGGGCACGTCGGTGGTGCCGATCAGGGTCAGGTCGTCCTGATAGGGGATGGCGAAGACGATGCGCTTGTCGGGGTTCTGCAGGATGTAGGCGTGCGTGCCCTCATACAGGCGCGGCACGACGATATGGCTGCCCTTCACCAGCCGCACGCCCTTGGACGTATTGAGGCTGAGGCGATGGTTGAGCACGTCGGCCACCCAGGGACCGGCGGCATTGACGAGGATGCGCGCGGAGACCTCGCGCCGCGCGCCCGAGGCGTCCACCAGCGTCGCCACCCACAGGCCGCCCTCGCGGCGGGCGCTGTCCAGGCGGGTGCCGACCTCGATCTCGGCGCCGCGTTCCTTTGCGTCGAGGGCGTTCAGCACCACCAGGCGGGAATCGTCCACCGCGCAGTCGGAATATTCGAAACCGACGCGGGTGATGGGCTTCAGCGGCGTGCCGCGCGCATCCCGGCCGAGGTCGACGCGCGCGCAGGCGGGCAGGCGCTTGCGGGGCGCCAGATGGTCGTAGAAGAACAGGCCGAGCCGCACCAGCCAGGCCGGCCGCACCGAGACGTCGTGGGGCAGCACGAAGCGCAGCGGGCGGATGATGTGCGGCGCCATGGCCAGCAGCCGCTCGCGCTCCAGCAAGGCCTCGCGCACCAGCCGGAACTCGTAATATTCCAGATAGCGCAGGCCGCCGTGGATGAGCTTGGTCGACCAGGACGAGGTGTGGGCGGCAAGGTCGTCCTGCTCCACCAGCAGCACGGAAAGGCCACGGCCGACCGCGTCACGCGCGATGCCCGCGCCGTTGATGCCGCCACCCACCACCAGAATGTCGAAAGGGCTGCTCTGCACGCCGCTCCCCGTTTCCTGTGCCGCGCTTGCACGCGGTCCCTTTGCCGGAAGGGTAATCATGGTTCGTGATTATTTCATAGTGGCGATAAAACGAAACTGACAAGAAAGTTCCATGGCGCGCAACGGACTTTGCACGTCCGGCGCGGCAGCGGATTGCGGATTGATGAGCGAGATCGATGAGTGTGTGGGGGCGCTGTGGGAGATTTGCATCAATCGCAAAACTCAGCCGGCCCACCGGACCCGATCGTGTTGCGGGGATGGGGCTTTGAGGGCGGGGGCTGCGCGGTCGGAGGCGGGGGCGCCTTGGTCGAGCTGCGACCTGATGGCCCGCGCGCTCGCGATGTATCCGGCTGATCCGCCGCGCAATATCCCGGCGGGGCGGCGCTAGAAATTGTCCAGCGGCGGCAGCGGCAGGTCGGTCCATTTGTGGTAGAGCGCGTCGAGCTCGCCACTCTGCTTCATCACGTAGATCGTATTGTTCAGCCATTGGAGGATCTCGAAATCCCCCATGCGGACGGCCATCGAATTGCCCTGCGAATAGATGCTGAAGCCCACCGTCAGCTTCGCGTCCGGCCTCTGCTTGGCGACCGCGTTCACGAGCGTGTCGGGGAGCGCCGCGGCATCGATCTGGTCGGCCAGAAGGGCGTCGACCACGGTGGCATCGTCCTCGAAGGTCACGACCATGACGCCGCCGGCGCGGCGCAGCGCGGCTTCCTGCGGCGAGGCGCGGTTGACGCCGACCCTCATGCCCGCAAGGTCGGCAAGTCCCTTCACCGTCTTTCCGCCGGCGGTCACCACGACCATGTTGAACGCATTGTAGGGAATGCTGAACATCACGGTGCGGGCGCGCTCCGGCGTGGGGCTGAGCGTGGCGACCAGCAGGTCCACCCGGCCGTTCTGCAATGCCGGGATGCGCGCCGGCGGCGTCAGGGGAATGTATTCGCCCTTGACGCCCAGATACCTGGCGAGACGAACCGCGACGTCATAGTCGTAGCCGGTTGGATTGCCCTTGTCGTCGACCATGCCCAAGGGCGGGGCGCCGATCAGGACGCCGATCCGCACCGTGCCGCGCTGGATGATTTCGGTCAGCGTCGCGGCGGCGGCGCCGGACGCCATGCCGATGAGGCCGATGATGGCGGCGATGACCAGTGTCCGGGCCTCCCTGAGACGAACCATGTGTCCCTCGCCGCCGGCGATCATTGTCCGGATCCTGCGCTGTCGGCGTGGCGCAGGTCCACCATTTGCGTCCGGCGCGCGGCTCAATTCGCAGTCCGCGGGAACCGAGCCGTCACAGCGTGGGCGTCACAGCGTGGCCAGGACACCCCCGTCCACATAGATCACCTGGCCGTTGACGAAGCTGGAGGCGGCGGAGGCCAGGAAGATGCAGGCGCCCTGCAGCTCCTCCGTGCGCCCCCAGCGGCCGGTCGGAGTGCGGTTCTTGAGCCAGGCATCGAATTGCGGGTTCTCGATCAGGGCCTGGTTGAGCGGCGTCTCGAAATAGCCCGGGCCGATGGCGTTGACCTGGAGGCCGTGCCGCGCCCAGTCCGTGCACATGCCCTTGGTGAGGTTCTTCACGGCGCCCTTGGACGCCGTGTAGGGGGCGATGGAATAGCGCGCCGCCTCGCTCTGCAGGCTGGCGATGTTGATGATCTTCCCCTGGCCGCGGGGGATCATGTGCCGGGCCACCGCCTGGCCGACGTAGAACACGCTGTCGAGATTGGCCCGCATCACCTCGTGCCACGTCTCGACGGAATACTCCTCCAGCGGCGCGCGGCGCTGGATGCCGGCATTGTTCACCAGGATGTCGATGGGCCCGATGTCCCGCTCGATCCCGTCGATGCCGGCCCGCACCGCCGTGTGATCGGTAACATCGAAGGCCGCCACATGCGCCGTGATGCCGTCCGCCGCGAGGGCGGCCCGCGCCTGCGCGGTCCTTTCCTGCGTCCGCCCGTTCAGCACCACCGCCGCCCCGGCGCGACCGAGCCCGAGGGCGAGCGAATAGCCGATGCCCTGGCTGGAGCCCGTGACCAGGGCAAGACGCCCGCTCAAGTCGAACAACTGAATGGACATCAAGCCTCCCGTGCGGCCCCCGGTCCGCCCCACGCGCGGCGGCCGAAGTGCTTTTGGCCTTGTGCTCGAACTTGAGCATGTTATCGATAACAGAACAAGCGCGACCTCGAAGTCAATGGGGCGCACGGATCGGGAGGCAAGATGCGCGCGGCGGTTCTCCATGCAGCCAAGGACCTGCGGATCGAACAGATGGACGAGCGTGCGCTGGGGCCCGACGAGGTGCGCCTGCGGCTCGGCGCGGGCGGCATCTGCGGCTCCGACCTGTCCTATTATTTCAAGGGGCGCGTGGGCGATTTCGACGTGCGCCAGCCTCTGGTTCTCGGCCACGAGGTGGCGGGCGAGGTGGTCGAGACCGGCGTCTCGGTCCATGGGGTTGCGCCGGGAGACCGGGTCGCCGTCAATCCCAGCCGGCCGTGCCTGACCTGCGACTACTGCCGCCTGGGGCGGAGCAACCTCTGCCGCAACATGCGCTTCTTCGGCAGCGCGGCGATCTTTCCCCATGTCCAGGGCGCGTTCAGCGAAACCTTCACCGCCCGCGCGGACCAATGCGTGAAGGTGCCCCATTCCATGTCCATGCGGGTGGCGGCCTGCGCGGAACCCCTCGCCGTGGCGGTGCACGCCTGCCGGCGGGGCGGGGAGATGGCCGGGCGCAGCATTCTCATCGCCGGGGCCGGGCCGATCGGCATCCTCATCGCCATGGTGGCCCGGCGCATGGGGGCGGCGCACATTGCCATCACCGACCTGGTGGAGGCGCCGCTCGCGGTGGCGCGCAGCGCGGGCGTCGACGAGACCATCTGCGTCGGTACCGCGCCCGAGCAACTGGCGCGCTACGAGGCGGACAAGGGCTTTTTCGACATCGCGCTGGAGGCGACGGGATCGCCCCAGGCGCTGGCGGCGCTGTTCAAGGTGGTGCGGCCCGGCGGGCGGGTGGTGCAGGTGGGCATGATGCCGCCCGGCGTGATCCCGGTGCCGGCCAACCTGCTGATGGCGCGAGAGATCGACTTCGTGGGGGCGTTCCGCTTCGACCGCGAGTTCGAGACGGCGGTGACCTATCTGGCGAGGGGGCTGGTGGATGTCACCCCCATCCTGTCGGCGCAGATGCTGATGGACGACGCGGACGCGGCCTTCGCCATGGCGGCGGACCGCACCCAGGCCATCAAGGTGCATCTGCATTTCTGAACGGGGCCGAGGCGCGGCCTTGGCCGGGCCCAGGAAAAGGCGCGCACGATGAGTGGTCTCATGGATCGGCGCAGGGTGGCGCGGGGCGGGGGAGCGCGGGGATCGCAGCCCCGCTTCGCCGGTCGCCGCCGCCGGCGCGGGTGTTGAGCGCAGCCATGCCGCACCGCCCGCGCAAGCCGACCATGCGGGACGTCTCCCGCCTCGCCGGCGTCTCGACGATGACCGTCTCGCGCGTTTTCGCGGACCCCGCGACCGTCCAGGCGGATACGCGAGCGCGGGTGCTGGCGGCGGTGGAGCAGCTGGGTTATGTGCCGGACCGGGTCGCGGGCAGCCTGTCGTCCCGCCGCACGCATTTTATCGCGGCCATCCTGCCCACGCTGACCAACGTCAATTTCGCCGATACGGCCCATGCGCTGACCGAGATCCTGCGGCCGGCGGATTATCAGCTGCTCATCGGCTATTCCATGTACCATATGGACGAGGAGGAGCGGCTCATCCGCGCCATGCTGCCGCGCCGGCCGGACGCGGTGGTGGTGGCCAGCACGGTCCATACCAAGGCCGCCAGCCAGCTCCTCGCCCGCTCCGGCGTGCCGGTGGTGGAGATATGGGACACGCCCGCCCAGCCGCTCGACCACGCGGTTGGCTTCTCGAACTACGAGATCGGCCGGGCTGCCGCCCATCATCTGCTGGCGCTCGGCCACCGCCGCATCGGGGCGCTGGGGCCGGGCCGGGACGGCGAGGCGCGGGACTATCGCGGCGAGGACCGCATGAAGGGGTTCGCCGCCGCGCTGCGGGAAGCCGGCGTCGCCGACGACCTTGTGCTGCACCATGGCGAAGTGCCTGTCAGCTTCGAGCAGGGCCGGCAGGCGCTCGTGGCGCTGTTGGCGCGCGCGCCGGATGTGGAGGCGGTGTTCGCCGTGTCCGACATCACCGCCTGGGGGGCGCTCATGGAGTGCCATCGTCGCGCCATCCGGGTGCCGGGCGACCTCTCGCTCATGGGGTTCGGCGATTTCGACATCGGGCGGCAGTCGGTGCCGGCGCTGACCACCATGGGGGTGGATGCGCGCGCCATCGGCCGCCGCACGGGCGAGCTTCTGATGCGGCTTCTGCGCGGCCCGTCGAACCCGGCCGCCGCTTCAGAGCGGGTGGACGTGGGCTTTCGCCTGATCGCACGGGAGACCACCGCGCCGGCGCGCCGGCGCGGCCGCAGGTCGCCGCCAAGGGCCTGATAGGGCAGGGCCATGGCGGTCGATGCCGCGGGTCGATCCGTTGCGAAACGATCCAAAGGACCGCCGACGGGGGCCCCAGTCGCGGCGGTCGTGCTATATGCGCGCTGGCGGCAGTCGCCGTCCCCATCCCCGTGCCCGTGTTTCCGAGCGGGCCGATTGCAGGAAAGCCAAGATGAGCATTGTCCGTCTCGACAAGGGTGCCCGCATGAGCGATGCCGTGATCCACGGCAACACGATCTATCTCGCCGGCCAGGTGGGCGACGGCCCGGACGTTGCGACCCAGACGCGCAGTGTGCTCGCCTCGATCGACGACCTGCTCGCGCGCGCCGGCAGCAGCAAGGCGAACATCCTGTCCGCCACCATCTGGCTGTCCAACATCGCCGATTTCGCCGAGATGAACAGCGTGTGGGATGCGTGGGTGGACAAGGAGAACCCGCCCGCCCGCGCCACCAGCGAAGGCAAGCTGGCCGCCCCGCAGTTCAAGGTCGAGATCATCGTGGTCGCCGCCAAGCCCTGAGGCTCGGCAGCAGGTGAAAGCGGGGGGCGTTATCGCCCCTCGCCAGTCCCATCGACCCGGCGCGCCGTTCTGCCTCCGGATGATCGTGCGGACGTTTCAGCCCAGCCGCGCAACATAGGCGAGCGCGGCGTCGAGCGGTTCGACATCCCCGAACTTCGCGTCGATGTCGAACAGGTTCCAGGCAATCGCGCCGGCGATACGGTCGCCCACGGCCTCGCGCACGACGATCGGCCGGAAGCCCTCGGCGATGGCGTCTTCGGTGGAATGGCGCACGCAGGCCGAGGCGGTGACGCCCGTGAGCACCACCGTATCCACCCCCATGGCCTTCAGCATGCTGGACAGGTTGGTGCCGTGGAACGCGCTGGCCCGCTTCTTCAGGATGACGAATTCTCCGCCGCGCGGCGCGAGTTCGTCGTCGATGGCCGCTTCCCAGCTCCCCGTCTTCATCGCTTCCAGGGGCACCTTGCGCGCCCACAGGCCCATGTCCGTATCCTCGCCCGCGGTGACGTCATAGGCCGTGGTGGTGAAGACCACCGGCAGGCCTTTCGCCCGGAAGGCGGCGATCAGGGCCTGATTGGCCGGGATCACCGTGTCCATGCCACCGCAGGAGAAGGGGCTGCCGGGACGGGTCCAGCCGTTGGCCATGTCGATGACGACGAGCGCGGGCTTCCGGCCGTAGCCGACCCGCCGCTCGAAGCCCCGCTCGGCATAGAAAGCGGAGTTCTCCGCGAAGATCGTCTGGAGCGTTTGGTTCAGAACGTCGGTCATGGGGCGTCTCCTCTGCCGATGCGGCGGTTCAGGCTTCGGGGGCGTAGAGCGGCGTCTCCAGGTCGATGACGGGCGCGAGCGCCTCGGCGAGCGCGAGCAGGCGGGCGTCGTCGTATCGCGGGGCCACGATCTGAACGCCCACCGGGAGGCCCTTCGGCCCTGTGGTGCAGGGGATGCCGAGGCAGGGCACGTGCAACAGCGTCCACATGGCGTTGAAGACGTGGTCGCCGGTATTGTAGGTGCCTTCCGGCGCCTCGCCGGGGGAAGCCGGCGTCAGCACCACGTCGAAGTCGCTATAGAGCGCCTCGAAGGCGCGCCGGCAGTCGGCGGCCAGATCGTAGGCGGCGATCAGCTTCTCCGGGGTGATGCCCAGCGTATTGCCGACACGATCATGGAAATCCTGGTGCAGGCGGTCGCGGAATTCGAGCGCCACATCGAGGAAGGAGGCGCGGCCCTCGCCCATCATGATGGTGTTCTGCGCCTCGAACATGCCGTCGAAGGGTTTCGGCAAGGTCAGTTCGACCAGCGTCGCGCCGGCCTTGGACAGCCGCTCGCAGGCGAGCGCGAGGGCCTTTTCGCCGGCGGGCTCGATCCGGTTCCAGAACGGCGTCCGGCACCATGCGACCTTCAGCGACGCGACTTCCGGCACCGAGACCTCGCCGACCGCGTGCAGGCGGAAGGCCGAGGCGACGAGGGACAGATCGGCGACCGAGCGGCCGTACCAGCCGATGGTGTCGAGCATGTTGGAATATTGCTTGGCGCCCTCGCGGCTGACCGAGCCCCAGGTGGGCTTCAGCCCATAGATGCCGTTGAAGGAGGCCGGGCGGATGTGCGAGCCGCCGGTCTGGGTGCCGAAGGCGAGCTGCACCTGCCGGTCTCCCACCGCCGCACCGGAGCCGGAGGACGAGCCGCCCGGTGTGTGGCCGAAATTCTTGGGGTTGCGCGTGGCCGCGCGCCGGCCGGCGGCGGCGAACTCCACCGTGTCGGTCTTGCCGAGGATGACGGCGCCGGAGAAGCGCGCCACGCCGACGCAGGCCGCGTCGCGGGCGGGGCGATAGTCCTGGAAGACGGGTGAATTGTAGGTGGTGGGCATGTCGGCGGTGTCGATCATGTCCTTGATGCCGAACGGCAGGCCGTGCAGCGGGCCCATGGGCGGGCGCTTGTCCAGCTCGCGCGCGGTGGCGATGGCCTTGGCCTTGTCGACGTAAAGCCAGGCCTTGACCTGCGGGTCGCGCGCCTCGATGCGCGCGAGGCAGGAGCGGACGAGGGCCTCGCTGGTCAGCTTGCCGTCGCGGATGCGGGCCGCGGCCTCGGCGGCGGTCAGAAAACAGGGTTCCATCGGATGGGGCTTTCTCAGGCGGCGGAGAGGACGCTGGCGCGCATATCGGCGAAATCGTCCAGCACGGGCTGGAGCGCGTGGGCCACGGCGAGGAGGCCGGTGTCCGAGAGGCGCGGGCCGACGAGCTGGATGCCGACGGGAAGGCCCAGGTCCCCGAGCACCGTCGGGATGGCGACGCAGGGCGTGTGCAGCAGCGTCCACAGCCCGTTGAAGATCCAGTCGCCGACCGTGTGCAGCCCCTTGGGGGCCTCGCCCGTCGCGGCCGGCGCCAGGACGGCATCGAAGCCGGAGGCGATGGCGTCGAACTCCCTGCGGCAGGCGTCGGAAAGGTCGTAGGCTTCGACCAGCCGCCTTGGCGTCACGCCCCGCCCGTTCTCGACCGTCAGCCGCAGTTCGGGATGCATGCCATGGCTGTCGCGCAGATATTCGTCATAGAGCGCCACGCGGCCCTCGCCGAACATGATCATGGTGTGCGCCTCGGCGAGATCGGCGAAGTGCGCGGGCAGGACGATCTCTTCCACGATGGCGCCGGCCCGCCGCAGCCGCTCGGCCGCGGCCGCCATCGCCTTCCTGGCGCCGGTCTCAGCCTTCGCCCAGTAGGGCGTTTCGCAATAGCCGATGCGCAGGCCCCCGGGATCGCGCGTCGCCAGATCGGCGATGCCGGGCAACTGGAACGCCCGCGCCCCGAGAATGAGGTCGTCGACGCTGCGACCATACCAGCCGACCGTGTCGAGGATGGGCGAGATCATGTGCACGCCCTCGCGGCTCACCGTGCCCCAGGACGGCTTGATCGCATAGATGCCGTTGAAGGAGGCGGGGCGGATGTGGGAGCCCGCCGTCTGGGTGCCGAAGGCGAACGGCACCTGATAGTCGCCCACCGCGGCGCCGGAGCCGGACGAGGAGCCGCCCGGCGTATGCGCCAGATTGTAGGGATTGCGGCTCGCGGCCTTGCGCGAGTTGAAGGCGAACTCCACCGTGTCGGTCTTGCCGAGGATGATCGCGCCGGCATGGCGGACGATGGAGACACAGGCGGCGTCGCGTGTGGGCCTGTGCCGCTGCCAGGCCGGCGAATTGTAGGTGGTCGGCATGTCGGCGGTGTCCATGATGTCTTTCACGCCGAAGGGCAGGCCGTGCAGCGGGCCCATGGACGGGCGCTTGTCCAGCTCCCGCGCCTGCCGGATGGCGAGGTCCGGGTCCACATGCAGCCAGGCCTTCACGGCCGGGTCGCGCGCCTCGATCCGCGCCAGGCAGGAGCGGACCAGCGCCTCGCTGGTGAGGCGCCCGGCCGCGATCTCGGCCGCGGCCTGCGCGGCGGTGAGGAAACAGGGTTCAATCGTGCTCATTTGGGATCTCGCAGAGCCGTCACGGTGAACAGATGGGCGGGTTCGTCCTCTTCCGAGGGCATGCGCGGGATGGCGAGGCCGGTTTCGCGCACGGTCTTGGCGAGTTCCGCGAGCCGCGCGACCTGCGCCTCCGGCAGGTCCCTGAGCCCGTGTCGCTCGGCATAGAGCCGGATCTCTGCGTCGGTGGCGGTCTGGATGTCAGGCATGGGGTCCTCCGGATCAGAGCGCGGGGCGGCGGGCGCGCCAGGGCGTGGCGGCCTCATAGGCCTGGGCGACGCGCAGCACGGTGGCCTCGTCGAAGAAGCGTCCGACGATCTGCGCATTCAGCGGGAGGCCCCCGGCGTCGTAACCGGTGCAGACCGTGAGGGCTGGGTGGCCGGTGACGTTGAACACCGTGGTGGCGGTGTCGGCGGTGAAGGGGGCGACCGTGTCCGGCGCGTCGAAGCGCGGCGCCACATGGAATGCGCCGGCGATCAGCAGGGCATCGCAGGACCGCACCAGCGCGTCGGTGGCGGCGACGAGCGTGCGGCGCAGCCGCGTCGCCGCCAGATAGTCCGCCGCCCGGACGGTGAAGCCGGACATCATCTTCTCGCGCAGCGCCTGGCCCATCAGCGCGCTGCGTTCCAGGAAATCCCGCTCGTGGATCGAATAGGACTCCGCCCAGTTGATGACCTTGGTGACAGTGCGGTAGTGCGCCAGCGGCGCGGGCAGCGTCACCTCGCGGATGATGGCGCCCTGCTGCTCCAGCACGCGCGCGGCATCCTCCAGGGCCTGGGCGTTGGCGGCATCGAGCGCGGCGCCCTCCGGACCGAGATCGCGGACGAAGCCGACGACGAGCCCCTTCACGCCCGCGTGCAACGCCTTGCGATAGTCGGGCGTGGGGACGTCGGCGCTGGAGGGATCGTCCGGGTCATGGCCGGCGATCGCCTGCATGACGATGGCATTGTCCTCCACCGTCCAGGTGAGCGGCCCGGTGTGGTCGAGCGTCCAGCAATTGGGCAGGCAATGGGCGCGGCTGACCCGCCCGAACGTCGCCTTGAAACCCAGCAGCCCGCAGGCGGCTGCCGGCAGGCGGATCGAGCCACCGGTGTCGGAGCCGAGCGCGAACATGGCCGTGCCGGCGGCGACCGAGGCGCCGGCGCCGGTCGAGGAACCGCCGGTGAAGCATTCAAGATCCCAGGGATTGCGCGCCACGGGGAAGGGCAGGTCGTGATAGACGCCGCCGTTGCCCGTGCCATATTCCCAGGTGTTCAGCTTGCCGAGCAGGATGGCGCCGGCCGCTTCCAGCCGCGCCACCGCCGTCGCGGTGCAGCTGGGAACATGGTCGAGCATCAGCCGCGATCCGCCGGTCGTGGGGATGCCGGCGACATGGTAATTGTCCTTCACCGCGAACGGGATGCCGTGGAGCGGCCCCTTCCAGCGCCCGGCGGCGATCTCCCGTTCCGCCGCCTGCGCCACCGTGAGCGCGCGCTCACGCGTGACGGTGATGTAGCTGTGGAGCCGGGCATCCAGCGCATCTATGCGGGCGAGAAAAGCTTCCACCAGCGTGACCGGCGACAGTCGCCCGCTGCCGATGAGCCGCGAGGCCTCCGACACGGTGAGGAAGTGCAACGGCGTGGCGGCGCCGGACACTTCGGCGGCGGTGCTCGGCATGTTCATGGCGGACCTCTCATTCGGCGGGCAGGCGCGCGGGGGCGTGCGCGGGTGGCATCGGCATCGCCCCCACTGCCCGGAGCAGGCGGAACAGGTAGGGCGCCGACAGGATGACGAGGAAGATGCGGACGATGTGGAACGCGACCACGATGGGCACGTCGAGATGCAACACCTTGGCGGTGATGCACATTTCGGTGACGCCGCCGGGCGAGGTGGCCAGCACCATGTTGCCGGGCGAGATGCCGGAGGCATAAGCCACCAGAACACCCACCGTGGCGCAGCCCGCCATCAGCACAGCCAGGTTGACCAGCGCCGCCGGGATGAAGCGGCGCATGCTGGTGATGAGCGCGCGGTCGAACTGCGCGCCGATGTGCGCGCCCATGAGCACCTGCCCGATGGCGGTGAGCCAGGGTGGCACGGAGGATAGATCGGCCTCGGAGAGCCCCAGCACGCAGCCCACCGCCATGGGCCCGAGCAGCCAGGCATTGCGGAAGCGGAACCGCGCGAGCAAGGCGGAGAAGGCGAAGGCGAGGCCGAGCGAGAGCACCAGGCCGGACCAGGAGAAGGGCAGGGCGCCGAGGGCGCTGGTGCTGCTGCCGCCGGCCCCCAGCAGGGTCAGCGTGCTGGGGATGAGGATGGTGACGGAGACCACACGCAGCAGCTGGGTCACCGCGATGGGCATGGGGCGGCCGCCGAAGCGCTCGCCGACCATGCTCATTTCCGCGATGCCGCCGGGCACGCTGCAGAAGAAGGCGGTCACATGGTCGATGCGCGCGGTGCGCGCCAGCAGGAAGGAGGCCGCCGCGCCCACCGCCAGCGTGGTGCCGCTGGCGGCGACGATGACCGGCAAATGCGCCAGCACGGCCATGGCCGCTTCGGGCGTGAAATAGAGGCCGAGCGCCACGCCGAGCACCAGCATGCCACCGATGCGCCCCTCGCTGGAGGCCTTCAGTGGCAGGCCGAGAAAGGTGGCGAGGCCGCAGCAGATGATGGGACCGATGATCCAGGGCAAAGGCGTGCCGATCCAGGCGAACAGGCAGCCGCCGGCAAGGCCGATGGCGAGCCCGAGCGTGATCCGGCCGAGCGCTGCCCGGTTGAGAGGGGGGGCGTGTTCATCTGTGCGCGGCTCAGCTCGCTTTCAGCAGCGCTGCCTCGGAGAAGGCCGGGCCGGGGGCGTATTGCAGGCAGCGGGCCTGCTGACCGCCTTCCAGCACGGCCAGCTCCGGCTGGACGGCGAGGCAGGGTTCGCGCGCCGCCGCGCAGCGCGGGGCGAAGGGGCAGCCGGCGGGAAGGTCGGTCAGGTCCGGCGGCGCGCCGGGGATGGGATCGAGCGCCACGCCGCGCATGTCGGCATGGATGGTCGAATTCATCAGCCCCTGCGTATAGGGATGGCGCGGATGATCGATCACCTGCTCAACCGAGCCGGTCTCGACGAATTTCCCCGCATACATCACCGCGATCTTGTCCGCGACCTCGCAGGCGACGCCGAGATCATGCGTCACGAAGATGGTCGCCATGCCCAGCTCGCGTTGCAGCTCGCGCAGCAGAAGCAGAATCTGGATCTGCACGGTGGCGTCGAGCGCCGTGGTCGGCTCGTCGGCAAGCAGCAGCTTGGGCTTGCAGGCGAGCGCGAGGGCGATCATGGCGCGCTGGCGCAGCCCGCCCGATAGTTCGTGCGGATAGGCCTCCAGCCGCCGCCTGGCCGAGGGAACCTGCACCAGCTCCAGCAATTGCAGCGCCCGCGCATCGGCGGCGCGGAAGGAGATGCCTTCGTGATAGACCAGGGTCTCGGCGATCTGCTGGCCGATGGTGAACACCGGGTCGAGCGCCGTCATCGGCTCCTGGAAGATCATGGAGATTAGCCCGCCGCGGATCTGGCGCAGCCGGTTCTCCTCCAGCGCCAGCACGTCGACCCCGTCCACGCGGATGGCGCCCTGGAGCCGGGCGGTTGGGGGAAACAGCCGCATCAGCGCGCGCAGCGTCACGCTCTTGCCTGAGCCGGACTCGCCCAGGATGCACATGGACGAACCGCGATCGAGCGTGAAGGACACGCCGTTGACCACGCAGATGTCGAGGTCCCGGCCGATGAAGCGGACGGTGAGGTTCTCGACCTCCACCAGGGGGGAGCCGGCGGCTCTCTCCGGGGCGGTCAATGCACGGCTCCTTCCGCCGGGGCGGCGCTGTGTCCGGAGCCGGGGCGATGGGCGTGGCAGGCGACCGGATGCGTCTCGTCCCCCTTCGCCGCCGCCAGCGGCGGCGCGGTCTCGGCGCAGACGGCCTCGGCGATCGGGCAGCGGGTGCGGAAGCGGCAGCCGGTCGGCGGGTTGATGGGGTTCGGCGGGTCGCCGGAGAGCGGCGGCCTCTCCATGCGCCGGCGTGGGTCCATGGAGGGCCGGGAGGAGAGCAGGGCCCGCGTATAGGGATGCTTCGGCGCCCGGTAGATCGCGTCCACCGGGCCGATCTCCACCGCCTTGCCGAGATACATTACCAGCACGCGATCGCTGATGTACTGGATCACGTTCAGGTCGTGCGAGATGAAGATGTAGGTGAGTTCGAGCTTCGCCTTCAGTTCCTGCAGCAGGTTGAGCACCTGCGCCTCGACGGACTTGTCCAGCGCCGAGACCGCCTCGTCCAGGATCAGCAGGCGCGGCCCCATGGTCAGCGCGCGGGCGATGTTGACGCGCTGGCGCTGGCCGCCGGACAATTCGTGCGGATAACGCTGGGCGAACAGATCGGGCGGCAGGCCCACCATGCGCAGCATGGAGGCCGCGCGGGTCTTGGCCTCCTGTGCGGCCTTGCCTTGGGACACGAGGCCGAAGGCGATGGAGTCCTCGATGGTCATGCGCGGGTTGAGCGAGGAATAGCTGTCCTGGAACACCATCTGCATCTGCCGGCGCAGGTCGCGGACGGAGAGGCCGCGCATGGCGCCGACCTGTTCGCCGTCGAAGATGACCTCTCCCGCATCCGGCGCCATCAGATGCATCAGCAGGCGTGCGGTGGTGGACTTGCCGCAGCCGGACTCGCCCACGATGCCGAGCGTCTCGCCCTTGTTGACCACGAGATCGACGCCATCCACCGCCTGTACCCAGGCTTGCGGGCGACCGAGCAGGCCGCCACGGATCGGGAAATGCTTCTTCAGCCCTTCGACGATGAGCAGGGGCTGGGCCGGGCCGCCGCGGTCGCGCGGATCCACGTCGTTGGGAATGGCTGCCATGGCGGAACCGTGCGGCTGGAACGGAGGGGAAGGGTTCATGCCGGCGTCCTCACTGCTTGACGTCCATGGCGCTGTGCAGCCCGTCGCTCATCAGGTTGAAGCACATGGAGGTGATGAAGATCATCACGCCCGGCAGCACGGCGTTGAGCGGCGCCACATAGATCGATTGGCGCAGCGTGTTCAGCATCAGGCCCCATTCCGGCTCCGGCGGCGTGATGCCGAGGCCGAGGAAGGAGAGGCCGGCCGCCAGCACGATGGAGACGCTGATCAGGCTTGAGGCATAGCTCAGGATCGGCCCGGTCACGTTCGGCACCACATGGGCGAGGACGATCCGCCAGTTCGCCGCGCCGGTCGCGCGGGCCGCCTCGACGAAGTCCTGCATGCGCATCTGCGTCGCCACGCTTTCCGCCACGCGCGCGACCGGCGGGATGAAGACCAGGGTGAGGGAGAAGATGGTGTTGCCGATGCCCGCGCCGAGCACCCCGGAGATGGCGACCGCCAGCAGCACGGAAGGGAAGGCATAGAACACGTCGATCACGCGCATGATCAGCATGTTCATCGCCCCGCCCACATAACCGGCGATGACGCCCAGCGCGCCGCCGATGGCGGTGGCCATCAGGACCGGCGCGAAGCCCATGAACAGTGACAGCCGCCCGCCATAGATCAGGCGCGAGAGCAGGTCGCGGCCCAATTCGTCGGTGCCGAGCCAGTAGCGGGCGTCGCCGGGAGCGATCAGCCTTCGCGCCATGCTGGTGCGATAGGGATCGTGCGGGGCGACATAGGGGGCGAAGATCGCGGCCAGCACGATCAGCAGCAGGATCGTGAAGCAGGTCATCGTCACCGGATCGCGCAGCAGGCGGCGCAGCACATTGCGCCAGAAGCTGCGCGTGGCCGGGCGCCTGCCCTTGGCTGGGGCATCGGCGCCGGCGAGGGCGATCGAGGTCTGGGGCATGGGGCTCTCCGTCAGGCGCGCTTGATGCGCGGGTCGACCACGGTCTGAAGGACGTCGACGGCAAGATTGATCAGGACGAAGAACATCGCGAGCACGAGGATCGTGCCCTGGAGCACCGGCAGGTCGCGGGTGAAGATCGCGTTGTTCAGCAGAAAGCCGGTGCCGGGCCAGGAGAAGACGGTCTCCACCAGGATCGAGCCGCCGAGCAATTGGGCGAGCTGGAGGCCCATGACCGCGAGCACGGACGGCAGTGCGTTCTTGACCACATGGACGAAGATGCGGCGGCCGGGCAGGCCCTTGGCGTGCAGGGTCTGCATGAAGTCCTGCTTGCGCACCTCGGCGATGGTGCCGCGCACCGAGCGGGCGATGATGCCGGCCGGGATCACCGACAGGGTGAGCGCGGGAAGCACCAGATATTGCAGGCTGTCCCAGCCGAGGCCGAAAGTGCCCGAGCCGCCTTCGCCCATGCCGGTGGCGGGCAGCAGATTGAGGTTGACGGCGAAGATCACCATCAGGACCATGCCCAGCCAGTAGTGCGGGATGGAGACGCCCGTGATGGAGGCGGCGGTGACAACCTTGTCCGTGGGCCTTCCTGCGAGATAGCCGGACGCCACCCCGAGCAGGCAGCCGAGCACGAAGCCGAACAGCACGGCTGCGGCCGCCAGCGTCAAGGTGTTGACGAGGGCGGGCGCGACCTCCGCCAGCACCGGGCGCTGGGTCATGATCGACAGGCCGAAATCGCCTTGTGCCACATGGGCCAGCCACTTCAGATACTGCACCGGCAGCGGCCGGTCGAAGCCGTAGGCCACGCGGATCTGCGCCACCGTGTCCGGGGAGGCGCCTTCGGGAATGATGGCGCTGAGCGGATCGCCCGGCGCGATGTGGATCAGCGCGAAGCAGACCAGCGAAACGCCCATCGCGATCGGCACGGTGTAGAGGATGCGGCGCAGGATATAGACGAGCATGAGGCGTCCTTTCGATCGCGGACCGGGCGGCGGGCGGGCTTGCCGTCCGCCGCCAGGGAGCCCTACGAGACCGTGACCGGCGTCAGGTCCTGGAACCAGCTCTGGGCCTGGACGAAGCCTTTCACGTTGGGGCGCATGGCGCGGGGGTTGAGGTCGTGCACGACCCAGATCCACATGGCCTCGTCCACGATATGGCTGTGCAGGTCGGCCAGGATCTTGTTCTGCTCGGCGGGCTCGAAGGCCGCCTTGGCCTTGGTGGAGAGCTCGTCCACCTTGGCGTCCTTGAAGTCGCCCCAGTTGAACCCGCCCGGCACCTTGGCGAAGGAGGCCGCCGTGCCGATCAGGCCGATGTCCGGGTCCCAATAGGCCCAGCTGTTGTTGATGCCGTGCCGGCCCTTGTTCTCCGGCGCCCAGGCGCCGAGACGGCGGCGGGCGCGCAGCGCCTCCCAGTCCAGCACCTCGAACTCCAGGTCGATGCCGACGTCCTTGAAGTTCTCCTTGATGAACTCGTTCATGGGCAGCGGCAGCATCTGGCCGGAGCCGGACGGGGAGATGATGAACTTCGCCTTCACCGGCTTGTCCGGCCCGTAGCCCGCTTCCTTGAGCAGCTTCTTGGCGCCTTCGGGATCATACTTGATGTCGAAGGTGGGCTTGCCGAACCAGGGGTGCTTCTCGTCCACCATGCCCTTGGCGGGCGCCGCGAGGCCGCCGAGCAGCTTCACCAGCCCTTCGCGGTCGATGGCGAGGTTGGCGGCCTTGCGCACGCGCACGTCCTTGAAGGGTGAATCCTCCAGGAAGGAGAGCTGGAACGGCCAGACGTGCGGATAGAGGTTGGTGACGATCTGCATCTTCTGCTGCTTCAGGCGCGGCACCGCATCCGGCGGCGGCGCCTCGATCCAGTCCACCTGGCCGGAGAGCAGCGCCGCGACGCGGGTGTTGGCATCCGGCATGGGCAGCAGCACCAGCCGGTCCGACTTGGGAATGCGGGCCTTGTTCCAGTGGTTGGGGTTGCGGATCAGCTCCGCGCGCTCGCGCGGCTTGAAGGATTCGAGGATCCAGGGCCCGGTGCCGGAAGGCTTCTCGGCGAACTTGCCCCAGTCCTTGCCCACCTCTTCCCAGCGCTTGGGGCTCGACATGAACAGGCCGGCGAGATTGTAGGGCAGGACTGCGTCCACCCGCTTGGTGGCGATCTCCACCGTATAGTCGTCGATCTTGCGCCAGGAGCCGATGTTGGCGTCATAGGAGGCGGCCTGGTTGGCCTGCGCCTGGTCGAACTGCGGGGCATCCGTCTTCATCAGCTTGTCGAAGTTCCAGATCACCGCATCGGCGTTGAACTCGGAGCCGTCATGGAACGTCACGCCCTGACGCAGCTTGAAGGTCCACACCTTCTGGTCCTTGGGGTCCACGGTCCAGCTCTCGGCGAGGTCGGGAATGACCTGCGCCGCCTGGTCGGCCTTGGACAGGTCCCAGCGGGTGAGGCCGTCATAGAGGGTGATCCCCATGAAGCGGATGCCCTCGGCGCCCTGGCTCGGTTGCCCGGTGGTCAGGGGGATGTCCGCGGCAGTCATGGCCACGCGCAGCACGCCCGGCTTGGCCTGCGCCTGCGCCGATCCCAGCCCCAGGCCCAGCTCTCCGGCGGTGAGCGACACGGCTGTCAGCGACACCCCCGAAAGCAACTGCATAAACGAACGTCTGTTCATTGACGGAACCCTTCCCCTGATCTTGTCCGGCTCTCCGTCGTGCGTTTCCCTTCGCGATGGCGGCCGTTTGCGGCCGCTCCTGTTCACTGTGCCGCGGCGGCCCGCGCCGGCGGGTCAAGGCGCGGTCGGCACCGGCGGAACTCCATCTCGCGCTCGAACGCATCGCCCATGCGCAGCGTTCGCGTGCCGCCAGAGGTGAGCAGAACGTCAACATGCCTCGTGACGCGGAGCCCCGTGGCGATCGGCTCCGCGCGCGCCCGCATGGCCCGGACATCGTCCTCGGCCCGCGCCGGGGCATCGCCAGGAATGCGGGAGCGCGTGCCGCGCCCGGTGTCGCGGGGGATACCGTGGGGCGGGCCCCGGTCGTCACCTGCCGCCAGTTCCGCTTCGGCCTTTCGCGCCTGGGCGATGCAGGCCGTGGTGGTCGCCACCGGCAACACGGCCCCGGCGCGCATCTGCCGGCCGGGTGCAGCAATACCAAGATCGAAGGGTCCGACGCGCTCGGGCGCGACACGTTCGACTGCTGACATGAGCTCGCCTCGATCCTCGCCGCGAAATTGTGTACAATTAAGATGCGCGCAGTTGACCGGCTCCCTGCCCGTGGTTCCTGTTGGTCAAGCAATCATCATGCCACGCTATGCAATCGTGGCCGGCGGACGCGTCAAGCTCCGACGCAAGATGCTGAATAGTCGACGAAATGTGGGGCTCCTGTTCGTCGTGCATCGGCTCCTTCCCCCACCGGTACGCTGGAATGTCCTCCGCAAGGGCGGTCGCGGGATCTCGGATGCTCCGGCCTTGCCGCATGCGTGGGCGATCGGCGGGAAAGCGTGCCTATTCTCGGACCATGCGATGGAGAATGGAGATTTCCAGTAATTCGAACATTGAAGTTGAGAGGAATATTCTGGCAGGATCAGGTGTGCTCGGGCGCATTTGCAGGTTGTGTACAAAATGAGCATGCGCCCGTCCGGGGGGCGAGCCGTGGGCGGAGCGGTCGTGGTCGCACGAGGGGAGGCGTCGTTCATGGTCACGCGGGCCGAGGCCGTCACACGGCGACTTCGTGAGGCCATTCTGGCGGGCGGCTACGAGCCGGGCGCGCGGCTGAGCGAAGTCGCCCTGGCCGAGGGCATGGCAGTTTCGCGGACGCCGGTGCGGGCCGCCTTGAGCGTGCTCTTTGCTGAGGGTTTGCTCGATTACGAACCGAATTGCGGATACGTGGTCCGGCGCATCTCGCGGGACGACGCGGCGCACATCTATACGGTGCGGGCGACGCTCGAAGGCCTTGCCGCCCGGCTTGCCGCCGAGATCGGGCTCGGGGACGTGGAGCGCACGGGCTTTGAGGCCATCTTGGGCGAGATGGAGCAGCTTGTGTCCGGGGACACGTGGGAAGCGGACCAGCGGCAGCGCTGGGGGGAGCTGAACATCGCCTTCCACGGCGCGATCTGCGCGGCGACCCGCAACGATTATCTGGCCGCTTCCATCCAGCGCACGCGGACGCTGCCGGTCTTGACCGAGCGCGGCCTCAGGACCTTCTTCGCCGAGCAGGCGGTGGTCTGGTGGGATCGTGCCGCCTACCGCCGCTCACAGGACGACCATCTCGATATCGGCGAAGCCATCCTCGCCCGCCAGGGCGCGCGGGCCGAAGCAGTGATGCGGGAGCATATCGAGCGCGCCGGACGGCTGATCCACCGCAAGCTGGCCATCCGCTCGGAGGCTTTGCTTGCCTTGCCGTGAAGCATCGGCACAGCCGGTTCCGCTTGGGCGGACGCTTGTGCAGAGGGTGGAGAGGGAAGCCAGACGCCCCTGCGGCGTATGGTACAGCTGGGTGGGCTCGAACCACCGACCTCCGGTTCCACAGACCGGCGCTCTAACCAACTGAGCTACAGCTGCGCACAGCTTCGCGCGAGGCGTCGAAGCGAGGGCGGAACCTACGCGGAGCGTTTCGGCATTTCAAGGGGGCGCCAAGCGGAATATGCATCCCCCCGGCCGCCATCCACATGGCGCCGCCGGACTGGTCCCTTTACGGCGGAGCGAAACGGCCGTTACATTCCATGCGGGGCGCCGCGCTGATGCAAGGGGAAATGCATGGCAACGGTGACGCTGGCGAATTCGACCTATCTCGATTTTACGAGCTATCGCGCGACGAGCGCGACCACGCCCGAGGCCGCCTACGGCCTGACGCCGGGCGAGATCGAGCATAGCGGATCGGCGGTCAATGTGGCGCTGGTGCTGCCGCGCGCCAACGACCCCACCGCGCTGCTGACCGCCGATTGGGGCACGCGGCAGCACATGCTGGCCGAATTGACCGCCTCCGGCTCCCTGTGGTCCACCTACGGAGCGAACAAGGCCCAATACGACCTGGTGATGCACGATCTGGCCACCATGGGCATCCCGGTCATCGGCGATGCCCATGCCTCGGACGGCTATGTCACCTCGGTGGAATCGCGCACCATCTGGGTGTCGCTGGACGTAGCCCAGTTCAAGGCGCTGTTCGGCACCGATCTGCTGCGCGTGGGGCCGGCGGACGATGCCGACCTGCTGTTCTGGAACGGCAGCCTGTCCCTGCCCGACACCTGGGCCGTATCCGGCATCTGGCTCGACGTGAACGGCTATCCCGCAACGTCCAACCTGGCCGGCAGCGCGTCCGTCACCCTGCCGCAGGGCCCGCAGGGCGTGGGCAATTCCTCGACCCTCGCGTCGAATTTCTTCCCGCAGCAGATCGGCCAGGATTTCTACAATTTTCCGGCCGAATGGGCGACCCAGGCCACCGGCACCATCGGCCTGCTGGAGCCGGCCATCGGCGACGCGCTGCCGAGCGACGCGACCCAGACCTTCGAGCAATTGCTGAACGCCTACCGCCGGACCGCGGACATTGCCACCGACGGCCATTATTACGTCCAGGCCGGCGGCGGGGTGGTCTATGACAATTCCGACGGCGAGCGGTCGCTGGACGTGGGCGTGGTGTCCTCGGCCGCGCCGGGCAGCACCATCGGGCTCTATGCCGGCTCGGGGTTCGACGGCAACGCCTATGCCAGCAGCTACACCGCCTATCAGGCGGCCTTCTGGGATCAGGTGCATAATCCGGGCGTCATCTCCTCATCCTTCGGCGATTACGAGATGCCGGCGCCCGGCTCGCCCTTCTATTACGCCACCAGCCAGCTGTTCATCGACGCGGCGCTGCGCAACATCTCGGTGTTCTCGGCCGTGGGCGACGGCGGCTCCGGCGACCAGTGGCCGGACGGCATCACCAATCAATACACCACCTACAGCAGCCCTTATGGCGTGCTGGTGGGCGGCACCTCCCTCACCACTCCGGCCGCCGCGCTCGACGATCCGACGCTGGCGGCGATTCTGGCCGAGGTGCAGGCCGGCAACCTGGGGACGATCTGGCAACTGGTCTCCGGCGGCCTCACCGGCCTGCCGGACCTGACCAAGGGCATGGCTTCCACCGACAGCACATTCGTCGAGACCTTGTGGAACCTCTACAAGCTCGAAGGCGACATGCTCAACCCGGGCTATTACGTCAACAATGCCGGCTCGGGCGGCACCGATCCCACCCAGCCGACGCCCTGGTACCAGCTCGCCTACGGCCTGACGCCCACCACCGCCGATCCGATCCGTCAGCAGGGACGCGGCACGCCGGACGTGTCGGCGGTGGCCGGCGGCAACATGCTCTACAAGGTGCCGGGCGCCGACATGAGCGGCATCTGGTACGACTACGGCACCAGCGCCGCGACCCCGTTCTGGGCCTCGCTCGCCGCGCACATCAACGCCGTGTTCGCGGACATCGGCCTGCCGCCCATGGGTTATGCCAATGACCTGCTCTATACGGCCGCCGTGGTGGCGCCGGCCGCGTTCAACGACGTGACCATCGGCACCAACATGTCCACCTTCGTGGAAGGCGGATCCATCCGCACCCACACCGGCAATGGCGACATCGTCCACATCACGGCCACCGGCTTCGGCGACGCGGCCGGGCCGGGCTATGACCTCGTCACCGGGCTCGGCTCGCCCAACGCCCTGCTGCTGGCGCGATCGCTCTCGGCCATCGCCACCGCGCAATATTATTTCGACACGCCCGATGTGCTGGTCTCGGACGGCAGCGGCTGGACCAGTCCGGCCACCCAAAGCCTGCTGTTCCAATCGACGCTGAGCGCGGATGCGCAGGTGCACGTGCAATGGGGCCAGACCAGCCTGACCTATGCCGGGCAGGCGGGCGACATGTACGCCTGGACCGCCCAGTTCGCCCAGCAGACGCTCCAGGCGGATTTCTCGCCGGCGCTGGTGACCCTGTATGACGAGCGCTCGCAGGGCACGCTGCTGCAATCCACCGTGGGTGGCGGGAGCACGCTCGGCATCCATATCGGCGGCGCGGCGACGGGCACGCCCCAGGCCGAGCTGTCCTCGGCGTTCGGCTATGTGGATTTCGTGTCCGACGTGGCGGACAGCGCGGTGCAGGTGGCCCGCGCGGTGGCGGTGGCCGAGACCGCCGGTGCGGCCAACGACATGGATGCGGTGGTGCGCCTGCGCCAGAACGGCGTGCTGGACGTGGCGGTGATGTTCTACAAGGTCGATGACTTCGCCGGCACCATCGACGGCGTCGCTCCGGGGCAGGCGGGCTATGATGCGGCTGCGTTCGGCCGGGCCTATCAGACCACGGCGGGGGGTATCTGGGCGGACGGGGCCGGCTACGGCCAGTACAGCCAGACCGACATCACCCATGTGAATGCCGGCGACCTGATCGCCATGACGCTGACCGCCGGCGGCAACACCTACCACGCCTTCGCCCAGGCCAACGAGACGGTGGACGGCCGGTCGGTCGGCCACCTGTGGAGCTACGGCCTGAACACCTGGGGCTGGGAGGACGTCTATGGCGGCGGCGACCACGACTATAACGACCTCGTGGTGCAGCTCGATTTCACCAGCACGGCGGCGGCGGGCCACGGCCTGATCTGAAGGCCGGCCTCCGGGAAAGCGGCCGGCGGCCGAAGCCGCCGGCCCTGGCCTCAGGCCGTCACGCCGCCGGCGGCGGCGCCACCTCGGGCGCGGGCTGGTAGATCTCCCCGCCGCTCTCGCGGAACTTCTGCGCCATCTGGGCCATGCCGGTCTGGGCCAGCGTGGTGCCGGCGATGTCGCCGGCCTCGATCTTCAGCTCCTGGCTGATCTTCATGGAGCAGAACTTCGGCCCGCACATGGAACAGAAATGCGCCACCTTGGCGCCGTCGGCCGGCAGGGTCTCGTCGTGGAACGCCTCCGCCGTCTCCGGGTCGAGGGAGAGGGCGAACTGGTCCCGCCAGCGGAACGAGAAGCGGGCGCGGGAGAGCGCATCGTCGCGGATGCGCGCGGCCGGATGGCCCTTGGCGATGTCGGCGGCGTGGGCGGCGATCTTGTAGGAGATGACGCCGGTCTTCACGTCGTCGCGGTTGGGCAGGCCAAGATGCTCCTTCGGCGTGACGTAGCAGAGCATGGCGGTGCCGAACCAGCCGATCATCGCCGCGCCGATGGCGGAGGAGATGTGGTCGTAGCCGGGGGAGATGTCGGTGACCAACGGTCCGAGCGTATAGAACGGCGCCTCGTGGCAGATCTTCAGCTGCTTCTCCACATTCTCGCGAATGAGGTGGAGCGGCACGTGGCCGGGGCCCTCGATCATCACCTGCACGTCGTGCTTCCAGGCCACTTCGGTCAGTTCACCCAAGGTTTCCAACTCGGCGAACTGGGCGGCGTCATTGGCGTCGGCGATGGAGCCGGGGCGCAGGCCGTCGCCCAGCGAGAAGGCGACGTCGTACCAGGACAGGATCTCGCACAATTCCTCGAAATTCTCGTAAAGGAAGCTCTCCTTGTGGTGGGCGAGGCACCACTTGGCCATGATCGAGCCGCCGCGCGAGACGATGCCGGTGACGCGGTTGGCGGTGAGCGGGATGTAGGGCAGGCGCACGCCGGCATGGACGGTGATGTAGTCCACGCCCTGCTCGGCCTGCTCGATCACCGTGTCGCGGAAGATCTCCCAATTGAGGTCCTCCACCACGCCATTCACCTTCTCCAGCGCCTGGTAGATCGGCACCGTGCCGATCGGCACCGGCGAATTGCGGATGATCCATTCGCGGATGGTGTGGATGTTCTTGCCGGTGGACAGGTCCATCACCGTGTCGCCGCCCCAGCGGATCGACCACACCAGCTTGTCCACTTCCTCGGCGACGCCGGAGGTGACGGCGGAATTGCCGATGTTGGCGTTGATCTTGACCAGGAAGTTACGGCCGATGGCCATCGGCTCGGTTTCGGGATGGTTGATGTTGGACGGGATGATGGCCCGACCGCGCGCCACTTCCTGGCGGACGAACTCCGCCGTGATGTCGGCGGGGATGGCCGCGCCCAGGCCCATGGCCTGGTGGTTGGGATGGGCACCGCCGTTGGCGCGCGCGAGGTTCTCGCGCGCGGCCACATATTCCATCTCGGGCGTGATGATGCCGGCGCGCGCATAGGCGAGCTGGGTCGGGCGCTTGCTGGTCTTGGCGCGCAGCGGCTTGCGGCCGGCGCGGTCGAAGGCGGGCAGGTGGCTCACCTGGCCGGGCTTCAGGCCGTCGTCCTCCGGCTTCTGCGCGCGGCCTTCCACTTCCTCCACGTCGCCGCGGGCCAGGATCCAGGCCCGGCGCAGGTCCGGCAGGCCCTTGGTCAGGTCGATGATGGTGTTGGGGTCGGTATAGGGGCCGGAGGTATCGTAGACCCGCACCGGCCGTTCAGCCGGGTCCGACAGGGTGATCTCGCGCATGGCCACCTGCACGTCGGGCCGTTCGGTGGGCACGAACACCTTGTGGGAATGGGGCAGGGGGCCGGTCGTCACCTTCAGGGCGGAGGTGGAGGCTTCGTCGAGCATACGGATCTCCTTCAAGCTCGCGCTTCAAATGAGATCCGGGATGAGCTTAGGAGGCGGTTTGCGCCTGGGAGAATCCCACTGCGGGGATTGCGGGCAGGCTGATTCCGATCCCTTCGCCGGCATGACCCGGATCAGGTTCGAAGGGTCATCGCGGCGCCGGTGGCCATGATGACCGAGCCGGAAGGCGATATCTCAGCCCCCTCGCGGGGCCCCCCTTGGAATGATGCCACTGTGGGTGCGGGGGCGGGGCCTGTCAACGCTGCGGTGCAACATGCGTTGTCCGTGCGGCTTGTGGAGGCGCGTCCCGCCGAAACTGGCTTGTCGGGCCTGCCGTCATTACATTAGGGACAATTCCCGACTCGGCCGACGGACCTGTCTATGCGCGCCTACCATCAGCTTCTCCAGCGCATCCTTGACGAGGGCGTGCGCAAGGACGACCGCACCGGAACCGGCACCCTGTCGGTGTTCGGCCATCAGATGCGCTTCGACCTGGGCGAAGGCTTCCCGCTGGTCACGACCAAGAAGCTGCACATCCGTTCCATCGTCCATGAGCTGCTGTGGTTCCTCGCCGGCGACACCAACGTGCGCTACCTGAATGAGAACGGCGTTTCCATCTGGGACGAATGGGCGGACGCGCAGGGCGAGCTCGGCCCGGTCTACGGCCATCAGTGGCGGTCCTGGCCCACGCCCGAGGGCGGGGTGATCGACCAGATCGCCCAGGTGGTCTCCGACATCCGGCGCAATCCGGATTCCCGCCGCCTCATCGTCACCGCCTGGAACCCGGCCGACGTGCCGAAGATGGCGCTGCCGCCCTGCCACCTGCTGTTCCAGTTCTACGTGGCGCAGGGCAAGCTGTCCTGCCAGCTCTACCAGCGCTCGGCGGACGTCTTCCTGGGCGTGCCGTTCAACATCGCTTCCTATGCGCTGCTGACCCACATGGTGGCGCAGGTGACGGGGCTGGGCGTGGGCGATTTCATCCTCACCCTGGGCGACGCGCACCTCTATGCGAACCATCTGGACCAGGCGCGCGAGCAGCTCTCCCGGCAGCCGCGCACGCTGCCGCGCCTCGCGCTGAACCCGGACGTGCGGGACATCTTCGCCTTCCGCTTCGAGGATATCGCGGTGGAGGGCTACGAGCCCCACCCGCACATCAAGGCGCCGGTGGCGGTCTGAGCGTGCGGAGGCGCCGCCTCACGGCTTTGTGCGGCGCCCGGCCGTAACGGCGCCGCACGGTGACGCGTAAGGAGGTGTGTGGCCCACTCTCTCCCCACGGATCGCCATGTCGCTATTCCATGAACGCTCCGGCAAGTTCAGCCCGGAAAAGACCATCGCCCTCGTGGGCAGCGTGCTGCCGGCCGTCGCCCTGGCGGCTTGGGCCATCGGCGGCGACCTCGGCGGGCGGCCGGTGTCCGCCGCGATCCATTTCACCGGCCTGTGGGCGATCCGCCTGCTGTTCATCAGCCTGGCGGTGACGCCGGCCCGGCGCATCTTCCATTGGCCGAAGCTGGTGCTCGCCCGGCGGACGCTGGGCGTGGCGGCGCTGGCCTATGCGGCGCTGCATCTCGGCCTGTTCGTCATGGACCAGGGCTGGAACGTCCAGGCGGCGGCGCGCGAGATCGTGCTGCGCTTCTATCTCACCATCGGCGCGGTGGCGGTGGCGCTGCTGCTGGCGCTGGGCGGCACCTCGTTCGACCGGGTGATCCGCCGCATGGGCGCCAAGCGCTGGAATGCGCTGCACGCCAGCGTCTACGGCATCGCCATCCTGGCCAGCATCCACTTCTTCATCCAGTCCAAGCTGGACGTTACGCAGGCCGTGATGATGACCGGCTTTCTGATCTGGCTGTTCGGCTACCGCATCTGGCACCGCGCCACCAACGCCGTGGCGCCGCGCGACCTGCTGGTGCTGGCCGTCGCCTCGGCTGTCCTGACCGGGCTGGTGGAGATGGCGTGGTACGGCACGCTGACCGGCATCAGCCCCTGGCTGGTGGCGCAGGCGAATTTCCAGCCGCAACTGGGCATCAGCCCGGCGCTCTGGGTGCTGGCAGCGGGGCTTGCAGTGGCGCTCGCAGCTCTCCTGCGCCTGCGCCTCGTTCCGCCCGCGAAGCTGGCGAAGGTCCGCGTCCCGGCGCGCCCCTGAGGTCGCGGTCCGCGGCTCAGAGGCCGAGTGTGCGCGCCAGCGCGTCCGGCGCATCCTCCGGCGGGGAGCGCTGCCAGTCCGGCATCTGGTGCCGGAACCAGGTCACCTGCCGCTTGGCATAGCGGCGGGTGTCGCTCTGGCCTTCGGCGACGGCCTCGTCCAGCCCGATCTCGCCGCGCAGGTGCCGCATCAATGCGGGTGCGCCATGGGCCTTGAGCAGGGGACGATCGACGGGCAGGTGGCGGGCGGCGAGGCGTTCGGCCTCCGCCAGAGCGCCTTCGGCCATCATGGTCTCGAAGCGGGCGTCGATCCTGCGCTTCAGCATCTCCCGCTCCACCTCCAGCACGAGGCGGACGCATGCGGCGGGATCGAGCAGCGGCTGATGGGTCTCCTGCTGCCACTGGCTCAACGGCCGCCCGGTGGCCTCCATGACTTCGAGCGCCCGCAGGATGCGCTGGCGGTCGCGCGGCTGGAGGCGCACCGCCGTCTCCGGGTCGCGGGTGGCGAGGCGGGCGTGCAGGATCACCGTGGCGTCCCCCTCCGCCGAAGCGCGCACTGCCTGGCGAACCTCCTCAGGCACCGCCGGTATGGGCGCGAGGCCCTGCGTGAGCGCCCGGAAATAGAGGCCGGTGCCGCCCACGATGATCGGCAGCCGCTCCCCGGCCTCGTTCAGGGCCGTGGCGGCGTCATCCAGCCAGCGGCCGACGCTGTAGTCGGCGGCGGCGTCCACGTGGCCGTAGAGCAGATGCGGCGCATGGGCCTCGTCTTCCGTTGAGGGACGGGCCGTTATGACGCGGAGGTCGCCATAGACCTGCATGGAATCGGCGTTGATGATGACGCCGCCGGTGCGCGCGGCGAGCGCCAGGGCGAGCGCGGACTTGCCGCTGGCCGTCGGACCTGCGATGAGCACCGCCAATGGTTTCAAAGCCCTCAGAGTCCCAATTCCCATGGTCTATGTCGCGACACTTATCTCAAATCCCGTTCACGGGGCCATAACGCGCGACGTGGTCGCCGCGGCCCGGGGCGTCTTGCCCGGTTCCGGGGAGGCCCTGACCTTGGACGGCGACATCGCCGCCGAGATCCCGTTCGACCCGCCGGCGGATTTTTCCGTGCATGGCCTGGAGGATGCGGTGCGCGCCGCCATCGACGGCGCGCCGGTGGACGTGGTGGTGCAACTGGCGGCCGGCCGGCGCAAGCGCCTGTTCGTGGCCGACATGGATTCCACCATGATCGGCCAGGAATGCATCGACGAACTGGCGGACGTGGTCGGCCTCAAGGCGCACGTCTCCGCGATCACCGAACGCGCCATGCGCGGCGAGATCGAGTTCGAGCCGGCGCTGCGCGAGCGGGTGGCGCTGCTGAAGGGCCTGCCCGCCGGCGTGGTGGCCGACGTGCTGCGCGACCGCATCAGCCTGACCCCCGGCGGCAAGGCGCTGGTCGCCACCATGAAGGCCAACGGCGCCTATACGGCGCTCGTCTCCGGCGGCTTCACCCTGTTCACCGGGCCGGTGGCGGAGATGATCGGGTTCGACGAGAACCGCGCCAACGAACTGCACGTGGCGGACGGCCAGCTTGTCGGCACCGTGGCCGAGCCGATCCTCGGCCGGGAGGCGAAGCTTGCGTCCCTCATCGAACTGCGTGGCCGCCTGCATCTGTCGCCCTCCGAGACCCTGGCCGTCGGCGACGGCGCAAATGATCTCGCCATGCTGGGCGAGGCCGGCCTCGGCGTCGCCTTCCATGCCAAGCCCAAGGTGGCCGCTGCCGCCCACGCCCGCATCGACCATGGCGACCTGACCGCCTTGCTCTATCTCCAAGGCTATCACCGCGACGACATCCGCGAAGGCTAAGGCCCGCCGGGTCGGCGGCAGCGGGCCGGAACGGCCAAATGAAAACGCCCCGGCCATGCGGCCGGGGCGTTTCTGTATCCGGCCTGTGGCGGAAGGGTCAGTTCAGCGGCACGGCGGCGAACTGCACCTGGCCTTCGCCGTCGGAAATGAGCAGGAGCGCGGACTTCTTGTTGTCCTTCTTCAGCGCATCGACCCGCTTCTGAAGATCGGCGGGCGCCGCGACGGGCTCCTGGCCCACCTCGACGATCACCTGGCCGGGCTTCAGGCCCTTGTCGGCGGCGGCGGAATTGCGGTCCACCGAGGTGATGACCACGCCCTTCACCGTGTCCTTGAGCTTGAATTTGCGGCGCAGGTCGTCGGTGATGGAGGCGACTTCGAGCCCCAGCACCTTCTTCACCACCGGCTTGTCGGTGTCGTTGGACGCCTTGGCGGGGGAGGTCTTCTCCTCCTCGGGCGCGCGGGCGACGGTGATCTTGAAGGTCTCTTCCTTGCCCTTGCGGACGACGGTGACGTCCACTTCCTTGCCCACCGGCGTATCGGCGACGATGCGCGGCAGGTCGCGCACATCCTTGACGTCCTTGCCGTCGAACTTGACGATCACGTCGCCGGCCTTGAGGCCAGCGCGGGCGGACGGGCTGTTGTCGTCGTTCAGGCCGCCGACCAGCGCGCCGCGCGCCTTGCCGAGGTTGAGGCTCTCCGCGATCTCGTCGGAGACGCTCTGGATGCGCACGCCGATCCAGCCGCGCCGCACTTCCTTGAACTGCTGGAGCTGGGCGATCACCGGGCCGGCGGTGGAGGAGGGAACCGCGAAGCCGATGCCGATGGAGCCGCCCGAGGGCGAGATGATGGCGGTGTTGATGCCGATGACGTCGCCGTCCATGTTGAACAGCGGGCCGCCGGAATTGCCGCGGTTGATGGCTGCGTCGGTCTGCAGGAAGTTGTCGTAGGGGCCGGAATTGATGTCGCGGTTGCGGGCCGAGATGACGCCCACCGTCAGCGTGCCGCCGAGGCCGAAGGGATTGCCGATGGCCATCACCCAATCGCCCACGCGCATCTTGTCGCTGTCACCGAACTTCACCGCCACCAAGGGCTTCTCCGGCTTCACCTTGAGCAGGGCGAGGTCGGTCTTGGTGTCTCGGCCGATCAGCTCGGCCTTCAGCTTCGAGCCGTCGTTGAAATTGGCGTAGATCTCGTCGGCGTCGGCGATGACGTGGTTGTTGGTGACGATATAGCCCGACGGATCGATGACGAAGCCGGAGCCCAGCGAGGACACGCGGCGCGGCCGCTGGCTCGGGCCCTGGTCGCCGCCGTCCTCCTGCTGCCGACGCTTGAAGAACTCGTCGAAGAAATCCTCGAACGGCGAGCCGGGCGGAAGCTGCGGCGTGGGCACGCTGCGCGAGGGGGCCACGTTTTGAGAGGTGGAGATGTTCACCACCGCGTCCATCACCTTTTCCGCCACGTCGGCGACGGTGTCCGGGCCCTTGCCGGGCGCCGCGACGGCGGGTGCCGCCAGCAGCAGCGCCAGCGCGACGGCGGGGGCCGCGACTGCGGAGCGGAAACGGTTGAAGCTAGACATGGCCTCTCCTCGCGGACGGCGGACGTTGACAAGAGGGCCGGAGCGGCAGGTACCCCATCCCACTCGGGATCAGACCCCAATTCCGTTCCAGGCGAGAGTCACGCTCAAGTGACCCGACGGGATGCCGCACCCGGGTGACGGCGTCCGGACGCGGCGGCAGCCGTGCCCATCGTGCGCCAAGCTGCGACAGCATGGCCGCGCGTGCAAGGGCGGCGGCATGCCGGACGCCACCATCTCCCGTCGCACCTGGGCGTTTCCAAGGCGGCGGGGAGCGTTCAAGGCGGGGCTCGGTCAGGACCGCACGAGCCAGACCACGACGACGCCCAGCACCCCGGCGGCGAGGCCGGCGATGCGCATGGGCTGCTCCGGCGCCTTGAGCACGGCCTTCATCGCCTTGCGCCACGCGGCGGGAAACGCCGCGAGGCTGAGGCCCTCGATGACCAGTACAAGGCCAAGGGCCGCAATGAGATCCCGCATGACCGCCGGCGATTAGCGGGCGGCCGGCGCCGCAGGCGCGGCGGGAGCCGGATCTGCGGTCGGCGCCGGATTGCCGAACGGGTTCTTGAAGAAGCGGAAGAAGTTCGAGTCCGGGCTGAGCACCAGCCGGGTGTCGCTCTGCTTCATGGACGCTTCATAGGCCTGCATGGAGCGGTAGAAGGTGAAGAACTCCGGATCGCGCCCGAAGGCGTCGGCGAAGATCTGGTTGCGTTCCGCATCGCCCTGGCCGCGCAGGGCTTCGCCCCGCGAATTGGCCTCGGCGACGAGGATCGTCACCTCGCGGTCGGCGCGCGAGCGCGTGCGCTGGGCCGCCTCGCCGCCTTGCGCGCGGATTTCCGCCGCCTCGCGCTGGCGTTCCGTCTGCATGCGCTGGAACACCGCCTGGCTGTTGGCTTCCGGCAGATCCGCACGGCGGATGCGCACGTCCACCACGGTGATGCCGAAGTTGGCGGCCTCGCGGTTCACCTGCTCGCGGATCCGGGCCATCAGGCCCTCGCGCTCGTCGCGCACCACCTGGGTGAAGGTGCTCTCGCCCAGCACCCGGCGCAGCGACGAGTTGAGGATGGTGGCGAGCCGCGAGTTGGCGCCCTCCACGGTCCCCACCGACTGGAAGTATTTCAGCGGGTCGGAGATCCGGTAGCGGGCGAAGGCATCCACCACCAGGCGCTTCTGGTCGGAGGCGATGACTTCCTGGGACGGGTTCTCCAGGTCGAGGATGCGCTTGTCCAGATAGACCACGCTGTCGATGAACGGCACCTTCCAGTGCAGCCCGGGCGTGGTGATGGGGGGCAGGGGGCTACCGAGGCGCAGCACCAGCGCCTGCTGGTTCTGCGTCACGGTGAAGGCCGCGGAATAGAGGCCGATCGCCACCACCAGGATGGCCACGAGGAGGCTGCCGCCGAGAAACGAGTTTTTCATCGGGCGGCTCCCTGGGCCTGCGGGCCGGTCGGCGTGGGTGCGCGGCGCGCCGGCTCGGTGAGCGGCAGCACGGGCACGACACCCCCGCTGCGGGCGGTGTTCTGGTCGACGACCACCTTGTCGACGCCGCCGAGCACCCGCTCCATCGTCTCGAGATACATGCGCTCGCGCGTCACGTCCTTGGCCTTCACATATTCGTCATAGATCTTGAGGAAGCGCTCGGCCTGGCCGCGGGCTTCCACCACGCTGCGCTCACGATAGGCCTGCGCGGCGTTCTCGATGCGGGCTGCTTCGCCGCGCGCCTCGGGCAGCACCCGGTTGGCGTAGGTCTGGGCCTCGTTCTGGGCGCGCTCGGCATCGGCGCGGGCCGCCTGCACGTCGCGGAAGGCGTCGATGACCTGCGCCGGCGGGTCGACCTTCTGCATCTGCACCTGGGTGATGCGCACGCCGGCCCCGTAGGAATCCAGCGTCCGCTGCATGAGGTCGTGCACGCCCTGCTCGATGGTCTGGCGGGCGCCGGTGAGGATCGGCTGGATGTTGTTGCGCCCGATCACCTCGCGCATGGCGCTTTCCGCCACCGCCTTGATGGTGCCCTCGGGATTCTGCACGTTGAACAGGTAGTTCTCGGCGTTGTTGATGACCCAGAACACCGCGAAATCCACGTCGACGATGTTCTCGTCGCCGGTCAGCATCAGGCTTTCCTCGGGCACGTCGCGCAGCACGGTCGCGTTGCGGCGGGTGTCCTCGGCGAGGCGCATGCCGATGTCGATGCGGTTCACGCGCGTGACCTTGGGGGTCACCACGGTCTCGATGGGGTAGGGCAGGTGGTAGTTCAGGCCCGGCTGGGTGAGCTGGACGAACTTGCCGAAGCGCAGCACCACGCCCTGCTCGTCCGGCTCTACGCGGTAGAAGCCGGACAGCAGCCAGCCGGCCACCACCAGCGCGACGAGGAGGATGGCACCCTTGGTGCCCATCGACCCCGGCAGCATGTTGCGCAGGCGATCCTGGCTGCGGCGGATCAGGTCTTCAATGTCCGGCGGCGTCGGTCCTGATGACGATGGTCCCGATCCCCAGGGGCCTCGCGGCCCGCTTCCCCAGGGGCCACCGCCCTGATTCTTCCACGACATCGTCGACTCCCGTAGGAGCGCCGCGAAATGGCGGCGGTCCAAACCTGTACCACTCTGCCACCATCACGCGGGACGCCGCACGCGCCTGTTCGACGCGGCGACCATCCCGCCGGCCGGCAGGTTATAGAAAAGCACGCGCCCCGTTTCAACGCGGCGCGCGCTTCTTACCTTCAGATAAGGATCGTGCGGTGCTTACGCAACGGGAGTTCCGCTGGCGCCGACCCGTTCCGGCACCCCATGGCTCCGCCCGGTCGTCGTGCCGCGATAATAATCCAGCACGAACAGACGGATGGCGGAGGACAGGTTGCCCTGGTTGCGGCCGGAGTCGATGGTCGCCACGAGGTCGGACAGCGTGAGGCGCCGCTGGCCGGCAATCTCCTTGAGGGCATCCCAGAAGGCGTCTTCCAGGCTCACGCTGGTCTTGTGACCGGCGATGACGATCGATCTTTTCACGACGGGGCTTTTCATCAGTCTTCCCTCTCGGTGCGCGCGTGTCCGTCGAGGCGCTGAGCCATCAGCCGCTTTTGTGCGGTCTGAGCCTCCCGCTCGGCCTTCGTGCGCCCGAACCGGACCCGGTTCTCCGCTGCGTCGGCTTGCGCCTTGGTGCGGGCACGGGATTTCCGTGCCCGGTTCAGATTCACGACGTCGCCCAAATTGTCCTCTTACGCAGCATCGGTCCCCCAACCGTGCCGAGCTCAAAATCGAATCCGCGGCGGCCCAGTTCCGTACCGTCGCCGAACGATCACAGCATCAAATGAGCCCGATTACCACCGGAACCTCACTGCCAAGCTAGGGCGAAAAGCCCAGTGTGTAGCCTTCTTTCGCTACCTCCTACTGATTATTTTGGTGTGTGCGGGTGCTCACGGCTTTCTGATCACGTGTGCTAGAAGCCTGTCCGCTGGACAGCCCAAGGAGAGTTCAGGGACATGAGTGCGACCCGCATCGAGACAGATACGTTCGGCCCCATCGAGGTGCCGGCTGACCGTTATTGGGGCGCGCAGGCGCAACGCTCCTACGGCAATTTCAAGATCGGCTGGGAGCGCCAGCCGCTCCCCATCGTGCGGGCGCTCGGCATCGTCAAGCGGGCGGCAGCGGAGGCCAACGAGGCCCTCGGCCGGCTCGATCCCAAGGTCGGCGCCGCCGTGGTGGCAGCCGCGCAGGAAGTGATCGACGGCAAGCTGGACGACCATTTCCCGCTGGTGGTCTGGCAGACCGGCTCGGGCACCCAGTCGAACATGAATGCCAATGAAGTGATCTCGAACCGGGCGATCGAGATGCTCGGCGGGGAGATGGGCTCCAAGAAGCCCGTGCATCCCAACGATCACGTGAATATGAGCCAGTCGTCCAACGACACCTACCCGACGGCGATGCACATCGCCTGCTCGGAGGAGATCGTGCATCGGCTGCTGCCGGCCCTCAACACCCTGCACGGGGCGCTGGACGCCAAGGCCAAGGAATGGACGTCGATCATCAAGATCGGCCGCACCCATACCCAGGACGCCACCCCGCTGACGCTCGGCCAGGAATTCTCCGGCTATGCCAAGCAGGTGGAGAACGGTATCGCCCGGCTCGAATCGACCCTGCCGGCGCTGATGCAGCTGGCCCAGGGCGGCACGGCGGTGGGCACCGGGCTCAACGCCCCGGTGGGCTTCGCCGAGAAGGTGGCCGAGCGCATCGCCGCCATCGCCGGCCTGCCCTTCACCACCGCGCCGAACAAGTTCGAGGCGCTCGCCGCCCATGACGCCATGGTGTTCTCGCACGGGGCCATCAACACGGTGGCGGCCTCGCTGTTCAAGATCGCCAACGACATTCGCTTCCTCGGCTCCGGCCCGCGCTCGGGCCTGGGTGAACTGGCGCTGCCGGAAAATGAACCCGGCTCCTCCATCATGCCGGGCAAGGTGAACCCGACCCAGTGCGAAGCATTGACTCAGGTCTGCGTGCAGGTGTTCGGAAACAATGCCGCGCTCACCTTCGCCGGCAGCCAGGGACACTTCGAGCTGAACGTGTTCAACCCGGTGATGGCCTACAACTTCCTCCAGTCCGTGCGTCTGCTCTCGGATGCGGCGGTCAGCTTCACCGAGCATTGCGTGGTCGGCATCCAGCCGCGCGAGGACAATATCAAGGCCGGGCTGGAGCGCTCGCTCATGCTGGTGACGGCGCTGGCGCCGAAGATCGGCTATGACGCCGCCGCCAAGATCGCCAAGACCGCCCACAAGAACGGCACCACGCTGCGCGAGGAAGCGGTCGGCGGCGGCTATGTGACCAACGAGGAGTTCGACGCCGTCGTTCGCCCCGAGAACATGATCTCCCCCGGCTGAGTCCGGGGCCGAGACCCGAGCGGACGGGATGCGGCTGTGTCGCATCCCGTTTCGACACGAACTTCCCCGCCGATTCCGCGCGGATTCCCCGCATGGACGCGCATGCGACACCCTGTGGCACGACACGGTGTGCTATGATCGGGCGTTCGCAACTGCCTTGCCTTCCTTTGCCCCTCCAGCGCGGACGAGCACCCCATGGCGAGCCTGCCCTCCCATTTGCGCGCGGTGGCCATCGACGACCTCCACCCCACCCAGCTCACCCTCGGGATGGAGGAGGTGGCGCGGCGGGCGAAGAAGATGATGGCCATGAGCGAGGACGAGGTGGAGGCGCTGCTGCGCAGGAAGGCCATCCCCTGCGTCCTCGGCCCTGGCCAGCAGCTCTATCTCATCGACCACCACCATCTGTGCCGGGCGGCGCTGATGGCCGGCTACAAAAGCGTCTATCTCGACCTCGACCAGCTGGTGGACCGCTCGCGGCTGGACCGGGACGCCTTCTGGGAGGAGATGGAGCGGGAGGGCAATTGCTGGCCCATCGATGCCGACGGCAACCGCCGGCCCTATGCCCGCATCCCCGACCATGTGCGCGACCTCACCGACAATCCCTGGCGCACGCTCGCCCGCGCGGTGCGCGGCCCGGCGTTCCGGGACGATGACGAGACGCCGTTCAAGGAATTCATGTGGGGCGAGTATTTCCGCTCCTTCATGTCCCGCCGCCTGATCGAGACCGACCTTGACCTCGCCCGCGAGCTGGCCGTCAAGCTGGCCCATCTGGACGAGGCGCAGGACCTGCCGGGCTACCAGGGCTCGCGCCCCAAGGATTGACCGGCCGCTCACGCGGAGGCGCGCCGGCCGGGGCGAGGCCCGCCCGGCTCAGCCGCCCCCGGCCGCCGACCGCCAGGGGGCGGCGGGGACCTCGCCCGGCGCCGCCGCATCTGCCGGCTCCGGCGCCAGGGTCACGCGGTGGATCGCCACCTCCGCCTCCGCCGACACCAGCACGCGGATCTCCAGGTCCTCGACGTCCTCGTCCAGGCCGAGGACGATCTCCGCCAGCGCGCCGGTCTCGCCGGGCACGGTGTCGCTGAAATCGGCCGTCGCCAGGCCGGCGGCGCCGGCCCGGTGGACGATGTCCAGCGTCGCGTGGCCCCGGGCGCGCGGCCCGCTGCCCTCCAGGCGCAGGCGATAGCGGCCGGCGGGCAGCGGCAGATAGGGGCCGTACATCAGGACGCCCTCGATCCCGGTGCTGGCCAGGGCCGGGCCGTGCCGGGCGCCCACCAGGGAATAGGCCCGCCGGGCGTCGGAACCGGCATAGGCCCAGTGGTCGGCGCTGTGGACCTCGATGTCGGCGACGCCGGGCACGAAGCCGCGATGCTCGAACGCCGGGCCGTCCTTCTGCACCAGGGTGAGCATGAGGGCGTGACGGCCGGGCGTGGCGGGCGCCGGCAGCGCCATGTGCAGGTCGAGGCGCTCGCCCGGCCGCACCTCGCCCACCAGCGGCGATTGCCAGAGCACGGGGCCGCCGCCCTCGCCGCCGTCGGGCTGGTCGAGCCAGCGGCCGCAGATCAGGACCGGGTTGAGCAGCGTGCCGGCCCAGATCTGCGCCGAGCGGTTCACCAGGCGGAACGGCACCTCGATGGTCTCGCCGACAAGGACGGCGCCCGGCATCGGGCCGATCTCGATGCCGCCGGCGGCATCGGCGATGGGCGAGATGACGGAAGGGCGCAGGAAGGAGAAGGTGAAGTCGGTGGGCAGGAAGCTGGTGCCGATCCATTGCGGCGTGCGGGCGAGGCGGGCGACGTCGAACGTACACAGGCCCTCGCATCGGGCCATGGCGAAATCCACGCCGTCGCGGCACTCGTCGACGGCGATGTTGAGCGCGTAGGCGCCGTCCGGCAGGTCGAGCACGCAGGTGAAGCCTACATGGAAGCAGCCGGCCTCCAGCTCCAGCAGCGGGCGCTTGAGCAGCCGCGTGTCGGTGCCGAACGCCGCCCGGCCGTCGGGATCGGTGAGGGTGAAGCCGACGATCAGCTCCCCGCACGGCCGCGCCAGGGAAAATTCCAGCTCGAACTGGATCGCCTCGCCCCTCGCCATCGCCGCTTCCGCGTCGGTGGTGAAGGCGAGCAGGCTGAGGTCGGCCACGCTGCGGATCTGCTTCGCCGGCGGCGTCTCGTAGCGGGCCCAGGGCGGGGGCTGCGGGGCTAGCGCCGGCCGGTGGCCGAGGTGGCGCTCGCGCGCCCGGCGGTAGAAGTCCAGGTCCAGGGCGTTGAGGGCCTCGATCCGGGCGCGCAGGGCCGGGGAGATGTCCTGCGCGCCCGGGCGATGGCCGGTCTTGTTGACCACCGCCAGGGGTCGCCCATCGCCGATCCGAAACGCTGCGGAGATATCGCCCAGAAAGCCGTCCAGATCCTCGTAGAAGCCGACGACGTCATAGGCGTCCAGCGCCTGGAGCGCGTAATCAATCCGGTCCTGCTCGCCGGTGAGCTGGGGATTGTAGATGCCGGTGAAATGGCAGACGTAAGTATCCCGGATGATGGGGTTCATATAGAGATCGTAGTCCGCCCCGTCCGATTCCAGGAAGCGCGATACCGACTGCCACAGTCTTGGATTTACCGTGTCCTTGTTTTCGAACACGTAATAGAGCCATGAAACGGCGCGATCCACCGGCTCGCGCAGGCAAGTGATGTATCTGTAGCGTGGATCGAGCGGCGTATCATTGAATTCGATATGCGCCGATATGACGGAATACATGCCGCCATAGGTTCGGATCAGCGCGTGATGGTCACCGACGAGGTTGGTCGAAACGCAGCCGCTGCCGAGCGTATCCGAAAACCATCTGTTGACGGCCTGCCCGGCGGTCTTCGGCAGATGGTCGAAGATCACGCGGCCATCGAAGGCTCGGATCGGTTGCGGCACGAGATCATACCTCTGGCAGATGTTGCCGATGGGAGTCGTGCGGCAGCTTAGGTTCTGTAGAGGCGCAATATCAAGTCGCCCGGAAGCGGGAACGCGCGCGTGAAATGGACCGGAGGTATTTTCATCCGCAGATACATTTCATGCCATCATCCGTATTCAGGTGCCGTAGTTGGCGCTGTGGGCGGCCGGATACCGGTGGAGGGCGCCGCCTCCGGCGCGGCGGGCGATTGCCTGCCGGACGCCGGCCGATGAGGCGCGCCCGGCGCGGCTGCTCACGCCGCCTCCCGGCTCTGGTAGCTGCCGATCTGGGCGACGACGCCCAGGCGGGCGAGCGTGGCGGCGCGGTCGAAGCCGGTCTGCGCATGGCGCGCGGCCATGGCCTGCGCCGCCGCCCGGTAGCTCGCCGCGTCCGCCCATTCCACCACTGTGGCGATGTTGCAGGCTCCCGGCCCGGCCACCTGCTCCAGCACCAGGTCGCGCAGGAAGCCGGGCTGGCCGCGCAGCACCGCATGGGTCTCGCTCACCAAGGCGGCGAAGGCGGCGACCGAGGCCTCGGGGACGGTGAAGGTGTCGAGCCGGTAGACCGGGGCGTGCGGCTGGATCGGGCGCATGGGACTCTCCATTGACAATATGTTGTCATTCTCGCGTCTATGACAACATATTGTCAATGTGCTAGGGATCGGCCCATGACGTCGCCGCCCGATCCCGATCCCGACCCCGACCCCGACCCCACCCACGCCACCGGCCTGCTGATCTACGAGGTGCTGCGCCTGCACGGCCGGCTGATCGCCGCCGGCGACGCGCTGATGGCCGGGCTGGGCCTGTCCAGCGCGCGCTGGCAGGTGCTCGGCACGGTGGCGGCGAGCGCCGCGCCGCTGACTGTCTCCGACGTGGCCCGCATCCTCGGGCAGTCGCGCCAGTCGGTGCAGCGGCTGGTCAATGAGATGGAACGGGACGGCCTGCTGGAGGCCGCCGCCAACCCGGCGCACCGGCGGGCGACGCTGGTGCGGCTGACCGCCGCTGGGCGCGACCTGCATGCGGCGGCGGAGGCGCGGCGGCTGCCCTGGACCGAGGGGCTGGCGGCGGGCCTTGGCGGGGCGGACGCGGCGCAGGCCGCGCGCACCCTGGCGGCGCTGCGCCGCCTGTTGGAGCGGGCGGAGCCGCCGGCCGGCGGCTGAGGGGAGGGCGGCCCGGCGGGGCGCGCCGCTCAGACGATCTCCGGCAGCAGGAACATCACCGCCAGCGTCGCGCCCCAGGCCAGCAGCCCGACGCCGATGGCGAGGCGATAGTCCATGTGGCCGAGGGCGAGATAGCAGGCCACCAGGAAGGCGAGATAGGCCGGCACCGTGCGGGCGCTGGCGAGGCAGGAGACCTGGAGGGCCCCGAGGTCGCCGCGCGCGCCCATGATCAGCAAGGCGATGATGGAGAAGGTGGGGAACAGCGGCAGGATACCGGGCAGGGTGGCGCCCTTCTTCGAGAGATAGGCGATCAGCATCGTCACCAGCCCGCCGGCGACGCCCTTCCAGATCAGGTCCATGCCCGCGTTCCTCTCTCGTCCCGCCCGCCGCCCGAGGCGCGGGGATCATCCCGCCCCGTGGGCGGTGGCGTCAGGGGCGCGGGACTCGCGTCCCCGGCGGCCGGCGCCTACATAGCCGGCGTCAGGCTCCGGCGCAGCGCCCGCGTGCGGTCAGGCGAAGGCGACCCCACGGGAGGCCTCGGCGCCCCGCTGCCCACGCCGCGCCCCACCGCCCACGCCGGTGCACGCCGACTTGCGTTTTGATAGTAACTCGCTTAGACCCCGCTGCGATGAAGGCCAAGCTTGCTCCCGATGCGTCCGCGTCCGGCGGGGCCATCCCCCGCGAACCGGCGCCCGCCAACACGGCATCCGGCAATCCGGCATCCGGCAATCCGGCATCCGGCAAGCCGGTGCCCAGCGCCCAATGCCCGGCGGCGCGGGCGCTGGAGTGCGTCGGCGAGGGCTGGAGCATCCTCATCCTGCGCGACGCCTTCCACGGCTTCACCCGGTTCGATGAATTCCAGAAGAGCCTCGGCATCGCGCCGAACATCCTGTCGCGCCGGCTCGCCCATCTCACCGAGGCCGGGCTGCTGGAGCGCCGCCGCTATTGTGAGCGGCCGCCGCGCGACGATTACGTGCTGACCGGGAAGGGGCGGGACTTCTTTCCCGTCATCGCCGCCTTGGTGGCATGGGGCAACCGGCACCTGGCCCCGGAGGGCGCGGCGCTGCTGTTCGCCGAACGCGGCACCGCCCGGCCGCTGGAGCCCGTGCTGGTGGATGCCGCCAGCCTGCGGCCCATCGCCCCCGCCGGCGTCGCCCTGGTGCCGGGGCCGGCGGCCGGCCCGGACATGCTCACCCGCCTTGCCGCCGTCCGCGCCATCGGCGCTGACGATAAAGACTCCCGCGCCATCGGCGCTGGCGATGGGGACCTCCGCGCCATCGGCGCTGACGACAGAGATTCCCGCGCTCTTGGCGCTGACGACAGAGACTCCCGCGCCCCCGGCGCGGACGCCACCGATCCCCCTCACAGGAAGCCATCATGCGCCGCATCGTCGTAACCGGACTGGGCGTCGTCTCGCCCCTGGGCATTGGCACGGAGCTGGCGTGGTCGCGCCTGCGCGCCGGCCGCTCCGGGGTGCGTGCCCTGCCGGACTGGGCGCAAGACCTGCCCGCCAAGGTCGCCGGCCTGGTGCCGAGCCGCGCGGAGGACGCCGAGGGCGGCTTCGAGCCGAGCGACACGGTCTCCGTCAAGGACCAGCGCAAGATGGACCGCTTCATCCTGTTCGCCTTGGCCGCCGCCGCCGAGGCGGTGGCGCAGTCCGGCTGGCAGCCGGCGAATGCCGCGCAGGCCGAGCGCACCGCCACGGTGATAGCCTCCGGCATCGGCGGCTTCCCTGCCATCGTCGACATCGTGCGCACCGCCGAGCAGCGCGGCATCCGCCGGCTGTCGCCCTTCACCGTGCCGTCCTTCCTGCCCAACCTCGCCGCCGGGCACATCACCATCCGCTACGGCTTCAAGGGGCCGATCGGCACGCCGGTGACCGCCTGCGCCGCCAGCGTGCAGGCCATCGGCGACGCGGCGCGGCTGATCCGCGGCGGGGAGGCGGACATCGCGGTGTGCGGCGGGGCGGAAGCCTGCGTCGATCTCATCAGCCTGGGCGGCTTCGCCGCCGCCCGCGCCTTGTCCACCAGTTTCAACGCCACGCCCGAGCGCGCCTCGCGCCCGTTCGACCGCGACCGCGACGGCTTCGTCATGGGCGAGGGCGCCGCGGTGCTGGTGATCGAGGAACTGGAGCACGCGCTGGCGCGCGGCGCCACGCCCATCGCCGAGATCCTCGGCTACGGCACCACGGCGGACGCCTATCACATCACCTCCGGCCCCGAGGACGGGGAGGGCGCGCGGCGCGCCATGGAGGCGGCGCTGCGGCAGGCCAAGCTCGCCCCCGGCGCGGTACAGCACCTCAACGCCCATTCCACCTCCACTCCGGTGGGCGACGTGGGCGAGCTGGAGGCCATCAAGGCGGTGTTCGGCCGCGAGGGGCGCATCGCGGTGAGCGCCACCAAGTCGGCCACCGGCCACCTGCTCGGCGCCGCCGGCGGGCTGGAGGCGATCTTCACCATCCTCGCCCTGCGCGACCAGATCGCCCCGCCGACGCTGAATTTCGAGACCCCCGACCCGGCGGCGGAGGGCGTGGACGTGGTTTCCGGCGCCGCCCGGCCCATGGCCATGGAGCACGCCATCTCCAACGGCTTCGGCTTCGGCGGGGTGAATGCCAGCGTGGTGTTCCGCCGCTGGGGGTGAGCGGTGGCGGCGTCGGCCCGCCGTGGCCGTCCTGCCGTGGCCGTCCTGTCGTGGGCGCGCTATAAGGAGGCGCCGCCGGCCGGGTTGTGGGTCGGCCCGTGTTTCAGGAGACAAGCGCATGTCCTTGGCCCTCAGTTCCCCGGCCCTCGGTCTCACCTCCCGCCTGCGGGTGCCGTCCCTGCTGCTGGTGGTGGCCCTGGTGCTCGCCGGCTGCGGCGTCAACGCCATCCCCACCTCCGAGGAACAGGCCAAGGCGGCCTGGAGCGAGGTGCTGAACCAGTACCAGCGCCGCTCCGACCTGATCCCCAACCTGGTGGAGACGGTGAAGGGCTATGCGGCGCAGGAGAAGGACGTGCTGACCGCCGTGGTGGAAGCGCGCGCCAAGGCGACGCAGGTGAAGGTGGACGCCTCCACCATCACCGACCCGGCGCAGTTCAAGCAGTTCCAGGATGCCCAGTCGCAGCTCTCCGGCGCGCTCGGCCGGCTGCTGGCGGTGTCGGAAGCCTATCCGGACCTGAAGTCGAACCAGAATTTCCTTGCCCTGCAGTCGCAGATCGAGGGCACCGAGAACCGCATCGCGGTGGCCCGGCGCGACTATATCGAGGCGGTGCGGGTCTATAACACCGAGCTGAAGACCTTCCCCGGCGCGCTGTGGGCGATGACCCTCTATCGCGGCAACAAGCCGATGGAGACCTTCACCATCTCCGAGCAGCAGATGCAGGTGCCCAAGGTCAAGTTCTGAGCCGGGCCGGGCAGGGCGCCGTCATGGCCACCGCGATGCCGTCGCGCGCCGCCGCGGTCGCGGCGATCGTGCTGCTGGCGCTGTGCGCGCTCGCCGGGGCGGCGCTGGCGGAGCTGACCTTCCCGCGCCTCTCCGGCCGGGTGGTGGACGCAGCCCATGTGCTCGACGCCGCCACCCTGGCGCAGCTCGACGGCAAGCTGGCGGCGCAGGAGGCCAAGGCCACCGACCAGTTCGTGGTCGCCACCATCCCCTCGCTCCAGGGCACTTCCATCGAGGACTATGCCAACCGGCTGTTCCGCGCCTGGAAGCTGGGGCAGGAGAAGAAGAACAACGGCGTGCTGCTGCTGGTGGCCCCCGCCGAGCGCAAGGTGCGCATCGAGGTGGGCTACGGGCTGGAGGGCATCCTCACCGACGCCGTGTCCAGCACCATCATCCAGACCACCATCCTGCCCGCCTTCCGCCAGGGCGACATGGCGGGCGGCATCGTGCGCGGCGCCGACGCGGTGCTGGAGATTCTCAACCTTGACCCCGAAGAGGCCAAGCGCCGGGCGGTGCAGGCCGCCGCCAGCCAGCCGGAGAATGACGACCTCATGCTGTTCGTCATCTTCGTCGTGGTGATCCTGGTGCTCTATTTCATCATCCGCAACGGCGGCGGGGGCGGCGGACGCGGGCGGCGGGGCATCGCCCTCGGCACCGGCGCCGGCTCGTCCTGGAGCTGGGGCTCCGGCGGCGGCTCGTCCGGGGGCGGGGGCTTCTCCGGCGGGGGCGGCTCGTCGGGCGGCGGCGGCGCCTCGGGAGGCTGGTGATGGCGGCGACGGAACCTCAGGCGGTGCTCGCTCCCGCCGCTCTGGCCCGGGTCGAGGCGGCGATCGCGGCGGCGGAGGCGCGCACCAGCGCGGAGATCCGCGTGGTGCTGCTCACCCGGCCGCTGATTCCCCATTCCTTCTATCCGGCGCTGTGGGCGGCGCTGGCGGCGCTGGCGCTGCCGTGGCTGCTGATCCTCGCCGTGCCGCTGCGCCCGGTGGCGCTGCTGGCGGCGCAGGGGCTCATCTTCCTGGCGCTCGCCGGCCTGCTGTCCCTGCCGCCCGTGGCCCGGCGGGTGATTCCCGGCCGGGCGCGCCGGGCGGCGGCCCGCGCCGCCGCGCTCGACCGATTCCTGGCGCTGGGCATCCATTTGACGCCGGAGCGCACCGGCGTCATGATTCTCCTGAGCCTGCCGGATCGCTTGGTGGAGGTGGTCGCGGACGCCGCCATCGTCGAGAAACTGGGTCCGGGGCTGTGCGAGGAGGTTTGCGCGGCGGTCTCGGGCGGCGCGGCCGGCGGCGACGTCACGGCCGCCCTCGTCGATGGCGTGACCCGTTGCGGCGACAGGCTTTGCGGGCCGTTCCCGCAGCGCGCAGGCGATCGCAACGCGCTGCCGGACCATGTGATCGTCGGCTGAGGCGGGGCGCGCGGGGCTGCGTTGCGCGAATTTGGCGCCGCCGACCCCGTCCAGCCCTTGACGCACGGCGAACGGGAGGCTAGACACCACCCACTTTCGCGGCAGGCGTCGGTGTCTGAGCGATCGGAGCGGCAGTGTTGGACGGCCTTTCGGGGCAGCCGGCAAAGCCCCGATCAGACAACCGAAACGCTGCCAGGTACAGCACTGATCATTTCAGGTGCACGATCACGGCGCCGTCCTTTCGGGGGCTGAGTTCCGTGATCCTCTGTCGCGAACGGGGGCGCGCCCGCTGTGCAAGCAGTGGCTCGGGCGTCTTCGGTCGTGGTCCCGCCGATGGGGAATTCCCCGCCGGTGCGAATTTTTCGTTGGTGACCTCGGTCACCGAACCGTTGCGGTCCATCGGGCCGCGAAACTTCAAAAATGCGGCGAAAGCCGCAGGTCAGGACGAGGCGAAGGCTACATGCCGACGATCAACCAGCTGATCCGGAAGCCGCGGGAAGCGCAGAAGGCGCGGGACAAGGCTCCTGCTCTTCAGTCGAGCCCGCAGAAGCGTGGTGTCTGCACCCGCGTCTACACCACGACCCCGAAGAAGCCGAACTCGGCGCTTCGTAAGGTCGCCAAGGTGCGGCTGACCAACAGCTACGAAGTGATCGGCTACATCCCCGGCGAAGGTCACAATCTTCAAGAGCACTCCGTGGTGATGATCCGCGGCGGCCGTGTGAAGGATCTTCCCGGTGTGCGCTATCACATCCTGCGCGGCGTCCTGGATACCCAGGGCGTGAAGAACCGCAAGCAGCGCCGTTCGAAGTACGGCGCGAAGCGGCCGAAGTGATAAGGGGAGCTTGAGCTATGTCTCGTCGTCATAAAGCCGAGCGCCGCGAAGTCATTCCGGACGCCAAGTACGGCAACATCATTCTCAGCCGCTTCATGAATTCCGTCATGCGTGACGGCAAGAAGTCGGTTGCCGAAGGCATCGTCTACGGTGCCCTCGACGTGGTCGAGGCCAAGGCCAAGCACGACCCGCTGGAGCTGTTCGTCCAGGCCCTGGAGAATGTCGCTCCGGCCGTGGAAGTGCGCTCCCGTCGCGTCGGCGGCGCCACCTACCAGGTGCCCGTCGAAGTGCGTACCGAGCGTCGCCAGACGCTGGCGATCCGCTGGCTCATCGCCTCGGCCCGCGCCCGCAACGAGAAGACCATGGTGGAGCGCCTGTCCGCCGAGCTGCTCGACGCCGCCAACAACCGCGGCAACGCGGTGAAGAAGCGCGAAGACACGCACCGGATGGCGGAAGCCAACCGCGCCTTCTCGCATTATCGCTGGTGATCGGAGAGGACCTCAGTCATGCCGCGCCTTAACGCCATCGAGGACTACCGTAACTTCGGCATCATGGCCCACATCGATGCCGGCAAGACCACGACCACCGAGCGGATCCTCTACTACACCGGCAAGAGCCACAAGATCGGCGAAGTCCATGACGGCGCCGCCACGATGGATTGGATGACGCAGGAGCAGGAGCGTGGCATCACGATCACCTCTGCTGCGACGACCGCCTTCTGGAACGGCAAGCGCCTGAACATCATCGACACCCCCGGGCACGTGGACTTCACCATCGAAGTCGAGCGGTCCCTGCGTGTGCTCGACGGTGCGGTGTGTGTGCTCGACGGCAACCAGGGCGTCGAGCCTCAGACCGAGACGGTGTGGCGCCAGGCGGACAAGTACAACGTGCCCCGCGTCGTGTTCGTCAACAAGATGGACAAGACCGGTGCCGACTTCTACCGCTGCGTCGAGATGATCATCGACCGCGTCGCCGGCAACCCGGTGTGCTGCCAGCTGCCGATCGGCTCCGAGAACAACTTCAAGGGCATCATCGACCTCGTCCGCATGAAGGCGGTCGTTTGGGAAGACGAAGCCCTCGGCGCCAAGTTCCATGACGAGGAGATCCCCGCGGATCTCGCCGCCAAGGCCGCCGAATACCGCAACAAGCTGGTGGAAGCCGCCGTCGAGCTCGACGACGACGCCATGGCGGCCTATCTCGACGGCACCGAGCCGGACGAGGCGACCCTCAAGCGCCTGATCCGCAAGGCCGTGGTGACCCGCAAGTTCAACCCGGTGTTCTGCGGCTCGGCGTTCAAGAACAAGGGCGTGCAGCCCTTGCTCGACGCCGTCGTGGACTACCTGCCGAGCCCCATCGATCGCGGCGCGATCAAGGGCATCGACTTCAAGACCGAAGAAGAGACCGTCCGTCTGCCGAACGACGAGGATCCGACCTCGGTTCTCGCGTTCAAGATCATGGACGACCCCTTCGTCGGCACGATCACCTTCTGCCGCGTGTACTCGGGCAAGCTCGAGACCGGCATGGGCCTCCTGAACTCCACCCGCGACAAGCGTGAGCGCGTCGGCCGCATGCTGCTGATGCATGCGAACAACCGGGAAGACATCAAGGAAGCCTATGCGGGCGACATCGTCGCCCTGGCCGGCCTCAAGGAAGTGCGCACCGGCGATACGCTGTGCTCGACCGAGAAGCCGGTGATCCTGGAGAAGATGGAATTCCCCGAGCCGGTCATCGAGATCGCGATCGAGCCGAAGTCCAAGGCCGACCAGGAGAAGCTCGGTATCGCGCTGTCCAAGCTCGCCGCCGAGGACCCGTCCTTCCGCGTGTCGACCGACCACGAGAGCGGCCAGACCATCCTCAAGGGGATGGGCGAACTGCACCTCGACATCAAGGTCGACATCCTGAAGCGCACCTACAAGGTGGATGCCAACATCGGCGCCCCCCAGGTGGCCTACCGCGAGACCCTCACCAAGAAGGTCGACGTCGACTACACCCACAAGAAGCAGACCGGTGGTACCGGCCAGTTCGCGCGGGTGAAGTTCACGGTTGAGCCGAACGAAGTCGGCAAGGGCTTCGAGTTCGAGAGCGTGATCGTCGGCGGCGCGGTGCCCAAGGAATATATTCCGGGTGTCTCGAAGGGTCTGGAAAGCGTTCTCGGCGCCGGCGTGCTGGCGGGCTTCCCGGTGGTGGACGTGAAGGTCCAGCTCACCGACGGCGCCTTCCACGAGGTGGACTCGTCCGCTTTGGCCTTCGAAATCGCGTCCCGCGCGGCGTTCCGTGAAGCCCTTCAGAAGGGCGGCCCGGTGCTGCTGGAGCCGATCATGAAGGTCGAGGTGGTGACCCCCGAGGACTACACCGGCTCGGTCATCGGCGATCTCAACTCCCGCCGCGGCCAGATCCAGGGCCAGGACATGCGCGGCAACGCGAATGTCGTGAACGCCATGGTCCCGCTGGCCAACATGTTCGGTTACGTGAACACCCTGCGCTCGTTCAGCCAGGGCCGCGCGACCTTCACCATGCAGTTCGACCACTACGAGCAGGTGCCGTCGAACGTCGCTCAGGAGGTTCAGGCGAAATACGCCTGATCCTCACCTTCGACTTCACCGTTTCGCAAGAAATCACCGCCAGAGAGACCCAACGGAGAGTCCCATGGCCAAAGCCAAATTTGAACGTAACAAGCCGCACTGCAACATCGGCACCATCGGGCACGTTGACCACGGCAAGACGTCTCTGACGGCCGCGATCACGAAGGTGCTGGCGGAAGCCGGCGGCGCGACGTTCACCGCGTACGACCAGATCGACAAGGCGCCGGAAGAGAAGGCGCGCGGCATCACGATCTCGACGGCGCACGTCGAGTACGAGACCGCGAACCGCCACTACGCCCACGTGGACTGCCCCGGCCACGCCGACTATGTGAAGAACATGATCACCGGCGCGGCGCAGATGGACGGCGCGATCCTGGTGGTGTCGGCGGCCGACGGCCCGATGCCGCAGACCCGCGAGCACATCCTTCTGGCCCGCCAGGTCGGCGTTCCGGCGCTGGTGGTGTTCCTGAACAAGTGCGACATGGTCGACGATCCGGAGCTGCTGGAGCTGGTCGAGCTGGAAGTGCGCGAGCTGCTGTCCAAGTACGACTTCCCGGGCGACGACATCCCGATCGTGCGCGGCTCGGCGCTGATGGCGCTGGAGAACAAGTCTCCGGAGCTGGGCCATGACGCGGTTCTGAAGCTGATGGCGGAAGTCGATCGCTACATCCCGCAGCCGGAGCGTCCGGTGGACCTGCCGTTCCTGATGCCGATCGAGGACGTGTTCTCGATCTCAGGCCGCGGCACGGTGGTGACCGGCCGCGTGGAGCGCGGCATCGTGAAGGTCGGCGAGGAAGTCGAGATCGTGGGCATCCGCCCGACGGTGAAGACGACCGTGACCGGCATCGAGATGTTCCGCAAGCTGCTGGACCAGGGGCAGGCGGGCGACAACGTCGGCGTGCTGCTGCGCGGCACGAAGCGCGAGGACGTGGAGCGTGGCCAGGTTGTGTGCAAGCCGGGTTCGGTGAAGCCGCACACCAAGTTCAAGGCCGAAGCCTACATCCTGACCAAGGAAGAAGGCGGCCGTCATACGCCGTTCTTCACCAACTACCGTCCTCAGTTCTACTTCCGCACCACGGACGTGACTGGCGTGGTGACGCTGCCCGAAGGCACCGAAATGGTGATGCCGGGCGACAACATCTCGGTGGACGTGCATCTGATCGTGCCGATCGCCATGGAGGAGAAGCTGCGCTTCGCCATCCGTGAAGGCGGCCGCACCGTCGGCGCCGGCGTCGTCGCCTCGATCATCGAGTGA
>NZ_AXBA01000024.1 GCF_000473085.1 Azorhizobium doebereinerae UFLA1-100
GCCCGTGAGCGCGGGCGCCAGTCCGCCACCGGCCAGGTGACCGGCGCGGGCGATCCCGCAGCCGTCGCCGGCTGCCCGGTGAAGGTGACCGGCTTCGGCCCGGACGCGGACGGCACCGCCTGGTGCGCCGAGAGCGTCGAGCACGACATCCAGCCCGGATCCGGCTGGATCACCACNNTGACCCTGGAGACCAAGGAGGCCAAGCAGGAGACGGACAGCGAGGATGACGAGGGGAGCAGTGGCGGCGGCGCCTCCGGGAGCGGCACCATGGCCGGCGACCCGGAGGGCGGCACTATCGCCTGAGGTGGGGCGGGGCGCGAGCGCCCCGAACGCGGGCCGGCTGGCAAGCAACCCGCGCGACCGAACGGTGCGGAACGGTCCCCCAAGGGGCTGGTAACCCGCAAGGCCTTAACAAGTAGAGAACATCCGATGTGGATCGTGCCGCGCGCTCCTGTTCCGCGCCGGCCGTGGTGCCATCTCCGGCACCATCGAAATCAAGTGCCGCCGCTGCGGCACCCTGAATGCCCTGAGGCCCCCCGAGCCCAAACCCGAGCGCCGCGAGCGTGCGGTCCATGTGAGGTCTCCCGTTGAGGAGCAGCACACACGCTCTGCTGCCGCCCACAGTCAACGCGGCACTGGCCGTTTCCAGGGGGCTAAAGGGGTGACATTCGATCTTGCGCGCGGTGACATTCGATCTTGCGCGCTACACTTCCCCCCGCTTCGTCCGTCGTCATGCCCGCTCATCGTGTCGCAATGCCTTTCCCGTGTCCCCCGGCCCCGCGCCGACGCATCGCGGCCGCGCGGGAGCCACCGGACAGGGCCCGCGCGCGGTCGCGCAGGCTGCGTGTCATGAAGGTCCTTGAGGCAGCCTGGAGAGACCAGAAACCGAGATGGTGTCCCGGAAGGGATTCGAACCCCTGACCTGCGGTTTAGGAAACCGCTGCTCTATCCTGCTGAGCTACCGGGACGCCAGGCCCCCTCTTAGCGGAAGCTTGGGACGGGGGAAAGACGGCGTAAGAAAGGGTGAACAGGCCGATGCCCGCCGCCCCTTCAGCCGGGCCCCGCCTTTGGGTATTCTCGGCGCCTGGATACTCCTGGCGCCTGGATACCCCTGGCGCCGGACACACTTGGCGCCTGCCTCCCGTTCGCCGGTGGCGACGAGGCGCGCGGCGGGCGCCGCCCTTCAGCGTGGGTTCATGACGCAGGATGAACCATCGGGCCGGACCCGTGCCGAAGTTGGGCACGCGACGGCGGCGCAGATGACACCGGACACACGACACCGGGCACATGATACCAGACACATGATACCAGGCGGACGATACGGGCGATGGCGGGGTTGAGGCGCGCGGGCGGGGTATGGCGCCGGTGCAACGCGGCCGGAAAACGCCATGTTTGGCGGCTCCCCGGCGCTACGTTTCCACGATATGGCCTCGCTACCGCCATCTTGCCCGGCACCTTGGGGAGACTGCCGGTATGGGCATAGCCGACCGGCAGCCTGGCCATGGACCGGCCGGCCGCAGCCCCGCGCGGGCGCGGCGGGACGGACATGGCGGGGGTTGAAGGCGGGGAGCGTTTGAAGGCGGGGGGCGTTTAAAGGCGGGACAGCGCCGGGAGCGGTCCGGGCCGGCACCCGCCGCTGGAGGACAGGGCGGTGCGCCTGGGCCACAGGTTCACTAAACGTTCTCAAGTCTGGTATACAGGGTTTGACAGGGGCGGCGGGGTGCGCGACGCCTCCCGGCCTCCGGCGGGACCGGGGCGGACGAAAGAGGGTGCGGTGAGCGGGACACGGGGGTTGGCAGCGGGCATGAGCGGCCGGGCGGGAGGACGCGGGGCGTCCACCGCGCGCGTCCGCGCGCCGCGCCTGCGCCTGCCGGGGCTGCATTTGCCGTCCCTGCGCTTGCCAGCCCTGCGCTTGCCATCCTTGCCGGTGCGCCGGCTGGCGCGCGCCGGGCGCACGGCGGTGACGCTGGCCGCCATCGCCGGCGTGCTCACCGGCTGCGCCAATATCGATCTCGACCGCTCCAACGTGCCGCTCACCCGCGCCTCGCTGGCGCCCTCGGACACGGCGGGCATGAGCCCGGCGCAGCGGCGCGAGCATGAGCGGCTGGTGGCGAGCTACGGCGGGGCCTATGACGACCCGCAGTTGAAGGCGCTGATCCAGCAGGTGGTGGAGCGCCTGGTGGCCGCCTCCGAGCGGCCGGACCTGAAATATCGCGTCACCGTGCTGAACTCCCCGGCCATCAACGCCTTCGCGCTGCCGGACGGCTCGCTCTACGTGACCCGCGGCCTGCTCTCCCTGGCCAACGACACCTCGGAAATGTCGTCCGTGCTGGCGCACGAGATGGCGCACGTCATCGCCCGCCACGCCTCGATCCGCGAGGACCAGGTGAAGCAGGCGGTGCTGGTCAGCCGTGTCATCTCCGACGTGGTGGCCGATCCCAACATGGGCGCGCTCGCCATGCAGAAGAGCCGGCAGACGCTGGCCACCTTCTCGCGCGGGCAGGAGCTGGAGGCGGACGCCATCGGCGTCGGCATCGCCGCGCGCGCCGGCTTCGACCCCTATGGCGCCTCGCGCTTCCTCGCCGACATGGGCAAGCAGTCGGGCATCCGCAGCACCGCGCTCGCCGGCACCACCACGCCGGACATGGACTTCCTGTCCTCGCACCCGGCCACGCCCGAGCGCATCTCCATCGCCATCGCCAATGCGCGCGAATACGCCGCCCCCGGCAATGGCGAGCGCGACAAGGCGGCCTATCTCTCCGCCATCGACGGCATGGTCTATGGCGACGACCCGAAGGAAGGCTTCGTGCGCGGGCGGAACTTCTTCCACCCCAAGCTCGGCTTCACCTTCACCGCGCCGGAGGGCTTCTCGCTGGAGAACACCTCCCAGGCGGTGCTCGGCGCCACCCCGTCCGGCTCGGAGGCGCTGCGCCTCGACGCGGTGCGGGTGCCGGGCGACCAGTCGCTCGGCCAGTATCTGGCCTCCGGCTGGATCGACGGGGTGGAGGTCAATTCGGTGGAGACGCTCACCGTCAACGGCTTCTCGGCCGCCACCGCCGTGGCGCGCGGCGAGCAATGGTCGTTCCGCATGTTCGCCATCCGCTTCGGCTCGGACGTCTACCGGCTGATCTTCGCCGCCCGCAACCTCACGCCGGAGCTGGACAAGCAGTTCCGCGCCGCCGCCGACACCTTCCGCCGGGTGGCCACGGACGAGGCGGAGACGGTGAAGCCGCTGCGCATCCGCGTGGTCAGCGTCGGCCTCACCGACACGGTGGAGAAGATGGCCGGCCGCATGCAGGTGCCGGACCGGCCGATGGAGCGCTTCCTGATCCTCAACGGCATCGACCGCGACGCCAAGCTGCACTATGGCGACAAGGTGAAGATCGTCACCGAATAGGCCCCCGGCGGCGGCAAAGCCGGGCAAAAACCCGCGCCGCGCGGCTTTCGCGACGGCGAACGCGGGTTTCCGGGCGGCGGACGCGGGTTTCCGCGTAGCGAACCCTTGCGGATGGACCCGTTTTCCACTACGTAACCCCGGTTCCGGCTGCGCATCCCATCGTGGAGGCCGCCCGGGCGGGCCGGTGGCGCGGGATACGCGCCGTCGCGACACGGAGGTTGTCCCGCCTGAGGCTTTCGCGCGCATCGGCCGCGGACACCCCAACCCTGCTTTGTATCGCGCGGCCTTTGCGCCGGCCCGCCGGATCCGTCCGGCGGCGGCTCGGGTGTCTCCCGGGCTATCCGTGCGATACGGGCGTCTCAACACCAGACGCCGGCGCCAGACATTCGGAGACTAGATGTCCGCCGTAGAAACCACGCGTGATGATTTTGCCGCCCTTCTCGAAGAGAGCTTCGGCCGCAGCGACCTCCAGGAGGGCGCCGTCGTCAAGGGTATTGTGGTCGCCATCGAGAAGGATCTGGCGATCATCGACATCGGCCTGAAGACCGAAGGCCGTGTCGCGCTGCGCGAATTCGCCGGCCCCGGCCGCGAGAACCCCATCCAGGTGGGCGACGAGGTCGAGGTCTATCTCGAGCGCGTCGAGAACGCGATGGGCGAAGCCGTCCTCTCGCGCGACAAGGCCCGCCGCGAAGAGAGCTGGGTCAAGCTCGAAAAGGCGTTCACCGCCAATGAGAAGGTCACGGGCGTGATCTTCAACCAGGTCAAGGGCGGCTTCACCGTCGATCTCGACGGCGCCGTGGCCTTCCTGCCGCGCTCGCAGGTGGACATCCGTCCGATCCGCGACGTCGGCCCGCTGATGCACAATCAGCAGCCCTTCCAGATCCTCAAGATGGATCGCCGCCGCGGCAACATCGTCGTGTCGCGCCGCACCGTCCTGGAAGAGACCCGCGCCGAGCAGCGCCACGAGCTGGTCCAGAACCTCGAAGAGGGTCAGGCCATCGAGGGCGTGGTCAAGAACATCACCGACTACGGTGCGTTCGTTGACCTCGGCGGCATCGACGGCCTGCTGCATGTCACCGACATCGCGTGGCGCCGCGTGAACCACCCCACCGAAGTGCTGAACATCGGCCAGACGGTGAAGGTGAAGATCATCAAGATCAACCACGAGACGCACCGCATCTCGCTCGGCATGAAGCAGCTCCTGGGCGATCCCTGGGAAGGCATCGAGGCCAAGTATCCGGTGGAGGCCCGCTTCAAGGGTCGCGTCACCAACATCACCGACTACGGCGCGTTCGTGGAACTGGAGCCGGGCATCGAAGGCCTGATCCACGTTTCCGAAATGTCGTGGACCAAGAAGAACGTCCACCCCGGCAAGATCGTCTCGACCTCGCAGGAAGTGGAAGTCCAGGTGCTTGAGGTCGATCCCGCCAAGCGCCGCATCTCGCTGGGCCTGAAGCAGACGCTGCAGAACCCGTGGGAAGCGTTCGGCGAGAAGTATGCCCCCGGCGCGGTGGTCGAAGGCGAAGTCAAGAACAAGACCGAGTTCGGCCTGTTCCTCGGCCTCGACGGCGACGTGGACGGCATGGTGCATCTGTCCGACCTCGACTGGAACCGTCCGGGCGAGCAGGTCATCGACGAATTCCGCAAGGGCGACACCGTCAAGGCGGTGGTGCTGGACGTGGACGTCGAGAAGGAGCGCATCTCGCTCGGCATCAAGCAGCTGGCCGGCGATCCCTTCGCCGACGCGGGCGAAGTGAAGAAGGGCGCCATCGTCACGTGCGAAGTCACGGACGTGAAGGACGGCGGCATCGAGGTCAAGCTCACCGGCACCGACCTCTCCGCCTTCATCAAGCGCTCCGAGCTGGCCCGCGAGCGCAACGACCAGCGCCCCGAGCGCTTCTCGGTCGGCGAGAAGGTGGACGCCCGCGTCACCCTGTTCGACCGCAAGGCGCGCAAGGTGCAGGTGTCCATCAAGGCGATGGAAATCGCCGAGGAGAAGGAAGCCGTGGCGCAGTACGGGTCGCAGGACTCCGGCGCCTCGCTCGGCGACATCCTGGGCGCCGCCCTCAAGCAGCGCACCGGCGAGTGATCGCCGCGCCTGCGGGCGCTTCGCAAGATCGGAAAGGCCGGCGCCCAGCGCCGGCCTTTTTTTTTTTTGGCGCCGCCCCGCCTGGGGCGCCGCGCAACCGCGCATGTCCCGCTCCCCTCGCCCGCCGCCCCGCACCGTCCCGCCGCAGAACATCAGGCGCGCCCGGCGCCCCCGGCCCGGCGCTGTTCTTCGCCGGCACAAGGTCAGGCGTCGCGACACCTGAATCCTACCGTATTGGAGCGAATAGGCTTTGACGCCGTCATGCAAACGGCATGAAGCTTACCTATGGCTACGATCAAGTTTCATGGACGACATCGGGTATTCGTAGCCACGAATACAACTTCTCGTCGCGACATCGCCTGAACATTAGTTCGAATTTCGAATGAAATTCACACGGGGGTTGAGCCATGCCCGACGTGACGGTGCCCCACGCCCGCGAGCTGACGCAGCATCTGTTCCGGCACCTGCCGCCCGGGCGCACCGCCATCGGGCTGGCGCTCGGCTGCGGGGCCGCCTCCGGCGCCGTCGCGCTCGCCGCCGCCCGGCTGTTCCACGCCCGCCAGTTTGACCGCATCGTCGTCGCCGGCGGCGTCGCGGTGATGGAGACCGAGGGCGCGGCGGCGCTGCTGCCGCTGCTGCGGCGCGCCGGCCTGCCCCAGCCCCGGCCGGGCGAGATCGAGGCGGACTACATGGCCCGCCTGATGCGCGCCGCCGGCGTGCCCCCGGCCCGCCTCGTGCTGGAGCGCGCCTCCGCCCACACCGGCGAGAACTTCGCCTTCACCCGCGCGCTGGTCGGCGCCTGCCGCTCCATCACTTTGCTCAACTGCGCCCCGACCGCGCTGCGCGTCGTCGCCACCGCGCGCAAATACTGGTGCCCCAGCGAGACGGTGCTCACCTTCCACCCGGTCTATCCGTTCGGCATCGACCGCCACAACTGGCCCGCCCATCCGGTGATCCGCCGCTTCGTGCTGGACGAACACGCCAAGATGGCGGACGGGCCGGGCTCCTATGTGGCGCGCGGCTTCTGCGTGCCGGTGGACTGGGCGGCGGAGGCGGCCCGCGCCGCCACCCTGCCGCCGGTGCCGCGCCGGCCGCCCGTGCCGGGGCCGCGGCTCGCTCCGGCCGCGCCGCGCCGCCCGGCCGCGCCCCATCCCGCGGCCCCCCATCCCGGCGGGCCTCACACGCCCGCCGCCCATTCGCCCGCCGTCCATCTGCCTGCCGCCCGGATGGCCCCGCCCACCGCCCGCAGGGCCTCCTGGGCCGATGCCGCCGCCCGGCCTTCGATCCGCGCCGAGGCGGCGCCGTCCCCCCTCCGGCGCCAGGGCCCGGACGCGCCCCGCCGCTCCGGCCGCGGCGCGGACACGGAGGGCGGCTAGGCCCGCCGCCGCTCCCCCGGCCATAGGGCCCCGCCCCCGCCGCCTGCGGCGAAACCGGCGCGCGGCTTGCCAAGCCACGGGGCGCCCGCTTAAGTGCGGCCACGGCGGGGCAAGGAGAGACCAGCGCATGTCGCTCGATGTGGACCAGATCGTTGACCGCCGCCGGCTGCGCCGCAAGCTCACCTTCTGGCGCACCCTGGGCGTGCTCGCCGTGGTCGCGGCCATCGCCGCCGGCGGCTATGCCAGCTTCGGACGCGACACCCTGCCCAGCTCGCCCCACGTGGCCCGCGTGGTCATCGGCGGCATCATCCGCAACGACCGCGACCGGGTGAAGATGCTGGACGACATCGCCAAGTCCAATGCCCGCGCGGTGATCCTGTCCATCGACAGCCCCGGCGGCACCGTCACCGGCGCCGAGCAGGTCTATGACGCCATCCGCCGCCTCGCCGACAAGAAGCCGGTGGTGGCGGTGGTGGAAGGCATGGCCGCCTCCGGCGCCTATATCGCCGCCATCGGCGCCGACCACATCGTCTCCCGCCGCAACGCCATGGTCGGCTCCATCGGCGTCATCTTCCAATATCCCAACGTCACCGACCTCCTGGGCAAGATCGGCGTGACGGTGGAGGACATCAAGTCCTCGCCGCTGAAGGCGGTGCCCAACGGCTACCAGCCCACCAGCCCGGAAGCCCGCGCCGCCATCAATTCGCTGGTGGTGGACAGCTACGGCTGGTTCAAGGGCCTCGTCTCCGAGCGCCGCAAGATCTCCGACGCCCGCCTCGCCGAAGTGTCCGACGGCCGCGTGTTCACCGGCCACCAGGGCCTGGATCTGCAACTGGTGGACGAGATCGGCGACGAGCGCACCGCCCGCGCCTGGCTGGCGCGCGAGAAGGGCGTGCCGGAGAGCCTGCGCCTGCGCACCTGGCGCACCGAGAACCGCACCAGCGAATTCGCCTGGCTGCGCGGCATGGCCTCCGCCCTCGCCGCCGCCAGCGGCTTCGACAGCCTCGCCGCGCTTCTGTCGCAGGCCACCCAGAGCGCGCTGGACCGGGCTCAGCTTGACGGCCTTTTGGCCCTCTGGCAGGCTCCGGCCCATAACTAGCCGGGGTGGGATGCGGCGTTGCCGTTCCACGACTTCAGGTCTGCCCCCTGAGCCTTCGTTCGTCGCGCGCGTTACGTCCGATCCCCCTCATTCTGGCCCCGGAATCTGAGCCGACATGATCAAGTCCGAACTGGTGCAGAAGATTGCCGAAGCCAATCCGCACCTCTACCAGCGCGACGTCGAGAACATCGTCAACGCCATCCTCGACCAGATCGTGGATGCGCTGGCGAAGGGCGACCGGGTGGAACTGCGCGGCTTCGGCGCCTTCTCGGTGAAAAATCGCGACGCCCGCACCGGGCGCAACCCGCGCACCGGCAAGCAGGTGGACGTCTCCTCCAAGAGCGTGCCCTACTTCAAGACCGGCAAGGAGATGCGCGAGCGTCTCAACGGCGAGGCGTGAGCGCCGCCGTGGGTCGCATCCTCGCCCTCATCATCGGCCTGCCGGTCTCCGTCGCGATCGTCGCCCTGGCGGTGGCCAACCGCAAGCCGGTGATGCTGTCGCTCGATCCCTTCACGCCCGACGCGCCGGCGCTGGCGGTGACGCTGCCGCTGTTCGCGCTGGTCTTCGCCGGGGTGATCTTCGGCCTCGTGCTCGGCGGCCTCCTCACCTGGCTGCGCCAGGGCCGCTACCGCCGCGAGGCCCGGCGCGCCCGCCGCGACCTCACCCGCGCCGAGGCCCGCCGCGACAGCGAGATCGCCTCCGGCACCGGCCTGCCCGCCCTGCGGCGCTGACACTACGGGGCTGAGCCTGCGGGGCTGACAGTGGAGCGCCGAGCCTCGGGCGCTGAGCCTCGGGCGCTGAGCCTGGGGCGCCGGCCGGCCCGACCGCCGGCCGCGCCCTCCCGCCCGGTCACGGCCCTCGTTTCTGTCCGGCTCGTTTCTGTCCCGCCCGGCCCTGCCGCCTCAGTGCCCGGCGCCGCGCCGGACGTTGAGGCGCTCGCGCTCGGCGTCCAGCCGCTCGATGATGAGCTTGGCCACCAGCGTGAACAGCGCCACGCCCGCCACCTGGCTGTCCTGGTAGAGCAGCTCGATCTGCAACGGCAAAGTGGAGGTGCGGCCGCGAATGTTGCCGGACACCACCGACACCGCGCCGAACTCGCCCATCACCCGCGCGTTGCACAACGCCGCCCCGTAGAGCAGGGCGAAGCGCACATTGGGCAGCGTCACCGTGCGCAGGATGCGCCAGCCCGACGCGCCGAGCGTCACCGCTGCCTCCTCCTCCTCGCGGCCCTGCGCCATCATCAGCGGCACAATCTCGCGGGCGACGAAGGGCGCGGTGACGAACAGGCTGGCCAGCACGATGGCCGGCGGGGCGAACATGACCTTGATGTCGTGGGCTTCCAGAAACGGCCCCAGCAGGCCCTGCGCGCCATAGACAAACAGATAGGCGACGCCGGCCACGATGGGCGAAATGGAGAAGGGCAGCTCGATCAGCGCCAGCAGCACGCCCCGGCCGGGAAAGCTGAACTTGGCCACGGTCCAGGCGGCGGCGATGCCGAAGGCCACATTGACCGGCACGCAGATCAGCGCGGTGATCAGCGTCAGCTGCATGGCATGCAGCGTGTCGGGCTGGGCGAGGCCCGAGAGATAGGCCGGCACGCCGCGCGCGAACGCCTCGCTGAAGATGGCGGCGAGCGGCGCCAGCAGCACCAAGGCGGTGACCAGAAGCACCAGGCCGACGAGGACGCGCCGGGTGGCGGTGCCGTCGCCGACGCGGCGGCGGGCGGGGGCGGAGGTGGGGGCGGAGGTGGGGGAAGGTGCCATCCTCAATCCTCCCGGATCGCCCGGCGCTGGTGCCAGGCCTGGATGGCGTTGACCGCCAGCAGCAGCAGGAAGGCCAGCGCCAGCATGGTGGCGGCGATCGCGGCGGCGGCGGGATAGTCGTATTCCTCCAGCCGGATGAAGGCGAGCAAAGCGACGATCTCGGTGCGGAACGGCTGGTTGCCGGCGATGAACACCACCGCCCCGAACTCGCCCAGCGAGCGGGCGAAGGCCAGCGAGCAGCCGGCGAGGAAGGCGGGGAACAGCGCCGGCAGGATCACGGTGCGGAAGATGCGCAGGTCCGAGGCGCCGAGCGTCGCCGCCGCCTCCTCCACGTCCGCCGCCAGGTCCTCCAGCACCGGCTGCACCGTGCGCACCACGAAGGGGATGGAGGTGAAGGCCATGGCGCAGGCGATGCCGGCCGGCGCATAGGCCACCTGGATGCCCCATTGCGCCAGAGGCGCGCCGTACCAGCCGTTCTTGGCGAACAGGGCGGTGAGCGCCAGCCCGGCCACCGCCGTTGGCAGCGCGAAGGGCACGTCCACCAGCGCGTCCAGCAGGCGCTTGCCGGGAAAGTCGTAGCGCACCAGCACCCAGGCGAGCGCGAGGCCGTAGACCGCGTTGAAGGCGGTGGCGAGCGCGGCAGTGGTGAAGGTGACCTGGAACGAGGCCAGCGTGCGCGGCGAGGTCATGATGGCGACGTAGCGCCAGAAGCCCACCCCCGAGGCCTGGAGCAGCAGCGCCGCCACCGGCAGCAGCACGATCAGGCACAGATAGGTCAGCGTGATGCCGAGCGAGAGGCGGAAGCCCGGGATGACGCTGGACATGGGGCTCTCGGGGGCTCTCGGGCTGGCGGGGCGGCTCCGCGTGTTATGCCGGGGGCCGCGGCATTTGTCATGCCCGATCGGGAAATCGCCCTATTCCGCAGCCGGCACGTGGATTACGCGCCCTCCCCTTCATCGCTCACGCGGCGGGCAGGCGCCCGGTGCGGGCCGCATGGGCCATGTCCGGCCGCCCCGCCGCCGCGGCCTGCCGGGCGGCGGCCTCGAAATCATAGGCCACCGCGTGGAGGCTCGCCGACCAGCCGGCGGGGTGCCGCTCCACCACGGCGAAGCGGGCATGCGGCGCCCCCGCCTCCATGGCGTGCGGCACCGGCTGGGCGCCGCGATAGGCGGGCATGCCGACGCTGCCGGGATTGACGATGAGCACGCCGCCCGCCTCGGCGACGCGCGGCGTGTGGGTGTGGCCGCACAGGACCACCTGCGCCTGCTCGATGCCGGCGAGGCGCGGCAGCACGGCGGCCGGCGTATCGAGGCAGGGGCGGCCGCCGCTCACGTCCTCCAGCAGATATTCCAGGTCCCCGCCCGCCGGGCTGCCGTGGCAGGCGAACACCTCGCCGCCGGCCAGCGACAGGGTGGGCGGCAGACCGGCCATCCAGGCGAGATGGGCGGGCGAGAGGCGCGGCCGGGCGAAGGCGTCGGCGGGGCCGGTGCCGCCGGCGAGCAATTGGCGCTCGTGATTGCCGGCGAGGGTGGCGGCCGCAAGCTCCATCTGCAGATCGGCGCTGGCGGCGGGATCGAACGGGCCGGACACCAGGTCGCCGAGATTGACCACAAGGTCCGGCGCGAGGGCGCGGACCCGCGCCAGCACGGCCTCAAGCGCGAGGGCATTCCCATGGACGTCGGCGATGACCGCGATGCGCATGACGGGCGATCCCCTGGAACGGCACGGAGCAAGGGCACCGGCCCGCGACAGCCGGGGCCGGAAAACAAAACCGCCCGCAACAGGCGTTGCGGGCGGCGGGGAGCGGAGCGCTCCCGTATCTCTCGGCGCGGGCGGGACGGCCCGCCCCGGCGCTCAGAAGCCGGGCAGGTCGAACTGGCGCGGCAGCGAGGCGGACTGCGGCACCACGTCGTAGAAGCCGGGCCCGTTGGTGGGATAGCGCACGCTGGCCGGCAGGGCATAGTCGAGATACGACTTGGAGCCGGGCTTCACCACCGTGCCGGCGTCAAGATACGAGCGCTGCACGATCTCGATCCGGGTGCGCTTGGGCTTGGCCGACGAGGTCCGCGTCGGCGCCTTGGGCGCCGCGTTGGTGGTCTGGGTGGTGGTGGTCTGCGTGGTAGCCGTCGACGTGGTGGACGTCTGCGCCTGCGCGGACGCCGCGAACGTCAAAGCTGCGGCAAGAATGAAAAACGGCGCGACACGCATGATACCCTCCCGCGGAACCACCTCGATTCCGATTACGGCACCTCACCAGTGTACGCAAGAAAGGCGTGGCGGTCGAGGCGGGTTCCCTGCGGCGTGGTGAACGCGCGTGGCGGGCGGGCAACACTCAGGGCGCGGCTTCACTCAGGGCGCGGCTTCCCTTGCGGGGCCTCCGGGTCGCCCCCACATTGCAACGCGGCGGCTTTTTCCTTAAAAGCGCTCACTTCCGGCGCGTTCGGCGCCGGTGAACCATCGAAGGTCTGTCATGGGTTACAAGGTCGCCGTCGTCGGCGCCACGGGAAACGTGGGCCGGGAGATCCTCTCGATCCTCTCCGAGCGGGGCTTTCCCGCGGATGAGGTTGTCGCTCTGGCGTCGCGCCGGTCTGTCGGCGTCGAGGTCTCCTTCGGTGACAAAACCCTGAAGTGCAAGAATCTGGAGACCTACGACTTCTCCGACACCGACATCTGCCTGATGTCGGCCGGCGGCGCCGTGTCCAAGGAATGGTCGCCCAAGATCGGCGCGCAGGGCTGCGTCGTGATCGACAATTCCTCGCAGTGGCGCACCGATCCGGACGTGCCGCTGATCGTGCCGGAGGTGAATGCGGACGCCATCGTCGGCTTCACCAAGAAGAACATCATCGCCAATCCCAACTGCTCCACGGCGCAGCTGGTGGTGGCGCTGAAGCCGCTGCACGATGCCGCCAAGATCACCCGCGTCGTGGTCTCGACCTACCAGTCCGTCTCCGGCGCCGGCAAGGACGCCATGGACGAGCTGTTCGCGCAGACCCGCGCGGTGTTCGTCTCCGACCCGGTGGAGCCGAAGAAGTTCCCCAAGCGCATCGCCTTCAACCTGATCCCCCAGATCGATACGTTCATGGAGGACGGGTACACGAAGGAAGAGTGGAAGATGGTGGTCGAGACCAAGAAGATCCTCGATCCCAAGATCAAGCTCACCGCCACCTGCGTGCGGGTGCCGGTGTTCATCTCCCACTCGGAATCGGTGAACGTGGAGTTCGAGAAGCCGCTGTCCGCCGAGGAGGCGCGCAAGATCCTGCGCGCGGCCCCGGGCGTGCTGGTGGTCGATACGCGCGAGACCGGCGGCTACACCACCCCGCACGAAGCGGCGGGCGAGGACGCCACCTACATCTCGCGCCTGCGCGACGACCCGACGGTCGACAACGGCATCGCCTTCTGGTGCGTGTCGGACAATCTGCGCAAGGGCGCGGCGCTGAACGCGGTGCAGATCGCCGAGGTGCTGGTCAACCGCAAGCTCATCACCGCCCGCAGCAAGGCGGCCTGAGCGCCACGCGAAAAACCTGAAAGACAACGGCCCGCCGCGAGGCGGGCCGTTTTCGTTTGGAGACTGAGGCCCCTGCCCCTCAGGCCGAGGCGACGAGGTGGAGCGGCTCGCCCATGGCGCCGGTCTCGCGCGCCTTGACGTGCCAGGACAGCGCCTCCTCAATGATGTGCGGCGTGTGCCCGCCGCGCGCGGTGGCGCGCTCGAAATAGTCGGTCAGCGCGTCGCGATAGAGCGGGTGGACGCAATTGGCGATGATCAGGCGCGCCCGCTCGCGCGGCGCCAGCTCGCGCAGGTCGGCGAGGCCCACCTCGGTCACCACGATGTCCACGTCGTGCTCGGTATGGTCCACGTGGCTGACCATGGGCACGATGGAGGACAGGGCGCCGCCCTTGGCGATGGATTTGGTGACGAACACCGACAGATAGGCGTTGCGGGCGAAATCGCCCGAGCCGCCGATGCCGTTCATCATGTGGGTGCCGCCCACATGGGTGGAGTTGATGTTGCCGTAGATGTCGAATTCCAGCGCCGTGTTGATGGCGATGATGCCGAGGCGGCGGATGATCTCCGGATGGTTGGAAATCTCCTGCGGCCGCAGGATCAGGCGCGGCTTGTAGTCGGTGATCTTCGGAATCACCGCGTCATATTTCGCCTTCGACAAAGTGATGGACGAGCCGGAGGCGAAGTTCAGCTTGTCGGCGTCGAACAAATCGAAGGTCGAATCCTGGAGCACCTCGGAATACATGGTGAGGTCGTAGAACGGGCTCTCGATGAAGCCGTGCATCACCGCGTTGGCGATGGTGCCGATGCCGGCCTGGAGCGGCTGGAGGCGCTCGGTCAGCAGCCCGCGCTTCACCTCGTGCTTCAGGAACTCCATCAGGTGGCCGGAGATGGCCGCCGTCTCCGCGTCCGGCGGCAGCACATTGGAGGCCGAATCGAGCTTGGAGGTCACCACGATGGCGGCGATCTTCTCCGGCGGGATGGCGATGAAGGGCAGGCCCACCCGGCTTTCCGGCGCCACCACCGGGATCGGCTCGCGGAACGGCCGGCGGGTGGGGATGTAGATGTCGTGCAGCCCCTCCAGCTCCGCCGGCTGGGACATGTTGATCTCGATGATCACCTTCTCCGCCAGGATGGCGAAGGTGGCGGAATTGCCGACCGAGGTGGTGGGGATGATGCCCCCCTGCGCGGTGATGCCCACCGCCTCCACCACCGCCACGTCCAGCGGGCCGAGCTGCCGGGTGCGCAGGTGCTCCACCGTCTCCGACAGGTGCTGGTCGACGAACATCACCTCGCCGGCGTTGATCGCCTTGCGCAGCGCCGGGTCGGCCTGGAACGGGATGCGGCGGGAGAGCACGTGCGCCTCCGCCAGCTGCTTGTCGAGGTCGTTGCCCAGCGAGGCGCCGGTGACCAGGGTGATCTTGAACGGCTCGCGCTTGGCCCGCTCGGCCAGCGCCATGGGCACGGCCTTGGCCTCGCCGGCGCGGGTGAAGCCGCTCATGCCCACCATCATGCCATCCTTGATGTGGCTGGCAGCCTCCTCGGCCGAGACGACCTTGTGCAGGAGGGAGGCAAGGCGAATCCGGCTATTGGGCATCTTGGCGTCTCTTTCGGCGTTTCCTGAGGAACGGTTAAGCGAACACCATAGGCGCGCCCCGCGCGACCCCGGAATTCCACGAAGGTCGCAAAAGACCGCCCGTCCGCGCAGGGCTGCCCTACCGTGCGCGCGCGGCTGCCCGCGACCGCGCGAGACACCGCGCGCGGGCGCGAACCGGCGGGGGGCAAGGCGCCCGCCCCCGCCCGACGCCGCGACGCGCACGACGGGCCCGCACGGTGGCGAGCCCGGCGGCTATCCACAGCCGGATTTCCCCAACGACATCAAAGCCATGCATCTGGCGCAGGTCTCTTATCACGAGAGCGGATGCCTGGCCCCGCTCCGGCGCTCCGGCGCCGAAGGGCGGCGCGCCGGCCGCCGGGATTTCCGCAGCGCAGCGCCCCGGATCGCCAAATCCTGCGCCGGCTCGGGCAAGAGATGGCGGCATGGCAGGGACATGGCCCGCAAGAACAATCCGGCGACGGAAGCCGCATGACCGCCCGCGCCGCAAGCACTCTCGTTTATTCGACTTTGCCGGACAGATTTCCGCCACGAACTAGCCAGTCTATCCGGAAAACTTAGCGGATATTTAACCCCTGAATGCTACTCGTATACCGCACTCACGCGGCGGTATTTCCACACGTCACAGCTGCGTGACTTGGCGGTACCGGGTTATTAGCCGGCGGTTGTTGCATGGATGACACAGGAATTTGCCCGGCGCTGCTGTAGAGGATGCCGCCGGGGGTAGGCCCCACAGGATCAAGAATATGAAGCGTCTTCTGCTCTCGTCCGCGATCGCCCTGGCGATCGCCGCTCCCGCCTCCGCGGCGGACCTCGCCAACCGCTACCCGGTGAAGGCGGTCGTCGCCCCGGCCCCGGTCTTCTCCTGGACCGGCTTCTACATCGGCGCCAACGCCGGTTACGGCGGCGACAAGTACAATTACAACTTCGGCGTGCCGGTCACCTCGTCGGCCTCGGCCGATTCCTCGGGCTTCTTCGCCGGTGGCCAGATCGGCTACAACTACCAGTTCGCCAACAACGTGGTGCTCGGCCTTGAGACCGACATCCAGTGGTCGGGCATCGAAGGCAACATCGACACCGCCAGCGCCCGTAGCGCGAGCAACATCAAGTCGTCGCTCGACTATTTCGGCACCGTGCGCGCCCGCGTCGGCTACGCCTTCGACCGCGTCCTGCCCTACATCACGGGCGGCATGGCCTATGGCGAGAGCAAGACCTCGGCCACCCAGCTCTCCGGCTCGACCCTGAGCATCTTCGACGGCAACGACACCAAGGTGGGCTGGACCATCGGCGGCGGCCTCGAATATGCCCTGACCAACAACTGGACCTTCAAGACGGAGTATCTGTACGTCGACCTCGGCGACAGCGACTACGGCGTCGGCTCCAGCGCGGTGAGCGTGGACAACAAGTTCCACACCGTGAAGGCGGGCGTGAACTACAAGTTCTGACGACCGGCCCCCGGCCTTCCCGGCCGGTGGCTCTGACGGCCCGGGCGCCCTGCGCCCGGGCCGTTTGCGTTTGCGCGCCGTCCCGCCCCGCCATCGGCTCGCGCGTCCACCGGCGCATGTGCTCCCGCGCGGGCGCCCTCGGCGGGGGCGCGTGCGCGCATTGGGAAGACAGGGCCGGCCCGACTCGGCCATGGTCCGCCTCGAACCTGCGGGGGTTCCGGGCTGGCGGCGCGCCTTCGCGCCGCGCTGCCAAGCACATGCGCCGGCCGGCCAGCATCCCGCGCCGGCCGGCGCATGTCGCCCGGATGAGTGGCCCGGCCCCGACCAGGCCTCCGCGCGGGTCGCAACCAGGGCTCAGCGAGGGGAAATGAGCATGCAATGGATGACTGGGGCGCTTGTCGCCGTGATCGCGCTGGCGGCGATGCCCGCCACGGCGCAGCAGACGTCCGACGACGTCAAATGGATCGCCGCCTGCGTCAGCGACAACAAGGACGAGGGGCAGGCCGCGCCGGTGGTGCTGGCCTATTGCACCTGCATGAACAACAAGATGCCCAGCACCGAGACCCGCTCCATCACGCAGTGGGAAAAGTCCAATCCGCGCACCATGGAAGCGTGCAGCCGCGAAGCCGGCTGGACCGGCAAATAGCGCCTTACTTCCTTCCCGCCTTCCCGCCCGCCCGCCTGCCCGCCCACGCCGCAGCGCGGGCGGCGCTCCGGCAGGTGCCCGCGCGGCGGCGCGGCGGCACCCGCCCGCCCCCGCCCTGAGGCTCGCACGCCCGCCGCGATGCCGCCGCCCCGCCCTCCCGTCGTTCCCCGACCCGGCGTTCCGGCCGCTGCGCCGCATCGCGCGGCACGGCACGGCTGCGGCGCCCCGATCGCGCGGAAGCAGATACCGAACGCAAGGTAACATAAGGCGCGCAACGCACTCATGAGGCCGAGCAGGTGCAGCGCATCTGGCGGTATGCCTCGGCGCGCGGGAAGCTCTGTCTTGGCCGGACGCACACGTGGAATTATGGCGAAAGTAGATCTGCCGATGGCAAAAAGATGTCTTTACTTCGCAACCTGCCATTGTTCCGGCAGTTGAAACTATTTTTTTACTGTGATTGCAGCGATCAAAAAATCATGACCATGGGTCATAGAGGTAAGTGACAGCACGTCTCTCGGCTACACCGTACCTTTTCTCGCGCATGTCGCGCATTTTTCCCACGCCATACAACCAAAACAGAGTGTGCCTCATTTGGTTGTTGCGGCCCCGCAACACCGTTTCGCGCCAGATCTTGTAAAAAGGGAGCATCGGGGGCTGGTTGAAAAAGGTAACAAACATGAAGCGTCTTCTGCTCTCTACCGCGATCGCCTCCACCGCGATCGTGACCTCCGCGATCGCCCTGGCGATCGCCGCCCCCGCCTCGGCGGCGGATCTGGCCACGCGCTACCCGGTGAAGGCTCCCATCGTTCCGGTGGTGCCGGTGTTCTCCTGGACCGGCTTCTACATCGGCGCGAACGCCGGCTTCGGCGGCGACAAGTATGAATACGCCTTCGGCGGCGTGGCCTCCCCGCTCGGCCTCGGCTCGGCCTCGGCGGATTCCAGCGGCTTCTTCGCCGGTGGCCAGGCGGGCTACAACTACCAGTTCGCCAACAACATCGTGCTCGGCCTTGAGACCGACATCCAGTGGTCCGGCATCGAGGGCGACGTCACCCTGACGACCCCCGGCGCCACCACCAACCTCAAGTCCTCGCTGGATTATTTCGGCACCGTGCGCGGCCGCCTCGGCTATGCGTTCGACCGCTTCCTGCCCTACGTCACCGGCGGCTTCGCCTATGGCGAGAGCAAGACCTCCATCAGCCAGCTCACCCCCACCAGCCTGTATTCCGGCGAGGGCTCGGGCGTGAAGACCGGCTGGACCGTCGGTGGCGGCCTCGAGTACGCCCTGACCAACAACTGGACGTTCAAGACCGAGTATCTCTACGTCGACCTGGGCGACAGCGACTACGGCAGCGCCCTGACCGGCAGCACGGTCAGCGTGGACAACAAGTTCCACACCGTGAAGGCCGGCATCAACTACAAGTTCTGATGCCCGTCCCCCGGCCGTCCCTAACGGCCGGTGGGTCCCCGCCCCTCGCGGGCGAGACTGATGACGGCGCGCGGCACGGCGCCGTGGGGCCTTAGGGCCCTTCCGGCCCGCCGCGCGCGCTTTCGACGAACACCAGAACCCCTTATCGGTCCGGCGGCCCTGCCCCGGACCGTTTTTTTTTGCGCTGGTGCCGGCCAAGCCGGCGGCAGCGAGGGGCAAGCCCGCGGCGGCGAAAGGACCAGCCCGCGCGGCGAGGGTCAGGCCAGGATGGCCACCGGCAGGCCGTGGCGGTCGCGCTCCGGCGGGTCGGGGAAGGTCAGGGCCGTGCCGGCCGCGATCCGCCGCGCGGTCCAGGCGCAGGCGCAGGCGTCCACCAGATCGTCCAGCCCCGCCCCGAGCCCGCGCGCCTCCGCCCGGGTGAGCCGGCCGACCGGCATCCCCGCGCCGGCGAGCAGGGCGATGCGCAGATCGAGCCCGCTCTCCGCCGGCTGGCCCTTCACCTTCTTCGGCAGGTCCAGCGGGCGCCGGCCGTTCATGGCCCAGAAGCTCACCTCGGGATGGCATTCCGCCAGCGGCAGGCCGGGGCGGGCGCGCAGCAAAGCGTCCGCCTCCAGCACCTTGGGGAACAGCGCATAGGCCTGGCGCGAGATCTTGCGCGGCGGATCCGAAGTTTCCAGCGCCACGGCGCAGGCGGCGCGGTAGCGGGCCTCCTCGGGGATGGCGATGTCGCAGGCCACCTCCATCGTCGCCCGCGAGGGCATGGAGAAGACGCTCGACTGCCGCCCCCCGAGCAGCGGACGCACCACCCGGTCCGGCCCCCGCCCGCCCGCCCCCACCCGGTCGGGCAGGCCGATGGGGATGTCGATGGCCGCCTGGAGGACGGGACCGCCCTCCGGGAACAGGTCGGTGAGGCGCGCCACCCGCGTGAGGGTCAGGTCGCCCGATGCCGACCAGCGGGCGGCGATCCAGCCGCCGGGGCAGCCGTCGAGGCCGAGAACGTCCGGCCCGCCCGAGCCATCCCCTGCTACCTCCGCGAGCGTCATGGTCGCCCTCTCTGTCGCATGCTGTGTCGCATCGTGTGGTATGGCCGTGACAGTTCCCCCGTCCTGTCGCTACGCTAGGGCTGCGGTGGCGCGTCGCGCAAGCGGGGGCCGGACCGGCGCGGGCGCGCAGGGCCTTGGGATCGCTCTGGTTTTTCCAGGGTGGCGCGGGCCGGTGCTGGCGCGGCGGGCGGCTTCGGGCGGGCTCTGGCGCGCGCGGCCGCAATGTATGTCGCAAATGGGGAATTGCAGAGCCATGAGCATCCGTCCGCGTCGCAGCGTGCTCTATATGCCGGGGTCCAACGCCCGGGCCCTGGAGAAGGCCAGATCGCTGCCCTGCGACGCCGTCATCCTCGATCTGGAGGACGCGGTGGCCCCCGACGCCAAGGTCGAGGCCCGCGCCCGCATCCTGGAGACGGTCAAGGCCGGCGGCTTCGGCCCGCGCGAAGTCGTCATACGGATCAATGGCTTGGACACGCCGTGGGGGCAGGACGACCTCGCCGCCGCGGTCGCCGCCGGGCCGGACGCCATCCTCATCCCCAAGGTGGAGGACCCCGAGCAATTGCTGGTGGCGGGGCGCAAGCTGGAGGCGCTGAACGCCCCCGCCAGCATCGGCATCTGGGCCATGATCGAGACCCCGCTCGCCATACTGGACATCAAGCCGGTCGCCGCCTCCGCCCGCAACCCCTTGACCCGGCTGAAGGTTTTCGTGCTCGGCACGAACGATCTGGCCAAGGAGACCCGGGCTGCCCTAGTCCCCGGCCGGGCCCCCATGGTGGGCTGGCTGATGACCGTGCTGGCCGCCGGCCATGCCTATGGCATCGAGGTTCTGGACGGGGTGTGGAACGCCTTCCAGGACCAGGAGGGCTTCGCCGCCGAATGCGCCCAGGGCGTCGAAATGGGCATGGATGGCAAGACCTTGATCCATCCCGGCCAGATCGAGCCGTGCAACGCCGCCTTCTCGCCGCCCGACGCCGAGGTGGCCCGGGCACGGGCGATCATCGAAGTGTTCGACCGCCCGGAGAATGCCGGCAAGGGCGTGCTCCAGCTGGACGGGCGCATGGTGGAGCGCATGCATGCCGACATGGCCCGCCGCACCGTTGCTTTGGCCGACGCCATCGCCGCGCGGACCTGACCAACACATTGCAATCAAATGCCTTTAGGCCCTCCCGCGTGGCGGGCCTGGAGGCATGCAAGGAGAGGCCATGAAGCTCTATCGCTATCTCACCGGACCGGACGACACCGCCTTCTGCAAGCGCGTCTCGGCGGCGCTCAACAAGGGCTGGCAGCTGCACGGCGCCCCCACCCTCACCTTCGATCCGCTGAAGGGCCGCGTCATCTGCGGCCAGGCGATCGTCAAGGAGGTGGCGGGCGAATGGTCCGAGGACCTCACCCTGTCCGACTACTGACCGGCAAGCCGTTGAATTGAAACGCGTCTCTCAGGCGGCCACCGGCGCATCCGCCGGCTCGGCGGCGCGGGGGATGAGCACGATGGATACCTCCACATCGTCCCCCGCCTCGGCAAACTCGCGCACCACCGCCGCGCGGATCGCCGCCGCCGCCGCCCGCGCCTGGCCGACGCTCCAGTCGGCATCGAAGCCGAGGTGCAGGTCCACCATCATCTTGCCGCCGTGCTGCCGGGTGCGGATGTCGCCCAGTTCCTCGAAATCGTCGAAATGGCTGGCCAGCGCCCGCAGGATGCGCAGCTGCCCGGCCTCGCCGATCGCCTGGTCGAGCAGCGAACCGATGGAATTCGTGAGCATCTCGAAGATGTTGTAGATCATCAACGCGATCACCACGAAGGAGGCGAGCGGATCGAGATAGGCGATCCAGTCCACCGAGAAGGACGAGGTGATGACGGTGACGACGAACACCGAGCCGGACGACACCGCCGAGACCAGATGCACCCGCGCCTGGGCGGCGATGACGGGGGAGTGGGTCTCCTCCGCCACCCGCCTGGCCTTGCGGTTGAGATAGACATTGCCCACCGCCGCCACCGCAGTGACGCCGAGGCCGAGCAGGGCGCCGCTGACATGCTCGGGGTTGAGCAGGCCGTGGATGGCCCGCGTGCCGGCGATGACCACCAGCACCACCTGCAGCACCGCGATCATCAGCTCGGCGAGATTCTCCAGCTTTCCAAGACCATAGGCGAACCGCCCCTTCTCGCGCCCGTGGGCGATCCTCAGCACCAGCCAGCAGGTGGTGAGCGAGGTGAGGTCGAAGGACGTGGCCAGCAGGTCCGTCAACACCGCCGCCGAATTGGTGAGCGTGGCGGCGAGGATGTAGAAGGGAAACAGGCAGGCGACGAACACCATGGCCTGGAACGACAGTTTCTGGCTGGCGGAACCCGACACGGGCAGTCCTCTTCTTGGTTCGGGCCATGGGGGCCAAGGTGTCCATTAGGTCAAGCGACGGCCCGCCGCAACACTACATCTTGGCCCTTTTCCCCGTTGCGCGGCGCCGGGCGGCTCTGCAAACATGGCGGCACAGGGGGACCGCATGAGCAAGACCAATTCGGGCAACTTCTTCGAGGACTTTTCGCTTGGCCAGGTGATCCGCCACGCCACGCCGCGCACCATCACCAGCGGCGACGTGGCGCTCTACAGCGCCCTCTACGGCTCGCGCTTCGCGGTGCAGTCCGCCGACACCTTCGCCGAGGACATCGGCTATGCCCGCGCGCCGGTGGACGACCTGCTGGTCTTCCACGTGGTGTTCGGCAAGACGGTGCCGGACATCTCGCTCAATGCGGTAGCCAATCTCGGCTATGCAGGCGGGCGCTTCCTCGCCCCGGTCTATCCCGGCGATACCCTGACCGCCGTTTCGGAAGTCATTGGCCTCAGGGAGAATTCCAACGGCCAGAGCGGCGTCGTCTACGTCCGCTCCACCGGCTTCAACCAGGACGGCACCGAGGTGCTGGACTATGTGCGCTGGGTGATGGTGCGCAAGCGCGATCCCCGCGCGCCGGCGCTGGAGACCCATGTCCCCGCCCTGCCCGCGGCCCTGGCCGCCGATGCGCTGGGCAATGCGGTGCCCCCGCTCGATATGGACGCCTGGCGCTTCGAACTGTCCGGCAGCCCGTTCCGCTTCAGCGACTATGAGGTGGGCGAGCGCATCGACCATGTGGACGGCACGACGGTGGAGGAGGCGGAGCATATGATCGCCACCCGCCTCTACCAGAACACGGCCAAGGTCCATTTCAACCAATATACCGAAGGCGCAGGCCGCTTCGGCCGCCGCCTGATCTATGGCGGCCACGTCATCTCCATCGCCCGCGCCCTGTCGTTCAACGGCCTGTCCAACGCCTTCCATATCGCCGGCATCAACGGCGGGCGGCATGTGGCGCCGCTGTTCGCGGGCCTCACCGTCTTCGCCTGGAGCGAGGTGCTGGACGCCCAGGAGATCTCCGGCCGCGACGACGTGGGCGCGCTGCGCCTGCGCACCATCGCCACCAAGGATCAGCCCTGCGCCGACCTGCCGCAGAAGGTGGGGGAGGAGTATGACCCGAGCGTCATCCTCGACCTGGATTACTGGGTGCTGATCCCGCGCTGAGGCGTGGGCGAGCCACCGGGCCCGCCGCTGCCCCTGAAACCTGAAGACCTCAACAACGCCCGACACGCAACCACAGATTGCGCGATCGGCGCCGCGCGCCTGCGCGCAGGGCTTATCTGCCGTTAGGTTAAGTCGTTGATGCCCTTACGTATTCCGCTGCGTCACGACTTGCGCGACCGCTTCGTCTCTGGTGATCTGCCTGAACTGTATTTTGGATTTGGCATACCAGATCACCTTACGGGAGATGGAGACCCCGCCTGCCGCACCCCGCCCGGCCCCACGCCAAGGCCGCATCCCGGTGCCCGTTGTTACCCGAAATCCCAAGCCCATCCCGGAAGGCGGACGGGTTCCTAAGGCCACCCAAGATGGCCGCCTTCACCTTTCATCAGGAAACGCACGAGGTCAGATATGGCAAAAGCCGCTCAGCCGGCCAGCGAGTCCCAGCGCTGGATTCAATTGATCTGCGGCGTCGTCTGCATGGCGATGATCGCGAACCTCCAGTACGGATGGACCCTGTTCGTCGACCCCATCGAGGCCAAGCACCAGTGGGGGCGCGCGGCCATCCAGCTGGCCTTCACCATCTTCGTCCTCACCGAGACCTGGCTGGTCCCCATCGAAGCCTGGTTCGTGGACCGCTACGGCCCCCGCGTGGTGCTGATGTTCGGCGCCGTCATGATCGCGGCCGCATGGACGCTCAATTCCATGGCCTCGTCCCTGTTCGTGCTCTATGCCGCCTCCGTGGTGGCGGGCATCGGCGCGGGCGCGGTGTACGGCACCTGCGTCGGCAATGCGCTGAAGTGGTTTCCCCATAACCGCGGCCTCGCGGCCGGCATCACCGCGGCGGGCTTCGGCGCGGGCGCGGCGCTCACCGTGGTGCCCATCGCCCAGATGATCGCCACCCATGGCTATGAGGCCGCCTTCCTCACCTTCGGCATCGGCCAGGGCGTGGTGGTGTTCGTGCTGTCCTTCGTGGTGCGCAAGCCCCCGGCGCAGATGGCCCCGCCCAAGAAGCTGTCCCGCCTGCCGCAGAGCAAGATCAACTACGCGCCCCGCGCCACGCTCTCCAAGCCGATCTTCTGGCTGCTCTACGCCATGTTCGTCATGGTGGCCTCGGGCGGCCTGATGGCGGCGGCGCAGATCGCCCCCATCGCCCACGATTTCAAGGTGGCGGACGTGCCGGTGAGCCTGCTGGGCGTGCAGATGGCGGCGCTCACCTTCGCCATCTCGCTGGACCGCGTCTTCGACGGCTTCGGCCGCCCGCTGTTCGGCTGGGTGTCGGACAACATCGGCCGCGAGAACACCATGTTCATCGCCTTCACGGTCGCCGCCGGCTCGCTGCTCATGCTGGTCTACCACGGGCAGAATCCGGTGATCTTCGTGGTGTTCTCGGCGCTGTTCTTCGGCGTGTTCGGGGAGATCTACTCCCTGTTTCCCGCCACCTGCGGCGACACGTTCGGCTCCAAATTCGCCGCCACCAACGCCGGCATGCTCTACACCGCCAAGGGCACGGCGGCGCTGCTGGTGCCGCTCGCCAGCCTCGTCGCCGCCCGCTACGGCTGGTCGGCGGTGTTCGCAATCGCCATGGGCCTCAACCTGACGGCGGCCTTCCTGGCCATGTTCGTGCTGAAGCCGCTGCGCGCCCGCTTCCTCGCCCGCTCGGCGGTGGAAGCTGCGGCCGCCCCGCAGGCCCCGGCCTGGCAGCCGGGGTCGGAAGCCGCCCACTGACACACGAAGGAGAGCCGGCGCGATGCCGGCTCTCCTTCTCTTGTTTCATTTATCGCGCGGCGGTGGGGAGCCCCTGCCCCGCGCTTTTCTGTTTCATGGGCGCCGGCTTCAGGGGCGAGGGCAGAGGCAGAGGAACCGCCGGGCCCGCGCCCGCGGGGCCCGCCCCCGGCGCCAGGGAATGCCGGGCAAACAGCGCCCAGCTTTCCGCGCCCGCGTCGATGTCGTGGTTGCGCAGGCCGAGAAACACCGTGGCCAGTTCCGGCGAGGTCTTTACCCGCGCCGGCGACTGGTGGCCGCCGCGCTCCACCCGGTAGAGCGCCACCTCGCCCGGCGCGGCGCATCCCGACCAGCGCCGGAGCGTCACGCTGGTCCCGTCGATGCGGTCGAGGTCGGGCAGTGATTCGGCCTCGGAGGAGGCGCAGCCGTTCAGCGAGGCATACAATTCGGCGCTGTCCGGCGCGGAGAGCGTGGCGCCCATGGGCGTCCAGAAGCCGTCCCAGGCAATCACCGGATCGGCGGTACCGTGGATGAACATGATCGGCACCGGCCGGCTCGGGCGGCACTGCTCGCGGTAATTGGCCGGGGCCGTCGCCATGATGACGGAGAAGGCGGCGTAGAGGTCCGCATGCTCGCAGGCCATGCGCTCGACCATGAAGCCGCCGTTCGAGATGCCCATCAGATAGATGCGATTCGGGTCGGCGATGCCTTCGGCGACCAGTTGCTGGGTCAAGGCGATGAGGAAGGCCACGTCGTCGCCGGGGGTCAGCACCGCCTTGAGCCGCATGGCCGCCGGACGGCCGTCGTTCCAGACCCGCCCGATGCCCTGGGGATAGACCGCGACGAATCTGTTCTGCGCCGCCGTCGGCTCCAGGCCCACATAGCCCATGAAGCCTTCCGCGCTCTCGCCCGCGCCGTGCAGCGCGATCACCGTCGGCTGCGGCCCGAGGACGCCCGCCGGGCGCGAGAGAAGGTAGCTGCGCTGTTCCGCGCCGACCGAAAGGGTGCGCTCCACCGCGGCTTCCTGCGCCCGGGATCTCGCCGGGGCCGCCAGACCCGCAACCAGGACGCAGGCCAGCACGCAAAGCCGCCACCACGGGACACAGCTACGATTCATCCACCCGCATCCCAAACTATCGCGGCACGAAGGCCCCACTCCGCACGCAGCGCCGCGTCCCGCGGTCGCACTCGCGAGTGGCAGCATTGCCACCACAACCGATTTTCCGCCGCCACAACCCATTTTCAGGTAGCGAATCTCACAGCATCCCGTCACTCTTGCGGCCACAATGTGGCGCATTGCCCACTGTTGCAAGTCGGCAACAGGCCGCCGCCACGGCCAGAAAATTGATCTGGCTCAAACGGCGGACTCAGGGATGGGGCAAGTGTCCGTCATCGAATTCTTGTTGGAGATTGGGGCAAATGGCTGGCTGGACTGAGGCATGGGGCGCAAGCCTGAAGACCGTCGCGACTGTCGCGGGCGCTGTGGTGGTGGGCTTGGCGGCGTTCAGCGCCGCGCCGGCTTCGGCCGCTGACCTCGCCGTGAAGGCACCGGTGGCGCCGGTGGTGGTCGACACTTGGAACCCCTGGCAGATCCGCCTGCGCGCGACCGGCGTCATCACCAACAACAGCGGCTCGGTGAACGGCATCGCCGGTTCGGGCCTCAAGTCGTCCGACACGATCATCCCCGAGCTGGACATCTCCTATTACTTCACCCCCAACTGGGCGGTGGAACTGGTGCTCGGCACCACCTACAGCTACATCGACGGCACCGGCAGCCTGAACAACGTGGCCATCGGCAAGACCTGGCTGCTGCCGCCTACCCTGCTGGCGCAGTACCACTTCACCAATTTCGGCGCCTTCCAGCCCTACGTCGGCGCCGGCGTGAACTACACCATCTTCTACAGCACGGACGCCAACCAGGTGACCTCGCTGGACATCAAGAACACCTGGGGCTGGGCCCTGCAGGTCGGCTTCGACTACATGCTGGACAAGCACTGGGGCTGGAACGTCGACGTCAAGAAGCTGTTCCTCCAGCCCGACTTCGACGTGGTCGTGGGCACCACGCCCTACACTGGCTCCACCAAGCTGGACCCGTGGCTGATCAGCACCGGCATCACCTACCGCTTCTGATCGCCGTATCCACAGGCTTTCACCAGACAGCGCGGGGCAACCCGCGCTGTTTTGCATTGCGACGCCCCTTGGCCCACCTGGGTTTCAAAACCCTGTCGCAGGCGTTTGACCGGACCTGTCCGCATCCCTCCGATCGCAGCCCTGACCCCAGCGCGGGACCGGAATGCTTGGCAGCCGCGCTGCACTGCGCCATACCACCACCGCAATAGATCAGACCCCTCCTTTGGAATCGTTGCGAACTGCCAACGATTGGGATACCTGATCGATCGATTTCCGGAGGAGGCCCCATGGCCGACAGCCCGCCCCGCATTGTGCGCCCCATCTCTCCCCACCTGCAGATCTACCGTCCGCTGTTCACGATGGTGATGTCCATCGTGCACCGCATCACGGGGATGGCGCTGTATTTCGGCACCGTCCTGCTGGTCTGGTGGCTGCTGGCGGCCGCGTCGTCGCCCAACGCCTACACCACCTTCGCCAATGTCGCCGGATCCTGGATCGGGCGGCTGGTGCTGCTGGGCTTCACCTGGGCGCTCATCCACCACGCCCTCGGCGGCGTGCGGCACCTGATCTGGGACACGATCCACGGCTTCGGCCCCAAGGAGCGCGTCCTGCTCGCGAAGGCGACCCTCGCCGGCTCGATCGCCCTCACCATCATCGTCTGGGCCATCGGCCTGGCCGTGAAGAGCTGAGAGGGTCTTTCCCATGCACAGCCCCATGCGCACCCCGCTCGGCCGCGTCCGCGGCCTCGGCTCCGCCCGGTCCGGCACCGAGCACTTCTTCGTCCAGCGGCTCACCGCGATCGGGACCCTCATCCTCGCGGTGATCTTCCTCTGCATCGTGATCTCGCTGCTCGGCGAGAGCTACAACACGGTCCACGCCACCCTCGCCAACCCGCTGGTGGCGGTGGTCATCCTGCTGATGCTGCTGTCCATCACGGTGCACATGCGCATAGGCATGCAGGTGGTCATCGAGGACTATCTCCACAACGAGGGCGTGAAGGTCCTGGCGATCATCGCCAACACCTTCTTCACCACCGTGATCGGCCTCGCCGGCGCCTTCGCCGTGCTCAAGATCAGCATGGGAGGCTGACATGCCCGAAGCCACCACCAACGGCACCAGCGCCCCGGCCTATAACGGCAGCGCCTACCCCATCATCGACCACACCTACGACGTGCTCGTCGTCGGTGCCGGCGGCGCCGGCCTGCGCGCGGTCGTGGGCTGCTCGGAGGCGGGCCTGCGCACCGCCTGCATCACCAAGGTGTTCCCCACCCGCTCCCACACCGTCGCGGCCCAGGGCGGCGTCGCCGCTTCGCTCGGCAACATGGGCGAGGACCAGTGGCAGTGGCACATGTACGACACCGTAAAGGGGTCGGACTGGCTGGGCGACCAGGACGCCATCGAATATCTGGTGCGCAACGCGCCCGCCGCCGTCTATGAGCTGGAGCACTGGGGCGTGCCCTTCTCCCGCACCGAGGACGGCAAGATCTACCAGCGCCCGTTCGGCGGCATGACCACGCACTTCGGCAAGGGCACCGCCCAGCGCACCTGCGCCGCCGCCGACCGCACCGGCCACGCCATGCTGCACACGCTCTATGGCGCGGCGCTGAAGCACAAGGCCGAGTTCTTCATCGAGTATTTCGCCATCGACCTGATCATGGACGAGGAAGGCCGCTGCCGCGGCGTGATCGCCCTGAAGATGGACGACGGCACCATCCACCGCTTCCGCTCGCACCTCGTGGTGCTGGCCACCGGCGGCTACGGCCGCGCCTATTTCTCCGCCACCTCCGCCCACACCTGCACGGGTGACGGCGGCGGCATGGTGCTGCGCGCCGGCCTGCCGCTGCAGGACATGGAATTCGTGCAGTTCCATCCGACCGGCATCTACGGCTCGGGCTGTCTCATCACCGAGGGCTCGCGCGGCGAAGGCGGCTACCTGACCAATTCGGAAGGCGAGCGCTTCATGGAGCGCTACGCCCCTTCCGCCAAGGACCTCGCCTCGCGCGACGTGGTGTCCCGCTCCATGACCATGGAGATCCGCGAGGGACGCGGCGTCGGCAAGGCCAAGGACCACATCTTCCTGCATCTGGATCACCTCGATCCGGCGATCCTGCACGAGCGCCTGCCGGGCATCTCCGAGAGCGCCCGCATCTTCGCCGGCGTCGACGTGACCCGCGAGCCGATCCCGGTGATTCCGACCGTCCACTACAACATGGGCGGCATCCCGACGAACTATCACGGCGAGGTGCTGAACAAGGTCAGCGGCGATCCGGACAAGGTGGTGCCGGGCCTGATGGCCATCGGCGAGGCGGCCTGCGTGTCCGTGCACGGCGCCAACCGCCTCGGCTCCAACTCGCTCATCGACCTCGTGGTGTTCGGCCGCGCGGCCGCGCTGCGGGCCGCCGAGCTGGTGCAGCCGGGCGAGAAGCACCAGGAACTGCCGGCCAACAGCGCCGACCTGGCGCTCTCCCGTCTCGACCGCTTCCGCAACGCCGCCGGCGACACCGCGACGGCCGAGCTGCGTGGCAACATGCAGCGGGTGATGCAGAACAATTGCGCGGTGTTCCGCACCGGCGAGGTCCTCGAAGAGGGCCACAAGCTGATCCACGACGTCTTCAAGGCGTCCGGCAACATCCGCGTGTCCGACCGCTCGCTGGTGTGGAACTCGGACCTCATCGAGACGCTGGAATACGACAACCTGATCGCCCAGGCCGTCGTGACCATGGACAGCGCGCTCAACCGCCAGGAGAGCCGCGGTGCCCACGCCCGCGAGGATTTCCCGGACCGCGACGACCACAATTGGATGAAGCACACCCTCGCCTACATCGACACGGCGAGCGGCGAGGTGCGGCTGGAGGACCGTCCGGTCCACACCTACACGCTGTCCAACGACATCCAGTACATCGAGCCCAAGAAGCGGGTGTACTGATCCGAACGACCTTATCGGGCCGGCCCGTGCTCAGCGCGGCCGGCTCTCGCGAACGACCGGCGCAGCCGACGATTGGGACGCACCATGGTTGAGCTCTCTCTCCCGAAGAACTCTCAGATCTCCACGGGCAAGACCTGGCCGAAGCCCCAGGGCGCCTCCAAGGTCACCGAGTTCAAGATCTACCGCTGGAACCCGGACGACGGGAAGACGCCGTCGATCGACACCTACTATGTGGACCGCGAGAATTGCGGCCCCATGGTTCTCGATGGCCTCATCTACATCAAGAACCACATCGACCCGACGCTGACCTTCCGCCGCTCCTGCCGCGAAGGCGTGTGCGGCTCCTGCGCCATGAACATCGGCGGCACCAACACCCTGGCCTGCACCAAGGGCATGGACGAGGTGCTGGTGAAGGGCACGGTCAACGTCTACCCGCTGCCGCACATGGAAGTGGTGAAGGACCTCGTTCCCGATCTCACCCGCTTCTACGCCCAGCACGCCTCCATCGAGCCCTGGCTCCAGACCGACACCACCGCTCCCGAAAAGGAGTGGCGCCAGTCGAAGGAAGACCGCGAGCGCCTCGACGGCCTGTACGAATGCATCCTGTGCGCCTGCTGCTCCACCTCCTGCCCGAGCTATTGGTGGAACGGCGACCGCTACCTCGGCCCGGCGGCCCTGCTGCAGGCCAACCGCTGGCTGAAGGACAGCCGCGACGAGCGCACCGGCCAGCGCCTGGACAATCTGGAAGATCCCTTCCGGCTCTATCGCTGCCACACCATCATGAACTGCGCCCAGGCGTGCCCGAAGAGCCTCAACCCGGCCAAGGCCATCGCCGAAATCAAGAAGATGATGGTCGAGCGCCAGATCTGAGACCGGGTCGGAGCCGGGTCCGCCCGGCTCGACGCCCGCCTGAAACGAAAAACGCGCGCCCTGGGGCGCGCGTTTCTTTTTGAGCTTCGCCACTGTGGCGAAAGATCAGGCCTTCTTCGGCGCCTTGGGGGCCGCGGCCTTCTTGGTGATGGGCTTGGCCGCCGGCTTGGCAGCGGCAGGCTTCGCAGTGGCAGGCTTGGCAGTGGCCGCCTTCGCGGCGACAGGCTTGGTGGCAGCAGGCTTGGCGGCAGCAGGCTTGGCAGCCTTGGCCGGGGCCTTCGCGGGCTTGGCCGCTTCCGCCTTCGGAGCCTCGACCGGAGCCGACGCCTCGGCCGGCTTCGCCGCCGGGGCCTTGACTGCCTTGGGCGCCTTCGCAACCGTCTTCACCGGCTTCGCGGCAACCTTGGGGGCCTCCGCGACAGCGGCCGGAGCCGCCTTGGCAGCCGGCTTGGCCGGAGCCTTCGCCGCCTTGGGCGCAGCGGCCTTCGCCGCAGCCTTCGGCGCTTCGGCCTTCGCGGCACTCTTCACAGGGGCCGTCTTCGCCGGCTTGGCAGCCGGGGCAGCGACCGTCTTGGTCGCGGCAGCCTTCGGGGCCGCAGCCTTGGGAGCGGCAGTCTTGGGCGCCGCAACCTTGGCCGGGGCGGCCTTGGGGGCCGCAGCCTTCACCGCCTTCGGAGCAGCGGCCTTCGCCGCGGCAGCCTTGGCCGGAGCGGCGGCCTTGGGGGCCGGCCCCTTGGCGGCCGTGGCCTTCGGGGCCGGAGCCACCTTCGCGCTCACCTTGGCCGGAGCCTTCGCCTTCGCGGCGACCGCCGCCTTCGGCTTGTTGGGAGCCTGGGTCAGGGCCGACGCAGCCAAAACCTTGATCTCGTCCAGGGACACGCTCCCCGGATCCCGCAGCGCCTTGGCCGCGATCCGGCTGACTTCGACGCCCGTCACTTCGCTCTTCGCCATTCAAGCCTCCGATACACTGCCGGCGGAGACGCATGTCAGCGAATCACGATGCGCGCCAGCTTTTGGATACATCCCCGGTAAGAACTTCGAATTGGTTAAGGAGTTTCGGAACGCCCGCCGATTCTCCCGCAATCCTCCATTTCCCGCCGCCACACGCCGGACACCGCGCTGTCATCGTCGCGTTGAGGCTTGCCGCTAAGAGCTTCCGGCGCGCCGGATTCCGCGGCTGGGAGGAGGGCGCGTGGAAGGAGGCCCGTTCCATGACCCTTGCCCCGCCCCTTGCCCCCGTGTCTGCCCCACGGCCGCTGCCCGCGGCCGAGGTGCTGGCGGCGATCCCGCAGCGCCCCTCCATCCTGTTCGCATGCCGGGACAATTCCGGCCTCAGCCTGCTGGCCGAGGCGATGGTCAACCATGCCCACCGCCAGATCCGCGCCTTCAGCGCCGGCATCCATGGCAGCGGCGCGGTGGACAGTGCGCTGGTCGATTGCCTCGACCTGGAAGGCATCCCGTCCGACGGGCTCTCCTCGAAGCCGATGGAACTGTTCGGCTTCTCGGGTGCGCCACGAATCGACCTGGTGATCTCGCTGGTGGCCGACGCCCGCGAGCGCATCGAGCGCCTGACCGGCATCGCCCCGCTGCCGGTGGAGACCTGGTCGTTCGAAGACCCCTCGACGGTGGCCGATCCGCGCCGCCGCCGGCATCTCTACCGCCAGATCGTGCCGCGCCTGCGCGCCGGCATCTCCGCTCTCGCCGCCGCGCGGGCGGAGCCGGCCTTCGCCGCCTGACGGGCCGGCACCGGCCACCGGCCGGTGCCGTTCAGATCCCCGCTTCAGTCCGCGATCCTGCCGCCCAGTTCATCGGCGATATGGATGCGGATGATCTCCTCGAACGAGGTCTCCGCCTTGAAGCCGAGCGCGAGGGCGCGCTGCGGATTGAAGGTGCGCGGCCAGCCGCTGACGATCTTGGCCACCACCGGGTCAGGCTCGCGGCGGATGCGGGCCACCACCTTGTCGCCCGCCACCTTGCGCAGCGCCTCGATCTGCTCGCCGACGCTCGCCCCGACCCCCGGCATGCTGATGGAGCGCCGGGCGCCCAGGGGCGCCGTGTCCAGCGTCGCCGCATGGACGAGGAAGCCCACCGCCGAGCGCGGCGAGGCATGCCAGTGCACCACGTTCTCGCTGACCGGCAACACCGCCTCCTGGCCCGCCAGCGGCTCGCGGATGATGCCGGAGAAGAAGCCCGACGCCGCCTTGTTGGGCTTGCCCGGCCGCACGCAGATGGTGGGCAGGCGGATGCCCACGCCGTCGAAGAAGCCGCGCCGCGAATAGTCCGCCAGCAGCAGTTCGCCGATGGCCTTCTGGGTGCCGTAGGAGGTCAGCGGCGTGAGGAAGAAATCATCCTCGATCGGGGTCTCGGGATAGGGCGCGCCGAACACCGCCAGCGAGGAGGTGAAGACCAGGCGCGGCGTATAGCCCTCCAGCACCCGCACCGCGTCGAACAGATAGCGTGTGCCGTCGAGATTGATGCGATAGCCCTTGTCGAAATCCGCCTCCGCCTCGCCCGAGACGATGGCGGCGAGATGGAAGATGACGTCGGGCCGGTCGGCGATGAGCGCCTCGGCCTCGCCCGGCACCGAGAGGTCGGACACCCGCGTCTCGATGGGAAACGGCGCCTCGATCCGCGCCGGTGCCACCACGTCATGGGCGGTCAGGGCGGTGATCGGCGTGCCGCCGAGGCGGCCATCCTTGGCCAGGCGTTCGATCAGCTTGCGGCCGACCATGCCGGCGCCGCCGATGACGAGAATGCGCATTGGAAGCTCTCCTTGGACATGCACCACTGGCAGGACCGCCGCTTCCGTTGTCCGGAAGCTCCTTGTCGTCCGCTGGCGGTGCGGCCAGGGCGGCCCGGATCGATCCGGGCGATGGCGGGAAAAGGCCGCCGCGCCGGAGCGGCGCGGCGGGATCAGGCCGGATGGGCGGGCGTCAGAGCACCCAGCCGCCGTCGATGATATGGATCTGCCCGGTGGTGAAGGCGCTCTCGTCGCTGGCGAGATAGAGCGCCAGCGCGGCGATCTCCTCCGGCTTGCCGAGCCGGCCCATGGGCTGGCGGCCGACGAAGTCGGCGCGCACCTGCTTCAGGGTCTTGCCCGTTTCCGCCGCGACGGCGGCGATGCGCTCGTTCAGGCTGGGCGACTGGATGGTGCCGGGGCAGATGGCGTTGGCGCGCACGCCCTTCAGGATGAAGTCCGCCGCCACCGCCTTGGTGAGGCCGATGATGGCCGCCTTGGTGGTGCCGTACACATAGCGGTTCGGCACGCCGCGGATGGAGGAGGCCGCCGAGGCGATGTTGACGATGGAGCCGCCGCCCAGTTCCAGCATGCCCGGCAGGAAGGCCGAGATGGTGCGGTGGATCGAGGTCACGTTCAGGTCGAACGAGAAGTCCCAGTCCTGCTGCGAGGTCTCGAAGATGGTGCCCTGGTGGACATAGCCGGCGTTGTTGGAGAGGACATGGACCGGGCCGACGTCCTTGGCGAGGGCATTCACCGCATCCGTGCTCCGCACGTCGAGAGCGCGCAGCTCCGCGCCCTCCAGCCCGGCGAGCTTGCCCACGTCGAGATCGGTGGCGATCACCTTCGCGCCTTCGCGCACATAGGCCTCGGCGATCGCCCGGCCGATGCCCTGCCCCGCGGCGGTCACCAGCGCGGTCTTGCCCTTCAAGCGTCCGGTCATGGCGTTTCCTTCTCCAGATCGTTTCTGATGTCCTCCAGGCGGCGCTTCTGCCGGCCGTCCTGGTCGAAATTGTCCGGCGCCAGCCACGCCTCGAAGGCCGCCTTGGCGCGCGGCCATTCGGTGTCGAGCAGCGAGAACCACGTGGTGTCGCGGTTCCGTCCCTTGACGATCATGTGCTGGCGGAACAGGCCCTCATAGGTGAAGCCGAGGCGCGCCGCCGCCCGCCGCGAGGGGGCGTTCAGCGCGTTGCACTTCCACTCGTAGCGCCGGTAGCCCAGGTCCTCGAACACGTGCCGCGCCATGAGGTACATGGCCTCGGTGGCGGCCGGGGAGCGCTGGAGCGCGGGCGTGTAGAGAATGTTGCCCACCTCGATCACCCGGTGCGCCGGCTCGATGCGCATGTAGGTGGCATGGCCCACCGCCTTGCCGCCCGCCCTGTCCACCAGCGCGAACATGAGCGGGTCGTCCTTCTGCGCCGCCTCGGCATAAGAGCGGCGGAAGGCTTCGAGATCGGGGAATGGCGGAACCGAGAGATAGTCCCAGAGCGCGGCCTGCGCCGCCCCGCCATGGGACGCGGCGAACAGGTCGGCGGCGTGGAGGTCCACGTCGAACGGGCGCACGTCGATGTGCCGCCCCTCCAGCACCACGCGCGCCGGGCGGCGCGCGGGAGCCCCTGTCACGAGTTCGCCCTGGGGGCCCGCTCCGGCCCCGGCATCTTCGGTCATTGGCGGAAACCTAGTGGTTGTCGCGCGGAACGCCCATCGTCTGCGCGACCCGCTGATACTTCACCGCCGGCTTCAGGACCATGCCCTCATCGAACTGCTCGACCATGGAGCGCTGGATCTCCTGCCAGGGCGTTTGGCTCTTCGGCATGGGGAAGCCGCCATGGGCCTGGAGGTCGGCGCGGCGCTGGTTCAGTTCCTCGTCCGAGATGAGGATGTCGGCGGTGCCCTTCAGCAGGTCGATGCGCACCCGGTCGCCGGTCTTCAGGATGGCGAGCCCGCCGCCCGCCGCCGCCTCGGGCGAGGCGTTGAGGATGGAGGGCGAACCGGAGGTGCCGGACTGGCGGCCGTCGCCGATGCAGGGCAGCGCGTTGATGCCGCGCTTCAGCAGAGCCGCCGGTGGCTGCATGTTCACCACCTCGGCGCCGCCGGGATAGCCCAGCGGGCCGGTGCCGCGGATGAACAGCAGCGTGTGCTCGTCGATGCCCAGCGACGCATCGTCGATGCGGTGGTGGTAGTCCTCCGGCCCTTCGAACACCACGGCGCGGCCTTCGAAGGCATTGGGATCGGCCGGGTTGGACAGGAAGCGGTCGTGGAACTCCTGCGAGATCACGCTGGTCTTCATCAGCGCGTTGTTGAACAGGTTGCCGCGCAGCACCAGGAAGCCCGCCGCCTCCTTCAGCGGCTCGGCATAAGAGCGGATCACGTCGCGGTCCCAGCTCAGCTGGCCCTTGCAGTTCTCGCCGATGCTGCGCCCGTTCACGGTGAGCGCGCCCTCGTGGATCTTGCCCGCGTCGATGAGTTCGGCCACCACGGCGGGAATGCCGCCGGCGCGGTGGAACTCCTCGCCCAGATAGGCCCCCGCCGGCTGCATGTTGACCAGCAGCGGAATGTCGAGGCCGACGCTCTGCCAGTCGTCCACCGTCAGAGGCACGCCCACATGGCGGGCGATGGCGTTGAGGTGGATCGGCGCATTAGTGGAGCCGCCGATGGCCGAATTGACGCGGATGGCGTTCTCGAACGCCTCGCGGGTGAGGATGTCGGAGGGCTTCAGGTCCTCCCACACCATGTCGACGATCCGCCGGCCGGTCTCATAGGCGATCTGGCCGCGCTCGCGATAGGGCGCGGGAATGGCCGAGCAGCCCGGCAGCGACATGCCCAGCGCCTCGGCGAGGCCGTTCATGGTGGAGGCGGTGCCCATGGTGTTGCAATGGCCCACGGAGGGGGCGGAGGAGGCCACCACGTCCATGAAGGTGTCGTAGTCCATCTCGCCCGCCGCATGCTTGGCGCGGGCGTTCCACACCACCGTACCGGAGCCGGTGCGCTCGCCCTTCCACCAGCCGTTCAGCATGGGGCCGCCGGACAGCACGATGGCGGGGATGTTCACGGTGGCCGCCGCCATGATGCAGGCGGGGGTGGTCTTGTCGCAGCCGGTGGTCAGCACCACGCCGTCCAGCGGATAGCCGTAGAGCACCTCCACGAGGCCGAGATAGGCGAGGTTGCGGTCGAGCGCCGCCGTGGGCCGCTTGCCGGTCTCCTGGATGGGATGCACCGGAAACTCGAACGCCACGCCGCCCATGGCCGTGATGCCCTCGCGGATGCGCTTGGCGAGGTCGAGATGGTGGCGGTTGCAGGGGGAGAGGTCGGAGCCGGTCTGGGCGATGCCGATGATCGGCTTGCCGGACTGCAGCTCGGCGCGGGTGAGGCCGAAATTGAGATAGCGCTCCAGATAGAGCGCGGTCATCCCCGGGTTATCGGGATTGTCGAACCAGAGCTGCGACCTGAGCTTGCGGCCGTGCTTTTCGGGTTGATCCCCTTGTCCGACCATTGTTTTTTCTCCCTGGGACGACGCTTTCGAAGCGGCATTTCAATCGATTTGATTGCCGCTTTATGCGCCTCGCCGCGAGCGAAATCAATCAGGCTGGAGCGGTTACAAGCCGGAAGGCGGGGCCGCTGCCGTGCCTGTCAGACCTCGGCCCACTGCCGCAGGAGGTTATGGTAGACGCCGGTGAGCTGCACCGCCGAGACGTGGCCGGGATGGTCCTGGTTGAGGCGCATGATGGCCATGTCCATGTCGAACAGCATGGTGCGCTGGCCGGCGTCGCGGATCAGGCTCTGCGTCCAGAAGAAGGACGCCACCCGCGAGCCGCGGGTGATCGGCGTCACATGGTGCAGCGAGGTCGCCGGATAGACGATGGCATCGCCCGCCGGCAGCTTCACCTTGTGGGCGCCGTAGGTGTCCTCCACCACCAGCTCGCCGCCGTCATATTCGTCCGGCTCGGAGAGGAACAGCGTGGTGGACACGTCGGTGCGCATCTGGTCGCCGGTGGTGCGGACCAGGCGGATGGCATTGTCCACGTGCGAGCCGAAGGTCATGCCCGCGTCGTAGCGGTTGAACATGGGCGGCAGGATGCGGCGGGGCAGGACGGCCGACATGAACAGCGCCGAGCGCTCCAGCGCGCCGCGCACCATGTCGCCCAGTTCGCGCGCCTCCGGGCCGCCGTCGGGCAATTGGAGGTTCTTCTTCACGTTCACCGCCTGCGCCCCGGCGGTGGTGCGCCCGTCCACCCAGCCGGCCTGATCCATCACCGCCCGGCAACGGGCCACCTGCTCGGGTGTCAGCACCTTGGGGATACGGATCATCATCGCGAACGGCACTCCGCGCGGGCCGGGCCGCGCTCGAAAAGGGGTGGCCGCCGCGCCGGAGGGGCGCGGCGGCCGGCTTGCTGCGGGGATCAGAAGGTGGCGCGCGCCGTCAAGGTGGCGGTGCGGCCGGCGGCCGGAACGGCCTGGCCGCCGTAATATTGGGCGTAATAGAGCTCGTCGGTCAGGTTGTAGACGTTGACCTGGACCTGGAAGTTCTTGGTGATCTGGTAGCTCGCCATGGCGTCGAAGGCCCAATAGGAGGGCACGTAGACGGTGTTGTTCACGTTGGCGTAGGTGGCATCGTTATAGGTGCCGCCGAAGCCCACGAGGAGGGCCTGGGTGACGTTGTAGGCGGTCCAGAACGAGAAGGAGTTCGGCGGCGCGTTCGGCAGCTCCTTGCCCACCGTCGCGCGGGTCGCCGCGGTGGCGAGCGGATCCACGCTCAGAATCTCGGTGTCGAGATGCGTGAAGCTGGCGGTGACGTTCCACTCCTTGGTGAGCGCGCCGCCGACGCTGAGCGAATAGCCCTGCACCCGCTGCTCGCCGCCGAGCACCGTCGGCGGCAGGTCCGCCGTGCCGTCGGTGGCGACGCGCGTGTTGGTCTTCATGGTCTGGAACAGGGCGCCCGAGAGCGTCACGCGACCATCCAGCACCATCGCTTTCACGCCGGCCTCGGCCGTGGAGTTCTTTTCCGGCGCCAGCGTCGCCGTGCCGTTGTCCAGGACGCCATATTCGGCGGAGGGGTTCGAGGACGTGCCATAGGTGGCGTAGAGATTGACCGTCTCGATCGGCGAGAAGATCACGCCGACCTTGTAGTTGAACAGCTGGTCGTTGCTGTTCAGGGACAGCGGCACCGCGCTCGATGCGGCGCCATTGTTGGTGATGGTGACCGCATCATAGTCCGTGGCGGCATTGTCGAGGCGGACGCCGCCCATGATCTGCCAATATTTGTTGAGCTTGATCTGGTCGGCGCCGTAGATCGCCACGTCGGTCATGGTCGTGCCGTTCGTGGTGCTGGGCAAATAGCTCGGATAGCCGCCGACGCCGAGATTGGCGGACACGTCGATGGGATTGATAAGCGACACGCGGCAGGCCGCGACGGTCGGGCTGCACAGGTTGTAGCGCTCTTGGTCGCGGGTCTCGCGGGTGATTTCGACGCCGGCATTCAGCGTGTGCTCGAACTCGCCCCATTTGAACTTCGCCACCATGTCGGTGATGTTCGAGAACTGGGTGGCGTCGGTTTCCGTCTGGAAACGCTGCATGCCGATGGTCATCGAGCCCACCGGATAGAGCGTCGGGACCGTGGTCGAGCCGGTGATCGTGCCGATGGAGCGCGGCGCGGTCACGCGGGCCAGGCGGTCGTTAGCGGTGTAGCGCGTGCCGTTGGTCAGGGTCACGTAGTCGTTCAGTTCGTGCTCGAACTGCAGCGTCACCATGTTGGTGTCGGTCGTCACCTTGTCGGCGAACGGGCCGTTGGTCACGCCGTACCAGGTATTGCGGGGCACCGGCACCGGCGCGGTGGCCGTGCCGTTGCCATAATAGCCGCCCACCGGCTGCCCGAAGTTCGCCGCCGAGGTGCTCAGCGTCGGCACCGGCAGATAGGGCACGCCATAGTCCGGCACGCTCTCTTCGTGCTGGTAGTAATAGGACAGCGTCGCCGTCGTCCGGTCGCTCAGCTTGGCGGTGATGGTGGGCGCCACGCCCCAGCGGGTGGCGTTGACGTTGTCGCGGTCCTGCACGTCCACGTCCTGCGCCATCAGGTTGATGCGGGCATAGACGTTGTCGTTGAACTTGCCGTTGGCATCGAGCGTGGTGCGCCAGCCGTTGCTGGTGTAGCCGGTCACGTCCGCATTCACGAAGGTGGCGTTCTTCGGCAGCTTCGAGACCAGGTTGATGGCGCCGCCGGTGGAGCCGCGGCCGAAGGCGAAGGACGACGGGCCGAGGAAGATGTCCACCTGCTCGGTGTCGAACATGTCGCGCGTGTACCAGCCCGGATCACGGATGCCGTCGCGATAGATGTCGCCGCGGGCCGAGAAGCCGCGGATGATGGGATTGTCGCCCTGCTGGCCGCCCTCGCCGGCGCTGAAGGTGATGCCGGAAACGTTGCGCAGCGCCTGTTCCAGCGTCACGTCGTTCTGCTGGGTCATCACCTCCTGGGTGACGACATTCACCTGCTGCGCCATGTTGAAGATCGGCACCGGCAGGCGCGTCACCCCGGTATTCTCGGCGACGAAGCCGCCGGTGTCGCCCTGCACCTGCACGGTGGGCAGGTCGAGCTCGGTGCCGCCGGTGGCTGCCTGCTGCGCCAGGGCCGGCCCCGCCGCCATCGCCGAGGCGACGCCCACCGTGAGGTGCAGCGATCCCATGAGCGCGGCGCGCAGCCCTTCCGGCTGGCTGGATGAGCGGATTCCTTCCGCAGCAACATTCGCGGACATATGCGTCGTCCCCCTGAAACGCGGGCCCCACCAGGCGAGCACACGTAAGAAAGTTCATCTCGATGGTTTCGTTTTATTTCCATCGCTTGCTACGCAGCAATGAAAAAGGACACGAAAGTGCCACATTTGAGCCGTGCTAAAGTGAGCTGTTCTGGATTTTGAATAAATATAAACTGGAATAGCGGCGCGGCACCTTTTCTTCAGCTTCCGGTTGTTCGCCGGGCGGCGGCGGACGCCCCCTTGCACGCACCGCAAAACGCTGTCATGGCGAGCGCGAAACACGGGAAAGACCATGGCAGGTGGGGCGCGTGCGCAGCGCGAAAGCGGAGAGGCCGGCGGCATCGCGCTGCGCGACGTCTGGCTGGACCGGGGCGACGCCCCGCTGTTTCGCGGCCTCGACCTCACCCTCGGCGAGCGGCGCATCGGCCTCGTAGGCGCCAACGGTTCCGGCAAGAGCAGTCTGCTGCGCCTGATCAACGGCCTCATCGTGCCGGCGCGGGGCGAGATCACCGTGGCCGGGCTCGATGCCCGCGCCCACCGCCGCGACCTGCCCGGCCGCGTCGGCTTCGTGTTCCAGAATGTGGACCACCAGATCCTCTTCCCCACCGTCCGGGAGGAGGTGGCGTTCGGCCTTGCGGAACAGGGCCTGCCCCGTGCCGAAGCCCGCGCCGGGGCCGAGCGGCTGCTGGCCGCCCACGGCTGCGCCGGCTGGGGCGAGCGGGCGGTGGAGGAATTGTCCGAGGGCCAGAAGCAGTTGGTCTGCATCCTGGCCGCCATCGCCCCGGGGCCGCCGATCCTGGCCATGGACGAGCCCCTGGCGAGCCTTGATCTCGCCACCCGCCTGTCGCTGCTGGCCCGCCTCAGGGCCTTGCCGCAGCAGATCCTGATGGCCAGCCACGATCTGGACCTGCTGGCCGATTTCGACCGCATCGTCTGGCTGGAGGCCGGCGCCGTCGCCGGCGACGGCCCGCCGCGGGAAGTGCTGCCGCGCTATCGCGCCCACGAGATGGCGCGGGCCGCCACCGCCGCGGGCGTCCTGCCATGATGTCCAGCTACCTGCCCGGGCATTCGCCGCTGCACCGACTGCCGGCCGGCGCCAAGCTCCTGGCGCTGGCAGGGCTCAGCCTCCTGCTGCTGCCGGCGGACAGCGCGCTCCTGCTCGCCGGCGCGCTGCTAGCGGTGCTGCTCGCCTATGCGGCACTGGGCCGGCGCGCCCTGGCGCGCCTCGCCTTGCTGCGCCCGCTGGGGCCGGTCCTGCTGCTCATGGTGCTGCTCCAGGCCTGGGCCGGCGACTGGAGCCGCGCCGCCGTCGGCGCCGGGTTCGCCGTGGCGCTGCGCATCCTGCTCATGGTGCTGCTGGCCGACCTCGTGACCCTGTCCACCCCCATGCAGGACATGATGGACGCGCTGGAGCGGGTGCTGCGGCCGTTCGAGCGCTTCGGCGTCGCCCCGCGCAAGCTGGCGCTGGCGGTGGCGCTGGTGGTGCGCTTCGTCCCCGTCCTGCTCTCCGCATGGCGGGCGCGGGAGGAGGCGTGGCGCGCCCGCAGCACGCGGCGGCCAGCGCTGGCGCTGGTGCCGGGCTTCCTCGCCCAGACGCTGCGCCTGGCCGACCATGTGGCCGATGCCCTCGACGCGCGCGGCTTCGGCCGCCCGGCGGACCGGCCAAGCCCTTCGGATAAAAGGACAATGCCGTGAGAGACGAGGCCGCCCTGGGAACCCGTTCGCTGGTGCGCATCGCGCTGTTCGCCGCCCTGATCGGCGCGCTCGGCCTCGTTCCGCCGCTCTATCTGCCCATCGTCGCCGGCCTGCCGATCAGCGTGCAGAGCCTCGGCGTGATGCTGGCGGGGCTCATTCTCGGCGGGCGCGACGGCGCGCTGGCGGTCGCCCTGTTCCTGCTGGTGGTAGCGCTCGGGGCGCCGCTCCTGTCCGGTGGGCGGGGCGGGCTCGGGGTGTTCTTCGGCCCCACCGCCGGCTTCCTGCTGGGCTTCCTGCTGGGCGTCTATGTCATCGGCTGGCTGGCGCCGCGCCTGCCGGGGCCGCCGGTGGTGGCCGCCTTCGCCGCCGCCGTCATCGGCGGGATCGGCGTGGTCTATCTGTTCGGCGTGCCGGGCTTCGCGCTCATCGCCCACCTGCCGCTGTCGAAGGCGCTGGCGGGCAGCGTGGTGTTCCTGCCCGGCGACCTGGTCAAGGCGCTGCTCGCCGCGCTCGCCGCCCGCAGCCTCGCCCGCGCCAGACCGGGCCGCTAGAAATCAAGCCGAATCAAGGCCTTGGCGGCCGCCGACCGTCCCCGGCCACGGGGTGCGCCGCCTTGGCCGGGGACGGATGGCCTGCAATGTGCGACACTCCCAGCCATGACCGCCACGCCCCAGCCTGACGCCCCCGCCCCGCCCGCAACCCTTGCCAGCCTTGTCGCCGAGGAGGCCGGAGCGGCCCTCGCCGCCGCCCTCGCCGCCGCGCTCGACCAGGTGGCCGAGGCGCTCGCCGAGGCCGACGCGGTGGAGATGGTGCATGACGTGCGCAAGGCGCTGAAGGGCTACCGGGCCTTGCTGCGCCTCATTCCGGGGCCGGAGGCCGAGGCCGCCCGCGCCCGCGCCTCGGACGCCGCGCGCGGCCTCTCCGCCAGCCGCGACCGGCAGGCGGCGCTCGATGCGCTGGAGGCTTTGGCCGACGCCGGCCTGCTGCCGGCCAAGGACGCCAAGGCCGCCGCGGCGGTGATCGCGGCCCAGCCGGACGCCACGGAACAGGCGACCGACCAGCGTGTCGCGATCCAGGATTTCCTCGACGGCGCAAGGGCTTCGCTTGCCGATGGGCTGGCGGCGGCGGCGCGGGAGGCGGATGTGGTCGCCGGCCTGCGCCAGGCCTATCGCCGCGCCCGCGCCGCTCCGGATTGGACCCGGCCGGAAGGATTGCATGCGCTGCGCAAGCGCGTGGTGGCGCACCGCTACCAGATGGACTTCTGCGCCGACTTCTGCGGCGCCGGCGCCAAGCGCGCCCGCAAGGCCCAGCGGCTGCGCGATATTCTCGGGATTCATCAAGACCTTGAGGCGCTCAAGCCGCGCCTCGCCGCGGCCCTGGGCACGGCCCAGGAGGCGCTCATGTCGGAGGTCGCCGCCGCCATCCGGGCGCTCCAGCGGCGGCTGGTCCGGCAGGCCAAGGCCGGGCATGCGCGACTGTTCCGCGCCCCGGCCAGGGCCTTCGCCGCGAAGCTGGCCCGGCGCATGGAAGATGCCGGCGGGAGCCCGCCCCCCGCCGGATAGGACATCAATTCCCCATGTAAAAACCGTGTCGCACCCCGGCTTCGACACGAAGTTCCCCATCGATTCCGTGTCGTATGACACTGCTCCGTGTCGCAAGACACCCGCGCCCTACTCCGGCACCACCGCCGGCTTGTCGGACGGGAAGCGGGCGATGGTCGCCTCGTCCACATTGAGGTGCTGGGCCACCATGGCGCGCGGGGTATGCGCCAGCCAGTCGGACAGCGACACGTCCTGGAATTCGGGGGCGCGGAATACCTCCAGGAAGACGAGATCGGTGGTGCCGGTGTTGCGCACGTAATGGCCGAGCGACTTCTTCACATAGCCGATGTCGCCGGGCTTGAAATTCTGCGTCACCGCCTTCGGCCCGGTGTTGAACACCGTCATCTCCGCCGCGCCGGCGATATAGTATTGCCACTCGTCGGCGTTGGGGTGCCAGTGCATCTCGCGCATGCCGCCGGGGTGCACGGTGACCAGCGCCGCGGCGATGGTGGTGGCGGCCGGGAAATTGCGGCTGTCGACGATGCGCACCTCCCCGCCCCGGGTGCGGCGGGTGGGCTCCATGCCGGTAAGGTTGAACACCGAGGATTGCGGCATACGCCCGGCCGCGCCCGCCGCCTGCGCCTGGTCGGCCGCCAGCGGGCCGGGCATCCGGCCCTGGAAGATGTAGAGGTCGTCCAGTGGAATGCGGGCGAAGGTCTCCGCCGGCAGGCCGAAATTGAGCGCCAGAACATCAGGCGGCGTGTGGGCCATCCACTCGGTCAGCATCAGGGTGTTGTATTCGGTGGCCTTGCCGTCGTCGAAGCACAGGATGAACTCGGTGCCGTCCTCGCCGATGCCCTGGAGCGAGTGCGGCAGGCCGGCGGGAAAGTACCACAGCCCGCCCTCGCCCACGTCCTCCACATTGGCCCGGCCGGAAGTGTCGATGGTGGTGATGCGGCAGGCGCCCTTGGAGACATAGGCCCATTCCGCCTGCTGGTGCCAGTGCATCTCGCGGATGCCGCCGCGGGTGAGGCGCATGTTGACGCCGGCGATGGTCTCGGAAATGGCGAAGTCCGCCTGCGTCACCTGCCGGGCCCAGCCGCCGTTCTGGATCCGCCGCGGGGCGTTGTTGAACGAGGCCCAGAACAGCGGCATGTCGCCGACATCGGTCGCCGGCGGCGAGAAGGCGCCGGGAAACTGCGCCGCGAGCGCCGGGTTCTGCGGCCCGGGGTCGGTGGCGCTCGCGGGATTGTCGAGCGTGTTGACCGCGCCCTGCGGCGGCCGGTCGGGATTGCCGAAGCTGGCGGCCTGGGCGGCGGTGGCGGCGGTGGCCACCGTGCCGGCGGCGGCGGCGGCCAAGAGATGGCGGCGCGAGAGCGTGTCCATGGCGGGGTCCCCTGCTGCCGCCGATTCGGCGGCGATCGTTCCATCATACCGCAGCCTGGATGATGGCGAGATGGCAGCGGCGGGCGGGCGACGGCGCCCGCACCGGCCGGCGGGCTGGCCGGCGCAACAGTCATCCCGCAACTTTATATTGGAAGGATCATGTGCTACCTTACCTAAGGTTAAGAATATTGCCTGCGATTTATTATCCTTCCTCTCATCCAGCATGATGCTGGTGTTCGCATCACAGCCCGCCCCCACATGACGTGGCCGACGGCGCCTTCGCTCCGGAGGACGGCATGATTTCGAACGTCAGCGCATCCTATAACGTCCTGTCATTGTTCACGGAAAAGACAGGGGACACATCGCCCGCCACGGCCGTGGACGCCATCATCGAGAAGGTGCGGCAGATGCGCGCCGACGCGAGCCCGTCCTACACGCGGGGAGCGAGCCTCGGCGCCGTCGCTTGGCTGGCGCAGACGGAAGCCGAGTCAACCGACACCCAGCTCACTGCGGCCGACCTCGCCACCGACGAGGTGAAATCGCGCTTCACCAGCGAGGCTGCGTATAACAATTTCATATACGCATTCGAACATGACGAGAGCGGAAATTGGGTGAATTCCGATAGTCTGGATTATATGATTGATTATATGCAATGGTCATATGATTACGACCAGGGCAAGCAGACATTCATCGACAAAGCCAACGCCGCAGGATCCGATAAAATACTCGAACTTATATCCCGCGGTACTGATATTACGACCATGTCCTCCAATATTGCAGTATATAACAGCGCCTTCACATTATCTCAAAGCGGCAAAATTTTCATCGAAGAGCAAACCGAAAAACTGAAGTCGACGACAGACGCATCCGAGATCGCGCGCATCACGGATGGCATCGAGATGGCGACCTCATACATCGAGAGCAAGAAGGATCTGGTCGCGAATTTCCAGATCTACATGGATTATGTCCAATGGGACTGGAGCGCCAGAGAGGTCTATGACGTCGCCGGAAAATTCGCCGAGAAGACGGCGGACGGGACATATGAGATCGGCGTCTTCCAGATCAGCCTCAAGAGTACCGGACGCGTATTCTGGAACCATGACGGCAGCGGCACGGCGCAAGTCTCCAATGCTGGCGGGACCGAGTATAGAGACGAAGATCTGCATTATATGAAGAAATTCTATGAAACGCAGACGTCGACGTCGATGTCGGATCTGGTCCAGCGCGTGCAGACCAACCACCCCTACAGGATGGTGGTAGACGGCCGCGTCGTGCACACCAACAAGCCCCCGTCCGTGACGAGCGAGGGCTGAGCGCGCGCGGCGGCCCGCCGGCATGGTGGGCCGCCAGCATGGTAGCCGCCGGCACTGCGGCGCGCCAAGCGGAACCCCGCCGGCCTGCGGGCATTCGGTGGCACGCCATCTTCCTCGCGCGCGCCGCTCCCCCTCCCCCCTTGCGGGGGAGGGCTGGGGAGGGGGGTGAAACGGCTGGGGAAGAACGCGCGGATCGGCACGGGCGCCGCGTCAGCAGCGCGCGGAGAAAGGCCACGCCGGTCGCCCACGGAGAGCGCGTCACCCCCCTCCCTGCCCTCCCCCGCAAGGGGGGAGGTGCCCGCGCCGGTTCTTCGCCGTGACGCCGGGCGGCAGCGACAATCCCATCCATCCATGCATCGGAAGAGGGCCGGTGCGGGAGCGGCACGCAGGCCTGCCGTCTCCCGTCCGCCTGTCCCCCCTCAGGCGCGGATGCGGTGGGCGGTCTCGACCTCGCCGCCCAGATAGGCGGCGCGCACATGCGGGTCGGCGATCAGCTCGGCGCCCGGGCCGGACATGACGATGCGCCCCGCCTCCAGCAGATAGGCATGGTCGCACAGTTCCAGCGCCGCATAGGCGTTCTGCTCCACCAGCAGCACGGTGGCGCCGCCGTCGCGGATGGCGCGGATGATGGACAGCACCTGCTCGACGATGTTCGGCGCCAGCCCCAGCGAGGGCTCGTCGAACAACACCAATTTGGGCCGCGACATCAGCGCCCGGCCGATGGCCAGCATCTGCTGCTCGCCCCCCGACAGCGTGCCCGCCGCCTGGGCGCGGCGCTCGGCGAGGCGCGGGAAATCCGCATAGACGCGGGCGTAGTCCTGCCGCACGCCGGCCGCGTCATGGCGCAGATAGGCGCCCATGGCGAGGTTCTCCGCCACGCTCATGTGCGGGAACACGCGCCGCCCTTCCGGGCAATGAGCGATGCCCAGCCCCAGCATGCGGCGCGGGTCGGCTCCCGTCACGTCCCGCCCCTCGAAAAGGATCGAGCCCGAGCGCGGCTTCACCAGGCCGGAGATGGCGCGCAGCGTGGTGGACTTGCCGGCGCCGTTGGCGCCCACCAGCGCCACCAATTGCCCCGCCCCCACCTGAAGCGAGATGCCCTTCAGCGCCGCCACCTGCCCGTAGGCGCACACCAGATCGCGGATCTCAAGCATGGGCCGCCTCCTGCATAGCGGCCTGCGCCACCGCCGCGGCGGCGCCCTTGCCGAGATAGGCCTCGATCACCGCCGGATCGGCGCGGATGGCGTCCGGCGGGCCCTCGGCGATGAGCCGGCCGTAGTTCAGCACCACGATGCGGTCGGACACCTCCATCACCATGGGCATGTCGTGCTCCACCAGAAGGATGGTGACGCCGCGCGCGCGGATGGTGCGCAGCAGATCAACGAACACCTGCGTCTCCGAGGCGTTCATGCCGGAGACCGGCTCGTCCAGCAGCAGCATGGACGGCCGGGTGGCCAGCGCCAAGGCGACACCCACCAGGCGCTGCTCGCCATAGGAGAGCGCGCCCGCCTTCTCCTGCGCCCGGCCGGAAAGGCCAACCAGATCAAGGATGGCGCGGGCATTCTCATGCGCCGCGCGCTCCGCGGCGCGCTCGCGCTTCAGGTTGAACACCGCGTCGAAGAGCCGCCCGCCGCCTTCGCGGTGAAGGCCGATGAGCACATTGTCCAGCACCGTGTCGTCCGGGAACACGCTGGTGCGCTGGAAGGTGCGCGCCAGCCCGAGCCGGGTGATGCTGTGCGGCTGGAGACCGCCGAGCGGCACGCCCTTGAAGCGCACCTCGCCTTGCGTGGGCTTCAGGAAGCCGGTGATGACGTTGAACGCCGTGGTCTTGCCGGCGCCGTTGGGGCCGATGAGGCTGAGGATCTCGCCGGGCCGCACGTCGAAGTGGAGGTCGGCGATGGCGGTGAGGCCGCCGAAGCGCACCATCACATGGTCCACGCAGAGGATGGGCGCGGTATCGGACACGCTCATGGCCGGCTCTCCGCTTCGACGGGCTTCTGTGCCGCCGCCGCGCGCGGCCGGCGGGCGGCGAGCGCCTCCAGCTTCGGCACGATGCCGCGCGGCATCAGGAACAGGATGAGGATGAGCACGGCGCCATAGACGATCCACTGCGCCTCCGGCGCCAGCACCGGGCGCAGCGCCACCGGCAGCAGGCCGAAGATCAGCCCGCCCACCACCGGGCCGATCAGCGTGCCCTTGCCGCCGCTCACCACCATGATGACCATGGTGACGGTGGTGGAGAACAGGAACACGTCCGGATCGACGATGCGGAAATAATGCGCGTAGAGGCTGCCGGCGGCGCCCGCCATGGCCGCGGAGGCGGTGGCGGCGATGGTCAGCGTGCGGGTGGCGTTCACCCCCACGGAGAGGGCCAGCGCCTCGTTCTCCTTCAGCCCGCGCATGGCGCGGCCGAAGCGCGAGCGGGTGAAGCGCGCCACCACCAGATAGGACAAGGCGGCGACGGCGAGCACCAGGTAATAGTTCTGCACCTTGGTGCGGAAGATCATCTCCCCCAGCCCCGGCAGGCCGAGCCGCATGGCCGGGATGCCGGTGAGCGCCAGAGGGCCCTGGGTCAGCTCCACCCAGTTCAGCGCCACGAGGCGGACCACCTCGGCGAAGGAGATGGTGACGATGACGAAATAGGCCCCGCGCACGCGGAACGACAGGCGGCCCACCAGATAGCCCGTTGCGCCGGCGATCAGCACCGCCAGCACGAAGCCGGCGAGCGGCGGCCAGGGCTCGTGCACCACGCGCCAGCCGAACAGCAGCTCCACGTCGAAGCCGAGCGCGGTGAGCGCGCTGGCATAGGCGCCGATGCCGAAGAAGGCGATGTGCCCGAGGCTGAGCTGGCCGGTATAGCCGAGCAGCAAATTGAGGCTCATGGCGCCGATGGTGAAGATGCCGGTCTGGATCAGCGCGTTGAGCAGATAAGGGTCGCTCAGGCCCAGCGGCAGCAGGGCCAGGACCACGAGCAGGGCCAGGGGGAGATGGGAGAGGGGCAGATGGCGCGTCATCCGATGCGCTCCGCCCGCGCGAACAGGCCGGTGGGCTTCACCAGCAGCACGGCGATGATGATGAGGAAGCCCATGGCGTCGCGATAGCCCGAGGAGACGTAGCCGGCGCCGAATTCCTCCGCCAAGGCCAGGATGAAGCCGCCGATGGTGGCCCCGCTGATGGAGCCGAGCCCGCCGAGGATGACGATGGCGAACGCCTTCACCGCCGCCAGGTCTCCCATCTGCGGGAACACCACATAGACCGGGCCGAGCAGCGCGCCGGCGGCGGCGGCCAGCGCCGAGCCGATGGCGAAGGTGGCGGTGTAGATGAAGCCGACGTTCACCCCCATCAGCGCCGCCGTGTCGGCATCCTGGAAGCTCGCCCGCATGGCGCGGCCGAGGCGGGTGCCGTTGATGAGGCCGTAGGTCACCGCGATCAGCGCCAGCGCGGCGGCGAACACGAACACCCGCAGCCAGGACAGCGACACCGGGCCGATCTGGAGGGGCGCGTCCGGGAAGGGCGTGGGGATGGCCTTGGCCACGCCGCCAAAGATCCACAGCGTGCCCGATTGCAGGATGATGCCGGCGCCGATCATCACCAGCATCGTGGTGTCCATGTCCGAGCCGCGCAGCGGGCGCAGCAGCACCAGCTCGATCAGCGCGCCGAGCGCGAGGCCGGCGAGGATCGCCACAGGCAAAGCGAGGAAGAAGTCGAGCCCCAGCGCCGCGCAGGCGAGATAGGCGGCATAGGCGCCGAAGGTGTAGAGCGCGCCGTGGGTGAAGTTCACCACGTTCATGATGCCGAAGATCAGCGTCAGCCCGATGCCCAGCAGGGCATAGGTGCCGCCGAGCACCAGGGTGTTGAGGAGATGTTGCAGGGCCTGCGTCACGGGCGGCTCCGAAAAGAGACAGGGCGCGGAAAGGCGGCCCGCCCGGCGCGCGCCGGGCGGGCCGGGAGGATCACAGCTCGACGAGGCTCACCTTCCCGCCGTCGATCTTGATGAGATAGACCTGCGGCTTGCTCTGGCCGCTCTCCTTGCCCGCCGGGCCGGTCTTGACGAACTGGATCGGGCCGTTAAGGCCCATGAACTTGACCTCCCAGAACGCCTTCTGGATCGCCTTGGGATCGGTGGAGCCGGCCTTCTCGATGGCGGCGGCGATGGCGCGGATGCCGTCATAGCCGCGGAAGCTCTCGGTGGCGCCGGCGAACTCGAAGCCGCGCTTCTTCCACTCGCCGAGGAAATAGGCGGTGGCTTCCGGGTTCGGCGTCTTGGCCGGGTCCCAGGGCAGGAAGGTGGTGAGGTGCAGCGTGCCGTCGGCGGCGGCGCCGGCCTGGGCGATGATCTGGTCGGGGTTCTGCGAGCCGCCGGTGGTGATCACCCGCTTCTTCAGGCCGAGCGCGGCCATCTGCTTGAAGATCAGGGTGAGCTGGTCCACCGCCGTGGTGATGACGATGGTGTCGCTGTCCGAGGCCTTGATCTTGGCGAGTTGGGCGCTCATGTCCTGCGCCGCCTGGTCCATGGTCTCCACCAGGCCGACCTCGACGCCCTTGGACTTCAGCATGGCGCCGAAATCGAGCGCGGCGCCGCGGCCCCAGTCGTTGTTGATGACCAGGAAGTCCACCTTCTTCAGGCCGAGCTTGTCCACCTTGGGCGCGAACAGCTCCGCCTCCAGCGAGGACGGCGGCGAGATGCGGAAGACGTAGGGATTGCCGGAGGTGGTGATCTTGCCGGAGGAGGAGGTCTCCACCAGCATGGGCACCTCATAGTCCATGAGCTTGGGCATCACCGCCAGGGTGAGGCTGGAGCCCCAGGCGCCCATCATCACCGGCGTCTTGTCGGAAGTGATGAGCTTCTCCGCCACGGCGGCGGCCTCGGTGGGGTTGCTCTTGTTGTCCTCGATGACGAGCTCGATCTTCTTGCCGCCGATGCCGCCCTTGGCGTTGATCTCGTCGGCGGCGATCTTGGCGCCGTTCACCACATAGGTGCCCGAGGCCGCGAACGGGCCGGTGAGCGGCTCGTTGACGCCGATCTTGATGGTCTGGGCCGAGGCCGCGCCGGCGAGAAGCGCCAGCGAGAGAGCGGCAAGCGAAGCTAAGCGGAACGGTCTCGACATCTCGGGTCTCCAGGACAGGTGGGGTGGGCGGTGAAGGGAAAGGCGGGGCGGCTCAGCCGCCGGTGAGGCGGGCGCGCCAGCGGGCGAGCCGCGCGGCGAGCGCGCCGAGCGCGAGCGCGAACGGATTGAGCGGCGGCGCAGCGGCGGGCGCCGGTGCGCCGGCGAGGCGGGCCTCCAGATTGGCGGCGAAGAGCGCGGTGAGCCGCCCGGCGATGTCGCGCACCAGGCCCGGCCGGCCGAACTGGGCCAGCGGTCCCTTCAGCGTGTAGCCGACGGTGAGCTCCACCACCGCGCTGCCGGGGTCTTGGCCGGGGCGCACGCGATAGCGCACCTCGCCCTGCGTGCTGGAGCGCCCGCCCACGTCCGCCCCCGCGCCGACGATGCGGCCGGTGCGCGTCGCCGGGTCGCGGGTGATGCGCGCCTGGCCGCGGAAGGTGGCGGCCACCGGGCCGATCTGCACCTTCAGCCCGCCCGCCACCGTGCCGGGCGCGGGTTCCGCCTCCACGAAGGCGCCGGGCAGGCAGGCGGCCACCGCGCGCACGTCGGCGAAGGCGGCGAACACCGCGTCCGGCGGCTGGGCGAGCGAAAAGCTCTGCGCGAAGGTGTGGGCGGGGATGAAGTCCTCCACCACCTCCACCGCCACCGGCGGCAGCGCGGCGGCGGTGGGCGGAGCGGATACCGCTTTGCCCTCCCCCACCCCGTCGCCCGCATGGGCGCCCACCGGGCCGAGCGCGCGGGCGGCGCCGTCCTGCGGCGCGATGCCCCGCGCCCGGCGGTCCGCGATGACGGACATCACCGCCCGCACGATGCCCACATAGCCGGTGCAGCGGCACAGATTGCCGCTGAGGCCGAGCCGCACCCGGCGCTCGTCCGCCTCCGGCAGGCGCAGCACGAGGTCGCGGGCGGAAACCAGCATGCCCGGCGTGCAGAAGCCGCACTGCAAGGCGTGCTCACGGTTGAAGGCCGCGCGCAATTCGCCCGCCACCTCGTCCCCGTCCAGCCCCTCGATGGTGGTCACGCACGCCCCGCCGCAGGTGGCGGCAAAGGCGAGGCAGGCGCGGGCCGGCTCGCCGTCCAGCAGAACGGTGCAGGCGCCGCACACGCCGTGCTCGCAACCCAGATGCGTGCCGGTGAGGTTGAGGTCCTCGCGGACGAAATCGGCCAAATGCGTGCGCGGCTCCACCTGCGCGGCCACCGGCCGGCCGTTGACGGTGAGCGCCACGGCGACGGCGCCCTCCGGCACCTGACGCAATGGGGCATTCATGCCGCCGCCCTCCCCGCCTGGAGGCCCGCCGCCTGCATCACCGCGCGGCGCAGCACCTCCACATGCACATGCCGGCTGACCGGATCGGCGATGCCCGCCGCTTGCAGCGCGGCGTCCGCCGGCTCCGGGTCGAAGCGGGCGGCGAAATCCGCGTCCACCGCGCCGCCGAACAGCGCGCGGGCGTCGGCGATCAGCAAAGGCGGGCGCTCCAGCGCGCCCATCACCAGCCGGGCGGCGCCGCGCGCGGGGTCGATCAGCGCCGCGCCGATGGCGTGGGCGAACTCGCCCACCTTGCGGCAATGCTTCACATAGCCGAAGCCGGCGGTGGCGGCGGGCTGCGGAATGCGCACCGCCGCCAGAAGTTCGTCCGGTCCCAGCGCGGTGGCGAGCGCCCCGGTGAGGAAGTCGCCCAGCGGCAGGCGCCGGCTGCCCGAGGGAGTTGCGATCTCCACCGACGCATCCAGCGCGGAGAGCGCGTTCACCCAGTCGGCGGCGGGGTCCGCGTGGCAGAGGCTGCCGCCGATGGTGCCCCGGTTGCGCACCGCCCGATAGGCGATGCCGCCGGCCACCCGCGCCAGCAGCGCCGCCAGCACCGGCCCGGCGGCCTGCGCGATGCGGCCGTCCTCGATGTCGGCATGGGTGACGCAGGCGCCCAGCACTAGCGTCTCCCCCTCGCGCGCCGCCGTGCGCAAATCGGCGGCGGACACGTCCACCACCCGGCCGGGCGCGGCGAGGCGCAAATTCAGCATGGGACCGAGCGACTGCCCGCCGGCCATCACCCTGCCGCCCGCCGCCAGAAAAGCGAGGGCGTCCGCCGTGGTGCGCGGCCGCTCAAGGGCGAAGGGCGCGGGCTTCATGCGGCGTCCCTCCGACTTGGGGCGGCGCGCGCCGCCAATATCGCTTCCACGATGCGGCGGGGGGTGACGGGGGAATGCAGCATCTCCGCGCCCAGCGGGCGCAGCGCGTCATTGATGGCATTGGCCACCGCCGCCGGGGGCGCGATGGCGCCGCCCTCGCCGATGCCCTTCACGCCGAAGCGGGTATAAGGCGAGGGCGTCTCCATATGGTCGATGCGCGGCGCGGGCACCTCGGCGGCGCCGGGCAGCAGATAGTCCGCCAGGGTCGAAGCCAAAGGCTGGCCCGCCGCGTCGAACGCCATCTCCTCATAGAGCGCGGTGCCGAGGCCCTGGGCGAGGCCGCCATAGATCTGGCCGTCCACCACCATGGGGTTCACCAGCGTGCCGCCGTCCTCCACGATCACATAGTCGAGGATCTCCACCTCGCCCAGCGCCGGGTCCACCGCCAGCACCACGGCGTGGGCGGCATAGCTGAAGGTGCCGCTGTCGCGCACCGGCTTGTAGCCGGCGGTGACTTCCAGCCCGCCGGCATCCACGCCCGCCGGCAGGTCCTGCGGCCGGCGATACCAGACGTGGGCGATCTGCGCGAGCGAGACGTCGCCCGAAGGTCCGGTGACCCGGCCATCGGCGAAGCGCACGTCGGCAAGGTCCGCCTGCAACAGATGGGCGCCGATGCGCCGCGCGCGCTCGGCCAGCTCCGTGCAGGCGGTGGCCACCGCCCCGCCGGCCATCACCATGACGCGGGAGCCCCAGCTTCCGGTGGAATAAGGCGTCATGGCGGTGTCGCCATGCACGAGGCGGGTACGCGCCACCGGCACGCCGAGGATCTCGTGCGCCACCTGGGCCAATGTGGTCTCCAGCCCCTGGCCGTGGGAATGGGCACCGATGCGCAGCTCCAGCCCGCCGTCCGGGGTCAGGCGCGCGCCGGCCTGCTCGAAGCCCGGCACCATGGGGATGCCCCAGCCCGAGTAGACAGACGTGCCGTGCGCCGCCTGCTCGCAATAGATGGAGAGGCCGAGGCCGATGCGCCGGCCGTCTTCCTCCCCGCGCGCCTGCCGGGCGCGCACGCCGTCGGCATTGATGGCGGTGAGCGCGCGCTCAAGCGCCTGCGGATAGTCGCCGCTGTCGAAATGCTTATTGGTGATGTTGTCGAACGGCATCTGCGCGGGCCGCACCAGATTCTTCCGCCGCACCTCCTCCGGGGCTAAGCCGGCGGCGGCGGCCACCGCGTCCAGCGCCAGTTCCAGCGCGAAGCACACGCCGGTGCGGGCCACGCCGCGATAGGGCAGGATCGGGCATTTGTTGGTGGCCACCGACCAGGTGCGGCAGCGATAGGCCGGGAAATCGTAGGGGCCGGGCAGGATGCTCGCCACCTGGGCAGCCTCCAGGCAGGCGGAGAAGGGATAAGCGGAATAGGCGCCGCTATCCACGGTGGCCTCGCAATCCACCCCGCGCAGGGTGCCGTCGCGCTCGGCATAAAGCGTGATCTGGTAATGGTGCTCGCGGCAATTGGCGTTGGCGGTCAGATGCTCGCGGCGGTCCTCCAGCCAGCGCACCGGGTGGCCGCAGCGCTGCGCCAGCCAGCCGAGGCACACTTCCTCCGCCAGCAATATGGCCTTGTAGCCGAAGCCGCCGCCCACGTCGGGCGAGACGATGCGGATGCGGCCCTCGTCCAGGCCCAGGCATCCGGCAAGGCCGGTGCGCACGATGTGCGGCATCTGGCTGGCGGTGTGGAAGACGATCTGGTCGGCGCGGTGGTCCAGATGCACCACCACGCCGCGCCCCTCGATGGGCGCCATGCACTGGCGGGCGGTGGAGATGGTGCGCGAGACCTTGATGGGGGCGTCGAAGGCGGACGCCATGTCGATGTCCACCAAAGTCTCCAGGAAGACATTGTCGCCCCAGTGCTCATGCACCAAAGGCGCGCCGGGGGCGCGGGCGGCGATCATGTCGGAGACGGCGGGCAGTTCCTCCAGGTCGAGGGTCACGCGAGCGGCGATGTCCTCGGCTTCCGCCCGCGTGGGGGCGACGCAGATGGCGATCAGCTCGCCCACCTGCCGCACCTTGCCCGTCGCCAGCACCGGCTGCTCGGAGACCTTGAAGCCCGGCAGGCCGGACACGGCGCGGATGGGCTTCACCCCGTCGAGATCGGCGGCGATGAAGACGCGGGAACGGTCCTCCGGGGGAATGGCGATGCCGCGGATGCGCGCGTGGGCCAAAGGGCTGCGCACGAAGGCCACGTCCTGCATCCCCGGCAGTTTGATGTCGCCGACGAACTGGCCGCGCCCGCGCATCAGCCGGTCGTCCTCCTTGCGCGGCAGGCGGGCGCCGACGCCCTCAAGGGATGATGAGCGCGGGCTCATGTCAGCGCATCTCCCAGAATGGCCTGGGCGGTGCGCACCAGCAGCCCGCCGGGGCGGCGCAATTCCTCCAGGATGGAAAAGTGGTTGGCCCCCGCCACCGGCACCAGCGGCCCCGGCGCGTGGGCGCCGGCGCGCAGAGCGTGGAGCGCACGGGCGTCGGCCACCAGGGCCGGCACTTCCGCCGTGCCATAGGCGATGGCCAAAGGCTTCTTCACCACCGGAAGACGCAAGGGCGAGAGGGTGGCGATCTCTTCGTCGGTGAGCTTCAGCGCGGTGTTGAGGAAGGTGTCGCGCAGCGGCCCCAGCTCGAACACGCCGGAGATGGCAAGGCCCGCCGTCACCGCCGGATGGGCCAGATGCATCGCCGCCAGATGCCCGCCCGCCGACCAGCCGGACACCACCAGCGGCCCGGCGATGCCATGCGCGGGGCCATCCGCCTTCAGCACATCCAAGGCGGTGCCGATCTCGGCCACGATGGCGGCGAGGCTGGCATCGGGGGCAAGCGTATGGCTGGGCAGCGCCACCGACCAGCCGGCCGCCGCCGCGCCCTCGGCGAAGGCGGCGAACACCTCGCGGGAATTGCGCTGCCAATAGCCGCCATGGATGAAGACGAGGCAGGGCGCGGCCGGGTCCGCCGCCGGATAAAGGTCCAGCTTCTGCCGCGCGCCCGGCCCGTAGGCCACGTCCAGATGCCCGGCATGCGCCGCCCGGTAGGCGGCGGAGGCGACGTCGCGCCCCGCCACCAGAGCGGCGCTGTCGGCCACCGCCAGATTGTTGTTGTAGGCGGCGTCGCGCGCCGCCTGGGACAAAGTGCCCCAGGCGGCGTGCGGCGTCGGATTGAGGCCCGCGCTCACGCGGCCACCGCCGCCGGCAGGATCGGCGAATCCGCGTCGAAGCGGCGGCCGGCGCGCAGGCAGAAGGCCGGGCGCAGCAGGCGCTCGGCCACCACGCGGGTGTCCTCGTTGTCGCGCAGCAGGAAGCGGCCGCGATCGTCATTGAGCACCGACACATCGGCGGCATAGCCCGGCTTCAGCGCGCCCAGCCGGTCGGCGAGGCCGAGCATCCTGGCCGGGTTGGTGGTGACCATGGGCACCACCTGTTCCAGCGGCAGGCCCAGCGCCATCATGGAGCTCATGGCCTGGGTCAGGCTGAAGCGCGCCTGCCCCTTGAAGGGGTGGTTCTCGTCGTCATAGTGCTCCGGCGGCGTGCCGGCGGGCGCGGGCACCTCGGTATTGTAGCCGTGCATGTCGGCGCCCAGGGTGTGGGGGATGACGCCGGCCGCCAGCGCCTTCTTGGCGAGGCGGTAGGAGAAGTGGCTGCCGTGGCCCACATCCACCTTCAGGCCGCGATCCAGCGCCGCCTGGATGACGTGGTGCACCTCGCCCTGCTGGTTCACGAAGCCGCCGGGGTGGCGGGTGAAGGGATGGGCGAGGATGTCGCCCTCGCGCAGCAGCGGGATCACCCGCTCCAATATGGTGTCGGCGTCCTCGCCATTGGCGCCGCTCTCCGGCAGGCCCCACAGCGTGCCGAAATGCACATAGAGCGGCAGATCCGACTGGCGGCCGATCTCGGCGGCCATCTCCATCACCTTGATGCCCCAGCGGGCGAAGCCGCCGATCTCCGCATGGCCCTTGATGCCGCGCACCAGATCCTTGTTGGCGTTGGCCGAGCGCACCGTGGCCTCGATGTCCACGCAGTCGGGGCTGTAGAGATTGGGGTAGAAATGCCCTTCCAGCCCGCCCACCAGATAGGCGGAGAGGAAGGCGTAGATGCGGGTCTGCGCGCGCTCGGCGATGTAGTGGCGGAAGCCGGGCAGCGTCATGCAGGACGGGCCGCCCTGGTCGACCACCGTGGTCACGCCCGAGCGCACGCCCACCATGTCCGGGTTCAGCCCGAAGCGGCCGGTGACGTATTGATAGACGTGGCCGTGGGTGTCGATCATGCCCGGCAGCACGATCTTGCCGGAGACGTCGATGATCTGCGCGGCGCTGGAGGGCAGGATGGTCTCCTCCACCGCCGCGATGCGCCCGTCGCGGACCGCCACGTCGCGGATGCCGTCGATGCCGGAGGCGGGGCAGATCACGCGCCCGCCGCGCAGCAGCAGGTCGTATCCGGCACCCTCGATGTGGCTCGCTCCGTCGGTCATGGTCTTCGCTCTCCCGGTGCAATCGTCAAATGCGAAGCATGCTTCGTATTGGCCCGGGCCGCGGGCCCCTGGCGGAGGAACCGGCAGCCTCCGCGCGCGAAATACGCAGCATGCTTCGTATTTGCCTTCATGCACGGCGTGTGCCAACACTCGGGCGAGCGATCATCTCGCGCCTTTGGAGCGCCCATGCGCCGGCACAACCCTCCCGCCCCCGCCGCCGCCCCGCCAGCCCTTGCGGGCGCTGCGTCAGGCGAGGCCTTGCAGCCCTGGCCGCTGGCCGAGCGGCCCGGCTTCCTGATCCGCCGGCTGCATCAGATTCACGTGGCGCTGTTCGCGGAGATCTGCGCCGCCCATAAGGTGACGCCGCTGCAATACAGCCTGCTCTCGGCTTTGTCGGAGTGCGAGAGCGCCGACCAGACCACCTTGTCCAACAAGGTGGTGCTGGACCGCACCACCACCACCGGGGCGTTGAAGCGGCTGGAGGCGCGCGGCCTCGTGCAGCGCGGCAAGTCGCCGGAGGACCGCCGCTCGCACGCCTGCCGCCTCACCCCGCAGGGCCGCGCCCTGCATGCGCTGATGGAACAGGACGCCCGCCGCGCCCACGCCGCCACCCTCGCGCCGCTGGACGCGGCCGACAGCCGGACGCTGGTGGCCCTGCTGAAGCGCATCGTCGACGCCTCGCAGACGCGCTGCGACGGCCAGGATCTGCTGTAGGGCCTGGTGTGAGGCCTGCCCGGATCCTGGGCAGGGTTCGTGGGCAATTGCCTTAGAATTGATCTAAATCAAGGACAGGTCTCAGGCACTGCCGTTGGGGCCGTCCTGCCGGCGCGCGCGCCTCCGATTCCCGCGCCTGCGCCGCAGGCCGGTCCGGATTTCCCCGCGCGGCCATGGGCTTGCGGGACACCTGTCTGGCGCAAGCTCCCTACGGCAAGATGACGGTCCTGGCACCCGCGCCGAGCGCCGTCGCGCTCGCCGCGCCCGATGACGGAACGCGCCGGTGCCGACGGCACAGATATCGTTAGACGAAGAGTTAAGCGCATGGCGTCGCCAGAACCCCGATTCTCCCTTTCCGGCGCGCCGCTCCGGGAGGTCCGGCCGTGACGTCGTCCCTCTGGCACTCCGGCGGCACCGAGGCCGCCATCAGCGTCCCGGAGATGGGCATGGACCTGCGCGTCCGCCTGCCGCCGCCCATATCCGATGGAGCGATCACGGTGGTGGATTCCATCAGCGCGCCCGGCTTCGGGCCGCCGCTGCATCGGTTCCGGGAGGCCAAGGTCCTGCGCATCCTCTCCGGCCGCTTCCTGTTCGAGATCGACGAGGTGCGCTTCTACGCCGGGCCAGGCGATGTGGTGCATGTGCCGCGCCGGGCCATCAGTTCCTTTCTCAATGTCGCCGACGCGCCCGCCGCGCAGAGCATGATGTATGTGCCCGGCCTCGATGCCATCCCGTTCTTCAGCGGCCTCGGCGCGGTGGTCCGGGCCGGCGGCGGCTGGAGTTCGCCGGCGCTGGCGGCCTATGGCGCCCGCTGGGGCGTGGAGTTCGTCGGGCCGCCCCTGAAGGAATAGCCCGGCCCCCTCACAGGTGGCGCAGCACGCGCACCGGCGGCTGGCTCAGCGCCCGCCAGGTGCCCAAGAGGCCGAAGCCCACGGTGAAGGCCAGCGCCAGCGCCACCGCCCCCAGGGCCGCGCCCGGGGCGAAGGTGAAGGCGATGGTCATCACCCGCGTCACCACGAAGAAGGCCGCCAGCGCCCCGGCGCCGATGGCGAACACCGCCGTCACCAGCCCCAGCCCGGCATATTCCACTGCATAGGCGCCCACGAGCCGCAGCCGGGTCGCCCCCAGCGTCTTCAGGATCACCGCGTCATAGACCCGGTGCTGGTGCCCCGCCGCCAGCGCCCCCGCCAGCACCAGGACCGAGGTGACGAGCGTGACGAGGCTGGCGATGCGGATGCCGAAGGACAGATCGCCCACCATCTTGTTGGCCTGGTCCAGCGCCTCCTTCACCCGCACCGTGGTCACGCCCGGATAGGCCTGCGCCACCGCGCGCATGAAGGCGAGCTCCCGCGCCGTCCCCGCCCCTTCGGGGAAGGTCAGCGTCGCGAGCACCGAATAGGGCGCCCCGGCGAAGGTGGCGGGGGAGAATTGCATGACGAAATTGATGCCGAGCCGCTCCCATTTCACCTCGCGGAAATTGGTCAGCGCCGCGGTGATGGAGCGGCCGAGCACGTTTACCGTGACGCTGTCGCCCAGCTTCAGCCCCAGCCCCTCCGCCAGCTTGCGGTCGAACGACACCTGCGCCGCGCCCTCGCCCGGCGCCCACCAGCGGCCGGCGACCACGGTGGAGCCCTCCGGCACGTCGTCGCCGAACGAGATGCCCCGGTCGCTCTGGAGTACCCAGGCGGCGTCCGGCTCCGGCTTCACCTGCTCGGCCGGCACGCCGTTGAGCGCGGTGATGCGCCCGCGCAGCATGGGCACCGACTTGTAGGCCGCCTCCGGCGCGTGCTGCGCGATGAAGGCGGCGAACGCCGCCTGCTCGCTGCTGGGCACGTCGACGAAGAAGAAGCTCGGCGCCTTCTCCGCCAGCGAGCCGGTGATCTCGGCGGTGAGGCTGCGGTCGATCAGCGCGATGGCGGTGAGCAGCGACAGGCCGAGCCCGAGCGAGAGCACCACGGTGGGGGTCAGCGCCCCCGGCCGGTGGATGTTGGCGAGCGCGAGCCGCGCCATGGTGGAGCGCGGGCGCGGCAGCCGGCGGGCCAGCGCCATGATGGCGAACGCCACGCCGCGCAGCAGCACGAACACCCCCGCCGCCGCGCCGAGGAAGATCACCGCCGAGCGCGTGTCCTCCGCCGTGGCGAGCGCCAGCGCCACCAGCGCCGCCACCGCCGCGCCGCAGCCGGCCACATAGCGCCAGGACGGCCAGCGGCGGCGCAGCGAGACCTCGTCGCGGAACAAGGCCGAGACCGGCGCCTCCTGCGCCCGCGCCAGCGGCCACAAAGTGAAGGCCAGCGTGACCAGGGCGCCGTAGAGCGCGGCGAACAGCAGCGCCAGCGGGTCGAGATGCGGCGCCAGCGGGAACGGGATATAGGCCGCCACCGCCACCGCCGCCGCCGCCGCCGCGACGAACGGCACCAGCGCGCCCAGCACCAGGCCGAGCGCGATGCCCAGCGCCGCGATCATCGCCACCTCCAGGAAATAGGTGGCGAAGATGATGCCGCGCGTGGCGCCCACCGCCTTCAGGGTAGCGATCACCTCGCGCTTTTCGCTGAGATGCGCGGAGACCGCATTGGCCACCCCCACCCCGCCCACCAGCAGCGCGGTGAGGCCGACCAACGTGAGATATTGCGCGATGCGCCGCACGTTGCGCTCCAGCTGCGGCGAGGCGGCATCGCGGGTGCGCACCTCGAAGCCGGCGTCCGGCGCCCCGGCGCGCACCTTGTCCACGAAGGCGGTGAGCGCGGCGGGGCTCTGGTCGGCCAAAGCGACGCGGTAGCTCCAGCGGATCAGGCTGCCCGGCTGGATCAGGCCGGTGGCCGGCAGAGCGGCATCGGAAATCAAGAGGCGCGGGCCGAAGCCGACGCCGGAGGACAGCCGGTCCGGCTCGGCGGCGAGCACGGCGCGCAGTTCGAAGCTGGCCTCGCCGACGCGGATGCGGTCGCCCACCTTCAATTCCAGGCGCGAGAACAGGGTCTCGTCCGCCACCGCGCCATAGACGCCGTCCCGCAGGGCCAGCGCCGCCGCCAGCGGCTCCGCCGGCGCCAGGTCCACCGTTCCCGCCAAGGGATAGGTGCCGTCCACCGCTTTCAGTTCCACCAGCGTGGCATCGCCCGAGGGGCCGCGCGCCATGGCGCGGGTCAGGGCGACGCGCCCGACCGTGCCGCCGGGCGTGAACTGCGCCTGCTCGGCCGGGCTCGCCTCCCGCTGCACCAAAGTGAAGGCGGCATCCCCGCCCAGGATGGCGCGGCCCTCGCGGGCAAGCCCGTCGGTGAGCGCGCGGGCGAACGAGCCGACGCCGGCGATGGACATGACGCCCAGCGCCAGGCAGGCCAGGAAGATGCCGAAGCCGCGCCGCGCCCCGCGCAGCTCGCGCAAGGCGAAGGCGAGCGCCACCTTCGGGCGGAAGGCCGCGGCGCTCATGCCTCCACCTTTGCCGCCACGGCGGCGGAATGCCCCTCGATGACGCCGGAGCGCAGCCGCACGGTGCGGCCGCAGCGCTGCGCCAGGGTGGCGTCGTGGGTCACCAGCACCAAGGTGGTGCCGCGCGCCGCGTGGGCGGCGAACAAGAGGTCCATGATCTGCCGCCCGGTGGCCTCGTCGAGATTGCCGGTGGGCTCGTCCGCCACCAGGATGGGCGGCTCCGGCGCCAGGGCGCGGGCGACCGCCACGCGCTGCTGCTCGCCGCCGGACATCTGGGCGGGGTAATGGGTGAGCCGGTGGCCGAGGCCGACGGCGGTGAGTTCCTCGGCGGCGCGGGCGAAGGCGTCGGGCCGGCCGGCCAGTTCCAGCGGCACGGCGACGTTTTCCAGCGCGGTCATGGTGGGGATGAGGTGGAAGGACTGGAACACGATCCCCACATGAGCGCCACGGAAGCGCGCGAGGCGATCCTCGTCGAGCGCGGTCACGTCCACGCCAGCCACCCGAACCACGCCCCGATCCACCCGTTCCAACCCGGCCATGACCATGAGAAGCGTCGATTTGCCGGAGCCGGACGGCCCGACCAGCCCCACCGTCTCGCCGGGGGCGATCGCCAGCGACACGCCCTTGAGGACGTGGACGCGGGCCGCGCCGGCGCCGAGGGACAGGTCGACATCGCGCAGGTCGATGGCCGGGGCGGGTGACGCGGAAGAGGAAGAGGAAAGACTGTCCATGCCGGAGGCGTTCGCCATCGTTGAGAGATCCATCGCAGGAACCCTCCCCCGCCCGGCCGGACGGCCGGGGGCGGAGGGCGTGGCCGGACTGGCCACGGTGCCGGCGGCGGCGGATGCCGCGCCGGAAGCGCCCCTGCCGTCATATGCGGTATGGATCGCGGCGGCGGGAAGGCTTTTGGCCCTCTGCCTGCTGGTCACGTTCCTGTCATCTGGCGCCGCCGCCGCGCGCACGCTCCAGATCGTGGCCTTCGGCGACAGCCTCAGCGCGGGCTACGGCCTCGGCCGCCCGGACGCCTTTCCCGCCCGGCTGGAGGCGGCGCTGAAGGCCAAGGGCTATGACGTCAGCGTCGCCAATGCCGGCGTCTCGGGCGATACGGCGAGCGCGGGCCTCGCCCGGCTGGACTGGTCGGTGCCCCAGGGCACCGACGCGGTGATCGTGGAACTGGGCGCCAACGACATGCTGCGCGGGGTCGACCCGGCTTTGACCCGGCGGACGCTGGACGACATCCTCACCCGGCTGAAGGCCCGCAACATCCCGGTCTTGCTGGCCGGCATGCTGGCGGCGCCCAATTACGGCGCCGACTACAAGACCGCGTTCGACGCCATCTATCCCGAGCTGGCGGCCAAGCACGGCGTGCTGCTCTACCCCTTCTTCCTCGACGGCGTCACCGGCAACCGCGCCCTGACCCTGCCGGACGGCCTCCACCCCACCGCCGAGGGCGTGGAGCGGATCGTCGCCGCCATCCTGCCGCAGGTGGAGAAGCTGATCGCCCAGGCCCAGGGCGCGCAGGCGCAGGGCGGCACCGACGCCGGGGCCGGCAGCGGGCGCTGAAGGCGCGCCCGACGGCGAGAGGTTGCATATCGCACGAAATACACCGACGATCCCGCCCGGGGGATAGTTCCAGGCGAGCGGGGGCTCGACGACCATGGACGTTGACGAACGCTACAAGGCATCCCTGACCGACGAGGGCCATTATCGCATCCTGCTTGAGTCGATCATCGACTGCGCCATCTTCATGCTGAACACGGAAGGCGTGGTGGTGAGCTGGAACGTCGGGGCGCGGCGGCTGAAGGGCTATGAGACGGCGGAGATCGTCGGCGAGCATTTTTCCCGCTTCTACACGCCGGAGGATCGCGCTGCCGGCCTGCCGCACCAGGCGCTGAAGATCGCGGCGAGCGAAGGCAAGTTCACGACCGAGGGCTGGCGCGTGCGCAAGAACGGCTCGCGCTTCTGGGCCAGCGTGGTGATCTATCCCATCCGGGCGCCGCTCGGGACGCTGGTGGGCTATGCCAAGATCACCCGCGACATCACCGAGCAGCGGGCCGCCCAGGAGGCGCTGTGGCGCAGCGAGGAGCGCTTCCGCCTGCTGGTGCAGGGCGTGACGGAATATGCCGTCTACATGCTCGATCCCGAAGGCCTCGTCTACACGTGGAACTCCGGCGCCGAGCGCATCAGCGGCTACAGCGCCGACGACATCATCGGCGAGCCCTTCTCCACTTTCTATACGGCGGCGGACCGGGCGGCGGGCAAGCCGGCCCTGGCCCTGGAAACCGCCACCCGCGAGGGCCGGTTCGAGACCCAGTCCTGGCGGGTGCGCAAGAACGGCACGCTGCTGTGGGGCAATATCGTCATCGACGCCATCCGCGACATCACCGGCAATCTCGTCGGCTTCGCCATGGTGATCCGCGACATCTCCGACCGCTTCGCCGTGCCGGCGGGCCTGCGCGAGCCCGCCCCGGACCGGCCGCCGCCATTGAAAACCGCGAGCCAGCTCTAGGCAGGCGGGGAGGTTGACCCGACCTCGGAACCGTGCAGAACAAAAATAAGCCAAGAGACTGGGGGGACGGTCTTGGATGCAAGCCTACTGCTGGCATTTGTCGGCATCGTCATCGTCATATTCGCAATTCAGTACGTCCTGAAACAACAGCGACGCAAAGCTCTGATGCAAAAATATGGAGATAAATACATTGTCGACATGATCATGAACAGACAAATATGGCAAGGAATGCATAAAGAACAAATCATCGAATCGTGGGGTCCGCCCGAAGCAAAAGATCAGCATATATACAAAACAAAGACGTCAGAAACGTTCAAGTATCGCAAGACCGGCAAGAATCGATTTGTATATCGCGTGATGCTGGAGAACGATTACGTCGTAGGCTGGAAGGAAAACAAAAATCAGTGACGCCGAGGCGTCGGCGCCTGTCAGAACCGATAGCGCGCGGCGAACACCAGGCCGTTCTCCTGCGGGAAATTGCGCGCCAGATAGGTGGTGAAGGCGGCGACGCCCACCGAAAGATGCCCGTCCACCTCGACCAAGGTGGCGATCTGGGCCTTGTAATAGTCATAGGACAGATCGAAGTCCGGCCCCTCGCCCGCGCCCTCCGAGAGCACGTTGAAGGACTGCGCCAGCAGCAGCCACCCCGGCGCCACCTCGGCGCCTAGCGTGGCGTCGAACCGCAGTTCATCCGGCGGGTCGCCGAGGCGCTGGCGCTGCGCCAGTTGCAGGTCGAGGAAGGCCGGCAGGCCCAGCAGCACGAAAGACAGGCCGGCCATCAGCCGCAGGTCCGCCTCCCAGTCCTGGTAGCCGAGCGCGGCGCGGCTGCTCGACCCGCCCGCCCCCGGCGCCCGCGCCACCGCCTGGGCGGAGACCACCCAGCCGGCGCCCGCCGCCAGCCGGAACCGCGCGCCGGCGTCGCTATAGCCCGGTCCGGCATATTGCGCCCGCTCCGGCCCGGTGATCGTGACGGCGAGAAACTGGGTGCCGAACAGCAGGGTCACGCCGTCCAGCGCGCCGTATTCCCACAGCAGATTCTGCTCCACCTTGCGGTAGTTCGCGCCGTCACCGAGCGCGTAGCCGGGGCCGAAGGCCGATCCGGCGCCGGCGATGGAGGTGGTGGACCAGAATTCCGAGCCGCCGGGCGGCAGCGTCCAGGCGCCCGCCAGCGCCGCGCCGGACCCGCCGAGAAGGACCGCCAGCGCCGCGACGCCGGCCGGCACGGCGCGCCGTCTGGCGGGGCGCGGGGCCTTGGCCCGCGGGCCTTTCCCGCGGCCTCCCCCGGCGCCGCGCACGCCCTCCCGGCATTGCCCCCAGACCATGCCCGCTCCCCCGACCGGAGCACAACTTTAACGCGGTCCTGGCCGATCTGCGCATCATAACCATAGGTGACCTTGCGGAAATTTCATCAAGGGATGTCTTGTGGCTGCATTTTGAACCGACCATATTGCGGGGTGCATCGGTCCAGGTGCGGGGCCTGCCCCCGCGGCCGATGGATTGAGGAAAGGAACCGACGATGTCCGATTATGATCGCAACGTCGCCGCGCGTTACGGCTCGGTGACGCGCTCGGAGGCCGCGATCGACCAGGGCCTGCGGGCGTACATGCTCAGCGTGTACAACTTCATGGCTCTTGGGCTTGCCATCACCGGCGCGGCCGCCCTTGGCGTCTACATGCTCTCCGTGACCACCGACGCGGGCGCGGCCGCAGGCCAGATCGCCGGCGGCATCATGCTGACCAAGTTCGGCTACGCGCTGTTCGTCAGCCCGCTGAAGTGGGTGGTGATGCTCGCGCCGCTGGCCGCGGTGTTCTTCCTGAGCTTCCGCATCCAGTCCATGAGCGTGGCCGCCGCCCAGGCGGTGTTCTGGGTCTATGCGGCGCTGGTGGGCATCTCCCTGTCCACCATCTTCCTGGTGTACTCGCACGAGAGCATCGGCCGGGTGTTCTTCATCACGGCCGCGTCCTTCGGCGGGCTCAGCCTGTGGGGCTACACCACCAAGCGTGACCTGACGGGGATGGGGTCGTTCCTCATCATGGGCCTGTTCGGCATCATCATCGCCTCGCTGGTGAACATCTTCCTGGCGAGCTCGATGCTGCAGTTCATCGTGTCCGTGGTGGGCGTGCTGGTGTTCGCGGGCCTCACCGCCTACGACACCCAGCGCATCAAGGAGATGTACTTCGCCGGCGACGACGACGTGGTGGCCGGCAAGAAGGCCATCATGGGCGCGCTGACGCTGTATCTCGACTTCATCAACCTGTTCATGATGCTGCTGCAGCTGTTCGGCAACCGCAACAGCAACTGATCCGGCCGACGCGCCGAACCAGACGCATGGAGGGCCCCGGCGGGTTTGCCGGGGCCTTTTTTTGCCGCGCCCGCCGCTGCGCCCGCCGCCGCGGGTGCGACGCGGGGCAGGCTTCAAAACCGCACGGCGCGCTTGTATGAGGAGCCGGATCCCTTCTCTCCCGCGCGGCCACCATGCTCGTCCGTCCCGCCACCCTCGCCGACATCCCCGCCATCGCCGCCATCTATGACGAGGCGGTGCGCACCGGCACGGCCTCGTTCGAGCTGGACCCGCCGGGCACCGGCGAGATGACCCGCCGCTTCGACGCGCTGCTGGCCGGGGGCTATCCCTACCTGGCGGCGGTGGACGACGACGGCGCGCTGCTCGGCTATGCCTATGCGGGCGCCTTCCGGCCGCGCATCGCCTACCGCTTCACCGTGGAGAACTCGATCTACGTCGCCCCGTCCGCGCAGAAGCGCGGCGTGGGCCGGGCGCTGCTGGAGGCGCTGGTGGCCGAATGCGAGGCGCGCGGCTTCCGCCAGATGGTGGCGGTGATCGGCGACAGCGCCAATGCCGGCTCCATCGGCCTGCACCGCGCCTGCGGCTTCCGCGACATCGGCATCCTGGCCTCCACCGGCCTGAAGTTCGGCCGCTGGCTCGACACCGTGCTGATGCAGCGCGACCTCGGCGAGGGCGACCGCACGCCCGGCGCCTGAGGCGCCCGGAACGGCGGCGGACCCGGCCATTCTTTTTCCTTTTCCTTCCCCTGCGGCTCAGCTATCGGGAAACGGGGCGTGCATCAGGCAGGAGCGCGATCCCATGGTTGCGGGGGAGGACAGACGCCGAACGGCCCATCGCCACCGGAACGCCCGGTCGCGCGATGCCGCTCGGATGCGTCCGCCGTCTTCGCCGCGCCAGGGGGGCGGGAAGAGGGAGGTCGAGTTCATGTCGACGACATTCAGGACCATCGGTCTGGCCACGGTTCTCCAGCTGGGGCTGCTCGCCCTCGCCGGCACCGCGTTCGGCCAGTCATTCGGCGCCAAGCCCGTTCCCAATGCCTCCATTCCCGGCGTGACCGCGCCGCGCGGCACCCCCGGCGCGACGCTGGACATCGGCGACCAGCCCGGCCTCGTGCCGCCCGAGGATGACGAGGCCCAGCTCGACCCGGCCTATCGCCGCCAGCCGGTCTATTTCCGCACCACGGAAGCCGCCGGCACCATCATCATCTCCACCTCCGACCGCTATCTCTACCTGGTGGAAGGCAACAACCGGGCGATGCGCTACGGCATCGGCGTCGGCCGCGACGGCTTCCAGTGGCAGGGCCTGGAGAAGATCAGCCGCAAGGCGGAATGGCCGGACTGGACGCCGCCGGCGGAAATGATCCAGCGCCAGCCCTACCTGCCGCGCTTCATGGCCGGCGGCCCGGGCAACCCCATGGGCGCCCGCGCGCTCTATCTCGGCCAGACCGTCTACCGCATCCACGGCACCAACCAGCCCGACACCATCGGCTATGCGGTGTCCTCCGGCTGCTTCCGGCTGGTGAACAGCGACATCATCGACCTCTACAGCCGCGTGCCGGTGGGCACCAAGGTCATCATCCGCCAGGCGGTTACGCTGTGAGCGGCTTTCCCTTCCTCCTTTCCGGGGCACGTCCTATGACGCGAGGCGTTTCTGCGAAGACTTTCCGGACGTCGGGCCTGCTGGCCCTGCTGGCCGGCGCCGCCGTGGCGTTCACCGCCCACGGCGCCGCCGCCCAGACCCTGAAGGCGGTCAAGGACCGCGGGTCGCTGACCTGCGGCGTCAGCACCGGCATCATCGGCTTCTCCGCCCAGGCGGACGGCAAGTGGACCGGCTTCGACGTGGACTTCTGCAAGGCGGTGGCCGCCGCCGTGCTGAACGACCCGGCGAAGGTCACCTACGTGCCGCTCAATGCCGAGGAGCGCTTCACCGCGCTGCAATCCGGCAAGGTGGACGTGCTCTCGCGCAACACCACCTGGACGCTGGAGCGCGAAGCCAAGCTCAAGCTGCTGTTCGGCCCCATCACCTATTATGACGGCCAGGGCTTCCTCGTGCCCGCCGCCCGCAAGGTCGAATCCGCGCTGGAGCTGGACGGCTCGAAGGTCTGCGTCCAGGCCGGCACCACCGCCGCCAGCTATGCGACGGACTATTTCAAAGCCAACAACATGAAGATCGAGCTGGTCACCCTGCCCTCGGTGCAGGAGCTGGTGAAGGCCTATGAGGCCGGCACCTGCGACACGCTGACCACCGACGTGTCGCAGCTCTATGCCCTGCGCACCGGCTTCGCCAAGCCGGCCGCCCACATCGTCCTGCCCGACGTCATCACCAAGGAGCCGCTCGGCCCGGTGGTGCGCCAGGGCGACGACGAATGGTTCAACGTGGTGAAGTGGACCCACTACGCCATGCTCAACGGCGAGGAACTGGGCGTGTCCTCGCTCAGCATCGACGACGCGCTGAAGTCCGAGAAGCCGGACGTGAAGCGCCTGGTGGGCACCGAGGGCGACTACGGCACCCAGCTCGGCCTGACCAAGGACTTCGCGGTGCGCATCATCCGCGCCGTGGGCAATTACGGCGAAGTGTTCGAGCGCAATGTCGGCACCGGCTCCAAGCTCGCCATCCCGCGCGGCGTGAACCAGCTCTGGAGCACCGGCGGCATCCAGTACGCCCCTCCGGTGCGCTGAGCGCCCGCTCAAGGCCCGACGCAACAGAACCCGACGCAGCAAGGCTGCCCGCCCCGCGGGCAGCCTTTTTCTTTGCCCGGCGGCCGGCCGCGCGGACAATCACCCGCACCCAGCGGGCCGGGCTCACGCGACTGTGACCGCCACCCGCCCGCCCGGCCGGCGGCGCGGGTCCGGCCTTCCGCAGGAACAGTATTCCCGTCCGGGGGATGGGCGGGCTATAGGGCAGCACCCGGCGCGCGGCGCGGGCCTCGCCCGAGGCCCGCGCGGATCGCCGACGCTCTCCTCCCTTCGGGACCATCTGCATGGCCGCCCTGCCCCCGCTTCCGCCCGTCGCCTACCGCTACAGCGTCGGCTCCGTCACCGTGACGGCGCTGCCCGACGGCACCCGCACCATCCCGCTGCCGGACGGCTTCGTGCGCAACCAGCCGCAGGCGGCGGTGAAGGCCGCGCTGCGCGCCGCCTTCCTGCCGGACGACCAGCTGACGATCTATTTCAACCCGCTGCTGCTGGAGATCGCCGGCCGCCGCGTGCTCATCGACACCGGCTTCGGCCCGCAGGCGGAGCCCTCCACCATGGGCCGCCTGCACCACACGCTGGAATCCGTCGGCGTGGCGGCGGCCACCATCAACACGGTGGTGATCTCCCACTTCCATCTCGACCATATCAACGGCCTGCTGGCCGCCGACGGCACGCCCGCCTTCCCCAATGCCCAGGTGCTGGTGCCGGAGCGCGAATGGGACTTCTGGCTGGACGAAGGCGCCGCCAGCCGCGCGCCGGACGCCCAGAAGCCCGCCTTCGCCAATGCCCGCCGGGTGTTCGCGGCGGTGGAGAGCCACGTCAACCGCTATGACTGGGACCAGGAGGTGCTGCCCGGCCTCACCGCCATCGGCACCCCCGGCCACACGCCGGGCCATACCTCCTTCATGCTCACCTCGGGCGCGGACCGGCTGTTCATCCAGTCGGACCTGACCAACACGCCCTACCTGTTCGTGCGCAATCCCGGCTGGCACGCCATGTTCGACATGGACCCCGATCTGGCCGAGGCCAGCCGCCGGCGCATGCTGGAGATCGTGGCGGCCGAGCGCCTGCTGGTGGCCGGCTTCCACTTCCCCTTCCCCGGCGCCGCGCATCTGGAAAAGGACGGCGACGGCTATCGCTTCGTCCCGGTGCCCTGGGTGCAGGCGCGGGGCTGAGCGGGGCGCGGCCGCGTCTCCATCCGGCCGGCGGACATTCCGCCGCAGCCGGGCTCAGGCCTCCGCCGTCTCGGCGGCGATCCACTCCAGGAAGGCGGGGTTGCCGCCCTCCACCGGCAGGACCAGCACCGCCGGCATCTCGTAGGGATGGCCGGCGCGCACCGCCTCCACCACGCGCGGCGCCAGCGCCTGCGTGGTCTTGAGCAGCAGCACCACCTCCTCCGCCCGTTCCACCGCGCCCTCCCAGCGGTAGATCGAAACCATCGACGGCAGGATGTTGGCGCAGGCGGCAAGGCGCGCCTCCACCGCGCGCCGGCCGGCCGCTTCCGCCAGGGCGAGGCTGGGATAGGTGGCATAGACGAGGCGCGTGGAGACGAGGCGCGTGGACATGGCGGGCTCCGGCACAGGGACGCCCGCACAATGCACCAGGGCGGCGTGCCTGTCGCGCCACAGGCGGGCGGGAACCCGCCGGCGCGAGCCCCGCCGCCTCGACAACCTCGCTCCCGCCCGATAGACGAAAGACGGAACCGGAGGCGTCGGGGGAAAGCGCGGTGCTGTCCTACCCGCATGCCGAACCGTCTGTGTTGCAAAGCCGAAGGTGCGAGTCCGCCTGGATGGGGGCGCCTTGCCTCCCCCGCGCATGATCGCGCCCTCGGCTGCCTCCGCTTCAGGCGCGAGGGCTGCTGGAGAGCAATCGTCCGGATGACCGACAGCCCACGCCGCTTCGAGCGCATCGCCTTCGCGGCAAGCCAGACCAGCGAGGCGGAAGCCGCCCGCGCCCGCCTCATCAAGCGCTACGGTGCGGTGGAGGAGGACGCCGCCGACGTCATCGTCGCCCTCGGCGGCGACGGCCTCATGCTCCAGACGCTGCACCGCTTCCGCGACCGGGGCGTGCCGATCTACGGCATGCACCGCGGCTCGGTGGGCTTCCTCATGAACACCTTCCGCGAGGACGACCTGCACGGGCGCCTCGCCGCCGCCACCCACGTCATCATCCATCCGCTGGTGATGACCGCGCTGGACGTGCACGGCGTGCACCACACCGCCCCGGCCATCAACGAGGTCTCCCTGCTGCGCCAGACCTACCAGGCGGCGAAGCTGCGCATCTCCATCGACGGCAAGGTGCGGCTGGAGGAATTGATCTGCGACGGCATCCTGGTGGCCACCCCCGCCGGCTCCACCGCCTACAATCTCTCCGCCCACGGCCCCATCCTGCCGCTGAGCACCGCCCTGCTGGCGCTGACCCCGATCTCGCCCTTCCGCCCCCGCCGCTGGCGCGGCGCGCTGCTGCCCGACCGCGCCACCATCCAGATCACCGTGCTGGAGGCCGACAAGCGGCCGGTGAGCGCGGTGGCCGACCATCAGGAGGTGCGCGACATCGTGGAAGTGTCCGCGCATCTCGACAAATCATCGTCCATGGACATGCTGTTCGATCCCGACCACGGGCTCGACGAGCGTATCCTGCGTGAACAATTCATCTATTAGGCGCGCCCGGCCCGCCGTCCGGCGGGCCCAGGCCATGACACACGAATGATCTTCTCGTCCGTCACGTTCCTCTACTACTTCCTGCCGGCCTTCCTGATCTGCTACTTCGCGACGCCGAGCCTGCGCGCGAAGAATGTCGTGCTGCTCGTCTTCTCGCTGGTGTTCTATGCCTGGGGCGGGCTCGGCAACCTCGCCGTCCTCGCCGTCTCCATGGCCGGCAACTATGGGATGGCGCAGGTCATCGACGCCCGCTCGCCGCGCTGGCGGCTGCGCATGCTGGGGCTCGCCGTGGCGATGAACATCGCCGGGCTGGTGGTGTTCAAATATTCCGGCTTCCTGGCGGAGAACCTCAACCTCCTGCTGGCGCCCGCCGGCCTCGCGGTGCCGGTGATCCACCTGCCGCTGCCGCTCGGCATCTCCTTCTTCACCTTCCACGCCATCTCCTACCTCGTGGACGTGTACCGGCGCCGGGTGCGGGCCAACACGCGGCTGGAGGAGATCGCGGTCTACATCACCATGTTCCCGCAACTGGTGGCGGGGCCGATCGTGCGCTATTCCACCATCGCCCACCGCATCCGCGAGCGGCGCACCACGCCCGGCCGCGTCTCGGCGGGCCTGCGCATCTTCGTCATCGGCCTGTCGTGGAAGGTGCTGATCGCCGACGAGGTGGCGCCCCTCGTCTCGGTGGTGTTCGACCAGACCAGCGCGCCCTCCTTCGCCACCGCCTGGATCGGCGTGCTGGCCTATGCGCTGCAGATCTATTTCGACTTCGGCGGCTATTCCAACATGGCCATCGGCCTCGCCCTCGCCATGGGGTTGAAGTTCCCGCGCAACTTCCGCACGCCCTATGCCTCGCGCTCCATCACCGACTTCTGGCGGCGCTGGCACATGAGCCTGTCGAGCTGGTTCCGCGACTATGTCTACATCCCCCTGGGCGGCAACCGGCATGGCCACCTGCACACGGCGCTGAACCTCTGGACCGTCTTCCTGCTGTGCGGCCTGTGGCACGGGGCGAGCTGGACCTTCGTGATCTGGGGCGCCCATCACGGCGCCTTCCTGGTGCTGGAGCGCACCGCCTTCGGCCGGGCGCTGGCGCGGGCGCCGCGCGTGGTGTCCCATGCCTATGCCCTGCTGGTGGTGCTCACCGGCTGGGTGTGGTTCCGCGCCAACGACCTTGGCGGGGCGCATGACCTGTTCGCCGGCCTTGCCGGGCTCAACGGCTTCGGCGGCCTGCCCGCGCCGCTGCTCCAGGCGTTGCAGCCGCTGACCATCGCCATGATGGTGCTGGGCTGGCCGCTGGCCATGTTCGGCCTGCCGCTGCCGCCGCGCGGCCTTGTGCCGGACGCCTGGCGGCGCAAGGCCTATGCGGTCGGCGACAGCCTGGCGGTGCTGGGCCTGTTCCTGTTGTGCGTCATCACCGTGGGGGCGGCGGCCTACAGCCCGTTCCTCTATTTCAGGTTCTGAGCCGATGCCGCTGCTGTTCGCCTATCGCCGCTGGTGGTGCGCCGTCTTCTTCGCGGTGCTGCTGCTGCCCACCATCGGCCTGTTCACGCCCGACCTGCCGGCGCCGCTGCGCACCGTGCGCGCGGTGCCCCCGCTGTGGTGGGCCCGCGCCACCGAGCGGCTCGACCCCTATATCAACGACAATTACGGCCTGCGCGGCCTCATCATGGCCGCCAATGCCAGCTTCGACCGGATGGTGCAGTCCACCGGCAAGCGGCCGGTGCTGATCGGCAGCGACGGGCAATTGTTCTACACGGGCGAAGGCGCGCTCGACCAAACCCTCGGCCGGGTATTCCGCAGGGGACAGATGGAGGCGCTGACGCGCGTCGCCGCCCGCATGCGCGACGTGCTCGGCAAGGACGGCGTCAAGCTGGTGGTGCTCTCGCCGCCCAACGCCCAGACCGTGCTGTCCGACCATCTGCCGGACTGGGCGCTGAGCGAGCGGCGCACTCCCACCGAATACGATTTCGCCGCCGAGACCCTGCCCGAGCAGGGCGTCACCTTCGTCGACCTGCGGCCGGTCATGACCGCGGCGCTGGCCGGCGGGCCGGTCTATCGCAAGACCGACACCCACTGGAATTCACGCGGCGCGCTGCTCGCCTTCAACGCCGCCATGGACGCGGCCGGGCTCCCGGACCTGAGGGTGGACCCGGCGCAGGCGCTCGGCCCGCTCCAGAAGGTGCCGACCGGCGATCTTTCCCGCTTCCTCGGTGAGAGCAAGGCCAGCGGCGACGTGGATTTCCCGCCCCGCGGCGCCATGCTGCCGCAGCCGGGGCTGAAACCCATCCTGGGCGTGATGCCGCCGAGCCCGCCCAACGACCCGTTCGAATCCTATGCCTACGACACCGGGCACGCGGGGCCGCGCATCCTGGTCATCGGCGACAGCTTCACCCAGCATTTCTGGCCGGGCCTGCTGGCCTCGCGCACCAGCGCCTTCGCCTGGACCCACCACCGCAACTGCCGCTTCAGCTGGAGCGCGGTGGAGCGCTTCAAGCCGGACATCGTCATCTATGTGCCGGTGGAACGCTCGCTGCCCTGCACGGGAACCCCGGCCGGGCTGGCCATGGACTGAGATCCATGGCCGCGCCGGGGACTCAGAACCGCGTCACGATGTCGGCGAGCGCCGGGCGGGGGCGGTCCTCCAGCGCCTGGGTGGCGGTGCCCACATAGACGAAGCCGGTGATGCGCTCGTGCGCCGCAAGGCCGAGCGCGGCGCGCGCCTGCTCCTCATAGGTCGGCCATTCGGTCACCCAGGTGGCGCCGTAGCCGAGCGCCGCGGCGGCGATCAGCAGGTTCTCCGCCGCCGCCGCCGAGGACAGCAGCTGCTCCCATTCCGGGATCTTCACGTGCGGCGCCGCGCGCGACACCACGGCGATGACCAGCGGCACGCGGGCGAAGCGGCCCTGCTCCTCCTCCAGGCGCTTCTCGGTGGCGTCGGGATGGAGCGCGGCGAACACCTGCGCCAGCGCCGCGCCGGCCCGCGCCCGGCCCTCGCCCTCGAACACGATGAACCGCCACGGCGCCAGCTTGCCGTGGTCGGGCACCCGCGCGGCGATGGTCAGCAGGGTGTCCAGCTCCGCCGGCGAGGGGCCGGGCGCCACCAGATCCATGATCCGGGACGAGCGGCGGGTGCGCAGCAGATCGAGTGCGTCGGGCATCATCAAAACCCCTTGAACGCAACCGCCCGGCCGGGGCGGCGCGCGCCTGTTGCGGAAGGAACGGCCCCGGGCGGGACCGCGACAAGGACGCAGCCGCCCGGCACCGGGCGGTATCGCCGGTGCTCTAGCACACCGCCGCAAGCCGCCAAAGCCGATGCGGCATGGTGCGGCATGACTTGAAACCGACAGGATTTCAGGGCACCTCAGGCCGATGCGCAGTTTCGATCCCGCCTCCGCCCGCCGGCTGGGGCGCCTCATCGCCGTGACGTTGGCCGTGATGTCCGCCGCTTTGGCACCGCTGGTGTCGGGGACGGCCGGCGCCTTCGCGCAGGAGACGCTGCGCCCGCCGGCGCCCGTCGGCGCGCCGGGCGGGCTGGTCTCGCCCGTGCCGCTGGCCCCCCCGGCCGGCGGCGCCCTGCCGTTCGCCGGCGCCACCTCCCCGCCGCCCGGCAGCTTCTCGGGGCCGGCCCCGGCCCAGATGCCGCCCGGCCGCGCCGCCGCGCCATCCGGCCCGCGCGAGCCGCACGCGGTGCTGCCCCAGGCGCCCGCCGGCAAGATCACGCTCGGCGTGTTCGCCCGCTTCGGCGCCGAGGGCGCGCCGGTGCCGCGCGGGCTGACCTGGCGGGTGTTCGCCGACACGCCGGAAGCCTCCGGCGCCTTCCCGCTGGTGGCCGAGAGCGCCGAGGCGGCGCCGGTGTTCTTCCTCAATCCGGGCGGCTACATCGTCCACCTGAGCTATGGCTACGCCACGCTGGCGCAGCGCGTGGTGCTGGGCGCCACCTCGCGGCGCGAGGTGTTCGTGCTGCCGGCCGGCGGGCTGCGGCTCCAGGCCGACGTGGACAACAAGGCGATCACCAACCAGAAGGTCTCCTTCGACATCTTCGAAGGCTCCTTCCTCCAGGGCCGCACCTCCACCCAGCCTTATTATCGCGGCGCACTGGCCAATGAGGTGGTGCTGCTGCCCGAGGGCACCTACCACGTGGTCTCCAGCTATGGCGACGCCAATGCGGTGGTGCGGGCGGACGTCACCGTGCAGGCCGGCAAGCTCACCGACGCCACGGTGCATCACCGCGCCGCGCAGATCACCCTCAAGCTGGTGAAGGAGCCGGGCGGCGAGGCCCAGGCCGATACCCAGTGGTCGATCATCACGCCGGGCGGCGACACCATCAAGGAATCCATCGGCGCCTTCCCGTCCTTCATCCTCACCGAGGGCGACTATGTCGCCATCGCCCGCAACGACGGCAAGGTGGTGAGCCGCGACTTCAAGGTGGAGGCCGGCAAGGACAAGGACGTGGAAGTCCTCGCCAGCGCCGGCCGCCCCGCGTCCTCCGTCACCCGCTGAGGCCGGGACGATATTCCCACGCCGCCGCGCCGGAGCCGGCCGTCAGAAGGTGAAGGCGAAGGTCGCCTCGAAGGCGTTGGCGGAGACGCCGTCGCCGAACTGCCCCACATAGGACAGGCCGACGCGGCTCTGGGCGGTGAGGCGCAGGTCCGTGCCCACCTCCAGCAGCGCGCTGTTCTGCGCCAGCGGCACGCCGGCCACCGAGAAGGAGGCCGACGGCAGGCTGGTGAAGGCCATCTGCGCCGCCGGCGACAGGTCGCCGAAGGCATAGAGCCAGGCCGCCGAGGCATGCGGCGCCAGCGCCATGCCGTTGGCCAGCGGCACCACCGTCGCCGCCCGGAGGCCCAGCGAGGTGTAGCCCACGTCCGAATTGGTGGCGGCGGAGGTCAGGCCCGCGCTCGCCAGGGTGCCGGCGCTGGTCTCGGTGAAGGCGTTGGTGTCGAGATGCACATAGGCGAGGCCGGCGAACGGCTCCAGCGCGATGCTGTTGAGCGCCAGGCCGTAGCCCACTTCGGCGAACAGCTGGCTGGTGCCGCCGTCATACTGCCCGTTCACCGTCTGGAGCAGGCCCGGCACGGCGATGGTGCGGGTGCCGTCCACCTGGTTGAAGGTGTAGCTCGCCCCGAGGCGCAGGTTGAGCGCGCCGAAGCTGGTGCCGGCATAGAGCGCCGCCGTCACGTTGTCCGACTGGATCGAGCTGGCCAGCGAGCCGACATTGGCATTGGACTGCGCATAGCCGAGCGCGAAGCCGAGCCGCCAGTCGCCCAGCATGCCGTCCATGCCGGCCATCATGCCGCCCAGGGTCTCGCTGACGGCGGCGGAGGTGCTGGTGCCGCTGATGTCGTTCCACACGCCGAAGCCCTGCGCCCACACCGTGGGCCCCACGGCGGGCGCCGGCAGGCCGGGGGCCTTCACCGCATAGGCCAGCGCGCCCGCCGCATCGACGGGGGCCGGCGCGTCGGCGCCGGCGAAGGCCAGGGCCGGGCCGCCGAAGGACAGCGCGGCCAGCGTGCCGGACTGGCTGCCATAGGCGCCCTGCCGCAGCCGGCCGAGCACCGACTGGCGGCCATAGAGTGCGTCGCCCATCAGCACCGACTGCTCGCTGGCATAGGCCTCGCCCGACAGCAGGCTGAGCGTGGCGGGCAGCGCGGCGGCCGAGAGATTGTAGAGCCCGCTCAGGCCGGTGGGCAGCGTGCCGACGGTGGTGGTGCTGGAGGTGTTGAGGGCGGTGTCGATGCCCGCGGCCACCGCGATCTGGTTGCGCGACAGGCTGGGGAGCTGCGACAGGCCGGACGACACGTTCAGCGTGACGGCGGTGGGCGCATAGCTGAGCGAGGTGGAGAACAGCGCCGGCAGGCCGGTGGTCGAGAGGCTGGCGAAGGTGCCGGTGGCCCCGCCACTGGCGGTGAGCACGGTATATTGCTTCAGCAGGCCGGACGGCCCGGTGAAGCCGGCGGCCAGCGTGCCGTTGAGCCGCGCCACGCCGCTCACCTGCAAGGCGTCGGCGGTGGCGCCATTGACCCGCACCGCCAGCACGCCGGTGGGCGTCTGGGCGAACACGCCGTTGATCTGGTGGGTGATGCCGGCGCCGGCGGCGGTGATGCCCAGCCAGCCGTTGTTCTCGAACCGGGCGTCCACATCGCCGGTGAGGCTCACCTGGCCGTTGATGATGCCGTTGTTGACCACCGTGGTGCCGGTGGCTCCGACACCGTTGGAGACCGCGAACGCGCCCGGCGCGGCGGTGATGGTGCCGGAGTTCAGAAGGGTGCTGAAGCGGCCGTTCATCTGCACGCCGGTGCTGGCGAGGCCGTTGGCGGTGATCGTGCCGGAGGTGTTCACCACGCCGTAGGTGTCGGTCTTGATGCCGATGCTGTTGGCCCCGGACACCAGGATGGACGAGGTGTTCACCACGTCGTCGCCGCCCGGATTGGCGGTGATGCCGGCCACGCCCGACGCCGACACCACCAGCGGCGTGTCGTTGCGGATCGGATTGTAGATGCCGGGCATGGTGGCGATATAGCCGTAGACGGCGCCGTTCACGACGATGCCGACCACGGTGTCGCCATAGGCCGAATTGGCCGAGACCACGGTGCCGGGAATGGTGATCTCGTACCAGGTCACGGTGCCGTCGGCGGCGACATGCATGATCGCCGGATGGGTCTTGCCGTCGGCGGTGATCCAGTTGGTGACGAGATTGTATTCCCCCGCCCGCCCGGCGCCGACGATGCCCTCGAAATGCGTGCCGACCGAGCCGGGGTGGTCATACTGGGTGAAGACGCCGGTGGTCTTGTCGTAGATGTAGCCGTGCTCCACCGAGGGCAGGCTGGCCTCGAAGAAGCCGCCGGAGATCTTGTCGCCCCAGATGCCGTAGGCGGTGGTGCTGACGGCACCGGGCTTGTTGTTGGTGGTGTAGGTGCCGGTCTTGATGTCGTAGATGAAGGCGTTGCCGGTGGCGAGGCGGGTGTCGTAATTGCCGACCACCTGGTTGCCGAAGGTGCTGTGGGCGATGGTGAACAGCGTCGGCGAGGCGCCGCTGGGATATTGCAGCGTGGTCAGGGTCTGGCCCGGCGCCGCCGCCGCGTCATAGAGATAGCCGGTGTCATAGGGCGAGGTGGCCGTGGTCTGGTAGCTGCCGACCGCGCGCAGGATGCCGTATTGCGAGCCGAAGCCCGGCCCGTAGGGCGAGGAGACGATGGCGCCGGGATAGTTCGACCCGTTGGCGGTGGCGGTCGGGAAGGCGGACCACGTCCCGGTGGTCTGGTTATAGAGCAGGCCGCCGGTATAGGTGGTGCCCGGAATGACGTAGTTTCCGGTGAGCAGCCCGGCGTGGATGCCGGTGAAGAAAGTGCTCGCGCCCTGATATTGCAGTAACTGGTAGCTGAGCGTCTGCGCCTTGGCGCCGAATGACAGCATCGTCACCGCCATCCCGGCGGTGATCGTCACGATTTTGGTCATAGCCCCACTCCAGACCGGACGTATTCCTGAACGCGACGGTACTGGGGCGGCCTGCAACAAGCCAGGGCGTTTCAAAGAATGGCGCAAAATCGCCAGGGAATAGCCCTGCGCCGGCCACAAAAAACGCGGACCCAAAGGCCCGCGTTTTTCCTGTCATCCGCATTTCCCGGCGTCCGGATTTCCCGGTGTCCGGGTTTTCCGGCGTCCCGCGCTCAGGCGGCCTTGGTCAGCGCCGCGCGCCGCTTCAGGTCCGGCGGCACGGCCTCGTCCGCCAGCATGGCGAGGGCTTCGTCCAGGCCCATCACCTTCTGCTCCTGGCTGCCCAGGCGGCGGATGGAGACGGTGCGCTCGGCGGCCTCCTTCTTGCCCAGGGCGAACTGCACCGGCACCTTGGCCAGCGAATGCTCGCGCACCTTGTAGGAGATCTTCTCGTTGCGGGTGTCGAGGTCCACGGTGAGATTGAGCGCCCGCGCCGCCGCCACCACCTCGGCGGCATAGCCGTCCGCCTCCTGGGTGATGGTGGCCACCACGAGCTGCACCGGGGCGAGCCACAGCGGGAAATGCCCGGCGAAATGTTCGATCAGGATGCCGGTGAAGCGCTCCATGGAGCCGCAGATGGCGCGGTGAATCATCACCGGCGTCTTCTTCTGGCCGTCGGCATCCACATAGAAGGCGCCGAAACGCTCCGGCAGGTTGAAGTCCACCTGCGTGGTGCCGCACTGCCATTCGCGGCCGATGGCATCCGACAGCGTGTATTCGAACTTCGGCCCGTAGAAGGCGCCCTCGCCCGGCAGGATGCCGGTCTTGATCCTGCCGCCGGATTCCGCCTCGATCTGCTGGAGCACGCGGGACATGACGTCCTCGGCGTGGTCCCACACCTCGTCGGAGCCGACGCGCTTGTCGGGCCGGGTGGAGAGCTTGACCGTGATCTCCTCGAAGCCGAAGTCGGCATAGGTGGAGAGGATCAGCTCGTTGATCTTCAGGCACTCCGCCGCCATCTGCTCCTCGGTGCAGAAGACGTGCGCGTCGTCCTGGGTGAAGCCGCGCACGCGCATCAGCCCGTGCAGCGCGCCGGACGGCTCGTAGCGATGCACCGCGCCGAACTCGGCGAGGCGCATGGGCAGGTCGCGATAGGACTTCAGGCCGTGCTTGAAGATCTGCACATGGCCGGGGCAGTTCATCGGCTTGAGCGCGAACACCCGCTCGTCGCCGGTCTCCTCGCCCGCCGACTGAACCTTGAACATGTTCTCCTTGTACCAGCCCCAGTGGCCGGAGGTCTCCCACAGGCTCTTGTCGAGCACCTGCGGGGCGTTGACCTCGCTGTAGTCGGCCTTCAGGCGCCGGCGCATGTAGGACACGAGGCCCTGGAACAGGCTCCAGCCCTTCGGGTGCCAGAACACCACGCCCGGCCCTTCCTCCTGGAAGTGGAACAGGTCCATCTCCCGGCCGAGGCGGCGATGGTCGCGCTTCTCCGCCTCCTCCAGGCGGTGGAGATAGGCGTCCAGCTCGCCCTGGTCGTGCCAAGCCGTGCCGTAGATGCGGGTGAGCATGGGATTGTTGCTGTCGCCGCGCCAATAGGCGCCGGCCACCTTCATCAGCTTGATGGCGGTGCCGATCTTGCCGGTGGAGGGCATGTGCGGGCCGCGGCACAGGTCGAACCAGTCGCCCTGCTTGTAGATCTTGACGGTCTGGTCCTCGGGGATGGCGTCCACCAGCTCGACCTTGAACGCCTCGCCCTTGTCGCGGAACACGCGCTTGGCCTCGTCGCGCGACCACACTTCCTTGGTGAAGGGTTTGTCGCGGCCGATGATCTCCTTCATCTTCGCCTCGATCTTCGGCAGATCGTCGGTGGTGAAGGGCTCGTTGCGGGCGAAATCGTAATAGAAGCCGTTCTCGATCACCGGGCCGATGGTCACCTGGGTGCCGGGGAACAGCTCCTGCACCGCCTCGGCCAGCACATGGGCGGCGTCGTGGCGGATGAGTTCGAGCGCGCGCGCGTCGTCGCGGGTGACGATCTCGATGCGGGCATCCTGGGTGATCGGCTCGGACAGGTCGGTCAGCGCCCCGTCGAGGGTCACCGCCACCGCCTTCTTGGCCAGCGATTTGGAGATGGCGGCGGCGACATCCGCGCCGCGGGACCCGTCGGGAAACTCGCGTTGCGCGCCGTCGGGGAACGTCAGGGTCAGCATGCTTCTTCTCCTGCCCACTCCTGCGCACCCCGCAGGTAGGCTCTTGTTGAAGGGGCCTCATCTAGGCCGGGACAGCCGGGACGTAAAGGGCGGAGCCGGTGCGAGGCTGACCGCGCCTCACGCCTCCGGCTCTCGGTCCGGCAGCCCCCCGTCCGGCGGCGACCGCCACGCCCCGTAGCGCCATGGCCGGTCCCAGCGGGCCTCCGCCGGCAGGCATTGCGGCACTGGGTCGAAGCCGGCGCCGCCCCATGGGTGGCAGCGGCACAGGCGCGCGGTGGCCATCCAGCCCCCGGCCCAGGCGCCGTGGCGGGCGATGGCCTCGTCCGCATAGGCCGAGCACGTGGGCAGGTAGCGGCACTGCCGCCCGAGGAAGGCGGACAGCGTGTAGCGATAGGCGAGGATCGGCCCGCGCAGCAGCAGGCGCGGCAGGCGGGCCAGCGCGCGCCGCACCGGCCGCTCGCGCGGGAATGGAAGCGTCTCTCGTGGAAGACGGTCCCGCGTCATGCTACCTCTAAGTCCTTGGCCCTCGTGCGGTGTTCCATGCAAATCCTGTCGTCCGTCCTTGCCTGTCCCCGGATCCGCGCCGCCGCCGCCCGCGCCGGTATGTGGGGCGCGGCCCTCGCCCTCCTGCTGGCCGTGGCGGGGACGGCACCGGGCCTGGCGGCCGACCCGGTCTATATACAGCCCGGCCAGGTGGACCTCATCAAGGTGCTCCCGCCCGCCCCGGCCCCGGGCTCGCCCACCACGGTGGAGGATTTCCGCATCCTGCGCGAGTTGCAGGCCTCCCGCACCCCCGAGGAGATCAAGGCCGCCGAGGCCGATGTCATCCGCAGCCTCGACCGCTTCTCGGCGGCGGTGGGCACCAACCTGTCCGGCACGGCGGCGCCGGTGGCCAATGCGGTGCTCGATCGGGCGTGGAATCAGGCCTACACCCAGGTTGCGGTGGTGAAGGACTATTGGAACCGCGAGCGGCCCTATCTCGTCAATCCGGCCGTCCGCCTCGCGGTGGCGCCGGAGAACACCCCCTCCTATCCCAGCGGGCACGCCACCTACGGCACGCTGATGGCCATCCTCCTCGCGGCCATGGTGCCCGAGAAGGCCGGGCTGATCTTCGACCGCGGGGCGCAGTTCGGCGTCGAGCGTCTGCTCGGCGGCGTGCATTATCCCAGCGACGTGGAGGCCGGCCACATCGCCGGCAGCATCCTGGCGGTGGAACTGCTGCGCAGCGCGGAATTCCAGGCCGACCTCGCCAAGGCGGCGGCGGAGGTGCGCGCCGCCCTCAGCCTGCCGCCGCTCACGCCGGCCATGAAGCCGGTCCCGGCGCCGGTGGCCAGCCCGTCGATTCCCGCCGTGCCGGTGATGCCGCTGCCGACGCTCGCCACGCCGGTGAAATAGCCGCGCGCCGGATGCGCCCGGGGAACGGCGCGCCGTCCCCCGCCGGAACCGACCGGGCCTATTCCGCCGGGGCCTTCTCCCGCGCCGCCTCGATCTGGCCGATGGCGTCCACCACCGCGTCGAAGGTCAATAGGGTGGAGGGGTGGCGGGCCTTGTAGTCGCGCACCGGCTCCAGCACCGCCAGATCCGCCCAGCGGCCCTCCGGCGGCGGGCCGTTCTCCTTCAGCATGGCGCGCATGCGCTCGCGCAGGTCGCGCAGCTCCTGCGCCCTCGCCCCCACCACGTGGCTCGCCATGATGGAGGAGGAGGCCTGGCCGAGCGCGCAGGCCCGCACCTCATGGGCGAAATCGCTCACCACATCCCCGTCCATCTTCAGGTCCACCGTCACGGTGGAGCCGCAGAGCCGCGAATGCGCGGTCGCCGTGGCGTCCGGCCCATCGAGCCGCCCCAGGCGGGGGATCTCGGCCGCGTAGGCCAGGATGCGGGTGTTGTAGACGTCGTTGATCATGCCTGACATCCCATGGGGCGGTCCCTCCGCCGGAGGCGGAACCGGGCCTGATCGCCCGGCGACCGCGCCAAAAAGCAGGGCGGGCACGCGCAACACGCAATTGCCGCGCCGCCGCCAGCTTCCTATATAGGTCGGAATTTAGCGGCGGAAACGCCAGGGGCTCAAGAGAGTCAGAGCTTGGTCGCGGCCGGCTCCCCCTGTGAAGGATGGCCCCCGCGAGGGGTGGCATCCGCAAGGCTGACCCCGGTGACACTCCCGCCCATCGACAGGGCGGTCGGACGGAGTTGGGTTGATGGACGCGGTGGTCAAGCTGTTCAAGGATCAGGCCGAGACCGAGGCGCGCCGGCACGGCACGCAGGCCCCGGCCGTCGACGATGCCGCGCGCCCCTCCCGCGCCGAGGCGGAAGCCGCCGTCCGCACCCTGCTGGCCTATATCGGCGAGGATCCCGCGCGCGAGGGCCTGACCGAGACCCCGGCCCGCGTCGTCCGCGCCTATGACGAGATCTACGGCGGCTACCACCTCACCGCCGAGGAGGTGCTCGACCGCACCTTCGGCGAGATCGGCAATTTCGACGACTTCGTGCTGCTGAAGGACATTCCCTTCCATTCCCATTGCGAGCACCACATGGTGCCGTTCGTGGGCAAGGTGCACGTGGCCTATTTCCCGGTGGAGCGGGTGGTCGGCCTGTCCAAGATCGCCCGGGTGGTGGATCTCTATGCCCGCCGCTTGCAGACCCAGGAGCACCTGACCTCGCAGATCACCACCGCCATCGACGAGGCGCTGAAGCCGCGCGGCGTGGCGGTGATGATCGAGGCCGAGCACATGTGCATGTCCATGCGCGGCATCCTGAAGCCCGGCGTGATGACGCTGACCAGCCAGTTCATCGGCGTGTTCCGCGACGACCCGGCCGAGCAGGTGCGCTTCATCACCATGCTGCGCGGCCTGCGCTGATCCCTTTCTCCCACCCCGCGAGCGCGCCATGACCATCGAGACGCCGGCCTTCCCCGTGGCGGCCAGCCCCCACGAGCTTGAGGAAGGCACCGTGCTCGCCCCGCGTTTCGACGCCAGCGGCCTTGTCACCTGCATCGCCGTGGACGCCGCCACCGGCGAGGTGCTGATGCTCGCCCACATGAACGCCCAGGCCCTGGCGCTGACTATGGAGACCGGCGAGGCGCACTATTACAGCCGCTCGCGGCAGGCTCTGTGGAAGAAAGGCGAGACCTCCGGCCACACCCAGAAGGTGTCGGAGATCCGCATCGACTGCGACCAGGACGCGGTGCTGCTGAAGGTGACCATGGGCGGCACAGGCGCCGCCTGCCACACCGGCCGGCGCTCCTGCTTCTACCGCACCATCCCGATCGGCGCGGCGCCCTCCGCCGCCACGCCGCTCGCCTTCACGGGCGATGCGCCGCGCTTCGACCCCAAGGCGGTCTACGGCGCGCACGACCACTGATCGCGCGCCGCGGCGGGAAACGCTCCGCTACGGAACCATCAAGGTCACGCTTCCGACATCAAAGGTTGTAAAGTGCCCGCGACAGGCGGTCCGGTGCGGATTCATCGAATCTGAACCGGTACCGCCTTTGATGACTGGACCGGGACCGTCTCGACGTTCGGCCGGGCAAGACCGGCCAGAGACGATGGGCTGTCTTCTCCGGCGGGCCGTGCGCCGCGCCGGACCACCGGCCGTTGGGAGGCGTGCATGTTCCAGGGCCTCAATCGCCGCTTCCGGGGAAGCGAGGCGGCGACGGAAAGCACACCGGCGGAAAGCGCGCCGGCGGAAGCCATCGCGATCACCGATGTCGAAGTGGACAGCCGGGCCACCCGGCCCGCTCCCGGCGGCGGCCCGCGCATCGGCATCGCGCTCGGCGGCGGAGCCGCGCGCGGCCTTGCCCATATCGGCGTGATGCGGGTGCTGGAAAAGCACGGCATCCGCCCGCAGGTGGTGGCCGGCACCTCCATCGGCGCCGTGGTCGGCGGCCTGTGGGCGGCCGGCAAGCTCGACGAACTGGAGCATTGGGCGCGCGGCCTGAAGAAGCGCGACGTGCTCGGCCTGCTCGATTTCACCTTCGGCTCGTCCGGCCTCATCGGCGGCCGGCGGCTGGTGGACCTCATGCGCCGCCAGATGGAGCCGGTGCGCATCGAGGACATGGGCACGGTGTTCGCCGCCATCGCCACGGAGCTGGGCAGCGGCCACGAGATCTGGCTGACCCGCGGCGACCTCGTCGAAGCCATCCACGCCAGCTACTCCCTGCCCGGCATCTTCACCCCGGTGAAGGTGGGCGGGCGCTGGCTGATGGACGGCGCCCTGGTCAATCCCATCCCGGTCTCAGCCGCCCGCGCCATGGGCGCGCGCATCGTCATCGCGGTGAACCTCAATGCCGACGTGTTCGGCAAGGGCACCGTGATCCACGACCATGGCGGCATGCTGGAAACCGCAGAGGTGGCCCTGGCGGAGAAGCGGGCGGGGATCGCCGCCATGCTGCGGCCCGACCGGCTGCTGCGCCGCCAGTTCTTCTCCGGCCCGCCGGATGGCCCGCGCGGCATCTCCTCGGTGATGATCGACGCCTTCAACATCACCCAGGACCGCATCGCCCGCTCGCGCCTCGCGGGCGACCCGCCGGACGTGTCCATCTCCCCGAAGCTGGGCAAGATCGGCCTGTTCGACTTCCAGCGCGCCGACGAGGCGATCGCGGCCGGGGCGGAAGCCGCCGAGCGGGTGGTGGAGGATCTGAAGGCGGCCATGGTGGCGCTGGCCTGAGGAAGGCGCTGGCCTGAAGGTGAAGGCGCTCGCCTGAGGGCGGTGCGGCCTGAAGGCCCGGCTTGTCCCGGCGCGCCCGATGCGCGGCGGCGGGACGCCCCGCCGCCGGTCCGGCTCACGCCGTCATGATATAGTCGCGCAAAGCCGCGCTCTCGCGCTCCATCTCCTCGACGCGGAACTTCACCACGTCGCCGATGGAGATGATGCCCAGCAGGCGGCCGTCCTCGACCACCGGCACATGGCGGAAACGGCCGCGGGTCATGCGTTCCATCACGCCGGGAACGGTTTCGCTGGTGGTGCAGGTCACCACCGTGCGGGTCATCACCGAGGATACCGGCTCGGACAGCACGTCCGGCCCCTTCTCGCCGAGGATGCGCACCACGTCGCGCTCGGAAATGATGCCTGCCACGCGGGCCTGCGCATCCACCGCCACGATGGCGCCGATGCGGTGCTCCGCAAGGCTGCGCACCGCCTCGCTGAGGCTCACGTCGGGCGAGATGGTGACGATGGACGTGCCCTTGTTCTGCAGGATGGCGCTGACTGTCATATTTCATCCTCCGCTAGACCGTGGCTGCCTCGTGCCGGCGGATGAATTCTTGGTCTTGATCGCCGGCGCATGGACGGTCCGGCGGAGATGATCCACCGCGCGGGGCCGCTCTGCAACCCCGACGTTGCCCCTGAGGCAGCTTCAGCCGGCGGCTTTCTCGTGCCGGAGGCGCCTGGGTACGGGATCGAACAGCGAGAACAGCAGCAGGCCGGCGAAGAAGCCGCCCATGTGCGCCTGCCACGCCACGTCCGCATCCTCCGCCCCCGGCATGGAGACGCCGAGGCCGAACAGCAGGTTCACGCCCACCCAGACACCGACGAAGGCGAGAACCCGCACGTCGCGGAACGCCTCGCCCAGGCTCTGGGCCGGCATCTGGTCCGCATGGATGCCGCGCCGGGCGCTGAGCGAGGCGCCGGGCGCGAAGGCGAAGCGCACCGCCGCGGCCATCAGGCCGGAGACCGAGGCCGAGGCTCCGATCATCGGCACCATGGCGTCCGCATGGGTGACGAGATGGGCCGCCGCGCCCACCGCCGCCGTCACGCAGAAGAAGGCCAGGAAGCGCGCGGTGCCGAAGCGGCGCGCCACCGGCGTCGCGAACGCCAGCATCCAGATCATGTTCACGCCCACATGCACCCAGTTGGCGTGCAGGAAGGCATAAGTGACGAAGGTCCAGATCTCCGCGCCGATGCCGCCGGGCAGATGGAACGGCGCCGTGGGATCGTAGCGCCCCGGCACGAAGGCGAAGAGGCCGAGCACCTCGATATTCGCGCTGTCGTCGAGGATGTACTCCCGCACGAACTGGATCGCCAACATCGCCACGGCGAGGGTGGCGACGATGCCGGGAATGTTGAAGACCGGCTGGCGGGGCGGAGCCCGGAGGGGATCAGTGACGTCGAGCACAGCCCGCACATAGGCGCGCGGCGGGCGCGCGGCAACTAAAAACGCAGGCCCACAAGTGCTCGTGACCGGCGCGGGCTGCGCCGCCCCTGCCCCGCTCCCGCCGGCGCCCCGAAGACCGGAGGGTGCCGCAGCGCACAAAAAGCGCTTCCGGCCGGAAGCCGACCCGCATTAAGGTTAAGAAATGGTTGATGGCGCAAAGGTGGCGCGCCTGAGGCATTATCATTTCGTTAACCGCAAGGTTCGTTAACCGCAAGGTTCGTTGACCACAAGGTTCGTTGACCACAAGGCTTGCGACCGCCCATGCCGCTCTCTCCCGCCCGACTGCTGATGATCTTCGGCCTGCTGCTGAGCGGGATCGAAGGCGCTGCGGCGGGTGGTCCGCATGCCACGGGCAGCGTGCATTACGCCAGCCTGCCGCCCGGCCCCGCCGACCATCTCGACGCCATCGGCAACACCAACGCGCCCATCGGCTACGTTCAGTTCTGCGGCGAGCACGCCAACGAGTGCCAGCCCTCCGGGCCGCAGGTCTACGAGATCGCGCTGAGCGAGACCAAGTTCGCCGAATTGCAGAAGGTCAACCGCGCGGTGAACGACGCCGTCGAGCCGATGACCGACCTCGAACATTACGGCGTGACCGAGCTGTGGGCCTATCCCGACGACGGCAAGGGCGACTGCGAGGACTATGTGCTGGAAAAGCGCCGGGTGCTGATGAACCTCGGCTGGCCGGCGTCCGCTTTGCTGATCACCGTGGTCCGGGACCGCGCCGGCGACGGCCACGCGGTGCTCACCGTGGTGACCGATCGCGGCGACCTCATCCTCGACAACCAGGCGCCCGAGATCGTGCGCTGGAAGGAGACCGGCTATCGCTACGTGAAGCGGCAGTCGCAGAACGACCCGAGCCAGTGGGTCTCGCTGGGCGAAACCCGCTCTCCCCCGGTGGTGGGCGGCGGCCGCTGACCGGCCGCCCGGACGCCGGGCCGCTCAGTCGATGCGCTTGAGGCCGGCGGCGAAGCGCTTCCAATTGTGCTGGTAGTGCTCGGCGGTCTTCTTCAGCCGCTCGACCATGGCCTCGTCCAGCGTGCGGATCACCTTGGCCGGCGCGCCGACGATGAGCGAATTTTCCGGGAATTCCTTGCCCTCGGTGACCAGCGCATTGCTGCCGACCAGCGAATTGGCGCCGATCCTGGCGCCGTTGAGCAGGGTCGCGCCCATGCCCACCAGGCTGTTCTCGCCCACCACGCAGCCGTGCAGCATGGCCATGTGGCCCACCGTGACGCCCGCCCCCAGCACGATGGGGAATCCGGGATCGGTATGCAGGACGCAGTTTTCCTGGATGTTGGTGCCGGGGCCGATGACGATGGGCTCGTTGTCGCCGCGGATCACCGAGCCGAACCAGATGCTGGCATCCTCCTCGATCTTCACGCGGCCGATGATGGTGGCGTTCGGCGCGATCCAGTAGCGGCCGGAGGCGGGCAGTTCGGGGGCGAGGCCATCGATGGAATACAGCGGCATGCTTCAGGCTCCGGGCGTGACCAACGGGCCGTGACTACACCGCCCCGCCCGCCGCCGCCAGAGGCCGGCGGTCAGAACGGTCCGCGCGCGTAGATCGCCTGGAGGCCCTTGTTGAGCTGGTCGATGCGGCCCTCATAGGCCTTGCGGATGCAGGTGACGCGGTTCTTGCAGGTGGCGCGATAGGCGAGGAAGGCGCGCTGGGCGTCCTGGATCTCGCCGCGCTGGCCCATGGGCACGAGGTGGGTCAGCACGTCGAGCAGGGTCGCCATCTTCACGTCCAGCTCGGACAGGTCGCGGTTGACGCAGATCGCCTTCTCGTCCGGCAGCTTGGGCGCGCCGCAGTCGAAGCTCGCCGCCCGCGCCGGCAGCGCGGTCCCGGCCATGAGGCCCGCCAGCAGCAGCAGCAGGGCCGGGGCACGGCGGGAGAGGCGGGAGGCGGGCGTCCGGGCAATCGTCATGGCGCAACCTTCTCGGCCTGATAGCGGGCAAAACCGTCCGCCCGGAGGCGGCAGGCGGGGCAGGTGCCGCAGCCGTGGCCCCAGGCGTGGCGCGCGCCCCGTTCGCCAAGATAGCAGGTATGGGTTTCCGCGACGATCAGGTCCACCAGCGCCGGACCGCCGAGGCTTTCCGCCAGCCGCCAGGTGGCGGCCTTGTCGATCCACATCAGCGGCGTCTCCAGCACGAAGCGCTGGTCCATACCGAGGTTCAGCGCCACCTGGAGCGCCTTGATGGTGTCGTCGCGGCAGTCGGGATAGCCGGAGAAATCGGTCTCGCACATGCCGCCGACGATGTGACGCAGCCCGCGCCGGTAGGCGAGCGCGGCGGCGAAGGTGAGGAAGATGATGTTGCGGCCGGGCACGAAGGTGTTGGGCAGGCCGGTGTCGTCCATGGCGATGGCCACGTCGCGGGTCAGCGCCGTGTCCGACACCGCGCCGAGCGCGTCCAGCGACAGGGTATGGTCCTCGCCGAGCCGCTCCGCCCACGCCGGTTTCATGGCGGCGAGCGCCGCGCGCAAATGCGCACGGCAGTCCAGCTCCACCCGGTGGCGCTGGCCGTAGTCGAAGCCGAGCGTCTCCACCCGCGCGAAGCGGTCCAGCGCCCAGGCGAGCGTGGTGGTGGAATCCTGCCCGCCCGAGAACAGGACGAGCGCCCCAGAGCCGCTCGGGCCCGCCGCCGCGGCCACGCTTATTCGCCGGGCGCTTTGGCGTCGATGGCCAGCGCGTGGAGGCCGCCGGCGATCTCGGCCGCCAGCAGCGCGTTCACCAGCCGGTGGCGGTCGATGCGGCTCTTGCCGCGGAACGCCTCCGCCACCACCCGCACGCGCAGATGGGTGATGCCGCCATCGGGGCGCGAGGTGTTGTGGGCGTGCCCGGCGTGAAGCTGGCTCTCGTCCTCCACCTCAAGGGCGAGCGGCGAAAGGCCGGCTTCCAGCGTGCTGCGGATCTGCGTGAGGTTGGCCTGCGACATGGTCCATCGGTACTGCCGCCGGCCACCTCCCGTCAATGCGGCGCGACCGCTCCGCGTCCCGGTCAGAGCGGCGCGTAGGACAGGACGGCGCCCGCTGCCGCGCAGGCGGCGAGCGTCGGCAGCATGCCGGCCTTGAAGCGCAGCATGGCCACCAGCGCCGCCAGCGCCAGCACCGCCGCCCGCCAGTCCAGCGAGGACAGCACCGGCACGTCCGGCGACAGGCCGAGCACATGCAGTTCGCGCACCTCCCGGAACACCACATGGATGGAGAACCACAGCGCCAGGTTGAGGATCACCCCCACCACGGCGGCGGTGATCGCGGACAGGGCCGAGGACAGGCGGCGGTTGCCGCGCAGGGCCTCCATGTAGGGCGCGCCGAGGAAGATCCACAGGAAGCACGGCGCGAACGTCACCCATAGCGTCAGCAGGCCGCCCAGCCCGCCGGCCAGCCACGGCGGCAGCGCACCGGGGGCGCGGAAGGCGGCGAGGAAGCCGACGAATTGCAGCACCAGGATGAGCGGGCCGGGCGTCGTCTCCGCAAGGCCGAGCCCGTCCACCATCTCGGGCGCCGCCAGCCAGCCGAAGGTGTCCACCGCCGCTTGCGCCACATAGGCCAGCGCCGCATAGGCGCCGCCGAAGGTCACCACCGCCATGACGCTGAAGAAGCCGCCGATCTGGCTCCACACGCTGTCCGGCCCGGTGACGAGGACCAGCACCGCCACCGGCCCGAGCCAGGCCGGCAGCCAGACCGCGAGCACCCTGAGCGCCCGCCCGGCCGAGGGTGCCGCATGGGCCATCTCGCCGCGGGCGAACAGGTCGTCCACCACTCCCGCGCCCGCCGCGCCGGCCGATGCATGCGCACCGGCGCCGAACAGGTCGCGGCCGCTGGCCAACCAGCCGGCAAGGCCCGCGGCCAGCACCACCAGCGGGAACGGCACCTGCGCCACATAGATGGCCAGGAAGGCAAGGCCCGCCAGCACCCCGTGGGCGCGGCGCGTCAGCGCCCGGCGGCTGATGCGCAGCAGCGCCTGCACCACCACCGCCAGCACCGCCGCCTTGATGCCGAAGAACACCGCATGGACCAGCGGCACCGCGTGGAACACCGCATAGAGCAGGCTGAGCGCTGTCATCACCACCGCGCCCGGCAGCACGAACAGCGTGCCCGCCACGAGGCCGCCCGGGGTGCGGTGGAGCAGCCAGCCCACATAGGTGGCGAGCTGCTGCGCTTCGGGGCCCGGCAGCAGCATGCAATAGTTGAGCGCGTGCAGGAACCGCGCCTCGCCGATCCAGCGCCGCTCCTCCACCAGTTCCTTGTGCATCAGGGCGATCTGCCCGGCCGGGCCGCCGAAGCTGAGCAGCCCGATGCGCGCCCACACCCGGGCGGCCTCGGCGAAGCTGGGCACGGCCGGGGCCGGCGCGGGGACGGGGGATGGCGGCGCGGCGGCACGCACAGGAGCATCGGTCATGCGCGCGCCCTCACGCCGGCCGGCCGGCGGCGGGCCAGGTGTGGGTCTCCTCCACCGCGTCGCGGCACCAGCGATAGAAGGCATCGTAAAGCAGCAACCCGGCCTCCAGCTGTTCGAGGTCGTCGCGGAACATGCGCGACAGGCCCAGCGAGGCGGCGAGGAAGCCCGCCGCCTGCGGCGCGAGATCGAGCCGCCCGGTGTCCGCCGCGCGGACGATGACGGCGAGCCGGTCCAGCACCGCGCCGCCGAGCCCGAACACCGCCAGCATGGTATCGAAGGTGCAGCTCTCGCCCACATGGCTGAACGCCACGCCGTCGATGTCGAACGGCGTGGCGCCGAAGCGCTCGGCCACGGCCGGCACCTCGGCGGCGGCGACGAACAGGAACCGCGCGCCCGGATCAACGAACCGGCGGATCAGCCAGGGGCAGGCGATGCGGTCCACCTTGGGGCGGGCCCGCGTCACCCAGAGCGTATGGCCGGCCGCATCGCGCGGCGGCACCGCGCCGGCATTGACCAGCGGCGCGGCAGTGGATCGCCACGCCTCGAAGCCGCCTTCCAGGGTCTCGGCGCGAACGCCCTCGGTGCGCAGCCAGGCGGCGGCGCCCTGGCTCAGCTTCAGGCCCCGCTGGCACACCACGACGACGTCGCGGCCTGCATAAGCGGCGGCCCAATCCGCCACGGTCTCGGCCGCGCGCCGCTCGGCGGCGGGGCACAGGCGCGGGTCGGCGGCATAGTCCTCGGCCGTGCGCACGTCGATGAGGACGGGCGCGCCGGGCAGGCCCACAAGGCGGGAGAGCTGTGACACGGTGATTTCGGTGTGCGACGGCATGGACGTCCATCCCCTGACAAGGGTCATCCCGTATCCGGGACGGTGGACGCGATCTTCAGCCTGTCGCCTCACGGGGTATCGCGAACAACCCCTTGCCGATGACCTTAGCGGCAAGGCCCGGTGGCCCGCAAGCCCGTTCCCGCAGGAGGGCCATGCGGAGCGGCGCGCCTTGCGCCGGGGGCTGCGCGACGTATATGTGACCACGGCGCCCAGGCTTCAGGATGGACGCTCGCCCCCGCAGCTTTCCGCCCCCCTTGCCTTGCCGCACGGCGGCGCGGCCCGCATACTCTGCCTGCTATGAAGATTGACTCCCCCTTCTTCGACCGCATCCGGGTGAAGCCCGCTGAGGATCGGTTGCGGAAGCCCACCTGCCCCACTTGCCAGTGGCCCGGCTGCGACCAGCCGGGGACCCATCGCGCGCCCAAGGGCCGGATGGCGGAGGGGGAATATTGGCTGTACTGCCTCGACCACGTGAAGGAATACAACCAGTCCTACAACTATTTCGCGGGCATGAGCGATTCCGCGGTCTACGCCTATCAGAAGGATGCGCTGACCGGGCACCGGCCCACCTGGCGCATGGGCGTGCGCGACGGCGAGGGCAGCAAGAAGACCGACGGCATGCGCGACCCGTTCGGCTTCGGCGCCGAGATGGGCAGCCACGGCTCCGGCTTCGAGCCGCGCGAGCCGGAAGGCCGGGCCATCCGCACCGCCGAGCGGCAGGCGCTGGAGCTGATGGGGCTCGAACTTTCCGCCTCTGCCGCCGAGATCAAATCCCGCTTCAAGGAACTGGTGAAACGCCACCATCCCGACGCCAACGGCGGCGACCGCTCGGCCGAGGAGCGGCTGCGCAACGTCATCCAGGCCTACAACTGCTTGAAGAAGGCAGGTTTTTGTTGAACACCGCGTGCGGCGCAGCAGTGCGTTGCGCTATGGTTCTTGCGGATGCGGAAAACCTTTAAGGTGCCGCGAGCGGTATAAGCGAATGACTTGAGCGCGGCGTCCCGCGCGAACGGAGGCATGATGAGCACCGAGACCGTGGCACCTACTCCCGACATGAAGGTTTCGGTGAGGCAGGTGTTTGGCATCGACATCGACATGGAAGTCCCGGCCTTTTCCGAGGCGGACAGCCATGTTCCGGATCTCGATCCCGATTACATCTTCGACCGCCCCACCACCCTCGCCATCCTCGCCGGCTTCGCGCATAACCGCCGAGTCATGGTGACCGGATACCACGGCACCGGCAAGTCCACGCACATCGAGCAGGTGGCGGCGCGACTCAACTGGCCGTGCGTGCGGGTGAACCTGGACAGCCACATCTCGCGCATCGACCTGATCGGCAAGGATGCCATCGTGGTCCGCGACGGGCTCCAGGTGACCGAGTTCCGCGACGGCATCCTGCCCTGGGCGCTGCAGAACAACGTCGCTTTGGTGTTCGACGAATATGACGCCGGCCGTCCGGACGTGATGTTCGTGATCCAGCGCGTGCTGGAGGTTTCCGGCCGCCTCACCCTGCTGGACCAGAACCGGGTGATCCGCCCCCACCCCTCGTTCCGCCTGTTCGCCACCGCCAACACGGTCGGCCTCGGCGACACTACGGGCCTCTATCACGGCACCCAGCAGATCAACCAGGGCCAGATGGACCGCTGGTCCATCGTCACCACGCTGAACTACCTTGCCCATGACAAGGAAGTGGACATCGTGCTGGCCAAGTCGAAGCACTACCAGAACCCGCAGGGGCGGGACACGGTGGCGCGCATGGTGCGCCTCGCCGACCTGACGCGCAGCGCCTTCATCAACGGCGACCTGTCCACGGTGATGAGCCCGCGCACCGTGCTCACCTGGGCGGAGAATTCCGAGATCTTCAAGGACATCGGCTTCGCCCTGCGCGTCACCTTCCTCAACAAGTGCGACGAGCTGGAGCGCCCGCTGGTGGCCGAGTTCTACCAGCGCTGCTTCGGCCAGGAACTGCCGGAAAGCGCGGTCAACGTCGCGCTGTCGTGACGGCGGGCCCCTCCTGCGGGAGGGGCCTGTCCTCCCTGCGCCGGCCCGGCGCCCCCGCGCCCGCCTCCCGCGGGCGCACCCCGCGTCCCTGACAGGCTGAAGCCATGGCTCCCCCGACCAACAAGACCGTCAAGACCGCCCCCAAGGAAGCCCCGGCCGAGCCGTTCAAGCGCGCCGTCGCAAGCTGCTTCAAGGCGATCGCCGGCGTGAGCGAGTTCGAGGTGACCTATGCCTCCGAGCGTCCCTCGCTGGCGCCGGACCGGGTGCGCCTGCCGGAGCCGCCGCGCCGCTTCACCGCCCAGGATGCCGCCATCGTGCGCGGCCACGCGGATTCCCTCGCCCTGCGCCTCGCCTGCCACAGCCCCGCCATCCACCGCCGCATGCTGCCCACGGGCGACACCGCGCGCGCGGTGTTCGAGGCGATGGAGCAGGCCCGCGTGGAAGCGCTCGGCGGCAATCGCATGCTGGGCACCCAGCGCAACCTCACCGCCATGCTGAACGACCGCTACCATCGCGGTCCCTATGCCGACATCACCGAGCGCGCCGACGCCCCCATCGAGGAAGCGGTGGCGCTGATGGTGCGCGAGCGCCTCACCGGCCAGGCCCCGCCGGCCGCCGCGCGCAAGATCGTCGACCTGTGGCGCGACTATATCGAGGCCCGCGCCGACAAGGACCTCGCCCGCCTCTCCGAGGTGCTGGAGGACCAGAAGAAGTTCGGCGAGATCACGCGCGAGCTGCTGTCCTCGCTGGAGATGGGCGAGGAAAGCGGGCTCGAGAGCGACGAGCAGAGCGACAGCGACGACGAATCCAACAGCCGCGACGAGCAGAACGGCGAGGAAGGCGAGCGCAGCGAGGACGACAGCCAGGAGGGCGCCACCGAGGTGGAAGCCGAGATGGCCCAGGACGAACTGCCCGACAGCGCGGTGGAGAGCGAGGCCGGCCCGCCCGCCGACATGCCCGACGACGCCGACCTCGGCGACAGCGACGAGGCCGCCGAGCCCTGGCAGCCGCGCACCCCGCCAGCGTTCGACCACAAGGGGCCGGAATACCACGCCTTCACCACCAAGTTCGACGAGGAGACGCTGGCCGAGGAATTGTGCGACGCCGAGGAACTGACGCGGCTGCGCTCCTATCTCGACAAGCAGCTCGGCCACCTCCAGGGCGTGGTGGCGCGTCTCGCCAACCGCCTCCAGCGCCGCCTGCTGGCGCAGCAGAACCGCGCCTGGGAATTCGACCTGGAGGAAGGCGTGCTCGACCCCGCCCGCCTCTCCCGCGTGGTCACCGATCCGATGCAGGCGCTGTCCTTCAAGCGCGAGCGCGACACCGAGTTCCGCGACACCGTGGTCACGCTGCTGATCGACAATTCCGGCTCCATGCGCGGCCGGCCGATCACGGTCGCCGCCACCTGCGCCGACATCCTCGCCCGCACCCTTGAGCGCTGCGCGGTGAAGGTGGAGGTGCTCGGCTTCACCACCCGCGCCTGGAAGGGCGGGCAGTCGCGCGAGGCCTGGCTCGCCGCCGGCAAGCCGGCCAATCCGGGCCGCCTCAACGACCTGCGCCACATCGTCTATAAGTCCGCCGACGCCCCCTGGCGCCGCGCCCGGCGCAACCTCGGCCTGATGATGCGCGAGGGGCTGCTGAAGGAGAATATCGACGGCGAGGCCCTCGACTGGGCCTACCAGCGCCTGCTCGGCCGGCCCGAGGCGCGCAAGATCCTGATGATGATCTCCGACGGCGCGCCGGTGGACGATTCCACCCTCTCGGTGAACCCCGGCAATTATCTGGAGCGCCACCTGCGCCACATCATCTCGCAGATCGAGGACCGCTCGCCGGTGGAGCTGATCGCCATCGGCATCGGCCATGACGTGACGCGCTACTACAAGCGCGCCGTGACCATCGTGGACGCCGAGGAACTGGGCGGCGCCATGACCGAGAAGCTGGCCGAGCTGTTCGACGACAAGCCGGCCCCGGCACCGCGCGGACGCAGGCTGCACTGATGGCCCTGCTCACACGCCGCACCCTCCTCGCCAGCCTGCTGGTCGGGGTGGGCGGCGTGGCGCTGGGGCACCGGGCGTTCTCGAAGCCGCGCGACCTGCCGCTCTCGCCGGTGCCGGTGGAGGTGAAGGCCACCCCCATCGAGCGGTTCCGCATCGGATCGGACGAGACCCGGTTCGGCCGGCTGGAATTCCGCGGCGGGCTGACCCTGACCTCGACCTTCTCCGGCTTCGGCGGCATCTCCGCCTTCACGCTCGATGCCGCCGGCGCCGAATTTCTCGCCGTCACCGATGCCAGCGTCTTCCTGCGCGGCCGCCTGAAGAGCGACGGCGACCGGCCGGTCGGCCTGACCGACGTCACCGCCGCCGCGCTGCGGGACGACAAGGGCGGCCTGCTGGCCACCCAGGGGCGGGAGGATTCCGAATCCATCGCCGTCTCGCCCGGCGGCATCTATGTGGGGCTGGAGACGGTCAACGAGATCTGGCTCTATCCCGCGCCCAATCCGCTCGGCCGGCCGGGCAAGCGGGTGGAGATCCCGCCCGAGGTGCAGCGGCTGCGCCGCAACACCGGGCTGGAAAGCCTCGTCTATGTGCCCGACGGCGCACTGGCCGGCACCCTCATCGGCATCGGCGAGGAGGGCGCCACCGACCGGGACGATTTGCCCGGCTTCCTCGTCGGCGGCCCGGCGCCGGGGATCTTCACCATCGCCAAGAGCGGCCTTTTCGACGCCACCGACGCCGCCCTCGGACCCGGCGGCACGCTGTTCCTGCTGGAGCGGCACTATGCGGTCTCGACCGGCGTGTCCATGCAGATCCGCCGCTTCGCCCTCGCCGACGTGAAGCCCGGCGCGCGGCTCGCCGGCGAGGTGCTGTTCACCGGCGACATGGCCTATGAGGTGGACAATATGGAAGGCCTCGCCGTGACCCGGAACGCCGCCGGCGAGACCCTGCTGACCGTGATCTCGGACGACAATTTCAGCCCGCTCCAGCGCACCATCCTGCTGCGCTTCGCCGTAACCGGCTGACCGCTCAGAGGTCCTCCGGCGCCACCTTGCCGGCTTCCCAGCCCAGTATGGCCCGCTTGCGGGTGAGGCCCCAGTGATAGCCGGTGAGATCGCCATTCTTGCCGATGACCCGGTGGCAGGGCACCACGAACGAGATCGGGTTCTTGCCCACCGCCGCGCCCACCGCGCGGGCGGCGGCGGGCCGGCCCACGTGCCCGGCGATGCTGGAATAGGTGGTAGCGCGGCCCATGGGGATGCGCAGCAGCGTCTCCCACACCCTGATCTCGAAATCCGTGCCGATGAAGACGATGCGCAGCGGCTGCTCCTCGCGCCACGCCTCGGGGTCGAATATGCGCGCCACCAGCGGCGCGGTCGCCAGCGGGTCCTCCACATAGCTGGCGTGCGGCCAGCGCCGGCGCATGTCGGCGAGCGCCTCCTCCTCTTCGCCCGCATCGGCGAAGGCGAGGCCGCAGAGACCGCGCGAGGTGCACATGGCAAGCGCGGTGCCGAACGGCGAGGGATGCAGGCCGAAGCGGATGACGAGGCCCGCCCCGCCGGTCTTCCACTCGCCCGGCGACATGGCCTCGTGCACCACGAACAGGTCATGCAGGCGGCCGGGGCCGGACAGGCCGAGCTCCAGCGCCGCGTCGAGCACGTTGGGGCATTCCGCCAGCACCTGCCGGGCGCGATCCAGCGTCACCGCCTGGAGGAAGGCTTTCGGCGTGAGGCCGCACCAGCGGCGGAACAGGTCGGTCAGCGCGCGCGGGGTGACGCCCGCCGCGCGGGCGATGGCCTCCACCTCGGGCTGGTCGCGCATGTGGTTGGTCACATAGGCCACGGCGCGGCGCACCACGTCATAGTCGGCGGCGCCGATCTCCAGCTGCATGGCCGGACCCGCCGGCAGGCCGCCGAGGCGCGGCAGCTCAAGCGGCAGGGTGGTCTGGGACGGAATCTGGAGCACGGGCGGGATTCCTTTTGGATCAGAAGCAGCCATCACATCACCGTCGGGGCGCCACGGCCACCCGATTTCACCCGAAGGTGGTGCGGGTGACGCCGCGCTTCACCTCGCTCAGGGCGGCGCTGAGGTCGTCCGCCAGCTCGCCCTTCTGGATCGGGCCGAGGAAGCCGCCCACCGGCGTCTCGCGGCCTTGCGAGACGAGGGAAAGGGCGAGCGTGCCGTGGTCCTCGTCGTCCTCGCGCTTCACCCGGGTCCAGAACGGGTTCATCCGCGCCACCCAGGGCCGGCCGCGCGCCGGCACGTGGCGCACCTCCACCAGGCTCGGCGTGATGCGGATGAATTCGCGCGCGTCGGCGGCACGGAAATTGGCCTTGAAGGCCCAGTAGATCAGCAGCACGTCGAGGCCGAAGAAGCCGAACACCGGCCAGGCGCCCATGGCCAGGAACACCGCCCCCGAGCCGAAGCTGATGCCGCCGATCAGCAGCATGACAATGAGGAAGCCCCGCTGCGACAGCGAGCGGTGGGGGGCCAGCGTCGCGGCGAAAACGGTGGGCTCCTCGTCCGGAACGACGGGCGGGTCGTTGGCGTCGGTCATGGTGCGCAGTATACGGTAAAAATGCCGCGAAAGACGACCGCTCCGGTGACCACGCCCGCATCCACCCCCAAACGGGCGGCCAAGGGGGCGTCTCCTGCTGTCACGCCCGGTGAGGGGCTCGGCAAGGCCAAGGCCCCGCCCAAGGCCAAGGCCCCGCCTAAGACTAAGGCCCCGCCCAAGACTGAGACATCGCCCAAAGCGAAGCCGCCGGCCCAGCCGCGCAAGGCCCCCGCCGCCGAGCGCTCCGGCCTTGCCGCGCCCAAAGGCGCGCGGGCCAAGGCCGTCGCCGCCGGCCTGGCCGCCTCCCCCGCCGCGCCCGCCCGGCGACGGGCGGTGGCCAATGCGGCGGCTGCGGTGCACGGGCGCACGGTGACGCTTTGGTCGGATGCCGAGATCACCGAGGCCTTCAGCCGCTTCGAGGCGCTGAACCCCGAGCCCAAGGGCGAGCTGGACTATACCGACCCCTTCACTTTGCTGGTGGCGGTGGTGCTCTCGGCCCAGGCCACCGACGTGGGCGTGAACAAGGCGACGCGCGGCCTGTTCGCCGCCGCCCCCACGCCCAAGGCCATGGTGGCACTGGGGGAAGAGGGCATCGCCCAACATATCCGCACCCTCGGCCTCTACCGGGGCAAGGCGAAGAATGTGGCGGAACTGTCCCGCCTGCTGCTGGAGCGTCACGGCGGGACCGTGCCGCAGGACCGGGCGGCGCTGGAGGCGCTGCCGGGGGTCGGGCGCAAGACCGCCAATGTGGTGCTGAACATCGCCTTCGGCGTGCCGACCATCGCGGTGGACACCCATCTGTTCCGGGTCGCCAACCGCACCGGCCTCGCTCCCGGCGCCACCCCGCTCGATGTGGAGCTGGCGCTGGAGGCGCGCATTCCCGACCGCTTCAAGCTGCACGCCCACCACTGGCTGATCCTGCACGGACGCTACATCTGCAAGGCGCAGCGGCCGGACTGCCCGATCTGCCCCATCTCCGATTTGTGCCGCTGGCCGGACAAGCCGATCTGACGCCGCCGGCGCGGGATCCGGGTCAAGCCGAGACCTTGCGCCCCTCGATCAGCGGGCCGCTGCCCATGCCCGCGCCCGGCAGCGGCGCGAGGCGACGGTGCAGGTGCACCATCAGCGCGGTGCCGAACACCGGGGTGGCGAGATTGAGGATCGGCACCATCAGCACCGGCACGATCAGCAGCCCGGCAAGGAAGACCGGGACGGCATTGGCCTGCCGCAGCGCCCGCGCCTCCTCCGGCGAGCGATAGCGCATGGCGGCCAGTTCGAAATACTCCCGGCTCAGCAGATAGGCGTTGGCGACGAAGAAGATGATGACGTTGACGCCCGGCACCAGGAGCAGCAGCAGGGCGACGATGTTCACCGCCAGCACGATGCCGAAGAAGCGCAGCGAGGCCAGGATGGAGCGCCCGAGCGGCTGCGGCGCGCCCACCGGATCGGCCGGATAGCTCGCCCGCTCCACCGTCTCGGCCACGTCGTCGAGGAAGAAGCCCGCCACCAGCGCGGCCGTGGCCGGCATCAGGTACAGCGCCCCGACGAGGGAGCCGACGCCCACCAGGATCGCCACCGTGGTGTCGAGCCAGGGATAGGGCAGCGTCGCCAGATGCTGGAGCGCCGCATTGAGGCCGATGGCCATCACCACCAGCAGGGCGATGGCGAGCGCGATGGATTTGAGCAGCACGCCGCGCAGCAGCGGCGAGAAGACCTGTCCGAAGGCGGTGAAGGCGGCGGCGATCATGGGGCTCCATCCAAGGCCGGGACGGCGGGCGCGGGCCCCGGGGCTGTAGCGTCAGGTGGGGTGCGCGGGTCCCGCTCTCAAGGCCCCTCGCCCGCGCCCAGCCGGCTCAGGAGCCGATGCGGACGGGGAAATCCAGGTGGAAGATGTCCGAGCCGCCGAACCGGGCACGGAACTGCGCCTTGATCTCGGTGAGCTTGGCCTGGGCATCGGGGGTGTTGGGATGCACCAGGATGACCAGCTTGGTGGAGGCGTGCAGCATGGCGAGCGGGCCGCCCGTCCCGCCCTTGCCCTGGCCATAGGCGTCCAGCACCGTCATCCCGTCGGGAAAGCGCGGCCGGACCACCTCCTCCATGAACTGGGCGAACTGCTGTTCGCTCACGCCCTTGCCGTCCGGGGTGGCGAGGCTGAAGAACAGCTGGGTCTGGATCATCACGCTGTCCGCCCAGGGCGTCGCCTGCCAGCCGGGCGTGGGCGAGGCGGCGGGCGCCTGCGACTGGGCGCGCGCCGGCGCGAGGGCCAGCGACACCGCGAAGAAGGCGAGCAGCGGCAGGATGAGGCGACGCGCGGACATGACTTCCCCCTGGTGATCCGGAGATCCGGAGATCTCGCGGCTGGTTCTCCCTTCTAGAGCGCCGCCCGCCGGGATGGAAACCTCCTGTTGTCCATCTTGTGGGCGCCGGCGCGGCACCCGCTTGAACGAGGCCCCCGCCACCGCACAACAGGACCATGGGTCCCCGCTCGGGCCCGGTGCCGCCGCCGCCCCGCGCGGGGTGGGCCCGGATCTGACGCAAGGCGCGAATGAACGTTCGTTCTTGACACCGGCTCGCCCCGCCGCCATACGAGAGCGAACGTTCATTCTCACTCGACGGAGCCATCGCGCGCGTGTCGCTTGCCGAGCCCCATACCCAGCAGGATC
>NZ_AXBA01000025.1 GCF_000473085.1 Azorhizobium doebereinerae UFLA1-100
ACAGCGACGCCCTGCGCGCCACAATCGCGGCAAGGAACGCGCAGGCGGTCATCCCGTCCAATCCATCCCGCGCCAGGAAGCATAGCCTCGACAGGCACCTCTACGCTCAGCGCCACCTGATCGAATGCTGCTTCTCCAAGCTCAAGCAGTTCAGGCGTGTCGCGACCCGCTTCGAGAAGACCGCGCGAAACTACCTCGCCATCGTCACAATCGCTGCCATCGTCCTGTGGATCAGGTAACTGTCCACACCACCTAGAGCAACTGGACAGGGCATTCCGCCGTTTCATCGAAACGGGAAATGCCCTGGGCTTCCCGGCCGCCGGCGGCGTGCCGGACTTTCTTGGATCGACGGCCCCGAGCCAGGCGCAGCCTGGCTGCGACGCCGGCCTGGGCCTGGGACACACTGATGCGGCTGACGGTCTTCGCCTATCTGTTTCCGCTGGCCTCGCTCGGCCTCGCCATCCTCGGCCCGGTATTCGCGCTGCCGTTCTCCGGCAGGCTGGCGGGGGTGGAGACATTCCTGCTGATCGGCTCGTGCTTCGCCGCCGTCCACCACGCCGAGGCGATCTCCAGCCGCATCGGCCAGCCGTTCGGCACGCTGATCCTGACCCTGAGCGTCACCGTGATCGAGGTCTCGGTCCTGGTGGCGATGATGCTGAACGGCGAGAACAATCCCACCGTCGCCCGCGAGGCGGTGCTTTCCACCGTCATGTTCGTCTGCACCGGCATCGTCGGCGCCTGCCTGCTGCTCGGTGCCCTGCGCCACCGCGAGCAGGAGGTTCGCCAGCAGGGCGTGAACGGCTATCTGTCGGTCATCATCGCGATTTCGGTGCTCTGCCTGCTGCTGCCGGAAGCCACCAATTCCGGGCTGCGCGGCAGCTACAATAATTTCCAGGTCGCCTTCATCATGGTCGGGACGGTTGTGCTCTACGGCGCCTTCCTGTTCATGCAGACGGTGCGCCACCGCGACCACTTCCTGCCCGATGAGCGCGAGGAGGAGGCGCCCGTCCGCCGGCCGCTGTGGCTGCACGTGCCCTGCCTGCTGGCAGCGCTGGCCGGCATCGTGGCGCTGTCGAGCGGGGTCGCCGCCGGGGTTGAGGAAGGGCTCGACCGGCTCGGGCTGGCGGACCCCGACGCCGTGGTCGGGGCGGTGGTGGTGGCCATGCTGCTGCTGCCGGAGACCATCACCGCCATCCGGGCGGCGCGGAACAACGAGCTCCAGCGCAGCATCAACACCGCGCTCGGCTCGGCACTCGCCACCATCGGCCTGACCATGCCGGCCATGGTGGCCGTCAGCAATCTGGTCGGGCGGCCGCTGATCCTCGGCATCGATCCGGAGGACCGCATCCAGCTCCTGCTGGTCCTGGTGCTGTCCATCGTCAGTTTCGGCACCGGCCGTACCAACGCGCTCAACGGCATCGTTCACCTCGTGCTGTTCGCCATCTATGTGATGACGCTGTTCGTGCCGTGAGCGCGATCCCGGCCGGCCGGCCGGCCGTTCGGCGCGGCGCCGGAACGGGTGCGGCGGCATTGCCTCCGCCACGGGGGAGGTTCGGGTGGACACTGGCGGGGCGTGGTGGCATGTTCCGGCCGTCATCAAGCGAGGCGTGGCCCGTGAAAGAGTTGCTGCTCTACATCTTCACCTGGTGGAACAAGACCACGCCGGGGACATCGCTGTGGACACGCCGGTTCGGCGAACTCGTCGGCCATGACGAGTTTGGCAATACCTACTACCGCACCAAGGGCGGCGCCGTGGACCCGACGCTGGGCTTCGACCGGCGCTGGGTGATCTACAGCGGCTATGCCGACAGCACCACGATCCCGCCCGGCTGGTACGGCTGGATGCACCACCGCGTGGACGTGCCGCCGACCGAGGAAAACTACACGCCGCGCGACTGGCAGAAGCCGCACCAGCGCAACTTCACCGGCTCGCCTCTGGCCTATCGCCCGAAGGGCTCGGTGCAGGCGGGCGGCCATCGCCCGCGCGTGACCGGCGACTACAACGCCTGGACGCCCGGCGAGTAGCACCGGGCGCCGTGCCCCAAGGTTTCTTCCGCAGCACACGGATGGCGCGGCCCCGCGCCTTTGCCGTGGCCTGCCCTGGCCAAGCCTTATTGCGGGTGTTAACGAGCGGGCGGCGCCGCAGCGGCGTCCGCGCGGGGTGAGTCCCTGCGGCGGACGCGGTCTTCGCGGCACATGCGGGCCGGGCCGGCCGTTCGAAACTTTCCAGGTGCGCGTCTGATGCGTCTCTTCCGCCTTGCCCCCGCCATGCTCGCCTCCGCCGTGGTGGCCGCTGCGCTGACAGGAGCATGCGGAACCGCTTCCGCGCAGAGCCGCAGCGGTATCGATTCGGCGCCGCTCCTGCCGCCGGCCGGGGTCGGCACGCCGGACTATCCGGGCTATCCCACCGGCAACGGCACCCAGCAGCGCGCCCAGCCGGCGCCGCCGCCGCCCGCTCCCGCACAGCAGCAGCCATACCAGGGCATCTACGGCATCGGCGGCCAGACGCCGGGGCAGGGCCAGGGTCAGGGCCAGCCGCAAGGGCAGGCGCAGCAGGGCCGGACCGCCCGTCCGCCGGCCGGCGCGCCGCCCGCCGCCGCTCCGCCGGCCGCCGCGCCCGCGCCCGCGCCCGTCGCCCCCGTGGACAATGACGTGCAGGTGGTGCCGCCTCCGGCGGAGAAGATCGTCAATCCCACCGCCGTCTATGCCGGTCTCGACAAGATCACCGGCCGCATCACTTCGTTCGAGGTGGGCATGGGCGAGACGGTGCAGTTCGGCGCGCTCCAGGTGACGCCCCGGGCCTGCTACACCCGCCCGCCCACCGAGCCGCAGAACACCACCTCCTTCACCGAGGTGAACGAGATCACCCTCCAGGGCGAGGCCAAGCGCATCTTCACCGGCTGGATGTTCGCCTCAAGCCCCGGCCTGCATGGCGTGGAGCACCCGATCTACGACGTCTGGCTGACCGACTGCAAAGCCAGCGCGCCCGGCACCGCCAAGCCCGGCGGCCAGAAGTAGAAATCGGCCGACACCGGCAGCGCCTGCTCCAGCAGGCGGTGGTAGTGTCGGCGCGTGACTTCGATGGCGCCGAAGCCGCCGAGGTGGGTGGTGACGAACTGGGTGTCCAGCAGCGTGAAGCCGCCCGCTTTCAGCCGCGCCACCAGATGGACCAGCGCCACCTTCGAGGCGTCGCGCTCCACATGGAACATGCTCTCGCCGAAGAAGGCGCCGCCCAGCTCCACGCCGTAGAGCCCGCCGACGAGGCGCCCGTCGCGCCAGGCTTCCACCGTGTGGCACTGGCCGCGCTCGAACAATTCGCCATAGAGCCGGCGGATGCGCGGGTTGATCCAGGTCTTCTCGCGGCCCTCCTGCGGGGCGGCGCAGCCATTGATGACGCCGTCGAAATCGGTGTCGACGCGAATCTCGAAGCGGTCCTGCCGCACGGTGCGGGCGAGGCGCGAGGGGATGTGGAAGCCGTCCAGCGGGATGATGCCGCGCCGGTCGGGCTCGATCCAGTAGAGCCCGGGATCGTCGGCGCTTTCGGCCATGGGAAAGATGCCGCAGGCATAGGCCTTCAGCAGGACATCCGGTGTGATCTCGACGAGGGGGTCGCGGGGACGGCTCATGGGCGCATCATATGTCAGGTCCGAGGCGGCTTGCATCCCATCCCGGGTTCGGCGGCGAATGCAATGCGCCGCTGCGGCACGCCGCGCCGCCGCCCGCCACGTCTTGCGGCGGCGTAGTTTATTTGTCATGGAGCCGCGCTACTGGGCCACCAGGGGGCATGGTCGCAGCCCTCGTCTTCTCGTGCATCGCGGGTGTCCGTCATGTTCTTCCAGTCCGCTGCCCGCAAGACGAGCGATCCTCGCCGCGCCCTGGTGTCGCCCTTCGACCTGTTCGCCTTCGTCCTGGTGTTCGGGGTGTTCGCGCTGTTCACCCAGGGCACGCAGGACACGCTGATCCCCATCGCCGACATGGAGAAGGTGCCGATCTCGCTGAGCCCGTGGGCGCTGCCGGAATATGCCCTGCGCACCACGCTGCGCATGCTCGCGGCCATGCTCGCCTCGCTGGTCTTCACCTTCGTCTACGGGGCGTTGGCGGCCAAGAGCCGGCGGGCGGAGATGGTGCTGGTGCCGGTGCTGGACATCCTCCAGTCGGTGCCGGTGCTGGGCTTCCTGTCCTTCACCGTGCTGTTCTTCATGAACCTGTTCCCCGGCAAGGTTATCGGCGTGGAGATGGCGGCGGTGTTCGCCATCTTCACCAGCCAGGCCTGGAACATGACCTTCAGCTTCTACCAGTCGCTGAAGACCCTGCCGCGCGACCTGGAGGAGGTTTCCCGCAGCTTCCGCCTCACCGGCTGGCAGCGCTTCTGGCGCCTGGAGGTGCCGTTCTCCATGCCCGGCCTGGTGTGGAACGCCATGATGTCCATGTCCGGCGGCTGGTTCTTCGTGGTCGCCTCCGAGGCCATCTCGGTGGGCAACACCACCATCACCCTGCCGGGCATCGGCGCCTACGTCTCCACCGCCATCGCCGAGCAGAACCTTGCCGCCGTGGCCTGGTCGGTGGTGGCCATGCTGGCGGTCATCCTGATCTACGACCAACTGCTGTTCCGCCCGCTGGTGGCCTGGGCCGACCGCTTCCGCTTCGAGCAGTCGGCGGGCGGCCCCCCGCCGCAGTCCTGGGTGCTGGATCTGGTCAAGCGCGCCCATCTGTTCCGCTGGGTGCTGTCGCCGCTCGGCGCGCTGTTCCGGGGGCTCGCCCGCATGCCGCTGCGCGCGCCGGTCGGTTTGCCGCGCCCGGTGTCCTCGGCCTGGGCCAGCCGGCCCATGGACGGCATCTGGACCGCGGCCATCATTGCGGTGGCGCTCTACGGCCTCTGGCTGATCGTCAGCTTCGTCGCCACGGAGGTGGCGCTGCGCGAGGTGCTGCACGTGCTGTGGCTCGGCTTCCTCACGCTGATCCGCGTGGCGGTGCTGATCGCTCTCGCCTCCCTCGTCTGGGTGCCGGTGGGGGTGTGGATCGGCCTTCGGCCCAAGGTCGCCAACGCGATGCAGCCGGTGGCGCAGTTCCTCGCCGCCTTTCCGGCCAACATTGTCTTCCCCTTCGCCGTGGTGGCCATCGTCCGGCTCGACCTCAACCCGGACATCTGGCTGTCGCCGCTGATGGTGCTGGGCACCCAGTGGTACATCCTGTTCAACGTCATCGCCGGCGCCAGCGCGTTTCCCAACGACATGAAGGAGGCAGCCCGCTCCTTCCATCTCAAGGGCGCGCAATGGTGGTTCAAGGTCATCCTGCCGGGGGTGTTTCCCTATTACGTCACCGGCGCGCTGACCGCGAGCGGGGGCTCCTGGAACGCCTCCATCGTCGCGGAAGTGGCGAGTTGGGGCACCACCACGCTGCACGCTGAAGGGCTCGGCGCCTATATCGCCGATGCCACCACGGCGGCGGACTATCCGCGCATCACGCTCGGCATCGCGATCATGTCGCTCTACGTCATCGCCTTCAACCGCACCCTGTGGCGGCCGCTGTTCACCTTCGCCGCCCGGCGCCTGCGCCTGGATTGAGGAGACCTGCCATGCTCGAAACCCGATCCGCCGGCGCCGGCACGCCCCTCGTCGAGGTGTCCCATGTGGTGCAGTCGTTCCGAAAGAGCGACAACAACCGTTACCTCGTGCTGGACGATGTCTCGCTGACCATCCGCGAGGGCGAGATCGTCGGCCTGCTCGGCCGCTCGGGCTCGGGCAAGTCCACCTTGCTGCGCATCATCTCCGGCCTCGTGCCGCCCTATGCGGGCGACGTGCGCTGGCTGGGTGAGCCGGTGACCGGCCCGTGCAAGGGCCTGTCCATGGTGTTCCAGACCTTCGCGCTGTTTCCCTGGCTGACGGTGCAACAGAATGTGGAGATCGGCCTGGAGGCGCTGGGCGTCGACGCGGCCGAGCGGCTCCGCCGCGCCGAGGAGGCCATCGACCTCATCGGTCTCGGCGGCTTCGAGAACGCCTATCCCAAGGAATTGTCCGGCGGCATGCGCCAGCGCGTGGGGTTCGCCCGGGCGCTGGTGGTGCACCCCCGCCTGATGCTGATGGACGAGCCGTTCTCCGCGCTCGACGTGCTCACCGCCGAGACGCTGCGCACCGACATCATCGACCTTTGGACCGAGGGGCGGCTGCCCATCAAGTCGATCCTCATCGTGACGCACAATATCGAGGAAGCCGTCCTCATGTGCGACCGGGTGATGATCTTCTCCTCCAACCCCGGCCGCGTGGCCTACGAGATGCCCATCACGCTCGCGCATCCGCGCGACCGGCTGGCGCCGGAGTTCCGCGCGCTGGTGGAGGACATCTACGCCCGCATGACCAATCGCGACGCGCCCGGCGCGGCACCGAGCCCGGGCGGGCAGCGGACGGAGGCGGGCATTGCGACCGCGCTGGAGCCGGTCACCACCAACATCATGGCGGGCCTGCTGGAGGAACTGGCGGACGCGCCCTATGACGGGCGCGCCGACCTGCCGGCGCTGGCCGACAGCCTCAACCTGTCGGGCGACGCGCTGTTTCCCATCGCGGAAACCTTGCAGATGCTGCGCTTCGCCGAGGTGACGCAGGGCGACATCATCCTCACGCCGGAGGGCCGCGCCTTCGTGCAGGCGGACGTGGAGCCGCGCAAGGCGCAGTTCGCCAAGCAGCTCCTGGCGCATGTGGCGCTCGCCGCCCACATCCGCCGCGTGCTGGACGAGCGCCCGAGCCACAAGGCGCCGTATTTCCGCTTCTCCGAGGAACTGGAGGACCATATGTCCGAGGAGTTCGCCGAGCGCACCTTGCGCACGGTGATCGCCTGGGGCCGCTATGGCGAGGTCTTCTCCTATGACGAGAAGACCCAGCAGTTCAGCCTGGAGGAAGAGGACTGACGGCCACCGGCGGCCTTGCTCCGCGGCGCGTGCGCCGCGGAGGGAAGGGTCGTCTCAGCTTTTCTTCTGCCCGGCCGCCCATTGCTCATAGAGCGCACGCAGCGACGGCTGCTTCGGGTTCCAGGTGATGTTGTCGATGCGCCATCCGGCCGCTTCGTTGACCAGTGCCAGCGTCACCTGGGCCGGCTTGCCGAAGTTCCGGAACTTCACCACGGCGGTGCAGTGCGTCGCGTCCTGCGGCACGATGTCGGTGGTGAGCTTGGTGATGAGCCAGTCCTGGCCGCCGACGAAGAAATCCACCTGGATCACGTCGGACAATTCGCCCGGATGGGTCTTCTCCTCGTCCACGATCAGCTTGGCCAGCGACTGGGAAAAATAGCGCTGCGCATCCGCCGGGTCCTCGCCCCAGGTTAGCCCCAGATCGTCCTGGCCGACATAGTGCTTGTAGATCGAGCCGACGAAGTCTTTCGGCGATTGCTGGGCCTGCGCGGCACCGAGCGGCAGGGCGAGCGCGAAGATGAGAAAGATGAAACGGAAGTAGTTGTGCATGGCCCCCTCGAAAGCATTTCGCATGTCGCGGATTGTTTTCTTCCCAGGAATATTCCGCTCGCCGGGAAGGGACGGCATTCTAATATGCTTTGCTGTCGCAGATATGCGACCACATTTCGCGGGGATAGCCGCCGCGTGCGCGAGAGGTCCACTCCGCGGCAGGCGGCGCGGGGCATCCGTGCGGGCCGCCGCAAGGCGGCCCCGGTGCGGCAGAAGGTGCGTCGTCAAGGCTGATGGATAAGGGAGGGGCGCCTGGCGCGTCCCTCCGGGGCTTTGCGCCCTAGCCGGCCTTGGTGCTCTCGCCATCGGCGAGGAAATGCTCCAGCCAATGGATGTCGTAGGCACCCTCGGCGATGTCCCGGGTGCGCACCAGGGTGCGGAACAGCGGCAGCGTGGTCTCGATGCCGTCCACCACGAATTCGTCCAGCGCCCGGCGCAGGCGGCGCAGGCATTCCTCGCGGGTGTTGCCGTGGACGATCAGCTTGCCCACCAGCGAATCGTAGTGCGGCGGGATCGTGTAGCCCTGGTAGGCATTGCTGTCGACGCGGATGCCGAGGCCGCCGGGCACGTGATAGTGCGTGATCTTGCCGGGGGAGGGCCGGAAGGTGTGCGGGTGCTCCGCATTGATGCGGCATTCGATGGCGTGGCCGGTGAACTGCACGTCGGCCTGGGTCAGCCCCATGGGCAGGCCGGCGGCGACGCGGATCTGCTCGTTGATGAGGTCGATGCCGGTGATCATCTCGGTCACCGGATGCTCCACCTGGATGCGGGTGTTCATCTCGATGAAGTAGAACTGGCCGTTCTCGTACAGGAACTCGACCGTGCCGACGCCGAGATACTTCAGCTCGCGCATGGCCTTGGCCACGGTCTCGCCGATCTCCGCGCGCTGGGCCGCGGTGAGGGCGGGGGAGGGGGCCTCCTCCCACACCTTCTGGTGCCGGCGCTGCAGCGAACAGTCGCGCTCGCCCAGGTGCACCGCATTGCCCTTGCCGTCGCCCAGCACCTGCACCTCGATGTGCCGGGGGGTGGCGAGGTACTTCTCCAGATAGACCGCGTCGTCGCCGAACGCCGCCTTGGCCTCGGTGCGGGCGGTGGAGAGGGCCTGGCTGAGATCGTCGGCGGTCATCGCCACCTTCATGCCGCGCCCGCCGCCGCCGGCGGCGGCCTTCACCAGCACCGGGAAGCCGATCTCGGCCGCCACGCGGTGGGCTTCTTCGTCGGAATTGATGCCACCCTCGGAGCCGGGGACGACCGGGATGCCGAGCCGCTGCGCGGTCTTCTTGGCCTCGATCTTGTCGCCCATGATGCGGATGTGCTCGGCCTTGGGGCCGATGAAATGCACCTTGTGGTCGGCCAGGATCTCGGCGAAGCGCGCGTTCTCCGCCAGGAAGCCGTAGCCGGGATGCACCGCGTCCGCGCCGGTGATCTCGCAGGCGGCCAGCAGCGAGGGGATGTTGAGATAGCTGTCGCGGGCGGCCGGCGGGCCGATGCACACGCTCTCGTCGGCGAGGCGCACATGCATGGCGTCGGCGTCGGCGGTGGAGTGCACGGCAACGGTGGCGATGCCCAGCTCCTTGCACGCGCGCAGGATGCGCAGGGCGATCTCGCCGCGATTGGCAATCAGGATTTTCTCGAACATCGGACTTCAGCCTGCTTGGCACCGCCGCCCGGCGGCACGGCCGCAGGGCGAGAGAGGTGCTCGTGCCTCGGAGGGGAGGGCGCGCCGCAAGGCATGAGGCTGGCGCGCCGCTTCCGGTCTCTCACTGCGCCGGGGCGATCCCGCCGGCCGGCGCGCGGGTTTCACTCGATGATGAGGAGCGGCTCGCCATATTCCACCGGGCGGCCGTTCGCCACCAGGATGCGGGTGACGGTGCCGGCCCGTGGCGCCGGGATGGCGTTCATGGTCTTCATGGCTTCGATAATCAGCAGGCTCTGGCCTTCGCGCACCTGGCTGCCGACGTCCACGAAGTTGGCGGCGCCGGGCTCCGGCGCCAGATAGGCGGTGCCGACCATGGGCGAGGTGACGACGCCGGGGTGCTTGGCGAAGTCGATGACGGCCGGGTCGGCCACCACGGGGGCTGCTGCGGCAGCCGGGGCGGCGGCCACGGCGGCGGGGGCGGCCGCGGCCACCGTGACCTGCGCGGGCGTGCGGGCGACGCGGATGCGCAGGTCGTCGTTCTGCACCTCGATCTCCGTCAGGTCGCTGCCGGACAGGAGGTTCGCGATCTCGCGGATGAGGGCGGTGTCGATCGGGGTCTTGGTTGTTTTCATCATGTCATGCACACGCGCGGCCGTGGCCACGCAGGAGCTCCTTGCGGATGGTGGTCGCCGTCATGCGCGCGCCTGCCGGGCGGTGGCGAGGGCGGCGATGCCGAGGGCATAGCTCTGCGGGCCGAAGCCGCAGATCACGCCCCGGACGACCGGAGAGAGATAGGAATGGTGGCGAAAGGGTTCGCGGGCGAACACGTTGGACAGGTGCACCTCGACGGTGGGCACGCCGACGCCGGCGATGGCGTCGCGCAGGGCGACCGAGGTGTGGGTATAGGCGCCCGCATTGAGCACGATGCCGGCGGCGCCGGCGGCGGCCTGGATCAGGTCCACCAGCGCGCCTTCGTGATTGGTCTGGCGGAACACCACCTCAAGGCCGTGCCGGGCAGCGGTGTCGCGGCACAGGGCCTCCACGTCGGCCAGCGTCGCGGCACCATAGATGCCGGGTTCGCGCGTGCCGAGCAGATTGAGATTGGGCCCATTGAGGACGTGGATGGTGTCGGACATCCGTGACGGTTCAGCCTGCGACCCGATCCTGCCGGGCCCGCGCGGTTATACGGGGCCTTCCGTCGCAAGGAAAGCCGCCATCTGAGACCATTCACCGGACCGTCACATGGCGGCCATGCCGGCCGCGTGGGGCGGCCGGCTTCGCCCTGGGTCAGTTGGAGGCGGGCGTCTTGCCGGCGGCCGTGACCGCCTGCTGGAGCTTTTCCAGCCCCACGGCGCCCACGATGACGTCGTCGCCGATGACGAAGCTGGGCGTGCCGTTGAGCCCCAGCGCCTGGGCGATCTGCATGCTCTCGTCCAGCGTGGCGTTCAGCTCGGGCGAAGTCGCCTGCTTCTGGAGCAGGGCCGGGTCGATGCCCACTTCCTTGGCGGCGGCAAGCGCGCGGGCGCGGTCCGCCTGGCCGCGGCCGCCGAGCAGCGCCTGATGGAAGGCCAGGTATTTGTCGGGCGCCGCCAGGCGGACCGCCACGGCCACCTGCGCAGCCTCCACCGAGCCTGGCCCGAGCACCGGGAACTCGCGCAGCACCACGCGCAGGTTGGGGTTGGCCTTGATCAGGGCGTTGATGTCGGAGAGCGTGTGCTTGCAGTAGCCGCAGTTGTAGTCGAAGAACTCGACCAGCGTGACATTGCCCTTCGGATTGCCCACCACGACGCCGCGCGGGCTGTCGAACACGGTGGCCTTCATGCCGGCCAGGGTCTTGGCGCGGGCCTGGGATTCCGCGTCGCTCTGGCGCTTCTCCAGCACCGCGATGGCTTCCTGCAGCACTTCGGGGTTGTTGACGAGGTAGTCGCGGATCAGCGGGCCGAGCTCGGCCTTCTCCTGGTCGGTGAAGGCTGCGGCGGGCAGCGTGGTGGTTGCCGTCAACCCGAGAACGGCCACGGCGGCGAGGGCGGCACGCAGGCCGGAGCGGGACAGCATCGAAATCTCCATGGTGACGGTCGAACCTTATTGAGTGTCGCCGGATTTGGCCGGCTTGCTATTCACGATATCGTCTGCCTTCAGCCAGCCCGGCGAGTTGGGCGGGAAGGTCTGGCGTGCGCGGGCGGCGAGTTCGCGCGCCGTGCGCATGTCGCCGGTGGCGATGGCCGCCTGGGCCGAGGCGAGGTCCGCCTGCGGCCGGTTGTTCTTCATTCCGTAGGCCTTGGCGAGGGCGCGCCATCCGCCGGCGCTGTCCGGATCACGCTGCGTCGCCTGGACCAGTTCCCGGATCGCCTCGTCCGTATAGGCCGGATTGCCGGATTCGACGAGGGCCTGGCCGAGCATGGCGCGGATCAGCGGCGCGCCATTGGTCATGCTGACCGCCTTGCGCAGCGGCGGCACCGCCTCGGTGGCCCGCCCGCTCTCCAGCAGCGCCTGGCCCTTGAGCTCCTCAAAATAAGGATTGCCCGGCTCCTTGGCGATCAGGGCGTCGATCTGCGCCACCGCGCCGGAGACGGAGCCGAAGCGATAGGCGGAAATCGCCCGCGCATACAGCGCGGGCATCGACTGGTCGGTGGACGGATAGCGCCGCGCCACCACGTCGGGGCGCTCCTGGAAGCCGATCAGCTTGGCCCGCATCATGTCATGGCGGGCCTGGAGCGCGGGCGGGTCCTTGGCATTGTAGTAGGGGCTGGCCTTGGCCAGCACCTCCAGTGCGGCGATGCGTTCGCGCGCCATGGGATGGCTCAACAGGTAGGGATCGACGCGCTGGGTGATGAACAACTGGTCGTTCTGGAAGCGCTCGAACGTCTCCAGCATGCCCTTGGCCGATTGCTGGGTAGCGTTGAGATAGCTCACCGCCGAGCGGTCGGCCGCCTGTTCTTCCTCGCGCTGGTATTGCAGGAGGGAGCGGCGGATCATCTCCTGCGGCGCCAGCACGGCGCCGGCGGCCGCATTGCCCACATTGCCGCCGCTGGCCCCGCTCGCCGCTCCGGCCGCCACGCCGCCGGCGGCCATCATCATGGCGACGATGGCCATGGTCTGCGCCCCGGCCAACTGCTCGCGGCGGCGGGCCAGATGCCCGCCCGCGATATGGCCGGTCTCATGGGCGAGCACGCCAATGATCTGGTTCGGTGTGGTGGAATCCACCAATGCGCCGGTATTGATGAAGATGCGCCGGCCGTCGGCCACGAAGGCGTTGAAGGCGCGATCGTTGATCAGCACCACCTCGACATTCTGCTGCGAGAGCTTGGCCACCTTCAGGATCGGGCGGGTGTAGTCGCGCAGCAGGTTCTCGATCTCGGTGTCGCGGATCACCGGCAGCCCCTTGGTGGGGGGCGCCTGGGCGAACGCGGCGGTGAGCGACAGATGGCAGGCGGCCACCGCGCCGAGCAGGGCGCCGGTGGCGCGGCGCGCCGGAGCAAGAGCGGAGAACAGCGCGGCGAACATCGAAGGCAGTCAATCCCCACACACAACCGGAAATCGGAGCGGCGCGACCCTGGCAGGGGCGGCCTCTTGGCGTCGATCCGGCGGCGCGGTAACACGGGCGCCCGCACAGCCGGGTCAACGGTCACAGTCTCTGGGTTGTCCCAACGTCTACCCACAAGGGGAATGCGGCGGCAAAACGGCGGTAGGGCTGCCGTGCCGGCATCCGGCCCGTTTCAGCGATCACGAAAGCGAAGGTCATGACCCTCACCGCGCCCCTTTCCGGCCTCGTCCCCGCCTCCCGCCGCAGCGATGTGGCGCCGTTCATCGTCATGGACGTGATGGAGCATGCGGCGCGGCTGGAGGCGTCCGGGGCGCGGGTCATCCATCTGGAGGTCGGCCAGCCGGCCGATCCGGCGCCGCTGACCGCCCGCAGGGCCGCCGCCGCCGCGCTGGAGCGGGGGCAGGTGGGCTATACGGCCGCGCTCGGCATGCCCTCGCTGCGGGCCCGCATCGCCCGCTATTACCAGGAGCAGTATGGTTTCGCGCTCGATCCGGAGCGGGTGGTGGTGACCAACGGCTCCTCCGGCGGCTTCATCCTGGCCTTCCTGGCGCTGTTCGAAGCCGGCGACCGGGTGGCCATCGCCGCGCCCGGCTATCCGCCCTATCGCCACGTGCTCTCCGCGCTCGGCTGCGAGCCGGTGCTGATCGAGACGCGGGCCGAGGACCGATTCGCGCTGACGCCGGAGACGCTGCGCGCCGCCCATGCGGAAAAGCCGCTGAAGGGCGTGCTGGTGGCGAGCCCGGCCAACCCCACCGGCACCATGATGGACCGGGCGGCGCTGACCGCCCTCCACGCGGCGGCCAGGGATCTTGGCCTGCGTTTCGTCTCCGACGAGATCTACCACGGGCTCGACTATGCCTTCCCGGCGGTGAGCGCGGCGCAGATCGCCCCCGACGCCGTGGTGATCAATTCCTTCTCCAAATACTTCTGCATGACCGGCTGGCGGGTGGGCTGGATGGTGGTGCCGGAGGGAATGGCGCGCACCATGGAGCGGTTGCAGCAGAACTTTTCGATCTCCGTGCCCACCCTGTCGCAGATCGCCGCCGAGGCGGCGTTCGAGGGGCGGGCGGAGATGGATGCCGTGAAGCACGGCTATGAGGAGAACCGCCGCATCCTGACCGCGGGGCTGCCGCGCGTCGGGCTGGAGCATTTCCTGCCCGCCGACGGGGCCTTCTACCTCTATGCGGACGTCTCCCGCTTCACCGGCGATTCGCACGCCTTCGCCACCCGGCTGCTGGACGCGGCCCATGTGGCGGCGACGCCGGGGGTGGATTTCGACCCGTTCCGCGGCAAGCAGTTCCTGCGCTTCTCCTATGCCGGCTCGCCCGCCGACATGCGCGAGGCCGTTGAACGCATCGGCGCCTTCCTGGCGAAGGAATAGCGAAGCCCGGCTGCGCCAACTCGCCGGTTGCGACTTTCCAACGCACCCCTCACACTCCCGCCCATAACAAGAAAGTGGGCTGGAAACGAAGGGGTGGTTTCATGTTGGCACTATTGCTGATTGTCGCCTGCGGACTTTTCGCCGTGGGCTATGGAGTGTGGGCTGGCCGCGCCGTCATGGCGGCCGATCCCGGCACGGCGCGCATGCAGGAGATCGCAGCGGCGATCGCCGAGGGCGCGCAGGCCTATCTGAAGCGTCAGTACACCACCATCGGCATCGTTGGCGTGGTGATCTTCCTGCTGGTGGGCGTGTTCCTCGGCTGGCTGGTCGCCATCGGCTTCGCGCTCGGCGCCATCCTCTCCGCCCTCGCCGGCTTCATCGGCATGAACGTCTCGGTGCGGGCCAATGTGCGCACCGCCCAGGCGGCGACGCGCTCGCTCGCCGGCGGCCTCGACATCGCCTTCAAGGCCGGCGCGGTCACGGGCCTGCTGGTGGCGGGCCTCGCGCTGCTCGGCGTGACGGTCTATTTCGCCGTCCTGACGCGCGGGCTCGGCTACAGCCTCACCAACCGCACCGTGGTGGACGCGCTGGTGGCGCTCGGCTTCGGCGCCTCGCTCATCTCCATCTTCGCCCGCCTCGGCGGCGGCATCTTCACCAAGGGCGCGGATGTCGGCGGCGACCTCGTCGGCAAGGTGGAGGCCGGCATTCCCGAGGACGATCCGCGCAATCCCGCCACCATCGCCGACAACGTGGGCGACAATGTCGGCGACTGCGCCGGCATGGCGGCGGACCTGTTCGAGACCTATGCGGTGACGGTGGTGGCCACCATGGTGCTGGCCATCATCTTCTTCTCCGCCGCGCCGGCGGTGCTGAACAATCTGGTGATCTTTCCGCTGGCCATCGGGGCGGTGTGCATCCTCACCTCGATCGCCGGCACCTTCTTCGTGAAGCTCGGCCCCAGTTCCTCGATCATGGGGGCGCTTTACAAGGGATTCGGCGCCAGCGCCGGGCTCTCCGTCTTCGCGCTCGCCCTCGTCACCTGGCTGCTGATCGGCTTCGGCCCCATCGCCGGCACGGCGTTGACGGGCACGGAACTGTTCCTCTCCGGCATCGTCGGCCTGGCGGTGACCGGGGCCATCGTCGTCATCACCGAATATTACACCGGCACCGGCTACCGGCCGGTGGTGTCCATCGCCCAGGCCTCGGTGACGGGGCACGGCACCAACATCATCCAGGGCCTTGCGGTCTCGCTCGAATCGACCGCGCTGCCCACCCTGGTCATCATCGCCGGCATTCTGGTCGCCTACGGCCTCGCCGGCCTGTTCGGCATCGCCATCGCGGCCACCACCATGCTGGCGCTGGCCGGCATGGTGGTGGCGCTCGACGCCTTCGGGCCGGTCACCGACAATGCGGGCGGTATCGCCGAGATGGCGGGGCTGCCCGCCGAGGTGCGCCATTCCACCGACGCCCTCGACGCGGTGGGCAACACCACCAAGGCGGTGACCAAGGGCTATGCCATCGGCTCGGCGGGCCTCGGCGCGCTGGTGCTGTTCGCCGCCTACAATGCGGACCTGCGCTATTTCATCGCCCAGGCCCAGCCCGGCAGCTATTTCTCCGGGGTCTCGCCGAATTTCTCGCTGGAGAATCCCTATGTGGTGGTCGGCCTGCTGTTCGGCGGCCTGCTGCCGTTCCTGTTCGCCGCCATGGGCATGACGGCGGTGGGCCGGGCGGCGGGGGCCATCGTGGAGGAGGTGCGGCGGCAGTTCCGCGAGAAGCCGGGAATCATGGCCGGCACCGACAAGCCGGACTATTCCCGCGCCGTGGACCTGCTCACCAAGGCGGCCATCAAGGAAATGATCATTCCCTCGCTGCTGCCGGTGCTTTCGCCCATCGTCTGCTATTTCGTCATCTATCTGGTGGCGGGCGGCGGGGCGGCCGGCAAGTCGGCGGCCTTCTCGGCGGTGGGCGCCATGCTCCTCGGCGTCATCGTCACCGGGCTGTTCGTGGCCATCTCCATGACGTCCGGCGGCGGGGCGTGGGACAATGCCAAGAAGAGCTTCGAGGACGGCTTCGTCGACAAGGACGGGGTGCGCCACTACAAGGGCTCGGACGCCCACAAGGCGTCGGTGACCGGCGATACGGTGGGCGATCCCTATAAGGACACCGCCGGGCCGGCGGTGAATCCGATGATCAAGATCACCAACATCGTCGCGCTCCTGCTGCTGGCGGTGCTGGGGCATTGAACGAGCGGGCGGGTGCTTGAGATCGGCGCCCGCCCGCTCCACATAAGGGCTGCCGCGGCTTTGCCGTGTTCGCGCGTCAGCCCGCCGCGCAACGCAGGGCAGCGGACTTTCATTGCGCCGTGCGATCGTGTAGGAACCGGCCGAAATGGCGCGCCTGGGCTTGAGCCCGGCGCGAGGATGATGGAATTCATGCAGACCGTTCTGATCGTCATTCACCTGATGGTGGTGCTCGCCCTTATCGGCGTGGTCCTGATCCAGCGCTCCGAAGGCGGTGGCCTTGGCATCGGCGGCGGCGGTGGGGGCGGTGGCTTCTTCACGGCGCGCGGCACGGCCAACGTGCTGACCCGCGCGACCGCTGTGCTGGCCGGCCTGTTCTTCATCACCAGCCTGTCGCTGACCATCCTGGCCGGCTGGGGCCGCACCCCGGCGTCCATCCTGGCGCCGACCAACGCGCCGTCGGGGCCGAGCGTCCCGAGCAGCACGGGCGGCTCCATCCTCGACCAGATCCGGCCGCAGGGCACGGCCCCCGGCGCCGCCGCGCCCGAGGCTCCCGCCCCGTCCGGCCCCCAGGTTCCGAAGTCTCAGTGATCGCTGCGCCGCGGATGGCCGCGGCGTGATGTTCTCCACAGGCGAGGCGACGTCATATCGGGCGTCGCACTCGCCGAATCGCGTTTGCGCGGAGTAGAGTTGAAGCCCATGGCGCGCTACATCTTCATCACCGGCGGCGTCGTGTCCTCCCTTGGCAAGGGCCTCGCCTCCGCAGCTCTCGGCGCGCTTCTGCAAGCGCGCGGATACACCGTCCGGCTGCGCAAGCTGGACCCGTATCTCAACGTCGATCCGGGCACCATGAGCCCGTATCAGCACGGCGAGGTGTTCGTCACCGACGACGGCGCCGAGACCGACCTCGACCTCGGGCATTACGAGCGCTTCACCGGGCATCCTGCCACCAGGCAGGACAACATCACCACCGGGCGCATCTACCAGGACATCCTCACCAAGGAGCGGCGCGGCGACTATCTCGGCGCCACCATCCAGGTGATTCCCCACGTCACCAACGCGATCAAGGACTTCGTGCTGGACGGCAACGAGGGCTTCGACTTCGTGCTGATCGAGGTGGGCGGCACGGTGGGCGACATCGAGGGCCTGCCCTTCTTCGAGGCGACCCGCCAGCTCAAGAACGAGCTGCCGCGCAACCACGCCATCTTCATCCACCTCACCCTGATGCCCTTCATCCCCTCCGCCGGGGAATTGAAGACCAAGCCGACCCAGCATTCGGTGAAGGAGCTGCGCTCCATCGGCATCCAGCCCGACATCCTGCTCTGCCGCTGCGACCGCGAGATCCCGCGCGAGGAGCGGCGCAAGCTGTCGCTGTTCTGCAACGTGCGCGAGAGCGCGGTGATCGAGGCGCGCGACGTGGACAATATCTACGCCGTGCCGTCCTCCTATCACGCGGAAGGGCTGGACGACGAAGTGCTGGCCGCCTTCGGCATCGAGCCGGCGCCGGCGCCGAATCTCGCCCGCTGGTCCAACATCGAGCAGCGCGTGCGCAACCCCGAGGGCGAGGTCACCATCGCCATCGTGGGCAAGTACACGGGCCTCAAGGACGCCTACAAGTCGCTCATCGAGGCGCTGAACCACGGTGGCATCGCCAACAAGGTGAAGGTCAATCTCGACTGGATCGAGAGCGAGACCTTCGAGACCGAGGACCCGGCGCCGTTCCTGGAGCATGTCCACGGCATCCTAGTGCCCGGCGGCTTCGGCCAGCGCGGCGCCGAGGGCAAGATCAAGGCGGCGCAGTTCGCCCGCGAGCGCTCCGTGCCGTATTTCGGCATCTGCTTCGGCATGCAGATGGCGGTGATCGAGGCGGCCCGGAACCTCGCCGGCGTGAAGAACGCCAATTCCACCGAGTTCGGCGAGACCTCCGAGCCGGTGGTGGGCCTGCTCACCGAATGGCTCAAGGGCAACGAGCTGGAGCGCCGCTCCGCCGCCGGTGACCTTGGCGGCACCATGCGGCTCGGCGCCTATCTGGCCCAGCTGCGCGAGGGCAGCCGCGTCGCCGGCATCTACGGCACGCAGGAAATCTCCGAGCGGCATCGTCATCGCTACGAGGTGAACACCGGCTATAAGGAGCGCCTGGAAGCCCATGGCATGCGCTTCTCCGGCATGTCTCCCGACGGCCTGCTGCCGGAAATCGTCGAATATGCCGATCATCCCTGGTTCATCGGCGTGCAGTTCCATCCGGAGCTGAAGTCGCGCCCGTTCCAGCCGCATCCCTTGTTCGCCTCCTTCATCGGGGCGGCCATGGAGCAGAGCCGGCTGGTCTGACGAGGAGGAGTTCCCATGCGTCGCGGTCTCGATCACGTCGTCCATCTGGTCCGGGATCTGGACGCGGCGGGGGAAATCTACGACCTCCTCGGCTTCACCGTGGGCTCGCGCAACCATCATCCGTGGGGCACGCACAACCGCATCGTGCAGACCCCCGGCTTCTTCATCGAACTCCTTGAAGTGGCCGAGCCGGAGAAGATCCCGCCGCACAACGGCGCCTTCTTCTCCTTCGGGGCCTTCAACAAGGACATGTTGGCGCGCCGCGGCGAGGGCCTGTCGATGCTGGCGCTGGAAGGCAGCGATCCGGCCGCCGACAAGGCTGCCTTCGATGCGGCCGGCGTCGGCGGCTTCGATCTGTTCGACTTCGCCCGCACCGCGCGCCGCGCCGACGGCGCCGAGGTGGAGGTGGGCTTCTCGCTGGTCTTCGCCCGCGACCCAATCCCGTCCGACGCCGGCTTCTTCACCTGCATGCAGCGCAAGCCCGAGAATTTCTGGTCGCCGCAGATGCAGCGCCACGCCAATGGCGTGACCCATGTGATCGGCGTGGTGCTGGTGGCCGACAGCCCGGCGGACCACGCCAGCTTCATCGACACCGTCTCCGACTGCACGCCCCGGCGCGCCACGGACGGCTGGTATGTGGCGCAGACGCCGCGCGGGGCGATCGACCTCATGACGCCCGCCCTGTTCACCGAGCGCTACGGCGTTCCGGCTCCGGCGGGGGAGGGGCTGCGCCTTGCCGCCGTGCGCTTCTCGACGCCGGGCGCCGCCGATCTGCGGCGCGGCCTGGCCGCCCGCCGCATGCTGGAGGAGCAGATCCAGGGCATCGCCGTGATTCCGCCGCGCGCGGCCATGGGCGCGACGCTGGTGTTCGAGCGCACCGACGAGGCCGAGCCGGCCTGAGCTTCGGGACGCCCCGGCCTCTTGAACCGGGCCGCAGGTGCCCCACATCCCCTGAGCCTCCCGCAGGAGCGGAGGCTCCCGCGCGGACGACCGCAGCGGCTTTCGATCCTGGCGAGGACGACCCCGCCGCTTGCGGAGTTGGATCCATGGCTTGGATCATCCTGTTCGGCGCTGGTCTCATGGAAGTGGGCTGGGCCATCGGGCTCAAATATACCGACGGTTTCACCCGCCTCTGGCCCTCGGTCTTCACCCTGGTGAGCGCCGCCGTCAGCCTGTTCCTGCTGTCGCTCGCCGCGCGCGACCTGCCCATCGGCACCGCTTATGCGGTATGGGCGGGGATCGGCATGGTGGGCGCGGTGGCGGTGGGCATCTTCGCCTTGGGCGAGCCGGCGGATGCGCTGCGGCTCGTCTCCATCGCCCTCATCGGCGTCGGCATCGTCGGGCTGAAGGTGGCGACCCCGCACTGAGGCGCATGAGAGGGCCGCGCGGCGGGAGGTTTCCCGCCGCCGGCTGTTTGGCTATGAAGCGCGTCACCAGATGCCGCCCCCAAGGAGAGACCATGTCCGTGACCGCCGTTGAGCCGCAGGCCGTGGTCGAGGTGGGGCCGATCCGCATCGGCAATGCGCTGCCCCTCGCGCTCATCGCCGGCCCCTGCCAGATGGAGAGCCGCGACCATGCGCTGGAGACCGCCGCCGCGCTGAAGGAGATCGCGGTGCGGCGCGGCATCGGCCTGATCTACAAATCCTCCTTCGACAAGGCCAACCGCACCTCGGTGACCGCCGCGCGCGGCATGGGCCTCGACAAGGCGCTGCCGGTGTTCGCGGAGATCCGCGAGCGCCTCGGCCTGCCGACCCTGACCGACGTGCACGAGATCGACCAGTGCGCCCCGGTGGGCGAGGTGGTGGACGTGCTGCAGATCCCCGCCTTCCTGTGCCGGCAGACCGACCTGCTGGTCGCCGCCGCGCAGACCGGACGGGTGGTGAACGTGAAGAAGGGGCAGTTCCTCGCCCCCTGGGACATGGCCAATGTGGTGGCCAAGCTCACCCAGTCCGGCAACGGGCGGGTGATGGTGACCGAGCGCGGCGTCTCATTCGGCTACAACACGCTGGTCTCCGACATGCGCGCCCTGCCGATCATGGCGCAGACCACGGGATCGCCGGTGGTGTTCGACGCCACCCATTCGGTGCAGCAGCCCGGCGGCAAGGGCTCGTCCTCCGGCGGGCAGCGGGAGTTCGTGCCGGTGCTGGCGCGGGCGGCGGTGGCCATCGGCGTCGCGGCGGTGTTCATCGAGACCCATCAGGACCCCGACCACGCCCCGTCCGACGGCCCGAACATGGTGCCGCTGAAAGACCTGGAGCCGCTGCTCGCGCTGCTCCAGGAGATCGACGCGGTGGCCAAGGCACACCCGGTCGTCATCTGACCGGGAGCTCCCTCAGTTCGGTTCCGCCAGAGCGCTGCGGGCGCGGTCGTAGCGCCACATGGCGCCGGGGTGGATATGCGTGCCGCCGAGCCAGCGCTCGATGGCATTCTCGCGGGCATGGTCGAATCGCCCCTTGAGCGCCGCCTCGCCGGCGGGGGTCAGGGCGATGGTGGCGCGGGCGAAGGTGCGGTAGCTCATTTCCTCCGGGCTCGGATCGACGCCGGCGGGATCGAACGACTTGCAGTCCACGGCGCGGAACGGCAGCCCTTCGATCAGCGGCTCGCGGGCGAAGGCGAGGGCGTCGAGGCGCAGGAAGAAGGGCAGGTCGGCCAGGAACTGGGCCTCGTCCATCTGGTGCACGGCGGAAAACAGCTGGTGGACCTTCTGCGGGCCTTCCGACAGGCGGCGCAGGATGCGCTCCTCGGTCAGCGACAGGCCGCTGTGGGGCGCCGGCAGCTCCGCCAGGGCCCGGCGCAGCGCGGCGCCGAGATAGGGCAGGGCGGCCTGGTCGCGGGCGGCCAGTGCCGCCAGCGCCTTCGGGGTCGGGGCGGTGAATGCCTCCCATGCCGTGCGTCCGGCCTCCAGCTGCAATGCGGTCACCGGCGCCGCCTTGTCGGCCAGCGCGCGGATGTAGCCGGCCTCCAGCGTGCCCAGGTAGGCGTCCGACTGGACCATCTGCACGCCGAGCCGGTCCGGCTCCAGGGCGAAATAGTGCAAGAGCTGGATCAGCTGGAGCTGGTCGAACAGGTCATGCTCGAACCACAGCTGCACCTCGCGGAAGGCGATGTGGATCTCAAGCTGGGCATCGCGCTCGGCGAAGTCGGCGCGCACGCTGTCGAATTCCAGCCCCAGCACGTCGGAGAGGAATTCTGCCCGCGTGTCCGCCACCTGGGCGAGCGAGGGGCTGCCCGGCACCGGGCCGTCATGCAGCATGTCGCGCCAGGGCAAGAGATGCCCGGCGATGCCGCCCGCCCGCAGGCGCTCGACGGCGCTGTCGCCATTGGTGATGATGAGCTTGGCCATGTCAGCCCCTTCCACGGTAGGGAGCGACGCCCGTATCGGGCAGCCAGACGCCGCGCGGAAGCTCGCCGGTCTGCCAGAACACGTCGATGGGAATGCCGCCGCGCGGATACCAGTAGCCGGCGATGCGGAAGAAACGCGGCTTCAGCAGGTCCGCCAGGCGCTTGCCGATGGCAACCGTGCAGTCCTCATGGAACGCCCCATGGTTGCGGAAGCTGGCGAGATAGAGCTTCAGCGACTTCGATTCCACCAGATGCGCGTCGGGCACGTAATCGAGCACCAGATGGGCGAAGTCCGGCTGGCCGGTGACCGGGCAGAGCGAGGTGAATTCAGGCGCGGTGAAGCGCGCCACATAATCCACGTCGGGGTGGGGATTGGGGACGCGGTCCAGCACGGCCTCCTCCGGGGAGGCGGGCAGGGCGGTGTCGCGCCCGAGCTGGAGCTTGGCTTCGGTCATCATCGATCCTTGGGATACGGCGTGAGCGTCCAGGCGTTTCCGGTCGGAACGTTCATGACGCTCCTTTTTTGGGCAGGATAGCGCAATTTGCGGGCGTGTGCGCGGAAGGCTGTTGCGCGCCATGACCCCTTACCAGCCGCCGCCGGACGGGGTAGAAGCGGCGCGCCCCGTTCAAGAGCCCGCCGGCGGGCGGTCTCAAGCTTTGGGCAGAAGGAAGGGAAGGACGTTCCATGACCGCCATTGTCGATATCGTCGGCCGGGAAATCCTGGACAGCCGCGGCAACCCCACGGTGGAAGTCGATGTGCTGCTGGAAGACGGTGCGCTCGGCCGCGCGGCGGTGCCGTCCGGCGCGTCCACGGGCGCCCATGAGGCGGTGGAACTGCGCGACGGCGACAAGGATCGCTATCTGGGCAAGGGCGTGCTCGGCGCCGTTGACGCGGTGAACGGCGAGATCTTCGATGCCATCGGCGGCTTCGACGCCGAGGACCAGGCCAAGATCGACGAGACGCTGATCACCCTCGACGGCACCCCCAACAAGGCCCGCCTCGGCGCCAACGCCATCCTCGGCGTCTCGCTCGCCGTGGCCAAGGCGGCCGCCATCTCCAACAACCTGCCGCTCTATCGTTACGTGGGCGGCGTCAATGCCCGCACCCTGCCGGTGCCGATGATGAACATCATCAATGGCGGCGCCCATGCGGACAATCCGATCGACTTCCAGGAATTCATGATCCTGCCGGCCGGCGCGGACAGCTTCGCCGAGGGCCTGCGCTGGGGCGCGGAAATCTTCCACACCCTGAAGAAGGGCCTGAAGGACGCCGGCCACAACACCAATGTGGGCGACGAGGGCGGCTTCGCCCCCAACCTGGCCTCGGCCGAGGCGGCGCTGGACTTCGTGCTGAAGGCGATCGAGAAGGCCGGCTTCAAGCCGGGCCAGGACGTGTTCCTCGGCCTCGACTGCGCCGCTACCGAGTTCTTCAAGGACGGCGCCTATCACTATGAGGGCGAGGGCAAGGTCCGCGACATCGATGCGCAGGTGAAGTACCTCGCCGAGCTGGTGTCGCGCTATCCCATCGTCACCATCGAGGACGGCATGTCCGAGGACGACTGGGCGGGCTGGAAGCAGCTCACCGACGCCATCGGCGCCAAGTGCCAGCTGGTGGGCGACGACCTGTTCGTCACCAATGTCGAGCGCCTGGGCCGCGGCATCAAGGCGGCCACCGGCAATGCCATCCTGGTGAAGGTCAACCAGATCGGCACGCTGACCGAGACGCTGGAGACGGTGCAACTGGCCCACACGTCGGGCTATCGCGCCGTGATGTCCCACCGCTCGGGTGAGACCGAGGACTCGACCATCGCCGATCTGGCGGTGGCCACCAACTGCGGGCAGATCAAGACCGGCTCGCTGGCCCGCTCGGACCGCACCGCCAAGTACAACCAGCTGCTGCGTATCGAGCAGGAGCTGGGCGGCCAGGCGAGATACGCCGGCAAGGCGGCGCTGAAGGCGTTCGCCTGAGGCGTGTCCCAAGGTTGCGGCGGGCAGCGTCCCGCCGCCGACGAAATGCCCCGGCTGGTCCGGGGCATTTTGTGTTTGAGGGCCGGGCCGCGGGAATCGCCCGGCGCGGACTGAAGGGCGGCGCGGTGTCAATGCCATCCTTAACCGCGCTTCAACCTTGTGCCGGCAAGATCGCCGCCCATGCAGACCCGCTCGCGCCTCCGCACCTTCTTCATCGCCGTGCTGCTCTATCTCGTGGCCGGCGGGGTGATCGGCTATTTCGCCTACCACGCCTACAATGGCGACCATGGCCTGATGGCGAAGCGCAATTACGAGCAGGACGTGCTGCGCCTGGAAGGCGAACTCGCCGCGCTGAAGGCGCAGCGGCGCGAAATGGAGAACAAGGTCTCGCTGCTGGATGCCCGCAATCTGGATCCCGACATGCTCGACGAGCAGGGGCGCCGGGAGCTGGATTTCATCCATGTGAAGGACCTGGTGATGATCAAAGCGCACAATTGAACCAATAATAAGTTCATGAGACCATTGAACTTAATTCAAGTTCAAGTGAGTAAAATCAAGCATTTGCAACGTGTTGCGGTGCAGCAAAGCACTTTTTCCCCTTTTGGTGGTCATCCAGGTGCGCTAGAGGAGGTGCGGCTCTAGCGTTTCCTGAGGAAGTCGATGGCAGCGAAGAAACCGTCCGCCCGGACAGAGGCGGCTCCGGCCGGCGTACCGACCTTCACCAAAGAGCAGGAACTGCTCGCCTACCGCGAAATGCTGCTGATCCGGCGCTTCGAGGAAAAGGCCGGCCAGATGTACGGCATGGGCCTCATCGGCGGCTTCTGCCACCTCTACATCGGCCAGGAGGCCGTGGTGGTGGGCATGCAGCTGGCCATGAAGCAGGGTGACCAGGTCATCACCGGCTATCGCGACCACGGCCACATGCTGGCCACCGGCATGGAAGCGCGGGGCGTCATGGCCGAGCTGACCGGCCGTCGCGGCGGCCTGTCCAAGGGCAAGGGCGGCTCGATGCACATGTTCAGCATCGAGAAGCAGTTCTTCGGCGGCCACGGCATCGTCGGCGCCCAGGTCTCGCTCGGCACCGGCCTCGCCTTCGCCAACCACTATCGCGAGAACGGCTCGGTCTCCGTCACCTATTTCGGCGACGGCGCGGCCAACCAGGGCCAGGTCTACGAGAGCTTCAACATGGCCGAGCTGTGGAAGCTGCCGGTCGTGTATGTGATCGAGAACAACAAGTACGCCATGGGCACCGCGGTCAGCCGCGCCTCCGCCCAGACCGACTTCTCCAAGCGCGGCCAGTCCTTCAACATCCCCGGCGAGCAGGTGGACGGCATGGACGTGCGCGCGGTGAAGGCCGCCGGCGAGCGCGCCCTGGCCTTCGCCCGCGAGGGCAAGGGCCCGTATATCCTGGAAATGCAGACCTACCGCTATCGCGGCCACTCCATGTCCGACCCGGCCAAGTACCGGTCGAAGGAGGAGGTGCAGAAGATGCGGACCGAGCACGATCCGATCGAGCAGGTGCGCGCGCGCCTTCTCGAGGCGGGCCTCGTGACCGAGGAGGAACTGAAGAAGGTGGATGCGGAGATCCGTGACATCGTCAACGACGCGGCCGATTTCGCGACGCACGATCCGGAGCCCGATCCGTCCGAGCTGTACACCGACATCGTTCGCTGAACGAGGCTGCCCGTGGCGGTCGTGGCCCTCATCGTCCTCTTTCTTGCGCTGGCGAGTGCCGTCGCCAGCTGGGGCGTAGCCGTGACCGAGGGATTGAAGGCGAAGGGGGCCGCTGAGGCGGCCGGCGGACCCCACGGCTCCGCTTCCACTGTGCTTCTCGTGCTGTGGCCCTTCGCCGCCCGCCTTCTCGCCGGCCCCGCCGCCGACCATGCGCGCCGGGTGGGCAAGGCCCAGGTGGCCTTCATCGCCGCTCTGACGATCGCGGTAGCCGCGGTCTCCGTCTACACCAACCTCACGGTCGTGCGCCCGCCCCTTGCCGCCCCGGCAGGTCAGGGCTCGCCCGCGCCCAGCAAGAGCTGACAGCCATGCCCATCGACATTCTCATGCCGGCCCTGTCTCCGACCATGGAGAAGGGCAATCTCACCAAGTGGGTGAAAAAGGAAGGCGACACGGTCAAGGCCGGCGACGTGATCGCCGAGATCGAGACCGACAAGGCGACCATGGAAGTGGAGGCGGTGGACGAGGGCGTCCTCGGCAAGATCCTGGTGCCGGAAGGCACGCAGGATGTGGCCGTGAACACCCCCATCGCCACCATCCTGGGCGAGGGCGAGGATGCCTCCGCCGCCAGCGCCCCGGCTGCCGCGCCTGCGCCCGCCGCCGCTCCAGCGCCCGCTCCGGTCGCCGCCCCGGCGGTGGTGAGCGCGCCGCAGGCCACTGCGCCCGCCGATCCGGACGTGCCCGCCGGCACCGAATACGTCACCATGACCGTCCGCGAGGCCCTGCGCGACGCCATGGCGGAAGAGATGCGCCGCGATGGCGACGTGTTCGTCATGGGTGAGGAGGTCGCCGAATATCAGGGCGCCTACAAGATCACTCAAGGGTTGCTCCAGGAGTTCGGCGCTAGGCGCGTGGTGGACACCCCCATCACCGAGCACGGCTTCGCCGGCATGGGTGTCGGCGCCGCCATGGCGGGCCTGAAGCCCATCGTCGAGTTCATGACCTTCAACTTCGCCATGCAGGCGATCGACCAGATCATCAACTCCGCCGCCAAGACGCTCTACATGTCCGGCGGCCAGGTGCAGTGCTCCATCGTGTTCCGCGGCCCGAACGGCGCCGCCGCCCGCGTCGCCGCGCAGCACAGCCAGGACTATGCCTCCTGGTACAGCCACATCCCCGGCCTGAAGGTGGTCTCGCCTTATACGGCGGCGGACGCCAAGGGCCTGCTCAAGGCGGCGATCCGCGACCCCAACCCGGTCATCTTCCTGGAGAACGAGATCCTCTACGGCCACTCCTTCGAGGTGCCGAAGCTGGACGACTACGTGCTGCCCATCGGCAAGGCGCGCATCGCCCGCGCCGGCAAGGACGTGACCCTCGTCTCCTGGTCCATCGGCATGACCTACGCGCTGAAGGCGGCCGAGGAACTGGCCAAGCAGGGCATCGAGGCGGAGGTCATCGACCTGCGCACCATCCGCCCCATGGACATTCCCACCATCGTCGAGTCGGTGAAGAAGACCGGCCGCTGCGTCACCGTCGAGGAAGGCTGGCCGCAGTCCGGCGTCGGCGCCGAGATCGTCGCCCGCCTGATGTCGGACGCGTTCGACTATCTGGACGCCCCGGTGCTGCGCGTGACCGGCAAGGACGTGCCCATGCCGTACGCGGCGAACCTTGAGAAGCTCGCCCTGCCGTCCGTCGCCGATGTCATCGAGGCGGTCCGCGCGGTCACCTATCGCTGAGGGGGAGAGACCCATGCCCATCGAGATCCTGATGCCGGCCCTGTCTCCCACCATGGAGAAGGGCAACCTCGCCAAGTGGCTCAAGAAGGAAGGCGATAGCGTCAAGTCCGGCGACATCATCGCCGAGATCGAGACCGACAAGGCCACCATGGAAGTGGAGGCCGTGGACGAAGGCGTCATCGCCAAGATCGTCGTGCCCGAGGGCACGCAGGACGTGCCGGTGAACCAGCTCATCGCCGTGCTCGCCGGCGAGGGTGAGGATGTCGCCGCCGCCGCCGCTTCCGCCGGCGGGGCGAAGCCTGCGGCTGCGCCCGCGCCCGCCGCTGCGGCCCCGGCTCCTGCGGCCGCTCCGGCCCCGGCCGCTGCGCCCGCGCCGGCTCCGGCTTCCGCCCCCGTCGCGGCCCCGGCGCCGGTCGCCAACGGCCAGGCGGGCCGCGTGTTCGCGTCGCCGCTCGCCCGCCGCATCGCCAAGGAGAAGGGCGTCGAGCTCTCCGCCTTGGCCGGTTCCGGCCCGCATGGCCGCATCGTCGCCCGCGACGTGGACGGCGCGCAGCCGGGCGCCAAGCCCGCCGCTGCCGCGGCGCCCGCGCCCGCTCCGGCCGCAGCCCCGGCCAAGGCCGTGGTCGCCGCCTCCGGCCCGACGGCCGATCAGGTCAAGGCACTGTTCGCCGAGGGGTCCTACGAGGAAATCCAGCTCGACGGCATGCGCAAGACCATCGCCAAGCGGCTGGTGGAGAGCGAGCAACTCACCCCGACCTTCTATCTGTCGGTGGATTGCGACATCGATGATCTGATGAAGCTGCGCGAGACGGTCAACGCCTCCTCGCCGAAGGACAAGGACGGCAAGCCGGTCTTCCGCGTCTCGGTGAACGACTTCGTCATCAAGGCGGTGGCCCTGGCCTTGCAGAAGGTGCCGGCCGCCAACGCGGTGTGGGCCGAGGACCGCGTCCTGCGCCTCAAGCATTCGGACGTGGGGGTCGCGGTGGCCATCGACGGCGGCCTGTTCGCGCCGATCGTGAAGAAGGCGGAGACCAAGACCCTCTCGGCCATCTCCAACGAGATGCGTGACTTGGCCTCGCGCGCCCGCACCAAGAAGCTGAAGCCCGACGAATACCAGGGCGGTTCCACCTCGGTGTCCAACCTCGGCATGATGGGCGTGCGCGACTTCGTGGCGATCATCAACGCCCCGCAGTCCTCCATCTTCGCGGTCGGCACCAGCGAGCAGCGCGCGGTGGTGCGCGGCGGCGAGATCAAGATCGCCACCCAGTTCACCGCCACCGTCACCTGCGACCACCGGGTGATGGACGGCGCGCTGGGGGCGGAACTGCTGGCCGCCTTCAAGGGCTTCATCGAGAACCCCATGTCCATGCTGGTGTGACCCGGTTCCGGGGGCGCGAGCGCGCCCCCGGTCCCCAGGCGCGGGGCCAGTCGCTGCGGCAGATCAAATCGCGGGGCTGCGGGACGGTGTAGCTGCTGGGACGAGGGGCGGATCACCGCCCCGCCATATCTGGAGGATGCACCGATGAGCCATACGCCCCACGAAATCCTGGCCGAGTTCCCCGAGCACGCGGACAAGATCCACGCGCTGCGCAAGGCGGATCCCCATTTCGACCGCCTCTACGAGAGCTATCACGAGGTCAACCGCGCGGTGCACCGCGCCGAGACCGACCTGGAACCGCGCTCCGACGACGACGTGGAGAAGCTCCGCAAGGAGCGGATGCGGCTCAAGGACGAGATTTACGCCCTGCTGACGCGCTGACCCGCGGCGGGGGCGAGCCGCTCCGGCTCCCGCCCCCGATGCCCCCCGGCGAAGGCGATCATCGTTCGGCAGGAAGACCACCATCGACCCACCGGCCCGCGTGGCGGGAGGGGGAGGAGAGACCCATGGCTGATACTTCCTACGACGTGATCGTCATCGGCGGCGGGCCCGGCGGCTATGTGGCCGCCATCCGCGCCGCCCAGCTCGGCTTCAAGACCGCCGTGGTGGAGAGAAAGCATCTCGGCGGCATCTGCCTGAACTGGGGCTGCATCCCCACCAAGGCCCTGCTGCGCTCCGCCGAGATCTATCACTACATGGAGCACGCCAAGGACTACGGCCTCTCCGCCGAGAAGATCGGCTTCGACATCAGCGCGGTGGTGAAGCGCTCGCGCGGCGTGTCGCAGCAGCTGAACACCGGCGTCGGCTTCCTGATGAAGAAGAACAAGATCGACGTGATCTGGGGCACCGCGACGATCACCGCGCCCGGCAAGATCAAGGTCGAGGCGGCCGAGAATGCGCCGAAGGGCGCGCTGGGGGCCGGCGAGTACCAGGGCAAACACATCATCGTCTCCACCGGCGCGCGGCCCCGCGCCCTGCCGGGCCTGGAACCCGACAAGAAGCTGATCTGGACCTATTTCGAGGCCATGGTGCCCGAGAAGATGCCCAAGTCCCTGCTGGTGATGGGCTCGGGCGCCATCGGCATCGAGTTCGCCTCATTCTACAAGACCATGGGCGCCGATGTGACCGTGGTCGAGGTGCTGCCGCAGATCCTCCCCGTGGAGGACGAGGAGATCGCCGCCCACGCCCGCAAACGCTTCGAGAAGCAGGGGATGAAGATCCTCTCCGGCGCCAAGGTGAACGGCGTGACCAAGAAGGCCGACAGCCTCGTCGTCCATGTGGTGGACGAGAAGGGCGCGACGCAGGATTTCGAGGTGGAGCGCATGATCTCCGCCGTCGGCGTGGTCGGCAATGTGGACGGCCTCGGCCTGGAGAACCTGGGCGTCAAGATCGAGCGCGGCATCATCGCCACCGATGGCTACGGCCGTACCAACGTGCCGGGCATCTATGCTATCGGCGACGTGGCCGGCGCGCCCATGCTGGCGCACAAGGCCGAGCATGAAGGCGTGATCTGCGTCGAGACCATCAAGGGCCTGCACACCCACCCGATGGACAAGTCCAAGATCCCCGGCTGCACCTATTGCGTGCCGCAGATCGCCTCCGTCGGCCTCACCGAGAAGAAGGCCAAGGAGCAGGGCCGCGAGATCCGCGTCGGCCGCTTCCCGTTCATTGGCAACGGCAAGGCCATCGCGCTCGGTGAGCCCGAGGGTTTGGTGAAGACCATCTTCGACAAGAAGACCGGCGAGTTGCTGGGCGCCCATCTGGTGGGCGCGGAAGTCACCGAGCTGATCCAGGGCTTCGTCATCGCCATGAATCTGGAGACGACGGAAGAGGAACTGATCCATGCGGTCTTCCCGCATCCGACGCTTTCGGAGACCATGCACGAGGCAGTGCTGGACGCCTACGGCCGGGTGATCCACACCTGAACGGCGCCGGCTCGGCCCGCGCGGGGGAGTTCCCATGGACGACCAGACCTATGCCGTTCTGAGCCAGCCGGGCGTCGGCTTCTTCACCATGATCCTGATCGGCCTCATCGCCGGCTGGATCGCGGAGCGGATCACCGAGAGTGACCACGGGCTTCTGACCAATCTCGTGGTCGGCATCATCGGCGCATTCGTTGGCGGCAAGCTGGCGGAATGGGTCAATGTGCCGGTGTTCGGCTTTTTCCGCACCCTGGTGGCGGCGACCGTCGGCGCCATCCTCGTGCTCTGGGTCTGGCGGGCGGTGCGCAGCCGCTAGGGCGCGGTCCGATCAGATTGAATCAATCTGATCGGTACGTGCTCCAGGAGGCGGGGGCCCACAGGGACGGGCCGCCTCCCTCTTGCGCCGCGCGCAAGGCCGCCTTGCGCTGCGTCGCCTCGACGCTGGCGGGATCGCCCGCTAAGGCTTATCTGAACATCTGCCGCGCCTTCGCCGGCTCAACAGCAATGCGGATTCCATGGTCACCGTCGTCAATACGTTGAACCGGCCCCGCCATCCGGAAAAGCAGAACCGCCCGGAAACGGACGTTCTGCGCAAGCCGGAGTGGATTCGCGTCAAGGCCCCCGGCTCGGCCGGCTGGTCGAAGACCGCCGACATCGTGCGCTCCAACGGCCTGCACACGGTGTGCGAGGAGGCCGGCTGCCCCAATATCGGCGAGTGCTGGGAAAAGAAGCACGCCACTTTCATGATCATGGGCGACACCTGCACGCGCGCCTGCGCCTTCTGCAACGTGCGCACCGGCCTGCCCAAGGCGCTGGATCTCGACGAGCCGCAGAAGGTGGGCGAGGCGGTGGCCAAGCTCGGCCTGTCCCACGTGGTCATCACCTCCGTGGACCGCGACGACCTGACAGACGGCGGCGCCGAGCATTTCGCCCGTACCATCGCGGCGATCCGCCGGCTCAGCCCCGGCACCACCATCGAGATCCTGACCCCCGATTTCCTGCGCAAGCCCGGCGCCATCGAGGTGGTGGTCGCGGCCCGGCCCGACGTGTTCAACCACAATCTGGAGACGGTGCCAGGCAACTATCTCACGGTGCGGCCCGGCGCGCGCTACTTCCATTCGCTGCGTCTGCTCCAGCAGGTGAAGGAACTGGACCCGTCCATCTTCACCAAGTCCGGCATCATGGTCGGCCTCGGCGAGGAGCGGAACGAGGTGCTCCAGCTCATGGACGACCTGCGCGCGGCCGAGGTGGATTTCATGACCATCGGCCAGTATCTCCAGCCGACGCGCAAGCACCACAAGGTGGAGAAGTTCGTCACGCCGGACGAGTTCAAGGCTTACGAGACGGTGGCCTATGCCAAGGGCTTCCTGATGGTCTCGTCGAGCCCGCTGACCCGCTCCTCGCACCATGCGGGCGACGATTTCGCCAAGCTGCGGACCGCCCGCGAGGCGAAGCTCGGCCGGAGCTGACCGCGTGCCGTCCTTTTCCAGCAAGCGGGTGGTGCGACACACCCCCCTCGACATGTTCGACCTCGTGGCGGACGTGGAGCACTACCCGGAATTCGTGCCGCTGTGCCAGGCGCTCAGGGTCCGCCGCCGCTCGCAGAGCGGGGAAGGGGTCGAGATATTGGTGGCCGACATGACGGTCGCCTACAAGCTGATCCGCGAGACCTTCACCTCCCGCGTGACGCTCGACCGGCCGCGCCGGGTGATCCATGTGGAATATCTGGACGGCCCGTTCAGCCGCCTCGACAACCGCTGGGAGTTCCTGTCGGCGGACGAGAATCGGTGCGAGGTGCACTTCTCGATCTCCTACGAGTTCCGCTCCCGTACCCTGGGCCTGGTGATGGGCGCCATGTTCGACGCCGCCTTCCGCCGCTTCGCCGACGCTTTCGAGAAGCGGGCCGACGAGGTCTACGGCAGGAGCGCCTGAGCTCTCGCGCCTGAGGCTGTCCGGGCGCGGATGCCGACGACGCATGTCGAAAAATCCGCGGTTGCCCAGTGCCGCTTTGCCAGGAGCGGTGCGGATCGGCTAAGATGTCGCATCGAGGACATGCGACGTGACCGGGGGATCATGAAGCCTACTGCACGCAAGCTGCCGAGTCGGGCGCAAGTCCAGCAAGCTGCGGCCCGCCAGCGCTTGGCCAGCCGCGTGACCACGCCCATGCATCGGCCGTCCGTGGACGGCCGCCTGCTGCTGGTGCTGGGCCTTGCCTTGTCCGGCGGCCTGTTCTTTGCGCTGTCCCAGGTGCGCAGCGTCGTCGAGGGGCCGGGGCTTGCATCGGCGCAGTCGCCGCAGGAAATCGCCCGGGCGGTCCTGGGCCAATCCGCCCGCGTCGCGACCACCGCCGATCTCCAGACCGTTTCGGTGCATTACGACATCAGCGGCTGGTCGCTGACCCGCTCGCTCATCCGCACCAGTTTCCAGAGCAATGTGATCCATCTGGTGCCGGTGATGTTCGCGCGCACCCCGCAGACCGAGCGCATCGAGGTGGTGGCCGACAACATCTTCGATACGATCCAGGGGCGCGAGGTCCGCCAGCCGGCCTTGAGCGTGATCTTCACACGGCCCACCGCAGCCAAGGTGCCCTGGCCCAGCGTGAGCAATGGCGAGATCGCCCGCATGGCCGACAAGGCCTGGGTGAGCCCGACCATCGGCTGGCAGTAGCCTCCGCCGGGCGGGCGGGTTCAGAACCGCGCCAGCGTCTCCAGCAGTTCCAGCGCCACCAGCACCGACCTGCGGCGGATCTCGCCGCGGCCGAGGTCACCGAAGCGCTCCTCCCGGTGCAGCACCATGCCGCCTGCTTTGGCGGCGGCGAAATGCACCAGCCCCACCGGCTTCTCCACTGAGCCGCCGCCGGGCCCGGCGACCCCCGTGACCGAGACCGACAGTTGCGCCTGCGAGGCGGCGAGCGCCCCGCGCGCCATGGCCCGGGCGGTCTCCTCGCTCACCGCGCCATGGGCGGCGAGGATCGCCTCCGGCACGCCCAGCATCTGCTGCTTGGCGGCGTTGGAATAGGTGACGAAGCCCCGGTCCACCACGTCGGAGGAGCCGGGGATTTCCGTCAGCGCGCCGGCGACGAGGCCGCCGGTGCAGGATTCGGCGGTCACCACCATGAGTTTGGCGGCGCGGCAGACATCAAGCACGCGGCGGGCGCGGTCGAGGATCTCGTCGCTCATTCGGAACTCTCCAGCGGCAGGCGGATGGTGGCGGAGGCCATGGCGGCGATGCCCTCGCGCCGGCCGGTGAAGCCGAGCTTCTCCGTGGTGGTGGCCTTCACGCTGATCCGCCCGACCGGCAGGCCGGTGATGCGGGCGATGGCGGCGCGGATGGCGTCGCGATGCGGCCCGACCTTCGGCGCCTCGCAGATCAAGGTGAGGTCGAGATGGGCCACGATGCCGCCCCGCGCCGCCACCTTCTCCAGGGCGAAGGCGAGGAAGCGGTCCGAGGTGGCGCCCTTCCATTGCGGGTCGGAGGGCGGAAAATGGGCGCCGATGTCGCCGTCGGCCAGCGCGCCGAGCACCGCATCGGTCAGGGCATGCAGGCCGACGTCCGCGTCCGAATGGCCGTCGAGCCCCTGGTCGAAGGGGATGGCGAGGCCGCCCAGCATCACATGGTCGCCGGGGCCGAAGGCGTGGACGTCGAAACCGGTGCCGGTGCGCACGTCCGGCAGGTCGGCGAAGGCGCGCGCGGCGCGGGCGAGGTCGTCGGCGGAGGTCAGCTTCACGTTCCCGGGGTCTCCCTCGAAGGTGGCCACCGCATGGCCGGCCCATTCCATCACGGCGGCATCATCGGTGAGGTCGTCGATGCCCGCCGCAGCCGCCGCGCGGTGGGCGGCGAGCAGCGCGTCGAATCGGAAGGCCTGGGGCGTCTGCACGGCCCGCAGCGTGTCGCGGTCCGGCGTTGCCGTCACGATGCCGTCGGCGGCCACCTGCTTGATCGTGTCCGTCACCGGCAGCACGGGGATGGCGGCCGCATGCTTTTCGAGCGCCGCGACCGCCCGCGCGATCACTGCCGCAGGCGTGAAGGGCCGGGCGCCGTCCTGCACCAGCACGCGCTCGGGCGCCAGCGGCGCCAGTGCCTCCAATCCCGCCAGCACGGACTGCTGGCGGGTCGCGCCGCCGGCGACCGCCGGGCGCAGGCCGGCCAGCCCGTCGGCGGCGTGGGCATAGAGGTGCGCGTCGTCCGGGTGGATCACCACCTGCACGGCCTGGACGTCGGGGTGGGCGGCGAACCGGCGCAATGTGCGGCGCAACACGCTTTCCCCAGCGAGACTGTGGTATTGCTTCGGCACCGCACCACCGGCGCGGATGCCGCGCCCGGCGGCAACAATGAGAACAGCGCAAGCCATGTCGTTAGGCATCTCGGCTCAAGGGGTTGCGTGCCCTTCAACAGCGCCTGCCGCGGCGGCGCAAGGGATATTGAGCAGGCACCGGCGCGCCACTCTGGCGGGCATCGGGGACAAGTCGCAGGCAGCGGGCCTGGAATCGTTCCGCAATGGTCTTGCGCAACGCTCGCGAATGTCTAGAATGTAGGCAACGGACGGATGGCCTAATTTCTGTGCAAGATCCTCTTTTCCCAGCGCTTTCCCCCCTGGTCATCGGACCGCATCGCATTGCCGCGCCGGTTATTCTCGCGCCGATGGCGGGCATCACCGACGCGCCGGTCCGCCGGATGGCCCTGCGCTATGGCGCCGGCCTCGTGGTGTCGGAGATGGTGGCCAGCGAGGCCCTGATGACCGGGCATGCGGAAATGACCTTACGGGTCGACGGTGCCGGCGTCACCCTTCATGCAGTGCAACTCGCGGGCAACGAGCCCTATTGGATGGCCGAGGCGGCGCGTCTCGCCGAGGCCTCCGGCGCCGCGATCATCGACATCAACATGGGGTGTCCCGCCAAGCGCGTCACCACCGGGGCGGCCGGTGCCGCTTTGCTGCGCGACCTGCCGCTGGCGACCCGCATCCTGGAGGCGGTGCGCGCCGCGGTGCGCGTGCCGGTCACCCTGAAGACCCGGCTCGGCTGGGACGGCACCGCCGTGATCGCGCCGGATCTGGCGCTGCGGGCCGAGGCCGCCGGTATCGCCATGGTGACGATCCACGGCCGGACCCGCTGCCAATTCTATACCGGCGCCGCCGACTGGGCGGCGATCCGCGCGGTCAAGGCGGCGGTGGGCATCCCGGTGGTCGCCAATGGCGATCTGGTGCGCACCGGCGACGCGGCGGCCATGCTGGCCGCGTCGGGCGCCGACGGCGTGATGATCGGGCGCGGTGCGCAGGGGCGGCCCTGGTTTCCCGGCGCTGTGGCGCAGCATTGGAAGACCGGCCGCGCCCCCGCGCCGGTCGGCCTTGCCGAGCAATGTGACGTGCTGCTGGAGCTGTATGACGGCTGGCTGTCGCTCTACGGCACCGAACTCGGTGTTCGGCAGGCCCGCAAGCATGTGGGCTGGGCGCTGGAGGCGGCGGCCGAGACCGCCGGTGCCGATGCCGCCTGGGCCAAGGCCTGGCGCGGCCGGATTCTGACGTCGGAGGACCCGGCCGTGGTGACGGCGGGCATCCGTTCCGCATTTGACCAACTCGCCTGGAGGGCGGCCGCATGAAGGCGGATGTGAAGCAGCGGCCGGCGGCGGAGGATGGCCTGACGCGGGCCATCCTCGATGCCGTGCCGCATCCCGTCGTCACCGTTTCGGATGACGGGCAGATCGTGGATGCGAACGTCGCCGCCGAGACCTTCTTCCAGGTCAGCGTGCCGCTGCTGCGCCGCCGGCCGTTCGCCGAATTCGTGCCCTTCGGCACCCCGCTGCTGAGCCTCATCGAGCAGGTGCGCCAGCGTGGCGCGCCGGTGAACGAGTATCGCGTCGATCTCGGCACCCCGCGCAATGGCGGCGAGCGGGTGGTGGACATCCACGTGGCGCCCATGGCCGAGCGGGCCGGCCATGTGGTGGTGATGTTCCAGGAACGCACCATCGCCGAGAAGATGGACCGCCAGCTCACCCATCGCGGTGCCGCGCGCTCGGTGAGCGCGCTCGCCTCCATGCTGGCGCACGAGATCAAGAACCCGCTGTCGGGCATTCGCGGCGCCGCGCAGTTGCTGGAGCAGTCGGCGGGAGACGAGGACCGCGCCCTGACCCGGCTCATCTGCGATGAGGCCGACCGCATCGTGAAGCTGGTGGACCGCATGGAGGTGTTCTCCGACGAGCGCCCGGTGGAGCGCGAGCCGGTCAATATCCATGCGGTGCTGGAGCATGTGCGGACGCTGGCGTCCTCGGGCTTTGCCCGGCACATCCGCTTCGTGGAGGAATACGATCCCTCCCTGCCGCCGGTCTATGCCAATCGCGACCAGCTCATCCAGGTCTTCCTCAATCTGGTGAAGAATGCGGCAGAAGCCATCGACGGCGACCAGGACGGCGAGATCCAGCTGACCACGGCGTTCCGGCCGGGCGTGCGGCTCACGGTGCCGGGCGCCTCCTCGAAGGTGAGCCTGCCGCTGGAGTTCTGCGTCCGCGACAACGGCAAGGGCGTGCCGGAAGACCTGGTGCCCCACCTGTTCGACCCGTTCGTCACCACCAAGCCGACCGGCAGTGGCCTCGGCCTTGCATTGGTGGCGAAGATCATCGGCGATCACGGCGGCATCGTCGAATGCGACAGCCAGCCCCGCCGCACCACGTTCCGCGTCCTGCTGCCCATGTACCGCAGCAGCCGTTCTTCTGAGGACAACTGAGGTGTCCATGCCCACGGGAAGCATCCTGGTCGCCGACGACGATGCCGCGATCCGCACGGTGCTCAATCAGGCCCTGTCGCGCGCCGGCTACGAAGTGCGCTCCTGCGGCAATGCGGCGACGCTCTGGCGCTGGGTCAGCCAGGGCGACGGGGACCTCGTCATCACCGACGTGGTGATGCCGGACGAGAACGCCTTCGACCTGCTGCCGCGGATCAAGAAGGCGCGGCCGGACCTGCCGGTCATCGTCATGAGCGCGCAGAACACCTTCATGACCGCCATCCGCGCCTCCGAGCGCGGGGCCTATGAATATCTGCCCAAGCCGTTCGACCTGAAGGAGCTGATCTCCATCGTCGGCCGCGCGCTCGCCGAGCCGAAGAAGGCGGAGAAGCTGGCGCTGGGTCCGGACGACCAGGAGAACATCCCGCTGGTGGGCCGCTCGCCCGCCATGCAGGAGATCTACCGCCTGCTCGCCCGCCTGATGCAGACCGACCTCACCGTGATGATCGCGGGCGAGAGCGGCACCGGCAAGGAACTGGTGGCGCGCGCACTGCACGATTACGGCAAGCGCCGGTCCGGCCCCTTCGTCGCCATCAACATGGCTGCGATCCCGCGCGACCTCATCGAGAGCGAGCTGTTCGGGCACGAGAAGGGCTCGTTCACCGGCGCCACCACGCGCAATCCCGGCCGCTTCGAGCAGGCCGAGGGCGGCACGCTGTTCCTCGACGAGATCGGCGACATGCCCATGGAGGCGCAGACCCGCCTCCTGCGCGTGCTCCAGCAGGGCGAGTACACGACGGTCGGCGGGCGCACGCCCATCAAGACCGACGTGCGCATCATCGCCGCCACCAATAAGGATCTGCGCACGCTGATCCAGCAGGGCCTGTTCCGCGAGGATCTGTTCTTCCGCCTCAACGTTGTGCCGCTGCGCCTGCCGCCGCTGCGCGAGCGGTCCGAGGACGTGCCGGACCTGGTGCGCCACTTCTTCCTCCAGGCCGAGCGCGAGGGGCTGCCGGCCAAGCAGGTGGATGTGGCCGCGCTCGACCGGCTGAAGCGCTACCGCTGGCCGGGCAACGTGCGCGAGCTGGAGAACCTCGTTCGCCGCCTCGCAGCGCTCTACCCCCAGGAGATCATCACTCCGTCCATCATCGAGGCGGAGCTGTCGGAGCCGGCGCCCAGTGCGCTGTCGGAGGACGGGCCGGTGGACGCCACGCTGGGGGCGTCGGTGGAGCGTCATCTCAACGGGTATTTCTCCGGTTTCGGCGAGGACCTGCCGCCGCCCGGCCTCTACCACCGCATCCTGCGGGACGTGGAATATCCGCTGCTGTCGGCCGCTCTCGCCGCCACGCGGGGGAACCAGATCAAGGCCGCCGAACTGCTGGGCCTCAACCGCAACACCTTGCGCAAGAAGATCCGCGACCTCGACATCCAGGTGATCCGCACCAGCCGCTGACCGCCCATCCCGGCCGGTCGAGACGCCGCTCGGCCGATTGATATGCGGCCATAGGATACCGCCGATTGTGACCGCAGTGATACCGGCGTGCCCTTGCGGCGGCGTCCCAGACCTGCAACCCTGCATCGGCATACCTCGGGGGAGCCAACCGTCCGCCGAGGTGTGAACCGTCCCGGTGGGGGAGGCGGTGTTCGGCGGCGTGGCACCGCATGAGGTGTCCGTGCTTCCGCTCCGCGTGGGTCGGAGGGCGGAGCGTGACCTGGACATCGGCAAACGAGGCACTCGACATCCTCGCCGAACTGGTTTCCGCGGCGAACAGGGCCGGCGATCTGTCATGCCTGAATGCGGATCTGCTCGGTCGCATGGCGGCGGTTTACGGGCTTCAGCGGATCTCGCTGTTCCAGGTGCACGAGAAGGACGGTGCCGGTGTTTCGGCGACCTGCCGGGTGGACTGGACCTTGCCCGGGCGTCCCGCCCTCGTCGCCGGCACCCACCCGCCGCTGACCGTGGATGGCGGCGACCCGCTGCTCGCCGAATGGGCGGCCCGGCGACGGCGCGGCGAGATGGTCTGCGGCCTCACGCGCGACCTGACGGGCTATGCGGGCGCCTTCTTCCAGGCCTATGGGATCGTGAATTTCCTGACCGTCCCGGTCATGGTCCACGGGCGCTGGTGGGGGCATTTCTGCGTCGACAGCGCGGATGAGGGCCGCGCCTGGAGCGCCGGCGAGCAGCGGGCGTTCCGATGCATGGCGGACGTGCTCTCCGGCGTCGTCGCCCGGTCCGGCACCGAGCAGGTGGTCAGCGAGGCCAGCCGGCAGGCCATGCTGGACAGTTCGATCGACGGGGTGGTGATCGCCGACGAGGCCGGCGCGATCATCGAGTTCAACCGCGCCGCCGAGGTCATGTTCGGCTATTCCCGTGCCGGCGTGCTCGGCCGCTCCATGACCGAGACCATCGTTCCGGCCCACTATGCCGGGCGGCACAAGGAAGGGTTCGCCCGTCACCTCGCCACCGGGGAAAACCGCATCCTGCAACGGCTGATTGAAGTGGAAGCCCGGCGGTCGGACGCATCCGTGTTTCCGGTGGAACTGACGGTCAGCGAGATCAAGGCCGATGGGCGGCGGATGTTCGCGGCTCACCTGCGGGACATCTCCGACCGTCTCGCGGCGCGCCGGGAACTGGAGCGCCTCGCCTATTTCGACGGTGCCACGGGGTTGCCCAACAGGGCCGGGCTCATGCGCCTGAGCGCACGGCGGGCCGGGGAGCCGGCGGGGGCCGTGGTGGTTCAGCTGCGCGACCTTGGCGTCCTCGCCGCCAGCCTGGGCGAGGACTGGGCCAAGCCCATGGTGCTGGAGATGACCGGTCTGCTCGGCGCCCTTCTGCCGCCGGATGCCACGCTGGCACGTACCGGCGAAAGCGAATTTGCCATCGTGCTCTGGCAACCGGGCGGCGCCGTGGACCTTGCCGCGCGGCTACAGCGCCGGCTCGGCACCGCTCTGGTGATGCCGAGCCGCCGCCGCTTCTACGTGCGCGCCGGCATTGGCGTGGTGGAACGGGGCGGACCGATCACCGACATCCTGCGCGATGCGGACATGGCATCGCGAGGCAGCCCGGACGGCGCCGCCTGCGTGTTCGAGGAGGCGATCCGGGCCAGCCACCAGCGCCGCCTGGAACTGGAGACCGCCCTGCGCGACGCCGTGCAGCAGCGCCGCCGGGAATTGACCCTGCACTACCAGCCGGTGGTCGCCATCACCACTGGCGCGGTGGCCGGCTTCGAGGCGCTGGCGCGCTGGCAGCCGCCCGGCCGGGACAGCGTGCCGCCCGGCGTGTTCGTGCCGCTGGCGGAAGCCTCGGGCCTGGCCGACAGCCTGGGCGACTGGGTGATCGAGGCGGCGATGGCGGACTGCGCCGCCTGGAGGCGCGAGCGCGAGGGCGCGGGGCTTGCCCCGCAGCATGTTTCCATCAACCTGTCCGCCACCCAGCTCTCCGCCCCCGATCTCGCCGAACGGATCGGCGAGGGCCTGGCCCGGCACGCCCTCGACGCCAGGCTGGCGCGGTTCGAACTGACCGAGAGCGCCATCCTCAGCCAGCCGGATCTTGCCATCCGCACGCTGCACAGCCTGCGGGCGCTCGGCTGCTCGACGGCCATCGACGACTTCGGCACCGGCTATTCCAGCTTCAGCTATCTCCAGCGCCTGCCCATGGACGTGCTGAAGATTGACCGCAGTTTCGTCCAGGACCTGGCGCGCAACGAGCGCACCCGCGACATCGTCCACGTTATGGTTGAGCTGGCCCACGGACTCGGCATGACCGTGGTGGGAGAGGGTGTGGAGACCTGCGAGACCTTGCAGATCCTCGGACAGCTGGGCTGCGACTATGGCCAGGGCTTCCTGCTGGGCCGCCCCATGGCGCGCGGGGCCGCCGCCGCCTTGCCGGAGCGTATCTCTCCGTGCTGAGGCACCGGCGGCGCGGGGACAACGCCGCCTGCCTCTGGCGGCTGTCACATTTTTGCACCAGTGTCGTTCCACTGCATCAGTACCGAGCGACTCGGTGCTGGGGCGATGCCTGACGGGCCAGTCCCGGCTCGCCGTGTCAGCAATGCAATCCCGTGTGCCGGCGCCGCCGGTGACCGCGTGTCAGGAGTGGCGTGCCCCATGACCCCAGCCGCGGTGGACCAGACGCCGGACAACGGCCCCATCACGCCGGCCGGCTTCGCCCTGGGGCTGCTGGCGCCGGTGGTGGTCGTGCTGGCCCTGGTGTCCGCGCTGGCCACCTTCCTTGTTCTCATGGGCCTCACCCCGGTGGTGCCGACCCACCAGGTGGTCATCAGCGTGCTGCTGGTGAATGCGGCGGCGGTGTTCGTGCTCAGCGCCATGGTGGGGCGCGAGATCTGGCGCATCGCCAAGGCGCGGGCGCGAGGGCGGGCCGCCGCCCGGCTGCACATCCGGATCGTCGGCCTGTTCGCGGTGGTCTCCGTGGTGCCGGCCATCCTGGTGGCGGTCGTGGCCAGCCTGACCCTCGACCGGGGGCTCGACCGCTGGTTCTCCATGCGCACCCAGGAGATCGTCGCGAGCGCGGTGTCCGTGGCGCAGACCTATGTGCGCGAGCACGCGCTGAACATCCGCGGCGACCTGCTCGCCATGAGCGCGGACATGACGCGCCTGAAGCCGCTTTACGACAGCGACCGGGCGCGCTTCACGCAGATATTCACCGCCCAGGCGGCGCTGCGGAACCTGCCCGGCGCCATGCTCATCCGCCGCGACCTCAGCGTGGTCGAGCGGGCCAACGTGAACATCGGCCGCGAATTCCTGGTGCCGAGCAACATCGCCATCGGCGAGGCGACCGCCGAGCAGCCGGTGATCTATCTGCCCTCGGACGCCGATTTCGTCGGCGCGGTGATGCCGCTGCGCGACTTCGACGACCTCTACCTCTATGTCGCCCGGCCCATCGACCCGCGTGTGATCGGCTATCTGAAGACCACGCAGGAGACGCTGGCGGACTATCGCAGCCTGGAGGAACGACGCTTCGGCGTTCAGGTGGCGTTCGCGCTGATGTACATGGTCATCACGCTGATCGTGCTGCTCTCGGCGGTTTGGCTGGGCATCAACTTCTCCAAATGGCTGGTGGCTCCCATCCGCCGCTTGATGTCCGCCGCCGACCACGTGGCAGCCGGCAATCTCGACGTGCGGGTGCCGATCTACCGGGCCGAGGGCGACCTCGCCTCGCTGGGCGAGACCTTCAACAAGATGACGCAGGAACTGCGCAGCCAGCGCGAGGCCATCCTCAAGGCGCGCGATCAGATCGACAGCCGTCGCCGTTTCACCGAGGCGGTGCTGTCCGGCGTCGGCGCCGGCGTCATCGGCCTCGATTCACAGGAGCGCATCACCATCCTCAACCGCTCCGCCGAGCGCCTGCTCGGGCTCAGCGAGGTTGAGGCGCTGAACCAGCCGCTGGCCGAGGTGGCGCCGGAGACGGCCGGCCTGCTGGCGGAGGCCGAGGCCGAGCATGCCCGCCAGCGCAGCGTCCAGGGCAACATCACCCTGACCCGCGACGGCCGCGAGCGCACCTTCGCGGTGCGTGTCACCACCGAGCAGTCGTCCGAGGCCGAGCACGGCTGGGTGGTGACGCTCGACGACATCACCGAGCTGATCTCCGCCCAGCGCACCTCTGCCTGGGCGGACGTGGCGCGGCGCATCGCCCACGAGATCAAGAACCCGCTGACCCCGATCCAGCTCTCCGCCGAGCGGCTGAAGCGCAAGTTCGGCAAGCACGTGACGCAGGACCGCGACGTGTTCGACCAGTGCACCGACACCATCATCCGCCAGGTGGGCGACATCGGCCGCATGGTGGACGAATTCTCCTCCTTCGCCCGCATGCCCAAGCCCGTGGTCGACAGCCAGGATCTGGCGGAGACCACCCGGCAGACCGTCTTCCTCATGCGGGTCGGACATCCGGAAGTCGCATTCGAGGCCAACATCCCATCCTCCCTGCCGGCGCGGTTCGACCGCCGCCTGATCTCACAAGCCCTGACCAACATTCTCAAGAACGCCGCCGAGGCCATCGAAGCCGTTCCGGTGGAGGTACGAGGACAAGGGCGCATCCGCGTGAGCGCGGAGCGTCTCGGAGAAGACCTGGTGATCGACATCATCGATAACGGAACGGGCCTGCCGCAGGAGAGCCGCAGCCGGCTGCTGGAGCCTTATGTGACGACGCGGGAAAAGGGGACGGGGCTCGGCCTCGCCATCGTGGGCAAGATCATGGAAGAGCACGGCGGCGGCATTGAGCTCTATGACGCCCCGGACGGGCGCGGCGCCTGGATCCGCCTGCGCATCCGGGCGGAGGGTCCGCTGCCCGAGGCCGCTCCGCGCGCCAAGACGGGGAGCAACTGAGCCATGGCCCATGACATCCTCATCGTCGACGACGAGCCGGACATCAGCGGTCTGGTGGCGGGCATCCTCGAGGACGAAGGCTATTCCGCCCGCACCGCGCGCGACGCCGACGGCGCGCTGGCGGAGATCGCCTCGCGCCGGCCCAACCTCATCTTCCTCGACATCTGGCTCCAGGGCAGCCGGCTGGACGGACTGGAACTGCTGGACATCATCAAGCGCGAGCACCCGGAAGTGCCGGTGGTGATGATCTCCGGCCACGGCAACATCGAAACTGCGGTGGCCGCCATCAAGCGCGGCGCCTACGACTTCATCGAGAAGCCGTTCAATGCCGACCGTCTGGTGGTCATCACCGAGCGGGCGCTGGAGACGCTGCGCCTGCGCCGCGAGGTGCGCGAGCTCAAGCAGCTCACCCAGCCGCACACCATGGTGGGGCGCTCCAGCGTCATCCAGCAACTGCGCGCCACGGTGGAGCGCGTGGGGCCGACCAACAGCCGCATCCTGATCGTCGGGCCGTCCGGCTCGGGCAAGGAATTGACCGCGCGCCTTATCCATACCGCCTCGGCGCGTTCGCAGGGGCCGTTCGTGGTCATCAACGCCGCCGCCATCACGCCCGAGCGCCTGGAATACGAACTGTTCGGCGTCGAGGACGGCGAGGGGCGCGAGCGCCATCGCGGCGCGCTGGAGGAGGCGCACGGCGGGACGCTGTTCCTCGACGAGATCGCCGACATGCCGCGCGAGACGCAGAATCGCGTGCTGCGCGTGCTGGTGGAACAGACCTTCACCCGCATCGGCGGGGCGGAGAAAGTGCGCGTGGACGTGCGCATCATCTCCTCCACCGGGCGGCACCTGGAGGAGGAGATCGCCGCCGGGCGCTTCCGCGAGGATCTCTACCACCGCCTCAGCGTGGTGCCGATCCGCGTTCCGCCTCTGGCCGAGCGGCGCGAGGATATCCCCGACCTCGTGGACTTCTTCATCGAACTGATCTCGCAGACCACCGGCCTGCAGCGCCGCAAGGTGGGCGAGGACGCCATGGCCGTGCTCCAGTCCCACGACTGGCCCGGCAACGTGCGCCAGCTGCGCAACAATGTGGAACGGCTGCTGATCCTGGCGGGCGGCGACGCGGACGCGGAGGTCACCGCCTCCATGCTGCCGCCGGACGTGGGCGCGCTGGTGCCGAGCCTGCCGAACGGCAATGGCGGGGAGCACCTCATGGGCTTGCCGCTGCGTGAGGCGCGCGAGGTCTTCGAGCGCGAGTATCTGGCGGCGCAGATTAACCGCTTTGGCGGCAACATCTCGCGCACGGCGGAATTTGTGGGCATGGAACGTTCGGCCCTGCATCGAAAGCTCAAGGCGCTGGGCGTAGGCTGACGAACGGGGAACGGGTAAGGTCACATTGTCCGTCGTGCGCCGCCGGGCCGGGGGAAGCCCCGGCAGCGCCGCCGGGCCGACGGGAACGGGGAAGCGCATGCGGGGGCGAAGTTCGCCCACCGCGTGAACGGCCCCAGGGGGAAAGCCAATGAAGGTCGTGATCTGCGGGGCGGGGCAGGTGGGGTTCGGCATCGCCGAGCGCCTCGCTGGCGAGCAGAACGACGTCTCCATCGTCGATGCCAATCCGCGGCGCATCCAGATCGCCACGGACCAGCTCGACGTGCGCGGCGTGGTGGGGCACGGGTCGCATCCCGATGTGCTGGCGCGTGCCGGCATTGAGCAGGCCGACATGCTCATTGCCGTTACCCTGCATGACGAAGTGAACATGGTGGCCTGCCAGGTGGGCCACGCGCTGTTCAACGTGCCGACCAAGGTGGCGCGCATCCGCGCCCAGACCTATCTCCAGCCGGAATGGCGCGGCCTCATGTCGCGCGATCACCTGCCGATCGACGTGGTGATCTCGCCGGAGATCGAGGTGGGCGAGATGGTGCTGCGGCGCCTGTCGCTGCCCGGCGCCATCGACACCGTGTCGTTCGCCGACGGCTCGGTGGTGGTGGCGGGCGTCCATTGCGGCGACGATTGCCCGGTGGTGGACACTCCGCTCAGCCAGTTGACCCAGCTGTTCCCGGATCTCGCCGCAACCATCGTCGCCATCAACCGCGGCGGCAAGGTCTCCCCGGCGCGCTCCGGCGACCATCTGCTGGTGGGCGACATCGCCTATTTCATCGCCCAGGCGGACCAGGTGGGCCGCACCCTCTCCATCTTCGGGCATGACGAGATCCCGGCCCGCCGCATCATCATCGGCGGCGGCGGCAACATCGGCCTTTACGTGGCCCAGGAACTGGAAAAGCGGAATTCCGCAGCCCGCATCAAGGTCATCGAGCACACCCGCGAGCGTGCCCAGGCCATCGCCGAGACGCTGACCCGCTCGGTGGTGCTCAACGGCGACACGCTGGCGCGCGAGATCCTGGACGAGGCGGGCGTGGCGGACGCCGATACCATGGTGGCCGTCACCAACGACGACCGTATCAACATCCTCTCCTGCCTGCTGGCCAAGCAGCTTGGCGCGCGCCGCATCCTGGCGCTGGTGAACGAGCAGGGCTATGCGGGCTTTGCCCGGGGGCTCGGCATCGATGCTTATGTGAACCCGCGCCAGATCACCGTGTCCAAGGTGCTTCAGCATGTGCGGCGCGGGCGCATCCGTGGCGTCCATGCGCTGCTCGACGGCGCCGGCGAGATGATCGAGGCGGAGGCGCTGGAAACCTCGCCGCTGGTCGGCCGCCCGCTGCGGGACATCGATTTGCTCCAGGGCCTGCGCATCGGCGCCATCGTCCGCAACGGCGCCGTGATGCTGCCGAAGGGCGACACGGTGGTCCGCGCCCAGGACCGCGTGGTGCTGTTCGCCGGGGCCGACCAGATCAAGCGCGTGGAGCAGTTGTTCCGCGTCAGCCTCGAATTCTTCTGAACCGGCCCGATCCCCGCCCATGGCCTCCGCCATCCGCCTGTTTGCCCTGGTCTTCGCGCTGGTCGCGGCGGCGGCGCTCGTGCCGGCGGCGGCGGCCCTGGCGGCCGGAGACGGCACGGCGGGCAGCTTCATCGCCACGGCGCTCGGCTGTACCTTCCTGGCGGGGGCGGTCTATTTCTCCGTGCATGGCCGCCGGGGCGGCATGCGGCGGCTGCACATGTTCGCCGCCATGGCGGCGCTGTGGGTGCTGGTGCCGCTGGTCAGCGCGCCGGCCATCGCCTTCGCCGCCGACCTGCCGCTGCGCGGGGCGCTGCTGGAGGCGGTGTCGGCCTTCACCACCACGGGCACATCGGCGGTGAGGGACGGCCCGGCGGGCCTCTACCTCTGGTTCGCGCTGCTGCAATGGAGCGGCGGCCTGCTTACCATCATCTCGGGTATCGCCGTGCTGGCCCCGGCGGGCGTCGGCGGGCTGCCGGACCGCGCCACGGCCACGGGCGAATCGCATGAGGCCATCGACCTGATGGAGGCGGTCCGCAGCGTGGCCCCCATCTATGCGGCGGTGACGCTGCTGGCCTTCGTGGCCGTGCTGTTCACCGGCGTCTCGGTCTATGCCGCGCTCTGCCTCGCCACCGCCGTCGCCTCCACCGGCGCCCACCTGCCGCCGGAGGCGCATCTGGCGCTCGGCAGCGGGACGGCGACGAAGTGGGTGATGCTGCCATTCCTGTTGTGGTCCGCCACCAGCGTGCGCTGGCACAAGGCCATCGTCTCCCGGCGGATCAACGCCGCGCCGGAGCAAAGCGAGAGCCTGATCCTGGCCGGCTACTGGCTGGTGCTGGGGGTGGTGCTGGCCGCCTTCTTCTTCCGCGGCCCGGCCGGGCTGTCGGTCATCGAGGCTGTGCCGGACGGCCTGTTCGCGGCCGCCTCGCTCATCTCCACCACCGGCCTTGCGCCCTATCCGGGCGCCTACGGGCATGTCCCCACAGGTCTCGTGCTCGCGGTGGCGTTCATCGGCGGCGGGGCGCTGTCCGTGTCCGGCGGGCTCAAGATCATGCGGGTGCGGGCCATGCTGCTGCGGGCGCGGGGCGACCTGCTGCGCCTCGTCTATCCCAATCTGGTGCAGCCCTCGCGCACCGGGGAGGGCGGCGTCGGCTCGGCCATGCGCGGCGTGTGGGTGGGGGCCATGGCGCTGTTCATGACCTTCGGCTCGGTGCTCATCGTCATGGCGAGCGGCCTGCCCAGCTTTGATGCCGCCGTGACCGGCGCGGTGGCGGCGCTCAGCAATACCGGACCGATCTACGACGAATCCGGCGCCGGCTGGCCCGGCCTCGACGGCATCAACCCGCTCGCCGCCCTCGCGGCCGGCTTCGCCATGATCGCCGGGCGGCTCGAGACGGTCGGCGCCTTCGTCCTCATCCATCTCGCCTTCTGGCGCAACTGACCCTCCAAGAACCCTTCAAGACGGTGCTCCCATGTCGCGTGTCGCTTATGTCAACGGCCAATATGTTCCCCACGCCGAGGCCAGCGTGCATGTGGAGGATCGCGGCTACCAGTTCGCCGACGGCGTCTATGAGGTCTGCGAGGTCCGCGACGGCCATCTGGTGGACGAGCGCCGCCATCTCGACCGGCTCGACCGCTCGCTGAAGGAGCTGCGCATCACCCCGCCCATGGCGCGGGGGCCGCTCGGCGTGGTGCTACGCGAGACGGTGGCGCGCAACCGCGTGCGCGACGGCCTGGTCTATATGCAGGTGACGCGCGGCGTCGCCCGGCGCGACCACGCTTTCCCGGCGGAGGGTACGCCGGCGAGCCTCGTGGTGACGTCCCGCTCGGTGAACTTTGCGGCCAACGACCGCGCCGCCGAGAGCGGCATCAAGGTCATCACCATGCCGGACAACCGCTGGGAGCGGGTGGACATCAAGACTGTCGGCCTGCTGCCGAACGTCCTGGCCAAGCAGGCCGCCAAGGAGGCGGGCGCCAAGGAAGCCTGGTTCGTGGATGCCGCCGGAAACGTGACCGAGGGCTCCTCCACCAATGCCTGGATCGTGACCGCCGACGGCGTGCTGGTCACCCGCTCGGCGGACCACGGCATTCTGCGCGGCATCACCCGGACGGTGCTGTTCGACCTGGCGGCGCAGGAGCAGCTGCGCATCGAGGAGCGGGCTTTCACCCGCGCCGAGGCCATGGCCGCTCGCGAGGCCTTCATCTCCTCCGCCACCAATCTGGTCATGCCGGTAGTGAGCATCGACGGCGCGAAGATCGGCGACGGCAAGCCCGGCCCGATGGCCCGGCGGCTGCGCGAGCGCTACCACGCCTACGCGGAAGTCTCCGCTTGAGTGCACTGCGTCCGTTTATGTTGCAGAGCAAAATATTGTTGCACTGGCCTCGCGCTGTGCCATGCTAGGTTTGGAACTCCCGTCTCCGCAGGTGTCTCCGGTGCCCTAAGGGCAGAGAACCTGCGGCATGGCGGGGCAACGCCGAAAGAAACGGACACGAAAATGGCGGCGGAACGCACACAAAACCTGCAAGACACCTTTCTCAATCACGTTCGCAAGCAGAAGACGCCCCTCACCATCTTCCTGGTGAACGGGGTCAAGCTCCAGGGCGTCGTGACCTGGTTCGACAATTTCTGCGTGCTGCTTCGGCGCGATGGGCACTCGCAATTGGTCTACAAGCACGCTATCTCCACGATCATGCCCGGGCATCCGGTGCAATTGTTCGATCCCACCGACGAGGTGGCGGAGAAAGCGTGATCTGGCGTGGAGCCTAAGGGACCGCGAGGGGCAGCCGGGGGCGGGTTGAAGGGCGTGGATCGTCGCGCCCCGCCGACCCGCTGCGCCGTCATCACCCCACATCTCACCAAGCGTGCCGCGCGCGCCGGTTCCGACCGGCGCAGCCCCGAAGCCCGTCTCGACGAGGCGGTAGGGCTGGCGGCCGCCATTGATCTCGACGTGGTGTTCAAGGGCCTCGTCGTGCTCTCGGAGGTCAAGCCGGCCACCTATATCGGCTCCGGCAAGGTGGAGGAGATCGCCGGCATCGTTGAGGCCGAGGACGTGGGCCTCGTGTTCGTCGATGCCGCCCTCTCGCCGGTGCAACAACGCAACCTGGAAAAAGCGTGGTCCGCCAAGGTGGTGGACCGCACCGCTCTGATCCTGGAAATCTTCGGCAGTCGCGCCCGTACCAAGGAAGGCACGCTCCAGGTGGAGCTTGCCCATCTGAACTACCAGCGCTCGCGCCTGGTGCGGTCCTGGACCCATCTGGAGCGCCAGCGCGGCGGCTTCGGCTTCCTCGGCGGCCCCGGCGAGACGCAGATCGAGGCCGATCGCCGGCAGATCGGCGAGCGCATCATCCGCATCGAGCGCGAGCTGGAGCAGGTCAAGCGCACCCGTGCCCTGCACCGCACCAGCCGCAAGCGCGTGCCGTATCCGGTGGTGGCGCTGGTCGGCTACACCAATGCTGGCAAGTCCACGCTGTTCAACCGCCTGACCCAGGCCGAGGTGATGGCGCAGGATCTCTTGTTCGCCACCCTCGACCCGACGTTGCGCGCGGTGGACCTGCCACACGGCACCCGCGTCATCCTCTCAGACACGGTCGGCTTCATCTCCGAACTTCCCACCCAACTCGTCGCCGCCTTCCGCGCCACGCTGGAAGAGGTGATCGAGGCGGACGTGATCCTGCACGTGCGCGACATCTCCCACCCCGACACCGACGCCCAGGCGGCGGACGTGAAGGATGTGCTCACCGAACTCGGCATCGATACCGAGCCCGGCGGGCGCATGGTGGAGGTGTGGAACAAGATCGACCTGCTGCCGCCGGAAGAGCGCGAGCGCATGGTGAACACCGCGGTGCGCGCCGGAGAGACGGAGCGCCCGGTTCTGGTGTCGGCCCTGACGGGGGAGGGTACGTCCGGCCTGCTCGACATGATCGAGGCGCAGATCACCGCCGGCCGGGTGACGCTCTCCGTCCGGCTGCCCGCCGAGGACGGCGAGGGGCTCGGCTGGCTCTATCGCCATGGCGAGGTGATGGATCGGGAGACCGATGCGGATGGCCTGCTGCACGTCTCGCTGCGCATCCTGCCCGAGCGTGTGGACTTGGTGAAGCGGCGGTTCGGGGCGGCGCAGGTGCGTAGCGCTGGCTGAGCGCCGTAGCGTCCTGCCGTCACATCCGTGCGGCGGGCTCCAGCGTTTCCGGCAACTGGTCGATGCGGGTGAGGCCGAGCAGGGCCATGGTGGTGTCGAGCTCGGCGCGCAGGATCTCCAGCATGCGCACCGCGCCGGCTTGGCCGCCCGCGGCCAGGCCATAAAGCGGCGCACGGCCTACCAGCACGCCATCGGCACCGAGCGCCAGATATTTCGCCACGTCGCTGCCGCGCCGCACGCCGCTGTCCGCCAGGATGGTCAGGCGCCGGCCGGCCGCTGCCACGATGCCGGGCAGCACATGGGCCGGGTGCGGCGCGCAATCGAGGTTCCGGGCGCCGTGGTTGGAAACGACGATGCCGTCCACGCCATGCTCGATGGCCTTCACCGCATCGGACGCGCGCAGGATGCCCTTGAGGATCAGGCGCCCGCGCCAGTGCCGGCGCAGCGCTTCCACGTCGTGCCAGGAGACGTCGGTGGCGAGGCTCACCTCCTCGCCCACCGCGAGGCGGCCGAGCGGGGTGCGGAAGTCCTGCGGATAATGCGCATAGGTGGGCATGCCCCCCGCCAGCAGGCTGCGGGCGAACACGCCCATGAACCAGCGTGGATGAGCGAGCACGTCGATCCCGGCGCGCACGGAGGGCTTCAGCGGAATGCCGAAGCGGTTGCGCTGGTTGTATTCGCGCTTGGGCGAGACGGCGGTATCCACCGTCAGCACCAGCGTCTCCGCCCCGGCGCCCATGGCCCGATCCAGCAGCGCGAAGGTGCGCGCGCGGTTCTTCCAGACATAGAGCTGGAACCACAGCCGCGCGCCGGAGCCTTCCGCGATGCGCTCGATCGCCGTCATGGACTGCGTCGAGACGCAGAAGGGGATGCCGTGGGCCTTGGCGGCCCTGGCCATCTCAACTTCGCCGTCATAGCCCATGAGCCCCGCGACTGCCGTGGGCGCGATCACCAGCGGGCAGGGCTGGGCGGTGCCGAACAGTGTGGTGTCCTGGCGGCGCTGGGAGACGTCCACGAGCGAGAAAGGCGCGAGATGGATGGCGTCGAGCCCGGCGCGGTTCGCGGCGAGGGACACTTCGTTCTCGGTGCCCCGGTCGAGATATTCGAATAGTCCGCGCGGCAGGCGGCGGCGCGCGAGGCGGCGGGCATCTTCGACATTCAGGATCGCAGGCATCGGGATCTCAAGACACGTGGGGCAGCCGGGGCAAGGCGGGCTCAGGCGGAGGCGGGGCCGTCGGCGATGCCATCCGTGCCCCGCTCCTGATGCTTGGCCTGCTGCCAGAGGGCTTCCATCTCGTCCAGCGTAGCGTCCTGCGGCTTCAGCCCGCGTGCCGCCAGTGCGACTTCCAGGAAGGCGAAGCGGCGGGTGAACTTCTCGTTGGTCCCGCGCAGCGCCGCCTCGGGATCGATCCCCGCATGGCGGGCGAGGTTGACCACCGCGAACATGAGGTCGCCCACCTCGTCCCGGACGGCGGCGAGGCCGCCCTCGTCCAGAACCTCGGACACTTCCTCGGTCTCCTCGCGGATCTTGTCCAGCACCGCACGGGCATCGTTCCAGTCGAAGCCGACGCGGCCGGCTTTTTCCTGAAGCTTCAAGGCGCGGGTCATGGCCGGCATGGTCGCGGGCACGCCCTCCAATGCGCCACCGCGGGTTTCCGGCGGCAGGCCGGCGGCGGCCCGGGCGGCGGCGCGCTCGGCCTTCTCCGCATCCTTGATCTCGCTCCACAGTGCCTTCACAGCCTCCGGGCTGAGGTCGCGGGCGGCGCCGAACACATGCGGATGGCGGCGGATCAGCTTGGTGGTGATGGCCTCCACCACGTCGCCAAGCTCGAACAGGCCCTGTTCCCGGGCAAGCTGGGAATGGAACACCACCTGCAGCAGCAGGTCGCCCAGTTCGTCCTTCAGGTCGGCGAGGTCGCCGCGGGCGATGGCGTCCGCCACCTCATAGGCTTCTTCCACGGTGTAGGGAGCGATGGTGGAGAAGTCCTGCTCCAGGTCCCACGGGCAGCCGGTCTCCGGCGTGCGCAGCGCGGCCATGATCTCCACGAGGCGGGCAAGGTCGCGGGACGGCAGCATGAGGGTCTCCTTCGGATCGCGCTCCCTTATGCCGGGGCGGGCGGGCGGGGGAAAGAGGAAGGCTCCCGTCCGCATCGCGCCGCGATATGATGGGGCCGAGGAGAGCCCCATGTCCGCGTCCCTGTCGACCCTTCCGCCGCCCGCCGCAGATGCGCGCGACGACGGCATCCGCCCCGGCGAGCAGGCGGTGGCCTTGCCGCCGGCCTTCGATGCCGGTCTGTTCTTCATCGGCCGCATCCGCACGCCGTTCCCGGATCGCGCGGCCTGCCCCAAGCGGGCGGCGCCGGACGGCCCGGTCTGTACCCTGGAGCTAGACCCGCGCTGGGCCGACGCGCTCGGCGGCATCGTGCCGGGCGGACGACTCCAGGTGCTCTACTGGATGGACCAGGCACGGCGCGATCTCGTGCTGCAAAGCCCGCGCCGGGATGGGACCACCACCGGCACCTTCTCCGTGCGCTCGCCGGTGCGGCCCAATCCCATCGCCTCGACCATCGTCGAGGTGGTGGCGCTGGACGGGCTGCGCGTCGACGTCCGCAGCCTCGATTGCGTGGACGGCACGCCGCTGCTCGACCTGAAGCCGGATCATTGCGGCTTTGCCCATGCGCCGGGCGAGGCGTGATGGCCCTGTCCGATCCCGATACGCTGGTCCATGGCGGCGACGACGGCGCGGGCCGGCACAGCTATGCCTATCGTCCGCGCATGATCGGCGCGGCCACCCGCGTGGTGCTGGACACAAGCGCCGCCGAGGGCGCCCTGGAATGGACCGTCGGCGCGCGCTCCGGCCGGCTGAGGCTCAAGGACATCACCAGGCTGCGGCTGCGGCATGACCTCGGGCAGCTCGGCTCGTCCTCCTATGCGCTGCTCATCGAGGGGCGCGGTACGCCGACGCTGCGCCTGGGCTCCACTTCGCGCACGGGCCTCACCGCCGTGAAGGACCACGGCCCGGCCTTCGTCGCCTTCCTCGCCGCACTGCATGCGGCGCTCGCCGCGCAGAACATCGCCGTGCGCTATGAGGCGGGCCTGCCCGCCTGGCGCTGGTGGGCCATGATGGCGCTGGGACTGGTGACGGCCGCCGGCATCGCCTGGGTGGTGGCCGCGGCATTCCTCTCCGGCATGCGGACGGAAGGCCTGGTGATCATCGGCCTTGCCCTGGTGCTGGCGTGGCCGTTGGTGGAGACCTTGTGGCGCAACCGCCCCGGCTCCTATTCACCGTCCGCCCCGCCGGCGCGTCTCCTGCCGGGCTGAGGCGCATCCTCGGCTTCCGCCTTGCGGATCAGGCCCGCCGCCACGTCGGACAGGCGCGGGGCAGGCAAAGCGGCGAACGGCATCGGCCGCGTGACGGCGATGGCCGCCAGCCCGAGCCTGGCGGTCAGGAGCCCGTTCACCACGCCTTCACCGAGCCGGGCGGAGAGCCGCGCCGCGATGCCATGGCCGAGGATCTGCTGCACCAGGCCGTCGCCCGCCGCCATGCCGCCGGTGACGGCGAGATGGCTCAGCACATGGCGCCCGAGGCGGATCATGCCGAGGAAGCCCGGCCGGCCGCCGTAAAGCTCCGCGAGGCGGCGGGTCAGGGTGACGGCGGTGTAGAGCACGAAGAACAGGTCCACCGCCGCGCGCGGCGAGACGGCGGTGACCACCGACACCCGCTTGGCGGCGTCGGACACCATGGCGCGGGCCTGCGCGTCGAGCGGCGCCATCAGGGTGCGCTCGGTGAGGCGCACGAGGTCGGCGCCGTCGATGATGGCACCGAGATGGGTGGTGAGGTCGCCGCGCGCCCGGGCGAGGCGCGGATTTTCCTTGGCGAGCGCGATGAGTGCCCGGGCGACGCCCTCCGCCTCCGGCCGGTCGTCGGTGATCAGGGCGTCGGCGGCACGCGCGCGCAGCGTGTCGAGGGAGGACAGGCGGGCGAGCCCGAGGGCCTCGCGGGCAATGAGCGCAAGCACCGCCACTGCGAACAGGCCGGCGAAGGCGAGCCCGACGGCCCCGAGCCATTCGGCGCGGGCAAACAGATCCTCCACCAGCCGCGTCACCGCGAGCCCGGTGCCCAGGCTGACCAGTCCGCCCAGTGCGGTCCAGAACAGCCCGCCCAGGGTCACGCCGAACCGGGAGCGGGGCGGTGCCGGCACGATCGGCGCGAGATCCTCCGGCGTGGCCTCCGGCAGGGCTTCCGCCGGGGCGAGGGTGAGGCCGGCATCCTCCAGCCGGAAGACCTCGGGTCGCCGGCCGCGCTGCTCCGCCATTCGTGTCCTCTCCTTGGGCGCCGTCAGGCGAGGCGATCGCCCAGCAGGAACTGGAGCGCCCGGTCGAGACGGATATGGGGAAGCGGCGCGCCCGCGCCAATGCCGGGCGGCGGGCGGAACCGCACGAAGCGGAAGTCGGCATCCCTGCCGTCGGCGCTGGCAAGGCCGCGGAAGCCGCCGCCGCCGGGCTCGAACAGCCCGTCCGGCACCAGCGGCAGGTCGCCGGGAAAGACCCCCACTTCCTCATTGCCGTCGAAGACGTGGCCGGCCACCTCCTGGCCGGCCTCCGGCGTGCCGACGATGGCGGGGAGCACCTGCCCGCCACGGGTGACGGAGGCTTCGCGCGTCGCCCGCACGGCGGACAAAGCGGCCACGTCGAACAATGCGCCCTCCGCCTTGGCGCGGCCGAGCGCCCGCTCCACCAGGCGCTGGAGGATGGCTTCCAGCCGGTCGTGGCTGGTGTGGTGCAGATGGTCCGCCTTGGTGGCGGCGAACAGCACGCGCTCGATGCGCGGCCGGAACAGGGTGCTGACCAGGCTGTTCCGGCCGAGTCGGAAGGCGGCGAGAATGCTGTCCAGCGCCCGTTCCAGATCGGCCAGCGCGGCTGGTCCCGCATTCAGCGCGGAGAGCGCGTCCACCAGCACGATCTGGCGGTCCAGCCGGGCGAAATGGTCGCGGAAGAAGGGCCGCACCACGGCGGACTTATAGGCTTCGAACCGCCGCTCCATCATGGCCGCCAGCGATCCGGCGGCGGGCTTCGCGTCGCCGGGCAGGTCGAGCGGCGCGAAGGTGAGGGCGGGCGAGCCCTCCAGGTCCCCGGGCATCAGGAAGCGCCCGGGCGGCAGCAGGCTCATGGCCACCCGCTCGCCGCGGCAGGCAGCGAGATACTGGGTGAAGGCGGCGGCGAGCGTGCGTGCGGTGGTCTCGTTCTCAGGACCCGACGGCTGGCTGGCGGCGAGCGCGGCGAGGAAGGGGGCAGCGAGGATCGCGCGCGCCGGATCGCGCGCCAGGGCGAGGCTGGTGCGGGAAAAGTCCGCGAAGCTCATGTCCAGCAGCGGCAGGTCCAGCAGCCATTCGCCGGGATAGTCCACGAGGTCCAGGGTCAGCGTGCGCAGGCCGCCGCGCGGCGGGGCATAGCGGATGACGAGGCGCAGCTCGCTGATGCGCGTGGTGGAGGCGGGCCACCGCCGCGCCTCGACGATCTGCGCCAGATGGTCCTCGTATGAAAAGCGCGGCACGGCATCGTCCGGCTGCGGCTTCAGCTCGGCGCTGGCGATGCGTCCCGCATTGGCGGCCTCGAACACCGGCAGCCGGCCGCCACGGATGAGGGCGTGGATGAGGGCGGTGGTGAAGACGGTCTTGCCCGCCCGCGACAGGCCGGTGACGCCGAGCCGCAGGGTGGGAGCGGCGAGGTCCTCCACCCGGTCGATCAGCGAGCGCAGGCCGATGCGGGCCTCGTCCAGGAGGGTGATGCGCGCCGTCACCTCAATCGTCCGCCACCGCCAGCCCCTTCGGGGTGATGAAGCGGTCCAGCCGCCCGCTGTCCGGGGCGATGTCGGCCCAGTCGTCGAGCGGCAGGTCGATGACCGCCAGGGCGCCGGTGGGGAATTTCTCCAGCATGCTCTCGCGGGCGGAGCCGGCGCCGCCGCCGACCAGCGTGTCCGCCAGATCCTCCATGCCCGGATTGTGGCCCACCAGCATCAGCACGTGCGCCTCGGCGGGCTGCTCGCGCAGCACCGCCAGCAGGCGCGCGGCGCTCGCCTCATAGATGCGCGGCTCGCTCGCCAACTGGGGCAGGCCGAGCAGGAAGGGGGCCACCAGATCGAACGTCTCGCGGGTGCGGCGGGCAGGGGAGACCAGCACCCGGTCCGGGATCAGCGCCTCGTCGGCCAGATACTGGCCGATGCGCGGCGCGGCGAGACGGCCGCGCGGCGCGAGCGGACGTTCGCGGTCGGAAACGCCGTCCGGCCAGTCGGACTTGGCGTGGCGAAGCAGGATGAGGCGGCGCATGAAGCCCGAGGCACAACGTGGCGGGAGGACAGCTTACCACGTTCCCCATGGCGATGCCGTGGCGCGGCGCTTTGGCACCGGCGGTGCACGTTTCGCGACAATCTGACGCGCTCACACGATCGACGCGAGAAATGTGCAAGCCATGTTACCTTGCGACGTTGGATCTTAACCCTCGGAACCCGTCCGGGCAGTGGAGGCAGAGCAATGCCGGCCGTCGCGCCGCCTGATCTGGATGCGGACGTCTGCGTGGTGGGCGGCGGCATTGCCGGCCTGCTCGCGGCGTTGCGCCTGGCGCGCCGGGGCCTCGACGTGGTGCTGCTGGAGCGCGCCCTGATCGCGCCGGCGCCGCGCACGGCCCTGCTCGCCGCCGGCGTGACACTGTGGCTGGGGGAGGGCGACGCCCGTCTCTCCAAGGAGGCGGCGCGCTCCACCTTCGATCTGTCGCTGGAAGCCATGGCCGGCGCGCTCGCCTTGTTCGACGAACTGGGGGTGGAGCGGCGCGGGCGAGGCCTGCTGCGGGTCGGCGCCGCCCATGAGGTCGCCATCCTCGACGCCGAGGACGCGGCGCGCGAGCTTCTCGGCCTCGTCGAACTGCGCCGCTGGGCGGGGGAGGAGATCGCCGCCACCATCGCCAGCACACGTTACGTGGGCGGCACCTACGAGCCGCATGCGGTGCTGTACGAGACTTCGGCCCTGAGCGCCGCCCTGATGGCGGCGGCCCTCGCCGCCGGGGTGCGCATTCTGGAGTTGACGCCGGCCGTGGCGGCGGATCTCGCGGGGGTGCGAAAATATGTGATGACGCCGTCCGGGCGGGTGCGGGCGGACCATGTGGTGCTGTGCGCGGGGCGCGGGCTCGCCCCCGTGGCGCCCTGGCTCGCGGGCGCGCTGGGTTTCGAGCATTGGGTGCGGGGCGGCTTTGCGGTGCGGGCCGCGCGGCCCGATTTCTCCGGCCTGGTGGCCGAGCCGGGACGGCTTGGCGCCCGCTTCGTGCCCTCCGACGGCGAACTGATGTTCGAGGCGCCCACCGCCAGCGCGGTGCATGGCGAGGTGCCGGCGGCCGTCACCCTGCGGCGGCGGGCGCGGGCGGTCTATCCCGAACTCGGGCGTGCCCTAGCGGAATATGCGGGCGGGTTCAGCCTTGCCCGTGCGCGGCACGGCCTGCCGCTGATCGGCGAGCACCGGCCGGGCGTCTGGTATGCGGCGGGGCTCGGCGCCAATCCGCTGGCCAATGCCGCCTTGGCCGCGGAGGCCATCACCGGGGCCATCGTCGAGCGCAACGGCAAGATTGCAGAACTGGCGCCGTTCGCGCCGCGCTATGCCTTCGGCGCCGCCGGGCGGGTGGCGGCGACGACCGGCTTCTGGTGGCTGCGCTTGCGCGACGGCGTCGCGCACCTCGCCGCCGCCCGCGCCTCGCGGGAGGCCCCCGCCGAGCCGGCTTCGCCGCGGCAGACACCCCAGGCGCCTCGCGAACGGGCACGGGGCCGGACCAAGCGGCCGGAGGCACGGCCGGCGCATCCGACAGCGCATGGGCTGCCGGTGCATGGGACACCGACGCATGGGACGCCGATGCATGGCGGGTCGGTGCATGGCGCGCCGGCGCATGCGGCCACGGCCCACCCCGCCGTGCCTCGCCTCGGCGGCCCCCATTCCCACGGGACCGGGAGCCCACACCCGGTCCACGCCGAGTCCGACGCTACCATGGAACCGGCTTTCGACGCCGCCCAGGGCGCCGTGCGCAACCCGCCCCGGCATTAACCCAAATCCTTGCCGTTACGTGACATTTCTGCAACCAAAAGCCGCGCCGGCGCGGGCTAGTGTGGCGGAAATATGCAGGTGAGGTGCATACCCGTGTCGCGTGCTCTTTCCACGTCTACCGCGCTCGTGGCGCTCGTTCTCCTGGGTGCGCAGGGCGCGCAGGCGGCGGATTATCCGACCAAGCCCGTCGCCCCGGCCATGGCCGGTACGCAGGAGGACTGGTATCTCACCATCGGTGGTTCCGCCCGCGCGGTTCCGGAGTATCCCGGCAGCGACGATTACGGCTTCAGCCCCAAGCTGATCTTCGGCATCTCCAAGGCGTCCAGCCTGTATGCCTTCCGCAGCGTCGACGACAACCCGTCCATCGCCCTGTTCGACACCGGCCGCTTCCGCATCGGCGCGGTCGGCAAGCTCGATTGGGGCCGGGACGAGGACGACAATGCCAAGCTGAACGGCCTCGGCAATGTCGATACGTCGATCGAGGTGGGCGGCTTCGCCGAATGGTATCCGGTGGACTGGCTGCGTCTGCGCGGCGAGCTGCGCTACGGGTTCGGCGGCTTCGAAGGCATCATGGGCGATCTCGCCGCCGATGTGATCATTCCCTACCAGTCCTGGCGCTTGGCGGTGGGACCGCGCGTCTCGTTCGCGGGCTCGGGCTATATGCAGGCCTACTATGGCGTGACGCCCTTCCAGGCGGTCTCGGCCAATTTCGTGGGCAATCCGCTGCCCGTCTATCAGGCCGGCGGCGGGCTCAATGCCTGGGGTGCCACCGCCCAGCTCACCAAGAATTTCGGCAACGGGTTCGAGGCGGGCGTCTACGGCTCCTATTACCGTCTGGTCGGCGACGCGGCAGATTCGCCGCTCACCCAGTCCGCCAACCAGTTCATCGGCGGCGTCTCGCTCAGCTACACCTTCAACATGGGCAAGTCCTGGTGGTGAGCGCGCCGTGCCCGAGGCTGCCGGCCGCCGGTGTCTGAGGGCATGCGGGGGCTCGGCCGGGGCGCGGGTCGCACCCGTTGTGGCCGCTGCGGCGAGGTTGGGTTGCGATGGCTGTTGTCGGGACGCTGGGTGCTGGATATAAGCGCGGCGACCCGACGGGGATCGGCGTAGCGGTATCGAGGACTTTGCGGATGTCGATCAGCATCGACGAGGACTATCGCCCCCGCGAGGACGAGCCTTTCATGAATGATCGGCAGCGTGAGTATTTTCGGCTCAAGCTGCTGAACTGGAAGGAAGACATTCTGCGGGAAGCGCGGGAAACGCTGCAGCACCTTCAAGACGAGAATCAGAACCATCCGGATCTGGCGGACCGGGCCTCCTCGGAGACCGACCGCTCCATCGAACTGCGGGCCCGCGATCGTCAGCGCAAGCTGATCGCCAAGATCGACGCGGCATTGCAGCGCATCGAGGATGGCTCTTACGGCTATTGCGAGGATACGGGCGAGCCCATTTCGCTGAAGCGTCTGGAGGCCCGCCCCATTGCCACCTTGTCGGTGGAAGCTCAGGAGCGGCACGAGCGCCGCGAGCGGGTCTACCGGGACGACTGACCATCGCCCTGCCGCGCCGCGGTCTTCCGCGGCGCCTTCAACCGGATTGAGAATCGGCCGGGCCTGTCTGACAGGCCCGGCTTTTTGTTGTGCGGGTTCAGCTCTTGTCCGAGCCGGTGCGGCCGAGAAGATTGGCCATCTCCGCCTCCAGCTCGTCGAACGGATCGCTCGCCGGGTCGGCCTTGGGCGTGGCGGCGTCTTCGGCCGGAGCGACGGGGGGCGCCACTGGGTCCGCCTCGACCTTCGCTTCGCTGACCGGCGCCTCGTCCACCTTGGCCGCCTCCACTGAAGCGTCCTCGGCCTTGGCGGCTTCCTCCGCCGCCATCTCCGACATCCGCAGTTCCAGCGCCTCAATGGTGATGGCGCCGGCGTCCACTACCGGAATGGGCTCGATGACGACCGCGGGTGCGGTGGCCGCTGCCACCACTTCGGGCGGGGCCGGATGCGGCTCGGCCGCAGCGGCCTCCTCCGGCGCAGGTGCCGGCTCCGGGGCGACGGACGCCACCGGCTCGGCTTCCGGCGCCAGGGGGACCGCCACGGGCGGAGCTTCGGCCGCCGCCGGGGTGGCGGGCTCGATCACCGGCTCGGGCGCGACCGCGACGGGGGCGGGCGCCTCCGGGGCGGGAACGACGGGAACCGGGGCCGGGTCCACCGCCGGAGACTTGGCCCCGGCGGCCGCGACCGGCTCGCCGAGCAGGTCTTCCACCGTCAGCACGGGTGCGGCGGCGATGGGCGCGGCCTTGGACAGGGAACGTCCGAGCGAGGTTTCCAGCCGCTGGGCCATCTCGCCGAGGCGCGGCTCCTCGCGGCGGAAGCTGCTGGTCCGGTTGGCGAACAGGGATTCCCGGCGCGGTGGGGCAGGGCGCTCGGCCGTGGGGGCCTGGGGCTGTTCGGGCGCCACCAGCGGAGGCGTCACTGCGGCAGGAGCCACGGTGGCCGGCGGCACGGCGGCGGGGGGCACCGGGGCAGGCAGAGCGTCGCCGGCCTGAGACGTCTCCGCATCCTGGGTCAGCTTGCGGTCGCGCAAGGCCCGGATGCCGAAGCCCGGCGCTTCCGGTCCGGACAGCGGGCGTCGCGACAGGAAGGAGCGGCGCGGCTGATCGGGCGCCGCCTCGGTGGCCGGCGCAGGCGCGGGCTCGACCGTCACCGTCGCGACCTCGGCCGGCGTCGGCTCGGGGGGCGGCGCGGCCGGCTCGACGGACACGGCGGCTTCCGCCTTGGCCGGTTCCGGTTTGGCGACATCCGTCTTGGCAACTTCCGCCTTGGCAACTTCCGACTTGGCGACATCCGGGGTGGCGGCACCGGCTACCGGCTCGGCGGCGGGACGCTCGACGCGCGGCTCCAGCGGGCGCGGCGGGGTGAGGCGCGTGTCGGTGCTCCGGGGCTCCGCATAGCGGCTCTCGGGGGCCTTGCGCTCGAACGGGCGCGGCTCGGCCGGGCGCGGTGCGTCGGCAGCCGGCAGCGCGGCTTCGGCGGTGGCCGGTTCGGCAGGGGCCGCGCCGGAGAAGCGGCGCGGAGGCAGCGGCTGGCGCACGCTTGTGGCGGGCCGCGTCGGCAATGCCTCGGGCGCCGTTTCGCGGGGCGGCAGGGCCTCGCGTGGCTCGCGGGGCGGCAAGGCGCCGCGCGGCGGCAGCGGCTCACGGAGCGGCAGGGCTTCGCGCGGCTGGGTCGCGTCCCGGGCCTGCGGCCGTCCGATGCTGGATTCGACCACCACATCCGTGGTGCCGCCGACGAGCAGCAGATGCTCCACTTCGTCCCGCCGCACGAGAACGAGGCGGCGCTTCTGGTCCACCGGGACGCTGTCCATCACCGCGAGGCGATGGCGTGACCGGGAAATCCCCCCGCGCCCACCACCGCCGCCGATCCGCCGCACCAGAAACATGGTGAGGGCGAGCAGCGCTGCGATTACCACCAGGGCGATCGCTACCCGAGCCGGAAGCTCAAGCTGCGCGCCGAATAGATCCTGCAACATCAACCCTCCTCATCGCTGCACGCGGTGCCATAGCATGAAACCGACATGGGACGCGCCAGCGGGACGCCAGATTCAAACCTGAGCGCCATGCCTAAGAAATTGTTGACGATCACGCCAGGATTTCAACCAATGCCGCAACTTTGCGTTAATTTCCGGGAATCGGCGTGACCGATGACGGCAAAGCGCCCCTCGATTTGGGCGCGCCAACAAGGATGAAGTGATGACGGGCGGAGCAGGAGCGTCGGATCCGGATCCGGCGGTCGGGCCAGCCGCAGCCAAAGCGCCGCGCTTCCTCCGACTGATCCTGGCGGGCGCCGCCTTTATCGGCGCGTTTCTCGCGGTGACGCTGCAAGGGGGCGGGATTTCGTGGCTGCTCCCGGTGCTCGCCGCCTTCGCCTGCATCGGCGTGTTCGCGCTGGCGCACTCGGTGCTGAGCTTCGGCCTGTCGCGCGACAAATATGGCGAGGAACTCGCCCGCGCCCTGGTTGCGGCCACCACCGACGCGGTGGCGGTGATCGAGGACGGCGAACGGATTCTCGCCGCCAATCCCGCCTATCTGCGCCTGACCCGCAGCCGCGAGGGCCAGGCCCCCATCCCGGAGCGCTTCCTCAACCGCATCCCCGGCGGGCAGGAGCCGCTGGCCGATCTGCTGCGGTCGCTGGCCGATGGCGATGCCGGCACGCGCGCCTTTCCCTTCGACGCGGAAGTCGATGGGCGGCGCCTGCATGTCTCCGTCCACCCCCTGGGCGGGCGGCGGCGCGTCATGTGGCTGCTGTCGCTTGGCCCGACGCAGATCGGCGGCGCGGCGCCCAAGCCCGCCAGCCCTGATGTGGTGGCGTCCGGCCCTGCCGTGCCCAAGGCGGCGGCCGCGCTCTCCGCGCCGGAGCCGCGCGCCGTCGGCGCCATTCCGGCCGATGGCCAAGCCGCAGCCGCCCTTCTCGCCCTCTGGGAAATGGCGCCGCTGGGCATGTTCCTGCTGGCGCGGGAGGAGGCCCGGCTGCCCAACGGGACGCTGGCGCGTGCCCTCGGCTACGATCTGGCCGAGATTGGCGCCGGCCGGCTGGCATTCCAGGAGCTGATCGCCCCCGCATCCGCGCCGGCCGTGCTCGCCGCCTTGGCCCGGGGCCGCAGCGAGCCGGACGGCATGGACATGGAGATCATCCGCAAGGATGGTTCCACCATACCTGTGCGCGCATTCATGGGCGGACGGCCCATGGGCGAATGCATCGTGGTCCTCACGCCCCGTTTCGCCACCCAGGCGCCTGCGGTCGCGACAAGCGGGGCGCGGGGCGGCGAGGATGCGGCCTTCTTCGCCCGCTCGCCCCTGGCCATGGCCGGTATCGACGGGCGCGGACGCATCTCCGAGGCCAATACCAGCTTCGCCCGGCTGTTCGCCGGCGGCGCGGTGCTGACCGGCACCAGGCTCCAGCGCCTCGTCGCCGAACGCGACCGGGCGGGGGTGGAGCAGCTGATCCAGGACGCCTTGCGGGATGGCGCGCCCGGCAATGCCCAGCCGCTGGACGTGGCCATCGCCGCCGAGGGGGGGCGTTCGGCGCGGATCTATGCGGCGGCACTCGGCGCGCCGGGGGGCGGGGTGGCCATCTATGCGGTGGACACCACGGCGCAGAGGGCGCTGGAGGCGCAGTTCGCCCAGTCGCAGAAGATGCAGGCCATCGGCCAGCTTGCCGGCGGCGTGGCGCACGACTTCAACAACGTGCTCACCGCGATCATAGGTTATTGCGACCTGCTGCTGGCCAGCCACCGACCGAGCGACCCGTCCTTCCCGGACATCATGCAGATCAAGCAGAACGCCAACCGGGCGGCGGGGCTGGTGCGCCAGCTCCTGGCCTTCTCCCGGCGCCAGACGCTGCGCCCGCAGGTGATCCAGCTCACCGACGTCATCTCCGACCTGTCCATGTTGCTGCGCCGCCTGATCGGCGAGACCATCACGCTGGAGGTGGAGCACGGCCGCGACCTCTGGCCGGTGAAGGTGGACGTCAACCAGTTCGAGCAGGTGATCGTGAACCTGGCGGTGAACGCCCGCGACGCCATGCCCGGCGGGGGCATGCTGACCCTGCGCACCGCCAACGTGGCGGCGGCCGACTGCACCGGCTTCGGTGACGGCGGCCTGCCGGCAGCGGACTATGTGCTGATCGAAGTCGCCGATACCGGCACGGGCATCCCCCCGGACATCATGGACAAGATCTTCGAGCCGTTCTTCTCCACCAAGGAGGTGGGCAAGGGCACCGGGCTCGGGCTGTCCACCGTCTACGGCATCGTCGAGCAGACGGGGGGCACGATCCTCGCCTCCAGCACGGCGGGGCAGGGGACCACCTTCCGCGTGTTCCTGCCGCGCCATGCGGCCGAGCCCGAGGAGGTCGAGCCCCGGCCGGCGGAGACGGACGGCAGGTCCGCAGACCTGACCGGCCAGGGCACGGTGCTGCTGGTGGAGGACGAGGACGCGGTGCGCGCCTTCGCCACCCGGGCGCTCACCGCCCGCGGCTACAATGTGGTCGCGGCCTCCGGCGGCGCGGAGGCGCTGGCGCTGGTGGATGCGGCCGAGCATCGGTTCGATCTCGTCATCTCCGACGTGGTGATGCCGGAGATGGACGGGCCGACGCTGCTGCGGGAATTGCGCGCGCGCCATCCGGAGCTGAAGGTGATCTTCATTTCCGGCTATGCGGAAGAGGCCTTCGCCCGCAACCTGCCTGCCACGGAGAGCTTTTCCTTCCTCGCCAAGCCGTTCTCGCTCAAGCAGCTGGTGGCGGCGGTGAAGGAGGCGATTCACGCCTGAGGCCGTGCCGCGCCGGATGGGTGCGATGTGGTAGGGAGGTAATTCCATGCACCCGCCGCGCGGCGCCATGCGCGCGGCGCGGGTCGCGACGCGGCGGTGCCGTCCTAAATATGCTGCATTGCGCTATGTAGTTGGATCTTTTTGCCGTGTGGGGTGCGCACCTCGCTCTTGCCACCCATCTGGCGCTGCGATAAGCCTCGCTCGTTTCGAACTCCTCCAACCGAGGCCGGCGCGTGCGCTTCAGGCGCATCGCCCTACGCGCCCCGAGGTGCGGATCATGAACGCCTTGCTCCTGGATTACCTGCCGGTGGTGATTTTCATCGGCGTCTCTCTCGTGATCGGACTTGCCCTCCTGGTCGCGCCGTTCCTCGTGGCCTACCAGAATCCCGACCCGGAAAAGCTGTCGGCCTATGAGTGCGGGTTCAACGCCTTCGATGACGCGCGCATGACGTTCGACATCCGCTTCTATCTGGTGGCGATTCTCTTCATCATCTTCGACCTCGAAGTGGCCTTCCTGTTCCCCTGGGCGGTGTCGTTCGGCGGGCTGGGCGATCTCGGCTTCTGGTCGATGATGCTGTTCCTCGGCGTGCTGACCGTCGGGTTCATTTATGAGTGGCGCAAGGGAGCGCTCGAATGGGATTGACCCCTTCCGCGACGAAGCCGCTGGTGTCCGCTGCCCCCAAGGGCATCATCGATCCCAGCACCGGCCGCCCCATCCTCTCGGATGATCCCTTCTACCGGGAGATCAATTCGGAGCTGGCGGACAAGGGCTTCCTCATCACCACCGTCGACGACCTCGTCACCTGGGCGCGCACCGGCTCGCTCATGTGGATGACCTTCGGCCTGGCGTGCTGCGCCGTGGAGATGATGCAGGTCTCCATGCCGCGTTACGACGTGGAGCGCTTCGGCTTCGCGCCGCGCGCCTCGCCGCGCCAGTCGGACGTGATGATCGTGGCAGGCACGCTGACCAACAAGATGGCCCCGGCTTTGCGCAAGGTCTACGACCAGATGCCGGAGCCGCGCTACGTCATCTCCATGGGCTCCTGCGCCAACGGCGGCGGCTACTACCATTATTCCTATGCGGTGGTGCGCGGCTGTGACCGCGTGGTGCCGGTCGACATCTACGTACCCGGCTGCCCGCCCACGGCGGAAGCGCTGCTCTACGGCGTGCTCCTGCTGCAACGGAAGATCCGCCGCACCGGCACCATCGAACGCTGAACCGCCGCACCGGCGACAGGAACAGGCTCATGGACGAGACCTTGAAGGATCTGGCGGCTCACGTTTCGGGCGCTCTGCCCGAAGCCGTGATCGGGCACACGATCGCTTTCGGCGAACTGACGCTGGAGACGACGCCGGCCCATGTCGTGAAGCTGGCGACGTTCCTGCGCGACGACCCGGCGTGCCTGTTCGCCTGCATCGTGGACGTGTGCGGCGCCGATTATCCGGCGCGGGAGCTGCGCTTGGACGTGGTGTACCACCTGCTGTCGCTGAAGCAGAACATGCGGGTGCGCGTGAAGGTGGCGACCGACGGGGCGACCCCGGTTCCGTCCGTCACCGGCGTCTATCCCGGCGCCAACTGGTTCGAGCGCGAAGCCTACGACATGTACGGCATCCTGTTCACCGGCCATCCCGAGCTGCGCCGCCTGCTGACGGACTATGGCTTCGACGGCCATCCGCTGCGCAAGGACTTCCCGCTCACCGGCTTCGTCGAGGTGCGCTACGACGACGAGGCCAAGCGGGTGATCTACGAGCCCGTTCGCCTGGCGCAGGAGTTCCGCAACTTCGACTTCCTCTCGCCGTGGGAGGGCGTGGAATACGTCCTGCCGGGGGATGAGAAGGCGTCATCGCAGCCCGGCGCGCCGAAAGACGCGCCGAAGGCGAGCTGAAGGAGGGCGACATGGCCTATACGCTCGATCCTCCGAAGACGGAAAACCCCGTCCGCAACTTCCAGATCAACTTCGGCCCGCAGCATCCGGCGGCCCACGGCGTGCTGCGCCTGGTGCTGGAGCTGAACGGCGAGGTGGTGGAGCGCGTCGATCCGCATATCGGCCTGCTGCATCGCGGCACCGAGAAGCTGATCGAGGCCAAGACCTATCTCCAGGCGGTGCCTTATTTCGACCGGCTCGACTATTGCGCGCCGATGAACCAGGAGCATGCCTTCTGCCTGGCGGTGGAGCGCCTGGCCGGCATCGAGGTGCCGATCCGCGGCCAGCTGATCCGCGTGCTCTATTCGGAGATCGGCCGTCTCCTCTCGCACATCCTCAACGTCACCACCTTCGCCATGGACGTGGGCGCGCTGACCCCGCCTTTGTGGGGCTTCGAGCAGCGCGAGAAGCTCATGATGTTCTATGAGCGCGCGTCCGGCAGCCGCATGCACGCCGCCTATTTCCGGCCCGGCGGCGTCCACCAGGACCTGCCGCAGAAGCTGGTCGAGGACATCGGCGAATTCTGCGACCCCTGCCTGAAGCTGCTGGACGACCTGGATGCCCTCGTCACCGGCAACCGCATCTTCAAGCAGCGCACCGTCGACATCGGCGTGGTGAGCCTGGAAGACGCGCTGGCCTGGGGCTTCTCCGGCGTCATGGTGCGCGGTTCCGGCGCCGCCTGGGACCTGCGCCGCGCGCAGCCCTACGAATGCTATTCCGAGCTCGATTTCGACATTCCGATCGGCAAGCACGGCGACTGCTACGACCGCTATGTGGTCCGCATGGAAGAGATGCGGCAGTCGATCAAGATCATGAAGCAGTGCGTGGCTCGCCTGCTGAAGGAGCCGGGTCCGGTCTCCTCGACCGACAACAAGGTGTCGCCGCCGAAGCGTGGCGAGATGAAGCGCTCGATGGAAGCGCTTATTCACCACTTCAAGCTATACACGGAAGGCTTCCACGTGCCGGAAGGGGAAGTCTATGCGGCCGTGGAGGCGCCGAAGGGGGAATTCGGCGTGTATCTCGTCGCGGACGGCACCAACAAGCCTTACCGCTGCAAGATTCGCGCTCCCGGTTTCGCGCATCTCCAGGCCATGGACTTCCTGTGTCGCGGGTACATGCTCGCCGACGTCTCGGCGGTGCTGGGATCCCTCGACATCGTGTTCGGGGAGGTTGACCGGTGAAGACTTTCGCTCTGACCGCCGCGGCCCTGCTGGCCGCCATCGGTGCGGCCCATGCGGCCGACTACGCCACCAAGGCTCCGCTCAGCATCGAGATCGTCGCGCCCGCCACGCCGGCGGCGCCGCCGCTTGCCGTGGTGGCCGAGAAGCTGACCGTCTACGGCCTGCTGAATGACGGCTGGCAGCCGGTGAAGGCCGCGCTGATCCCGACTTCCGGCGTGCCGGGCACCAGGGGGCAGCTGGCCCATACGGATGGCCAAGTGGTGATGCTCTACAAGGATGGGGTCTACGTCTATTGCGCCATCGCGCAGGCCGGCGGCACCTACAACAATTGTCATGTAGCCGGGCCGGGAACTCGCTGATGTCCGTCCGTCGTCTTGCCGCAGAACAGCCCGCCAGCTTCGCCTTCACGCCGGAGAACGAAGCCTGGGCTGACCGCCAGATCGCCAAATATCCCGAAGGCCGCCAGGCCAGCGCCGTCATCCCGCTGTTGTGGAAGGCGCAGGAGCAGGCCGGGGGCTGGACCCCCGAGCCCGCCATCCGTGCCGTCGCCGACAAGCTGGGCATGGCCTACATCCGGGTGCTGGAGATCGCCACCTTCTACACCATGTTCAACCTGGAGCCGGTGGGTCGCCACTTCGTCCAGCTCTGCGGCACCACGCCGTGCGCGCTGCGCGGCGCCGACAAGCTCAAGGAGGTCTGTCATCGCAAGATCGGCCCCGAGCGGCACGTGACCGAGGATGGCGCCCTGTCCTGGCTGGAAGTGGAGTGCCTGGGTGCCTGCGCCAACGCGCCGATGGTCCAGGTGAATTACGATTATTTCGAGGACCTTACCCCCGAGAGCCTTGAGAAGCTGCTGGATGATCTCCAGGCGGGCCGTCCGGTGAAGACCGGCTCGCAGATCGGCCGTCAGAGCTCGGCGCCGGAGAGCGGCCGGGCCTCGCTGACGGATCCCTCGCTCTACACCCGCAAGCCGGCCGACGCCGCGCCTGCGGCGGATGCCGAAGCGCCCAGGGCGGGCGCCGGCGATGCGGAGGCTTGAGCCATGCTTCAGGACAAGGACCGCATCTTCACCAACATCTACGGCTACGAGGACAGTGGCCTGAAGGGTGCTCTGGCGCGCGGCAACTGGGATGGCACCAAGGGCATCCTGGAGAAGGGACGCGACTGGATCATCAACGAGATGAAGGCGTCGGGGCTGCGCGGCCGCGGCGGCGCAGGCTTCTCCACCGGCATGAAGTGGTCCTTCATGCCGAAGCAGTCCGACGGGCGCCCGCACTATCTCGTGGTCAATGCCGACGAGTCCGAGCCGGGCACCTGCAAGGACCGCGAGATCATGCGGAACGATCCGCACACCCTCATCGAGGGGTGCCTGATCGCCTCCTTCGCCATGGGCGCGCATGCGGCCTACATCTATGTGCGCGGCGAATATGTGCGTGAACGCGAGCGCCTGGAGGCCGCCATCGAGGAGGCCTACGAGGCCCGCCTCATCGGCAAGACCAACATCCACGACTATCCTTTCGACCTCTATGTGCACCACGGTGCCGGCGCCTACATCTGCGGCGAGGAAACCGCGCTGCTGGAGAGCCTGGAAGGCAAGAAGGGCATGCCGCGGCTGAAGCCGCCGTTCCCGGCCAACATGGGCCTCTACGGCTGCCCGACGACCGTGAACAACGTCGAATCCATCGCCGTGGCGCCGGAAATCCTGCGCCGTGGGGCGGCGTGGTTCTCCTCCATCGGCCGTCCGAACAATGTCGGCACCAAGCTGTTCGGCATCCTCGGTCACGTGAACACGCCGTGTGTCGTGGAAGATGCCATGAGCATCACCTTCCGCGAACTGGTCGAGAAGCACGGTGGCGGCATCCGTGGCGGCTGGGACAACCTGCTCGCCATCATCCCCGGCGGCGCGTCCTGCCCGGTGGTTCCTGCGGCGGCCTGCGAGGACCTGATCCTCGACTTCGACGGCCTGCGCGCCGCCAAGTCCTCCTTCGGCACCGCCGGCGTGCTGGTGATGGACAAGTCTACGGACATCGTCCGAGCCATCGCCCGCATCTCCTATTTCTTCAAGCATGAGAGCTGCGGCCAGTGCACGCCGTGCCGCGAGGGCACCGGCTGGATGTGGCGCGTGCTCAACCGCATGGCCGAGGGCCGCGCCCAGAAGCGCGAGATCGACCAGTTGCTGGAAGTGACCACCCAGATCGAAGGCCACACCATCTGCGCGCTCGGCGATGCCGCCGCGTGGCCGGTGCAGGGCCTGATCCGGAATTTCCGCCACGAGATCGAGAAGCGGATCGACCAGTATGCGGCCAATCCGCATTCCGATCCGGTGCCGGTGGCGGCGGAGTGAGTTGAATGGTCAGCGAACCCGAGAGCCTCGTGCTCGTCTATCTGCACCGCCTGGACGAGAAGCGCGACCGGGTGGTGGATGACGTGAGCGATCTCAAGGTTCGCATGACAGCGATCGAAGAGCGGTTCGCCACAGTCGAACTGGCGCTGGCGGGCGTGAACAGGCGTATTGACCGGGTTGAGGCTTGCCACGACCGGATCGAACGGCGCCTGGATCTCGTCGAACTGCCGCATTGAGGATCTGAGTGATGGCCAAGATCATCGTCGACGGCACCGAGGTCGATGTTCCCGCCGAATACACGCTGCTTCAGGCGTGTGAGGTCGCGGGCGTCGAGATCCCGCGTTTCTGCTTCCACGAGCGGCTGTCCATCGCCGGCAATTGCCGCATGTGCCTGGTGGAAGTGAAGGGCGGACCGCCCAAGCCGACCGCCTCCTGCGCCATGGCGGTGAAGGACCTGCGCCCCGGCCCGAATGGCGAGCCCCCGGTGGTGCTCACCAAGAGCCCGATGGTGAAGAAGGCGCGCGAAGGGGTGATGGAGTTCCTCCTCATCAACCACCCCCTCGACTGCCCGATCTGCGATCAGGGCGGCGAGTGCGACCTCCAGGACCAAGCCATGGCCTATGGCGTGGACACCTCGCGCTTCGCCGAGAACAAGCGCGCGGTCGAGGACAAATACATCGGCCCGCTGGTGCGGACCTCCATGAACCGCTGCATCCACTGCACCCGTTGCGTGCGGTTCTCGACCGAAGTGGCGGGCGTGCCGGACCTCGGCGCCATCGGCCGCGGCGAGGACATGGAGATCACCACCTATCTCGAGCACGCCATGCGCTCGGAGATGCAGGGCAATGTGGCCGACCTCTGCCCGGTCGGCGCGCTGACCCACAAGCCCTATGCCTTCCACGCCCGCCCGTGGGAACTGGCGAAGACCGAATCCATCGACGTGATGGATGCGGTCGGCTCCAACATCCGCATCGACACCCGCGGCCGCGAGGTCATGCGCATCCTTCCCCGCGTCCATGAGGGCGTGAACGAGGAATGGATCTCGGACAAGACCCGCTACGTGTGGGACGGCCTGAAGACCCAGCGGCTCGACCGCCCCTATGTGCGCAAGAATGGCCGTCTCGTCCCCGCCACCTGGCAGGAGGCGTTCGACACCATTGCCGCCAAGGTGAAGGCGGCTGCCCCGGGCCGGATCGGCGCCATTGCCGGCGACTTGGCGAGCGTCGAAGAGATGTTCGCCCTGAAGCAGCTCATGGGCAAGCTGGGCTCGGTCAATCTGGACGCCCGCCAGGACGGCGCGGCGCTGGACCCGGCACTCGGCCGCGCGTCCTATGTCTTCAATCCGGGCATCGCCGGCATCGAGGACGCCGACGCGATCCTGCTCATCGGCACCGACCCGCGCCACGAGGCCTCGATCATCAATGCTCGCCTGCGCAAGCGCTGGCGGGCCGGCGGCCTGAAGGTCGCCCTGGTGGGCGAGCGGGTCGATCTCACCTACCCCTATGAGTATCTGGGCGCAGGGCCGGAGACGCTGGCCGAGCTGGCCGGAAACGGCACCTTTGCCGATGTGCTCAAGGCGGCTGAGCGCCCGCTGGTCATCGTCGGGCAGGGCGCGCTGACCCGCGCCGACGGCGCCGCCGTGCTGTCGCTGGCCGCGCGGGTCGCGGTGGCGGTGGGCGCGGTCAAGGACGGCTGGAACGGCTTTGCGGTGCTGCACACGGCGGCGAGCCGCGTCGGCGCGCTCGACATCGGCTTCGTGCCGGGCGAGGGCGGCCTCGGCACCGTCGCCATGACCAATCCCGGCGCGCAGGACGTGGTGTTCCTGCTCGGCGCGGACGAGGTGGATGTCGCCCCCGGCACCTTCGTGGTCTATCTCGGCACCCATGGCGACCGTGGCGCCCACCGGGCCGACGTGATCCTGCCCGGCGCGGCCTATTCGGAAAAGTCCGGCATCTATGTGAACACGGAAGGCCGCCCGCAGTTCGCCAACCGCGCGGCGTTCCCGCCCGGCGAGGCGCGGGAGGACTGGGCCGTGCTGCGTGCCTTGTCCGAGTTGCTGGGGCAAAAGCTGCCCTATGACACGCTGTTCGCGCTGCGCGCCGCGCTGGTTCAGGCTCACCCGCATCTCGGGCGGCTGGACGAGGTGGAGCCGGCGGACCCGGCGGCGGTGGCGAAGCTCGCGGCCGTGGGCGGCACGCCCGACAAGGCGGCGTTCGCCCTCGCGGTCCGTGATTTTTATCTGACCAACCCCATCGCGCGGGCTTCCGCGGTGATGGCGGAATGCTCCTCCCTGCGCCTCGGCGGCGCGGCCGTGGCGGCGGAGTGAGGCGATGCGGCACTGGGACCAATCTGACCGCGGCGTCCGGGCTCAGGCCCGGGCCGGCCGGAACTGAGGGCGAGAAGAACCCATGAGTTGGCAGGACACCCTGATCAAGGTGCTCATCATCGTCGGCCAGAGCCTCGCGCTGCTGGTCGCGCTGCTGATTATCATCGCCTTCCTCCTGCTGGCCGATCGCAAGATCTGGGCGGCGGTGCAACTGCGGCGCGGCCCCAACGTTGTGGGGCCGTTCGGCCTGTTCCAGTCTTTCGCGGATCTCCTGAAGTTCGTGCTGAAGGAGCCGGTGATCCCGTCCGGCGCCAACAAGGTGGCCTTCCTGCTGGCGCCGCTCATCACCTGCGTGCTGGCGCTTGCCGCCTGGGCCGTGGTGCCGGTGGCGGACGGCTGGGTGATCGCCAGCCTCAACCTCGGCACGCTCTATATCTTCGCCATCTCATCGCTCGGCGTGTACGGCATCATCATGGGCGGCTGGGCGTCCAATTCGAAGTATCCCTTCCTCGCCGCGCTGCGCTCGGCGGCGCAGATGGTATCCTACGAGGTCTCCATCGGCTTCGTCATCGTGACGGTGCTGATGTGCGCGGGCTCGCTGGACCTCAGCAAGGTGGTGCTGGCGCAGGATACCCGCCTCGGCATTTTCGGCTGGTACTGGCTGCCGCTGCTGCCGATGTTCGTCATCTTCTTCATTTCGGCGCTGGCCGAGACCAACCGCCCGCCCTTCGACCTCGTGGAGGCGGAGTCGGAGCTGGTGGCCGGCTTCATGACCGAGTACGGCTCCACGCCCTATCTGCTGTTCATGCTCGGCGAGTACGTGGCCATCATGACCATGTGCGCGCTCGCCACCGTGCTGTTCCTCGGCGGCTGGCTGTCGCCGATCCCGTTCGCGCCCTTCACCTGGGTTCCAGGCATCATCTGGTTCCTGCTGAAGGTGTGCTTCATGTTCTTCCTGTTCGCCATGGCCAAGGCCATGGTGCCGCGCTATCGCTACGACCAGCTCATGCGTCTTGGCTGGAAGGTGTTCCTGCCGATTTCCCTGGTGGCGGTGGTCGTGGTGGCGTCCTTCCTCCACTTCACCGGGATGGCGCCGCAATGAGCGCCCTCGGCAGCCCGAACGTCCGCATGTCTGGCCGCTTCCGCGCGGCAGGAGAGAGGCCATGAAACTCGACCAGGCCGCGCGCGCCATCTTCCTGACGGAGCTCGTCTCCGGCTTCTTCCTCGCCATGCGCTACTTCTTCAAGCCCAAGGCGACGATCAACTACCCGTTCGAGAAGAACCCCATCTCGCCCCGCTTCCGGGGCGAGCATGCGCTGCGCCGCTATCCCAACGGCGAGGAGCGCTGCATCGCGTGCAAGCTGTGCGAGGCGATCTGCCCGGCGCAGGCCATCACCATCGAGGCCGGCCCGCGCCGCAACGACGGCACGCGCCGCACCACCCGTTACGACATCGACATGGTGAAGTGCATCTATTGCGGCTTCTGCCAGGAAGCCTGCCCGGTGGATGCCATCGTCGAGGGGCCGAACTTCGAGTTCGCCACCGAGACCCGTGAAGAACTGTATTACGACAAGGAAAAGCTGCTGGCGAACGGCGACCGCTGGGAGCGCGAGATCGCGCGCTCCATAGCCGCCGACGCGCCCTACCGCTGAGCGCGGGGCAGGGCGCCCCGGCGCCCGGCAAGGGTATGACGCGCCAGAGGCGCGGGAGACGAGCGGCGCGCCGACGGCGCGCCATTGGGACATGAAACACGGTGCTGGCCTTCCGCCGGCACCCGGACAGTGGACTTGGGCGATGGGTACGGGCTATCGACGGGCCGGCCGGCGCATGCGGCTGGAAAAGATCGACGCCAGCGCGTCGCGGAGAGGGGAGCTCGGCGCATGAGTTTCGCGGCAGCGTTTTTCTATCTCTTCGCCTGCATACTGGTGGGGTCCGCCTTCATGGTGATCTCCTCCCGTAACCCGGTCTATTCGGTCCTGTTCCTCATCCTCGCGTTCGTGAACGCGGCGGGACTGTTCATCCTCATCGGCGCGGAATTCCTCGCCCTCATCCTGGTCGTCGTTTACGTCGGCGCGGTGGCGGTGCTGTTCCTGTTCGTGGTGATGATGCTGGACGTGGACTTCGTCGAGCTGCGCCAGGGCTTCCTGCAATATCTGCCTGTGGGCGTGGTGGTCGGGCTGATCTTCCTCGCCGAGCTGGTGCTGGTGGTCGGCGCCTGGGCCTCCGGGCCGGGCGTCAGCGTCGCCCGCAACGCGGTGATGACCTATCCGCGCGGCAACACCCACGCCCTCGGGCAGGTGCTCTACACGGACTACATCTACTTCTTCCAGATCGCCGGCTTCGTGCTGCTGGTGGCCATGATCGGCGCCATCGTGCTGACGCTCCGCCACAAGCCGAACGTGAAGCGGCAGAACATCTCCGCCCAGGTTGCCAGGACGCCCGAGACCGCGATGGAAGTGGTCAAGGTGCGCCCCGGCCAGGGCCTTTGAGGAGCCGGTGATGGAAATCGGACTGTCCCATTACCTGACCCTCGCGGCGATCCTGTTCACCCTGGGCACGCTGGGCATCTTCCTCAACCGGAAGAACGTCATCGTCATCCTGATGTCGGTGGAACTCATCCTGCTGGCGGTGAACATCAATCTCGTCGCCTTCTCCGCCTTCCAGGGCAATCTGGTGGGCCAGGTTTTCGCGCTCCTGGTGCTGACCGTCGCCGCCGCCGAGGCGGCCATCGGCCTCGCCATCCTCGTGGTGTTCTTCCGCAACCGCGGATCGATCGCCGTCGAGGACATCAACGCCATGAAGGGCTGAGGGCATGTATCAGGCCATCGTCTTCCTGCCGCTCATCGGCTTCCTGATCGCCGGTCTGTTCGGGCGCGTGCTGGGGCCGCGCCCGTCCGAGATCGTGACGACCGCGTTCCTGTTCATCGCGGCCCTGCTGGCCTGGATCACCTTTTTCCGCGTGGGCATCGGCGGCGCCGACACCCGGGTCCAGCTCATGCACTGGATCTATGTGGGCGACCTCAAGATCGACTGGGCGCTGCGCATCGACACCATGACCTCGATCATGCTGATCGTGGTCACCTCGGTGTCCTCGCTGGTTCACCTCTATTCCATCGGCTACATGCACGAGGATCCGAGCCGCCAGCGCTTCTTCGCCTATCTGTCGCTGTTCACCTTCGCCATGCTGATGCTGGTGACGGCCGACAATCTGGTGCAGCTGTTCTTCGGCTGGGAGGGTGTCGGCCTCGCCTCCTATCTGCTCATCGGCTTCTGGTATGAGAAGCCTTCGGCCAATGCTGCCGCCATGAAGGCCTTCGTGGTCAACCGCGTCGGCGACTTCGGCTTCATGCTCGGCATCTTCGCCGTGTTCGTGATGACCGGAGCGGTGAATTTCGACACCGTCTTCGCCCAGGCCCCCGGCCTCGCCGGCAAGACCATCCCCTTCCTCGGCCACCATTGGGACGCGCCGACGGTGATCGCGGTGCTGCTGTTCATCGGCGCCATGGGCAAGTCGGCGCAGTTCCTGCTGCACACCTGGCTGCCGGACGCGATGGAAGGCCCGACCCCGGTCTCGGCCCTCATCCATGCCGCGACCATGGTGACCGCGGGCGTGTTCATGGTGGCGCGCATGTCGCCCATCTTCGAACTGTCGCGCTCGGCCCTGGACCTCATCACCATCGTCGGCGCCACGACGGCCATGTTCGCCGCGACCGTCGCGCTGGTGCAGAACGACATCAAGAAGGTGATCGCCTATTCGACCTGCTCCCAGCTCGGCTACATGTTCGTGGCCATGGGCTCGGGCGCCTATTCGATCGGCATGTTCCACCTGCTGACGCATGCCTTCTTCAAGGCGCTGCTGTTCCTCGGCGCCGGCTCGGTCATCCATGCGATGCACCACGAGCAGGACATGCGCCACATGGGCGGGCTCTATAAGAAGATCCCGTTCACCTACGGCGCCATGATGATCGGCACCCTGGCCATCACCGGCTTCCCCTTCCTGGCGGGCTATTATTCCAAGGATGCGATCATCGAGGCGGCCTATGCCAGCCACTCGCATTTCTCGGTCTACGCCTACTGGATGACGGTGCTCGCCGCGGCGCTGACCTCCTTCTACAGCTGGCGCCTCGTGTTCCTGACCTTCCACGGCCAGCCGCACGACCACCACCACTATGACCACGCCCACGAATCCCCGCTGGTGATGACCATCCCGCTGGCGGTGCTCAGCGTGGGCGCGGTGTTCGGCGGCATCGCCTTCTACAATCTGTTCGTCGGCCATGACGTGGAGAGCTTCTTCCGCCACTCCATCTTCATGGCCTCCGACAACCACATCCTGCATGCCATGCACGAGGTGCCCGGCTGGGCCGCCTACCTGCCCACCGGAATGATGGTGGCGGGCTTCGCGGTGGCCTACTGGTTCTACGTGGTGGACCGCACGGTGCCGGTGGCGCTGGCCAAGAGCCAGGACGCGCTCTACCAGTTCCTGTTGAACAAGTGGTACTTCGACGAGATCTACAACTTCCTGTTCGTGCGCCCGGCCCTGTGGATCGGCCGCACGCTCTGGAAGAAGGGTGACGGCATGCTGATCGACGGCCTCGGCCCCAACGGCATCTCCGCCCGCGTGCTGGATGTGACGGGCCAGGTGGTCCGGCTGCAGACCGGCTATCTCTATCACTATGCGTTCGTGATGCTGGTGGGTGTCGCCGCCCTCATCACGTGGTTCATGTTCGCCGGAGTGTGACGATGTCCGACTGGCCGATCCTCTCCGTCGTCACGTTCCTGCCGCTGGTGGGTGCGCTGTTCATCTTCGTCGTGCGCGGCGAGGATGAGGTGGCGGCCCGCAATGCCCGCTGGGTAGCGCTGTGGACGACGCTCGTCACCTTCGTGGTGTCGCTGCTCATGCTGCCCGGCTTCGATGCCGCCGCGCCGGGCTTCCAGTTCGTCGAGAAGAAGCCCTGGCTGGGCGAGATCGCCGCCTACCACATGGGCGTGGACGGCATCTCGCTGCCCTTCGTCATCCTCACCACCTTCCTCATGCCGTTCTGCATCCTGGCCAGCTGGGAGAGCATCCATAAGCGCGTGAAGGAGTACATGATCTGCTTCCTGGTGCTTGAGACCCTCATGGTCGGCACCTTCTGCGCGCTGGATCTCGTCCTCTTCTACTTCTTCTTCGAAGCCGCCCTGATCCCGATGTTCCTGATCATCGGCGTGTGGGGCGGGGCGCGGCGCATCTACGCCTCGTTCAAGTTCTTCCTCTACACGCTGCTCGGCTCCGTGCTCATGATGCTCGCCATCATAGCCATGTACTGGCAGGCCGGCACCACCGACGTGCCCACCCTGATCCAGCACGGCTTCCCGGTGCAGATGCAGACCTGGCTGTGGCTGGCCTTCTTCGCCTCCTTCGCGGTGAAGATGCCCATGTGGCCGGTGCACACCTGGCTGCCGGACGCCCACGTGGAAGCGCCTACTGCCGGCTCGGTGATCCTGGCGGGAATCCTGCTGAAGATGGGCGGCTACGGCTTCATCCGCTTCTCGCTGCCCATGTTCCCGGAGGCGTCGCATTTGTTCGCGCCGCTGGTCTACACGCTCTCGGTGGTGGCCATCATCTACACCTCGCTGGTCGCGCTGGTGCAGGAGGACATCAAGAAGCTGATCGCCTATTCGTCCATCGCCCACATGGGCTTCGTGACCATGGGCATCTTCAGCATGAACGAGGCGGGCCTCCAGGGCGCCATGTTCCTGATGATCTCGCACGGCTTCGTGTCGGGGGCGCTGTTCCTCTGCGTCGGCGTGATCTACGACCGCCTGCACACCCGTGAGATTTCCGCTTACGGCGGCCTCGTGAAGCGCATGCCGCTCTACGCCACGGCCATGATGATCTTCACCATGGCCAATGTGGGCCTGCCTGGCACCTCCGGCTTCGTGGGCGAGTTCCTCACCATGCTGGCGGCGTTCGAGCGCAACACCTGGGTGGCCTTCTTCGCCGCCACCGGCGTCATCCTCTCGGCGGCCTATGCGCTCTGGCTCTACTGGCGCGTGATCTTCGGCCCGCTGGAGAAGGAGAGCCTCGCCAAGATGCTCGATCTCTCCCCGCGCGAGATTGCCATCATGGTTCCGCTGGTGGCGCTCACCATCCTGTTCGGCTTCTGGCCGGCGCCCGTGCTGGACATGACGTCCCACGCGGTGAACTTCGTCGTCGCCCGTACCGAGACAGCCGCTAGCGCCGCGAAGACCGCGGCGCTGCTGCTCAGCCACTGATCCGAGGTCGTCCGATGCCCTCCGTCCTGCCGCCGCTCGGCGCGGTCCTTCCGGAACTGCTGCTCGCGCTTTCCGCCATCGTGCTCGTGTTGATCGGCGCCTTCCAGGGTGAGAAGTCGGCCAATCTGGTGAACGGGCTCGCCATTGCGGCGCTGGTCGCCGCCGGGGTGCTGGTGCTGCTCCAGCCGGCGATCACGGTCGTCGGCTTTCACGGCTCCATGCTGGTGGACCCCTTCTCCCGCTTCATGAAGGCGGTGTCGCTGCTGGGCGCGGCGGTCTCCCTCATCATGTCGGTGGACTGGCTCGGGCGGGCGCAGCAGGCGCGCTTCGAATATGCCGTGCTGGTGGTGCTGTCCTCGCTCGGCATCTGCATCCTCATCTCCGCCGGCGACCTCATCGCCCTCTACCTCGGCCTCGAGCTGATGAGCCTGTCGCTCTATGTGATGGCGTCCATCAACCGCGACTCGGTGCGCTCCACTGAGGCCGGCCTGAAGTATTTCGTCCTCGGCTCGCTCTCCTCGGGCATGCTGCTCTACGGCTCCTCGCTGCTCTACGGCTTCACCGGCACGGTGAATTTCGCCGAGATCGCGAAAGTGGCGACCGCGCCCACCAACGGCCTCGTGTTCGGCATCGTGTTCGTGTTCGCCGGCCTGTGCTTCAAGGTGTCGGCCGTGCCGTTCCACATGTGGACGCCCGACGTGTACGAAGGCGCCCCCACTCCGGTGACCGCCTTCTTCGCCACAGCCCCCAAGGTGGCGGCCATGGCCGTGTTCGTGCGCGTCGCCATCGAGGCGCTGCCGCATGTGACGCATTCCTGGCAGCAGATCGTCGCCTTCGTCTCCATCGCCTCCATGGTGCTGGGTGCCTTCGCCGCCATCGGCCAGCGCAACATCAAGCGCCTCTTGGCCTATTCCTCCATCGGCCACATGGGCTTCGCGCTGGTGGGCTTGGCGGCGGCGACGCCGCAGGGCGTGCGCGGCGTGCTGGTCTACATGGCCATTTATGTGGTGATGACGCTCGGCTCCTTCACCTGCGTGCTTGCCATGCGCCGCGGCGGCCGCCCGGTCGAGACGGTGGACGACCTCGCCGGCCTCGCCCGTACCCGGCCGCTGATGGCGCTGGTGCTGGCGGCGCTGATGTTCTCGCTGGCGGGCATTCCCCCGCTGGCCGGCTTCCTGGCGAAATATTACGTGTTCCTGGCGGCGATCCAGGCGGGCCTGTATGGTCTGGCGGTGATCGGCGTGGTCGCTTCGGTGGTCGGCGCCTATTATTACCTGCGCGTGGTCAAGATCATGTATTTCGACGAACCCGCCGAGGCGTTCGATGGAATGCCCGGCGAACTGAAGGCGGTGCTCGGCGTGTCCGGCCTCTTCACCATCTTCTATTTCGTCTATCCGGCTCCTCTTATCGAGGCTGCGGGCGCTGCGGCGCGCGCGCTTTTCTGAACGATGGCGGCACAAAGGTTCCAAAGCTCGACCATCCCCATCATCCGCTTTTCGGAGATCGGTTCCACCAATGCGGAGGGTCTCGCACGCCTGAGCCGTGGCGAGGCCATGCCCGCATGGCTGGTGGCGGACATCCAGACGGCGGGGCGCGGCCGGCGCGGCCGGCCCTGGACCAGCGAACTCGGCAACCTGTTCGCCACGCTCGTGCTGCCCAATCCGGCGCCGGTGGCCAATCTGGCTCAGCTCTGCTTCGTGGCCGGGCTGGCGCTGCGCGACGCGGTGGTCGCGGCGGCGCCGCTGATCGCGCTCGACGGTCTCAAGCTGAAGTGGCCCAACGACCTGATGCTCGACGGCGGCAAGCTGGCAGGCATCCTGGTGGAAGGCGCCAATGACCGCTACGGCCGCCCGGCGGCGGTGATCGGCTTCGGCGTGAACTGCCTCCACCATCCGGACGATCTGCCGTATCGTGCCACCAGCCTGGAAGAGGCCGGCGCACCGACCGCGCCGGATCGCCTGCTGGAGGCGCTGGACCTCGCCATGACGGTGCGGCTCAACCAGTGGAACGCGGGCAACGGTTTTGCCTCCATCCGCGGCGACTGGATACGCTATGCTCTGGCCATCGGCGACACGGTGAGCGTGAAGATCGGCGAACGGGAAGTGACCGGGCGCTTCGAGAGCATCGACAATCGTGGCGCCATGATGCTGCGCCGCCGCGACGGGATCGCGGAAATCGTGACTGCGGGCGACGTTTCGCTCCAACCGAAAGTGGATTGACCCATCTGATGGCTGATACCAGCGAGCTCGTCTTCGCGCCCCTCGGGGGGGTGGGCGAGATCGGCATGAATCTCGGCCTTTACGGCATCGGTTCCCGCCGCCAACGTACCTGGCTCATCGTCGACCTCGGCATGAGCTTCGCGGGTGAGGAGGCGCCCGGCGTCGACCTCGTGCTGCCCGACATCCGCTTCCTGGAGAGCGTGAAGGACAAGATCGCCGGTCTCGTGCTCACCCATGGTCATGAGGACCATGTGGGCGCCATGCTCGACCTGTGGCCGCGCCTTGACTGCCCCGTCTACACCACGCGCTTCACCGCCGCTCTGCTCGACGCCAAGCGCCTGCAGGAGCCGGGCGCGCCGAAGATCCCGATCAACGTGGTGCGCTCCGGCGGCACGGTGGACATCGGCCCGTTCCAGGTCGAGTTCGTGCCGGTGGCGCACTCCATCCCCGACAGCCATGCCATCGCCATCCGCACCTCGGCTGGCCTCGTGCTGCACACCGGCGACTGGAAGCTCGATCCGACCCCGGTGGTCGGCCACGTCACCGACGAGGCGCGCCTGCGCGCGCTCGGCGACGAGGGCGTGCGGGCGATGATCTGCGATTCCACCAACGCCATCCGCGACGGCATCTCGCCGTCCGAGGCGGATGTGGGGGTGACGCTGAAAGAGGTGGTGGCCAAGGCCAAGTACCGGGTGGCCTTCACCACCTTCTCCTCCAACGTGGCGCGGGTACGCTCCATCGCCGAGGCGGCGCTCGCCAACGGCCGCGAGGTCGTCGTGGTGGGCCGCGCCATGGAGCGGGTCATCGGCGTTGCCCGCGAGCAGGGGCTGCTGGACGGCCTGCCGGCGTTCCGCGGCGCGGAGGCCTTCGGCTTCCTGCCGCGCGACAGGGTGGTGGCGATCCTGACCGGCAGCCAGGGCGAGCCGCGCGCGGCCTTGAGCCGCATCGCCGAGGATGACCACCCGGAGATCGCCTTGTCGCACTCCGACCTGGTGGTGTTCTCCTCGCGCACCATTCCCGGCAACGAGCGGGTGGTGGGCCGGGTCATCAACGGCCTGATCAAGCGCGGCATCAAGGTGATGACCGATCGCGATGCCCTGGTGCACGTCTCCGGCCATCCGCGCCGGGGCGAGCTGGAGCAGATGTACGGCTGGGTGCGGCCGCAGGTGTCCGTGCCGGTGCATGGCGAGCCGTTGCATCTCGCCGAGCACGCGGCGCTGGCCCGCAAGGCCGGCGTGCCGGAGGTGGTGTCCTGCTTCGACGGCCATGTCATCCGCCTCGCGCCGGGACCGGCCGAGCGAGTGGAGGACGTGCCGTTCGGCCGGCTCTACAAGGACGGCCGCCTGCTCATTCCCGACTCGGCCCGGACCGTGCCGGAGCGCCGGCGCCTCGGCTTCGTTGGCGTGGTTTCGGTGGCGCTCGCGGTGGACAGCCGTGGAACACTGGTGGGCGATCCCTCGGTGGAGATCACCGGCGTGCCGGAACGCGGGGAGGGCGGCGTCGACATGCTCGACCTCGTGCTGGACACGGTGGTGGCGGCGATGGAAGGCATGCCCAAGGCGCGCCGCCGCGATCCCGAGGCGGTGTCGGATTCGCTGGAGCGCGCGGTGCGCGGTGCGGTGAACGGCGCCTGGGGCAAAAAGCCGGTTTGCCACGTCCACATCGTCGAAGTCTGATACCTTCGAGCGGGTTTCAAAGGCCCGCCGCAGCATGAGCGCGGCGGGGCGCCCGCCTGGGGGGAGGACACAGATGATCGGACGGCTCAATCACGTCGCCATCGCGGTGAAGGACATCGCCGCGGCGGCCGCGCTCTATCGCGACACCATGGGGGCGGACGTCTCCGAGGCGGTGCCGCAGGTGGCGCACGGCGTGACCACCGTCTTCATCAACCTGCCCAACACCAAGATCGAGCTGCTGGAGCCCTTGGGCGAGAATTCGCCCATCGCCAAGTTCCTGGAGCGTAATCCCGACGGCGGCATCCACCACATCTGCTACGAGGTGGACGACATCGTCGTCGCCCGCGACCGGCTGAAATCCGCCGGCGCGCGGGTGCTGGGCGACGGCGAGCCGAAGATCGGCGCGCACGGCAAGCCCGTGCTCTTCCTGCATCCTAAGGACTTCACCGGCACGCTGGTGGAACTGGAACAGGCCTGAGGGGGCGTCCATGGGCATTGGTTCTACCCTCGCCATCTATTTCATTGTCTGGTGGCTGTGCCTGTTCGCGGTGCTGCCGTTCGGCGTCCGCTCCCCCGCGGAGGCAGGGGCCACGCCCGATCCCGGCACCGATCCCGGCGCGCCGGTGCGGCCGCTTCTGCTGCGCAAGGCGCTTGTCACCTCGCTGCTGGCCATCGTGGTGACGGCGGGCGTGTTGTATCTGGTCCGCAGCGGCACGATCCGCCTGGAGGATCTGCCGATGCCTTTCGACAACCGCGGTTACTAGAGCGCTTTCGAACGAAGTGGATCCGGCTTCGCGTGAAGAAAACGCGATCCGACAAACGGGTCTGAGAATTTCACCGCTTCAAGGAAGCGGGAAATGCTCGAAAGCTGCCGGATGGGGCGCTGCGGATTCGGATGGCTCCGGGGAAGCTCCAAGTCATAGGTCAGCTCCCAAGTTATAGGTCAGAACAGCTGACCGACTTTTCCGTATTGGCGAGGCCCAAAAAAAGAAAGGCGAGACCGGATGTCTCGCCTTTTTTAAATTTTTGCACTTTTTTGCGGAAATCGCGGGTGCCGCCGCTTTTTCCAATGTGCTGCCGTTCCGAAAATCTCTCGCGTTCGAAGGCGGTCGTCGGTCGGCTGTATTGTTTTTAAAGATTCCTCCCGAGACCCGGACCCTCTTCCTTGTGCCTTCCGGCACCAGGACGGTCCCCTTTCTTGTGGCGAACAGACCGTAGAACAAGAATCGTGCGCTTGTCATCCTTGCGGCGCAATACTTTACGTGCTGCGCCGCAACACGATGGTGGTGAAAAATACATCGCTTACAATGCGATACGCCGCCAACGCAGGTTTCCCAGGGTGAGAGCCGGGTCCGGGCGCGGCCGGGACGGGCGGCCGAAAAACGCCGGGAAACCGGCCTTGTGGCCGGCGGGCTTGTGTTTTTCGGGTCGTTCCGCTTTCTCTCAGCCCGAGTTCTTCCGAAACGTCCAACTTCCGAGTCTGTCCGATGCGCCTGTCCCGCTACTTCCTGCCCATTCTCCGCGAGGTTCCGAAGGAAGCGGACATCGTGTCCCACCGCCTGATGCTACGCGCGGGCATGATCCGGCAGGAGAGCGCCGGCATCTATGCCTGGCTGCCGCTGGGCCTCAGGGTCCTGAACAAGATCTGCGCCATCATCCGCGAGGAGCAGAACCGCACCGGCGCCGTGGAACTGCTGATGCCCACCATCCAGTCGGCGGACCTGTGGCGCGAGAGCGGCCGCTACGACGACTACGGCAAGGAAATGCTGCGCATCAAGGACCGGCATGAGCGCGACATGCTGTTCGGCCCGACCAACGAGGAAATGGTCACCGAGATCGTGCGCGGCTCGGTGAAGTCCTACAAGAACCTGCCGCTGAACCTCTACCACATCCAGTGGAAGTTCCGGGACGAGGTGCGCCCGCGCTTCGGCGTCTACCGCTCGCGCGAATTCCTGATGAAGGACGCCTATTCCTTCGATCTCGACGCGGAAGGCGCCCGCCATTCCTACAACAAGATGTTCGTCGCTTATCTGCGCACCTTCTCCCGGATGGGCCTGAAAGCGATTCCCATGGTGGCGGACACGGGTCCCATCGGCGGCAACCTGTCCCATGAGTTCATCATCCTGGCCTCCACGGGGGAGAGCGAGGTGTTCTGCCATGGCGACTATCTGGACATGGCGCCGCCGCCCGCCGACGTGAACTTCGACGCCGCCGCCGGCCTCCAGTCGATCGTTGACCAGTGGACCACGCTATATGCGGCGACCGAGGAGAAGCACGACGCGGCGGCCTTCGGCGCCGTGCCGGCTGACCGCCAGCTGGCCGCGCGGGGCATTGAGGTCGGCCACATCTTCTATTTCGGCACCAAGTACACCGAGCCCTTCGGCCTCAAGGTGCTGGGGCCGGACGGCACCGAGCGCCTCGTCCACATGGGGTCCTACGGCATCGGCCCCTCCCGTCTCGTGGCCGCCATGATCGAGGCCTCACATGACGAGGCGGGAATCATCTGGCCGGACGCGGTCGCCCCGTTCCAGGTGGGCATCCTCAACCTGAAGGCGGGCGATGCGGCGGTGGATGGCGCCTGCGCCGATCTTTACGCGAAACTAACCGCTTCTGGCGTCGACGTACTCTATGACGACACGGAGGAGCGGGCCGGCTCCAAGTTCGCGACCGCGGACCTGATCGGCCTGCCCTGGCAGATCCTGGTGGGGCCGAAAAGCCTCGCCGACGGCAAGGTGGAACTGAAGCGGCGCGTGGACGGCTCGCGCGAGCTGGTAACGCCCGCAGAGGCATTTGAGAGGCTCAAGGGATGACGGGAGGGCAGCGCATGGCCGCAGCCTCGGGTTCGCGCGGAACCGCGCCGGACACGGAGCCGACGGGAACCGGGCCTTTCGCTGCCTTCGAGTGGATGCTGTCCCTGCGCTACCTCCGGGCGCGGCGCAAGGAAGGCTTCATCTCGGTCATCGCCGGCTTCTCGTTCCTCGGCATCGTGCTGGGGGTGGCGACCCTCATCATCGTCATGGCGGTGATGAACGGCTTCCGGCAGGAACTGCTCGGCAAGATCCTTGGCCTCAACGGCCACATGCTGGTGCAGCCGCTGGAGAATGCGCTCACCGACTATCAGGCGGTGGCGGAGCGCATCTCCAAGCTGAACGGCATCAAGCTCGCCGTGCCGCTGGTGGAGGGCCAGGCGCTGGCCTCCTCGCCCTACAATGCCTCTGGTGTTCTGGTGCGCGGGCTGGCGGAGAAGGACCTGCGCCAGCTTCCCTCGGTGGCCAACAACATCCGTCAGGGCACCCTTGAAGGCTTCGACCAGGGGCAGGGGCTCGCCATCGGCAAGCGGCTGGCCGACCAATTGTCCCTGCGCGCGGGCGACAACATCACGCTGGTGGCGCCGCGTGGCGCGGTGACGCCCATGGGAACCTCGCCGCGCATCAAGGTCTACAAGATTGCGGCGGTGTTCGAGATCGGCATGTCGGAATACGACAGCGCCTTCGTCTTCATGCCGCTGCCCGAGGCGCAGGCCTATTTCAACCGCGCCAACGACGTGAACGCCATCGAGGTCTATATCGCCAACCCCGACGACGTGGGCGAGCTGCGCGGCGCGGTGCAGGCGGCGGCCGAGCGGCCGGTCTATATCGTCGACTGGCGACAGCGGAACGCCACCTTCTTCAACGCGCTCCAGGTGGAGCGCAACGTGATGTTCCTCATCCTCACGCTGATCGTGCTGGTGGCGGCGCTGAACATCATCTCCGGCCTCATCATGCTGGTGAAGGACAAGGGCCACGACATCGCCGTGCTGCGCACCATGGGCGCGACGCAGGGCTCGATCATGCGCATCTTCCTCATCACCGGCGCCAGCATCGGCGTGGTGGGCACGCTGGTCGGCCTGCTGCTGGGCGTTCTGGTGTGCATGAACGTGGAGGAGATCCGGCAGTTCATCTCCTGGATCACCCGCACCGAGCTGTTCTCGCCGGAGCTGTATTATCTCTCGCGCCTGCCGGCGAAGATGGACGTGGGCGAGACCGCTTCGGTGGTCATCATGGCGCTCACGCTCTCGCTGTTCGCCACCCTCTATCCCTCCTGGCGGGCGGCGCGGCTCGATCCGGTGGAAGCCCTGAGATACGAATGATGCCCCCCGAGAGCCCTCCGGCCCTTGCCCTCGTCGACGTCGCCCGCCGCTATTCGGAAGGGGAGGGCGTGATCGAGGTGCTGCGCGACGCCAACCTCGCGGTGGAAGCCGGCCAGTCGGTGGCGCTGGTGGCGCCGTCGGGCACCGGCAAGTCCACGCTGCTGCATCTGGCAGGCCTCCTGGAGCACCCGGACGACGGCGAGGTGTTCGTGGACGGTGAGCCGACCTCCGGCCTGCCGGACGCCGAGCGCACGCGGCTGCGGCGTATCCATGTCGGTTTCGTCTACCAGTTCCACCACCTCCTGCCGGAGCTGACGGCGCTGGAGAATGTGATGATGCCGCAGATGATCCGCGGCCTCTCCAAGCGCGACGCGGCTGCCCGCGCCGGTGACCTGCTGGGCTATCTCGGCCTCGCCAAGCGCCTGAACCATCGTCCCTCCGAATTGTCGGGCGGCGAGCAGCAGCGTGTCGCCATCGCCCGCGCCCTCGCCAATGCCCCGCGCCTCGTGCTGGCGGACGAGCCCACCGGCAACCTCGACCCGAAGACCTCCGACCACGTCTTCGGAGCGCTGGCCGAACTGGTGCATGCGACCGGCGTCGCCACCATCATCGCCACCCACAACATGGAACTGGCCTCGCGCATGGACCGTCGGGTCACGCTGCGCGACGGGCAGGTGGTGGAGCTGGACTAGCAAGGTCCGGCTCGCGCCCGGCGTCCAGGTCGGGCGCGCGACTGCGGCCCGGACGCCACACCCCCTGAATTCCGCCGGATCGCGCTTATTCCATTGCCTCAGCGGCACCCTTCCTTGCTACCACTAGGCGGGGCGGGAATGGGTGGCGTCGATGAGCGAGATGGGGGCTGTGGCCGCACCGGGCCGGAAATGGCTGCTGGCCAGTCATCCGGCCGGCTTCTGGTTCGTGTTCTGGGCCGAACTGTCGGAGCGGGCCAGCTTCTACGGCATGCGCGTGCTGCTGGCGCTGTATCTGGTGGACGTGTTCGGCTTCAAGGAGGCCGATTCCGGCTCCATCGTGCAGTTGTTCACTGCCGCCTGCTACGTGACGCCGATCCTCGGCGGCTTCATCGCCGACCATTTCCTCGGCCGCTACCGCACCATCGTCTGGTTCTGCATCCCCTACATTCTGGGCCATCTGGTGCTCGGCTATTTCCGCCAGGAATCCTTCTTGTTCCTGGCGCTGGCCCTGCTGGCGCTGGGCTCGGGCACCATCAAGCCCAATACCTCGACGCTGATGGGCATGATGTACGAGCGCCTCGGCAAGGGGCACCTGCTGGACGATGCCTTCGCCTATTATTACGCCGCCATCAACATCGGCTCGACCGTCGCCTCGCTGGGCCTGCCGCTGGTGCAGATCCACTATGGCTATGAGATCGCGCTTTTCATCCCCGCCGCGCTGATCGCCGTGTCCATGATGGTGTTCGTGCTGGGGCGGCGGCATTTCCCGCCGGAGGCGTTGCGCTGGCGGATGGGGCCGGGGAAGCCCGAGGCGCAGAAGCTGGCCGAGCGCGCCGTGCTGACGCGGCTCATCGGCATCCTGGCGCTGGTCTCGGTCTATTGGTTCGTGGCCGACCAGTCCGGCTCCACCTGGGTGTTCCTGGCGGAGAACCACATGGACCTCACCCTGTGGCCGTTCGGGATCACCTTGTCCGCCGCCCAGACGCAGGGCCTCAACCCGCTCATCATCATCTTCTGCACGCCGATTCTCGCCGCCATCTGGCGCCGGCTGGACGGGGCGCGGGGGCGGCCGCTCGTGCCCACGGACAAGATGATGATCGGCTTCGTGCTGACGGTGACCGCCATGGCGGTCATGACCATGGCGGGGACGCTGGCGACCTATGGGCCGGTCTCGGTCTGGTACCTGGTGCTCGCCACCTTCCTCATCACCATCGGCGAACTGTGCATCTCCGTGGTGGGGCTCCAGCTCTGCTACGTGGTGGCGCCGCATTCCATGAAGTCGCAGATCACTGCCTTCTTCCTGATGACCAGCTTCGCCGGCGATTCCTTCGGCGCGCTGTTCGACCAGCTCTATGGCGTGGTCAATTACGGCGTCTATTTCGGCCTGCAGGCGCTGATGGCGCTCGGGGCCGCGTTGGCCATGGTCTATGTGGCGCGCGGCCTGTCGCAGCGCGAGGAGCGCGAGGCGGCCAAGGAACTGGGCGGAGCCGCCTAGCGGATCGCCACCAGGATAGTGCCGGCGGCGATGAAGGCGACACCGAGCCAGTTGTGCCAGGAGAGCTTCTCGCCGAGGAAGACGGCACCGAAGATCGCCACCAGCACCACGCTGAGCTTGTCGATCGGGGCGACGCGGCTTGCGTCAGCGAGCTGCAGCGCGCGGAAGTAGCACAGCCACGATCCGCCGGTGGCGAGGCCGGACAGCAGCAGGAAGATCCAGGTCTGCCGCGAGATCGTCTCCAGCGGCTGCCACGCCCCCTTCGCCGCCACGATGGCGAGCAGCAGGACGAGGATCACCAGCGTGCGGATCAGGGTCGCCAGGTCCGAATGGATGGCGGCGACACCGATCTTGGCGAAGATGGCGGTGAGGGCGGCGAAGGCCGCGGCGCCGAGCGCCCAGACCTGCCAGGAGATCAAAGCCGATTTCATCGGCGGACCTTAAAGAGCCTTCCCGCCTTCCGGCAAGACTGGCCTTGGGGAAGACGTGGCCTTGGGGGCCGGACCTCGGGGGAAGGGGGAAGGCGGGGGAGGGGAAGGCGGGGACCGCCGCGCAGATAAGTTCAATCTCAGCCGCTCCGGCCCTAAGATCGCCGGACCGTCGACTCACGATCGAGTGCCATGCGCGACCCCGGCTTCGTCCATCTCCACGTCCATTCGTCCTATTCCCTGCTGGAGGGCGCGCTGTCGCTCGGCAAGCTGGCGGATTTCGCCAAGGCGGACGCCCAGCCGGCGCTGGCGCTGACCGACACCGGCAACCTGTTCGGCGCGCTGGAATTTTCCGAGAAGATGTATGGCGCGGGCATCCAGCCCATCGCCGGCTGCTCGCTGGCGCTCGACCTGCCCGAGCCGGTGGCGCAGCGCGGCGGCGTGACGCCGAAGAAGCCGCGCATCGTGCTGCTGGCGGCCCGCGAGGCGGGCTGGCGGCACCTGATGACGCTGGTGTCCCGCGCCTATCTGGAAACGCCCAATGACGAGGAGCCCCGGGTCACGCTCGATTGGCTGAAGGAGCTGAATGAGGGCCTGATCGCACTCACCGGCGGCCCGGCCGGCCCCGTTGACAAGGTGCTGGCGAGCGGCCATGGGGAGATCGCCGAGGCCCGCCTTGAACAGCTTGCCGCGATTTATGGCGACCGGCTCTATGTGGAGTTGCAGCGCCACAATACCGACCTGGAGCGCCTCGCCGAGCGCGGCCTGCTCGACCTCGCCTATGCCAAGGGCCTGCCGCTGGTGGCGGCCAACGAGCCATTCTTCGGCGCGCAGAGCGACTATAACGCCCATGACGCCCTCATCAGCATCGCCGAATCGAAGCTGCTGTCGGACGGCGACCGCCGCCGCCTGACGCCGGAGCACCGCTTCAAGACCCGCGCCGAGATGCTGGAGCTGTTCTCCGATCTGCCGGAGGCCACCGCCAACACGGTGGAGATCGCCCAGCGCTGCGCCTATCGGGTGCGCACCGCCAAGCCCATCCTGCCGCGCTTCACCTCGGGCGGCGGCGGCGACGCGCTGGCGGAAGAGGCGGCGGAGCTGGAACGGCAGGCGCAGGAGGGGCTCGTCGCCCGCCTCGCCAAGCACGGGCCGGCGCCGGGGCTGGAGACTTCGGTCTATGAGGAGCGGCTCGCCTACGAGATCTCCGTCATCAGCAAGATGAAGTTCCCCGGCTACTTCCTGATCGTGTCGGACTTCATCAAATGGGCGAAGGCGCACGACATCCCGGTGGGGCCGGGCCGTGGCTCGGGCGCAGGCTCGCTGGTGGCCTATTCGCTCCAGATCACCGACCTCGACCCGCTGCGCTTCGGCCTGCTGTTCGAGCGCTTCCTGAACCCCGACCGCGTGTCCATGCCCGACTTCGACGTGGACTTCTGCCAGGACCGCCGCGAAGAGGTGATCCATTATGTGCAGCAGCGCTACGGGCGCTCGCAGGTGGCGCAGATCATCACTTTCGGCACGCTGCAGGCGCGCGGCGTGCTGCGCGACGTCGGCCGCGTGCTGGAAATGCCCTACGGCCAGGTGGACAAGCTGTGCAAGCTGGTGCCGCAGAACCCGGCCGCCCCGGTCACGCTGAAACAGGCCATCGAAGACGAGCCCCGTCTCCAGGCGGCGCGCGACCAGGAAGAGGTGGTCAAGCAGGCGTTCGACATCGCGGTGCGCCTGGAGGGGCTGAACCGCCACGCCTCCACCCACGCCGCCGGCATCGTGATCGGCGACCGGCCCCTGCACGAATTGGTGCCGCTCTATCGCGACCCCAAGTCCAACATGCCGGTCACCCAGTACAACATGAAATGGGTGGAGCAGGCCGGGCTGGTGAAGTTCGACTTCCTCGGCCTCAAGACGCTGACCACCATCACCACGGCGGTGCGGCTCATCCGCCAGCGCGGCATCGACCTCGACATCACGTCCATTCCCCTGGACGATCCCAAGACCTACGCCATGCTGGCCCGCGGCGAGACGGTGGGCGTGTTCCAGGTGGAAAGCGCGGGCATGCGCCGCGCCCTCGTGGACATGAAGGCCGACCGCGTCGAGGACCTGATCGCCCTCGTGGCGCTCTACCGGCCGGGCCCGATGGCCAACATCCCGGTCTATTGCGACTGCAAGCACGGCCGGGCGGAGCCGGACTATATCCACCCCAAGCTCGAACCCTACCTGAAGGAGACCTTCGGGGTCATCATCTACCAGGAACAGGTGATGCAGATCGCCCAGGCGCTGGCCGGCTATTCGCTGGGCGAAGCCGACCTGCTGCGACGCGCCATGGGCAAGAAGATCCGCGCGGAGATGGAGAAGCAGCGCGAGCGCTTCGTCTCCGGCTCGGAGGAGCGCGGCGTCCCCAAGGCGCAGGCCGACACCATCTTCGACCTGCTGGCCAAGTTCGCCGACTACGGCTTCAACAAGTCGCACGCGGCCGCCTATGCGCTGGTCTCCTACCAGACCGCCTGGCTGAAGGCGAACTACCCCACCGAATTCCTCGCCGCCTCCATGACGCTGGACATGGGCAACACGGACAAGCTGGCGGAATTCCGCCAGGAGGCGCAGCGGCTCGGCATCGAGGTGGTGCCGCCCAATATCAACCTCTCGACCCGCGAGTTCGCGGTGGTGGACGGCCGGATCATCTATGCCATGGCCGCCATCAAGGGCGTGGGCGGCCATGCGGTGGATGCGGTCGTCGCGGCGCGGGGCGACCGGCCGTTCGCGGATTTCGCCGACTTCGCCGGCCGGCTGCCGGTGAAGATGGTCAACAAGCGCACGCTGGAGAGCCTTGCCGCGGCCGGCTGCTTCGACTGCCTGGAGAAGAACCGCGCCAAGGCGTTCGCGGCCCTCGACGCGGTGGTGGGGCATGCGCAGCGGGTGGAGGCGGACCGCTCGTCGGGCCAGAACGACATGTTCGGCTCCGGGCCGGTCAAGGCCAAGCTGCCGCTGCCGGATGCCGCCCCCTGGATGCCGGCCGAGCGGCTGCAGAAGGAATATGACGCCATCGGCTTCTTCCTCACCGGCCATCCGCTGGACGATTATGCCGAGGCGCTGAAGAAGATGCGGGTGCCGATCTTCAGCGATTTCGCTCGCAGCGTGCGCGCGGGCGCCGCGGCGGGGCGGCTGGCAGCCACCGTGGTGTCGCGCCAGGAGCGGCGCACCAAGTCCGGCACGCGCATGGGCATCGTCGGCCTTTCCGACCCGTCGGGGCATTTCGAGGCGGTGATCTTCTCCGAAGGCCTCGCCCATTACCGCGACCTGCTGGAGCCGGGCACGCCGCTCCTGATGATGGTGGGGGCCGAGCTCCAGGGCGAGGACGTGCGGGTGCGCATCCAGTCGTGCGAGCGCCTCGACGAGGCGACCTCCCGCCACCACAAGAGCCTGCGCATCTTCGTGAAATCCACCGACCCGCTGGACGGCATCTCCAAGCGCCTGTCGGGCGGCCGGGGCGACGGCGAGGTGAGCCTCGTCCTCCTGATGGAGGAGGGGAAGGCCGAGGTGGAAATCCGCCTCGACGGCCGCTATCCGGTCTCCCCGCAGATCGCCGGCGCGCTGAAGGCGATCCCCGGCGTGGTGGCGGTGGAGGCGGCGTAGGGCGAGGGCCGATATGGCGTATCGATTGCCGCCCCTGAATGCGCTGCGCCTGTTCGAGGCGGCGGGGCGGCATCTCTCCTTCAAGCTGGCGGCCGAGGAACTGCACCTCACGCCCAGCGCGGTCAGCCACGGCATCCAGGGGCTGGAGGACTGGCTGGGCGTGCCGCTGTTCGCGCGCAGCCATCGGCAACTGGCGCTGACGCCGGCGGGAACGGCCTATCTGCCGCGCGTAAGGGACATCCTGGCGCAGATCGCCGCCGCCACCGAGGCCGTGCCCGGCCGGCGTCCCGCCGAGCGGCTGCATCTGAGCGTGGCGCCGACCTTCGGCCTGCGCTGGCTCATCCCCCGGCTGGCCCGCTTCCGGACCCGGCATCCCGGCATCGAAGTGAGCCTCGATACCGCCCACCGCAGCGTTGAGTTCCCGCGAGACGGCGTGGATCTGGCGATCCGCATGGGCACGGGTGGCTGGGGCGGCATCCGCGCCGATCTTCTCGTGCGCGAGCAATTGGTGCCGGTCTGCGCGCCCGGCCAGGCGGCTGCGCTGCGAACCCCGGCGGACCTTGCGGGCCAGACGCTGCTGCATGTCACCGATGTCGCCGAGGACTGGGGCGCCTGGGCGGCGCGCCGTGGCGTCGCCGTGCCGGATCTCGACCGCGGGCTGCGCTTCGACGGCATCCATCTGGCGCTGGAAGCGGCGGCGCGGGGGCTGGGCATCGCCATGGGACGCCTGCCGGTGGTCCAGGATGATCTGGCCGAGGGGCGGCTGGTGGCGGTTCTCGGGCCGCCGGTCGAGGCGCGTACCGGCTATTGGCTGCTGGCCCACGGCTCGTCTTTGAGCCGGCCGGACGTGGCGGCGTTCCGCGCGTGGCTGCGGGACGAACTCGACGTCCCGCAGCCACCGGAGATGGCCGCGACTCTTTGAACGAGCCGCGGATGCGCTGCTCCGGCCCGTGCCTCTTCGGCGCGTTCAAGGCCGGATCAGGCCTACCGGCCGAGATAATGCGGCTGGCGCCGTTCGATCCAGGCGTCGAGCCCCTCGCGCAGATCATGGGTGGGCACCATGCGGGCGAACTGCTCGCTTTCCATCTGCAAGCCCTCGGCAATGGACAGGTTGATGCCGCGGGTCACCGCCGTGAGGATGCTGGCCACGGCTACCGGCGAATGCCGCATGATGCGCCGCGCGAGCGCCTGCGCCGCCGGCAACAGCTCGCCATGGGGCACGATCTGGTTGACGAGGCCCAGAGCGAGCGCGTGCGCCGGGGGGAAGCTGTCGCCGGTCAGCAGCAGCTCCAGCGCCCGCTTGCGGCCGGCAAGGCGGGGCAGGCGCTGGGTTCCGCCGAAGGTCGGCGGCATGCCGAGCTTGATCTCCGGCTTGGCGAACAAAGCCTGCTCGCTGGCGATGGCGAGCGGAGCCGCCTCCGTGATCTCGCAGCCGCCACCGAAGGCGAGGCCGTTCACGGCGGCGATGATCGGCTTGGGAAAGGCCTCGATGCGCGCCGTCATGGCCTGCCCGCGCCGCACGAAGTCGCGCACCGCGCTCAAGGGTCCGAGGCCGACGCTGCGGGAGAATTCGGGAATGTCGCCGCCGGCGGAGAAGGCCTGGTCGCCGGCCCCGGTGAGAATGACCGCCGCCACCGACGCGTCGGTCTCCAGTGCATCGAGATGGGCGAGCAGGGCATCGGCCATGGCATAGTCGATGGCATTGAGCTTCTGCGGCCGGTTCAGCGTAAGCGTGGCGATTCCCGCGTTGACCTGGCAGAGGACGGGATGGGACATGACGGCTCCTTGGGTTTTGCGCCGGGGGGCATGCCCCGACGCTGGCCGCCGCCGTCGCCGCCGGCAAACGCGAAAAATGCGCGCGCGGGTGAGGAAAGCTCACCTGTTTGCGGCAATCGCCGGGGGAGAAAGGACTTGCGGGCCGTCCTGCCCTTGCCCTTTTGCCCCCCTTGAGCTATTAGCCGCGCCATTCCGCACGCGGACATCGGGCATATCGCCCATCCGGTGCCTTCGTCCCTGACGGGCCGAGGGTACGTCCGCGGAGGCTCAACCGGAGAATACCAAAGTGGCTCTTCCCGATTATTCCATGCGTCAGCTCCTGGAAGCTGGCGTGCACTTCGGTCACCAGTCTCACCGCTGGAACCCCAAGATGGCCCCGTACATCTTCGGCGTGCGCAACAACATCCACATCCTCGACCTGTCGCAGACCGTGCCGGCGCTCCACCGCGCCCTCCAGGCCGTGTCCGACACGGTGGCCCAGGGCGGCCGCGTGCTGTTCGTCGGCACCAAGCGCCAGGCGGCCGACCAGGTGGCCGATGCCGCCCGCCGCTCCGCGCAGTATTATGTGAATTCCCGCTGGCTGGGCGGCATGCTCACCAACTGGAAGACCATCTCCAATTCCATCGCCCGGCTGAAGAAGCTGGAAGAGATGCTGTCCGGCCCCGAGCAGGGCTCCGGCTACACCAAGAAGGAGCGCCTGACGCTCTCCCGTGAAAAGGAGAAGCTGGAACGCGCCCTCGGTGGCATCCGCGACATGGGCGGCCTGCCCGACCTGCTGTTCGTGATCGACACGAACAAGGAAGACATCGCCGTGAAGGAGGCCCAGCGCCTCGGCATCCCGGTGGCGGCCATCCTCGACACCAATTCCGATCCGGACGGCATCGCCTTCCCGGTTCCCGGCAACGATGACGCCGGCCGCGCCATCCAGCTCTATTGCGACCTCGTCGCCCGCGCCGCCATCGACGGCATCGGCCGTGGCCACACCGACCTCGGCGTGGACATGGGCGAGGCGGAGGCGCCGCTTTCTGAAGACCTGCCGGTCGAGACCAGCATCTGGTCCTCGTTCGAGCCCCTTTCGGGTCCGCGCGGCGTCGCCGACGACCTGAAGAAGCTGACCGGCGTGAGCCCCGAGATCGAGCAGAAGCTGAACGATCTCGGCGTGTTCCACTTCCAGCAGATCGCCGACCTCGACGCCACCGATGCCGTGCGCATCGGCGAAGAGGTGGGCCTGCCGGGCCGCGTGGACGGCTGGATCGCCCAGGCGAAGGGGTTCTCCGCCGAGACGGAGTGATCCTTCCAGCGTCTTGAAACTTGAGGTGAGGGGCGAAGCCCCGACGGCCGGCTCGGGAAACACCCTGGCCGGCCGTGGTGTGAGAAGAAGAGGAAGCTGAGCATGGCCGCGATCACTGCAGGACTCGTGAAGGAACTGCGCGACAAGACCGGCGCCGGCATGATGGACTGCAAGGCGGCGCTCACCGAGACCGACGGCGACATCGAGGCCGCCATCGACTGGCTGCGCAAGAAGGGCCTCGCCAAGGCCGCCAAGAAGGCTGGCCGCGTGGCCGCCGAGGGCCTGGTCGCGGTTGAGTCCTCCGGCCACTACGCCGCCGCCATCGAGGTGAATGCCGAGACCGACTTCGTCGCCCGCAACGCTGATTTCCAGGCGTTCGTGCGCGAAGCCGCCAAGGTGGCCCTCAATACGGACGGCACCATCGAAGCCGTGGCCGCCGCCCATTTCCCGGGCGAGAGCGTCACCGTGGCCGACAAGCTGGCCACGCTGATCGCCACCATCGGCGAGAACATGACTCTCCGCCGCGCGGCCAAGCTGACGGTGTCGGCGGGCGTGATCGCGACCTATGTGCATGGCGCCGTCTCCGAGGGCCAGGGCCGCATCGGCGTGCTCGTCGCGCTCGAATCGACGGGCGACGTGGACAAGCTCTCCACCCTCGGCCGCCAGATCGCCATGCATGTGGCCGCGCTGAACCCGCTGGCGCTCGACGCCTCCGGCATCGACGAGGCCACCATCGCCCGCGAGAAGGCCATCCTGCTGGAGAAGCACCAGGGCAAGCCGGCCAACGTGCAGGACAAGATCGCCGAGAGCGGCATGAAGACCTACTTCAAGGAGGTCACCCTCCTGGAGCAGCCGTTCGTGCACGACGGCTCCAAGACGGTCGCCCAGGTGCTCAAGGAGAACGAGGGCTCGGTCGGCGCGCCGATCAAGCTCACCGGCTTCGTGCGCTATGCGCTCGGCGAGGGCATCGAGAAGGAAGAGACGGACTTCGCCGCCGAAGTGGCTGCCGCGGCTGGCCAGTCCTGACCGCGGTCGGAGAGGGCACGGCCATGCCGGACCTTCCCTACCCACGCATCCTGGTCAAGGTCTCGGGAGAGGCCTTGATGGGATCCGAACCGTTCGGCCTGCATCCGCCGACGGTCGCCCGGATCGCCCGTGAACTCGTGGCCGCGCGTGAGCTCGGCTGCGAGGTCGGCGTGGTGGTGGGCGGCGGCAACATCCTGCGTGGCGCGCGGGTGGCGGGCGAGGATCTCGACCGCTCCACCGCCGATCACATGGGCATGCTCGCCACCGTCATGAACTGCCTGGCGCTGGAGGCGGCCATCGAGGCGGCGGGCCAGCCCGCCCGCACCATGTCGGCCATTCCCATGCCCACGGTCTGCGAGCCTTATGCCCGCCAGCCCGCCATGCGCCACCTGCGGCTCGGCCGCGTGGTGCTGCTGGCCGGCGGCACCGGTAATCCGTACTTCACCACGGACACCGGCGCCGTGCTGCGCGCGGCCGAACTGGACGCCGACGCGGTGCTGAAGGCGACCAACGTGGACGGCGTCTATACCGCCGACCCCAAGACCGATCCTCACGCGACGCGCTACGAGCGCATCACCCACGATCAGGCTCTGGCCTATGATCTCAAGGTGATGGATGCGGCCGCCTTCGCCCTTGCCCGCGAAGCGGCGCTGCCCATAATCGTATTCTCCATCCGTGAGCCGGGCGCCATCGTCGCCGCGGCGAAGGGGGAGGGGCGCGTCACGGTGGTCTCGCCCTAGGGCGCACGCCGACTGGCCTGCATCGCAGGCCGGTCGGGTCATGCGTTCTCCGTTCATCGCTTTCGAGGCGGATTCATCGCTCAGGCTGGTTCAGCCTGAGCGGATCCGGCTCAAGGGGGCTTCGCCGGCGCGGGGGAGGGACAGGCATCGCCTTCCACCTTGCGTCGGAACAAATCTCCCGCATGTCGGGCCGCTGCGCGCCGTTTCTCCGGAGACGATGCCGTCTCGGTCTGGTGCCCGCGCCCACCCCGGTGGTGGGAGAGGGCGGCCGGAAACCTGCGTCGGCTCTTGACAGAGGCGTCGCGGGCGACCCATTCCAGCCCACGGCCTGTGGGCATGCGCGGCCGGTTGTGCCCGCGCCCCGACACGAAGGCGGGCGCGGCAGGCCGCGCCGCCGGAGAACATAGAGGACAGCCATGAGCACCGCTTTCGACATTGCCGATATCAAGCGCCGCATGGCGGGCGCCGTTGCATCGCTGAAGCAGGAACTCGGCGGGTTGCGCACGGGACGGGCGTCGGCCGCCCTGCTGGAGCCCATCCAGGTGGATGCCTATGGTTCGCACCTGCCGCTGGCCCAGGTGGCGACGGTGTCGGTGCCGGAGGCCCGCCTGCTGTCGGTGCAGGTGTGGGACCGCGGCATGGTCAATGCGGTGGAGAAGGCGATCCGGGACAGCAATCTCGGCCTCAACCCCAATACCGAAGGCCAGGTGCTGCGCATCCGCATCCCGGAGCTCAACGAGGAGCGCCGCAAGGAACTGGTCAAGGTCGCCCACAAATATGCCGAGGCGGCCAAGGTCGCCGCGCGCCATGTGCGCCGCGACGGCATGGACCTCCTGAAGAAGCTCGAGAAGGACAGCGCCATCAGCGCAGACGACATGGAGCGCCATTCCAAGGAGGTCCAGAAGGTCACCGACGAGACCATCGCCGAGGTGGACCAGACGCTCGCCCACAAGGAAAAAGAAATCCTGTCGGTCTAAGAACCGCTCAGCGTGACGGGGGAGCGGGCCATGTCCCGGGCAGACGGCGTTCAGGAGACCGGCGCCCCGTTGCAGACGGGGGTGCCGGTTCATGTGGGCGTCATCATGGACGGCAATGGCCGGTGGGCGACCTCGCGCAACCTGCCGCGCGTCGAAGGCCACCGTCGCGGCGTGGAAGCCCTGCGCCGCTGCGTGCGCGCCGCCCGCGAGATCGGCATCCGCTACCTGACCATCTACAGCTTCTCCAGCGAGAACTGGTCGCGGCCGGTGAGCGAGATTTCCGAGCTCATGGGCCTGCTGCGGCGCTTCCTGCGGCACGATCTGGCCGACCTGCACGCGGCCAATGTGAAGGTCCGCATCATCGGCGAGCGCGCCGGCCTGTCGCGCGACCTGTGCCTGATGCTGGACGAGGCCGAGGCGCTGACCCGCGACAATACCGGCCTCACCCTGGTGGTGGCGTTCAATTACGGCAGCCGCCAGGAGATCGCCGAGGCGGCCGCCCGCCTTGCCGCCGAAGTGGCGGCGGGGACGCTGAGGCCGGAGGAGATCACCGCCGACCTCCTGGGCAGCCGCCTGTCTACCGCCGGCATCCCGGACCCCGACCTCATCATCCGTACCAGCGGCGAGCAGCGGCTCTCAAACTTCCTGCTGTGGCAGGCGGCCTATGCGGAACTGGTCTTCCTGCCGATCTACTGGCCGGAATTCGACCATGCCGCGCTTCTGGGCGCGATCCAGGAATACGCCCGGCGGGATCGCCGGTTCGGCGGGCTTGCCGCCCGAACCGGCAGCTGATGCCCGTGATCGGCGGACGCGACCTCAAGCAGCGCACCCTGTCCGCGGTGGTCCTGGCGCCAGTGGTGCTGGCGGCCACCTATTTCGGCGGCGCGCCCTTCCTCCTGCTGTGGACGGTGGCGGCGCTGGGCGTGGTGTGGGAATGGGCCAGCGTCGCCCGCATCACGCCGGGCCCGCTGTTCTACGGCATCGGCGGCATGGTGCTCATCGGCTGCATGATCCTGCTGCTGCTGGGCGAGCCCGGGACCACCGCCTGGCTGGTCATCGCCGGCGCCGCAGCCTGCGCCGTCACCACCAAGCCCCGGCTCTGGTCCACCCTCGGCTTTCTCTGCGCCGCCGCCGCCGCGCTGCCCGTGCTGGTGCTGCGCGGCGACGATCAGGTGGGGATGCTGGCGGTCCTGTTCCTGTTCGCCGTGGTCTGGGGCACCGACATCGCCGCCTATTTCACCGGCCGGGCGCTGGGCGGGCCGAAGCTCTGGCCGCGCCTGTCGCCCAACAAGACCTGGTCCGGCGCCGTGGGCGGCGCGGTGTTCGGCACCCTGGCGGGGCTGGCCGTCGCCCTGGCCGGCGGGCTCGTCTTCACGCCCGTGCTCATCGCCATCGGCCTCGTTCTCAGCATCGTGGCGCAGTCGGGCGATCTGGCGGAATCCGCCTTCAAGCGCACCTTCGGCGTGAAGGATGCGAGCAAGCTCATTCCCGGGCATGGCGGCGTGCTGGACCGGCTGGACGGCTTCGCCACGGCGACGCTCGCCGCGCTGCTGATCGCCCTGCTGCACGGCGGGGCGACGCCTGCGGCCGGGCTGCTTCTATGGTAGGACGTCAGTCATGACAGCGGTCTCCATCCTTGGCGCCACGGGCTCCGTGGGGCGCAGCGCCGCCAAGGTGCTGGCCGGGGCGGGGGACGCCTTTCGCGTCGAGGCCGTGGCGGGCGGGCGCGACCCGCAGGCCCTGGCCGACATGGCGATCCGCCTGAACGCCCGTTTCGCCGCCATTGCCGACGAGGCCGCCGGGGCCGGCCTCGCGGAGCTTCTGGCCGGAACCGGCATCGCCAGCGGCGCGGGCCGAACAGCCGTGCTGGAGGCGGCGGCGCGCGAGGCGGATGTGGTCATCGCCGGGATTTCCGGCATCGCCGGACTGGAGCCGACCGTCGCGGCCTTCGCCGCCGGGCGGCGCATCGGTGTCGCCAACAAGGAATGCCTGGTGGCGGCGGGCAGCTTCTTCATCGCCGAGGCGGCGCGCACCGGAGCCGACCTGTTTCCGGTGGATTCGGAGCACAATGCCGTCTTCCAGGCGCTCAGCGCCGGGCCGCGCAGCGCGGTGGAGCAGGTGATGATCACGGCCTCGGGCGGGCCGTTCCGCACCGCCACGCGGGAGGTGATCGCGCGGGCGACGCCGGCGGACGCGCTGAAGCATCCCAACTGGTCCATGGGCGCGAAGATCACCATCGATTCGGCCACCCTGATGAACAAGGGGCTGGAGCTGATCGAGGCGCACCATCTGTTCGCGGTGCCGCCCGAGCAGCTCGATGTGGTGGTCCACCCCGAATCCATCGTCCATGGGACGGTGTCATTCGTGGACGGCTCGGTGGTGGCGGTGCTGGCCATGCCGGACATGGCCCTGCCCATCGCCCATTGCCTCGCCCATCCCGGCCGGCTGCCCACCAACTGCCGCCGGCTGGACCTCGCGACGCTGGGCCGGCTGACCTTCGAAGCCCCCGACGTCGGGCGCTTTCCTTGCCTCGGGCTTGCACGGGCGGCTCTCGCGGAGGGCGGATCGGCGCCGACCATCCTCAACGGCGCCAATGAGGTGGCCGTCGCCGCCTTCCTCGACGGACGCATCGGCTTCTATGGAATCGCTGCCACCGTTGAGGAAACGCTCGCCCGCAGCGGGCGGGGGAGGGCGCCCGGATCGGTCGCCGAGGCCATGGCCATTGATGCCGACGCCCGGCGCATCGCCCTTTCCCTCTTGCCTAGGGCCCAGACTCATAACCAGTAGCTTACGGCTGCGGCGATGGAGACGGCGGCCAGGAAGTTGGTCGCGAGCCGGTCATATCGTGTGGCGATGCGCCTGAAATCCTTGAGGCGGCAGAACATGCGCTCTATGGCGTTTCGGTCGCGGTAGAGTGCTGGCGAAAAGCAGTTCTTCCAGCGCCTGTTCGAGCGGGGCGGGATGTTCGGCATGGCGCCAATGCCCTCGACCTGTCGGCGGATGGCATCGCTATCATAGCCCTTGTCACCATGGAGGATGCGGGTACAGGACATCTGGCGC
>NZ_AXBA01000026.1 GCF_000473085.1 Azorhizobium doebereinerae UFLA1-100
CCGAGCCCAAACCCGAGCGCCGCGAGCGTCCTTCACATGGAGACGTTTCGTGCATCTCGACCGCAAGCAAATAGGCGGGGCCACCCTTTATCTCGGCGACGCTTTGGAGATCCTGCCCACCCTGGCCGCCGGCAGCGTGGGCGCCGTCCTGTGCGATCCGCCTTATTCGAGCGGCGGCGCCTCGCTGACGGATCGGTCCCGGCCGACCAGTGCCAAGTACCAGTCCAGCGAACACCGCGGGCTCTATCCGGAGTTCCAGGGCGATACGCGGGACCAGCGCAGCTACCTGGCCTGGTCCACCCTCTGGCTGTCACGGGCGCGGATGCTCGCCGCGCCNGGCGCGCTCTGCGCCGTCTTCACCGACTGGCGGCAGCTGCCGGTGACCTCCGACGCGCTCCAGTGCGCNGGCTGGGTGTGGCGNGGGGTNGCGCCCTGGGACAAGACCGAGCGCGGCCGGCCGCAGATGGGGCGTTACCGGGCGCAGGCNGAATATGTGGTGTGGGGCACCAANGGCGCCCGGCCGCTCAAGGGGCCTGTNGCGCCGGGCGTCTTCCGCGCNCCCATCCCGCATGTGAAGCACCANATNGCNGGCAAGCCGGTGGAGCTGATGGAGGGCCTTCTCAGCATCATGGACGGGCCGGTGCTCGACCCCTTCATGGGGTCCGGGACCGTGGGGCTCGCCTGCGCCCGCCGGGGGCTGCCGTACATCGGCATCGAGGTCGAGCCCGCGTACTACAAAATCGCTTTGAACCGGCTTGAAGAGGGAGGCAAAGGCTGAGGGGCTTCCCCCTCAGCGCTGCCCGGCGACGCGGTGAAGGGCGAAGGTGGCATCCATGATCGCCTTGGCGTCCGGCACCGTCTGCTGGATCTGAAGGAGAGTGCCAACCGCGAGGTTGCGGTTGCCAACCGCCATCGCCTCGGCAGCCTCCGCCGCATGCTTGGCCGCCTCGGCGAGGAGGTCGGCCAGGGCGGCGATATTGGCGGTGAGGGCGGCGGTCGTGCGGTCCATGTGAGGTCTCCCGTTAAGGAGCATCACACACGCTCTGCTGCCGCCCACAGTCAACGCGGCACTGGCCGTTTCCAGGGGGCTAAGGGGGTGACATCCGATCTTGCGCGCGGTGACATTCGATCTTGCGCGCTACATCAGGCTTCTGGCCGGCGGCAAGGCATCGAGGACGAGGCGGGCGCCCTTGTGGTCGCTCATCTGGCCTTCCGACAGCACCATGATGATTGGCCGGCCCTNGCCGTCGCAGACTGTGTGTAGCTTGGAGTTCAAGCCGCCTTTGGTGCGCCCGATACGACGGGGAACATCCCCTTTTTAAGCAGGCTTGCTGCCGTGCGGTGGGCCTTCAGGTGGGTGGCATCGATCATGATGCGTTCCGGCCTGGGCCCTTCGCCGGCGAGGTTGGCGAAGATGCGGTCGAAGACCCCCGAGCCGGCTCCAGCGGATGAAGCGGTTGTACAGCGTCTTGTGCGGGCCGTAGTCCTTGGGGGCANCCTTCCACTGCAACCCGTTGCGGATCACATAGACGATGCCACTCACTACCCGGCGGTCATCGACCCGCGGCACGCCATGGGCCAAGGGAAAGAAGGGCGAGATCCGAGACATCTGCCGCTCGCTCAGCAGGAACAAATCGCTCATCACAGCCTCCTCAATGGAGACTGTGAATCACAACTCAAGGCAAATTAATAGGTCCTGAGCCTAGGCAGCCGATCTCGCGCAGCTGATCTCTTGCATATCGGCGCGGATTTCTGAGGGACACGGTCGGTGAGCGGCTCCGGTGGGAGCCGACCTGTCCCATCCGTCCACCATGTTCGAGCGGCCGGGTCGATACCATCCCGGGTGCAGAAGCTTTCCTGCGAAAAAGAGGCAGCCCGTCAGCATAACTGGAGACGGCCAACAGGGCGAGGAGCCCCATGGTAGGAGGGCCCCTCACGGGTTGGGGCGCAGGATGCTCTGGGGAAGTGGGCCGACTCATGCGGTGAGATGCTCGCTTTGATCCTGTTCTGGATCCTCATCACCGGCGAGCCTCCGGAGAAACCGCACCAAGGCCGCTTTTCGGGAGTCGCGATCCAGCGCATAGACGGTCTGCTTGAACTGAACACCGTCGAGCAGCCCCTGAATGTAGCCGGAGATCGTATCTGCGGCCATGATCAGGGCGGTATCGAGCGTATGGATGTAGTTGCTGGTGACCGATCCCTTCGCATGGCCGACCAGGGCGGCGATTGTGACCTCGGTGAAACCAAGATCGTTCGCCACGCTGGCGAAGCTGTGGCGTAGGATGTGAGGGGTTACGTCGGCCAAGGACGAGCCCGCGAAGATCCTCCTCCAATGATTCGGGAAGGCGCCAAATGCTTTTTCGCCGCCGCGGGCGGGGAAGACATAATCTCCGACCGCCTCTTTCCGACGCTTCTCCAGATATTCTACCACGGGCAGCCCCATGGGCCGGACGGAGCTTCCCTCCTTGCTATCGATCAGGCGGAGACAGCTCGAATCGGTATCGACTTCCCGCCATCGAAGCGTGACCATCTCCATCCGGCGGCATCCGGTGAGCGCGATCTGGCGGATGATCTCGACGGACATACAATAGCTCTCGTTCTCGGCGGCCGACTTGAGGAGGTCGCCAACGACTCGGTATTCCGCTTCGCTCAACCGCCGGGCTCGGACATTGTCTTTCGGCCGCCGCACCCCGTGTGCGGGGTTCGTCTCGATGATCTCGGCTTCGACCGCATATGTGAGGATGCCGCCCAGCAGGCCGATGGTCCGAGTGGCTGTGCCGACACCGCCTCTCACCATGGCCTTGCCGCGCAGCTTCTTCGTCTTGACGGTGACGCGCGTCTTCCCCGCCATGATGTCCTTCATGGCCTTCGTGATGTCTGCTTTCGTCAGGTCCCTGACGCGACGCGAGCCGAGGAGGGGAACGATATGACGGTGGATACGGCCAAGATCGGAGACGATCGTGCCGTGCTTCTTGGGACGCCCACCCTTTCCCAGGATGAGGCCTGCTTGAAGGTCGCCCAGATAGACATCGCAAAGTTCTTTGACCGTAAGCGCTTTGCGATCCAGCAGTCGTTCTTCGGCCGGGTCGTCGCCTTGCGCGATCCGGCCCAACTGCGCTTTGGCCTCCTGTCGTGCACGTTCCGGGGTCCATACGCCGTGGAGCCCGATCGTGAACCGGCGCGATCGGCCGACCGACCGATACTGAAGAACGTAGCTTCGCTTGCCAGACGTGAACACGCGCAGGCCAAAGCCAGGGAGTTCGTCATCCCAAATCACGTAATCCTTGGAGCCTGCTTCTGCGGCATCGACGGCCCTTTTTGTGAGCTTAGCCATGGACTTCCTCCACCCCGGTCGCCCCGTCTCGCGTAAGCACCACGTAAGCACTAGGGCGAAAATCGGAGCGCGAAGCAGGATAGCCTCGGGTAGGGAATGTTAAAAATTCTTTTTTAGAAACAGTATGATAGCGTATCATCTCGCGCTCCATCGCAACTTCGACAGCGCTACGAGTAATCTCTCCGAAGGCAGAGGCCAGGGGTTCGAATCCCTTCGGGTGCGCCATTTCAATCGCCCAGGGCCAATGAGCGCGGCGCAGTTGCGCGCGCCGGGCCGGCCGATCCGGCGCACCGCATCTTCTCCGGGCATCCCAGATACGGCCCGACGCGGAAGGCGCCTTGCGCCACATGCTCGACCGGCCCCGGACCGTCCCGGCCTCCAAGGACACGCTGCCCGTCTCCACCGGCTTTGCCCGCGCCGACGCGCATATCGCCGCGCGCGTCAGCCGATCTTGGACGTCGAATTTCCCGGCAGCACCGTCTATCGTCAAAGCAACGCGCCGCTTCCCGTATAAGGGCGGCTCAGCGGGGCCGGGTCGCGCGGCGCCGATCTGAACCCCTGCGTCACGCGCCCGTATCCCGAGCCGAACATCCGGGAACGGGCCGTTCGGATGGGTGTGGAGGCGCTGTCTGGAATAGAGGGCTGATGGTCAAGATCGTGCATACCGCCGACTGGCAGCTCGGCAAACCGTTCGGCGGCTTTCCAGACGAGGTGCGGGCGGCCCTGGCCGAAGCTCGCCTCGACATGATCGACCGGATCGCGGACGCAGCCATGCAAAACGGTGCCGGCCATGTCCTGGTCGCCGGCGACGTGTTCGACAACATCGAGCCCGGCGATCGCGTCCTCGTCCAGGCCTTGTCGCGCATGGGGCGCACTGCGCTGCAATGGTGGCTGATGCCCGGCAATCACGATCATGCGCGCGCGGGCGGCCTGTGGTCGCGCGTGCGGTCCAAGGCGCCCGGCAATATCCACGTCGCGGACGCCGCCGAGGCGATGATGCTCGAAGACGGCGCGTGGCTGTTGCCCGCTCCTCTCGGCCATCGCCGCACCCGCGACGATCCGACCGAGCAGTTCGATGACATGGCGACCCCTGCCGGCGCGGTTCGGATCGGGCTGGCTCATGGCTCGATCACCGAGTTCGGCGGATCGAGCGAGGCGACCAATCTCATTCCGCCGGATCGCGCGCGGAAGTCCGGCCTCGACTATCTCGCGCTGGGCGATTGGCATGGCCATCTGCTGGTCAATGCCAGTACCGCCTATAGCGGCACGCCGGAGGTCGATCGGTTCGGCCGCGACGAGGCGGGCAGTGTCATCGTGGCGGATGTGCTCGCCGGCGGGCCCCCCAGGCTCGAACGGATCGAGACCGGGCGGTTCCGCTGGCTGACGCGCCAATGGGAACTCGCCCAGGCCGATGATCTCGCACGCGAATTGCAGGCGTTCAACGCCAGCTGTTCGCCGGCGCAGACCTTGCTCGACCTGAGCCTGACGGGCTCGCTGTCGCTCGGCGATCGGGTGTCTGTTCTCCGCCGGATCGAGGACGGCCTGGCGCATGAGGTGCGCTGGCTCGAACTTTCGAGCGAAGGCTTGCTGGCAAGCCCCACGGACGATGACCTCGCCAACATCGATGTTCAGGGCACGCTGGCGGTCGTTGCCGAGCGGTTGCGGGCGGCAGCCGCTGCCGGCGGCCCCGGCGGGCTGTCCGCGCGGGCCGCGCTCGAGCGGCTCTATGTCGAAGCGCTGCGCGTTCGCGACGAGGCGTCGGCATGAAATTGCTGTCGATCGAACTCGCGAACTTCAGGAAATTCAGGGAGCCGATCACGGTCACGGGCTTCAAGGATGGGCTCAACATCGTGGTCGAGCCCAATGAGACGGGAAAATCGACCCTGCTGGAGGCGCTTCGCGCCGCCTTCTTCATCCGCCATTCGGCCAAAAGCGAGCTGGTGCGCTCCTTCTGCCCGTTCGGCGACGACGTCGCCCCCAAAATCGCCGTCGCGTTCGAGATCGACGGTGCGCGGTGGCGGATCGAAAAGCAGTTTCTCAAAGCGCCCTATGCCGCGCTCACCGGACCCGATGGCCGGACCGGGAGCGATGCGGCCGAAGACCGGTTGCAAACCCTGCTCGGCTTCGAAAAGAACAACAACCGGGGCAATGATCCCGAGGTCCGCGGCGCGCTGGGACTGCTGTGGGTCGAGCAGGCCAGCGCGCTCTCCCTGGAGGCGCCCAACCGGCTTGTCCGGGACAATATCCGAAGCGCGCTCGAGGCCGAGGTCGGCATGGTGCTCGGCGGCCGCCGCTTCGAGCTCGTGACGGCCCGGATCGAGGAAGCGTACGCCGCCTACCGCACCGGCAAATCCGGCAAGGCCACCGGGAAACTTGCCGCCGCGGAGGCCGCATTGGAGAGTGCGGCGGCCCAACGCGAGGCCACGGCGGCGACGTTGCGAGCTTATGAGCAGGCGCTTTCTCATCTGGAGGACGCCAGGACCGCCAAGCGTCTGGTCGAGCGCGACCTGGCCGACCCCGAGCTGGCCGAACGACGGCGCCAACTGGGCGAGGATCTCAAGATTGCCGAAACCGCCCAGCTTCGGCTGTCCAATGCGGCCGCGCGTCATGGCGAGACCGAGGCGGCGCTGCGGAGCGCCGAGCAATGGCTCCAGCGCTATGACGCCGCATTCCGCGCAACGGTACGCTGCGCGGAAACGCTGGCGGCGGCCGACGGCATCGTGAGCGAGCGCCGCGCGGCAAACGCGGCGGCCCTTGATGCCGTGGCCGAAAAGCGTGCGATCGTGGCTCGCGTCCGGGCACGCAAGATCGAGGCTGAGGCTGCCCTCGACCGCGCGCGCGCGATCCTGCTGCGGCGCGAGCGGTCGAGCGCGCTCCAGCGTGCCCGTGCTCAGCTTGTCGAGGTACATCGCATCGAAGCGCTCGTCGCCGAACGGGAGGAAGCGGCGCAGCTCGCAATCGGCGAAGACGCGTTGGCCACGCTTGCCATGCTCGATCGCAAGGCCACCGAGGCGCGCATCCTGTTCGCGGCAGGCGCAGTCGGCGTCGATATCGCGTTGTTGGGCGATGTGGCGATGCAAATCGACGGCGAAGGCGCATCCGCTGGCCGGCGGGATCTGGTGCGCCCGACCGAGATTTTGCTGCACAACGTCGCGCGGATCGTCGTGACCCCGCCGAGCGTGGGCGGCCTGTCGGCCGAGGCGAATCTCCGTTCGGCCGATGAAGCGCTCACGGCTGCACTCAAGGCGCTGGACGTCCGGACTTACGCCGCGGCGCGCAGCCGCGCGGAACGCGCGCTTGCGGCAGCCCAAGAGATCGCGTCTCTCAAGCGACAGGTCGAGACACTTTGCCCCGGCGAGCTGGTGCTGAAGCTGGCGCCGGGATCGGCCGCGCTGAAGGCACTGCTGGGCGACCTGACCGATGCAAGCGATGACGTCGCCGATGATGCGGGCATAGATGTAGCGGCGCTCGATGCGACGCTCCAGGCCGTCCGCGAGGAAGAAAGCGTCGCGCTCGCTCATCTTGAATCCGCGCAACTGGCGGCCCATGAGCAGGAAAAGAGCCTCGTGCAGTTCCAGGCGGAACGGGCGGGTGCGGCGCGCGAAGCGGAGGCGTCGAACCAGAGCCTTCTCGCCATGCAGGCGGAAGCGGATCGCGACGCGACCGAGCAGGCGCGCAAGGACGCAAGCGAGGAACTCGCCCGGCGGGCCGAGGCGCTCGAACAGGCGCGGCAAGCCACCACGGGCTTTGACGCCGAGCGAATTCGCAAGAGCATCGCCAATATCGACCACGAACAGGTGCGCGGGCGCGAGGAGCGGCTCGAACTGGCGGCGCGGATCGCGTCGCTGGAAACCAGCATCGCCGGCGATGGCCCCAAGGGCCCGGCAACCATGGCGAGCGAAGCGGCGGAACGTGAGCAGGCTGCGATTACGAGACTGGCGCGGCTGGTCGAGGAAGCCGATGCCTTGCAGCTGTTGCGCAAGACGCTGCGGGAGGTTGGCGACGAAACCTCGCGCACGTTCCTGGGCCCTGTCACGCGCCGGGCGGCCCGCTATGTGGAACGGATTCTGCCGGGCAGCACTCCGATGTTCAACGAGGAGATGAACCTGACCAGGATCGCGCGAGGGGGAACGGTTGAAGCCTCCAGCGACCTCAGCCGCGGCACGCAGGAACAACTGGCGGTGCTCACCCGGCTCGCCTTTGCCGATCTGCTGCTGGAGAAGGGGGTGCCGGTTTCGCTGATACTCGACGATCCGCTGGTCTATTCCGACGATGCCCGGTTCGAGGCGATGACGGACATCTTGGTAGAGGCGGCAGCCCGCATGCAGGTGATCCTGTTCACGTGTCGGGCCAAGGCATTTCGCCATGTATCGGGGCACCGTATCGCACTCGGGGCGCGCGACTAGAGCACGTTCCGTTCAAATGGCATCGCCATTTGAACGGTAAAACGTTCTCTATCAAAGTATTAGAGGGCGATTCACCGATCAGATTGATTCAATCTGATCGGATCGCGCCCTAGCCGTACTGCGAGACGGTGGGATCGATCGCGACCCCGGCTTCTCCGCAGGCCGTGCCATGTCCGTCGACACGCCGGCCCGCTTGCCGGCCTCAGCCTTCTCCAGCCACGGGTTCAGTGAATGCTCCGGGCGGTCGATCTTCGCGGAGATCGATCGGATCGCCTGCCCGCGCGGGGGATGTTTCAGCCGCGTGATCCAGCACCGGCCGCACCGCTTGCTCGCCCACCCCGGGGGAGAACGGGTTCGTCGTCCTGTCCCTCATGGCTCCGCCGGCCAGGGAGTTGGAGCCTCCGGCGGACCCGGGCCGGTTCACTTCAGGCCGTGCCGCCGTCGCCCGGCCGTCCGGTGAAGCAAGGGGCGCGCTTCTCGATGAAGGCGCGGACGCCTTCCCGATAGTCCGGCGTCCGCCCTGCGGCGCGCTGGAGATCCCGCTCCAGATCGAGCTGGGCATCGAGGCTGTTGGCGGCGGAGGCGTTGAACGCCTCTTTCATCAGGGCGAGGCCCTGGGTCGGCCGGGCCGCGAGATCGGCCGCCAGGGCGCGGGCTCGGTCCATCAGCCCGGCGTCGTCCACCGCCTCCCAGATGAGGCCCCAGTTAAGCGCCGTCTCGGCATCCACGGGCGCCGCCAGCATGGCCAGGGCGCGGGCGCGGGCATCGCCGATCAGCCGCGGCAGGAAGAAGGTGCCGCCGGAATCCGGGACGAGGCCGATCCGTGCGAAGGACTGGATGAATGTCGCCGAGCGCGCCGCCAGCACGATGTCGCAGGCGAGGGCGATGTTGGCCCCGGCTCCGGCGGCGACCCCGTTCACGGCGCAGACCACCGGCTTGCGCAGGGCGCGGATGCGGCGGACCAGCGGATTGTAATGCGCCTCCAGGCTGGCGCCGAGGTCCGGCGGCCCGCTCCCGCCGGCGCGGGCGGCGAGGTCCTGCCCGGCGCAGAAGCCACGCCCGGCGCCGGTCAGCAGCACGGCGCGGCAGGCCTCGCCGGCCGCTTCGTCGAGCGCGTCGGCGAGGGCGCGGTGGAGGTCCTCGTTGAAGGCGTTGAGCCGCCCGGGCCGGTTGAGGGTGAGCTCCACCCAGCCGTCGTGACGGGTCACGAGCAGCGGATCGACGGGGCGCTCGGCGTCGGCGGACGATGGGGTCATGAGGGGCCGCTCCGGCTCGTGCGAGCCCGGTTGCGAGCCCTCTTGAATTAAAAGACCGATCGATTAGTCTTTAAATAAGCCGGAGCCGTTGTCAACGCGCTCCGCGCACTTCAGCCCCCAGGGAGAGACGGATGGACGACAAGGCGCATGCGGCATTGCGCGGCGGGCCTATGCATGGCCGGGACGGTGCCGATTCCCCCGTCTCCGTCACCCGGCATGGGCCGGTCGCGGTGGTGCGGATCGACCATGCGCCGGTGAATGCCCTGTCGAAGCCGGTACGGCAGGGGCTGCTGGCCGCGGTGCGGACGCTCGATGCCGATCCCGCCGTCGCGGCCATCGTCATCAGCGGTGGGGCGGGGCGCTTCATCGCCGGTGCGGACCTGCGCGAGATGGCCCTGCCGCCGGACGCGCCCGTCCTGCCCGAGGTGGTGGCGGCCATCGACGGCTGCTCCAAGCCGGTGGTTGCCGCACTCGACGGCGCGGCGCTGGGCGGCGGCTGCGAGATCGCGCTGGCCTGCGACATGAGGCTCGGCTCGCCGCGGGCGCTGGTCGGCCTCACCGAGACCCGGCTCGGCCTCATCCCCGGCGCCGGCGGCACGCAGCGGCTGGCGCGGCTGGCGGGCATCGCCAAGGCGATCGAGCTGGTCTGCGGCGGGCAGGTGCTCAAGGCCGATGACGCCCTTGCTCTCGGCCTCCTCGATGGGGTGGTGGAGGGCGATGTCCTCGCCGAGGCCATCGCCCGCGCGCCGGGGACAGCCAAGCGCCGGCTTTCGACGCGGCCGGTGCCCGCAGGGGAGTGCGCCGAGGAGGAGGCCGCGGCCGCCGAGGCCCTGAAGGGGGCGAAGGGGGTTCCGGCCATCGCCGCGGCCATTCGCGTCATCCGCGCCGCGCGCGACGGCGACTTCGCCGCGGGCCTCGCCCGCGAGCGCGCCGCCTTCCTCGCGCTTCGGGAGAGCCCCGAGGCGAAGGCCCTGCGCCATCTCTTCCTCGCCGCGCGCGAGGCGGTGAAGGTGCCGGGGCTGGAGGGCGCCAGGGCGCGGCCGATCTCCTCCGTCGCGGTCATCGGCGCCGGCACCATGGGGGCGGGCATCGCCGCCGCCTTGCTGGATGCCGGGTATCCGGTGACGCTGGTGGAGCGCGATGCCGAGGCCGCGGCCACGGGCCGCGCGCGGATCGCGGATCTCTATGCCCGGCAGGTGACCAGCGGCCGCATCGGCGCGGCGCAGAAGGACGAGCGCCTCGCCCGCCTCACCCCCGCTTGCGACTTCGCCGCCCTCGCCGAGGCCGACCTGGTCGTCGAGGCGGCGTTCGAGGACATGGCGGTCAAGGGCGACATCTTCCGCCGCCTCGACCAGGTGGCGAGGCCGGGCGCGGTGCTCGCCACCAACACCTCCTATCTCGACCTCGACGCCATCGCCGCTTTCACCTCGCGCCCGCACGACGTGGTGGGCCTGCACTTCTTCGCGCCCGCCAATGTCATGAAGCTGCTGGAGGTGGTGAAAGCCGCCCGCACCGCGCCGGACGTGCTCGCCACCGCCTTGTCCCTGGCCAAGAGGATGGGCAAGCAGCCGGTGGTGGCGGGCAATTGCGACGGGTTCATCGGCAACCGCATCTATGCGGTCTACCGCCGGCACGCGGAATATCTGGTGGAGGACGGGGCGAGCCCCGAGGCCGTGGATGCGGCGCTCGAAGCCTATGGCTTCGCCATGGGCATCTTCGCGGTCTCGGACATGTCCGGCCTCGACATCGCCTTCGCCATGCGGCAGCGCCGGGCGGCGACGCGTGACCCGAACGAACGCTACGTCGCCATCGCCGACCATCTGGTGGCGTCGGGCCGGCTTGGGCGCAAGACGGGCGGCGGCTGGTACGACTATGACGGCGCCGGCCATCGCGCCGGCGATCCCGCCGTCGCCCGCGTGATCGCGGCGGCGCGCGCCGCCAGGGGCATCGTGCCGCGATCCTTCACGCCGGAGGAGATCCGGCGGCGGCTGCTGGCGGTGATGGCGAACGAGGGGGCGAAGGCGCTGGCCGAGGGCATCGCGCTGCGCGCCTCAGACATCGACCTTGCCTTCGTCAATGGCTACGGCTTCCCACGCCTCAAGGGCGGCCCCATGTTCGCCGCCGACGCCGCGGGCCTCCCCGCCGTCCTCGCCGAGGTCGAAGCCGCGCACGCCGCCGGCGGAACCGGCTCCGAACCGGCTGCGCTGCTCGTCCGGCTCGCCCGCGAAGGAGGCTCCTTCGCCGCGTGGCAGACGGCATAGGGGACTTCGGTCAAAAAAGCCCCGCCGCCGGCGCAGGCCGGGCGGCGGGGCAGTCAGCGGGCCGCCACGGTCGGGTCAGGCGGCACCGACAATGGTGATGGAGCAGACATTCTGGGCCGGCGCGCCGCCCAGATTGTGGGTGAGGGCGAGGCTGGGGCTCGCCAACTGGCGCTCCCCGGCCTGGCCGCTCAGCTGCAACCAGCATTCGTAGAGCATCCGCAGCCCCGAGGCGCCGACGGGGTGGCCGAAGCATTTCAGGCCGCCATCCACCTGGCAGGGCATGGCGCCGTCGATATCGAACGCGCCGTCGAGCATCCGCTTCCAGGCGGTCCCCTCGTCGGCGAGGCCGATATCCTCCAGCGTCACCAGCTCGGTGATGGAGAAGCAGTCGTGCAGTTCGGCGAAACTGAGTGCCGTGCGTGGATCGGCGATCCCCGCCTCCGCATAGGCCCGCCGCGCGGCGATGCGGGCGGTGTGGACATAGGAGCCGTTCCAGCCGCTGCTCTGCACCTCCCAGCCGTTGGACGCGACCAGCTGGATCGCCTTGACCAGCACCGGCGCCTTGCCGAGGCTGCGGGCGATCTCCGGCGTGGTGACGATGGCGCAGGCCGCGCCGTCGGAGACCGGGCAGCAGTCGAACAGGCCGAGAGGCTCAGCCACCATGGGGGCGTTCACCGCCTGCTCGATGGTGATGGCCTTGCGCAGGTGGGCGTTGCCGTTCTTCACCGCATTGGCGTGGCTCTTCATGGAGGTGTGCCCCATGGCCCGCTTCAGGTCGCCGGCGGAGACGGCGTGCCGCGTGCCATAGGCGCGGGCGAGCTGGGCGAAGTTGCCCGGATTGGTGTGGGTGGGCAGGTACATGGGCGCGAAGGTGCCGCGCGAGGCGGGCGGCAGGCCGGCAAAGCCGGTGTCCTTCAGCTTCTCCACGCCGACCGCCAGCGCGATGTCCACCGCGCCGGAGGCCACCGCATAGACCGCGCCGCGGAACGCCTCGGTGCCGCCGGCGCAGAAATTCTCCACGCGGGTGACGCCGATGGCCGGCAGGCGCAGGGCTTGGGCCATGGGTGTGCCGGCCTTGCCGGCGCCGATGTCGTCATAGTGGGAGGAATACCAGGCGGCCTCGATCTGGCCGGGCGCGATGCCGGCATGGCCCAGCGCCTCCAGATAGGCTTCGGCCATCAGCTCTTCCTGCCCCACGTCCCACCGCTCGCCGAAACGCGAGCAGCCCATGGCGAGAATGGCGACCTTGTCCTTGATACCCTTGGCCATTGTGCGTCGCCTTCCGTTCAGGCTGTGGCCGGCAGCGCGGAGGCCGCGACTGCCTTCCAGAAATAGCGGCGGTAGCCGGTGCGCTCGTCCTTGTCCTTGATGCGGAAGACGAAACGCGCCGCGTCGCCGGGCGCGAGGCGCGCCGCGTCGGGGTCGGTGAAGTCCATCATCAGCCGGGCGCCGCCGGGAATGTCCACGAGGCCGTAGCAATTGGGCGGGCTGCGCGAGAAGGCGAGCCGGTCCGCCGTGGCGGTGGCGACCGTGCCGCCGAGGTCGGCGAGCGGCCACGGCTCCTGCGGTTCCGCGAAGAGGCCGGTCTCCGCCACGGCAAGGCGCGAGGGCGGGAATTGCACCTGGCCGGTCTCCCGGCTGCGGCCGCCGACGAAGCCCAGCAGCGCCTCGGAATTGCGGTAGGCGGTGGTCAGCGCTTCGTTCACCGGCAGGCGGCCGCGCAGCCCCCGCTCCCATGGCATCAGGCCGCGAAAGACCGGGAGCTTCAGATAGTTGGTTTCGGCGATGCCGGCCGACAGCGCGACCGAGGCGAGGGGCGCGAAATCGGCGATGGCGGAGGTCGCCTCCAGCACCAGCGCCGTCGCGCCCTGGCCGAACTGCGCCACCACCACCCGCTCGCCGGGGCGCATGTCCTCCATGGCGCGGGCGAGCATCACCAGCGCATGGGCGGAACCCGTATCGCCGCATTCCGTGTCCAGCGGCGGGGCGAGGCGGGCGCCGCCGAGGCCGGCCGCCTGCGCCACGGCCTTGGCGGCGCCGGGGATGACGCAGGGCAGCACCACGTGGTGGATGTCGGCCGGCGAAAGCCCGGCGCGTCCAAGGGCCTCGGCGATGGCGCGGGGCACCAGTTCCAGGACGCCCGCCTCGCGCACCCAGCGCTCCTCCCAATCGGTGGCGAGGGCGTGGCCGGGGTCGCGGTAGCGCTCGATGAAGGGGGCGGACAGGCTGGCGCCGCCGCGATAGTCCAGCAGCACCGGCCCGCCGCCGACGAGAGCTGCGGCAGCACCGTCCGAATAGCGGAACTCGGCGAGCGAGCCGGGGGTGTTCGAGGGCATGTCGGCGGCGATCACCAGAGCCGGGTTCGCGCCTTCGAGCGCCTGCTGGAGGGCGAGCAGGCCGCACCGCAGGGTGCCTCCGGTGTCCTGGGCCAGCGTCTGTTCGGGCAGGCGGAGGGCGGCATGCATGAGGCTCGCTTGCTGCGGCTCGGCGAACACCGGGGTGGTGGTGGCGAAGGCAAGGGCGCGGACGGCCGCCCGCGCCTGCGGCGCGGCGGCAAGACAGGTCCGCGCGGCGGCGACGCCCATGGTCACCGGGTCCTCGTCCCAGAAGGCGAGGGTGCGGGCCCCCCGCGTGTCGGACCGGGGGCAGAGCCAGTCCATGGCGGCGGCCATGCTCGCGCGCTGGAGGCGCAGGCGCGGCAGATGGATTGCGATTGCTGTGATGCCCGTCACCCTGGTTCCTCGCCCATTGCTATGATTGCGGCAGCCGGCCGGGAGGAGGCTGCCCGGTCGGCCCGCGCGCGCCGGCGGGGCCGAAACGCGCGAAACCCGATTGCCACCTACTTCAGCCGCACTATAATAACCAGAACGTTCGGTCAATAAATATCCAAATGGGGACGCCATGGAGCAGGAGCACATTGCCATCGTCGGCGCCGGGCAGGCTGCCGCATCCCTCGCTATCCATCTGCGCCATGGCGGATATGGCGGTGCCCTGACGCTTTATGGGGATGAGGGGCATCCGCCCTACCAGCGCCCGCCGCTCTCCAAGGCTTACCTAAAGAGAGAATGGACGGTTGATCGGCTTTACCTGCGCCCGGAGGAGTTCTGGAGCGGCCTCGGCGTCGAATTGAAGATGGGCGCGCGTGTCACCGGGCTCGATCCGGCGGCGCGCACGCTCGAAGTGGAAGGCCGCGTAGTGTCGTGGAACCGGCTGGCGCTGGCGACGGGCACGCGCCCGCGTCCCCTGCCGCCGGAATTTTCGGGGCTCAAGGGCGTGTATGAACTGCGCAGCCTTGCCGATGCCGAGCGCTTGCAGGACGAGATCCGTCCCGGCCGGCGCCTCCTGGTGCTCGGCGGCGGCTATGTGGGGCTGGAGACGGCGGCGGTGGCGGCGAAGGCCGGACTTACCGTGACCGTCGTGGAGCGCGCCGCGCGCATCCTTGAGCGGGTGGCCTGCGCCGAGACCTCCGATGCCATCCGCGCGCTGCATGCGGGCCACGGCGTGCGCATCCTGGAAGGGCGCTGCGTGGCCGGGGTGGAGGCGCACGGCGGTGCCGTCGGCGCGGTGACGCTGGACGACGGCACGCGCCTTGAGGTGGATGCGGTGCTCGTCGGCATCGGCGTGCTGCCGCGCGACGAACTGGCCCGCGCGGCTGGCATCGCCTGCGACAACGGCATCGAGGTGGATGTCCATGGCCGCACCTCGGCGCCGGGTATCTGGGCCGCCGGCGACTGCGCCGCCTTTCCTCTGGCCGGCATGCCGACCCGGCTGGAGAGCGTGCAGAACGCGGTGGACCAGGCGGAATGCGTGGCCGACGACATGCTCGGCCGGCCCCGCGCCTATGCCCCGGTGCCGTGGTTCTGGTCCGATCAATATGACATGAAGCTCCAGATCGTGGGCCTCAACCGCGGCTATGACGCGGTGCTCCGCCGCCGCTCGGAGCGCGGCGAATCGCTCTGGTATTTCCGCGAGGGCCGCATGATCGCGGTGGACGCCCTCAACGATGCGCGCACCTACATGGCGGCGAAGAAGCTGCTGGAGGGCGGCATCGTCATCTCCCGCGACGAGGCCTCGCGGGAGGGGTTCGACCCGGTGGCGCGGATGCGGCAGCCCGCGGTGTGAGGCGGCGCCGGCCGTCGTGCCGTCAGGTCTTGCCGGAGCGCGGCTCGGCCCGGCCGTCCTGTCGCGCGGCGGGGCGCCGCTCCGGTCGGGCATCCTGGCGCGCGTTGGGCTGGCCGCCGTCGGACGGGGCGGCCGCGTGGGCGTAGCCGTTCACGAACAGGTCGACGGTGCGGTCGGCTAGCTCGCCGGGCGTCACCGCGCCATCGGCATGGTACCAAGTGTAGGTCCAGTTGATCATGCCGAAGAACAGCATGGTATCCACGTGAGCCATGGTGGCGTCCTTGGCGAGGTCCGGCCGCAATTGCAGCAGGATGTCCCGCACATAGGCGATGAGCTCGCGCTGCTTGGCCACCAGCACCTTGCGCGTCTCGGGGACGAGGAACTCCGAGCAGGTGAGCAGCGCCACGTGCTGGTCGCGCGAGACGGAATAGACGTCCAGGAACAGGCGCGTCAGCTGGCGAAAACGCTCCTCCGGGTCCTGATAGCCATAGAGGGTCTGCCGGCATTTCATCAGGAGGCTTTCCACATGCGACGTCAGCATGTCGGAAAGGATCGCCTCCTTGGAGGTGAAATAGTGATAGAGGCGCGACTTGGAGCATTCGCACGCCTCGGCGATGTCGCCGATGGAGGTGGCCGCATAGCCGCGCTGCGCGAAGACGGATGCCGCCCGCTCGAGTATGGTGTCGTGAATATTGTCGTATTCGGCTGAGCGCGTTCTCGCCACGGCGTCATACCTGCAAAAAATGTTCCGATCATTCGGTCTATAGGCGCGAAGGCCTCCGGTGCCAAGTCCTCCGGTGCCAAGCCCTTCGGTGCCCAGTCCTTCGGTGCCCAGGCTGCAACGCCCCCCGGGGATTTCCCGACGCAGGGCCGTGGCCGATCTGGCGCGCGGGGAGGGACGGTGCCGCCGGGCTTTGATGCAGATCAAATGGGTCGTTTACATAGACCATTCGTTCGGTCTATTAATTTGCCAACCGAGAGTGGCCGCAAGAGCCGCGTGTTTCAACGGTCGGATGGGAGGACGCAGATGCAGCATTCCGAGGTGGAGTCGCTCGACCGCGACGGTATTCTGAAACTCCAGCGCGAAGGCCTTGCCGGGCTCGGTGCGCGTCTGGCGCAGTGCGACGCCTGGAAGGCGCATTTCGCCGAAGCCGGCATGAAACCGGAGGACCTCGCCGCCGAGGACGGCCTCGCCAACGCCCCCTTCATGGACAAGTCGCTGCTGCGCGACCGCTATCCGTTCCCCTTCCTCACCGTGCCCATGGAGCGCGTGGAGCGCTTCGTGGCCACCTCTGGCACCACCGGGCTGCCGGTGACCTTCGGCATGACGAAGAACGACCTGCACGGGCTTCTGCCCTACCAGATGGCGCGCCTGCTCACCGCCGCGGGCGTGCGCCCCGGCTTCCGCGCCTATCAGGGCTATGGCTACGGCCTGTGGATCGGCGGCCCGGCGCTCGATGCCGGCTTCTCCGCTGTGGGCTGCACCAACTTCCCCATCGGCCCCGGCCGCGGCGAGCTTGCCGCCCGCTGGCTGCGCGACCACGCCTATGACGTGGCCTCCATGTCGCCCTTGTGGCTGATGACGCTGGTGCAGGCGGCCAAGCACCAGGGCATCGATCCGCGCACGGACTGGACGCTGAAGGTGGCCATCCTCGGCGGCCAGTCGGTCTCCGCCGAGTTCCGCGCGCAATTGGAAGCGGAGATGCCGGAAGGCTTCATGAGCCAGAACATCTACGGCACCACCGAGGCGGGCGGGCCGGTCCTCGCCATCTCCACGCCCCATACCCATGCCGACGATGAATTGCAGCTGCTCAACGAGGATACCGTCATCGTCGAGATCCTCGATCCCAAGACCATGAAGCCGGTCTCCGAGGGCGAGGTGGGCGAGATCGTCATCACCACCCTGCGCAAGGAGGCCTCGCCCGTGGTGCGCTGGCGCACACGCGATCTCGTGCGCCTCTCCCCGCGACCCTACGACTGCCCCTCCGGCCGCATCGGCATGCGCAAGATCGGCCGGATCATCGGCCGCACCGACGACATGATCAAGTTCAAGGGCGTCATCGTCTTCCCTTCGCAGATCGAGGACGTGATCGCCTGCACGCCCGGCCTCGTCAAGGAAGCCTGGCAGATCTACGTCGACAAGGAGGCCACCACCATCGGCAAGATGACCGTGGCGGTGGAAGCCGTCGCGGCCGCGCAGCGGCCCGGCGAGGATGCCGCCGCCGACGTGCGCCGCGAGATCAAGGCCCGCCTCGGCATCAATGTGAATGTGGAGTGCCACGCCCAAGGCGTGCTGCCGCGCTACGAGGCCAAGGCCACGCGCGTGCTGCACCGGGCGGAAGCCGCGCACTGAGGCTTGCCCTTCCCACAATTGCGGGGCCGGCGGCGGGATGCTCCGCCGTCGGCGCCCATGCGCCGGATGCCGTGATGATTGAGCCTGTTCCCTGCCTTCCCGACAGCGCCGAGGCCTTCGGGCGGGTCCGTGCGCGCATCGCGGCCGCGACCTCCGCCTGGGCGGCGGGCATGAGCCTCGCCGAGATCCGCGCCAGCTTCGAGGCCTTCCTCGGCGCGGGCGAGGGGGCGCCCCGCGTGCGGCGCACGCCGCACAGGCTCGCCGGCCTTCCCGCCTGCACGTTCGATGCTCCCGGCGGGGAGGCCGGCCGCACGCTGCTCTATTGCCACGGCGGCGGCTTCCAGATCGGCTCGGTGCGCTCCCATGCCGGGCTGATGGCGCGCCTGGCCGAGGCCAGCGGGATGCGGGTGCTGGGCTTCGACTATCGCCTCGCGCCGGAACACCGCTTTCCTGCGGCGCCCGACGATGCTTTCGCCATCTACCGCGCGCTGGCGGAGGCGGGCGAGGTGCCGCTCGCCTTGGTGGGGGATTCCGCCGGCGGCGGGCTCGCCCTTGGCACCGTCATGCGGGCGCGGGATGCCGGCCTGCCGCTGCCGAAGGCGCTGGTGCTGCTCTCGCCCTGGCTCGACCTGACCATGGGCGGGGAGAGCTACAGGGTGTTGGCGGAGAAGGACATCTTCTCCCGCCCCGAGCAGCTCAGGGCCATGGCGCGCACCTATCTCGGCCGCGACCACATGCCTGCCGATCCAGCCGCCTCGCCGGTGCTGGGCGATCTTTCCGGCCTGCCGCCCATTCTGGTGCATGCGGGCGGCCACGACATCACGCTCGACGACAGCCATCTCCTTGCCGACCGCGCGGCGGCACGGGGGAGCCGTGTGGAGGTCGAGGTGTTCGAGGGCATGTGCCACCATTTCCAGGTGTTCGAGGAACTGCCCGAGGCGGCTCTCTCCCTCGCCCGCATCGGTGCCTTCCTGCGCGCCCTCTGAACGGTCGCCTGCGCCGGTCGCTCAGGGATCGAGCCGGGCCGGATCAAGACCCCAGTCGGCGAGGATCTCGCGACCATGCGCGCCCGGCGCGGCCGGCCCGTGGGCAACGGCGGAGGGCGTCTGCGAGAAGCGCGGCGCCGGCGCGGGCTGCACCACGCCGTCCACCGTCACGAAGGCGCCGCGGGCCTGGGCGTGAGGATCGGCGGCGGCCTCGTCCCAGTCGAGGATGGGGGTGACGCAGGCATCCGTGCCGGCGAACAGGCCGGCCCAGTGGTCGCGCGGCTCGGTCAGGAAGATCGCCGCGAGACGGGCGCGCAGCTTTCCCCAGGCGGCGGGATCGGCGGCGTGGGTGAACTCGGCCGCGTCGAGGCCGAGCCCGTCGATGAGGTTGCGATGGAACCGGCCCTCGACCGGCGCCACGGCGAGGAACTTCCCGTCCGCGCAGGCATAGGTGCTGTAGAAATAGGCCCCGCCATCGAGCAGGTTCGCCTGCCGCTCGCCGCCCCACAGGCCGCCGGCGCGGAAGCCCCAGAACATGGCGGCGAGCAGCGAGGCGCCGTCGGTCATGGCGGCATCCACCACCTGGCCCGCGCCGGACGTCCGCGCGCCCAGGAGCGCCGACACCATGCCGAAGGCCATCAGCATGCCGCCGCCGCCGAAATCGGCCACGAGGTTCAGCGGCACGGGCGGCGGCGCATCCGCCGGGCCCATGGCGGCCAGCGCGCCGGTCAGGCCGAGATAGTTGAGGTCGTGCCCGGCCGCGTCCTTGCGCGGGCCTTCCTGGCCCCAGCCGGTCATGCGGCCGTAGACGAGGCGCGGGTTGGCGGCGAGGCACGCCTCCGGCCCGAGGCCGAGCCGCTCCATCACGCCCGGCCGGAAGCCCTCGATGAGGCCGTCGGCGCGGGCGACGAGATCCAGCATCACCGCGCGGTCCCTGTCCGCTTTCAGGTCGAGGGCGATGGACCTGCGGCCCCGCGCCAGCACGTCGAAGCGGGTGTTCATGAGCGGGATTTCGGGCCGCTGGCCGGCCTGGTGGACGCGGATGACCTCGGCGCCCGCATCCGCCAGCATCATGGCGGCGAACGGGGCGGGGCCGAGGCCGACCAACTCGACGATGCGCAGTCCGGCAAGGGGGCCCGGCATCGGCTCAGCCCTGGCCGGCGGGCAGGTGGACGACGAGGCCGTCGAGCGCCGCCGCCACCTTCACCTGGCAGGAGAGGCGGGACGTCTCGCCCACGTCTTCGGCGAACTCCAGCATGTCGCGCTCCATGCCGGCCGCCTCGCCCACGCGCGCGCACCACGCCGGATCCACATGCACGTGGCAGGTGGCACACGAGCAGGCGCCGCCGCATTCGGCCACGATGCCCGGCACATTGGCGCGGCGGGCACATTCCATGACACTGAGCCCGTCCTGCGCATCGATCTCGATGCGCAGGCCAGCGGGCGTGACGAAGACGATCCGGGTCATCGGGGCTCCCCTCGGATATTGGGTCTTGCTTTAAGGACGGCTTGGCTCAGGCGCCACACCCCATGCCGCCGGAGACGCCCAGCACCTCGCCGGTGATGAAGGAGGCGTCCTGCGAGGCGAGGAAGGCGACGGCGGCGGCCACTTCCCGCGGCTTGCCGATGCGGCGCATCAGCGTGAGGGCTGCCATGTCGTCGAGGATCTTCTCGCCCACCGCGTCCACCGCCCGCTCCACCATGGGGGTGCGGATGGGGCCCGGCGCGACCGCGTTGGCGGTGATGCCGTAGCGGGCGTTCTCGCGGGCGATGGAGCGGGTGAAGCCGATGAGGCCCGCCTTCGCGGCGGCATAGACCGCGCCGCCCTTCGAGCCGAGCCGCCCAGCCTCGGAGGCGACGTTCACCAGGCGTCCGTAGCGCGCCGCCTGCATGGCCGGCAGCGCGAGGCGGGTGAAGAGGAAGGCGGTCTCAAGGTTCACCGACAGCAGGAAGCGCCAGTCCTCGGCCGTGGTGTCGGTGAAGAAGGCATGCTGGTCGGCGCCGATATTGTTCACCAGCACCTCAAACGGGGCGTGGGCGGAAAACAGCGCTTCGGCAGCGGCCGCGTCCGTGCCGTCCATCTGCACGAAGGCGGCGGAGGTCTCGGACGCGAGCGCGTGTCCGGCGGCGCCGTCGCGGTCGCAAAACACGACGGCGAGGCCGTCCGCGCGCAGCCGGCGGACGATGGCGGCGCCGATGCCGGCGCCGCCTCCGGTGACGAGGGCACGCCGCCCGGGACCCGCCCCGCTCATCGGCCGACGAAGACCGGCTTGCGCTTCTCGATCACCGCTGCGAGCCCCTCGCGGGAGTCGGCGGTGAAGGACAGCTCGGAGACGGTGCGCGCCTCTTCCGGCAGGGCTCGCTCCACATCCAGCGCGTTCCACAGGAGGCGCTTGGTGGCGGCGAGCGCCAGCGGCGCGCCGGAGGCATAGGTGCGCGCGGCCTTCCGCGCCTCGGCCTGGAGCGCGTCGTCGGGCACGCACCTGGTGATGAGGCCGATGGCCTGGGCCTCGGCCGCATCGACGATGCGGTTGGAGAGCATGATCTCCGTCGCCCGGCGGAAGCCCACCAGATGCGGCAGGATCACCGAGGCGCCGGCGTCCGGGGCCATGCCCACGCGCGTCGCGCCGGCCAGGAATTTCGCCCCGTCGCCGGCGATCACGATGTCGGAGGCACAGACGAGGCCGAGCCCGCCGCCGCCGGCGGCATAGCCGTGGACCTCGGTGACGACGATGGCCTTCAGGCGGATGAGCGCGCCGATGGCCACCTGCAGATAGGCCGTCACCTCGCGCAGGAAGTCGCCGAGCGCCTCGCCCTTGGCGGCGAACTCGCGCACGTCGCCGCCGGCGCAGAAATTGGCGCCGGCGCCGCGCAGGTGCACCACGCGCACATCCGGCGCGCGGTGCACCGCCATGATCGCCCGGTAGAGCGCCTGCATCAGCTCGATGTTCATGCCGTTGGCCGCGCCGGGGCGGTTCAGCGTGAGGGTGGCGACGCCCTCGGCATAATCGAGCAGGACCGGCCCTTCGCCGATCCAGGTTTCGGGCGCGGCGGTCTGGGCGGAGGCCGCGGAAGTGCTCTGTGTCATGGGGGCCTCAGACCAGGAAGGAGAGGGTGTAGATGGGCTTGTTGTTGTTCACGAGCGCGATCTTCTTGCGCACCAGGCGGAAGGCGCCGTCCACCATGCGCAGGCGGTAGACATTGCGCGCCGCCCACAGGGTGTCGCCGCGCAGGTTGTCCTCGTAGATGAGCACGTTGGCGCGGACGTCCACCTCGCTGCCGCGGACCTCGGCGACCTCGATATTGGAGATCACGCGGGCCAGCTCCGAACGCGGCGTCTGGGTGTGGCGGCGCCCGGTCTTGAGCTGGCGGATGCGCACGCCGATGCGCGAGCGGTTGTCGTAGAGCACCGACATCTCCTTCTCGGGATCGGTGTCGTCGCCATTGGCCGGAACCCAGTAGATGGCGTCGTCGGTCCACAGCGCTTCCCAGCCGTCATAGTCGTGAGTATCGGCGAGGCGGGCCTCCAGATAGAGGAACTGCGCTACCTGGTGGTGCAGCGCCGCGGGCTCGGCGGCGGCGAGATCGGGGGCGGACACGTCCGCGAAGGATTGGGCGAGGGCGGTCATCAGCGGGCCTCGGTCATCAGGTTGAGGTAGTGGCGCCAGATGCCGCGCTGCGGCGTCTCGTCGGTGGAATGGGCGATGCGGAAACCGTTCTCGTCGAGCCGCTCGCGGTGCAGGCCGCGCGACAGCACCAGCCATTCGGGATCGAGGATCTGCGCGCCACGATGGTTGCGCTCGTACATCTCGGTGTCGTCGGCGAGCAGCAGGCCGGCGGGGCCGACCGAGCCCATGGTCTGCTGGCGCAGGCGGCGGTTGATGTCGGGCGCGCCCTTGAACTGCACGGCGGTGACATGCTGGATGGTCTCGTCCACCGCCACCGGCTGCAGGACGAAGATCTGGATTTCGGCGATGAACAGGTTGGGGAAGATCATGACGTGGGGTGAGCCGTCGATCATGATCTGGCGGGCGCGTTCCTCACCATAGGCCGCGTTCATGGACTTCACGTAGTCGGGCAGGCGCTCGGGCGTGGTGCCGAACCATTGCAGCGGCTTGTCGTTCTTGCGCCATTCGGGGCGCAGGTCGAACTCGGTGTGGCCGTTTCCATAGTCGCGGGTGAGCGCGGTGGAGTCTGCGCCGTAGAGGCTGCCGATGCCCGAGCTCGTCACCTGGAAGACGGAGCCGTGGACGAAGCCGGGGTGATAGCCGTCCGTCTCGTTCTCCAGCATGAACTTCCAGTTGGCCTTGGTGCGGTGCTGGAGAAAGCCGGCGGTGAGTTCCAGTTCGCCGGTGGGCGAATTGTCGAGCAACTGGTCGAGCGCGGCCTTGGCACCGCCGAGGTGCTCCTCGATCGAGATGCCCTCCTCGGCCATCGAGCCGAAGACGAAGCCGCGATAGACGGCGATGCGCGGCACCTTGCCGAGGTTGAGCCCGGCCTTGCTCTGGCCCTCGTAGCCGTCCGGGAGGGCATAGCCCATCAGGTCGCCGGTATTGGAGAAGGTCCAGGAGTGGTAGGGGCAGGTGAAGCTGGTGCGATTGCCCTTCTGGTAGGCGCACAGCTGGTTGCCGCGGTGGGGACATTTGTTGAGCAGGAGGCGCACCTCGCCGTCCTTGTCGCGCACCATCAGCACCGGCATGGGGCCGATCGACTTGGTGACGTAGTCGTTCTTGTTCGGAATCTCGCTGGTGTGGCCCACATAGACCCAGGTCTTGTACCAGATCTTCTCCAGCTCTTCCTGGAAGATGGCCGGATCATAATAGAGCCGGCTGTTGATGCGCGCGGGCTCAATGAGCGCGTGGTAGTCGCGCGCCCCTGCGGAGGCTGCGGCTTCGGACACGGCGGCGTGCGGCATGGCGATCCATCCCCATTGTTGCGTCGGCTTGGCGTAAAATTCATCGAACGATCGATCTAAATATTTCGGTCTGACCGATGCATGTCAAGCGCTGTGGCCCGACCGAAGTGGGCATTATTTTTGGCGACGAGGCTACGTCGAGTGGTAATAAAAATCGTTTAATCATTTGAATTTGAACGGGAATTCTTGACTTTCGACCCAGTGGACGCGGGCTGCAAATTCTGATGGAAATGCGAGCCGATCTGAATTAAAAAAGATCGAACGATCTAATGATAATAGATCGGAAGCGTGACGCGCCATCGCCTTTCCGCCGCATGCCCTCCAGCCACGGCGGCGGGGCGGCGCTCCGGCGACGTCACCGGCAAGTCTGGGGAGAACACATGAAGAGGATTGCGACAGGCGTCGTCGCGCTGGCCCTGATGGCCACCGCCGCCAGCGCCGACATCAAGATCGGTGCCATCGTCTCGGAGACGGGACCTGCCTCCTCGCTCGGCGATCCTGAGGCCAAGACCATCCGCATGATGGTGGAGGCACTGAACGCCAAGGGCGGCATCAAGGGTGAGAAGGCGAAGCTCGTCCTCTATGACGACGGCGGCGACCCTTCCAAGGCCAAGACCTTCGCCACCCGCCTGGTGGAGGACGACGGCGTCGTCGCCATGGTCGGCGGCACCACGACCGGCACCTCGCTCGCCATCCTCGCGGTGGCGGAGGACAGCAAGGTGCCCTTCATCTCGCTGGCCGGCGCCATCGAGATCATCGATCCGGTGAAGCCCTATGTCTTCAAGACCCCGCACACCGACCGCATGGCGTGCCTGAAGATTTTCGCGGACATGAAGAGCCGCGGCCTCACCCGGATCGGCCTCATCTCCGGCACCGACGGCTTCGGCGCCTCCATGCGCGCCCAGTGCCTCGCGGTCGCCAAGTCCTCCGGCATCGAGATCGTCGCCGACGAGACCTACGGGCCGAAGGATGCGGACATCACCCCGCAGCTCACCAACATCCGCAACAGACCGGGCATCCAGGCGGTGCTGAACAGCGGCTTCGGCCAGGGGCCGGCCACCATCACCCGCAACTATGCGCAGCTGGGCATCGCCTTGCCGCTGTACCAGTCCCATGGCGTCGCCTCCAACGCCTTCATCGAGCTCTCCGGGGCCAAGAACGCCGAGGGCGTGCGCCTGCCGGGGACCGCGCTGCTGGTGGGCGAGCTGCTCGATCCCAAGGACCCGCAGAAGCCCGTGGTGCTGGCCTACAAGGCTAATTTCGAGAAGGCCGCCGGCGGGGCGCCGGTCTCCACCTTCGGCGGCTACGCCCACGACGCCATGCTCATCCTCGCGGAGGCCATGGCGAAGGCGCCCTCCGCCAAGCCCGCGGCGATCCGCGACGCCATCGAGGCCACCACCGGCCTCGTCGGCACCACCGGGGCCTACACCTATTCGAAGACCGATCATCTCGGCCTCGACCTGTCCGCCTTCCGCATGCTGGAGATCAGCAACGGCGGCTGGAAGCTGGTGCCGTAGCAAGGCCCGGCCCGGCGCCGGACCGAGCACCGATCCGCGTGTTCTCCGTCGCCGCCCGGACCGCCCTCCTGAACCTGGAGGCGTGCGGCGGCGACGGAGACAAAGACAAGCCGCCCCCAGGGACGCATCGCGTCCGCCGGGCAAGAGCGGCCCCTTCCACACAGGGTGAGACGGCCATCCCCGTGCCTTCGGGCTCGGGCCGGCGCGCCGCCTCGAACCGCCCGCGGGGAGCGAGCGAACATGTCCGATCTGTTGCAGTTCCTGGCCTCGGGGGTGACGGTGGGCGCGGTCTATGCGCTCGTCGCCCTTGGCTTCACCATCATCTACAACGCCTCCGACGTGGTGAACTTCGCCCAGGGCGAGTTCGTGATGCTGGGCGGCATGATCTCGGTGGCCGGCGTCGCCGCCGGGCTGCCGCTGCCGCTCGCCGCGCTGATCGCCATCGTGGCGACGGCGGCCATCGGCGTGGCGCTGAACACCTTCGCCATCGAGCCGGCGCGCGGGGCGCCGGTGGTGTCGCTCATCATCATCACCATCGGCGCCTCCATCTTCATCCGCGGCGTCACCCAGATCGTGCTCGACAAGGGCACGCACCGCCTGCCGTCCTTCTCGGGCGACGCGCCGTTCCACGTCCTCGGCGCCACCGTGCTGCCGCAGAGCCTGTGGGTGGTGGCGGGAGCGGTGGCGATCTTCGTCGCGCTCTGGCTGTTCTTCACCCGCACGCTCACCGGGCGCGCGGTGCTCGCCACCTCCAACAACCGCCTGGCGGCGCAGCTCGTGGGCATCAACACGAAGTTCGTGATGACGCTCTCCTTCGCCCTGTCCGCCGCCATCGGCGCGCTGGCGGGCGTGCTCATCACCCCCATCCTGCCGACCAGTTTCGAGGTCGGCATCTCGCTGGCGCTGAAGGGGTTCGCCGCCGCCATGCTGGGCGGCATGGGCAACCCCAAGGGCGCGCTGGCAGGCGGCCTGCTGCTCGGCCTGATGGAGGCGCTGACGGCCGGCTACATCTCGTCCCATTACAAGGATGCGGTGGCCTTCTTCGTCATCCTCGCGGTGCTGTTCGCCTTCCCGCGCGGCCTCTACGGCAGCAATCCGACAGAGCGGGTGTGACCATGCGGCTCTCGTCGAAGCAGTCCACCCTGCTGGTGCTGGCGGCGCTGATGATCGTCAGCCCGTTCTTCTTCCCCTCCAATTACTACTACCGCATCGGCTCGCTGGTCTTCGTCAATTCCATCGCGGTGGTGGGCATCGTCATCCTCACCGGCTATGCCGGGCAGATCAGCCTCGGCCATGCGGGCTTCCTCGGCATCGGCGGCTATGCCTGCGCCCTGCTGCCGATCCATCTCGGCGTGCCCCCCGCGCTGGCGGCGGTGCTGGGCGCGGTGCTCTCCGGCATCATCGCCTATGGGGTGGGGCGGCCGATCCTGCGGCTGAAGGGCTATTACCTCGCCGTGGCGAGCCTCGGCTTCGGCGTGCTGGTGGCCATGGTGCTGGCCAACGAAGGCTGGCTGACCGGCGGGCCGGACGGCGTCAAGGTGCCCGATCCGGGCCTGCGCGCGGCGCTGGAATGGCTCGGCATCCCGCTCGCCAATCCGCAATTGTGGTACGCCTTTTCGGGCCTCGTGCTGTTCGTCGGCGCCTGGCTGGCGCTGAACCTGCGCGACAGCCCCACCGGCCGCGCGCTGCGGGCGCTGCACGGCTCGGAGGTGGCGGCGCGCACGGCCGGCGTGGACATCGCCCGGGCCAAGCTGAACGCCTTCGTCATCTCCGCCGTCTATGCCTCGGTGGCCGGCTCGCTGCTGGCGTTGCAGAACCGCCTGATCACGCCTGACGTCGCCGGCTTCATGCACTCCATCGAGCTTGTCACCATGGCGGTGCTGGGCGGGGCGGGCTCGGTGCTCGGCGGCATCTTCGGCGCCGCGCTGCTCACACTGCTGCCCCAGGTGCTCACCGTGCTCCAGGACTATGAGCACGTGGTGCTGGGCCTTGTCATGATGCTGGTGATGATCTTCCTGCCGGCGGGGCTGATCCCGAGCGCCCGGCGTCTTCTGCGGGGGAGGGGGGAATGAGCCTGCTTCAAGTGGAGCGCCTCGGCATCTCCTTCGGCGGCGTGAGGGCGGTCAGCGAGGTCTCCTTCGCTCTGGATGCGGGGCAGATCGTCTCCGTCATCGGTCCGAACGGGGCGGGCAAGACCACGCTGTTCAACATGATCTCCGGCGTCTACCTGCCGCAATCCGGCACGGTGCGCCTCGACGGCGAGGCGGTGACCGGCATGCGCCCGGACCTGCTCGCCGGCCGCGGCATGTCGCGCACCTTCCAGAACCTCCAGATCTTCCACGAGATGAGCGTGCTGGAGAACGTCATCGTCGGCTTCCACATGCATGAGCGGGGGCCGGTGATCTGCGACCTGCTGGGGCTTCCCGGGTCGCGCCGGCGCGCGCGCGGCGGCCGAGGGCGCCCGCGTTCTGCTGGAGCGGGTGGGGCTGGAGCGGGCGGCGGAGCGCGAGGCCGGCGCGCTGTCCTACGGCGCGCTGAAGCGGCTGGAGATCGCCCGTGCCCTCGCCGCGCGGCCGCGGGTGCTCCTGCTCGACGAGCCGGCGGCCGGCTGCAACGCGGTGGAGACGGAGGAGATCGACCGCCTCATCTGCGAGGTGGCCAGGACCGGGGTCGCCATCCTGCTGGTGGAGCACGACATGAAGCTGGTGATGCGCCTCTCCGACACCATCGTGGTGCTGGACCACGGCGAGAAGATCGCCGAGGGCCATCCGGCGGCGGTGAGCCGCGACCCCAGGGTGATCGCGGCCTATCTCGGTGCCGGCACGACGGAGGCGTTCCATGCTCACGGTTGAAGGGCTGCGCTCGCGCTACGGCCGCATCGAGGTCCTGCACGGGGTGGACCTGACCGTCGGCTCGGGCGAGATCGTCACCGTGGTCGGGGCCAACGGCGCGGGCAAGACCACGCTGCTGCGCTGCCTCTCCGGCGTGCAGCCGGTGAGCGGCGGCGCCATCACCTTCCGGGGCGAGGCGCTGGCTTCCGTTCCCGCCTATCGGCGGGTGGCGCGCGGGCTGGCCCAGTCGCCGGAGGGGCGGCAGGTCTTCACCAATCTCAGCGTGGAGGAGAATCTCCGCCTCGGCGCCTTCATCTTCGCCGACGACCGGGTGGAGCGTGACATGGCGGACGCCTTCGCCATGTTCCCCATCCTCAAGGAGAAGCGCAACCAGCTCGCCGGCGGGCTGTCCGGCGGGCAGCAGCAGATGCTGGCCATCGCCCGCGCGCTCATGGGCCGGCCGGCCTGCCTGCTGCTGGACGAGCCGTCCATGGGGCTCGCGCCCATCCTGGTGGCGCAGATCTTCGAGGTGGTGAAGAACCTGAAGGCGCTTGGCGTGACCGTGCTGCTGGTGGAGCAGAATGCCTTCGGCGCGCTCTCGGTGGCGGACCGCGGCTATGTGATGGAAACCGGCCGCGTGACCATGGTCGGCCCGGCCGACGAACTGATCGCCGATCCCCGCGTCCGGGAGGCCTATCTGGGTCTCTAGGTCCAGGTCCCAAGAGCGCGCCTGATGGGGCTATTATCGTGATCCCCATCGGCGGCGCGTGGCCTGTCGCCGCCTTGTCGCCGTTCCGCCGCCGTCATTTCTCCCCAAGGCGGCCGGCGATGGCTGCGGCGACTTCGGTCAGCGTCTTCTCGTGGGTGCGAATGGCCTCCGGCAGCGTGAGCGCCGACCTGATCCAGATCATGGATACGACGGCTTCCACTCTTTGCCCGACCATCACGGGCACGGCGATGCTGTTGGTCTTGGGCCTGAACTCGCCACCGTCACGCACGGCAAAGCCCTTCTCCTGGGCCTCGTTCAGGCAGCGGGTGAGCCAGGCGGCATCGAGGAAGGGGCGATCCTGAACATCGTCGATGCTGCGGAGATGGCCAAGGATGATCTCGCGGTCTGCCGGCGGGCAATAGGCGAGATAGGCGCGCCCGGCGGATGTCCGGAGCATGGGCAGACGGAATCCGATCATGCCACGATCGATGGACAAGGGGCTGCGCGTATGGGTGGTTTCCTGGATCACCATGGCCGCGTCTTCGTAGGTGGTGAGATCCAGAGGCCACACGAGACGGGGGGCGTATTGGCCGAACACCGGCCCCGCGGCCTGGCAGATGCGGGCTTGGGCGGCATATCCCTCGCCGAGGCTTGCGGCGAGGCGGGTGACGCGGACCTGCGCGGACGAGGCGGAGAAGGCGACGTACCCCTCCTCCTCCAGCGTCTGCAGCAGGCGGTAGACGGTGGGACGCGGAATATCGAGCGCCCGGGCGATGTCCGCCGCCGACGTGCTGCCGCAGGCATTGATGTGGCGCAGCACCGACAGGCCGCGGCGCAGCGCGCGAACACCATCGCTTTTCTCGGGCGTCAGGCCGCTGTCCTCGTTCATGTCCCGTCCCGTCGGATGCCCCCCGGCGCTGGCATCTGCATCGTACAGAATGCAGGCGCGCCGTGCCCAGCGTCTTGCGGGCACGGCACGCTTCAAAATGCCCCGTTCCAGGTCAGGGGGTGATCAGCGTTCCGCCACCACGGGATTGCGCAGCACGCCGATGCCGCTCACTTCCACCTCGACCACGTCGCCGTCCTTCATGAACAGCTTGGGCGTGCGGCGCGCGCCGACGCCCCCGGGCGTGCCGGAGACGATCACGTCGCCGGGCAGCAGCGGCAGGATGGCGGAGGTGTAGGCGATCAGCGTCGGGATGGGCGTGATCATCAGGTCCACGCTGGTCTGCTGCACCTGCTGGCCGTTGAGGCGGGTGGTGAGCTTGAGCTGCGTCGGATCGGGGATCTCGTCGGCGCTCACCATCCACGGCCCGAAGCCGCCGGTGGCGGCGAACGTCTTGCCGGGCATGAATTGCGAGGTGTGGCGCTGCCAGTCGCGGACGCTGCCGTCATTGTAGCAGGCATAGCCGGCCACGTGGGACAGGGCGTCCGCCTCGGAAATGCGCCGTCCCCCCTTGCCGATGATCACCGCCAGTTCGCCCTCATAGTCGAACTCGTCGGATTCGAGCGGCTTCACCAGCGCCGCGCCGGACCCCACCTGGCTGCCCGCATAGCGGGCGAACAGCATGGGATTGGGCGTGGCGGTGCGCCCGGTCTCGGTCACGTGGTCATGATAGTTGAGGCCCACGCACACGATCTTGTCCGGGTCCGGAATGACCGGATTGAGCGTGACGTCGGCCAGGGCGAAATCGGCCGGTGCCGTGGCGAAGGCGGCGGCCCGCTCCAGCCCGCCGGCGATGAAGGCCCGCAGCGTCGGCGCCTCCGGGAAGCGGGGGGCGAGATCCACCAACCCGCCGTCGGTCACCAGACCGTAGGTGGCGCGGCCGGCATGGGTGAAGGAAGCAAACTTCATGGGGGAACCTTTTCCTTGAGCGTCTTCTGGGGGGATGAAGTGCTTGTGGGGCGGAGCCCGGACCGCGACGCGCGCCCGGATCAGGCCGCGGAGGCACGCTGTGGCAGATACGGCGCCAGCCAGCCCGACAGGGCGGCAAGGTCGCCTTCGTCCCGGGCGGCCCCCGCCACGTAGCGGTCGGGCCGCATCAGCAGGGCGGCGGCACCCGCCGCGCCAAGGAGCGCGGTCAGGTCCGGGCAGTCCGCCTCGGTGACGACGGCGATGCCGGCCTCCTCGAAGCGCTGCCGGGCGTGCTCGCTCGCGCCGGCCCACAGCCGATCGGCGGCGAGCAGGGCGAAGCCATAGCCCACGGCGTCATCGAGCCGCCGTCCGTCGCCGAGCCGGGGCTGGGCGATCCGCGTGCCGGCGAGATCGACATGGCCGGTCGCGAGGCCCGGCCCCAGCCGCGGCACCCGGCTGCGGATGCGGACCACGCCGTCCGCGTCGCGGAAGGCGGCGTTGAGGGCGGCCTCGGTGCCGCAGGTGTTGATGAGGCCGCCGAGGCGCACCGCCGTCTCGATATAGGCGCGCGCATCGGGTCCGCGCTCGCTCTGGTAGGTGTCGAGCAGGGTGTCGCCGGCGCGGCCGTCCACCACCGCCTTCAGCTTCCAGGCGAGATTGGCCACGTCGCGGATGCCGGAGCACATGCCCTGTCCCATGAAGGGCGGCGTCTGGTGCGCGGCGTCGCCGGCGAGCAGCAGCCGGCCGGACCGCCACTGGCGGGCGACGGCGGAGTGGAAGGTGTAGACCGCCGCGCGCTCCAGTTCCGCCTCGTCCGGCGAGAGCCAGGGTGCCAGCAGCGACCAGACCTTCTGCGGGTGGACCACCGCGCGGCTGTCCTCCTCCGGCAGCACCGTGATCTCCCAGCGCCGGCGGTCGCCGGGGCCTCGGACATAGGTGGCCGGCCGCGCCGGGGTGCAATACTGGATGGTGTGGTCGCCGAGGGTGGGTTTCGGCCGGCGCAGCACCACGTCCACCACCAGCCAGCGCTCATGGAAGCCGAGGTCGTCCATGGAGGCGCCGATGAAGCGGCGCACCAGCGAGCGTGCTCCGTCGCAGCCCACCACATAGCGGGCGCGGGCCCGGCACAGCCGGCCGGTGCCCAGATCCTCATAGCGGACGGTGACGCCGTCGCGGTCCTGCTCGAAGGCGAAGGCGTCGCAGCGGGCCTGCACCGTGACGCAGGCGAAGCGCTTCAGCCCATCACGCAAGGTGCGCTCCAGATCCGGCTGGTGGAAGCGGTAGCTGGCATGCCAGCCCTGTGCACCGATCTCCTGCGGGCGGGGCCAGTCCATCAGCAGCGCGCCGTCCGCATCCACGAAGCGCATGCCGGGATTGAGCCGCGTGCTGGGGGCGATCGCCTCGGCGAGGCCGATGGTCTGGAACACGCGCATGACTTCGTCGTCGAAATGCACCGCGCGGGGCAGATGGTAGGCTTCGGTCTCGCGCTCCAGAACCAGCGTCGAGAGGCCCTGCATCCCGAGCAAGTTGGCGAGCGTCGCCCCCACCGGGCCGAGGCCGACGATGACGATGTCGAACTGTTCTGCGGGCTTTTCGGCGGTGTCGGGCATCGTCCCCTCCATGTTCTTGGCGTCCTGCGAGCGCGACTGATCCCAGAGGGGGAGGGCGCCTTCAACACGGGCGGCGGGAGCGTCCGTCAGGTGGACAAGGACATCGGAGCGCATACGACGTGGGCGTGCTCGGCTAGAAAGACGCGAGGCACGACGGCAAGCGAGGTTCCATGCGGCCCATTCTCATCATGTCGGCGATCAACGGCGCCCGCCGCACCAAGGCGGACCATCCCGCCCTGCCCATGTCCGCGGCGGACATCGCCACCGAGAGCCTGCGCTGCGCGGCGGCGGGGGCGAGCGCGATCCACCTGCACGTGCGCGACGACGAAGGCCGCCACAGCCTCGATGCCGGCCGCTATGCGGAGGCCATCGCCGAGATCCGGCACCGGGGCGCCGGCGACCTCATCCTCCAGGTCACCACCGAGGCGGTGGGACTTTACCGGCCGGAGGAGCAGATGGCGCTGGTGCGGACGCTGCGCCCGGAGGCATTCTCCGTGGCCGTGCGCGAGCTGTTCAGCGACCCCACGTTGGCGGGCGAGGTGGCCGCCTTCCTCGCGGCCTGCGCGGGGGATGGGATGGCGGTGCAATACATCCTCTATGACGCGGCCGACGTGCAGCGCTTCGACCATCTCGCGGAGGCCGGGGCGATTCCGCTCGCCAACGCCGCGCAACTCTTCGTTCTCGGGCGCTATGGTGACGGTCCGCCGTCCACCCCGGCCGCCATCCTCGGCTTCCTCGCCGCCCGGCGGCATACGCCCGACTGGTCGGTGTGCGCTTTCGGCCCCACGGAAAGCGCCTGCTGCATGGCCGCCGCTCTGCTGGGCGGCGACGTGCGCATGGGGTTCGAGAACAATCTGCACCTGCCGGATGGACAGGTGGCGCCCGACAATGCGGCGCTGGTGGCGCATTTCGCCGGAGCGGCGCAGGCGCTCGGGCTGCGGCCGCTGTCGCTGCCGGAAGCGCGGGCGCGGCTGGGGCTGTGAGCACCCCGGCCGGCCCGGCGCGGCGGCGGGCTCAGCCGGCGAGTTGGCCGTAGAGCCAGGGGCAATCCGCCACGGCCGGCGCCCGGATGCCGTGCGCGGCGGCGTCGAGGCGCATCTGGCGCAGGCGGGCCCGGGGCTCCTCCGGCAGATACAGCCGCTCGTGCCCCCAGAAGCTCGGCCCGGCGAAGGTCTCGTGGGGCTCCCAGGTGGCGGGATCGATCAGCCGCCCGCCCCAGCCGTTCTCCACGAAGAAGCCGGAGGGCGAGTGGGCATAGAAGGAGGTCATGTAGTCGTTGGTGTGGCGCCCCAGCGTGTAGGCCACCCGCCCCTCCTGCAACTGGGCGAGATCATAGCCCTGGCCCACGTCGTCCAGATTGCGGAACTCCACCATGAAGTGATGGAAGCCGATCTGTCCCGAGCCCACCATGGCGAAGCTGTGGTGGCGTTCGTTGACATGGAAGAAGTAGAGCGGGTAGGGCGTCAGCCCATAGTCGCTCACGTGGAAGCCCAGCACGTCGCGATAGAAGGGCAGCAGCGCGTCGATGCGCACGGCGTGCAGCACCGCGTGGCCCATGCCGAGGGCGCCGGTGCGGAAGCCCGAGATGGGACGGCCCGGCACGAAGGGGTCGCTGGCTCGCATGGGGTTGAAGAACAGCTCCACGCGGTTGCCGTCGGGATCCTCGAAGATGATCAGGTCTTCAACAAAGCGCTGGTCGGCGAGGGCGCGGGTGCCCCGCCGCACCATCGCTCCGGCCGCTTCCAGGCGGGCGCCGAAATGGTCGAGGTCGGACTTCTCGGCCACCTCCCACCCCATGGCGGCGAGCACCGGACCGGCCTCGTCCACCACGAACAGGCGCTGGCGGCGGTCATCCATGCGGAAGGTGCGGGCCGCCTTGGTCACGTCCATCGCCTGCATGGCGAGCAGGCCGGAGGCGAAGTCGTGCCAGTCGCTCATCCTGTCCGAGCGGATGCCGAGATAGCCGAGCGCGATGATGCCCATGGCGGTTCCTTCCTGCTGGGTGTTCTGGTGGCGGCTCCGGTGGGCCTTTCCATGCGGCGACCGGAGCGCCTGTCCTCTTAGGCGGAACCGGCGGGCGCCGTCGCCCGCCGGTTCGCTTGGGTCCGCAGGGCGGACAGGGCTCAGAGCGGCGGGAGGCCGGTGGCCTTGAGCTGGGCCTCGCCGGTCGCGGGAGCGGCCGCGGAGGCCCGATCCGCGATGAAGAAGCTGCTCCACAGGCTGACCGCCGCGCACAGGGCGATGTAGAGCGCGGGCGCCGCCGGCATCTGCGTGCGCTCGATCAGCATGGTGGCCGCCAGCGGCGCGAAGCCCGACAGGAGCGTGACGCTCAGATTGTAGGACAGGGCGATGCCGGTGAAGCGCACCTTGGTCGGGAATAGGCCGGCCAGGATGCTCGGCCAGATGCCGCTGGTGAGGGAGAAGACCAGCGACAGGAGGCCCAGCACGAGGATGATGCTGGCGCCCCGATTGGCCATCAGCGCGAACAGCGGCACCACGGTGAGCAGCATCAGCAGCGAGCCGGCCCGCAGGATCAGCCGCGACGGCATGAAGTCGCCCGCCCAGCCGGCGATCATCAGGCCGATCGAGCTGACCACCAGCGCCACCGTCATGGCGAGGGCCACCTCGGGCGCGGGATAGCCGAGGGTCTTCACCAGGAAGGCCGGCACGAAGCCGTAGAGCATGCCGTTGAAGCCGGCGATGATCGCCGCGACGCCGGCGGCCACCAGCACCGCGCGGCCGTGATTGCGCATGAGCTCGCCCAGCGGGTGCTTGGCGGCCTTGCCGTGCAGGTTGACGAATTCCGGCGATTCTTCGAGCTTGCGGCGCAGCGCGAAGCTGACGAGGCCGATGACGCCGCCGAAGAGGAAGGCGATGCGCCAGCCATAGGCGGCAACGTCCTGCGGCGGCAGCGCATACTGGATGCCGAGATTGACGAGGGTGGCGATGAGCACGCCCACGTTGACGCAGAAGATAATGAAGCCGCAGGCAAGCCCGGCGCGCCGCGGGGCGGCCTCCACCGCATAGGTCACCGCGCCCGGCAGCTCGCCGCCGAGGCAGATGCCCTGCACCAGCCGGAAGGCCACCAGCAGCAGCGGGGCCGCGAGGCCCCAGCGCTCATAGCCCGGCAGCAGGCCGATGGCGATGGTGGCGAGGGTGGTCAGCCCCAGCGAGGCGATGAACACGGGCCGCCGGCCGTAGCGGTCGCCCAGCGTGCCGAGCAGCGCGCCGCCGAACGGCCGGGCGAGGAAGCCCAGCGCCAGCACCGAGAAGGACAGGATCAGCGAGACATAGGGATCGTTGACGGGAAAGAACTGCGCGGAAATATACTGAACGAAGATGCCATAGATGATGAAGTCATAGAATTCGAGCGACCCGCCCAGGCTGGCGAGCAGGATGATACGCCACTGGTCCCGGCTGAGGCGGGCCGGCGCATGCGTCGCGCCGATCTGAGAAATGGTCATGTCCTTGAGCCCTCCGGCTGCTTTTGCTTGTTTGGGGCGGAATGCGCGATCCTGATCCGGGCCCGGAGCATGCCCGCGCCGATGGGGACGCGAGCGGAAGCGTTCCGGCAGATGGCGAGCCACGCTGCCGAACCTCCTTCCCAAGATCAGGGGTCCAGATTCAGAACAGGTCGCTGACCTGCACACACAAGCTGCTGGGTCGGGGCGAGGCCTGCTTGCAAAGCGCGAAGATGCGACGCTTTAGCATAATACCTCTCACATGCCCGAAGGCGCATTGAGCACCCATGCCGTCCTCCCATATGTTCTTATGCTCTTCGTTTAAGGCGGCTGCGGCCTGCGGAAACAGCGGAAAATCGCACGTGTCCGCCTGCCGGACCTTCGCCGGCTGCAATCGATGATGCGATGGTCTGTCATCGTGCGTGACGGGGAGCGTCAGTGTCGGCGGTGAGGTCGTTCCATTGGCATCGCGTTCGCCTGTTGTGCTCTGCATGTTCCTCGTCGCGGCAGGGTGGGCGATCAACGACGCGCCGGCATACAACGGCGACCTGTATGCGAAGCTCCTGGCTCTCAACGTCAGGGTGGAGACGCTGTTCATCGCCAGGCGATAAACGGGTTGGTCGTCGGATCGATTGGAACCTCATTGGTCCGCCACGCCTCGATACCGGCTTGGCAGACATAGTCGCGCTGCCATGACCCGAGCTTCGATCGTGAGACCGACGTGAATTCGGATTCCTCTCGGATTCCTCTCGGATTCCGTTTGTCCGGGCACCGGCCTCGTCGGCGACCAGCATCGGCCGCACCTGCTTGAAGCCCCTGTTACCGCAGCGCCCGGCAATCCGTGGCGATGCTCGCCCAGGAAGCAGAATAACGGGGCCGGCCCCCTGTCCAGGGCGCTCGAAAGAACTTGAGCCTGCTGCGGCTGGCGGCTCGATACCCGCTCGTCGGCGCGCCGAGTAACGCCATATCGCCAGCGAAATCCATCTTTCCGCGCCGATCGTTTCTAACGGATCAACTGGCCGCATCGCCCGGAGCCGGGCGCTCCGAGTGTCAGAAATGGGTCTTGGCCGTGTCAAAATATCTAAACAGCGTGCCGACCATCTCCGTCGCTCCGGCGCGGAAACCGGTCGGGAGGAGCCTCGGCGCACCAATTGGCTGCCGCCGCCAGCGTCGCGCGCAGGACGCAGGCGCCGATCACCTCGCCGATTGCGGTATGCATGCCGGCGAACGACGTGCGGGGGGAACCCGCCGGCGCGCTCACGACGATGCAGTCCGTTCCTGTGCCGGTCACGGCCTCTGTCCGTCCCGGCCGGCGATAGCGGACCTGCGAGAGGGCAACCGTGCGTGCTTGCGTCACCAGGGATGCGGCTTCGAGAAGCGCTGCTTCCGTCAGCGGCTCGGACACCGCGCACAGGATGTTGATGGTCCCCGCATTCAGCGGATGCAGATGGGCGCCCACCCGCTGGCCCACCCGCTCTCCATTGTTGAGCCCCAGGGTCACGACGCAATCCGCCCGGACGTCCTCGACGGCTGCGGACTGCCGCTCGTAACGGGAAACGTCGCGGGCGGTCATGAGGCCGACGGCATCCGCCAAACCGCGTGCCGCAAGCCGTGCCGCGAACCATGCCACCGGGTCCGGGGCGTGACGCAGTTCCTCGTTGCCGACCTCCAGCCAGGCCACCTGTTCGGCCTGGACAAAACCCGGCCGGTTGAGCGACCAGCTGACCATCGTCTGGGGCCGGGTGAACCGGGCGACGAGCCAGGGGCGCTCGCATGTGATCTGGAACATGGCGCCGTGCGTGTCCGGGAGCTTCTGCCCGCCCTCCAGATCATCGGCCGTTCGAATCGTCAAGCCGATCCGGCGTGCGGGCGCGCCGTGCCCGGAGCCGTGCCGCCGGCTCCCCGCACCGCGCCTGTCACACGGCCGCGGGCGGAAAGCCGTAGAGGCGCTGCGCATTGCCGGCGAGGACGGCGTCGCGCGCCGCCGCGTCGGGCACCCAGTCGGCCAGGAGGTCGAGCAGGTCGCCCACATTCATCATCGGCTGCCAATGGGCGACGTGGGGCCAGTCGGAGCCCCAGACGCAACGATCCGGGGCGGCTTCGTGCAGCAGCCGGGCAAACGGGATCGTATCGGCGTAGGGCGGCCCCGCGACCGTGTTGCGGTAGGCGCCGGACAGCTTGACCCAGCCGCCGTCGCGCAGCAGCGCGCAGAGCGTCCGGAAACCGGGGTCGTCGAGCCCGCGCGACACCGGGAAATGTCCCCAATGGTCGACGACGAACGGCACCGGGAGGGTGGAGAGCCGGGGCGCCAGGGGCACGAGGTCGGCGGCGTCGATCAGGAACTGGAGATGCCATCCCATCTCGCGGGCGAGCGCGGCATAGGCGTCCAGTTGCTCGAAGCCGATGCCGCCGCCGTAGAGGATATTGAGGCGCAGGCCGACGATGCCGGCGTCCTTCAGGGCCGCCAGCTCCCGGTCGGGCAGGCCGAGCGGGATTACCGCGATGCCGCGCAGCCGTTCCCGGTGGGCGGCGAGGGGCTCCAGCATCGCCCGGTTGTCGGTGCCGTGCACGCTGACCTGGACCAGCACGCCGTAGGTCATGCCGGTGGCGTCGAGCATGGCGAGATAGCTTTGCGCGGTCGCCTCCGGCGGCGTGTAGCTGCGGCCGGCGACGAACGGATAGGCCGGCGGCAGGCCGATGACATGGGCGTGGGTGTCCACCGCGCCCGCCGGCACACGGTAGCGCGTCGGCCCGTGCGGGTGGGGCGCCGGCCCCGGGCAGGCCGGGGCGGTCGCGGGGCGGGAGCCTTCGTCATGCATCGGCGTACAGCACCTTGCCGCGGGTTTCGGGGAGGGCATAGGCCGCGGCGAAGAACACCACATAGGCGATCACCGCGAAGATGCAGATCGCGTTGGCCAGCGTCGTGGCCTGCGAGAGATAGCCCACCAGGAAGGGAAAGAGCGCGCCGATGCCGCGGCCGAAATTGTAGCAGAAGCCCTGGCCGGAGCCGCGCAGCCGGGTGGGGTAGAGCTCGGTCAGGAACGCGCCCATGCCGGAGAAATAGCCCGAGGCGAAGAAGCCGAGCGGGAAGCCCAGCACCCACAGCACCTCGTTCGAGAGCGGCAGCTGGGTATAGGCCGCCACCACCACGATGGCGCCGAGCGAGAACACCAGGAACAGGTTCCGCCGGCCGTAGCGGTCAGCATACCAGGCGCCGACCAGATAGCCGATGAAGGAGCCGACGATGAGCGCCGCGAGATAGCCGGTGGAGCCGACGATGGAGAGCTTGCGCTCAGTGGTGAGGAAGCGCGGCACCCAGAAGGTGATGGCGTAATAGCCGCCCTGGCAGCCCGTGGAGACCAGCGAGGCCAGCACCGTCACCTTGAGGATCGGGCCGTGGAAGATCTCGAGAATGGAGGGGCTCTCGCCTCGGGCCGCAACCTTGGCGCGGGTCTGCGCCGCCACCTCCGGCTCCTTCACATAGACGCGCAGATAGAGCACCAGCAGCGCCGGCAGCGCGCCGATGGCGAACATCCAGCGCCAGGCCTGCTCGGCCGGCAGGAAGGAGAACAGCGCCGCCTGCGCCAGCACCGCGAGGCCCCAGCCCACCGCCCAGCCGGACTGCACCGAGCCGACCGCGCGGCCGCGATACTGCGCGCGGATGGTCTCGCCCATCAGCACGGCGCCGGCCGCCCATTCGCCGCCGAAGCCGAGGCCCAGCAGTGCGCGGCAGATCAGCAACTGGTTGAAGTCCTGGGCGAAGGCGCACAGCAGCGAGAAGAAGGAGAACCACAGGATGGTGAACTGGAGCGTGCGCACGCGGCCGATGCGGTCGGCGATATAACCCGTGCCCCAGCCGCCCAGCGCCGAGGCCAGCAGCGTCACCGTGCCGGCGAGGCCCGCCGTGCCGGCGTCCACGTTCCACAGCTTGATGATCGTGCCGATCACCAGCGGGTAGATCATGAAGTCCATGCCGTCGAGCGCCCAGCCCGTGGCGCAGGCCCAGAAGGTCCGCTTCTCCGGGACCGTCATGTCCTTGTAGAAGCCGGTCAGGCTGGTGTTCTCGATCGGAACGATCGTCGGCGTCGTCGACATGTCTGCCTCCCGTGTCGCGCCTTCGGCCGGGCGCATCTTTGGGCAGGAAGGTGTCGCGCGGCGGCGGGTGCTGTCTGCCAGGAAATCGCCGCGCGGCGGGCCGTGCCGCGGGGGCTTGTCAGGAAATCACTCGCCGCCGGGCCGCAGGCGGCGGAATCGCGCCGGGCTCACCCCGGTGACCGCCCGGAACGCGGTGCCGAGATGCGATTGCGAGGAGAAGCCGACGGCCAGCGCAATCTCGGCCAGCGGCATGTTCGAGGTGGCGATGAGGTCCTGCGCCGCCCGCACCCGCTGCTCCACCACGAAGCGGTGCGGCGTCAGCCCGGTGGAGCGCTTGAAGCTGCGGATGAAGGCGGATGGGCTCAGGCCCGCGACACCGGCCATGTCGGCCAGCGAGATCGCCCGGCCGGGGTCGGCGCGCACGAAGTCGGCGATCCGGGCGGGCATGCCGCGATCGAGTTCCGGCGCGGGCTCGGTCGGGCACGCCCTGGGCGCGGCATAGCGGTCGGCGAGATGCAGGGCCAGCGTATAGGCGAACTGTTCCGCCAGCAGCGAGCGGCCCTCGCCCGCCAGCGTGCTCGCCTCCACGAGCCGCTGGGCACACAGGGAGAGCATCGGGTCGTCCACGTCCCAGGCCCGGTCCATCAGCTCGATGGGCGTGGCGCTGCCGTGGGCGGCGGCCACGTCGCGCAGCAGGGCATCGCCCAGATAGAGCAGCACCAGCTTTCCGGCGTTCGCGTCCGGCACGGCATCGACCACCACCGTCCGGCCGGGCAGGCCGATGCGGAACTGCCCGCAGGACACCGGGCCGTCGCGGCGCACGCGCCCGTTCTCGATCAGCACATGGCGGCGCACGTCGTAGAGCGTGATCGCCACGGTGGCGACCGGCAGGTCGCCATAGTCATAGAGATGCGGCCCGGTGACGTCGCTCAGCGTGGCGGCGAATCCGGTCGTGGACCACAGATCCACCAGGGCCGACTGCCGGTGGCCGGTCACCCGTTCCGCGTGCTTGAGTGGATCCAGTCTCATCCGAGACAACCGCATGTTTTCGCTGGCCTCATTCTCCGCATAGAAACCCGCCGATCACAAGGGACGCTTGGTCCGCCCGCCGGCGGGCGCCTGCTATAGCCGCCGTGCGCCCCGCCTCCTAATGGCGCCGTCACCGGCGCCCCGCCGGAACCGGCGCAGCCGCGCCCCGGCTTTCTCCGTGAGTGCCGGTCCCCTGATCCCGACGCAAGGCACCTGCCGCGCCCGCCCGCCCGGCCGCGGCGAAATCCGCAGAGGGCGTTTGACAACCTCGTAGATAATGCATTATGCACTATCTCAACGCGGCGGTGCCGGCGCTGTCTGGGCGCCGCAAGCCAGCCGAGCGCCCGGGGAGAAGGCCATGAAGCGCGACAGTCTTGCCGGCAAGACCGTTCTGGAGATCGGCACGATGCTGGCGGCGCCGTTCGCGGGCCACGTGCTGGCGCAGATGGGGGCCGAGGTCATCAAGCTGGAATCGCCCGCGGGCGACCCGACGCGCAGCCTCGTGCGCGGTGGCCCCAGCGGCACCTACATCGCCTATAGCCGTGGCAAGAAGAGCCTGTGCGTGGATCTCGCCTCGCCGGGCGGGCGCGAAGCGCTGGAGCGGCTTCTCCCCACCGTCGACATCGTCCTTCACAACCTGGCGCCCGCATCCGCACGGCGGCTGGGTGTGACCTACGAGGCCTGCGCCCGGGCCAATCCCGCGGTCGTCTACTGTCATATCCGGGGCTATAACGAAGGCCCCCAGGCGGATGACCTGGCGTCCAACCCCATCGCCGAGGCGGCGACCGGGGTCATGGATGCGCACCGGGTCGACGGGCGTCCCAGCCGGCTCGGCCCCTCGTATCACGACCAGTTCGCCGGCTGCTACGCGGTCATCGGCATCCTCTCCGCCCTGCTCGATCCCGGTCTCGGCGCCGAGCATCGCAAGATCGAGGTCGGTCTCTATGAGACCGGCCTGCATGTGGCGGCGCGCGACTATGCCGGCGTCCAGCTCAAGATGCACCTGACCGGCCGGCCGGACCCGGAGCCGTCGGGCGAGTTCAGCATGCCAGGCTATGGCGCCTATGAGACATCGGACGGCCGCTGGATCTATCTCGTGATGCTCACCGACCGTCATTGGGCGGACTTCTGGCGGGCGGTGAGGCAGCCGGTGGATCCGGACTATGCGACGCTCAGGTCGCGGAAGAAGCAGCGCGATCGGGTCGAGGCTCTGGTCAGGGAGGCGGTGGGCCGGTTCTCCTACGCGAATCTGGCGGCGCTGCTGGCCGCGGCCGGCTTCGGCTTCACGGAGGTGCTGCCCATGGAGCGGGTGCTGGAGGCGCCGCAGGCGCGGCATGGCCACAAGGTCACCCGCTTCGCTTTCCAGGACCTGCCCTTCGTGCTGCCGGACCTGCCGTTCGAATGGGGCGCGGCCACCCAGGCCGAACGACCGCCGCCGCTGCTCGGGGAGCACACGCGCGAGACGCTGGCGGGGCTCGGCTTCTCCGCTGAGGCATGTGATGCGCTGGTGGCATCCGGCGCGGCGGTCGAGCCGGAGCCCGGTGCTCCGGTCTGGGCCCCCATCCGGTCGGTGGAGGTCCGCGCTCAGCCCGCACCCGCCTAGGAGATGCATTCTGCATTATGGCGGCGGCGGCCACGAGCCTGAGCGGATGCAGGGCCCCGGATGCGGCTGGTCAAGATGCGCGGCGCCGTGCGAAGCTCCGCGGAAACAAGAACATAAGAGGGAAGGCGCCATGAGCGAGGTCGGGGCAAAGCCCTATGACATCTATGCCATCCGCTACGCGACCAACGCCAAGCGCCGGCGGGGGCAGAACTTCAACATCGAGGCTTCGCCCGATACTCCGTTGACGATGGACTTCTTCACCTGGGTGCTGGTGGGCGAGGACCGCACGGTGGTCATCGATACCGGGATGGAGCGGGCCAAGGCCGAGCGCAACGGCCATACCTTCCTGCGTGAACCGGCGGACGGGCTGCGCGCCCTCGGCATCGACCCGGCGGCTCAGACCCTGGTCGTGCTCACCCACGCGCACTACGACCACATCGGCAACGTCGACCAGTATCCAAATGCCGAATTCCTGATGCCGCTGGCCGAGATGCAGTCGGTGACCGGGCCCGACATGCATCATCCCTGGATGCGGCATGCCTATGCATCCGACGAGATCGCCCGCTTGGTGCAGTATCTCCATGCCGGCCGGCTGAAGCTGCACGGCGCCGATCACGACGTCGCGCCGGGCGTTTCGGTGCATGTGGTCGGCGGGCACACGGCGGGGCAGTCGATCGTGCGAGTGCTCACCCGGCGTGGCTGGGTCATCCTGGCATCGGATGCTTTGCACTATTACGAGGAATATGAGCGGGGCGTGCCCTTCGCGGTGGCGCATTCCATCGCCGACATGCTGCGGGCCCACGATCGCATCCGCGCGCTCGCCGACAGCGACGACCATGTGCTGCCCGCCCACGATCCGCTGATCCTCCAGAAATATCCGGCCGCACGCCCCGAGCTGGAGGGGTTCGTCCTCCGCTTCGACGCGCCGCCGCATGCTGCCGCGAGCGACAAGGCGGCCTGACCAGGCGCGCACCAGAACACGGCTGAACGAAGAAGACGGCGGAGCCCGCCGTCGATACCATGCCCTCGATGCAAGAATGCATTCTGCATTAAGCATCTGTTTCGTGAGCTGAATTCAAGGGCGGGAAGCCCCGAGCGCCGATCGCGTCAGCGACGGCGAAGGAAGAACCGCGTCGGCCGTTCGCGCCGCCGCCGGAAGAGATGCAACGGGAGAAAGACATGGACGCTGTGACGGAAAAGGATGTCGGCCACGCTCCGGCCGAGGGCAAGATCACCGATGCGGCCGTGGCCGATGCCCGGAAGATGATCGGGCTCCAGCTTCGGCCCGAGGGGCCGTATCTCCAGGACGCGAGCCCGGACACCATCCGCAATTTCTGCAACGGTATCGGCGATCTGAACCCGCTGTACCGCGATGCCGAGCACGGGCGCCAGAGCCGCCTCGGCGGCAACGTGGCGCACCCCATGTTCCCGATGGCCTTCGGCTGGATCGGCCGCACGCGCTGGGGCCTCTCCGGGGTGCACGGCTTCTATGCCGGCAATGACTGGGAGCTGTTCCGCCATATCCGGCCCGGCGACCGCATCACCGCCATCGAGCGCGTGGTGGGCGTCGAGGAGAAGAAGAGCGAATTCTCAGGCCGCCTCGTGCTCCAGTATGTGGAGGCGACCTACAGCAACCAGCGCGGCGAACTGGTGGCCCGCGCGCTCGGAACCTGCACGCGCCACGAGCGCAAGGCGGCGCGCGACGCGGGCAAGTACAAGGACATCAAGACCCACGAATACACGCCGGACGAGTTCGAGGCGATCGACGAAGCGATCCTGCGGGAGGAAGAGCGCATCCGCGGCAACAACGTGCGCTACTGGGAGGACGTCAAGGAAGGGGAGGAACTGCCCCCGATCGTGCGCGGCCCACTGTCGCTCATGGATACGATGGGCTTCCTGGTGGGCTGTGGCCGCGGCCACACGCACGGCATCGTGCTGATGTCGGCCGTGAAACATCCCGGGCACTTCTTCCGCAACCCCGAAGCGGGCGGCGGCATCGAATACACCGGCATCGGCCACCACCGGGAGTCTGTCGCCAAGGAAGTGGGCGTGCCCGGCACTTATGACTATGGGCCGCAGCGCTCCGCATGGATGTGCAGCCTCGTCACCAACTGGATGGGCGATGCGGCCTTCCTGAAGCGCGTGCGCACCCAGATGCGGCGCTTCAACACCATGGGCGACTGCACGTGGTGCAAGGGCAAGGTCACCCGCAAGTATGTGAAGGACGGGTTTGCCCTCGTCGACCTGGAGATCTGGGGCGAGAACCAGCGCGGCGAACTCACCACGCCGGGCCTGGCGACGGTCATGCTGCCGTCCCGGGCCGTGGAGAACCGCGTGTTCTTCGATGGCGCGCAACTCGACCTCGATCTGCCGACGGTTCGCTGAAGCGGTCCGTTCACGTCTTCCAATCGGTGGCGGTGTTCAAATGAACGGGTGCGTCGAGGGGCCGCTCAACGGCCTCACCATCGTCGAACTGTCATCGGGTGCGGGAGCGGCCTATGCGGGCCGCCTCCTGTCCACCCTGGGTGCGCTCACCGTGTTGATGGAGCCGCCGGAGGGCTCCGCCCTCCGGCGCAGGCCTCCCTTTCTTCCGCGGCCTGCCGGAGAGGGGGAGGATGTCAGCGCGCTCTTTGCCTACCTCTCCGCCGGCAAGTCCAGCGTCGTCTGCGACCCGCAGTCTCCGGCCGGACGCGCGAGCTTTCATCGCCTGCTGGAGACGGCGGACGCCTTCATCTGCGACGTGCCCTTGTCGCAGAGGGCGGCGATGGGCGTGGATGAGGCGAGTGTCCGCGCGAGGAATCCGGCGCTGACCTATGTGTCGGTTCTCCCGTTCGGGGCCAGCGGTCCGAACGCCGGATGGCGGGGCGAGGAGATCACGCTCATTCACGCCTCCGGCGAGGGCTTCCTCCTTCCCAACGGCCTGTCGGCCGAGATGTTTCCGGATCGGCCGCCGATCAAGATCCATGGCCATTTCGCGGAGATGCAGGGCGGCGTGGTGGCCGCGCTCGGCGCCCTGGCCGCGCTGCTGTCGAGGTCGGCGGCGCAGGGAGAGGCGGTGGACGTGTCGATCCAGGACGCGGCCCTGGCGGTCGGTGCGTTCGCCATCCAGCGGCTGGGCGACGGATCTCTTGAGCATCGGGTCACCCGCTCGTTCAAGTATGGCGGGGTGTTGGAGTGCGCCGACGGTTATGTCCAGTTGCTCACCCTGGAGGAGCGGCAGTGGACAGGGCTCGTCGAGCTGATGGGCCGGCCGGACTGGGCCACTGCCCCTGACCTTCAGGATCCGCTGGAGCGGGGCCGGCGCGGCGCGGAGATCAACGCCCGGATACGCGCCTGGAGCAAGGGCGAGACGACGGCGGACGTCGTCGCGCGGGCCCAGAAGCTGGGCGTGCCCATGGCCAAGTACAGCAGCCCGGCGGACGTGCTGGCCGGCGCGCACGAGCAGGCGCGGGGCCTGTTCCAGCGGGTGGATATCCCAGGCGCCACGCCTGCGCCCGTTCTCGTCGCGCCGTTTCACCTGGACGGAGCTTCCCTTCGATTGCGTGGTGGGCCTCCGGCCTTGGGCGAACATCAGGCCATCCTGCACATCACCAATCGAAGGGAGACCGCCGGCTTGGCGGTGGGCGCGCGATGAAACCGCTGGCTGGCCTCAGGATCGCGGACTTCACCGTCCACGCCGCCGGACCCTTCTGCACGCACATGCTGTCCCAGCTCGGGGCCGAGTGCATCAAGATCGAGAGCAGCCTGCGGCCCGATATCTTCCGCAAGCCCCATCCCGTCTATGGGCGGATGGGCCCGGCGAGTTTCGACCAGGTTGCGTCGAACAAGCTCTCGGTTCGCATCAATCTGAAGGATCCGCGCGGGGTGGACCTTGCCAAGCGCCTGGTCTCCATCAGCGAGATGGCCGCCGAGAGCTTTCGGCCCGGCGTCATGGCGCGGCTTGGCCTCGGCTACGATGTCCTGTCGCAGGTCAAGCCTTCGCTGGTCATGCTTTCCGTCTCCTCCTCCGGCCAGACGGGGCCCGATTCTCACTTTGCGGGCTATGCGCCGCTGTTCGGGGCCTGGGGTGCTCTTGGCTTCCTGACGGGATATGCCGATGGCCCGCCTGTGGAGATGCGCCACGTGATGGACCATTCGGTGGGCATGAACGCCGCCGTCGCCGCCTTAGCTGCGTTCTACCGGATGCGGGCCACGGGGCGGGGATGCCATGTCGATGTCAGCGCCCGCGAAGTGGCGTCCTCGCTCGCGGGGGAGGCCCTGCTGCTGGCGGCCGCGGGCGGCGCGCCGGCGCGCATGGGCAACCGGGACCTGCAAATGGCACCCCACGGCGTCTATGCGACATCGCAGGCGGACCGTTGGCTGACCATCGCAGTGCGGGAAGACGCCGAGTGGACGGCGCTGCTGGGCGTGATGGGCCGGAGGGAACTCGGCGATGACCCGCGGTTCCGGGACGCCGCATCCCGCCTGAAGCATGCGGCCGATCTGGATGTCGAGGTCGAGAGCTGGACGGGGACGCAGATCGCCGAGCCGGCTGTCGCGCGCTTGCAGGCGGCCGGCGTGCCGGCCTCGGTGTCGGCGACCACCGCTGACCTCACGCGTGACGTGCATCTGCGTGACCGCGGCGCCGTCGTGGATGTCGAGGACACCGACGGGAAGACCCGCGCGGCTCTGTCGGTTCCGATCCGCTTTTCCCAATCGGAGGCCGGTCTGGAGCGAGGCACGCCCCGACTGGGCGAGGACGAGAATTATGTCTTTGGCGAACTGCTCGGCCTGTCGCGCGCGAAACGGGCGGAGCTGGCTGAAGCCCAGGTGATCCACTAGCAGGCAGGCGGGATGGCATGAACCAGGTGATCGAGGCGTCGGGAACGGAAAGCTGGCAGGGATGGGTGGGCCGCCAGGAGACGGTCAGCGAACTGCTGTCGGCGGAGAAGGTGGCCGGCCTCGCCGCCACGCTCGATATCGGCATGTCTCCGGCGGCCGGCGACATGCTGCCGCCGGGCTGGCACTGGCTGTTCTTTAATCCGTTCGTGCCGCGCAGCGCCCTTGGCGTCGACGGCCATCCCAGGCGCGGCGGCTTTCTGCCGCCCGTGCCGCTGCCCCGGCGCATGTGGGCGGGCGGCCGCGTCTTCTACAGCCAGCCCTTGACCATCGGGAAGATCGCGACTCGGACCAGCACCATCTCGAAGGTGGAGGCGAAGTCCGGACGGGCCGGGCATCTCGTGTTCGTCACGGTGGTGCATCGCACGACCTGCTGCGACGTGGAGTGCATCGTCGAGGAGCAGGACATCGTCTATCGCGAGGCCGCCGCGCCCGGTGCGCCGGCACCCGCCCTGACGCCCGCGCCGGCGGGAGCGCAATGGCGCACGGTCGTGGAGCCGGATCCGGTTCTGCTGTTCCGCTACTCAGCGCTCACCTCCAACGGCCACCGCATCCACTATGACGGGGACTATGCCCGCCGGGAGGAGAATTATCCGGCCTTGGTGGTGCATGGGCCGCTGACGGCGACGCTGCTCCAGAACTTCGCAAGCGAGCTGCGGCCCGACGCCGACCTGACGCGCTTCGAGTTCCGCGGGGTGCATCCGCTTTTCGTCAACGCGTCCTTCACGCTGGAGGCCAAGCTTTCGGAAAATCCCGACGAGGCGCTCGAACTCTGGGCGAAAGGTCCACGCGACGAACTGGCGATGCGGGCGACTGCATTCTTCTCGCGTTAGGAGGCAAGTCGAGGGAGCCCTGTAACAGACAGAAGCGTGGCCAACACGCCTGTTCATCGGAGAGGGAAAGCCAATGAAGGTGTGTCACGCACCGGAAACGGTGGCGGTGCTGGAGATCGCGAAGCCGGCGGTCGAGTTCAAGGGCGTGCGGAAGGTCTTCCAGTCCCGGAGCGGGCCGCTGGAAGTCCTGCGGGACTTCTCGCTTGTGGTGGCGGAGGGGGAGTTCCTTGCCGTGGTCGGGCCGAGCGGCAGCGGCAAATCCACGGTTCTGAACCTGCTCGCGGGGCTGGATATGCCAGACGAGGGGCATATTGCGTGCAACGGGGCGCCCGTTGACGGGGTGAACACCGAGATCGGCTATCTCACCCAGCACGACAGCCTGCTGCCCTGGCGAACGGTGGAGGAAAACGTCGCGGTACCGCTGGAGATCCGCGGCGTGGCCGTTTCCGAGCGAAGGGACAGGGTCCACGCGATGATCGCGAGCGTGGGCCTGAAAGGGTTCGAGCGCCATCATCCCCGCCAGCTTTCCGGCGGTATGCGCAAGCGCGCCATGCTCGCGCGCACCCTCATCTACAATCCGTCGACGATCCTCATGGACGAGCCGTTCGGCCCGCTCGACGCCCAGCTCAAGCTGGTGCTGCAGGCCGAGCTGATGCGGCTGTGGAGCGAATCCCGCAAGACGGTGGTGTTCGTGACGCATGACATCGTGGAGGCCATCACCCTCGCTGATCGGGTGGTCGTACTGTCGCCCCGCCCGTCGCGGGTCAAGCTCGGCGAGCGGATCGCGATCGGGCGTCCGCGCAGCGTGCATGACGTCCGGTTCGCGCCCGCGTTCGAGGATCACTACCGCCGCCTCTGGGGGGCGATCGAGACCGACATCGGGAGACAGCCGCATGACCAGCAATGATGTAGCCGCCCCCAGTCGCCGGCCGCGCGTCGGGATGGCAGCTTCCTCGTGGCGTGTCAGCAGGATCTGGGTCTACCGCCTGCTGTTCGCCGCGGCTTTCCTGGCCTTCTGGCAGTTTGCGTCCGGTCGGCTGGCTGATCCGTTCTGGATCAGCAGCCCAAGCGCCATCCTCGCGCGATTGAGCGAGTGGGTGCGCACGGGCACCTTGCAGTACAATCTGATGATCACGTTCAAGGAGACGATTTCCGGTTTCCTGATGGGGGCCACCGCCGGCGTGCTCGCGGCCTGCGTGGCGGGCGCCAACGATACGATCCGCCGAACGGTCGATCCCTTCGTGACGGCGGTCTACGGCCTCCCGAAGGTGGCGCTGGCGCCGCTGTTCATCATGTGGTTCGGCATCGGCATGGCGCCGAAAATCGTTCTCGCGGCGGTCAGCGTGTTCTTCCTTGTGTTCTTCAGCACCCTGAGCGGCGTGCGGGAGGTCGATCACAAGATGGTGGAGGCGCTGCGGACCATGGGCGCCGACCGCCTGACCATCCAGCGCTGCGTCGTCCTTCCTGCGGCGATGCCCTGGATATTCACCGGCCTGAAGCTTGGATTGCCATACGGGTTCGTCGGCGCGGTGGCGGCGGAAATGATGGCGTCGAACGCCGGCATCGGATTCCTCACGCAGAACGCCGCGGGCCAGCTCGACACCGCCGGTGTGTTCGCCGCCCTGTTCGCGCTCATGGTGGTCACCTCCCTGCTCAATGAAGGGCTGGGGCGCCTTGAAGCCTGGATCTTCCGCTGGCGCTGAGCCCTGAGCGGAGCGGCCGGGCGACTTCCGCCCTGTCGGCTGAAGAAACGCGAAACCAGAGAGGGAGGGTCGTTATGATTTCTCGCAGGTCCTTGCTTCGCGGCATCGGGCAGGCCACGGCGGTTGCCGCTCTTCCGCCCTTCACCCGGTCCGCATCGGCCCAGGTCGCGAAAGGCATTCCCCTCACGATCGGCATCGGCGGTTATACGTTCGCCTACCTGCCGCTGCTCGTGGCCAAGTCCGCCAACATCCTGACCGAGGAGGGGCTCGATGTGTCGCTGGTCAATACCGGAAGCGGCACCAACACGCTCGCGGCCATGCTGGGCGGCAGCGTCGAGGTCAGCGGCCTGGTCATGAGTGATGTGATCCTGGCGGCCGCGAAAGGCCAGAAGATCCAGGCCTTCGCACCGCTGATGTCCCAGTATGCCAGCGACGCGATCATCAGCGTGTCCGCGGCGAAGAAGGTGGGTATCGAACCCGGAATGCCGCTGAAGGAGCGGATGGCCCGCATGAAGGGGCTGGTGCTGGCGGTTTCGGGGCGCGGCAGCGGGATCGACAAGCTCTGGCGATACCTGCTGGCCCTCGGGGGGCTGGACCCGGATCGCGATGTCACCCTGACGGTGGTCAAGCTCGACCAGATGTATTCCGCTCTCAAGTCCGGCCAGATCGACGGCTTCAATACCACCGCGCCGGCCAACAACCGGGCGGTGGAGGAGGGGCTGGCCGTATGGGTCGCGCGCCCATCGCAGGGCGAAGTGCCAGGGTTGGAGAACTTCCTCTACACCGCGCTATGTGCCCGTCCCGGCTACACTTCCGACAAGGCGGACATCGCCGGAAAGCTCACGCGGGCCCTGGCGCGTGCGTCGCGGATGATCCAGGACAATCCGCAGGAGGCGGGCCGCCTGATGCAGAAGGAGTTCTTCGCCCAGACGGATCTGCGCCTGATCGAGAGCGCTGTTGCGGATCAACGCAAGACGGCCGCGGTGCCTCCCACATTGAGCCGGCGGCAGTTCGACCAGAACCTGGAGTTCATGGCGCGCTTCGGCCATGACGTGGCGGGCGTGTCCTACCAGGACGTCATCGACCCGCGGCTGCTCGGCGTGTGACCGGACCGTCGTGGACGGCGGCTGGCAGGCCGCCGCGCACGGCCAGCCGTCGACTGCGATCAGGCGCGGGCCAGCCGCGCCTGATCGCGCCGGTTCACGAAGCGAAGTCCACCTCGTCGCTGGAGCGGATCGCCACGAAGCGCGCCATCGAGCGCAGGGCGTTCTCGTGCTCCTCCGCCGTCGCTCCGGCGCAGCAGTCCTCCAGCACGATGCAGTCATAGTCCCGGTCATGCGCCTCGCGCGCGCCGGCGTGAACCACGCCGTTGGTCGAGACACCCGAGAGGACGAGGCGCGTGATCCCGCGCGCGCGCAGGGCTGGCTCCAGCGCCGTGCCGTAGAAGGGGCTCACCCGGTGCTTGACGAAATCGAAGTCCTCCGGGGCCGGCGAGAACTGCTCATGGACCTCGGTTCCCCAGGTGCCGAGCTTGAACAAGCCGTTGTCGCGCGCCTTCGAGAACACCGGGGAGGAAGGGGGGCAATCCCGATAGTCGGGGGCGAAGCCCACCCGGACATAGCCGATCAGCGCGCCGGCCGAACGTGCCCTGTCGATCGCCGCCCGGGTGCGTCCCATGACGTCGCGTGCCGCCATCTGCGGCACATAGGTCTTGGCACCGGCGCCATTCGCATGGACGAGGTCGTTCAGCATGTCCATGACAAGAAACATGGTGGACGTCATGATGGTACTTTCTCCTCCGCGGTTTCACTTTCTTGGGCGGCAGGAGCGGCGCGCGCACTGTCGAAGCACTGGCGGAACTCGTACCAGCCGGACTCGATATGGCGGCGCATGGTGAGCATGGCGCCGCCGGCATCTCCCTCGATGAAATTCCGCAGCAGCTCCGCATGCTCCGCCGCGGCGCGCTGGGCGCGGCCCTCGACGCGATTGATGACATCGAACGGGTAGCGCGCCCACAGCACCTGCACGAAGTGCAGCGTCTGCGGGAGCTGGGCGAAGTCATAGATCCGGCGATGGAAGCGATAGTTGATGCCGCGCGCCGCGCTGCTGTCGCCCGCGTTCGCCGCCGCCTCGAACTGGTTGGCGATCTCCCTCAGCTCGGCGATCTCGTTCGATCCCAGATTGCGGGCGGCGCTTTCGACGAGCTGGGTTTCCAGCATGATGCGCAGCTTGAGGATCTCGGTCGACGCGCTGACGTCGAACGGGACCACGGTCGCGCCGCGATAGGAGTTGCTCTCGATGTAGCCCTCCGCCTCAAGGAGCTTCAGCGCCTCGCGGACCGGGGTGATCGAGGTGCGCAGCTCGTCGGCGATTTCCTGCTGCTTGAGGCGCGCGCCGCGCGGCAGGCGGCCCGAGATGATGCCTTCGCGCAGGAAGTCCGCAACCTGCTCTTCCTTTGTCCGGTATTCCATGGTCGTGCTTGGGTCGCCCGTTGCCGTTCCCGAGCCTTCCGGAGCGGAGGCTCATTGACGCAATGACATACCATATCGTTGCCCGGTGAAGAAGGAGAACATATAATGCATGATGCATTATAATTGAGGTAGATCATGCGAACCGCCCGTTCCATCCTGTTTGTCCCGGCCGACCGGCCGGAGCGCTTTGAGAAGGCCGCGGCCGCCGGCGCCGACGGCGTCATCCTCGATCTTGAAGACGCCGTCCCGTTCGAACGCAAGGATCCGGCGCGGGATGCCGTGATCGCCTGGCCCGGCAGCCGGCGCTGTATCCTCAGGATCAACCCATTTGGTACGCAATGGTTTTCCCGCGACCTCGAGATGGCGGCGCGGGCGGATATCCGGACGATCATGGTGCCTAAGGCCGATCCGGAAAGCCTCGCCGCTGTCCACGCCGTTCTGGGCGGCGAGGTCGGGTTGATCGCTTTGGTCGAGACCGTCGACGGCTACATGCGGTTGCGGGAGGTCTGCCGGCAGGCGGGCGTGGTGCGCCTTGCCTTCGGCAATCTGGATTTCGGGATGGATTCGGGCCTGGACGACGGCGCGCTCGACGGCGTGCGGGTGCAGATCGCGCTCGAATCGCGCTTTGCCGGGTTGGTTCCGCCGATCGACGGCGTGTGTGCGGCGCTCAAGGATGAGGATGCCATCGGCCGCGAGGCCCGGCTGGCGAAGGGCAGGGGATATGGGGGCAAGCTCTGCATCCATCCCGCGCAGGTCGCCCCGGTCAATGCCGCATTCCTGCCGTCCGATGCCGATCTCGCCTGGGCGCGGCGGATCCTCGACGCCGTGGCGCAGGGCGGGGCAGGTGCGATCGCGGTGGATGGGAAAATGGTGGATCGGCCCGTGGTCGAGCGCGCGAGGGCCATCACAGCCGCCGGTGGTCAAAAATAATGCATTATGCACTTTCGGTTTGACCGGCAAAGTTTGGTCAACTATCGTTCCTTTCAATGGGCAAAAAAAGCCCGCTCATGGTCCTAGGGAGGCCATCATGAACCGGCGCGCAGCGCTCAGGTTGTTAGCTTCGGCTGCCATCTCCGCACACATGTTGCCATTGCGATCCGCGTTCGCGGATACGATCGGGGTTGATCCGGCGAACAAGACCGTGACCATCGGCGGGTTCACGCCGATCACCGGCCCCGTCCCCTTCTATGCGATCCTGACCCACGCCGCGGAGGCCTTCTTCCGCGCCGCGAACGAGGCGGGCGGCATCAAGGGGTGGAAAATCCGCTACGTCACCATGGATGACGGGTACGATCCGGCGCGCAGCGTCGCGGTGACCCGGCGGCTGGTCGAGGACGAGAAGATCTTCGCCCTCGTCGCATCCGTGGGCACGGCGACGAACGTGGCGGTGATCCCCTATGCCCAGGAGGCGGGCCTCGGCATGTTCGGGCCGATCGGGGGCGCCTCGGTGTTCTTCTCGCAGCCGAACGTCTTCCCGCTGCTGCCGGACTACGGCTGGTCGGCGGCCTCGAATGCCGAATACGCCTTGAAGGACCTGAAGCTCGAGAAGATCGCGCTGCTCTGGGAGAATGACGAGCTCGGCCGATCCGCCAAGCGCGGGTTCGAGCTCTATATGGACGCGCAGAAGCTCGCGCCGGCCGAATCCGTGCCGTTCGAAGTGAAGACGACGGACTTCACGCCCCACATCCGGCGGGTGGCCAATTCCGGTGCCCAGGCGGCCATCCTCTTCGGCTCCAATGCGAACCTGGCGGGTGCCCTGAAGGCCGCCGACCGGCAGGCGCTCAAGTTGAACTGGTTCGCGCCGTTCTTCACCGCCGACCCCTCAACCTACAAGCTCGCCGGCAAGCTGCTCGACGGGGTGTACTTCTCGTCCTGGCTGCTGCCGGTCACGAGCGAGGATCCGGCGGTCAAGGCGTATCGGGACGCCATTACGAAATACTATCCCGATGATCCGGTCGGCGTATTCGGCCTCAACGGCTGGAGCAATGCGGCGCTGTTCGCGAAGGTCTTCGAGGCGCTGATCGACAGCGGCAAGCCGATCACGCGCGAGAACCTGCTGGCCGCCGGCAACACGCTCACCGATGCCTCGGTGGGCGGCGCGCGGAAGGTCACCTTCACGGCGAATGACCATCGGGGGACGCGCCAGGAGGCGATCCTCCAGGCGCGGGATGGTGCCTTCACCATGGTGAGGGACTTCCGCCCCTATCCGGCCGTCGCGTTCGACGCCAAGCCGGCCTAGCTGCATCCGCAGGCTTGCAGCATCTTCGTGCCGCGGGCGATCGGCCGCATCGCCCGCGCGCTGGGCTCACCCATCGCGGCCACCCATGCATCAAGGATCAGTCTATGGCTGGATCTCCCGTAAGTGGCCCTCCGCGTCTGGATGGTCAGGTCGCGCTCGTCACGGGCGCGGCCGGTGGTATTGGCAGGGCCGTCGTGCGTGTTCTGGCGGAGGCGGGCGCCAGGGTGGTGGCGACGGACATCGTCGCGGAGGCGGATCTTGCGCAGGCGGCGGGCTACAAGCGTTGCGATCTCACCTCCCAGCAGGACAGCGAGCGGCTGATTGACGAGGTCTGCGCCGAGTTCGGGGCCGTCGACATCCTCGTCCTCTGCGCGGGCAGCATCTCGAACAAGCCGCTGTGGGAGTCCACCGATGAGGAGTGGAAGTCCGTCTTCGACGTCAATGTCATGGGGGTCGTCCATCCGGTCCGCAAGCTCTACCCGCTGATGGCGGAACGCGGCTACGGCAAGATCGTCGCGCTCGGCTCCATCGCCGCGAAGATCGGCGGTGTCGCGTCCGGCCCCTCCTATGTGGCGGCGAAATCCGCGGTCCACGGCCTGATGAAGTGGGTCGCGAAGGCCGGGGCGGGCAAGGGCGTCTATGCGAACATCATTGCGCCGGGGCCCGTCGAGACGCCCATGTGGGCGAACGTGACGGGGCAGGCGCCGCCTTCGGCGAGCGGCAGCGTCCCGCTCGGTCGCTTCGGCACGCCCGACGACATCGCCCAAAGCATTCTTTTCCTCTGCTCGCCCGCGTCGAACTGGATCACCGGCACGGTGCTCGACGTGAATGGCGGCATGTTGATGGATTGAACAATGACCTCGCACGAAACGATCGGATTCATCGGGCTGGGCGTGATGGGCGGACCGATGTGCCGCAACCTCGCCCAGAAGCACGAGGGGGCGGTGACCGCCTTCGACCTCAATGCCGCGGCGCTCGCGGACCTGTCGGACACCAAGGCCGCTGTCGCAGCTTCCGTTGCTGAAGTGGCGCGCGCGGCGGATGTGATCTTCCTGTCCCTGCCCGGCGACGCGCAAGTGGAGCGGGTCTGCACGGGCCCCGACGGCATCCTTGCCGCCGCCCGGCCGGGCTCGGTGGTGGTGGATCTCAGCACCACGTCGGTCGGCGCGGCGCACCGGGTCGGGGCGGCGCTCGCCGCCCGCGGCATCGGCTTTGCCGACGCGCCCGTCGCCCGGACGCGCGAGGCGGCGCGCAAGGGGGAACTGAGCATCATGGTGGGGGCCAGCCCGGAGGTCTTCGAACGGATCCGGCCGCTTCTCGGCCACATGGGCACCGATGTCACCCATTGCGGTCAGATCGGCACCGGGCAGACGGTGAAGCTGATCAACAACAATCTGCTGTTCGAGCATGTGGTCGCGCTGGCCGAGATGATGGTGCTCGGAGAGCGGGCGGGGGTCGCGCCCCAGGTCCTGCTGGAGGCGGTCTCCAAGGGCTCGGGAGACAGCTTCGCCCTGCGCAATCACGGCATGAAGGCCATGTTGCCCCGGGCCTTCCCGGAGAAGGCGTTTCCGCCCGAATATGTGCTGAAGGACATCGACTACCTGCTCGCGCTGGCCAAGGAGCACGGCTTCGATGCCAAGGCCGTGGAGCTGGCCCGGCGCTATTACGAGGCGGCCCGGACGCAGGGCGTCTCCGGGCGGTATTTCCCCTGCGTGATCGAGGTGATCGAGGCCGGCGCCGCGCGCGACCTGCAGGTCGCGTCGTGAGCGGGCTTTTCGCCCTTTTCCAGGACTTGCCGACCCTGCTCTGGTCCGGCCTCGTTTCAGGCTGCCTGTATGGCCTCGGCGCGCTCGGCCTGGTGATGGTCTTCAAGAGCTCGCGGGTGGTCAATTTCGCGCACGGCAATCTGGCGGGACTGGCCGCCTTCCTGGTCTACGGCTTCTCGTCCGGCGTCCTGCTCAACCTGTCCTGGGGCAGCGCCGTCGCGCTGTCCCTCGGCCTCACCTGCCTTGTCGGCGTGCTCGCCTATGCGGTGATCGCCCCGCTGGTGTTCAAGTCCGATCTCACCAGCACCATCGCCACGCTGGGCATAGGCCTCATCCTCCAGGGCACGATCCAGATCGTGTTCGGGGCGGAGATCGTCAGCTTGGAACTGCCCATCCCGTCGTTCGGGTTCGGCGTGGGGGGGCTGCGGATCACGGCCTACGACCTGACCGTCCTGGCGGTCACGATCCTGATGATCGGTTCGCTGTTCTTCGTCATCGAGCGCACCAAGCTCGGCATCGCCTTCCGCGCGGTCTGCTCGAACCCCTTCGCCAGCCGCGTCTGCGGCTTGAACCTGCGCCTGGTCCACCTGTTCTCGTGGGTGTCCGGGGCGGTCCTGGGGCTGGTGGCCGCGCTGCTCATCGTTCCCACCACCTTCCTGAGCTCGACGACGGTCGCCTCGTTCATGCTGACCGCCTTCACGGCCGCGGTGGTCGGGGGATTTTCGAGCCTTCCGGGCGCCGCGGTCGGCGGCATCCTGGTGGGTGTCGCGATGAACCTGTTCTCCTTCTACGTCTCGCCCGAGTTCATGAACACCTTCCTGCTTGGGGTCATCATGCTCACCTTGAACTTCTTTCCCGACGGTCTCCTCGAAAAGGCGGTAGGTGGCCGTGTCTGAGCTTGTGCATCCCGAAGGGGCCATCCGGAGCCCGGCCCGCGCCGTGCCCGATCTGCGCAAATGGCTCGCCGCGCTGGTCGTGGCCGTCCTGGCGGTGCTGCCGATGCTGTCGGGCTCGTTCCTGCTCTACAGCCTGTCGCTCTGCTTCGCCAATGCGATCGCCGTGCTCTCGGTCAGCGTTCTGGTGCGATATGGCGGCGAGGTGTCCATCGGGCACAGCTTCTTCGTCGCGCTGGGCGCGTACACCGTGGCCGTCATGGAGAAGCATCTCGGCCTGGGGCTGTGGATCAGCCTGCCGGTCGCCCTGCTCATGGGCTTCGCGGCCGGGTTGCTGTTCGCGGTCCCTTCCCGCCGCATGTCCGGCATATATCTCGCCGTCGCCAGCATGGCTCTGGCTCTCAGCCTTCCTGAGCTGCTGATCCATATGGAGCGGTGGACCGGGGGATTCGAGGGCCTGTATATCTCCCGCGACCTTCTGCCCGGCGTCGCGAAGGCCGGTCAGCGATACTATTTCGCCTTGGCCGCCCTCATCCTGGTCTGTCTGGCCATGGCGCATTTCCGCGGCTCCCGCCAGGGCATGGCGCTGCTTCTGGCGCGCGCCCATCCCCGCGCCGCGGAGGCCTTCGGAATCACCCGGAGCTGGGCGCGCATCAGCGTCTTTGCCTTGAGCGCCACGCTGGCATCGCTCTCCGGCGCGGTGGTGGCGTTTGCGAGCTCCACCGTGTCGCCCAACAGCTTCACGCTCTGGAGCGGAATCTTCTACCTGGTGGGCTCGGTGGTCAGCCTGCAGGGCACATCGCTCCTCGCGGCGCTGGTCGGGGGCGGGATCATTACCCTGGTTCCGCAGTATCTGGCTGGCGCGGGAGACTATGTGCCCATCCTGTACGGCTCCGCGCTGCTGATCGTGACCCTGCTCGCCAACAGCGGCTCCGGCCTGCGCCGCCTCCTGCCCGGCAAGGGAGCCTGATATGGCGATCATCCATGCGGAAGCGGCGCCCGAGACGCGGGGGGCGCTCGTCGCGAGCGGCATAAACCTGTCGTTCGGCGGCATCGATGTGCTCAAGGGCGTCGACCTGGACCTCCGGCCCGGATTGGTCACGGGTCTGATCGGGCCGAACGGGGCTGGCAAGACCAGCCTCTTCAACTGCCTGACGGGCCTGTATCATCCGAACCGGGGACGGATCGCGCTCGGCGATACGGCGCTTGATGTGCTGTCTCCGGCGCGCAGGGCTGGCCTGGGCATGGTGCGTTCGTTTCAGCACATGGCGCTGAGCCCCGATCTCACCCTGCTGGAAAACGTCATGACCGGCCTGACGCTGTCTCGCCGCAGCGGATGGGGCAGTGCCTTCCTGCCCATGCCGCGCGGCCGCGCGGAGACGCAGGATGCCCGGCGCAGGGCGATGGCGGCGCTCGATGAGCTCGGCATCGCCGGAGCGGCGGATCTTGCCCCTCCGGAACTGCCGCCCGGCACGCAGCGCCTGGGGGAAATCGCCCGTGCCCTCGTCGGGGGGCCGAAGGTGCTCCTGCTGGACGAGCCCGCCGCCGGCTTGAACGCCGTGGAAACGCGCGACCTGACGCGCGCTTTGCGGCGGGTCATGCATCCCGCGCTCATCATGGTGGTGGTGGAGCATGACATGGACCTGATCATGCAGCTGTGCGACCAGATCTACGTGCTCAACTTCGGCAAGGTCATCGCCTGCGGTTCGCCGGAGGCGGTCCAGGCCGATCCGGAGGTCCTGCGGGTCTATCTCGGGGCTGGCGATGAATGATCTTCTGAAAGTCCGGGGCCTGCGCGTGCGCTACGGCGCCACCTGCGGCGTTGCCGATGTGGAGCTTGCCGTGCCATCCGGCGCGGTCGTCTCGTTGCTCGGCGCGAACGGCGCCGGCAAGTCCTCGATCCTGAAGGGGGTGGCCGGATTGGCCGAGGCCGAGGGCGAGGTGATCTTCGCGGGGCGGGACCTCAGCCGGGCCTCCGCGCGCGAGCGGGTCAGGAGCGGCATAGTCTATGTGCCGGAGGGGCGCGAGATTGTCGCGGCGCTGACCGTGGACGAGAACCTCACCCTGGGCGGCTTCATGCTCGACGGCAGAACGCGTGCCGCGCGGCGCAGCACGATCCTGGATCTCTTCCCGGAAATCTCCAACAGAACGCGGGCGCCGGCCTGGATGCTGAGCGGGGGCGAACAGCAGATGCTCGCGATCGGCCGGGCCCTCATGAGCGCGCCCCGGCTGCTGCTGCTGGACGAGCCGTCCCTGGGCCTGGCGCCCCTGCTCATCCGGCGCGTGTTCGAGCGGCTCGGGCAAATCCGCTCGGAGACCGGCCTCTCGATCCTGCTCGTCGAGCAGAATTACGCGATGGTCTCGCGCTTCTCGGACATTCTCTATTTCGTGCGCAGCGGCCAGATATCCGGTCACCGGCTGGCAAGCGAGATCGACGTGTCGGAGGAGGGGCGCCGGGAGCTTCTCGAATCCTATCTCGGCGCCCGGCACTGAACATCCGCAGACCGTGTCGGGGAGGCCGCACCGCACCCCCCTTGGCAGGCCGGTGCCGGCGGCGTCATCGCCACCGGCACGTCCAGCCACCCGCACGCCCAAGTGGGCCGTGCTGGATCAGGCCTGATGCGGCGCGGGAGCGGCGCCGTCAGCTTCCGTCTCGGGTTCCACTTCCGCGTGGGTGTGGGCCTTGGCGATCAGCACATAGGCGGCGGGCACGACGTAGAGCGTGAACAGCGTGCCGATGGCGAGGCCGGTGGCGATGACGAGGCCGAGGTTGTAGCGCGAGGCGGCGCCCGCGCCTGAGGCGAAGATCAGCGGTAGCACGCCGAGCACCATGGCCGCCGTGGTCATCAGGATCGGCCGCAGCCGCAGCGTCGCGGCGCCGATGATCGCCTCGCGCTTCGACTTGCCGGCGATCTGCAGCTCGTTGGCCACCTCCAACATCAGGATGCCGTGCTTGCTGATGAGGCCCATCAGCGTGGTCAGGCCCACCTGGGTGTAGATGTTGATGCTGGCGCCGCCGATGCCGATGCTGATGAAGATCAGCGCGCCGGCCAGCGACATGGGCACCGAGAGCAGGATCACCACCGGGTCGCGGAAGCTGTTGAACAGCGCCGCCAGCGACAGGAAGATCACGATCAGGGCGAAGGCGAAGGTGGTGACGAAGCCGCCGCTTTCCTGCACATACTGACGCGAGGCGCCACCGAAATCGAGGGTGTAGCCGGTGGGCAGGGTGCGCTGGGCGAGGTCCTTCAGCGCGGTGATGGCGTCGCCCGTGGTGACGCCCGGCGCCACCACGCCGGCGATGGTGGCGGCGTTCACCTGCTGGAAGTGGTTGAGCGATTCCGGCACCGTCTTGGTCTCGATGCGGGCCACGGTGGAGAGCGGAACCATGGTGCCGTCCCCGGTGCGGATGTAATAATCCAGCACCTGAGCGGTGTTGAGGCGGGCCTCCTGCTTCACTTGGGGGATCACCTTGTAGGAGCGCCCGTCGAGGCTGAAGTAGTTGACATAGCCGCCGCCCAGCAGGCTGGACAGGGCGCCGCCCACGTCGCTCATCTTCAGGCCGAGCAGCGAGGTCTTCTCGCGGTCGATGGTGACGGAGGCCTGCGGCTGGTCGATCTTCAGGTCGTTGTTGAGGAAGATGAACAGGCCGGTCTCGAGCGCATCCTGGAGGAACTTGGCCGCCACCGCGTTCAGCTTGTCGAAGCCATCGGTGGTGCCGATCACGATCTGCATGGGCAGGCCGTTCGATCCCGGCAGGGGCGATTGCTGGAAGGCCACGATGTTCTGCCCAGCCACCTGGTTCAGCTCCTGCTGGATCATCGGCTGGAGGGTCTTCGTCGTCTGCTTGCGCTGGTCCCAGGGCTTCAGCACCCAGCCGGCGATGCTGGTGCCGGGGGCCTCCACCTGGAACACCGTGTCGGTCTCCGGGTGCTTGGCGAAGGTCTCGTAGGTCTGCTTGCCGTAGAGCAGCTTCTGCTCCAGCGTCGCGTCGGGCGCGGAGATGGTCTGGGCGAGGATGATGCCCTGGTCTTCCTCCGGGGCAAGCTCGCTTTGCGAGGAGCCGTACAGCCAGTAGACGCTGCACAGCACGAGGCCGGCGAACACGGCGATGACCGGGAGATAGTTCAGGGCGCCGGCGAGCGAGCGGGAATAGGCGCCGGTCACGGCTCCCATCACCCGGTCCACGGCCATCACCATGCGGGATTCCAGGTCGCCGCCGGCATGGTCCACGGGCTTGAGCATGTAGGCCGACATCATCGGCGTCAGGGTCAGGGCCACCACGGCGGAAATGGTCACCGCGCCCACCAGCGTGAAGGCGAACTCGGTGAACAGCGCGCCGGTGAGGCCGCCCTGGAAGCCGATCGGCACATAGACCGCGATCAGCACCACCGTCATGGCGATGATCGGGTTGGCCAACTGCCGGGCGGCGGTGAACGCCGCCTGGAGCGGCTTCATGCCTTCCTCCATGTGGTGGTTGACGCTTTCCACCACGATGATGGCGTCGTCCACCACCAGGCCGATGGCGAGCACCAGGGCCAGCAGCGTGAGCAGGTTGATGCTGAAGCCGAACGCCAGCATCATCAGGAAGGTGCCGATGAGCGACAGCGGGATGGCGATGACCGGGATCAGCACCGAGCGCCAGGAGCCCAGGAAGGCGAACACCACCAGCGTGACGATGACCAGGGCCTCGACCAGCGTATGGATCACCTCCTCGATGGAGCTGTTCACGAAGTCGGAGCTGTCATAGATCACGCCCATGGTCAGCCCGTTGGGCAACTGCTTCTCGATGTCGGGCAGCGCCGCGCGCACGCCCTTGATGACGTCGAGCAGGTTGGCGGTCGGGGCGATCTGGATGCCGATGTAGACCGACTGGCGGCCGTTGAACATGGTGGCGCTGTCGTAGTCGTCCGCGCCCAGCGTAACGTTGGCCACGTCCTTGAGCCGGACGATGGCGCCGTTGGCCGACTTGACGATGAGGTTCTTGAACTCGTCCACATTGTGCAGGCTGGTGGAGGCGGTGAGGTTCACCTGCACCATCTGCCCCTTGGTGTTGCCGAGGCTGGCGATATAGTCGTTGTTGGCAAGCGCGGTGGAAACCTCGGAGGCGGTGACGCCATAGGCGGCGAGCCGGATCGGGTCGAGCCAGGCGCGCATGGCGAAGGTCTTGCTGCCCAGCAGCTCCGCGGTCTGCACGCCTTCAACCGCCTGGAGCTTCGGCTGCACTACGCGGATCAGATAGTCGGTGATCTGGTTGGGCGCGATGACCTCGCTGCGGAAGCCGATATACATGGAATCGATGGTCTGGCCGACCTTCACCGTCAGCACCGGCTGCTGCGACCCGGAGGGCAATTGGTTGAGCACCGAATTGACCTTGGTGTTGATCTCGGTGAGCGCCTTTCCGGTATCGTAGTTGAGGCGCAGATTGACCGTGATGGTGCTGGTGCCGGTGGTGCTGGTGGAGGTCATGTAGTCGATGCCGTTCGCCTGGGCGACGGCATTTTCCAGCGGCGTGGTGATGAAGCCCGCCACCACCTCCGGGTCGGCGCCCGGATAGGTGGTCGTCACCGTGACGATGGCGTTCTGGGTCCGCGGATATTGCAGGATGGGCATCGAGCTCATGGCCCTGAGGCCGAGCACGAGGATCATCAGGCTGACGACGATGGCCAGGACCGGCCGGCGGATGAAGATGTCGGTGAAGGATGACATGGCGGCCTCCGCTCAGCGATCGACGATGGTGGGAGCGGGGTTGTCGGCTGGCAGGACGGCGTTGTTCACGCTTACCTGCGAGCCGTTATGCAGCTTCATCTGGCCGGCCACCACCACCTGCTCGCCGGCCTTCACGCCGGACGTGATGGCGATCTGGTCGCCGCGCGCCTCGCCGGTCTTCACGAACACCTGCCTGACGGCGAGCCCGGTGGCCGAGCCCTCCTTCTTCTCCACCACGAAGACGATGTCGCCATAGGGGTTGGCGGTGATGGCGGTCTGCGGCAGCGTCACCAGATCGGCGGGGGAGCCCACCTGGATGTCCACCGTGGCGAACATGCCGGGCACGAGGCGGTGGTCGGCGTTGGCGAACTCGGCACGCACCTGCACGTTGCGCGAGGACGAATCCACCTTGGGGCTGATGGCCGTGATGGTGCCCTCGAACGCGTCGCCCGGATAGGTGTCCACCTTCGCCTTCACCTTCTGGCCGGCCCTGATGTCGGCGAGGGCCTGCTGCGGCAGGTAGAAGTCGATGAAGATCGGGTCCAGCGACTGGAGCGTCACCACCGACGTGCCGGCGCTCACATACTGGCCGAGGTCGACGGAGCGGATGCCGAGGCGCCCGGAGAAGGGGGCCCGCAGGGCCTTCTTGTCCACCACTGCCTGCTGCTCGGCCACCTGGGCCAGCGCCTTCTTCAGGTTGGCGGTGTCGCTGTCCACGGTCGCCTGGCTGACGGCGTGGATCTTGAGCTGCTCCTGGTCACGCTTGAGGGTGATGGCGTTGATGTCGGCCGTCGCCTTCAGCGCCTCCAGGTTCGCGGTCTCCTGGTCGGCGCGCAGTTGAAGCAGGAGCTGGCCTTCCTTCACCTCGTCGCCGGACTTGAAGGTGAGCTGCGAGACGATGCCGGAGCTCTCCAGCGCGAGGTCCGCGCCTTCCTCCGCGCGGACGCTGCCGACCGCCTTGACCGAGGTCTGCCAGGGCGTGACCGAGGCCTCCATGGTGGCGACGGTCTGCGGCGGGTCGCGCAGCGAGGCCAGGGCCTGCTTGATCATGGTCGCCTTGAATGCCTGGAAGCCGTAGAGCGCGCCGAAGACGAGGCCGACGGCGACGAGCATGATGATCATGCGCTTTTTCATGTGTGGTCTCTCCTGGCCCGTGCGGGGCCGGCAATGCCTGCAAGCTGTGTGGGGCGCGGCGCGTGGTGCGCTCAGGCCCGGTCAGTGGTGGCCCGGTCAGTGGCGGTCCGGTCAGTGGTCCTGGAAATAGCCCGCGTCGGTGCGCGGGAAGGCCTGCGCCGTCTGGTCCACCCGGTTCCACCAGCCCCCGCCGAGGGCCTGGAACAGGGCGGCGGTGTCGCTGAAGCGCGAGGCCTGGGCCTTGACGCGGGCGATGACGGCCTGCTGGTAGTTCTGCTCGGCGGTGAGCACCGAGGGATAGGTCACCGCGCCCGCCAGATACTGGGTGCGGGAGATCTTCACGCTGTCCTGCGCGGCCCGCTCGTAGGCGAGCTGGGCCTTGAGCGTGCTGGCGTCGGCCTCGATGGCGCGCAGCGAATCCGCCACGTCCTTGAAGGCGGTGATCACCGTGCTCTTGTAGGTGGCGAAGGCCTGGTCGCGGCTGGCGATGGCGGCTTCCTTGTCGTGGAACAGCGTGCCGCCGTCGAACACCGTCTGCGACACGCTGGAGGCCACGCTCCAGGCCGCATTGCCCGGCGAGAACAGGCTGCCCGCGGTCAGGCTGTTGCGGGCGTAGCTGCCGCTCAGCGTCACCTGCGGCAGCATGTTGGCGACGTTCACGCCCACCGTCGCGGTGGCCTTGTGCAGGCTGGCTTCCGCCGAGGCGATGTCGGGCCGCTGGCGGACCAGGGCGGACGGCACGCTGACCGGCAGGTCGCGCGGCAAGGTGAGGCTCGACAGGGTGACATGCTCACCGCGATCCTCGCTCGGCAGGCGGCCGAGATAGGCCATCAGCTGGTTGCGCTGCTGGGCGAGCTGCTTCTGCAGAGGCGGCAGCGTGGCCTGGGTCTGCGCGAGGTTCGACTGCTGCGACAGCACGTCGGACTGGGCCACGGCGCCCAGCTCGAACTGGCGCTGGATCAGGGTGAGCTGTTCCTGCTCCGACTTGATGATGTCGTTGGTGGCGTCGATCTGCGCCCGCAGCGAGGCGTCGGTGATGGCCGCCGTGACCACGTTGGCGGTCAGCGAGAGATAGGTCGCCTCCAACTGGTACTGCTGGTAATCCGCCTGGGCCTGGAGCGCTTCCACCTGGCGGCGGGTGCCGCCCCAGACGTCGAGCGCATAGGATACGCTCACCCCGGAATTGTAGAGCGTGTAGGGCGAATAGCCCGACGTGCTGCTGGGCAGGCCCGAGGTCGCCGGTGCCGCCTGCTCGCGGGTGACCGAGCCATTGGCCGACACCTGCGGGAACAGGCTGCCTTGCTCGGCCAGCACGTTCTCGCGGGCGGCCCGAAGCGCCGCCTGGGCGGAGGCGATGTCGGGATGGTTGGCGATGGCCTCCTGCACGAAGGCATCGATCTGCTTGTTGCGGAACACCTTCCACCAGTCGCCCGGCAGGTCGCGGCCGGGGCGGAACACCTGCGTGCCGCCGCCATGGACGTCGGCGGAGGTGGTCGGCTTGGGGGTACCCTCGGGGCCGTAGCTGTTCACCAGTGGGGCCTGCGGCGGAACGGAATCCGGACCGACCATGCAGCCGTGCAGAACCAGCAGGGACACCCCCGCGGCGGCGATCTTCATGCGGGCGGCGGACGGGCGGAGGCTATTCTCGTTCAGAGCGGACTGCGACACGGGGGCACCCGAAAAAATGAACCGAACCGTTCAGTTCTGCGATAGTGTGTTAAGATCGGGGCAGCCGGGAGTCAATGCCTACCGAACCGTTTAGTTCGATGAAATGGCGAAAAAAGGGTGGCGAGGATGGTGGGGGTTGCGGACGCCGATCAGGCCGAAAAGCCGTTGAGCAAAAAAGGGTTGCAGATCTTTGCCGGGGCCAGGGCGGTGTTTCTGGACAGCGGCTACGACGCTTCCACCATGGACGCCATCGCGCGCGAGGCAGGGGTTTCCAAGGCCACGCTTTACGCGCATTTCGCCAACAAGGAGGATCTGTTCGAGGCGATGATCCGGCAGGAATGCCGTGCCATCGGCGGGCGGATCTACAAGCCGGACGCCACCCGGCGCGACATCAGGCACGAGCTGCTGGAGATGGCGCGCAACATCAGCGCCATCTTCACCGCGCACGACGGGCTGGACCTGTACCGGGTTCTCGTCCCCGTGGCCCCGCGCTTCCCCCGCCTGGCGCGGGCCTTCTTTGACGAGGGGCCCGGCGTGTGCCTCCGACAGTTCTCGACCTTCCTGCGCGCGCTCTGCGATCAGGGGCGTCTGCAGATCCCGGACGTCGATCTCGCCGCCGAGCAGTTCATGTCGCTGATCCGCGGCGAGATGGATCTCAGCGGCGCGCTGGCCTTGCCGCCGCGCCCGCCGGAGGCGGTGGAAGCGCTGATCCGCGGCGGCATCACCATGTTCCTGGACTATTACGAGGCCTGAGGACGCTGTTCGGCGGGGTCGGCGGAGGGGGCGGGCGGCCGGGGGGCGGTATCGGCCGCCCGCGGACGCCTCCGGGCGGGACTTGAAGACCCGGCGTCGTCGTTCGAGCGTATATTAATGCATATGCACATATTTGGGCGTCGGGTACTGATCGCGTGCTCACTCGGGGCGAGGTCAGTCCTGTTCGGCGCTGATGGCCTCAAGGCCGGACATCAGTGCCGCCAGATCACCCCGGCTGAGGGGCGCGGCGACGGCTTCGTTGACGGTGCGCCAGCGCGCGATGGCTTCGCCCAGGAGCGCCTGCCCCTCGCGCGTCAGCGTGATCCGGCGGACCCGCCTGTCCTTCACATCGGCACGGATCTCGACCAGTCCGCGGCGCTCCAGCGGTTGCAGGTTCTTGGTGGCGGTGGTGCGGTCCATCCCCAGATCGGCCGCCACCTGGCTCACCGTGCGCGGCTTCGGCGCTGCCAGCGCCATCAGCAGGGTGAACTGCCAATTGCTGAGACCGACGGGGCGGAAGGCCTCGTCGAAACGCTTGCCCACGGTCCGGCTCGCCTGCTGGATGCGCCGGCACAGGCACGAGCCGGCGACCAGGGAGACAACGGATGCATCGAGCGGCGCGGGTTCCATGCGTCATGTATGTGCATATACACGTATCTGTCAACGGGCTCTCTGCTCACGTGCCATGTCCCGGCTCATCGCAGGAAGGCACCGGTGCGCACGGCGGCGAACACCGTCGCCCCATAGACGACGAGCGCCAGGGCGAGGGCCGCGAACAAGGCGGGCAGGGCGCCGGTGAGCGTCAGCGCCAGCCAACCTCCGCCGAGCGCGATCAGCACGCGCAGGAAGCCGCCGGCCAGCGGCCAGAACAGGCGCCCCGCGCCCTGCGCGGCGAAATAGAGCGACAGGCCGAGCCCGAAGAAGCCGTAGGTCGGGCCGACGATGCGCAGATAGGCCGAGCCGGCCTCGATCATGTCCGGCTCGGCGCTGAACAGCGCCAGCCACGCGCCGGGGAAGGCGGCGGCCGCGAGGCCGATCGCCTCGGTGATGGCGAAGGCGAGGCCCGCGCCGGTGAGGGTGATCGTCAGCGCGCGGTCGAACCGGCCGGCGCCCATATTGGTGCCGACCATGGCCACCATCGGCGCGCCGATGCCGAACACCAGCGGAATGAGCAGGTATTCAAGCCGCACCCCGGTGCCGAAGCCCGCGACGGCGCCGATGCCCGCATGGGCGGCCACCAGGGCGGTCGAGCCGGCGATGATCAGGTTGGTCTGGATGGAATTGATGGCCGACAGGCCGCCCACGCGCAGGATGCCGGCGAACAGGCGCCAGCGCATCCGCGCGCGCTGGAAGCGCACCGGGTTCCGCCCGGCCTGGATGTGCCAGGCCATGGCCAGCGTGCCGGCGGCGTAATAGGCGACGAGCGCGGCGCCGCCGCCGGCGATCCCCAGCGGTGGGATGGGGCCGAGGCCGAAGATCAGCACCGGCGACACCGGCACCAGGAAGACCACGCCCACGCAGGTCACGACCGCCGGATAGAGCATGTTGCCGGTGCCGCGGATCACGCTCGCCAGGCCGTTCATCAGCCAGACGAAGACGGTGCCGGCGAAGGCGACGTTGGAATAGATGAGAGCGGCCTCCAGGTCGCCCGCCGATCCGCCGAGGAGGCGGTAGATCGGCCGGCCGGCGAGCAGGAACAGGGCGGAGAAGCCGAGGCCGAGGATCAGGTTGATGACCACCGCGTGCAGCACCAGCGCGTTGGCGTCCTCCCGCCGGCCCGCGCCGAGGGCGCGGGCGATGGCGGAGGAGACGGCGCCGCCGATGGCGCCGGCGGAAATGGTGGTCATGAGCATGACGGCGGGAAACACCAGCGCCATGCCGGCCAGCGCGTCGGTGCCGAGCTTGGCCACCCACCAGGTCTCGATCAGCCCGGTGGAGGCCTGGGCGAGCATGATGAGCACGTTCGGCCAGGCGAGGCGGACGAGCAGCGGCAGGATCGGCGCCTCGAGCAGGCGCACCGTGCGATGGTCGATGGCGGCTGCCGCCGGGGCGCGGGGCAGGGACGTGGCGGCGATGTCGGCCATGGGGCTGCTGCTCCGGCGCTCAAAGGGTCTCAAGGGCGAGCGCGATCCCCTGGCCGCCGCCGATGCACAGGGTGACGATACCCCGGGACAGGCCGTCGCGCGCCATGGAATGCAGCAGGCGGGTAACAAGGATGGCGCCGGTGGCGCCGATCGGGTGGCCGTGCGCCACCGCGCCGCCCTCCACGTTCACGATGTCCTCCGGCAGGCCGAGTTCGCGGGCGACGGCGAGGGGCACGGCGGCGAACGCCTCGTTGATCTCCACCCGCTCGATGTCGCCGAGCGTCCAGCCGGCGCGGGCCAGCGCCTTGCGCACCGCGGGCACGGGGCCGAGGCCGAACAGCCCCGGCTCCACCGCCGCCACGCCATAGCCGGCCAGCCGGGCCATGGGGACGACGCCCTTGCGCTCGGCGAAGGCGCGGTCGGCGACGATCATCGCCGCGGCCCCGCTGTTCAGCCCCGGCGCATTGCCGGCGGTGATGCTGCCCTCCGGGCGGAAGGCGGGCTTCAGCTTGGCGAGGGTCTCCAGCGTGGTCTCGGGCCGGGGAGCCTCGTCGGTGGCGAACAGCTCGGTACCCTTGCGGCCCTTCAGCTCCACAGCGACGATCTCGGGCATGAACAGGCCGGCGTCACGGGCCGCGGCGAAGCGCTGCTGGGAGCGGGCGGCGAAGGCATCCTGCTCGGCGCGGGTGATCTGGAGCTTGGTGACGAGATCCTCCGTGTGCCAGCCCGAGTGCTGGCCGGAGAAGGCATCGTTGAGCCCGTCGGTGAGCATGCTGTCGAGGATCTGCGCCGGGCCCATGCGATAGCCCCAACGGCCGCCATCCATGAGGTAGGGCGCGCGGTCCATGTTCTCCATGCCGCCGGCCACCGCCGCTTCGGCCGCGCCGGCGGCGATCTCCTGCGCCGAGGTCACGATGGCCTGGGCGCCGGAGCCGCAGACCCGGTTGACGGTCATGGCCGGCACGTCCACCGGCAGGCCGCCGCCGATGCTGGCCTGGCGGGCGGGGTTCATGCGGTTGCCCGCCTGGACGACGTTTCCCATCACCACGGTGCCGATTTCGCCGGGTTCGAGGCCCGAGCGGCGCAGTGTCTCGCGCACGGCGATGGCGCCCAGCTCGGTGGCCGGCGTGGCCTTGAGCGCGCCGTTATAGGCGCCGATGGCCGTGCGCACGGGATGGGCGAGGATGATGTCGGGCTGGCTCATGGGAAGGTCTCCTGTTGCAGGTTCAGGCCGTGGCCTGCCGCGGAATGGTCAGGCCGGCGTGCCGGCGCGGGTCGGCGCGCGGACCGCGAGCACGGCGAGCGCGGCGACGAGGCAGAGCAGGCCGGCGACGAAGAAGGCGGGGAGGTAGGTCTGGTAGACCGTGCGGCTGAAGCCGGCGCCGTAGGCGGCGCAGGCCGCGCCGATCTGGTGGCCGGCGAACACCCAGCCGAACACCAGGTTGGCCCGCTCGCCATAGCGGTCCGCGATCAGCTTCACGGTGGGCGGAACGGTGGCGATCCAGTCCAGCCCATAGAAGACGGCGAACAGGGACAGGCCGTAGAAGCTGAAGTCGGTGAACGGCAGATAGAGCAGCGAGAGGCCGCGCAGGCCGTAATACCAGAACAGCAGCTTGCGGCTGTCGAAGCGGTCGGAGAGCCAACCCGAGCCGATGGTGCCGAAGAAATCGAAGAAGCCGATCAGCGCCAGCATGGAGGCGGCGGTCACCGAGGCCATGCCGAAGTCGCCGCACAGCGAGACGAAATGGGTCTGGATCAGGCCGTTGGTGCTGGCGCCGCAGATGAAGAAGGTGCCGAACAGCACCCAGAAGGTGCGCGACCCGGAGACCTCGCGCAGCACCAGCAGCGGCGAGGCCAGCATGGCGCCGAAGCTGGACGGCGCGGGCGCGGGCACCGGCGCTGCGGCGCCATAGGGAGCAAGGCCGATGTCCGACGGCCGGTCGCGCATCAGCGCCAGCACGGCGACCGCCGCCACCAGCAGCAGGGCCAGCATCACGGCGAGGGCGCTGCGCCACCCCATGGTCTCGGTCAGTTGCGCCAGCAGCGGCAGGAAGGCGAGCTGGCCGGTGGCGCTGCTGGCGGTGAGCAGGCCCATGACCAGCCCGCGCCGATGCGCGAACCAGCGCTGCGCCACGGTGGCGCCGAGCACCATGGCGGTGAGCCCGGTGCCCATGCCCACCACGACGCCCCAGAGCAGCACGAGGTGCCAGACCCTGGTCATGGCGAACGAGCCGAGGATGCCCGCCGCGATGAGAGAGAGCGCCACGGTGGCCACGCGGCGCAGGCCGAAGCGGTTGATGAAGGCGGCCGCGAACGGGCCGAGCACGCCGTAGAGCACGAGGCGGACGGCGAGGCTGGAGGAAATGTCCGCCGTCGCCCAGCCGAACTCCTTCTGGAGCGGGGCGATGAGCACGCCGGGCGCGCCCACGGCGCCGGCGGTGACCAGCATGGTCAGGAAGGTGACGCCGACGACCACCCATCCGTAATGGATGCCGCGGCGGGCCAGGAAGGTGGGCAAGGCGGCGGTCTCGGGGACGGGAAGCGCGGTCATTCAGTCACCTATTTACGGGTATATACCCGTGAAAACGCCGAAAATCACAGACTTTCGAGCAGGCGCGTGAGCGTCTCGATATGCGCCGTGCCGAGCCGGTCCTCCAGCCCGCGCTGGCAGCTCTGCCAGACGGGGGCCGCCGCGCGCAGCACCTCTTCCCCCTGCGGGGTGAGCCGTACCACGGCTTCCCGCTGGTCCGCGCCGCGCCCCATGGCCACCAGCTTCATGCGTTCCAGCACGCGCACGTTCCGCCCCACCGTGGAGCGCTCCAGCGCGGCGAGCCGGCCGACGTCCGTCAGGCTGGCCGGCTGGCGCCGCTCGATGATCCGCAGCAGGGAATATTGCGCGATGTTGATGCCCAGCGGCGCCAAGGCCTCGTCATAGACGGTGGCGACCTTGCGCGCCGCCGTCCTCAGCTTGTTGCAGTAGCAGGGCGAATTCATATTACGTGTATATACCCGGTTATGCGGGCTGTCCACCCCGGCCGCCCCACCGCGGCCGCCGGCCGGGCGGGCGTCCGGCGAGGGGGCGGGCGCCATGTAAGGCCTTGACGAAACAGGCGGCGCGGCGGCGAAATGGTATCTCCATGCTAGCCCAAGCCTCGCACAAGCAAGGGGTCCTTAAGTGGGGGCAATGGTTCATTGGGCGACCACGGAATCGCCATGCCGCCCGGCCTCAGCGTGATGGCCGGCGGGTGCGGGCCGCAGGCCGCCACGGGGGGAGAACGGGGATGAAGGTCGTCATTCTGGCCGGCGGGCGCGGCTCGCGCCTCGCGGAGGAAACCAGCGTGCGGCCGAAGCCGCTGGTGGAGATCGGCGACAAGCCGATCCTCTGGCACATCATGAGCATCTATGCCCATCACGGCTTCAACGAATTCATCGTCTGCGCCGGCTACAAGGGCTACCAGATCAAGGAATACTTCGCCAACCTGGTGCTCCACCATTCCGACGTGACGGTGGATCTCGGCCGCAACCTCGTCCACTACCACCAGTCGGACAAGCCGAACTGGCGGGTTTCCATCGTGGATACCGGCCTCGACACCATGACCGGCGGCCGCCTGAAGCGCGTGAAGCCCTATCTGACGCCGGGCGAGACCTTCCTGATGACCTATGGCGACGGCGTCGCCGACGTGGACGTGACCAAGGAGGTGGCGTTCCACAAGGCGCACGGCCTCCAGGCGACCATGTGCGCCGTGGCCCCGCCCGGCCGCTTCGGCAGCGCCAATATCGAGGGCAACAAGGTCTCCGCCTTCGTGGAGAAGCCGATCGCTGGCAACCAGCGCATCAACGCCGGCTTCTTCGTGTTGCAGCCGGAAGTGCTCGACCTGATCGAGAATGACGACACGGTGTGGGAGGGCGGGCCGCTGGAGGCGCTGGTGGCGCAGGGCCAGCTCGCCGCCTATCCGCACGACGGCTTCTGGCGCCCCATGGACACGCTGCGCGAGCGCATCCAGCTGGAGGAAATGTGGAATTCCGGCCGCGCCCCCTGGAAGGTGTGGGCGTGAGCACCTTCTGGCGCGGCCGCCGCGTCCTCGTCACCGGGCATACCGGCTTCAAGGGCGCGTGGCTCTGCCTGTGGCTGGAGCGGCTGGGCGCGCAGGTGAGCGCGCTCGCGCTGGCGCCGGACACCGAGCCGGCGCTCTATGACGTGCTGAAGCCCTGGACCGGCCAGTCGCACCACGAGGCGGACATCCGCGATCTCGCCGCGCTCAGCGCCGGGGTGGCGGCCGCCGAGCCGGAGATCGTCATCCACATGGCCGCCCAGGCGCTGGTGCGCCGCTCCTATGCGGACCCGGTGGAGACCTTCGCCACCAATGTCCTGGGCACGGTGAACCTGCTCTCCGCCGTGCGCGGCGTGCCGGGCATCGAGGCGGTGGTCGTGGTCACCACCGACAAGGTCTATGCCAACGACAATGCCGGCCGCCCGTTCGGCGAGGACGACGCGCTCGGCGGCAAGGACCCCTACAGCAGTTCCAAGGCCTGCGCGGAGCTGGCCACCCAGTGCTTCCGCGACAGCTTCTTCAGCACCGTCGGGCCGAAGATCGCCACCGCGCGCGCCGGCAACGTCATCGGTGGCGGCGACTGGTCGGCGGACCGGCTGGTGCCGGATTTCGTCCGCGCGCTTTCCGCCGGCGCGCCGGTGCGGCTGCGCTATCCCGACAGCGTGCGGCCGTGGCAGCACGTGCTGGAGCCGTTGTCGGGCTATCTAACCCTCGCCGAGGTGCTGGTGAGCCGCCCCGACGCCGCCCCCACGGCGATCAATTTCGGCCCCGACCCGGACAGCTTCGCCTCGGTGGCGCAGGTGGCCGAGGGGCTCGGCCGGGCGTTCGGCATGACGACGCCTTGGCTGCCGGCCGGCGGCACCCATCCGCCGGAGGCCAAGGCCCTGCTGCTGCGCTCGGATCGCGCGGCGGAGGCGCTGGGCTGGCGGCCCCGCCTGTCCATGGCGGACACCATTTCCTGGACCGCCGACTGGTACCGCGCCTACCGCGCGGGCGCCGACATGCGCGCGGTCTGCCTGGAGCAGATCGCCCGATACGAGGAGCTTGCGTCGTGAAGGCCGGACACTGCCGTTTCTGCAACACCCCGCTCCGGCTCTCCTTCGTGGACCTCGGCGCCATGCCGCTGGCCAATTCCTACGTGCCGCCCGAGCGCGCGGGGGAGCCCGAGCCGAGCTTCCCGCTGCGCGCCAGCGTGTGCGAAAAGTGCCGCCTGGTGCAGGCGGACGCCTTCGTGCCGCCGGAGGAGATCTTCGGCCACTACGCCTATTTCTCCTCCTTCAGCGACAGCTGGGTGGCGCATGCGAAGCGCTTCGCCCACATGGCCATCGCGCGCTTCGGCATCGGCCCGAAATCTCTGGTGGTGGAGGTCGCCAGCAATGACGGCTACCTGCTGCGCCATTTCGTCGAGGCCGGCGTGCCGGTGCTGGGCATCGAGCCCGCCGCCAATGTGGCGGAAGCGGCGCGGGCCATCGGCGTGCGCAGCGAGGCGCGCTTCTTCGGCGCCGCGACGGCGGACGACATCGTCGCCCGCGAGGGCGGCGCGGATCTGGTGGTCGCCAACAACGTGCTGGCCCACGTGCCGGACATCAATGATTTCGTCGAGGGCTTCGCCCGTGTGCTGAAGCCCGAGGGCGTCATCAGCATCGAGTTCCCGCACCTGCTGCGGCTGATCGAGCAGGTGCAGTTCGACACCGTCTATCACGAGCACTTCTATTATCTCTCGCTGCTGGCGGTGGAACAGGTGCTCGCCGCCCACGGCCTCAGGGTGTTCGACGTGGAGGAATGGCCGACCCATGGCGGCAGCCTGCGCGTCTTTGCCTGCCTGAAGGGCGCGTCCCACACGGAAGGGCCGGGCGTCGCCAAGGTGCGCGCCGACGAGGCGGCGGCCGGGCTCGACCAGGATGCCATCTATGCCGATTTCCAGCGCCGCGTGACGCCGATCCGCGACGGCCTGCTGGCCTTCCTGAGACAGGCCAAGGCGGAGGGCAAGAGCGTCGCCGCCTATGGCGCGGCGGCCAAGGGCAACACGCTGCTCAACTTCTCCGGCGTCACCACCGACCTCATCGCCTATGTGGTGGACCGCAATCCGCACAAGCAGGGCCATCTGCTGCCGGGCAGCCATCTGCCGGTGCATGCCCCCGAGAAGCTCGCCGAGACCCGGCCGGACTATGTGCTGATCCTGCCCTGGAACATCAAGGACGAGGTGGTGGCCGCCAACGCCGCCGTGCGCGAGTGGGGCGGGCGCTTCGTCATCGCCGTGCCCGCTCTGACGGTGCTGCCATGACGGTGCTGCCATGAAGATCAGCCCGACCTCCGTGGACGGCGTGATGGCGGTGGAGGTGACCCCGTTCAGCGACGAGCGGGGGCTGTTCGCCCGCACCTTCTGCGCCGAGACCTTCGCCGCCCACGGCATGGCCGAGGTCTTCCCGCAACAGAACACCTCGTTCAACCCGCGCGCCGGCACGCTGCGCGGGCTGCATATGCAGGCCGAGCCGAATGCGGAAGCCAAGCTGGTGCGCGCCACCCGCGGCCGCATCTATGACGTGGCCGTGGACCTGCGGCCCGCATCTCCCACCTATCGCGCCTGGACGGCGGTGGAGCTGGACGCGGCGCGCCGCAACGCCCTCTACATTCCGGGCGGCTGCGCCCACGGCTTCCTCACCCTCGAAGACGACAGCGAGGTCTTCTACCTCATGTCGCGGACCTATGTGCCCGAGCTCGCCCGCACCTATCGCTGGAACGATCCGGCGTTCGGCGTGGCCTGGCCGGCGGACCCCATTCTCATTTCGGCCCGAGACGCCGCCGCAGAGGACTACAAGCCATGAACGCGCCCTTCGACACTGCCGCGGTGCCCGGCGACGCGCCAGCGATCCGGCCCGAGGTGCCTGCTGACGTCACGCTCAGCATCTGCATTCCCACCTACAATCGCGCGCCCTTCCTGGAGCATCTCTTCCCGCACCTGAAGGAGGCCTCCAAGGCGTTCGACTTCAGCTACGAGATCGTGGTCTCGGACAATTGCTCGCCGGACAACACGCCCGAGGTGGTGGAGCGCTTCCGCGCCGAGGGCATGCCGATCCGCTACTATCGCCAGGAGGAGAACAAGCTGCTCTCCAACCTGCTCAGCGTCTATCACCGGGCGCGCGGCAAGTATCTGGTCTATCTGGCCGACGACGATCTCATCATTCCCGAGGCGCTGGCGGACAACATCCGCTACATGCTGGCCAATCCCGAGATCCGCGCCGTCTACACGCCCTGGGAGATCTATGACGACCTCAACAAGGTCTCCGGCGGCGCCTTCTACAGCCAGGAGGAGGACCTGATGGTGTTCGGGCCGGGCCAGGAGACCGACCTGTTCACCACGCTGGTGAAGGACCACATTTTCCCCGAGACGGTCATCTACCGGGCGGATGCCGCGCGCGCCATCGTGTCGGCCCCGCGCTTCTGCTACTGGGCCTTCACCTATCTGGCCCAGACCGTGGCGGAGGGGCCGGTGGCGCTGCGCAACGTGCCCTTCTATCGCTCGGTGACCCTCACCCCGGTGGCGCCCAATCGCGGGCAGCAGGGCGTGGAGGGCGCCATGACCAGCTGGGACGATTATCGCGGCGGCCTGGAATACATGATCTTCAGCCTGCTGCGGCGGGGCAATCTGTCCGCCACCCCGCAGATGACCGAAGGCGTGCGCCAGCTGATCGATCACTTCGTGGCCACTCGCATGCGGGTGGCGCTGCGCCTGTGGCTGGAGCGCAAGGATTATATCCGCGCCTATGAGCTCATCGCGCGCCTCAACCACCTGGCGCCGTCGGCGATGGCCGACATGCAGGGCCTGGAGAACCTGCCCCTGCTCGCCCTGGCGCAGACGCTGGCGCGCCTCGCCAACGGCATCGCCGAGATCGAGCGGCTGGTGATCGCCGGCGCGGACGACGGCCAGGCGCTGGGCAACCTGCTGCGCGATACCGGGCTGGAGCGGCGCATCCTGGCGATGCCGCCGCCCAAGGCGCCGTCCGAGAAGAACCTGCGCACCAGCGTCGTCTTCATCGCCCGCGACGACCTCCGCCAGGAGTTTCTGGACCAGGGCTACGAGCCCGGCCTCATCATCAGCGAGCGGGACATCCGCGCGACCATCCTGTTGTAGGCCGGGGGCGCCGGCGCCCCTCCGCGGGCGGCCGGCGCGAACCCGTCCCGAACCGATCGGGCGCGCGTCGGCCCGGCATGCTGCCGGGAGCCGGCGCGCGCCTCGTGTGCGTGGGGCGCCGGTTCGCGCGGCGCGTGGCCTGGATGCAAAGGCGGTGGCGCCGCCCGGGCGCCCCTGAGGCGGGAAGGCCTGGAACGTGCCGGCCGGAGGGCCGCGCCCTCCCACCGGCATCGCGTCCATCAGCCCGAACGAGCCCGAAACGGGCTCGCCGGGCCGCTCTCAGTCGTCCAGCCAGACCCGTTCGAGGCCGTCGCGCTGAAGCGCCGGCACCTGGGCGATGATGGCGCGCGCCTTCTTCGGATTGAGGCCGATGAAGACCGCCGTGACATCCGCCGGCAGATCCGCCGGGGGCATGACCGGCCGCTCGAACAGGGTGGAGCCGGCAAGGTTCGGATTCTGGTCGAGGAAGCCCGAGAGCGTCACGTGCTGCGCCACCCGGCTGGCGATCCAGGCGCCGTAGAAGCCGGCGCCGTAGATGGCGCAGGTCTGGCCGGACAGCCGCCGCGCGGCGGCCGCGAGGCGCTCTGCCGCCCCACCCCAGAAACCGCAGGCCGCGCGTGCGGCCCGCGCCGCCTCGGCCGCGTCCCCGGCTGTGGGCACGACGCCCGCGCTCTTGCGCGCGGTCACGAAGAAGGCGCCGGGGAAGGCCGTCGCGTCGCAGGCCTCCATCCGGAAACCCGCCACTTCCAGCGCACGGGCCAGCGAGGCCGCGCTGAAATGGTTCAGATGGTCGGCCACCATCATGTCGCCGGGGTTGGCGACGGCGTCCGGCACCGAGATCAGCACCCGGCCCTCGGGCTTCAGGAGGCGCCAGATCTCCTTGAGGAACGGCACCGGCTCGGCCACGTGCTCCAGCACGAAATGGCTCATCACGGTGTCGAAGCGGCCGGTCCAGCAGAGCGGGGCCTCGTAGGTGGCGCGGTCCTCCACCGCCACCCATCCCTCCCACGCGGCCGCATAGTCCGTGCTCACGTCGAACACGGCGGGTTTGAGGTCGGGGCGGCTGCGCATCATGGTGCGCAGCGTGGTGGCCTTGGCGGCGCCATAGTCGAGCACGCGCGCGCCCTGTGGCGGATCGAGCAGCCGCAGCGCGATGCCCGCCTGGTGGGCGGTGCGATAGATCGGCTGGCCGTCGGCGCCCACGGCGAAGATCTGGTCGTGATCCTCGGAGGCGAGCGAGATCCGGTAGCCGGTGTCGTAGAAGGCGCGGATGTCCGGCAGGTCCGGGCTCTGGGCATGGCCGCAGCCCTCGCAGACGAACACCTGCATCGGCCCCTCGATCAGGGTCATGATCGAGGTCATGGACGGCCCGGCGGCCTCATAGGCGGGGGCGCCGAGGGGCGCCCCGCAGACGCGACAGGCGATCATGCCGCGCCCCGTTCCACGGCGAGTTCGGGCAGCACGTCGGCGAACTTCGTGCCGGCGGCGAACGAGCCGCGCCAGCCGATGCGCACGCCGAGCGGCTCGGCGAAATTGAAATAGCGGAACTGGATGGTCCAGCGCGGCGTCCGCGAACGGTTGTGCCCGCCTTGGTGCAGGGTGAGGAAGTCCATGAGCACCAGATCACCCGGCGTGGTCAGCGGCGCCACCACCTTGTACTTGGCGAGGCGCTCCTGCTCGCGGTCGAGGTGCAGCGCATAGGCGCCGGAGGCCCCGACGCCCTTGTCGTCCTCATAGACCGGCACGATGCCTTCGGCCTGCGAGCCCTCGGCGATCTCCACCGGGCCCATGTCGGCGGTCAGCGGCAGCAGGGGCGTCCAGAACACGATGCCGTCGAGACTGCGCAACTGCGAGGGGAATTCCTGGTGCCAGTGGGCGCGGAACTTCTCCTCGCCGGGATTGTCGATGCGGATGCCGTAGCCGCCCGCCGCGATGCCGGGAACGCTGCCCGGCCGGAGCGCGCGGAACACCTCGTCGTTCGCGCGGTTGGTCACCAAGCGCATGAAGGCCGGGATCTGCTTGACCGCGTCATAGATCTCGCCGCCCCAGGTCCTGTTGGTGGCGATGAGCTGCGGATAGGCCAGCGTCATGGCCTCGTGCGGCGTGGCGGTGGGGGCCACGACGCCGTATTTGCGGCACACCCCTTCGACGATGACGCGGATGCCCTCGTGGATCGGCGCCACGTCGGCCTCGGCATCGTAGAACTGGCGGAGCACCGCATAGCCCTTGTCGGCGAACGTCGGCTGCGCCTCGGACGCAACGGAGAAAGGCGTCTGGCTCATGGGGTTTCCTTCCTTTGCTCCAGGAACTGGCGCCACGGCTGGGTGGCGGGCCTGAGATGGGTTATGGCATCGCGCCCGGTGTGTGCGATGAGGTCGAGAATCGAGACGTAGGGGGTGAAGGCGCCGCTGCCCTGCGGCCAGGGCGTGCGGCTGTAGGCCATGTATTCCACGCCGACGCCGGCCGCCTCGAACGCCGCGTGGTCCAGATAGTCGGCGGCGCCGTGGCCGGTGAGATATCGCGTGCCGTCGAAGTGGCGCACCAGGTCCAGCACCCGCTGCCAGGAGCGGCCCTCCACGCCGAGCCCGGTGGTGCGGGCGATGGTGCGGCCGGCGCCGATGCCGAGGTAGCGCGCCGGCGCCTCGATGCTGGCGACCAGCAGGTCGCAGAGATTGTCATGGGCGTAGACGGCGTCGAGGATGGCCAGCGCGTCGGCGCTGTGCGGCGCCTCGGCCAGCGATTGGGCCAGCAGGGCGCGGTGCGCCGCCTTCCAGTCGCCGTCCGTGGCCTTGAGGTCGGCGATGCTCTGGAAGCTGCCCTTGCCGGCGAGCGGAACGGTCATCCAGCGGCGGTCGTCGCCGTATTTGACCTGGATGCGGTTGGTGAAGCTGCCCTTGGAGAACTGGGTGTCGTCGAGATAGAGATAGACATCCGCCAGCATCAGCTGCTCGAAGAACCCCGGCCAGGGGAACAGCATGGGCTGGGAGATGACGACCGCCGTCATGACCCCGTCTCCGTGAGATGGCGCTGCAGCAGCATCACGTCGTGGACCGCGTCCGTGTCGCGGAAATGCGCTTCGATCAGGCCCACCGGCTTGAAGCCGACGGCATAGTTCATCTTCAGCGCGGCCGCGTTGTCGGCGCGGATCTCCGACAGCATCTTGGCGAGGCCCAGCTCGCGGCCGGCATAGTCCACCAGCAGCCAGAGCGCGGCCCGGCCGAAGCCGCGCCCGCGCGCGGCGCGCGACAAGGCAATGCCGCCGTAGCCGCAGCGGTTGCGGCGGTGCACCTGGCTCACCTGGGCATAGCCGACGGGCGCGGAGGTGTCCGCCTCGGCGATGACGCGGAAGCCGCCGCCGGCATCCGTGCGGCGCCGCTCGATCCAGGCCCGGACGGCGTCGTCGTCGGTGGCCTCGGGGATGGTCAGCAGCAGCGACTGCATCTCCGTGTCCCGCCGCATGGCGGCGAGGGCGTCGAAATCGGTCTCGCGCACCTCGCGCAGGATCACCCCGGCGTCGGCCACCCGGGCCGGCGCGTCGGGCGTCACGCCCGGATGCATCGCACATATCCCCCCGGGGAGCTGGACAGCACCAGCTTGCCGTTGATCACCGGATCGACCTCGAAGCGGTCGGTCTCGGCCAGATAGGCGGTGAGCGCGGCCAGCGGCTCGTCGCCGGGATGCCAGATCTTGGAGCGCTTGGTGGGGGTCTGGGTGGCGGGCACGCGCCCGAGCAGGGTGTCGGCCACCACCATGTACTGGCCGGCGGTGACCAGCGGGCCATAGGTGCGCAGCTCGTCGAGCACGTGGTCGCGGCTGTGGTCGCTGTCGAGGATCACCATGACCGTGGCGCCGGGCGGGATCGCCGCGCGCACCCGGGCCATGGTCTCCGGCGCCGTGGACGGCCCCTCGATCAGCTCGATGCGCCCGGCCATGGGGTGGCTCTCGATGGCCTCGCGATTGTGCGCGCGGATGTCGATGTCCACGCCGACCACCTTGCCCTTGCCGATCAGCTGGAGCATGGCGGCCATGAAGATGACCGAGCCGCCGCGGGCGACGCCGGTCTCGATGATCACGTCCGGCTTGGTGGCCCAGATCACCTCCTGCGTCGCCATCACGTCGGCGGGCATCTGGATGATGGGCACGCCCATGAAGCTCCAGAGGTAGGAGTAGTCGTAGGTATCCAGCGTATAGAGCGCCGACGTTATGGTGTTGAACGTCGCCTCGTCCCGGCCGAGGGCCAGGCACATCTCGCGCTTGTGCGCCTCGAATTCGATCCGGTCGTCCTTGCTCATCTGGCTCATGTCCATTCCCGCCCCGGTGCCTGGCACGCGGGATCGTTGTCGCCCGGAGGCGGTTGTCACGCGGAGGCTGCGAAGCGATAGGCGCTCCGGCCGTGATCCAGCAGGATCTCGTTCAAGGCGGCGCACACCACGTCCACCTTCGCTTCGGTCATATTATAGCCCGACGGCAGGTTGACGCCCACGCGGGCGATCCTCTGCCCATGGTCGTTCGCGGTCACGCGGCGCTTGGCCTCGGGCAAGGCGTCGAAGGCGGGCAAAGTGGAGAGCGGGGAGAAGAACGGCCGGGTGTCGATGTTGCGGCGCTCCATCTCGGCCATCAGGGCGAACTTGTCGAGGCCGTAGCGCTCGTCCGGCACCACCGTGACCATCCAGTAGGAGTTCTCCACCCCCGCCGGCTCCACGTTCAGGGTGAGGCCGTCGATGCCCTCCAGGCGCGCGCGATACCAGCCGAAGATCGCCCGCTTGTAGGCGATCAGCGCGTCGATGCGCTCCATCTGGGCGACGCCGAGCGCCGCGGTGACGGCGTTCATGCGGTATTTGAACGCGATCTCGTGGTTGAGGAAGAAGCGGTCGCCGGGGTTGCGCCCGTGGTCGCGCAGCACCAGCACGCGGGCGGCGAGGTCCGGGTCGTCGGTGACGAGCATGCCGCCCTCGCCGGTGGCCACCGTCTTGGAGCCGTGGAAACTGAAGGCGGCGGCGCGGCCGAAGGCCCCCGCCCGGCGGCCGTCCAGGGTCGAGCCCAGGGCTTCGGCGGCGTCCTCCACCAGATGGAGGCCGTGCCGGTCCGCGATGGCCTGGAGCGCGGGCCAGTCGCACATGGAGCCGTAGAGGTCGACGCCCAGGATCGCCTTGGTGCGCGGCCCGATGGCCGCTTCCACGGCGGCGGGGTCGATGCACCAGGTGTCCGGCCGGATGTCCACCAGCACCGGCGTGGCGCCGAGCTGGACGATGGGCGCCACCGAGGCGATCCAGGTCACGTCTGGCACGATGACCTCGTCGCCCGGCTGGAGGCCGAGGGCGGCGAAGATCAGGTGCAGAGCGGAGGTGGCGTGGGGCAGGCTGACGGCGTGGCGCACGCCCACATAGTCCGCCATCATCGCCTCGAAGCGGGCGTTGTAGGCGTAATGGTTGCCATACCAGGCGGTGCGGGCCGCCTCGGCGGCCAATTCGGCTTCCCGCTCGGTGATCGAGGGACCCGCGACAGGAATCCGCTCCGGCGAAATAATCATGCTTTCCCCCGCCTTGGCACCGACGTGCTGGAGGTGTGTTAGAGCGAAAGGCTTGCCCGAAGCCGACTTAGCGGCGCCCGGCGGCGGCGGCCGGGCCGGGGGTCAGGAGAAGCCCGAAAGGCTGGCGTCGTCGGGAAAACAGGTGCGGAAATGGCCGAGGCTGCCCTTGGAGGCCATGTCCGAGAACAGGCGGCAATCCCCGCTTCGCGTGTCCTCCACCGGCGTATCCTCCGCCCGCGTGCCGTCCTCCGCGCGCAGCGTGGACAGGAACCAGGTGCGCGAATCGCGCCCGAGCGCGGCGGCGAAGTCGCGGTTGCGGCGGGGGTGCCCGGCCAGCGCCGCATAGGCGCGGGCGAAGGTCCGCAGCGCGGCGGCGGGGGTGCGCGTCTGGGCCATGTCGTACATGCCCTTGGCGCCCAGCTTGGCCACCCGGCGCGGGTTGCGGCGGGTCCAGTCGATGAGCGCGGCGCAGGTGGCGAGGTCGTCCACCACCAGGCCGTTGCGGCCGTCGCGCACGATGCCGGTCTCGGCGGGATTGTTCCACACGATGGGCGCGGCGCCCACCGACATGGCCTCCACCAGCGCGTTCTCCGCCGTGCCGTAATGGCCGGGGGCCAGCAGGTAGAGGAAGACGTCCAGCTTGCCGAGCACCGCCTGCGGATCGGCCGCATAGCCCTCGAAGCGCACGCGCCCGGGATGCTTCATGGCCGCCGCGCGCGCGGCGACCTCGCCGGTCGGGTCGAGATGGCCGAAGAAGGAGACGCGGATGTCGCCCTCCACCGCATCGATCACGTCGAACACGCCGGGGTGCATCTTGATGAAGTCGAGCGTGCCCAGATAGCCGTATTTCAGTTGCCCCGTGGGGCAGGCGTTGCGGTTCGGCGCCGGAAAGCCGTAGCCGGAGTTCGCCACCTCGAACGCCTCCGGCCGCTCGGCGATGAGGGGCTTCAGGTTGGGCGCCGCGAGCGAGCAGGCGGAGGTGAACAGCGTCTGGTCCGCCAGCGCCACCAGCCCGGTGGGCAGCAGCGGCGGGGCAAGGCCGGAGATGTGCACCCACAGCGCGAGGCGCATGGCGGGCAGGGGCAGGGTGGCGAGCAGGGCATAGAGGCGGGGGTGGTTCCACCATTCCACCTGCACCACGTCGGCGGCTTCGATCAGTTCGGCCAACTGGCCCGGGCTGGGCGTCACCACGATGCGCCCGCCGGCCGTGGCGATGCGCTCCGCATAGGCGGTGTCGCGGGGCGCCTCCAGCAGAGCGTAGGTGTGCTGGGTCCGCCGCACCCGGCCGCGGCCTGCGGCGGCGGCCTCGGCGAGGGCGGCGTGGGCCTTGCCCACCCCGCCGCCCAGGTGGGCGGTGATGTGCAGGATGTTCATGCCGCGCTCCGGGGGCGTGCGGCTGCGTGCGCGGTTCCGCCGGACGCCGGCATGTGCGCGGCGCGGGGCGCGCGGGCTGGATCGAGGATGAGGGATCGGAGCATTCGCCGGCCCTATTTAGGTGCGATTTAACCGCCATCCTGCCTGTCGCGGATGGCGTGGGGCTGACTTGGCGCGCACTCCGGGCCGGCAGGTCGGGGCTTGATGCCCGGGCGGCACGAGGGGCAGAGGCGCGTCCCCGCGCGCGCCACAAGGCTTGCGCCAGCCTCCGTGTCCATGGTGAGCGCAAGAGACGGTGCCGCGTATCCGGCGCCGGTCGATCGCGGGAACAAGAGGCGTCATGCGGGAGTCTGAAGGGGCCGGACCGAAGTCCCGGTCGATTGCAGGAGAGGGTGTGTAATGTCCCGCCGCGCGGCCGCCCGCCGCCTGAAGCTCGTGTCCAATGCCCTGGTCGCCCGCCGCTTCGACGCGCTGCCGGATGCGGCGACGGCGATCGACCTCCTGCGCATCGTCAATGCCCGCGCGCCCGCCGGCAAGCCGGTCCAGCTCGGCTCCAAGCCGCTCTGGCTCCATGGCGCCGGCGAGGCCGGCAAGCGCGCCCGCCGGCATCTCGACGCCGTGGGCCAGCCGCTGGCCGGCGTGGTCGATGCCGACGCGGCCCGCCGTGCCGAGGATCCGGACTGGGCGGGCATCCCGGTGCTGGCGCCCGATCGCGTGCCGGATGCGGCGAAGGCCAAGGGCGTGCTGGCGCTGGCCGAGACCGACGGCCCGCACGTGCCGCTGGCCACGGCCCTCAACGCCGAGGGCTGGGCCAATTGCGTGCCCTTCGCCGATGTCGCCGAGGCGTTCCGCAAGCAGCGGCCCGGCTGCGGCGGCTGGTTCGCGGAGCCGCTCTCGGCAGAGGAGTTGGAGGCGGCCGGCGCCGTGCTGTCCGGCTTCGGCGACGAGGCCTCCCGTGCGCATTACCTGCGCTGCGCCGCCTGGCGCCTCGCCCGGCAGGAGTGGGAGTTCGCCACCGTGCCGGTGCTGGGCCCTGAGCGCTTTCTCGTTCCCGAGGTCACCGCCGCCCTGCGCGCCGACGAGCGCATTCTCGACGGCGGGGCCTATCACGGCGACCTCACCGCGCGCCTGCTGGAGGCGGTCAAGGGCGCCATCTCGGTGGTGTGGGCGGCGGAGCCGGACGGCGCCAACCGCGCCGTGCTCCAGGCCCGGGTGGATGGGCTCGACCTTCATCTGCGCGCGCGCATCCAGGTGCTCGACGCCGTGCTCGGCGCCCGCACCGAGGCGGCGCGCTTCCACGAGGGGCTCGGCCCGGCCTCGCAGATCGCGCCCACCGGCCGGGTGCTGCGCGCCTGCGCGCCGCTGGATGCGCTCGGCCTCGATCCGACCGTGGTGGCGCTCGATCTGGAGGGCGCGGAACTGGCGGCCCTGCAAGGCGCGCGCGAGACGCTGCGCCGCCGCCGGCCGCTAATCATGCTGGCCATCTCCCACGATGCCACGGGCCTCGTGGAGACGCCTCACTGGCTGATCGAGAACCTGCCCGATTACACCGTGCTGATGCGCACCCATGGCTGGTGCGGCATGGGCGCGATGCTCTATGCCATCCCCAAGGAACGGATTGCCCCATGACCGTTTTTGCCGATTCAAGCCGCTTCATCATGGATCTCGGCATGAACAATGGCGACGACACCGCCTATTACCTCGCCAAGGGGTTCGACGTGGTGGCGCTGGAGGCCAACCCGGCCCTGGTGGAGGCGGCGCGCACGCGCTTCGCCAAGGAGATCGCCGCCAAGCGCCTCAACATCGTGGAGGCGGCGGTGTGGTCCAAGGCCGGCACCGTCCCGTTCTATGTGAACGAGGTGAACAACCACCGCAGCAGCGTCAATCTCAACTGGGCCAGCCACGACGGCACGCCCGCCCATGCGGTGGAGGTGACGGCGGTGACGCTGGGCGACCTGTTCGACCGCTTCGGCACGCCGCTCTATCTCAAGGTGGACGTGCAGGGCGTGGACGAGATGGTGCTGAAGCAGTTGCGCTCGCAGATCATCAAGCCGCTCTACGTGAGCGTGGAGGACTGCCGCTTCGGCTATGAGTTCATCGCGGCGCTGGCGGATGCGGGCTATGACGGCTTCAAGCTGGTGGACCAGTCGCAGGTTTCCAGCATGCGCGACCCGAAGGTGGCCTATCGTTTCTCCGAGGGCTCGTCCGGCCCGTTCGGCGAGGCGCTGCCGGGCCACTGGCTGGACCGCAAGGAGTTCGAGAAGCTCTATTCCCACACCGTGCGCGACCGCGCCGGCACCCGCGTCGCCCCGCGCACCCACTGGTGGGACATCCATGCGGTGAAGCTGTGATGTCTTAAATTTATAGGATAAATTATGAATTATGACGAGATGTATAGGTCGTGTGTTGATAGATTGGTCAGTTATTGTTATGCGACTAAGACGTTAGCTGCAGCCAATCGAATGGATAGGGCCGTAAATGCGGAGTTGCTCATTTGTGATATCGCGAATGTTATGTTCGAATGTAATTTACGTAGTTTAAAGCAGGGACCGATATTTGATTTAGCGGACGATGAGGCTTGTATTGCAATACAGGTAACTTTTGATGGTTCAATGACAAAATTAGATTCATTTGTGTCAAAAATACAGAATAATGACAATTTAAAGTATAAGAAATGCTATTTTTTCATACTTGATCCAGCTAGAAAAAATTACAATAGAGACGTAAATATAAAGAATAGCAAAGGTGAGATATATTTTTGTAATAATTATATAATAAATTTATACGATATTTCTAGTTGGATTGGAAGTTTGATGATAGATAGATTGAAGATTATTTCACTTATCATTGATAAGTATGTACCATATATCAATGAAAAAAAATATGCCGACAAGTTTGATTTTTTAAGAGATATGTCGGAGTTTGTTTTGCATGTGAATCGTGGGGTGGTTCCAGATCCTATTGGAATTCGTGAATTTGATCCGTGTCAGCAGTTGATTTTGTCTTATGATATCCTTGATCGAATGCGGTCTGGGTTTTGTGATATAGAGTTCTTTGTTTCGCAAATTCAGCGAAAGTTGATACAAGAATTTTTATTACAGGCGGATTTTGCTATCGATAGGTTGAGGGTATTTTCTGAGGCCCCGGTAATTAATATGCAAAGAAACTATCATGTATGGGGTGATGCTCATCGTGAGTTTAAAAAGCTTGATGATAAAATGAATGAGTTTCGTGAGTCTATGTAGAATTGCGATCTGATGTAAATTTACATTACGTGTGCAATGTTTAGATTTGTGCTCATTTATTCGCTTTGTAGCGATGGCGCTTTAAGCCGGCTGTCGGTGGCGATGCGGGGCCAGATGTCGATCAGGTCTTCGTCGGCGTGGTCCGTGCGAAGGATCGGCGGCACGCTCAGCCGCCGCGTCGAGAGGTGTCCAGGCGGCGACGGGCCTCGGCCTTCACCTCGGCCATGCCGGGGCGGGGACTCGGGCCGCGGTCGATGCCTTCCCGCGCCAAGGCGCGCAGGTCATCCACCGTAAACCCCAGCAGGTCGCGCCGTTCCTGCCATCCGCGCACGGCTTCGCGGATCGCCTCGCTGGTGGAGGCGTAGGCGCCGGAAGCGACGGCGCGGCGCACGAAACTGGCCATTTCCAGCGTCAGTGCAACGGTGATCTTCTCGACCTCGGCCATGCGGATGCGTTCCTATGTCGGTCTCGGGGTATGCGCTTCGCTTACCCGAGGCAACAGAGCCGTCCGCCGGCCGCGCCTCACACCACGATGGCTTCCGGCGCCTTGCCGGCGCTGCGCAGCGCGTGCATACGCTCATAGGCAGTCTCGATCCCGGCCGTATAGGCGGCGGCATCGAACAGCGGCGCGGTGGCGCGGGCGGCGGCGAGGCGGGCCTTCAGCGCGGCGAGGCGCGCCGGGTCCTGCGCGAGGGCGAGGGCGAGGGCCTCGTAATCGGCGAGGGAGGTGGTCACAAGCTCCGGCAGGCCCACCGCGGTGAGCAGGCTGGCAGCGACGCGGGAGGCGAAACTCTCGCCGGCGCAGGTCACCACCGGCACGCCCGCCCACAGCGCGTCGCTGGCGGTGGTGTGGGCGTTGTAGGGCAGGGTATCGAGGAACAGGTCGGCATGCGCGTGGCGGGCCAGATGGTCGGCCAGGTCCAGCTTGGGCGCGAAGATGATGCGCTCGGGGTCGAGCCCGGCGCTGGCCGCCTCATAGGCGAGGTTGTCGCGGGCGGTGGCATTGGCCTCGAACAGCCACAGCACGGAGCCGGGCACGGCCTCCAGCAGGCGCATCCACACCGCGAACACGGCGGGAGTGATCTTGTAGGTGTTGTTGAAGCAGCAGAAGACGAAGCCGCTCTCCGGCAGGCCGCAGGCGGCGCGGTCCGGCACGCTCTCGGCGATGGCGCGGCGGCTGTCGTTGGGCTGGTAGGCGCCGGGCAACTGGACGATCTTCTCGTCATAGTCGCCGGCATGGTCGAGCGGCGTCACCACCCGGTCGCCGATGATATAATCGATGAAGTCGGCGCCCATGGTGCCGGGGTAGCCGAGATAGTTCACCTGCACCGGGGCCGGGCGCAGGGCCATGATCTCAGTGCGGCAGCCGAGCGTATAGCCCTTCAGGTCCACCAATATGTCGATGCCGTCGGCGCGGATGCGGCGGGCGGCCTCCGCATTGGTCATGTCGCCCACCTCGACGAAATGGTCGAAGGCCTCGATCACGCGCTGGCGCATGGCGGACTTGTCGTCCGGGCTGTGGGAATAGGCGAACACCTCGAATTTCGCCCGGTCGTGCCGCTCGAACATCTCCACGGCGAGGAACGCCGTGGCGTGGTGATGGAAGTCGCTGGAGAGATAGCCGATGCGGATGCGCCGGGCGGGGTCGGCCGGCGGGGCGGGGGGCAGCTTGTCCTTCTGCTCCAGCCGCACGCCCCTGGCCCAGACGCGGGCGGCGTGCAGGTGCACGGCGGTGGAGACGTGCGAGGACAGCAGGATGAACGGGCCGATGCGCATGTCGGTGGCGGCCAGCAGGCGGCCGAGCTCGGCCTCGTCGGCCTCCACGTTGCGCCACTGGCAGATCTGGCGGCCGGCATTGGCGGCGCCGAGGCGGGCGACCACGTTGTCCGGCTCCGCCGCGATGGCGCGGCGATAATAGGTCAGCGCCTCGGCAAAGCGCTTGCCGTCCACGAACACGCTGCCGAGGTTGAGCAGCGCGCCCACATGGTTGGGGTCGATGGCCAGCGCCTTGCCCAGCACCTCGACCGCCTCCTTGTGGCGGCGCTTGTCCAGCAGCAGCAGGCCGAGATTGGCGTGCAAAGCGGCGATGTCGGGGCGGAGCGAGGAGGCAACCTTCAGCAGCGCCATGGATTCGCGGTCGCGGCCCTGCTCATAGGCGTTGACGCCGGCAAGGCCCATGCGCTCGGCGGAGAGGGCGCCGCGCTGGAAGGCCTGGGCCCAGACCTCGGCGGCGGCATCGGGATCGCCGTCATTGGCGAGGATGGCGCAGCCGAGTTCGAGCGCGGCCTCGCCATTGGCCGGCTGCTGGGCGACGGCGAGGCGCAGGGCGTCCAGCGTACCGTCATGGGCGGCGAGGCGGGCGAGGCCCACCTGGGCGGCGGCATGGCCGGGCTGGAGCTTCAGCGCCTGCTCGAAGGCGGCCTGGGCGGCGGCGGTGTCGCCCATCTGGAGCAGGACGGTGCCGAGGTCGGCCTGGATGGCGGCGTCCTGCGGGCGCAGGGTCGCGGCGGCGCGCAGGCTGGCCTTCGCCTCGGGCAGGCGGCCGAGCTGGCGCAGGCACAGGCCGTGCATGTGCTGGACGCCGGCATTGCGGGGATCGCGCTTCAGCGAAGAGGCATAGAGCTTGGCGGCGCCGGCATGATCGCCGGCCTGGTGCAGGCTGCCCGCGCGCAGCGCGTCCTGCGCGGACTTCATCTGCCCGCCTGCCGGCGTGCCGAAGGCCGCCGTCGCCGGATGCCGCTTGCTCATGACCCCCTCCATGCCGTCCGCCCCGGGCGCGACCCGGAGTGTTTCAGCCGGCACCTTCTGCGGCTTCACTTGCTTGAGGCTTGTGCGGCCGGGCCGGGGGCGGGCGCGGCATCGGAAAAGCCGATGCAGTCGATCCCCCTTTCCGATTGGCACAGGGCGGTGCTGCACCGCATTCTGGCGCTCCCCCTCCCGAACCGCCCCTCCGGAGCGCCCCGTGGCCACGATCTTCTTCATCAACGGGCCGAACGCCAATCTCTACGGCCTCGACCCCTCCGGCACCTATGGCCGCGAGAGCTTCCCGCAGCTCCAGGCGCGCTGCGAAGCGCACGCCAAGACGCTCGGCGTCGGCCTGGATTTCCGCCAGTCCAACCATGAGGGCGTGATCGTGGACTGGATCCAGGAGGCGCGGGGCAAGGCGGACGCCATCGTCATCAACGCGGCGGGCCTTACCTACACCTCGATCGCCATCCTCGACGCGCTGCTGGCGTTCGAGGGGCCGATCATCGAGACCCACATGAGCAACATCTACAAGCGCGAGCCCTTCCGCCACCACTCCTACGTGTCCAAGGCGGCGAGCGGCATCGTGGCGGGGCTGGGCGCGCTCGGTTATGAACTGGCCATCACTGCGGCCAAGACGCTGGCTGACGAACGGGCGAAGGGGTGACGTGTTGAGCGAGGCACTGGTTTTCTACAGCAAGGCGGACGTGGCCGAGGCGTGGCTCTCGGCATTGGGCCGGGAACTGCCCGATCTCGCCATGCACACCGCCATCGACGGGCCGCCGCCCTGCCCGCCGGAAGACGTGCAATATGCGGTGGTCTGGAAGGCGCCGCACGGCTTCTTCAGGCCGTTCGTGAACCTCAAGCTGGTGGTCAACCTGGGCGCCGGCGTCGATGCGCTGGTGGCGCGCGACGACCTGCCGGACGTGCCCATCACCCGCCTCTCGGACCCCGAGATGTCGAAGATGATGGCCGGCTTCGTGCTGATGTGCGTGCTGCGCCACGCGCGCGACATCGTCCCCTTCGAGCGCGCCCAGCGCGAGGGCCGCTGGCGCTACATCCATCCCACCACGCCGGACAAGGTCCGCGTCGGCGTGCTCGGCCTCGGCGAACTGGGCGCCACGGCGGCGCATGAGATCGCCCGCTTCGGCTATCCGGTGCACGGCTGGTCGCGCAGCCCCAAGAGCCTGCCGGGCATCGACTGCCGCCACGGCCTGGAGACGCTGCCGCAATTCCTGTCCGAGAGCGACATCCTGGTGGTGATGCTGCCGCTGACGGGTGAGACGCGGCACCTGCTGAACGCCGAGCGGCTCGCGCTGCTGCCCAAGGGCGCCAAGTTCGTCAACGTGGCGCGCGGGCCCATCGTGGACGAGCCGGCGCTGATCGCGGCGCTCCAGTCCGGCCATATTTCCGAGGCGTCCCTCGACGTGTTCGAGCATGAGCCGCTGTCGCCGGACAGCCCGCTGTGGGCCATGGACAACGTGCTCATCACCCCGCACCTCGCCTCCATCGCCCTGCCGAAGTCGGCGGCGGCGCAGATCGCGGAGAACATCCGCCGCATCCGCTCAGGCGAGCCGGTGCTGAACCGGGTCGATCCCGGCCGGGGCTATTGAGCCGGGCGCGAACAGCCCCCCGTCCGCGAAGGCCTCCGACAGGAAGGCCGCGAACACCTCCACCGCCGGGCGCAGCGCCTGGCGGCGCAGGCTGAGGCGCATCACCCGCGTCGGCGGCAGCGGCTCGGAGAGCGGGATCACCGCCACCTGCGAGCCGTCATAGGCCATGGTGGTGCGCGGCGCCGCATTGTGGATGGTGTAGCCGCGCTTCTGGCCTACCAGCCCGCGGATCAGCTCATAGGAGCGGGAGCGGAAGGCGATGCGCGGCTCCAGCCCGAGCTGGGCGAACAGCGAGAAGAAATAGTCCCGCGAGTGCGGCAGGTCGTAGAGCAGGAACGGCTCGTCGGCGATCTCCGCCAGCGAGGCGGAGGCGCGCCCGGCGAGCGGATGGTCGGCGCTCACCACCAGCAAAGGCGGCAGGTCGATCAGGCGCTCGCCCACCACTTCTTCCGGCACCGCATAGCCATAGGAGACGGCCAGCTCGATTCGCCCGGACAGCACGCCCTCGATGATCTCCTGCTGGTCGCCTTCCTCCAGCCGCACCGTGATGCCGGGCTGCGCCTCGGCGAAGGCGGCGAGCAGGCCGGGCATGAAGCGCGGGGCGAGGGTGAGGAAGCAGCCGAGCGCGATCTCCCCCTTCAGGCTCTCGCCCAGCGCCCGGGCGCTCTGGGAGAAGTCGCGGGCATGGGCGAGCAGGTGGCGCGCCTCGTTCACATAGCGCTGGCCGGCGGCGGTCAGCGTCATGCCGCGGGCATGGTGGCGCACGAACAGGGCGGTGCCGACCGCCGCCTCGCTCTGGGCGATGGCGGCGGAGACGGAGGGCTGGGAGACGTTGAGCCGCCGGGCTGCCTCGGTGACGTTGCCGCTGTCGGCGGTGGCCACGACATAGCGCAGGGCGCGCAGGGACAGGTTCACCGGCCGGTTCCAGGCGGCGTGCGCGGCGGTGCGGGGCAAGGGCGGAAGCGGCCCGAAATCAAAGGTGAATTTGCCATTCTGAACATATGGCGGTCGCCCGCTTTGATCTGCATCAAGAAACCCGATCTTATCCCCCGGTTTTAAGTATTTTACCGATTTATCGTTCTGCCACAAGATTGAGCATGACCAGTTTGGGAGCATGCGGGACATGATCAGGACCGGCGCCGCCTACAAGGACGGCATTCGCGATGGCCGTGAGATCTGGATGGATGGCGAGCGCGTCACCGACGTGACCACCCATCCCGCCTTCAAGCCCATCGTGGACATCAAGGCGTGCATGTACGACCTGCACCACGAGGAAGCGCACAAGGCCGCGCTGACCTATGTGGAGGACAATGCGGTCCATTCCATCTTCCACCAGCCCCCGCGCACCCAGCAGCACTGGCACGACAAGTGGAAGGGCGTGGACATCCTCTTGAAGGACGTGGGCGGCGTCGTCACCCGCGTCGGCGACGAGACCATCGGCGAGATGTGGTCGCTCCAGGACGGCCGCGACATGCTGGCGGAGATCGACCCGCGCTTCGCCGCCAATATCGACAACCACATCAGGCGTGTAGTGGAGGAGGATCCGTTCCACGTCTCCGCCAACACCGACCCGAAGGGCGACCGCTCCCGCCACATCTCCGAGCGCGACCCGGACATGATGGTGCATGTCACCAAGGAGACCGACGCCGGCATCATCATCCGCGGCGCCAAGTACGAGACCGCCGCCGCCTATGCCGACCAGGCCTATCTGAAGCCCACGGTCGGGGCCTGGACGGACGAGAAGGAAAGCGACTACGCGCTGGGCTGCATCGTGAAGATGGGCGCGCCGGGCGTGAAGCACATCTGCCGCGCCGGCTTCGCCGGCCGCACCGACCCGCGCGACTACCCCCTCGCCAACCGCTATGACGAGGTGGACACGCTGGTGGTGTTCGACGACGTGCTCATCCCCTGGGAGGATGTCTTCTTCTACCGCTACACCAAGGCGGCGCAGTTCGTGCGCGGCACGCTGCACCGCTACTCGGCTTTCCCTTATGTGCTGCGGCTGCTCTACAACGCCGACATGATGATCGGCGCGGCGCTGTGGAACGCCAAGCAGACCGGCCTCGACAAGCTGCAATCGGTGCAGGAGAAGCTGGCGGACCTCGCGGTCTATCGCGAGGGCATCAACGCCCATCTCGTCGCCTCCATCGCGCTGGCCGAGAAGAGCCCCGCCGGCCTGCTGATGCCCAACCAGTCCATCCTCTATGCGGGGCGGGTGCTGGCCTGCTCGCAGCTGCCCGCCATGATGCACGCCACCCGCGAGCTGATCGGCGGCCAGATCTGCGTGACGCCGAACGCCGAGGCGTTCGAGGCGGCGGGCAGCAAGGACTGGCTGAAGAAGTTCTATACGCTGAACGACAACTGGCAGTCCGAGGACCGGCGCAAGCTGCTGGCCTTCGCCCGCGACCTCGTCTCGTCGGACTATGCGGGCCACCGCCTCGCCTTCGTGCAGTTCGCGCAGGCGCCGCACTTCAACCACCTGGCGGCGGTCTACAAGAACTTCGACTTTTCCGGCCCGCTCGACTTCGTGCGCAAGACCGCCGGCCTCTCCGACACCGTGCTGGGCGCCCTGAAATGAGCCCGCTGGACCCGGCCCTGTTCAAGGAGGCCATGCGCAACATGGCCTCCAGCGTGGCGGTGATCGCCACCGACGGCCCGGCGGGCCGGGCCGGGCTCACCGTGTCCTCGCTCTCCTCGCTCTCCATGGAGCCGCCATCGGTGGTGCTGTGCGTGCACGCCAATTCCACCGCCTTGCCGGCGCTGCTGGCCAATGGCGTGTTCACCGCCAATGTGCTGGCGCACGACCAGTCGGGCGTGGCCGATGCCTTCGCCGGGCAGGTGCCGGCCTTCAAGGCGGACAAGTTCGCCTGCGCCGAATGGGAGGCGCTGGCCACCGGCGCCCCGGCGCTGCGCGGCGCGCTCATCACCTTCGACTGCAAGCTGGCGGCGACCTTCGCCTTCGGCACCCATCACATCGTCGCCGGCGAGGTGCTGGCGCTCGCTCCCGCCGGGACGGGCGCCGCCGAGCCGCTGATCTATGCCAACCGCGCCTACCGGCGGCTCCAAGTTGCTTGATGACCGCCGCTTGACGACAACCGCCTGAATGCAATTGCTTGAGGACAGCCGTGCCCACACATACCCGCATCCGCCCGTTCAACACCAAGCAGGCCTATCCCGAGCAGAGCCTCGACAATGACGTGTGCATGGCGGTGCGCGCCGGCAACACCGTCTACCTGCGCGGCCAGACCGCCATGGCGCTGGACGGCTCCATCGTCGGCGTCGGCGACGCGGCGGCCCAGGCCGAGAACGCCATGAGCTGCGCCAAGGTGCTGCTGGAGGAGGCCGGCGCCCGGCTGGAGGACGTCGTCAAGATCGTCATCTACATCACCGACCGGGCCTATCGCGAGCCGGTGTACCGGGTGGTGGGCAAATGGCTGAAGGGCGTGTTCCCGGTCTCCACCGGCATCATCGTCCAGGGCCTCGCCAAGCCGGAATATCTGATGGAGATCGACATCATCGCCGAGATCCCCGCCGAGCGCGCGTGAGGCGAGGCGGGCAGGTGCGCGGGGCGCCGGGGAAAAGCCCTCCCCCGCAAGCGGGAGAGGGAGCCTGTTGAGCGCGAGGTGTAAGTAATTACGGGACTTAATTCGTAATTTTGTTGCTCACATAAATATATCAGTCTCCGGATCATCCGTGATCCGGAGACTATCCGCGTTCATATTGCCTCGAAACACGAAAAATATTTGCGATACATCAATTGTGACCTTGCGTCGCAGCATGTCGTTCTGCTTATCTCTATCCCATACAATGCTGCCGAAAAGGCGGTTCCAGAGGAGAACGGGACATGAAGACCTCTTTGATAGCCGTCGGCGCGGTGATGGCGGCGCTGCTGTCCGCGCCCGCCCAGGCGGCGGACAAGCTGGTGGTGAGCACGTGGGGCGGCAGCTTCCGCGACCTGATCGCCGACACCATCGGCAAGAAGTTCACCGCCGAGACCGGCGTCGAGGTCGAGTACATCACCGGCGGTACCATTGATCGCCTGAACAAGGCGAAGCTGGCCAAGGGGTCGCCGGAGAGCGACATCACCTTCACCACCTCGCACGTGGGCTTCCTGTATTCCGGCGACGGCCTGTTCGAGAAGCTGGATCTCGCCAAGATCCCCAACGCCGCCAATCTGGTGGCCGAGGCCAAGGTCAGCCCCTATCATTTGGGCACCTGGGGCTATGTCTACACCATCGGCTACCGCGCCGACCTGACGCCGAAGGGCATCAAGTTCGACAGCTGGGCCGACCTGTGGAATCCCGAGCTGAAGGGCATGCTGGCGGCGCCCGACTTCGACCCCAGCCACATCATCAGCGTGGCGGCGCTGCTCTCCGGCGGCAGCCCGGCGGATTGGCAGAAGGGCGAGAAGAAGCTGCTGGAGCTGAAGCCCAACTTCAAGGCCTTCTACACCAATGACGCCAACTCCCAGCAGCTGATCGCCACCGGCGAGACCCCGGTGCAGATCATGCTGTCCATGAACGCCTATTACATGATCGGGCAGGGCGTTCCGATCACGGTGGCCACTCCGAAGGAGGGCGGCGTGCTGGGCGTGGACACGGTCGCCATCATGGCCGGCTCGAAGCAGCAGGACCTGGCCTACAAGTTCATCAACATGGCCCTCGACCCGGCGGTGCAGGGCGAGATCGCCAAGTTGAAGAAGGGCTCCCCCACGGTGACCAACGCCAAGGTGGACCCGGAGGTGGCCAAGCTGCCCGGCGTGCTGACCACGGCCGAGCAGTGGTCGAAGCAGATCGTCATCGACCCCAAGCTGCGCGCCGAGAAGACCGCCGAGTGGCGCAAGTGGTTCGCCGAGAACATGATGGGCAAGTGAGCCGTTGAACAGCCCAGACCGGCCCGGCCGGCGATCCGGCCGGGCAGTCCCGCGGCGCCGCAGGCCGGCTTCCCCCGGCCGCGCGGCCCCGCAGGCCCGCTCCCCAACAGGCCCGCTCCCCGCGGGTTCTCTCCCCACAGGTTCTCTCCTCCGCAGGCCGAGCCATGAAGACCCGCCCCTTCCTTGCCCTGTTCGTCTCCCCGGCGGCGCTGGCGGCGCTGGCGCTGGTGGCGGCGCTGGCGGCCATCCTGCAGTTCGCCTTCCGCGCCTTCGTGCCGGGTTCCATGGAGCCGGGCGGGCTGACGCTCGCCAATTTCGCCGCTCTGCTGCGCCCGCTCTATGCGGACGTTTTCTTACAGACTGTCGCAATATGTCTCATGACGGCGCTGGCAACGTTGATTGTTGCCTATCCACTCGCCTACGCCATTGTGCGATCCCGCTCTATCGCCTTGAAATCCTTCCTGCTCATTACCGCATTGACCCCAATGTTCCTTGGCGAAGTCGTGCGGACTTACTCATGGATCATTGTTTTGGGGAATTCCGGGTTCATCAATTCCATTTTGCTCGCAATAGGTGTGGTTAACAGGCCGGTGCAACTCATGTTCACCACCTTCGGCGTGGTGGTGGCCTTGGTGCATGTGACCCTCCCGGTGATGGTCATCATGCTTGCCGCCGCCCTGTCCCACGTGGACCTGGACTATGAGAAGGCCGCCACCAGCCTTGGCGCGGGGCCGGTTCGCGCCTTCCTGACCGTGACCCTGCCGCTGTCCATGCCCGGCATCGTGGCCGGCGTCACCACCGCCTTCGCCTGGACCTTCTCGGCCTTCGCCACCCCGCAGATGATCGGCGGCGGGCGTGTGCCAATGGTGTCTACCCTCATCTATCAACTGGGCTTTTCGTCCTTCAACTTCCCGTTCGCGGCGGCGCTCTCGGTCACCGGCCTCGCGCTCACCGTCGCCGTGCTGGCGCTGGCGAAGGCCGCGCTGGCGCCGCTCGAACGCCTGGGAGCCCACTGATGCGCCGCCCGCTCTCCCACCGCCTGCTGGGCCTCGCCGGCCGCCTCGCCGTGGCGCTGGTGGTGGCCTTCATCCTGCTGCCGGCGGTGGTGGTCACCCTCTCCGCCTTCAACGACAAGGCGATCATGAGCTTCCCGCCCACCGGCTATTCGCTGCGCTGGTTCGCCCGGGCCTTCTCCTACAAGGATTTCGCCACCGGCTTCCGCAACGGGCTGATCATCACCGCCTTCGCCTCCACCCTCGCGCTGCTGGTCGGCACCGGCTTCGCCTTCGCGCTCGACCGCTACAGCTTCCGCGGCAAGCGGACCCTGGAGGCGATCCTGGTCTCGCCCCTGGTGATCCCGCACTTCACCATCGGCCTCGGCTTCCTCATCCTGGCGGCACAAATCCAGGCGGCGCGGACCTTTGCGCTGGTGATCGCCACCCATGTGGTGCTGGTGCTGCCGTTCGTGATGCGCTCGGTCTACGTCTCGCTGCGCAATCTCGATGCCAGGCTGGAGCAGGCCGCCGCCAGCCTCGGCGCGCGGCCCGGCCGGGCACTGGTGACGGTGACGCTGCCGCTGCTCCTGCCGGGCCTCGTCTCGGGCTGGCTGTTCGCCGCCATCCTGTCGTTCAACGAATTCACCGCCTCGCTGTTCGTGACCGCCCAGGCGACCCAGACCCTGCCGGTGGCCATGTACAATTACGTCCGCGAATATGCCGACCCCACGCTGGCCGCGCTGTCCGTCGTCTACATCGTTGTGACGGCGACGCTTTTGACCATCGCCAACCGCTTCCTCGGCCTCGGAAAGGTGCTGAACGTTGAGCATGCCCGCTGAACGCATCCCCCCGGGGAGCGATGCTCCCGCCGCCGCTGCCGCCCGCCGCATCGGCGTCCAGATCGACGGCGTGACCAAGCGCTTCGGCGCCTTCACCGCGCTGCACGAGGCGTGGCTCAAGATCGAGCAGGGCACCTTCATGACCCTGCTCGGCCCCTCCGGCTGCGGCAAGACCACGCTGCTCAACCTGCTGGCCGGCTTCCTGGAGGCGGACGGGGGCGAGATCTTCGTCGACGGCCAGCTGATGACCGAGACCCCGCCCTATGCGCGGGAAATCGGCGTGGTCTTTCAGAACTACGCGTTGTTCCCGCACATGAATGTCGCCAGGAACGTGGGCTACGGCCTCGCGGCCCGGGGCGTGCCGAAGCGGGAGATCGCCCAGCGGGTCGACGAGATGCTGGCGCTGGTGAAGCTGGCGGATTTCGGCCACCGCAAGCCGAAGGAATTGTCCGGCGGGCAGCAGCAGCGGGTGGCGCTGGCCCGCGCCCTCGTCATCCGGCCGAAGCTGCTGCTGCTGGACGAGCCGTTCTCGGCGCTGGACAAGAACCTGCGCGGCTCTATGCAGGTGGAGATCAAGGAGATCCAGCGCCGGCTGGGCGTCACCACCATCTTCGTTACCCATGACCAGAGCGAGGCGCTGTCCATGTCGGACCGCATCGCGGTGATGTCGGCCGGGCGCATCCGCCAGGTGGGCACGCCGGACGAGATCTACCGCCGCCCGACCGACCGCTTCGTCGCTGCCTTCGTGGGCGACGTGAACGTGCTGCCGGCCCGGCTGGAGCGCCGCCAGGGCGATCAGGCCAGCGTGCTGGTGGGCGGCGTGCGGGCTCAGGTGCCGGCGGAGACGATCGAGGGGCTGGCGCCGGGCGCAGCGGTGGACCTGTTCGTTCGGCCGGACGCGCTGGCCATCGGCGAGGCCGGCGGCGGCGTGCCGGGCACCATCGCCGCGCACGTCTACCAGGGCTCGCATGTGGACATGGTGGTGGACTGCCCCGCCGCAGCGGGCGGCCGCCTGCTGGTGCGGGTGCCGGGCACCGAGGCCCCAGGCCTTTGGCCCGTGGGCCGCGTTGTGGGCATCGGCCCCACGGCGGGCGGCGTCGCCTTTCCCCCCGAGGCCGCTTGAGCGGCCTCGGAATGCAAGGCCGCCAGACCTCGGTGGCTTCAGAAGGCGGGCGCCTCGGCGGGGGTGCGGGCACGGCTCTCATAGGCCGCCTGCTGCGGGGCGTAGAGGGTCCATAGCCTGCGCAATTCGGTGATGGGGGCCTCGTGCCAGTCCACCCTGAGATCCACCACCGGCCAGTCGTAGGTCTGCGCCACATGGAGGCCCGCCGCGTGCTCGTCGTCCGTCTCGCCACCCGCCGCAAGGCCGGCTTCCAGGCCGCGCAGCAGCCGCTCCGCGAGGGGCAGGGCGGCATCGCCCAGGAAGGCGTCCAGCATGGCCTGCGGCACGCCTTCGTCGGCCAGCAGGTTACCGAGCGCGAGGCAGGCGGGACCCGCGGCGACCGCTGCCAGCGGCAGCGCCTGCGCTCCGGAGTGCCAGGCCACCTGGCCGTAGCGGTCGATCACGCTGGCCTGGCGATAGGCGGGATCGGCCGTGCCGGCGAGAAGGGTGTCGAGCACCGCCTTCGCCCCGAGGCCCTGGCGCAACAGGGCCTGCCCGGCGGGGCCCAGGGCAGGATCGGTGACGTTCTGTGTGGTCACGAGGCCTAGGTGGTGTGGACAGTTACCTGATCCACAGGACGATGGCAGCGATTGTGACGATGGCGAGGTAGTTTCGCGCGGTCTTCTCGAAGCGGGTCGCGACACGCCTGAACTGCTTGAGCTTGGAGAAGCAGCATTCGATCAGGTGGCGCTGAGCGTAGAGGTGCCTGTCGAGGCTATGCTTCCTGGCGCGGGATGGATTGGACGGGATGACCGCCTGCGCGTTCCTTGCCGCGATTGTGGCGCGCAGGGCGTCGCTGTCATAGGCGGTATCGGCCATGACGGCCTGGGCGGGCA
>NZ_AXBA01000027.1 GCF_000473085.1 Azorhizobium doebereinerae UFLA1-100
GCCACAATCGCGGCAAGGAACGCGCAGGCGGTCATCCCGTCCAATCCATCCCGCGCCAGGAAGCATAGCCTCGACAGGCACCTCTACGCTCAGCGCCACCTGATCGAATGCTGCTTCTCCAAGCTCAAGCAGTTCAGGCGTGTCGCGACCCGCTTCGAGAAGACCGCGCGAAACTACCTCGCCATCGTCACAATCGCTGCCATCGTCCTGTGGATCAGGTAACTGTCCACACCACCTAGAGCACGTTCCGCCCAAATGGCACCGTCCTGTGAACGGGGAACGGGTCTCCATTTCTAATTTTGCCGCCTGACGTTAGATCCCCATCAGTCGCCGGCCGCACTCATGGCCTCGAAGCGCCTTCGAACGATATCGGAGCGCCCTTGCGGCCCGCGGATATTGCCTTCGAGAAAATGGTCGAAACTGCTGTCTTGAAGCAGAGCGGTGAACTGTTCGGCAATGAACTGTCGAATGTCATCATCCGCCGCCAGGACCTCCGCCACGATTTCCGGCCGACCATCCACGACCAGCAGGATGTCTTCCAGATCATGGCTTGCGAGCAGATCACCCCCACCGCGACCGAGATACGCTTCCAGCTTTGTCGCCACGAACAGCTCTGGCGCCAGCCGGCGTATGTCGAGAGTGCCGGTGAGTGGATGGGTGACCGCAGTTTCGATTCCTTTCGCATACCAGCGGTTCGCGAAACCGAGAATCGCTGGGTCATCGGGCATGAAATCGACCTTGAGGCCACCGAGCCGCATGCGGCAGATGACGGCGTCCTCGTGCGACTCCGCAAATCCCTTCTCACGCAATTTCGCCTGCATCTCCGCCCATGCAGCGTATCCTGCAAGATCTACGATGAGATCCACGTCGTCCGTTGCTCTCACGCCTTCAAGCGTGATTTCATCGGTGATGAAGAGGGCGGTCGTGCAGCCGCCCACGAACACCAGCCGTTCACGAAGGTCGCTTCCCAGCGCTTCGGCAACGGTTCGCAACATCTGGAGCAACTGGCCTCGGACGGTCATTTGCGCAACAGTCTTTCGGCAAGCAGGTTCCCGGCCAGTGCTGCCTCCCTCTGATTTCCAAGCCGGATCGCGTCGACGAGGGCGAGATACTCATACAGCCGGTCATCTTTCCGCACGGCTTGCGGGACGCTCTTGAACAAGGGCTGGACGGACTGCCCCATGTCGCTCCCTTCGGCAGATGGCCAGACATAGATGTACTCGCCGCCGCTTATCAGCAGGCCCTTGAGCATCGGCGCGGCAAAGGCCGTGGCGGTGCCGCGCGTCATGCCGCCGGGTTTCGCGGGGAACACATATTTCAGGCCGTGGACGATGAAACCATGGAGATTGCGCCGGTTAGGATTTGGCCGACCGGACCGGCGGTCCTTGATCGCCAGCCCCGTTGAAAGGCTGCGCCTGATCGCGCCGTTGATCTCGGTCTTGCTGATGCCGAGCAGGGCTTCAAGGCCGCGCACGGAATACGGCGTCTCACCCTTGAGGCTCAATCCGACATCCCCCAGGCCCTCCAGCTCTTCCTGCTCCTGAAGGCTCACGAGCTTTAGCAGGACGACGATGTCCTGACTTTTCATTCCGTTCATACTGCCTGTCCTCTGTCCTCTGTCCTAGGACAAAGGACACCACATCACAGTTTCCTAGTTTTCGTCAACGACAGGGATGCCCCGGACGCCACGTCAGACGAAGCGCCACTGAAGGGGCAAACGATCTCCCTTCATGCATTGAAGGCCAATCGACATCGGCCCGGAACCTCTTCCCTGCGTGCGGGACAGCGGCTTGCCGCAAGGCCGCAGCGCCGCCGATCGATCCCGGAGCGAGACACCGGCGCCGGCAAGCGCCGCTTTTGGACACTTTGCGCCGGCCGCGTTGACGCCGCCCGCCGCCGGCCTATCTAACATCGGTGGTGGGGCTTCAGGCAGGGATCATTCCATGGACACATCCACCCCGGTGCGCTTTTCCACCATCGCGCGCGTGCCGACCCTCAAGGGCGGCGGCTATCTCCAGCAATTGGGCAAGCACTGGGCGCACAAGCTGGAGGTCGCCTTCGGCGAGGGCACCTGCGCCATCACCTTCCCGCGCGATGCGCGCGGCGCCGACTGGCCCGGCCCGGCGGTGGTGACGCTCACCGCCGAACCGGACGTGCTGGTGTGCGAGATCGCCGGCAGCGCGCCGGAGCAGGTGGAGGCGCTGAAGGGCGTCGTCGCCAGCCATCTCGACCGCTTCGCCTTCCGCGAGGCGCCGCTCACCTTCGCCTGGTCGTAGAGCACGTTCCGTTCAAATGGCATCGCCATCTGAACGGCAAAACGTTCTCTCTCATCAAATTGGAGGGCGATTCACCGATCAGATTGATTCAATCTGATCGGATCGCGCTCTCGGAAAGCCCTCGTCCCGCTTCGGGACACGCTGCGGACGACGGGAACGGACCGGGGCCGAAACCGGCCCGAATCGGCTCCTCCCCTCCCCCGCGGGCCACGGCAGGCCCGAGGCCCATGGCGCCGGCCCAATGGCGCCGAGCCCGACGACGCCGAGCCCAATGGCGGCGCAGGCCCGGCGGGGCGGACCCACGCACACCGCCGGCAGCGACCGCCGGAGGGCACCCTTGCGGGCAACCCGCGCAGGACGCCCCGGCGGAACCGCGCGGCCTCGCCCGGCGGGTGCGCCCCGGCCACCTCCGGTTGCGGCCGCCACCTTCCCCTTTCCCGGCCGATGGTCTAGAGCCGAAGCCAGGGGGCGGCCCGGCGGGGGCGGGGACGCCCCTGCGGGAGAGGGGACATGCGCAACATCCGCCTGTGGCTCAGCGGCTTCGCCTGGGGCGCCATGCTCGGCGTGGTGGCCAGCGTGGTGCTCGGCATCGCCGTGCTCCGCCCGGACATCTGGGAGAAGCTCTCGGTCGAGCGCATCGAGCGGGCGCTGGCCCGCAAGAGCCAGTCCGCGCTCGCCCCGGCCTCCGCGCCCGCCCCGGCCGCCGCCACCGACAGCCGCACCCTGTTCGCCAACGCCACCACCGCCCAGGCGCTGGAGGCGGACTTCAAGCCGCCGCGCGCCTTCCTGGCCGGCGACAGCCTGGTCATCACCGGCACCAACACCTCCAGCGACTTCCTGGAGCTGGACCTGCGCATCGACGACGCCGGCTCCAAGGACTGGAGCTCGCGCTTCGGCGCGGTCAATGTGGTGCCGCCCGGCCCGTTCGAATGGGTGGTGCCGTTCAAGGGCCTGATGACGCAGGACAAGAGGGCGATGGACATCAATGCCATCACCCGCATCATCATTTTCACGCCGGAGAACCTGCCGCCCGCCCGCATCGCCAGCGTGAAGCTGGAGGCGCGCGCCGGGCAACCGCTCTCGCCCACCAACGAGGCCAAGCTCGGCCAGTCCTGGCTGAAGGGCGCCGCCACCACGGCGGAGCAGGAATTCTATCCCCCCATCGCCTTCGCCCAGGACCAGGAACTGGTGGTCTCCGGCACCAATACCAACGCCAAGCCGATCACCGTCTATCTGCGCATCGACGACGCGGCCTCCAAGAACTGGAACTCGCGCGTCAACACCACGGTGACGGTGCCGCCCGGCCCCTTCACCTTCCGCTCGCCGGTCAGTTCCTGGGTGACGCCGGGCAAGACGCGGCTCGACCGCACCCAGGTGTCGCGCATCGTGATCTCGCTGGGCGACGGCGACGGCACCATCCGCCTCGGCGACGTGCATGTGGCCGGCGGCAGCCCACTGCCCAAGGACGCGCTCGGCCTGCGCTTCGGCCCGCCGGAGGTCTCCGTGCCCGGCTTCGAGACCGTGACCAAGGGCGACCCCCGCCTCGGCGGCGGCGGGCGCGACCTGGTGCGCACCCAGAACGACCCGCTGCTGTCCTCCGGCCTCAACGGCGTGCGCACCATCACCGTGCCCTGGACCAAGAGCACCACCGCCACCGTCTCGCTGTGGACCGAGGACCAGGGCGAATGGGAATATTTTCCGCATTCCCTGCACCGCAGCTTCATCATCAACGGGCAGGTGGCGCTGAAGGAGGACTTCACCCCCGACCAGTGGGTGAACGAGGTGTTCCATCGCGGCCTGTGGTCCGAGGCGATGCTGGATGGCGGCCCGTGGGAGGTCTACGCCGCCCGCCGCGCCGGGCTCGTCACCGCCACCGTGCCGGTGATCGACGGCAAGATCACGGTGGAAATTGCCTCCGACCAGCCGCCCAATGACGGCTATATCGCCGCCATGGTGATCGCGCCCGGCGCCACCAACGCCGCCGCCGAGGCGGTCGAAAAGTGGCGCAAGGAGCGCTACCTGGAGCGCTGGCCGCTGGTGGACAAGCCGGTGGACCCCAAGCTCGCCAAGGGCGTGACGCTGCGCGTCATCCCGCCCGGCACGGCGCGCAGCCAGCATCCGTTCTGGGACGAGACGCTGCCGGTGGAGGCCCGCCTCAACGCTTTGCGCGGGCAGGTGGTCTCGGTGGACTTCCTCGCCTTCTCCGACCAGGACGACCTCTATCCGCAGGTGGCCCTGAAGCTGCCGGAGGGCGTCACCGGCGAGGTGCGCTGGGGCAAGTGGACCTACATGCGCCGGGGCGGCGGCGAGAATTCGCTGTCCATCACCTCCGACGTGCTGGAGGGCGACCTTTCGCGCATGCGCATCCTGTCCGGCATCCCGCGCCGGCTCACCGTCACCTTCACCGTGCCGGAGGGCGCGTCCGGCGCGCTGCCGGTGGCGCTGGCCGTGGACATCGCCGGCCACAGCGTGGAGGCCACCGCCACGGTGGACGTGATCCCGCTGGCATTGCCGCCCACCACCACGCCGGTGGGCTATTACATGGCCGCGCCCAACCCGGACTTCTGGTTCCCACCGACGCCGCAGAATTCCGACCGGCTGATGGCCTGCGACCTGCGCGCGCTGCGCCGCTTCGGCCTCACCGGCCTGTCGCCGGACCTCGTGACCCCCACCGCCGAGCAGCGCGGGCGCTATCTGGAGCAGACCCGCCTCGCCAAGGCGGCCGGCTTCTCGCCGCCCTTCTTCGACTATGTCTCGGTGAAGCTGTTGGTGGACAAGGTGGGCATGCAGGGCATGGGCGAGAACGTCGCCGCCACCGAGGCCGCGCTCGCCGCCGCCGGCCTGCCGCTGCCGCTGTGGTCCATCGCCGACGAGCCGCAGAATCTCGCCAACCCCATGGCCGACCTCACCCGCCTGCGCGACGCCATCCGGCTGTTCGCGCCCAAGGCGCGCATCGCCGGCCAGCTCAACGACATCAAGGACAAGCCCTTCCTCAAGCTGTTCGACACCGTGCTGGTGAACAATGGCTACGGCGTCTCCTCGCGCGACTTCGCCGACATGCGGGCGCAGGGCATCTCGCCCTGGCTCTACAACATGCCGGACATCGAGGCCGCCGCCGGCTTCCTGCTCTGGCGGGTGGGGGCGGAAGGCTACATCCAGTGGCACGCGCGGGCCGCCACCGCCGACCCCTCCGACCCCACCGACGGGCGCGAGCCGGACTTCATGTTCCTGCCGCTCACCGCCGACCGCTGCCAGAAGGTGCCGACCGTGGACGCCATGGTGCTGGCCACCGGCGACGGCATCACCGATCTGCGCTTCCTGCAATGGCTGGACGGCCGGGCGGCCAGCGATCCCAGGGCCAAGGCGCTGCGCGACGAGATCTTCGCCGCCGTGCCCGGCGACTGGGCGAGCTACCAGAAGGCGCCGCCCAAGCTCCCCGCCTTGCGCAAGAAGCTCATGGACTATGCCGCGAGCCTGCCGCCGACCTGAGAGCGCACCGCAAAAAAACTTGCCCCCCGGACCTCAGGTCCGTGCAAACTAGAACGGGGGCGCCCGCCCCGCGCGTGAACACGGATTGGCATGTCCAACGACCTCCTGCTGCGGATCGTCATCGTCGATGAAAGCCCGGTGCGCGCCGCGATCCTCAGCGAGGGCCTGCGCGAGGCGGGCTATGTGAACGTGCTGCGCATGGAAGGCCGGCACAATCTCCTGGAGCGCATCTATGCCGTCGACCCGGACGTCATCCTGATCGACCTGGAAGACCCCAGCCGCGACGTGATCGAGCAGATGCTGCACGTCTCGCGCGAGGTGAAGCGGCCCGTGGCCATGTTCGTCGACCAGTCGGACGGCCAGACCATCCAGCAGGCGATCGAGGCCGGCGTCGCCTCCTATGTGGTGGACGGGCTGCGCAAGGACCGGGTGCGGCCCATCGTCGAGACCACCATCTCCCGCTTCCGCGCCTTCGCCCGGCTGAAGGCCGAGCTGGAGGAGGCCAAAAGCCAGCTGGAGGAACGCAAGCTGGTGGACCGCGCCAAGGGCATCCTCATCAAGCTGAAGGGCATCAGCGAGGAGGAGGCCTACAGCCTGCTCCGCCGCACGGCGATGAACGAGAAGAAGCGCATCGTCGACATCGCCCAGTCCATCATCACCGCCGCGGAGCTCCTGCGATGAGACGGCTTGCCATGGGGTTCATCCCCCTCACCGACGCCGCCGTGCTGATCGCCGCCGCCGAGCGCGGCTTCGCCATGGCCGAAGGCATCGAGATCGCCCTGCACAAGGAGGTCTCCTGGGCCAACATCCGCGACAAGGTGAACGTCGGCCTGCTGGACGGCGCCCACATGCTGGGCCCGCTGGCGATCGCCTCCTCGCTCGGCCTCGGCCATGTGCGGGTGCCTTTGGTGGTGCCGCTCGCGCTCAACCTCAACGGCAGCGCCATCACTTTGGCGAAGAGCCTCTATGCCGCCATGGGCGAGACCGGCGCGGACCTGTCCACCGCGCTCGGCGCGGCGCGGGCGCTGGGCCGGGTGGTGGCGGCGCGCAAGGCGGCGGGCGAGGAGCCGCTGACCTTCGCGGCGGTCTACACCTTCTCCACCCACCATTATCTCATCCGCCACTTCCTCGCCGCCGGCGGCATCGATCCCGACCGCGACGTGCGCCTCGTGGTCATCCCGCCGCCCTTCATGGCCGAGAGCCTGCGCAACGGGCTGATCCACGGCTTCTCGGTGGGCTCGCCCTGGAACAGCGTGGCGGTGGACGCGGACGTGGGCCGCATCGCCGTGCTGGGGGCGGAGATCTTCGGCTGGGTGCCGGAGAAGGTGCTGGGCGTGCATGCCCGCTTCGCCAATGCCGAGCCCGAGGTGCTGCACCGCCTGGTGCGCGCCCTGCACGCCGCCGCCGCCTGGTGCGAGGATCCGGCCAACCATGCGGACCTCGCCCGCCTCTTGAGCGAGCCCCGCCACCTGGCGCTGCCGGCCGAACTGATCCGCCGCACCCTGGACGGGCGCCTCCACACCGCGCCGGGCGGGGCGCTCAGGGTGCATCCGGACTATCTGGTGCTGCACCGCGACGGCGCCAACCGGCCCGACCCGGACCATGCGTTGTGGATGTACAGCCAGATCGTCGCCGCCCACCAGGGCGACTGGGCGCCGGACGCGGCGCGCGAGGCGATCAGCGTCTATCGGCCGGACATCTTCGACGCCGCCGTGGGCCCGACGCCGCCTACCCCGCCGCACGCGCCGGACTGCGTGGCGACGCAATTCGGCGCGGTGTTCGACAAGGACGCCTTCCTCGCCACGGGGGCGTGAGGGGCTTTTCCTCCGCCGGCGCCCTCCCGCACGTGGTGGGCCAGAGCGGCTGACAAGGCCAGCCCTTCCATCACCGGTGCGCTACGACATAGGCCTTCAGAACCTCCTGCATCTTCGTCAGATGCCCCTTGCCCTGCGCCTTGAAGAATTCGAATACGTCTGGATCAAGTTTCAGATGCACCGATTTGGGCGCTTCCTTTGGCGAAGACACCATGGCCTTCTCCCAGAATTCACGCCCCAAGCTTTCACCTTCGGGAGCTTGAGGATTATGGTGAAACTCACCCGCCTTCCTCATTTTCTTCAGCTCTGCGAGCGATGCCCGCTTCATAGTATGATCGCTCATCGCGACCTCCTTTCCATGCTGTAATCAGCCGAGTGGCACCGTTTCTCTCGGTGTGAACGACGACGAAGCACTCGTCATCAACCATGTCCATTGAGATCAGGCGTTCTTCGCCATAGTCAGCACGGTCATCGACGCGCGTGAGAACCTCGCCCTCGAAAATTCCTGCGGCAGGCAGAATGTCAACATCCCGCTCCACAATGGTCTTTTGCCTCTTGTTCTCATCCCATTCAAAATCCACAATTTTTTCCCCTTCTCAAATGCTGTCATCTAAAAATCCTCTTTGAAAATCGGCACGCGACGCAGGGCAAATCCCGCAGCCTTAAGGTACACAAAAAGTGTACACAAAACAAGAAGCGATACCGCGCCACTGCGCACGGACCCGGCGGGGAGATTTCTCGCGCGCCGCGCCCATCTCAGCCTGCATGAACGCGCCAAAAGCGATCCTTGACGGGGTGCCAAACGGACATCGCCGCCCCTCCCGCAGCGCACAAAACGCGGGCACTTGCTCTGAAATACTGCATGCGCAGGCCGCAATTTTGAATTTGCCTGTCTTTTAGGCGGAACAAAATTCGAACAATTACAAGCCCCTAGCGAAAACGGCCATTTGGCACGCCTCTTGAATGAGGAGAGGCGTGCACCGCCAACGCTGACGGTGCCCGACATTCGTCCCAATGACGGGACCCGCAGCAAAGCCGCTGACACCGATGGCGAGACCGCCGTCCGGATGTCTGCGGCTTTTTTCGTTTCTGCCACCCGTCACGCCGATCTCGATGCCGATCCACAGGGGAACATGATGAGCGACGCGATCAAGTCCGGTTCCGCCACGACCACGCCCGCCGCGACCACGCCTGCCACCGACGCCCCCGCGGCCCTTGCCCCCGCCGGCGTGTCGCGCCGCTCGCTGCTGAAGGGCAGCGCCGCCGCGCTCGGCACCGCGGCGCTGTTCGAGGCCGCCCGCGTGGCCTTCCCCGGCGGCGTGCCCTCGGCTTATGCGGCGGCCCCGGAAACCACCAAGGCCGTGCTCGGCTACATCGCGCTCATGGATGCAGCACCCCTGGTGATCGCCAAGGAGAAGGGCCTGTTCGCCAAATACGGCGTGCCCGACGTGGAGGTGGTGAAGCAGGCCTCCTGGGGCGCCACCCGCGACAATCTGGTGCTGGGCGGGGCCGCCAACGGCATCGACGGCGCGCACATCCTCACCCCGATGCCCTACCTCATCTCCACCGGCAAGGTGACGCAGAACAACGCGCCCACCCCGATGTACATCCTGGCGCGGCTCAATCTCGATGCCCAGGGCATCTCGGTGTTCAACGAATACAAGGACCTCAACGTCACCGCCGATGCCTCCGCCCTGAAGAGCGTCTTCGCCAAGAAGAAGGCCGACGGCAAGGAGGTGAAGATCGCCATGACCTTCCCGGGCGGCACCCACGATCTGTGGATCCGCTACTGGCTGGCGGCCGCCGGCATCGATCCCGACAAGGACGTCTCCACCATCGTGGTGCCGCCGCCGCAGATGGTGGCCAACATGAAGGTGGGCAACATGGACGCCTTCTGCGTCGGCGAGCCCTGGAATGAGCAGCTGGTCAACCAGGGCATCGGCTTCACCGCCTGCACCACCGGCGAGATCTGGAAGAACCATCCCGAGAAGGCGCTCGGCATGCGCGCCGACTATGTGGACAAGAACCCCAACGCCACCAAGGCCATCCTGATGGCGGTGCTGGAAGCCCAGCAGTGGTGCGACAAGTTCGAGAACAAGAAGGAGATGTCCGAGATCGTCGGCAAAAGGCAGTGGTTCAACGTGCCGGTGGCCGACATCTACGGCCGCACCATCGGCGACATCAATTACGGCAACGGCCGGGTGGTGAAGGGCTCCGACCAGTACATGAAGTTCTGGAAGGACCACGCCTCCTATCCGTTCAAGAGCCACGACGCCTGGTTCGTCACCGAGGACATCCGCTGGGGCAAGTTCGAGCCCTCCACCGACATCAAGGCCCTGGTGGACAAGGTGAACCGCGAGGATCTGTGGCGCGCCGCAGCCAAGGAGCTGAACGTCGCCGCCGCCGACATCCCGGCCACCACCTCGCGCGGCGTCGAGACCTTCTTCGACGGCAAGACCTTCGATCCGGCCAACCCCACCGCCTACCTGAAAAGCCTCGGCATCAAGCGCGTCGAAGTCTGATCGCCGCCCTCGCAATGGAACCGCAGCCCATGTCCGTCACCGCTCTGAAAGAGGCACCGCAGACGCCCCGGCGCACCCCCGCCGAGGTGGTCCGCCTCGCCCGGCCGAAGACGCCGGTCGCCGCCCGCGCCCGCGCGGCCCTGCACTGGTTCGCCGTCAGCGTGCTGCCGCCTCTGGTGGTGGCCGCCCTGCTGCTGCTGCTGTGGGAGTTGCTGTGCCGGGGCGCCGGGGCGACCCTGCCGCCGCCCAGCCGCATCTGGGCCGACAGCAAGGATCTGATCGTCGATCCCTTCTTCGTCGCCGGCCCGCAGGACATCGGCCTCGGCCTGCGCGTGCTGGTCTCGCTCCAGCGCGTGGCGGTGGGCTTCGGCCTCGCCGCCGTGGTCGGCGTGCTGCTGGGCGCGCTGGTCGGCCAGTCGGTCTGGGCCATGCGCGGCCTCGACCCCATCTTCCAGATGCTGCGCACCGTGCCGCCTTTGGCCTGGCTGCCGCTGGCGCTCGCGGCCTTCCGCGACAGCAGCCCCTCGGCCATCTTCGTCATCTTCATCACCGCCATCTGGCCGATCATCATCAACACCGCGGTCGGCATCCGCAACATCCCGCAGGACTATCGCAACGTCGCCCAGGTGCTGCGGCTGAACCCGATCGAATTCTTCTGGAAGATCATGCTGCCCTCGGCGGCGCCCTACATCTTCACCGGCCTCAGGATCGGCATCGGCCTCTCCTGGCTGGCCATCGTGGCGGCGGAGATGCTCACCGGCGGCGTCGGCATCGGCTTCTTCATCTGGGATGCGTGGAACTCCTCCCGCCTGCCCGACATCATCGTCGCCCTCGTCTACATCGGCGTGGTGGGCTTCGTCCTCGACCGTCTCGTGGCCGCTGTCGGCGGCTTCGTCACCCGCGGCACCGCTGCGTCCTGAAGGAGGTTTCCATGCCCGCCTATCTCCAGCTCAGCCAGATCGGCAAGACCTTCACCCGCGGCGCCGCCACCACCGAGGTGCTGAAGGAGGTCTCGCTCGACATCGCCAAGGGCGAATACATCTCCATCATCGGCCATTCCGGCTGCGGCAAGTCCACTTTGCTCAACATCGTGGCGGGGCTGACGCCCGCCACCACCGGCGGCGTCATCCTCGATGATCGCGAGGTCAACAGCCCCGGCCCCGACCGCGCGGTCGTGTTCCAGAACCATTCCCTGCTGCCCTGGCTCTCCGTCTACGACAATGTGCGCCTGGCGGTGGACAAGGTGTTCTCCGGCACGCGCTCGCGCGCCGAGCGGCACGCCTGGACGCTGCACAATCTCGACCTGGTGCAGATGGGCCACGCCAAGGACAAGCGCCCGGCGGAAATCTCCGGCGGCATGAAGCAGCGCGTCGGCATCGCCCGGGCGCTGGCCATGGAGCCGAAGGTGCTGCTGCTGGACGAGCCGTTCGGCGCGCTCGACGCGCTGACCCGCGCGCACCTGCAGGACAGCGTGATGCAGATCCACGCCTCCCTCGGCAACACCATCCTGATGATCACCCACGACGTGGACGAGGCGGTGCTGCTCTCCGACCGCATCGTGATGATGACCAACGGCCCCTCCGCCCGCATCGGCGAGGTGCTGGAGGTCAACCTGCCCCGCCCCCGCCGGCGCCTGGAGCTGGTGGCCAACCCCACCTACCTCAAGGCCCGCGAGGCGGTGCTGAAGTTCCTCCACGAGCGCCACCGCTTCGTCGAGGCCGCCTGATCCCCGGCGCCGGTGGGCCCGCGCCCACCGGATGCCCGGCCCGTGCCGCAGCGTTTCCCGTCCTCGCCCAGCCAGGAGTCCGATCATGACCCCGAGCCAAGTGGAACTGGTGCAATCCTCCTTCGCCAAGGTGGCGCCCATCGCCGACACCGCCGCCGGCCTGTTCTACGGCCGGCTGTTCGAGACCGCGCCCGAGGTGAAGCCCTTGTTCAAGGGCGACATCGCCGAGCAGGGCCGGAAGCTGATGGCCACCCTCGCGGTGGTGGTGAACGGCCTCACCAAGCTGGAGGTCATAGTGCCCGCCGCCCAGACCCTGGCGCGCCGCCACGTGGCCTATGGCGTCCGGCCCGAGCACTACGCCCCGGTGGGCGCGGCGCTGCTGTGGACGCTGGAGCAGGGCCTCGGCCCCGACTTCACCCCCGAGACCAAGGCCGCCTGGGCGGAGGCCTACACGCTGCTGTCCTCGGTGATGATCGAAGCGGCCGCAGACGCCGCCCCCGTCGCCTGAGAGAACCCGAGGAAACCCCCATGAGCGAACCGCTCGTCATCGTCGGCAATGGCATGGCCGCCGCCAAGCTCTGCGAGGAACTGAGCGCCCGCGCACTGGGCCGCTACGCGGTGGCGGTGATCGGCGCCGAGCCGAGCCTGGCCTATAACCGCGTGCTGCTCTCCGACGTGCTGGCCGGCAAGCTGCCCGCCGCCGATCTGCAGATGAAGCCCGCCGCCTGGTGGGCGAAGCAGGGTGTGACCCTCGTCTACGGCACCCCCGTCGCCGCCATCGACCGCGCCGCCCATGCGGTGGTGCTGGCGGACGGGCGGCGCATGGCCTACGGCAAGCTGGTGCTGGCCACCGGCTCGCACCCCATCCGCCTGCCGCTGCCCGGCGCCGACCTGCCGGGCGTCACCACCTTCCGCGACCTCGCCGACGTCTCCGCTTTGCTGGCGGCGGCGCGGCCCGGCAGCCGCGCCGTGGTCATCGGCGGCGGCCTGCTCGGCCTGGAGGCCGCCACCGGCCTTGCCGGCGCGGGCGTCGAGACCACCCTCGTCCATCTCATGGACCGGCTGATGGAGCGCCAGCTCGACATGCCCGCCGCCGGCCTGCTGCGCCAGGCGGTGGAGGCGCGCGGCGTCACCGTGCGGCTGGAGGCCCATAGCGCCGCCATCGAAGGCACCACCCGCGCCACCGGCCTGCGGCTCAAGGACGGCGAGGTGCTGCCCGCCGACCTCGTGGTCATGGCCTGCGGGGTGAAGCCCAACGCCGATCTCGCCCGCGCCGCGGGCCTCGCCTGCAATCGCGGCGTCATCATCGACGATGCCCTCGCCACCGACGACCCGGACATCTTCGCGCTCGGCGAATGCGCCGAGCATCGCGGCGCCACCTACGGCCTCGTCGCCCCCGCCTATGAGCAGGCGCGCGTGCTGGCCCGGCGCCTCGCCGGGGCGGACGCGGCCTATCCGGGCAGCACCATCTCCACCAACCTGAAGGTCTCCGGCGTGCACGTCTTCTCCGCCGGCGACATCTCCGGCGCGGGCGCGCAGGACATCCTGCTCAACGACCGCGCCCACGGCCTCTACCGCCGCCTGTTCATCCGCGACGGCGCGCTGGTGGGCGCCGTGCTGTTCGGCGACACGGCGGACGGCCTCTATTACCTCGACCTGATCACCAACCGCACCCCCATCGCCGCTTTGCGCACCGAGCTTGCCTTCGGGCGCCCGGCGCTGGCCGCGTGAGGAGAGACCCATGAGCGGCGATTTCACCCCCGACCAGAAACGCTACCTGGAAGGCTTCGTCTCCGGCGCCCAGGTGGCCCGCCTCGGCCGCGCGCCGGGCGCCGCGCCCGCACCCGCCCCCTCCGACCCCACCGGGCCGGAGGCGGCGAGCCTCAGGGCCATGGCCCGCACCGAGGCCGAGGGCGGCAAGCTCTGCCCCGAGGAGAAGGCCAAGCGCGAGGAGAACGGCCTCGACGCCTGGCCGCGCATGGAGGAGGCGGCGCGCGAGGGCGCCTATCCCAAGGGGCCGGACATCCTGCGCTGGAAGTATCACGGCCTGTTCTACGTCGCCCCGGCGCAGGACAGCTTCATGTGCCGCCTGCGCATGCCCAACGGCATCCTCACCCACTGGCAGGTCCGCGGCATCGCCGACATCGCGCGGGACCACGGCGGGGGCTATGCGGACGTGACCACCCGGGCCAACCTCCAGATCCGCGAGATCCCCGCCACCGACGGCGTGATCCTCTTGGAGAAGCTGGTGGACCTCGGCCTCACCGCCAAGGGCTCCGGCGGCGACAACATCCGTAACGTCACCGGCACCCCCACCGCCGGCATCGACCCGCAGGAACTGCTGGACACCCGCCCCTACGCCAAGGCGTGGCACCACCACATCCTCAACACCCGCTCCATGTACGGCCTGCCGCGCAAGTTCAACGTGGCGTTCGACGGCGCGGGGATGATCGGCGCGCTGGAGGACACCAACGACATCGGCTTCCAGGCGGTGGCGGTGAAGGAGGGCTTCGGGCTCGCGCCCGGCGTGTGGTTCCGCCTCGCGCTCGGCGGCATCACCGGCCATAAGGATTTCGCCCGCGACACCGGCGTCGTGCTGCGCCCGGAGGATGCGACCAAGGTGGCCGATGCCATCGTGCGCGTGTTCATCGACAGCGGCGACCGCACCGACCGCAAGAAGGCGCGGCTGAAATACGTGCTCGATGCCTGGGGCTTCGAAAAGTTCCTCGCCGCCGTGGAGGAGAAGCTCGGCGCCCCGCTCGCCCGCCTGCCGGCGGAGGCGGTGGCGCCGCGCCCGCAGCCGGACCGCATGGCGCACCTGGGCGTGCGGCCGCAGAAGCAGGCGGGGCTGAATTGGATCGGCGTCGGCCTGCCGGTGGGCCGCCTCACCGTGGCGCAGATGCACGGCCTCGCCGACATCGCCCAGGCGATGGGCGACGGCGACCTGCGCCTCACCGTGTGGCAGAACCTCCTGCTCTCCGGCATCCCCGATGCCCGCGTCACGCAGGCCAAGGCCGCCGTCGCCGCCCTCGGCCTCTCGGCGGAGGCGGACGTGCTCCAGGCCGGCATCGTCGCCTGCACCGGGGCGGTGGGCTGCCGCTTCGGCAATGCGGACACCAAGGGCACGGCGCGGGCCATCGGCGCCCATTGCGGGCCGCGCGTGGCCCTCGACAGCCCGGTCAACATCCATGTCACCGGCTGCCACAACAGCTGCGCCCAGCATTATATCGGCGACATCGGCCTCATCGGCGCCCGCGTCGCCGTCAATGACGAGGGCGACACCGTGGACGGCTACAACATCCTGGTGGGCGGCGGCTTCGGCACCGAGGCCGCCATCGCCCAGGAGCTGTTCGCGGCGGTCAAAGCCGAGGACGCCCCCGTTCTCGTCGAGCGCCTGCTCAACGCCTGGATGGCCGGGCGCGCGCCCGGCGAGCCGTTCGCCGCCTTCACCCGCCGCATCGGCGGCGATGCCCTGAAATCCCTCGTCGATACCGTTGCGGAGCGCGCGGCATGACCCTCCAGACGCGAACCCCCATGGTGCCCTTCCTGCCCGAGAGCGCGCCCTTCTCGGCCGAGCAGCGGGCCTGGCTCAACGGCTTCTTCGCCGGCGTCTTCTCCGCCGACACGCCGGCGGGGGCCACCGCGCTCTCGCCCGCCGAGGGCGCGGCCCTCCTCGCCCCCGCCGCCCCGGCGGATGAGGATGACGGCGCCCCCTGGCACGATGCCGCCATGCCGCTCGACGAGCGCATGGCGCTCGCCGCCGGCAAGCCGCTCGACCGGCGCATGATGGCGGCCATGGCGCAGCAGGATTGCGGCCAGTGCGGCTATATCTGCGAGAGCTATTCCAAGGCGCTGGCCGCCGGCACCGAGAGCAAGCTCAACCTCTGCGCCCCCGGCGGCAAGGAGACGCTGCGCATGCTGAAGCAGCTCGCCACCGAGCTGGACGGCGCGCCCGCCCCCGCCTCTAACTCTGCCGCTGCGCCCGCCGCCGCTGAGGCCGCGCCGGCCGCGCCCGTCTCCGTCGTGCACGGCACCCGCGAAAACCCTGCCGACGTCATCTTTCTCGGCCGCTTCCGCCTCAACAAGGACGGTTCGGAGAAGGAGACCTGGCACGTGGATTTCGACCTCGCCGGCTCGGGGCTCGACTACCGGGTGGGCGACAGCTTCGGCCTGTTCCCGGTGAACGATCCGCAGCTTGTCCGGGACGTGCTGGCCGCGCTCCATGCCCCGGCCGACTTCCCCATCGGCGAGAAGACGCTGGAGGAGGTGCTCTCGCGCGAGGTGTGCCTGAAGTCGCCGCCCGACACCCTGTTCTCGCTCATCTCCTACATCACCGGCGGCGCCCGCAAGGAGACCGCCAAGTCGCTCGCCGCCGGCGGCGATCCGGACGGCGACGCGGCGACCTTGGATGTGCTGGCGGCGCTGGAGAAGTTTCCCGGCATCCGGCCGGATCCGGAGGCGTTCGTGGAATGCCTGGAGCCGCTCCAGCCGCGCCTCTATTCCATCTCCTCCAGCCCCGCAGCGACGCCGGGCCGGCTCTCGCTCACCGTGGACGCGGTGCGCTACGACCACCAGGGCCGCACCCGGCACGGGGTGTGCTCCACCTTCCTCGCCGGGCGGGTGGCGGAGGGCACGCGCATGAAGGCCTATGTGCAGAAGGCGCACGGCTTCGGCCTGCCGGCGGATGCGGAGAAGCCGGTCATCATGGTCGGCCCGGGCACCGGCATCGCCCCGTTCCGCGCCTTCCTGCACGAGCGCATGGCCACCCGGGCGCCCGGCCGCAACTGGCTGTTCTTCGGCCACCAGCGCTCCGGCACCGACTTCTTCTACGAGGACGAGCTGGCCGGCATGCAGGCCGCCGGCGTGCTCTCGCGCCTCGACACCGCCTGGTCGCGGGACGGGGCGGAGAAGATCTACGTGCAGGACCGCATCCGCGCCGCCGGGCCGGAGCTGTGGGCCTGGATCGAGGCCGGCGCGCATTTCTACGTCTGCGGCGATGCCAAGCGCATGGCCAAGGACGTGGAGGCGGCGGTGGCGGAGGTGGCGGCCACCCACGGCGGCCTCGGCGCCGAGGGCGGCATGCGCTTCGTGGCGGAGCTGAAGAAGGCCGGCCGCTACCAGGCCGACGTCTACTGAGCCCCGGCGCAGCAATATGAACGCCCCCCTCCCCTCGCCTCAGGCGACCGCCACCACCTGCCCCTATTGCGGCGTCGGCTGCGGCGTGAAGGCGACGCCCGACGGCCTCGGCGGGGCGCGCATCGAAGGCGATGCGGCCCACCCCGCCAATCTCGGCCGGCTGTGCTCCAAGGGCGCGGCGCTGGGCGAGACCATCGGCCTCGACACCCGCCTGCTGCACCCCATGGCGCGCACCGGCGACGGGCCGCTGAAGCGCGTCACCTGGGAGGCGGCGCTCGACCGCGCGGCCGAGGGCTTCCGGGACACGCTGGAGCGGCACGGGCCGGAGGCTGTTGCCTTCTATCTCTCCGGGCAGTTGCTCACCGAGGACTATTATGTCGCCAACAAATTGGCGAAGGGCTTCCTCGGCACCGCGCACGTGGACACCAATTCGCGCCTGTGCATGGCCTCCTCCGTCGCCGGCCACAAGCGCGCCTTCGGCTCCGACACCGTGCCGGGATCCTATGAGGATTTGGACCGGGCCGACCTCATCGTGCTCACCGGCTCCAACACCGCCTGGTGCCACCCGGTCCTGTTCCGCCGCATGGCGGCGGCGAAGGCGGCGCGCGGCACGAAGATCGTGGTCATCGATCCCCGCCGCACCGCCACGGCGGACGAGGCGGACCTGTTCCTGCCGCTCGCCCACGGCACCGACGCGGCGCTGTTCTCCGGCCTGCTGGTGCATCTGGCGGATGCCGGCGCGCTCGATGCCGGCTTCATCGACGCCGCGACAGAAGGCTTCGCCGAGGTTCTCGCCGCCGCCCGCCTTGAGGCGCCGACGATCGCCGCCACCGCCCGCCGCACCGGCCTGGAGGAGGCGGACGTTGCCCGCTTCTTCGACCTGTTCCGCGCAACTGAGCGCACGGTCACCTGCTATTCGCAAGGGGTCAACCAGTCGGCGCGCGGCACCGACAAGGTGAACGCCATCCTCAACTGCCACCTGGCCACCGGGCGCATCGGCCGGGAGGGCATGGGGCCGTTCTCGCTCACCGGCCAGCCCAACGCCATGGGCGGGCGCGAGGTGGGCGGGCTCGCCAACCAGCTCGCCGCCCACATGGGGTTTTCGCCGCAGGAGGTGGACCGCGTCCGCCGCTTCTGGGGCGCGCCCAACATCGCCGCCGCCGAGGGGCACAAAGCGGTGGATCTGTTCGCCGCCATCGAGCGCGGCGAGATCAAGGCGCTGTGGGTTATGGGCACCAATCCGGCCGTGAGCCTGCCCCGCGCCGACGCCGCCCGCGCCGCTCTGGCCAAGCTCGACCTGTTCGTGCTGTCGGAGAATGTGGTCGGCACCGACACCGCCGGCGGCGCGCCGCATGTGCTGCTGCCCGCCGCCGCCTGGGGCGAGAAGGACGGCACGGTGACCAATTCCGAGCGCCGCATCTCCCGCCAGCGGCCGTTCCTCGCCCCGGCGGGCGAGGCGAAGCCCGACTGGTGGGCGCTGGCGCAGGTGGCCCGCCGCCTTGGCCATGGCGATGCCTTCGCCTATGAGACGCCGGCCGAGATCTTCCGCGAGCACGCCGCGCTCTCGGCCTTCGAGAACGGCGGCACGCGGGATTTCGACCTCTCCGGCCTCGCGGGCCTCTCCGATGCCGCCTATGAGACGCTGGCCCCGGTGCAGTGGCCGGTGCGCGCGACCCCGGAGGGGCCGCAGGGCACGGCGCGGCTGTTCGCGAAGGGCGGCTTCTTCACGCCCGCGCGCCGCGCCCGGTTCGTCGCGCCGGCCCCGGTGGCGGCGGCGCCGACCACGCCGGACTTCCCGCTGCTGCTGAACACCGGCCGCATCCGCGACCAGTGGCACACCATGACCCGCACCGGCCTTTCGCCGCGCCTCGGCAGCCACATTCCGGCGCCGCTCGTCACCGTGCATCCCGACGATGCCGCCACCGCCGGGCTGGCGGACGGCATGACGGCGCGCATCGCCTCCGCGCATGGGGACACCGTGCTGGAGGTGCGGCTCGATGCCGGCCAGCGGCGCGGCACGGTGTTCGCGCCGATCCACTGGAGCGGCGCCAATTCCTCGCACGGCCGGGTCGGGGCGCTGGTGCACCCGGCCACCGACCCGCTGTCCGGCCAGCCGGACTCCAAGGCGACGCCGGTGCGCCTCGCCCCCGCCCCGGTCGCCGCGCGCGGCTTCCTGGTGGCGCGCACGCGGCTCGCCCCGCCGCCCGGCCTGCTGTGGGCGCGGGCGCGGCTGGAGGGCGGCCACGGCTGGACGCTCGCCGGCCCGTCCGACCCCGACGCCTGGGCCGGGCACGCCCGCACGCTGGCGCAGGAGATGGGCAGCGCCGACAGCTTCGTGGAGCTCAGCGACCCGGCTGGCGGGCATTATCGCGCGGCGGCCTTCACCTCGTCCGGCGCGCTCGCCTTCGCCCTCGTCCTCGCCCCGGCGGCGGACGCCCCGGCCTGGGATGCCTGGACACGCCTTCTGGCCCTGGATGCGGTGGCCCTGGAGGAGCGCCGCGCCGTGCTCTCCGGCCGCGCCGGGGACGGGGCGGCCGGCGGCCCCCTGGTGTGCGCCTGCTTCGGCGTGCCGCGCGGGGCGATTTCCGCCGCCATCGCCGGCGGCGCGCGCGACACGGCGGCCATCGGCGCCTGCCTCAAGGCCGGCACCAATTGCGGCTCCTGCCTGCCGGAGCTGCGGCGGATGGTGGACGAGGCCCTGGCGCCGGCCTGACATCCGGCAAGCCGCCGATCACGCCGCGGAACGCCGGCGGTCCAGAAAATGGTCCCGGACCACATCCCCCTCGGCCTCTCTCGACCGGAGGAGAAAGGGGGGTTCAAGTCAATGACGCTGTTTCGACAGATCCGGGCGGGACGGCCTCAGAGCTCCAGGTCGTCATGACGCCCTGAGGCTCCCGGCCGATAGCCATCCTCCCAGTCGCGGGTGCGCATGGGCAATTCCGTGCCCAGGAAATCGAGGAAGGCCCGGACAGCGGGAACGAGACCGCGTCGCGACGGGAAGATCGCGTGGAGCTGATGCGGGGCGATGGGATAGCCGGGCAGCAGCCGCACCAGGCGCCCCTCGCGCACGGCCCGTCCGCAGAGGTTGCGCGGCAGGATCGCGATGCCGAGGCCCGCGAGTGCCGCCCGGCCGAGCGTATAGATGTCGTCCGTCGCAAGGACCGGATCATACTCGATCCCCATCCTCTGCCCGTCCGGCATGATGACATGCCAGAGATTGCGTTCCCCTCTCACCCCCGCCGGGCCCAACCCCCGCCTGTGCTGGATGTGGTCCGGGGACAGGAACGGGCCGTCCCTCGCAACGAGGTCCGGGCTGGCGACGAGCCATTGTTCGCTCAGCCCGAGCCGCCGGATCATCAACTGCGAGTCGTCCACCGACGAGCGAATGCGAATGGCGACATCATAGCCTTCGGCTATGACATCGACCTTCCTGTTCGACAGGTCCAGCTCGAGCCGGACGGCTGGATAGGCGGACATGAATGTGCCGAGCACCGGGGCCACGAACAGGTGAGCGACGCCGACCGGACAGCTGACGCGAAGCCGGCCGGCGGGAGCCTCTCCGGATCGTTCGGCGACCTCGAACGCCAGCCGGGCCGCGCCGATCATCTCTTCACAATGCACCAGCAGGTCGCGCCCGGTATCGGTCAGCTGAACAACACGCGTCGATCGCTGCAGCAGCCGCACGCCGAGGCGGGCTTCAAGATCCGAAATCCTGCGGCTGACCCGAGACTTGGGAATGCCGAGGGCAAGCGCGGCCGCGGAAAAGCTCGCGTGCCTCGCCACCGAAGCGAACATCACCAGTTCGTTCAGGTCTTCCATGGGCCACCTGATTGTCCTGCCTATGGAACAATCTATACCAAAGCGACGGCTAGTGGAACGTCGGACCGCAGGCGTAGCGTGAGCCCATCAGCTCAGGGAAGCGACACGCCATGCAGATCCTTCATCTCGACTCAAGCATCCAAGGCGATGCGTCCGCCTCGCGGCTTCTCACGCAAGCCGTCGTTGCGCGCCTGCGAACCGCCCGTCCCGACGCGGCCGTCGCCTATCATGACCTCATAGAGGAGGCCATTCCGCATCTGAACGGGCCCATCGGCGCCGGCTTCAGGCCGATTGCCTTCGCGGACTTCGACGCCGCCACGCGCCAGGAACACGGCCGCTCCGACGCGCTGGTGGCCGAACTCCTTGCGAGTGACGTCATCGTCATCGGCGCGCCGATGTACAACTTCTCGGTGGCCACCCAGCTGAAGGCCTGGCTCGACCGCGTCATGCAGCCCGGCAAGACCTTCCGCTACACGGCCAGCGGCCCGGAAGGCCTGGTTGCGGGCAAGAGGGTGATCGTCGTCTCGACCCGGGGCGGTTCCTACCTCAGCGGTCCGCTGGCGCCCCTGGATTTCCAGGAGGGCTATCTGAGGGCGGCCCTCGGCTTCATGGGCATCAAGGACGTGCAGTTCCTGCGCGCCGAGAACCTGTCCCGCGGGGACGCAGCGCGGACGGCTGCCCTGGACGGCGCGAGCGTCGCCGTGGCGCCGCTGGTCTCGTCCGTCCTGGCCGCCTGAGGATCTTCCTCTGCCGACAGCGCCCGGACGCGTGATGATCCGGGGCACAACATCAAAAGGGATCCGCCATGCTGTACGTTGTCACGTTGACCTATTCGAAGCCCAAGGACGTGGTGGCCGCACACCTCGACAGCCACAAGGCGTGGCTGGTTCGCTGCATCCAATCGGGCCACATCCTGGCCGCGGGTCCGATGGAGGCGGGCAATGCGGGGATCATCATCGCCACCTCCGAAAGCCGGCATGAGCTCGATGCCCTGCTTCAACAGGACTCTTTCCACCAGAACGGCCTTGTCGATTACGACATCAGGGCATTCTCCCCGGCCTTGCGCGCGGAAGACTTCCCGGCCGCATGGGCGGCTGACGCCAAGCCCGTTCCAGTCGCCCACAAGGGGTAGCGCGCGGCCCGGCACGGGCCGCGCCGGCCCGTCGGCCCGTGTCCCGAAGGAAGGAAGCGGGCCGGCGGGCCCCGCCGGAGGTCAGATATGACGTCGTGCTTGCTGACCCGCAGAAGCGCTCTGGGCGGGGCGCTGGGAATGGCTTCAATCGTCATGGCCGCCTCCGTCTAACGCGCGCGCGTTCGCGGCGACGACACCGTCATTGCCGTGACTTGGTGCGGCCAGCGGGCGGGGCAGCGGTCGGGGCCGCCTGGGCCCTCACGCTGTCTGCGGCAGCCTTGAGGAATTGCTGCGACATGTGCTTGTCATTGACGGCGCGCGCGAGCAGCACGGCGCCCACCATCGTCGCGAGAACAGCCATGGCCTTGTCCGGCTGCGCGCCATCGCCCGCGCCGATCCAGCCGCCCAGCAGTTCGAGATATTCCTTGATGCCGGCTTCGAACGAGGCCCGCACGTCAGGGCCATGCCGGGCCGCATCCGAGCCAAGCGCGACGACCGGACAGCCGTCCGCCCGCTCGGCGCAATGACCCTGGCTGAAATAGAAGTCGACCACCGCCGAGAGCGGATCGTCGGGTCGGCAAGCGGCGGCGGCGGACCATTTGCCCAAGGCATCCTCCAACGCGCGCCGCGCGGCCAGCGTCGCCAGATCTTCCTTGGATTCGAACTGCTTATAGAAGGCGCCCTGGGTCAGTCCGGCGCCGGCCATCAGGTCCTTCAGGCCAATGCCGTCGAAGCCGTGCTCCCGGAAGAGACGGCTTGCCACGTTGATCACCGTCTGACGGTTTTCCTCCGCCTGAACGCGACTGACTCTCATCGTTCACCTCCACAATTAGATTGCGTTCGTGTTCTATATCGCATATAGAGTTCATATGCAATCTAATTGGGTAGAGCGCCGAACATGATGAAGAAGCCCGCTATCGTGCTGGCAGGTGTCCTGATCGCCGGGGCTGGGGCCGCTGCCTTCATCGCGCTTTCACTCTCCTCGCAACACGCCGGGGCGGTGAGCGATCCTAGACAGGAAGCGCCGCTTGTTCGAGTGGCGACGGCAGCGCCGGCAAAAGGTCTCGAACGTGCCTTCACGGGCCGCATCGAGGCGAGGGTGCAGAGCAATCTCGGCTTCCGGGTTCCCGGAAAGATCGTTGAGCGGCTGGTCGATGTCGGCCAGCAGGTCAAGGCCGGCCAGCCCTTGATGCGGATCGACGATACGGACCTGCGCCTCGCCTTGACCGCCAAGCGCAATGCCGCAGCCGCCGCGCGCGCGGTGGTGGTTCAAGTAAGCGCGGACGAAAAGCGCTACGCCGCGCTGGTCAAGGGCGGGCTTGCGGCGACCCCCCAGCGTTATGAGCAGGCCAAGGCGGCGCTGGACACCGCGCAGGCGCAGCTCGCGGCCGCGGAGGCGGAAGCCGATGTCGCCGAGAACGAGGCGACCTATTCCACCATCGTGGCCGGTGCGGACGGGACCGTTGTCGCGACGCTCGGCGAGCCGGGACAGGTGGTCACGGCCGGCCAGACCGTGGTCCAGCTGGCTCATGCCGGGCCGCGCGAGGCCGTCGTTGCGCTTCCCGAAACGGTCCGGCCGGCCTTGGGGTCTCGGGCCAGAGCCAGCATCTACGGCAGCAATGCGGAGCCCAGCACGGCACGCCTGCGCCAGATTTCCGATGCCGCCGATGCCCAGACGCGAACCTATGAGGCGCGCTACGTGCTGGATGGCACCGCGGCCACGGCGCCGCTCGGTTCGACCGTGACGATCACCATCGTCAATGACGAAAGGCAGCAGGCCGTGACGGTTCCCATCGGCGCGGTGCTGGATGACGGCGCCCGCACCGGGGTCTGGCTGCTTGAACGCACGTCATCGACCGTGCACTTCGCGCCCGTCCGGATCAAGCAGCTCGGCGGAGAATACGCCACCGTCACCGGCATCGAGCTGGGCGCTGAAGTCGTCGCCCTGGGCGCGCACCTGCTGAAAGACGGCGCCCCCGTCAGACCGGCCGCCCGGATCGAGGGAGCAGCCCGATGAGCTTCAATCTATCGGCCATCGCGGTTCGCGAGCGCGCCGTCACCCTGTTCTTCATCGTTCTCCTGGCGGCCGCGGGCGTCTACGCGTTCGCCAAGCTCGGGCGGGCGGAAGACCCGTCCTTCACCATCAAGACGCTGACCGTCACGGTGGCGTGGCCCGGCGCGACGGCGCGCGAGATGCAGGATCTCGTGGCCGAGCCGCTGGAGAAGCGCATCCAGGAACTCACCTGGTATGACCGGGTCGAGACCATCGCTCGCCCCGGCTTTGCCTTCCTGACGGTGACACTGAAGGACAGCACGCCCCCCTCGGTGGTCGAGGAGGAGTTCTATCAGGCGCGCAAGAAGCTCGGCGACGAGGCGCGCAACCTCCCCTCCGGCGTGCTCGGCCCCTTCGTGAACGACGAATTCTCCGATGTGAGTTTCGGCCTCTACGCCCTCAAGGCCAAGGGCCTGCCCATGCGCGAGCTGGCGCGGCAGGCCGAGGTGATCCGGCAGGACCTGCTGCATGTGCCCGGTGTCAAGAAGATCAACATTCTGGGCGAACGCCCCGAGCAGATCTTCGTCGAATTCTCATACGCCAAGCTGGCAACGCTGGGCGTGTCGGCGCAGGAAATCGCCGCCGCCCTTCAGCGGCAGAACACCGTCTCGCCCGCGGGCTCCATCGACACGCGCGGCCCCCAGGTCTTCATCCGCTTCGATGGCGCCTACGACAGCATCGAGGCTATCGCCAACACGCCGATCGTCGCCGGTGGGCGCACGCTCAAGCTCTCCGATGTCGCCGAGGTCCGCCGCGGCTATCAGGACCCCGAGACCTACATCATCCGCCATGATGGCGAACCCGCCATCATGCTGGCGGCGGTGATGCAGCAGGGCTGGAACGGGCTGGAACTCGGCAAGGCGCTTGAAGCGCGCTCCAGCGCCATCGCCGCGACGCTGCCGCTCGGCATGACGCTGGCCAAGGTCAGCGACCAGGCCGTGAACATCGATGCGGCGGTCAGCGAGTTCATGCTGAAGTTTGCCATGGCGCTCGGCGTGGTCCTGTTCGTCAGCCTGGTCAGCCTCGGCTGGCGCGTCGGCATCGTGGTGGCGCTCGCGGTGCCGCTGACGCTCGCCGTCGTCTTCCTCATCATGCTGGAGACCGGCCGCTTCTTCGACCGCATCACGCTGGGCGCGCTGATCCTGGCGCTCGGCCTGCTCGTGGACGACGCCATCATCGCCATCGAGGTGATGGTGGTGAAGATGGAAGAGGGCATGGACCGCATCAAGGCGGCGGCCTATGCCTGGAGCCATACGGCGGCGCCCATGCTGTCCGGCACGCTGGTGACTATCATCGGCCTGATGCCGGTGGGCTTCGCCGCCTCCGCCGCCGGCGAATATGCCGGCAACATCTTCTGGGTCGTCGCCTTCGCGCTGATCGTTTCGTGGATCGTCGCCGTGGTCTTCACGCCCTATCTGGGCGTCAGGATGCTGCCGGATATCAAGCCGGTCGAGGGCGGCCATCACGCGATCTACGACACGCCGAACTATCGGCGCCTGCGCGGCGTGATCAAGTTCAGCGTGCGGCACAAATTCATGACCTGTGCGGTGGTGGGCGTCGCCATGGGTCTTTCCGTCATGGGCATGGGGGCGGTCAAGCAGCAGTTCTTCCCGACCTCGGACCGCCCCGAGGTGCTGGTCGAAGTGCGCATGCCGGAAGGCAGCAGCATCGAGACCACGACCGCCGCCGTGGAGAAGATCGAGGACTGGCTGAAGGAACGCCCGGATGCCAGGATCGTCACGAGCTATATCGGCCAGGGTGCCCCGCGCTTCTTCTTCGCCATGGCGCCGGAACTGCCCGATCCCTCCTTCGCCAAGATCGTGGTGCTGACGCCGGATGCCGAGGCGCGCGAGACGCTGAAGCATGAGCTCCGCGCGGCGATCGCGGCGGGGCTGGCTCCCGAAGCCTACGTCCGGGTCACGCAACTCGTCTTCGGCCCCTATACGCCATTCCCGGTCGAGTTCCGCATCATGGGGCCCGATCCGGCGGAGCTGTACCGCATCTCCGAGAAGGCGCGCGACCTCATGAGCGGCATTCCGGACGTCCGGCAGGCCAACCGCGACTGGGGCAACCGTTCGCCCATCGTGCGCTTCGTGCCCGACCAGGACCGGCTGAGCCTGATCGGCCTGTCGCCCACCGAGGCCGCCCAGCAGATGCAGCTGCTGCTGACCGGCATTCCCGTCACGCAGGTGCGCGAGAACATCCGCAACGTGCCCGTGGTGGCGCGCAGCGCCGGCGAGAACCGGCTTGATCCGGCGCGGCTGGCCGACTTCTCATTGATGAGCCGAGACGGGCGCCAGGTTCCTCTGGAGCAGGTCGGGCGCGCCGAAATCCGGCTTGAGGAGCCGATCCTGAAGCGCCGCGACCGCACGCCGATCATCACCGTCCGCGCGGATATCAACGAGGCAACGCAGCCGCCGGAGGTTTCCAAGCAGGTGATGAAGGCGCTGGAGCCGCTGATCGCGTCGATGCCGGCGGGGTACCGCATCGAAATGGCCGGGAACATCGAGGAATCGGTCAAGGCCAATGTCGCTCTGGTCAAGATTTTCCCCTTGATGATCGCCGCGATGCTCATCGTCATCATCCTGCAAGTCCGCAATCTCTCGACGATGACGATGGTGATGCTGACGGCCCCGCTCGGCCTTGCCGGCGTGGTTCCGACATTGCTGATCTTCCATCAGCCCTTCGGCTTCAACGCCATTCTTGGGCTGATCGGGCTTGCCGGCATCCTGATGCGCAATACCCTGATCCTCACGGAGCAGATCAAGGAAAACCAGGCCGCGGGGCTCGATGATTATCATGCGGTCATCGAAGCGACCGTGCAGCGGACGCGGCCTGTGATCCTGACGGCGCTGGCAGCGGTGCTCGCCTTCATTCCGCTGACGCACTCCGTGTTCTGGGGATCGATGGCGTACACGCTGATCGGCGGAACAGCTGTCGGCACGGCGCTGATCCTGCTGTTCCTCCCCGCGCTCTATACCGCATGGTTCCGCATCAAGCCCACCGAGAATGAAGTCCACGCGGAGAAAGCGCAGGACGCGGAACGGCGAACGGCAATGGCCGCCGAATAGCGGCCGGGAGCCTGCGGGCGGCGCCGCCGCGATCCTGCGCGCGGCGCCACCTGTGACGCGCAGGATCGGATGTCACCCGTCTGAGAATGGTAGATGGCAAGGTCCCGGCTTCCGGCCGGGACCTTTTTCCCATTGCGCCATCTGGTCCCGATGGTCGGCAGCGTCCGCTTGCCCCGCGACAGCGGCCCGGGCGGGACGCCTCTGCCATGCAGGACATGCGAGACCTTCGCCGCGCCGCAGGCGGAATGGATGGCCCTATTCGCTTGCCTTGCCACGACCTGCGAGCAAGCAACACATGGCCGCCAATTGCACCGCTGCCGCGGCTGCGAAGATGGCAAGTCCGTCGCCTCCGGCCGTCATGTCCACATGGAACATATCCGACCGGAGGAGGCCGAAAATGGCGGGCGCGAAGGCGTAGCCGCCCTGTCCGATGGCGACGATAAGTGGAACGACCCGCGCCGCATCCTTCGGAACGAACTCCTTCTGAGCGATCAGTGGCGGCAGAGAGGTCGCATTGCCAATTCCCAGTCCGAACAGGGAAATTCCCAGGATCAGGCACATCTCGCCACCCGCCGCCGCGGCGACGAGCAGGAGCGAGCCAAGCAATTGCACGCCGTAACTCAGGCAGGCGACGACGCGGCGGTCGGCGGATGGGGGCATGAGCCAGCCAACCGCCGACCGGCCTACGATAGCCGCCAGTGTTGCCGCGCCCATGGCAAAGCCCGTCGTACGCTCGCCCAAGACCGGCACCAGCAGCGAAAACAGGTGCGCCAACAGGCCGATCTGCGCGAAGAGGCCAAGCATCATGCCCCCCGCCAGCGTCAGGAACTGGCGATCTCGCCAAAGCGCCCCCCGCTCGGGCAAGATCGGCATGGGGCTTCCCGTCACCGGAGGCGCACCCCCGCCATCGGCCAGCTGTCCCAGACCGCCGGGCGTCTTCGAGAACACCCAGGACGAAAGCATGGCGATCACCAGCACCATGACGCCGCCGACCGCCAACGCCGCAAATTCGAAGCCGATGGTGGCGATGAGCATGATCCACAGGGGCGAGAAGATGACGCCTCCGAGGCTCGCGCCGTTGTAAGCCATGCTCAGTGCCGCCGGTCGTCCTTGCGTGAACCACGGTGCGATCAGGGCGTTCACGGCTGCGGCTCCCATGGCGACCCAGCCCGCGCCACTCGCGAAGGCGGCCAGGAAAAGGTGCCAATGCTGCTGCGCCAACGCCCAGCCGAGCGTTCCGAGCGCCAGCAGAAGCGCACCCATGACGGTCACCTGCGCCACGCCGACCCAGCGATAAAGTCGCGGCAAATTGGCGACGACGACGGCACCGACCAGGAAATGCGTTGTGACCGCCGCCGACACGATCCGCACCGGCCAGCCGGTGCGGGCGACGACCTCATAGAGAAAGACAGGCGGACCATAGAAGCCGACGCCCCAGCCAAAGACGGCGAGAACGAACGTCGCCGCGACGACGTGCCAGCCGAAGAACGGTCGCGGCGTGCGGAATGATGATGGTGTCATGAATGATCCCGGATGTTGCGATCCGTTGATCGCAACAAATCCGTCGCCGATGCTTCGACCGGGACCGAAGCAATGCTACCAGGGCGGGCTCTACGTTGGAGACCAACGGAAGGCCGGCAGATGGTGACAGCGAACGGAATGGCGGAGGTCGCGGCGGCGGTGGGCGAGCCCGCACGGGCAGCCATGCTCACGGCCCTCATGGACGGCCGCGCACTAACGGCAAGCGAACTGGCAAGAGTGGCCGCGATCACGCCGCAAACCGCCAGCAGCCATCTGGCGCGGTTGATCGCTGTCGGTCTGATCGCGGTCGAGAGGCAGGGGCGTCATCGGTATCACCGGCTGGCGAACCCGGCTGTTGCCCAGATGATCGAAGGCATCATGCAGATCGCGGGCGGGATTCAGGTGCGCCCACGTGCCCGGACAGGTCCACGGGATCTTGCGATGCGTGCCGCAAGGACTTGCTACGATCACCTCGCAGGGCAGCTCGGCGTTGACATAGCGGATGCTCTGCAGGCTCGCGGGGCGATGGTGATCGACGGCGATGGCGCTCTATTGACTGCATCGGGCCGCGCATGGATGTGCGACATGGGCATTCTGAAGCCCGATGCCGGCAAACACTCCGCTCGCCCATTCTGTCGGCCTTGCCTGGATTGGAGCGAGCGGCGGCCGCATATCGCCGGTGTGCTGGGTGCCGCGATTTGCACGCACGCTCTGGAGCAAAGTTGGGTGCGGCGTCGAGAGGCGAACCGCGCGCTGGAGATTACGCCGAAAGGCCGCATCGCCCTCAAGGCGACGTTCGGGATCAGCTGTGCCGGATAGAATGAGACGGCCTCAAAGCCGACGTACGCGGCAAAGGGGCAGGACCGCCGGCAATGGATCGGAAGCGCGTGCGGGTCGCAGGGCCCGGCAATGTCCACGTTCCGATAACGGCTCAACCCTCACTGTCAGCCTCTGAAGACGCCCGTCAACCGCGCTTCAAGAGGTCTTTCATGTCCGCCGCCACCCGGTTTGCCGGCGTCCGGGTTTCTCCGACCTGTCCGACACCATCGCTTCCGTCGATCCGCGCGACAGCACCGTCATCGGCCTCACGCTGCCGGCACCTGAGGCGGACAATGCCCTGGTCCCGCTGATCCCGGACGCGACACCACGGCTGCGCCGGACGCGCTGACCGGGAGGGCCAAGCCGTGGCCGGCAAGCAGAAAGCGCCCCGGAGAGCGCCTGCTATGCATCTGATTTTGATGGGAAAATTTGGAGCGGGCGATGGGATTCGAACCCACGACCCCAACCTTGGCAAGGTTGCGTCTTATCTACGCCGGGGCCGCCGGATTTTCTCTGCGTTACGATTAATCCATATTATATCAAATATATACAAGGACACCGCTCGCTAGCGTTACGACCAGACACGCCTCATTTTTCCGTCATGGTGGACACCATGTGGACACCATTGTAGACTGATGTCCACTGGAAAGCAGGCGTGGAGGCATGTTGTGGATAGGTCGTCCAGCGTTCGACTTACCAAAACGGTAGCCGAGAAAGCCGAAGTTCGTGACACCCGGTACGACCTCTGGGACCTGGATCTGGCCGGCTTTGGCCTGCGGGTCGAGAAGAGCGGCACAAAGACGTTCATCATCCGCTACCGCACCGAGGGGGGCGGTCGGTCCGCGCCGAGACGATTCCTGACCGTTGGGCGCTTTGGGGCGTTGACGGTCGAGCAGGGGAGGAAGAAGGCGAAGGCCTTGCTGGGCGCGGCCGCCAGCGGCGAAGATCCTGCCGGCAACGTGCAGGAGAAACGTCGCGAGAAGACCGTGCGCGAACTGCTCGACTTCTACGAGGAGCATGGCTGCTTTATCCAGCGCGGCATCCACAAGGGGAAGCCGATGAAGCCTCTGACGAAGAAGTACACGATGGCCCGGCTTCGCAATCACGCCGAGGTGCTGCTCGGCCACCGGCGAGCTAGCGAAATCAAGTCGGGCGACATCGAAACGATGGTCGCAGACATTACGGCAGGAAAGACGGCGAAGGACGAGAAGGTCGGACCACGCAAGCGAGTCATCGTCCGTGGCGGCGAAGGTGCCGCACGAAAGGTCGTGCGCGACGTGTCGGCTGTGTTCAGCTTCGGAGCGCGTCATGGCTTCGTCACGACGAATCCCGTGGAGAACGCCTCGGTGCGGAAGACGGACAATCGGCGTGAACGTTTTCTCACGCTTGAGGAGGTCTCGCGGTTGGGAGAAGCCTTCAACCAGGTCGAGGCCGACGGAGCTAATCCGAAGGCCGTGGCGATCGCGCGGCTTTGGGCGCTGACCGGCTGTCGGCGCAACGAAATCGCGGAACTCAAGGTCCACGAAGTGAAGCTGGACCAGAGCCTGTTCGAGTTCGACGACACGAAGACAGGAAAGTCCATTCGTCCCATTGGGCCGGCAGCTGCAGCGCTCCTCGAGGAGCTTCTGAAAGACCGGAAGTCGGGTTACGTCTTCCCAGCCGAAACGGGCGAGGGCTTTTACCAGAGTACGCGCAAAGTCTGGGCGGAAGTGATCAAGATCGCCAAGTTGCCAGGCGTTACGCCGCACACGCTGCGCCATACGCTCGGATCGACGGCCACGTCGAACGGTGAGGCCTTGGCGCTCACCGGGGCGATCCTGGGCCACGCTAATCCTCGGTCAACCGCGATCTACGCGCATGTGCAGCGCGACCCGTCCCTAGAGGCGGCGAAGCGCGTTGAGAAGCTGCTGGCCGCAGCCTTGGAAGGAAAAGCCGTACAATCGGACGACGGCGACTCCGCTGATAATGTCCCGGAACTCGATGCGGACTTGATCCGTGTTTTGGCGGAACGGCTATCGAAAGAAGGCTCAGATGCGGCCCGTCTGCGAGCGATCATAGCCCAGGTGGTCGCGCTCAACACGTGAGCTCGCCTTTGCCTGCTATAGCGACCCAGCCTGCATAGTTCGACAGCGCCGAGCGTTGCCTCCGAAGGTGGCCTTGAATTGGCCTCGCTCGCTATTAAGATATATGGCGGTATGCTTTAATAGCGGCTACGCTAATTAAAGGATCATGCGTGACGAACGGAGACAATCAAAGGCTAGGCGCCTATGTCGAAACAAGCGCGGGAGGCGAGCGCGTGCGCGCCTATGTGCCTGCGCCGCTGCCGCCGAATCCTCCACTCGAACTCGGGCGGTTCATGCAGGTCTATGAACGCGCCATTGCCGCGGTCGGGCGTCTCGACGGCGTGACGACGATCCTGCCCTCGACGCCTTTGTTCCTCTACATGTACGTTCGCAAGGAAGCCCTCCTGTCCTCGCAGATCGAGGGGACGCAATCCTCGCTGTCTGACCTGCTGCTGTTCGAAAATCACGAGGCGCCAGCGGTCGAACTCGACGACGTGACCGAGGTTTCGAACTACGTCGCGGCGATCGAGCATGGCGTCGCCCGGATGCGCGGCGGGTTTCCTCTGTCGCTCCGGCTGATCCGCGAAATGCACGCCATCCTGCTCAATTCTGGGCGCGGCGCTGCGAAGCAACCAGGCGAGTTCCGGCGCTCGCAGAATTGGATCGGCGGAACCCGGCCCGGCAACGCCCTGTTCGTGCCGCCGCCGCCGAATCGGTTGGACGAATGCATTGATGCGCTCGAGCGCTTCCTGCACAGCGAGGACACAGCACTTCCACCGCTCATCCGGGCGGGCCTGGCTCATGTCCAGTTCGAGACCATCCATCCCTTTCTCGACGGCAACGGACGTCTGGGCCGCCTGCTCATCACGCTGATCCTGTGCGAGGCGGGAGTGCTCCGCGAGCCGATCCTCTATCTCAGCCTGTTCCTGAAGACCCGGCGCGACGACTACTACCGGCTCCTGCAGGAGGTCCGACAGGCCGGGACGTGGGAGAGCTGGATGGAGTTCTTCCTGACCGGCGTCGCGGAGACCGCCGAACAGGCTGCCGCGACCGCGCGCGATCTGATCGCCATGTTCGACGCCCATCGCCAGACGATCGCCGGCCTCGGCCGCGCGGCGCCGTCGGCGCTCCGGGTCCACGAATTGATGCAAGCCAGCCCGATCGTCACCATCCAGACTGTCTCCGAGAAACTCGCCGTCTCCTTTCCGACGGCCAGCACGGCGCTGGAAAATCTCGCCAAAATCAACGTCGTGCGCGAGACCACGGGACGGCAGCGTGGCCGGATTTATGCCTATTCGGAGTATCTGGCGTTGCTCGATCGCGGCACCGATCCATTGCCGGCCTGACGCGTAGGGGAAGATCGAAACCAAACGTTACGTATATCGAGATGGAGGCGAACAGGGAGGGGCGGCAAAGTTTGTAGGAGGCGTCGGCGCGTATGCAGGCCGACGATGTGAACGGCGTGGACATAGAGCTTCGTGATTTGCGTTTGGCGCTCGTAACGTCACAGCACCGCAGTCTCCGACAGGCGGCGGAAGCTCTGAACATACGCCAATCGACCCTGAGCCGCCGGCTTCATGAGATCGAACGCCAGCTTGGCGTGGTGTTGTTCGAAAGGACGAATGGCGGCACTCGCCTCACCACGGTGGGGCTCGAGTTTGTCGCGAGCGCCAAGCGGATACTTGATGACGTGGACACGGAACTCCGGCGGCTCAGGAGCAGAAGCCGTGGCGAACTTGGCCTGTTGACGATCGGGGTTCATGCCTCCCCTTCGGCAGGGAACATGCACACGACGCTGGTCGAATATCATCGGCGCTTTCCGGATGTGGATGTGCGCACGGTCGATGGGAGCCATGAGCGGCTGCTTTGCCACCTTGCAGGCAACGCTGTCGATGTCGCGATCATGACCGGCCAAGCGACGGCGTGGGACGGCCGCGTGCTTCCGCTATGGAGCGAGCGGGTGATCGTGGCTTTACCCGAGCATCATGCGCTTGGCCAAAATTCGAGGATTCGTTGGGCGGATCTCGCAAACGAAAAGTTCCTCGTCCCGCAGCAAGGCCCTGGACCGGAATTGGAAGGGCTGCTCACAGCGAAGCTTCGTCATGCGGTGGGCTCCCAACACATCGTCCATCAGGACGCTTCACTGGACAGGCTGCTGAGCCTGGTCAGTGCGAACTACGGAACGCTCCTGATGTTCGAGGGCGCGACGGGGGGCCGTTACGAAGGCGTCGTCTACCGGGAAGTCTGGGACGACGACGGTCCGACCCAAGTCAAATTCATGGCGTGTTGGCGAGACGCGAACAGCAATCCCGCCTTGGGGTCGTTCCTGGCAATGCTACGCGAACACTATCCCGATTTCTCGGTCGAGCCGCCCGTGGCCTGAGCGGGCCGATCGCGACGCGCCTTGGCGAAGGCGCGATCGGTCGCCATGAATCGCTCGATCATCGGCACGATGAGCTTCGAAGGCTCGGGCGCCGATCGGCCGGTTGTCCCGCCGAGCACCTGCGCATAAGCGACGAGATCGCGATGCACGGCCGCGGGCAGTTCGACGCTGATCTTGACCGGCTTGTCGTCGGCCAGCGGCCCGAGCTTGAGCTTCGTCACGGTGTTCCTCCTCTCCCGTAAGGCGCCAACACGAGGTCGCGCGTGACGATCACTCGGACCGGGAAGCCCGGTCGGATGGTGAGCGTCGGCTGGATGTTGAGCTGGCGCTGGACGATCTGCTGGCCAGTCTGACTGATGCTGTTCGACGCGCCGCTGCGGATCGCCTGCACGAGATTGTTCTCGTCCTGGCTGGTGCCGGCTTCGGCCCCGACACTGAGCAGGGTCGACAGGACGGCCGCCTTGAACAGCATGCCCCAATGATTGTCGACCTCGTCCTCGAGTCCGGCATAGCCTTCGGTGTCTGCGCCGGGCTGGCGCTCAAGCACGATCGACGTACCGTCCGGCATGATGACGCGGGTCCAGACCAGCAGGATGCGGCTCTGGCCGAAAGCGACCGAGCTGTCGTACTGGCCGATCAGCTTGGCGCCCTGCGGGATCAGCAGATACTGACCTGTCGGGCTGTCATAGACCGCCTCGGTCACCTGGGCGGTGATCTGCCCGGGAAGGTCGGAGCGGATGCCGGTGATGAGCGCGGCCGGGATGACCGTACCGGCCTGCACGACATAGGGCGACGCCTTGGCTTCGAGCCGGTCGGTGCTCACTGTCCGCCTGTCGGGCGTGGCGCTGAGGAAGGCGGTCTTGCGGTCCTGCATGTTCTGCGCAGACCCGGCGTCGACCGGCGGTGTGGGCGTTGGACCCGTCGTTGTGCTTGTCGACGGAGGGGTCACGAGGCTCACCGGCTGCGGCTGCTGGTTGGTCTGGGCAAACAGGCGACTGACGCGCGCCGCCTCGGTCTCTTGGGCAAGGCGCTGCGCCGCGGGATCCGGCGTGGCGTTCGGCACGGTCGTGTTCGGCGCCGCGCCGGCGTTCAGGATCGGCTTACCGAGATCCCCAGGCAGTGGCGGCCCGAGCGGCGGCGCCTGACGCGGTAAGCCGGTGTAGTCCTTCGGCAGGCCAGCGAGGCCCTCGGCCGACGGCCGGTTCTGGGTACTGAGCAACTCCTGGCCGGACTGACCCCTGTTGTGGGTCTGGAGCGCGTAGCCGAGCGCTCCTGCGACGGCGAGCGCAGACACGCCGCCGAGGGTGATCAGCACCTTGCGCGAGAGGCGCATCACGCGCGGCCGCTCGCCTCGCAGGCGCAAATCGGGCGGGACCACGGGCGTCGTCGGCGCCGGTTGTTCTTCCGGCTCGTCGGTCATGACCGCGGCCTTCCATCGGTGCGGACGATGCGGACGCGCCGCTCACTGTCCTTGTCGCCGAGACGAAGTTCGGCCGCGGCGAACAGGCGATCGACGATGTAGTAGTAGCCGCGCACGCGGTAGTTCACCAGCTCGGAGCCGCCGGCCGGACCGATGACGAAGAGCGGCGGCATCTCGCCTTGGCGGATGCCGGACGGGAATTCGATGAAGACCTTCTGGCCGTCGTCGAAGGCGCGCAGCGGCCGCCACGCTGGGTTGTCGCCCTCGATCGCATAACGGAAGCTGATCGAGGCGAGATCGACACCGGTCGCGATCGGCGCCGCTGCCTCCGCCGAGGCGTTCTGCTGACGCAGCGCGATGAGCTGGTCTTCGGGGTACTGCCAGGAGACCGAGGCCATGTAGGTCTTTTCGGTCGAGCGCAGCTCCAGCAGGTAAGTCCGGCGATCGGTATTGATGACGAGGTTCGTCACCAGGTCGGGCCGCGTCGGCTTGACCAAGATATGGACCTTCTTGGTTGCGCCGGCTCCGCTCTCGGTGTCACCGATGATCCAGCGCACGGTGTCGCCGGCGGCAACCGGCCCCGTGCCCACGAGCTGCTCACCTTCCTGCAGGGCGATGTCGGTGATTTCGCCCGGCGCTGTATAGGCTTGATAGAGCGCGCCCGCCGAATAGGGATAGACTTGCACCGCGTTGATGAAGCCGTTGCGGACCGGCTGGATGCGCGCCGCCGCGTTGGCCTGGTTGACGCGCACCGTGGGATCGGGCGCTTCTGGCGCGGGTTTGCCGGTGTTGAGCGGCTTCATCTGGCCCGGCAGCGGCAGAGGCTTCGGCAGCTCGACTATCTTGACCGGGGCCGGCGGATCGACGGCGAGCTTCGCCGGCACAGCGCTGTCGTAGTTGATATCGGGCGGGATGAACGGATGCGCGCAGCCGACGAGGGCGGAGACGGACAGGAGTAGAGCCGCAAAGCCGGCTTTACGGAAAGGCGTAATCCCGCCTTCCCGCTTCTGTTGAGAGACGGAGAGACGTGAAGCCGGACCGCCGGCTTCCATGGAAATCGGCGGGGTCATTGTCCCAGCTCCTTCGACCAGTTGATGGCGGTGACGTAGATGCCGAGCGGATTCTTGCGGAGCGCATCGGCGGTGGTGGGCGGCTGGACCGCCACGGTGAGGATGGCGGTCCAGCGCGAGGTCTCGGCGAGCGCGCCGTCCTCGTAACGATGCTCGACCCATTCGACACGGAAGCTCGACGGTGAGGCGCGGATGACGCTGGAGACGTCGATGGCGATCTGCTGCTTGCCGAGCTTGGCAAAGGGATCGTTGGCGCGGGCATAGTCGTTCAGCGCCTGGGAGCCCGAGGTGGTGGTGAAGTTGTAGGCCTCGAGCCAGTTCTGCCGCACGATGATCGGATCGGCGGGCAGCGAGCGGACGATCTGGATGAAGTGTGCGAGATACCAGGCGATCTCCGGATCGCTCGGAGCATAGTCCGCAGTGGCGGGCGCCACGGCCTGGGCCTGGCCGAGCTTGTCGACCTGAACCACCCAGGGGACGATGCTGCCGTGGGTCGATTGCCAGACGAGACCACCAGCAAGCCCCACTGAGAGCGCTAGCGAACCAAAGGCCATGAGCCGCCAGTTCTTGGCCTGGACGCGGGCGGAGCCGATCCGCTCATCCCAGGCCTGGGCCGCACGCTGGTAAGGGGTTTCAGGTTCAGGGGTGCGGCCGTAGCGGACCGACGGACGGCGGAAGAGCGCCATCTTCTATTCTCCTCCCGAGAGATCGACGGAATGGCCGCCGCCATGGCTGTCGCCGGACTTGAGAGCCTGCACGGCGGCTTGCGCGCCGTGGCTCATGGATTGATTGCGCCTCATGCGCTGAGCCCAGGCCGGCGGCCCGGACGATTCTGCCGCGCCAGAGGAGCCGCTTGCGGCTTCCGCGCCGCCGACCGTTCCCGCCGTCGACGAGCCGCCGGTGGCCGCGAAACTGGACCGCGCCCCGGCCGAGAAGCTCTCCCGCATCGAGCTTGCCGCGCGCCCGGCCGCGCGGCGGGCCGGCGCCGCGGCGGCGGACGCGGCGGCACGGCCGACGCCGCCAAGTCCCGCCGCAACTCCACCTGCGCCGGACCGGCCAGCAGAGGCGAGGCTGTAGGCGGAGGAGGCGCCGCCAGCCATCGCCGCGCCGCGACGGGCGGCGGCGGCCGTACCGGAGGCTGCCGCCATCGCTCCCCTCCCGGCAAAGCCCAGCGCGCCGGCGCCGGCCATGGCCGTGCCGGCGACTGCGAGGCCAGTGCCAACGGCAGCACCCGCGCCGAGTTGGGGAGCGCCGGAGACGAGACCGGTAGCGATGCCCGGGCCAAAGATGCCGAGGCCGAGCATGGCGAGCGCGGCGAGCACGACGGAGAGCGCTTGCTCGATCGTCGGCTGTCCCCCGGCATAGGTCTGCGTGAATTGGGCGAAGAGCCCGGTGCCGATGCCGACGATGACAGCCAGCACCATCACCTTCACGCCGGAGGCCACGATGTTGCCGAGCACCTTCTCGGCCAGGAAGGCGGTCTTGTTGAAGAGCGCGAAGGGAATGAGGATGAAGCCGGCGAGAGTCGTCAGCTTGAACTCGATCAGCGTGACGAAGAGCTGCACCGCCAGGATGAAGAAGGCGATCAGCACCAGCAGCCAGGAGACCATGAGCACCGCGATCTGTACGAAGTTCGCGAAGAAGCTGGTGAAGCCCATCATCTGGCTGGCGGCGTCGAGCAGCGGCTGGCCCGCATCGAGCCCCACCTGGGCGAGCTTGCCGGGCCGCAGGAAGTCGGCCGTCGAGATCGAGGAGCCGCCGGCTTTCAAGCCAAGGCCCGCGAAGCTGTTGAAGACGATGGCCGAGAGATTGTTGAAGTTGGTGATGATGAAGGCGAAGAAGCCGATGTAGAGCGTCTTCTTCACGAGCCGTTGGAGAATGTCCTCGTCGGCGCCCCAGGCCCAGAACAGGCCCGCCAGCGTGATGTCGATGACGATCAAGGTCGAGGAGAGGTATCCGACTTCGCCCTTGATCAGGCCGAAGCCGGAATCGATGTAGGTCGTGAAGGTGTTGAGGAAGGTGTCGATGACGCCGACGTTGTTCATCGCGCATCTCCCGCCGCGTTGGTGGCCGGCGCAGCCGCGCCCGGGGGCGTTTGTGGCGGCAATGGCCGCGCCGGCCTGCCGAAGAAGCGCCGGCGGTTCTCCTCCCAGACCGCCACGCAGCGCGCGGCTTCGGCGTCCTGCGGTCCGAGCGCGCTGCAACGGCGCAACTCGGCCGTGAGGTCATCGGATGCCGGGGCGACAGTGTTCGGAGAGGTCTCGGCCGCGGGCGCCGAGGGACGCCGATTGACTACGACGAGCGCCGCGATGAAGCACGCGATCAGGGCGACGATCGCGGCGGCGCGGAAGACCTCCGACCTGCCCAGCATCACGCCACCTCAGTTGCCGCTGAACATGGTGACGTTGCCGGGCTGGTAGCCGCTGCGCGTCGAGAAATTCTTGTAGTTCTGTTGGCCCTGCGCCTCGGCGGCGGCGACGCGCGCCTGCTCCAGTGCATCGGCGCGGCTCTTTGCCGAAAGCACCGCGACGACATCGGAGAGCTGCTGGGATTGCAGCGCCAGAAGCTGGTTGCCGGCCTGGGCGGCCTGCAGCGCACCCGTCGCGCTCTGGCTGGCCGTCACCAGCGAGGTCATGGCGCTGGAGTTGGTCGGGATGTTGCCAACGACACCGGCCTGAACCTTCAGGCTGTCCTCGAAGGCGCCGACGGAGTTCTGCCAGCGCTGTTGAGCGTTGGCGACCATGGCGGTGGTCGAGCCCGTCCCCGCCGCCGTGCCATAGCTGGTCGAATAGGCGGTCTGAATGCGCTGCACATTGAACGAAATGTTCTGCGCCTGGCTGAGCAGCGACTGGGTCTGGGCGATCGACGACTGAAGCTGGGTCAGCGTCGACATCGGCAGGTTGGCGAGATTGCGGGCCTGGTTGATCAGGCTCGTCGCCTGGTTGTTGATCATCGTGATCTGGTTGGTGATCTGCTGTAGCTCGCGCGCTGCCGTCAGCACGTTCTGGCTGAAGTTGGTCGGGTCGTAGACGATCCATTGCGCCGAGGCGGGCGGTACGGCGATGGCCAGGGAGAGCACGGCGGCGCTCGCCGCCGCCAGATGGCGCAGCTTGATCATGATGACGTCTCCAGGTTGGTCAGGTCGGGGATGAGATCGGCCGCCCACAGAAGCTCGCGATCGGCAAGCCAGGTGGGCGTGAATGCCTCGCGGCCGTGCTCGGCAGTGACGCGCTCGATGGCGGCGTGATCGGCCTTTGACGACGCCGCGCAGAAGGCGAGCGCGACGGGTCCGAGCCCCAGCTCGAACAGCCGGTTGCCCCGGCGGGATTGGCAGTAATAGTCGCGCTTCGGCGTCGCCCGCGCGAGGATCTCGATTTGGCGATCGTTGAGGCCGAAGCGCCGGTAAATCGCCGTGATCTGCGGCTCGATCGCGCGTTCGTTCGGCAGGAAGATGCGTGTCGGGCAGCTCTCGACGATAGCGGGCGCGATGTTGCTGCCGTCGATGTCCGAGAGAGATTGCGTGGCGAATACGACGGAGGCGTTCTTCTTACGCAGCGTCTTCAGCCATTCACGAAGCTGCTGCGCGAAGGCCGGGTCATCGAGGACCAACCAGCCTTCGTCGATGATGAGCAGCGTCGGCCGGCCGTCGAGCCGGCCCTCGATGCGATGGAAGAGATAGGTCAGCACGGCGGGCGCCGCGCCGGCGCCGATCAAGCCCTCGGTCTCGAAAGCCTGCACTGAGGCGAAGCCGAGCTGCTCAGTCTCGGCGTCGAGCAGCCGGCCGGAGGGGCCTCCGACGCAATAGGGTTGCAGCGCCTGCTTCAGCGCCGTCGATTGCAGCAGGACCGCCAGGCCCGTGATGGTGCGCTCACCCACGGGCGAGGACGCCAGAGACGTTAGCGCCGACCAGACATGCTCCTTGGCGGTCGGGTCGATGGTGACGGCTTCCTTGGCGAGGATCGCCGTCACCCACTCCGCCGCCCAGGCGCGCTCAGCCTTGTCGTCGATCCGCGCCAGCGGTTGGAGCGAGACCGAATGGTCGGAGCCAGCGGAGAGCGAGCCGCCGAGATCGTGCCAGTCGCCGCCCATGGCGAGCGCGGCGGTGCGGATCGAGCCGCCGAAATCGAAGGCGAAGATCTGGTTGTTGCGATAGCGGCGGAACTGCATCGCCATCAGCGACAGCAGCACCGACTTGCCGGCGCCGGTCGGCCCGACGATTAGCGTATGACCGACGTCGCCGACGTGAAGGCTCAGCCGGAACGGCGTCGAGCCTTCCGTCTTACCGAACAGCAGCGGCGGCGCCTGGAAGTGCTCGTCGCGCGCCGGCCCCGCCCAGACCGCCGAGAGCGGGATCATGTGGGCGAGGTTCAGCGTCGACACCGGCGGTTGACGGACGTTCGCGTAAGCGTGGCCGGGGATCGACCCGAGCCAAGCCTCCAGGGCGTTCACCCCTTCCGGCATGCAGGTGAAATCGCGGCCCTGGATCACCTTCTCGATGAGGCGGAGCTTCTCGGCCGCAAGGCCGGGGTCTTCGTCCCAGACGGTGACAGTCGCGGTGATGTAGGCCTGCCCTACATCGTCCGTGCCAAGCTCCTGCAGCGCGAGGTCCGCGTCGGCCGCCTTGTTGGCGGCGTCGCTATCGACCAGCGTCGAGGCCTCGTTGGTCATCACCTCCTTGACGATGGCGGCGATCGACTTGCGCTTAGCGAACCACTGCCGCCGGATCTTGGTCAGCAGCTTCACCGCTTCGGTCTTGTCGAGCAGGATCGCGCGCGTGGACCAGCGGTACGGAAAGGCGAGCCGGTTCAGCTCGTCGAGGATTCCAGGATGTGTCGCGGTTGGGAAGCCGACGATGGTCAGCGTGCGGAGGTGATGCGACCCTAGCCGCGGTTCGAGGCCGCCCGCGAGCGGCTCATCGGCCAGAAGCGCGTCGAGGTGCATCGGCGTCTCAGGGACGCGCACCCGCTGCTGGCGGGTCGAGATGGTCGAGTGCAGGTAGGTCAGTGTGTCGCCGTCGTCGAGCCAGGCGACCTCGGGCATGAAGCCCTCGACCAGTTGCAGCACGCGGTTGGTGCGATCGACGAAGCCGCGCAGCAGCTCCCAGGGATCGACGCCGCTCTGGGCGCGCCCTTCGTAGAGCCAGCCCTCGATGCGCGAGGCGTCCTCCGCTGGCGGCAACCAGACGAAGGTCAGGAAATAGCGGCTCTCGAAATGCGTGCCTGCTTCCTCGAAAGCGTCCTGCCGTTCGAGATCGACCAGCGCCGACGCGGCGTCGGGAAAGGCCGAATGGGGATAGGTCTGCGCGGCGATCCGCTGCGCCTCGACGAAGATCGCCCAGCCGGAGCCGAGGCGGCGCAACGCGTTGTTGAGCCGTGCGGTGACGCCGACCAGCTCGGCCGGTGTCGCGCTGTCGAGGTCCGGCCCACGAAACCGCGCCGTGCGCTGAAAGGAGCCGTCCTTGTTGAGGACTATGCCCTCCTCGACCAAAGCGGCCCAAGGCAGGAAGTCGGCGAGGCCGGCGGCGTGACTGCGATATTCGGCGAGGTTGAGCATCGCGAGCCTCAGATCCCGAGGTGGGGCGGATAGCGGAGGTGCCGGCGCACCACGTCGACGAACTGCGGGTCACGCTTGGCCGCCCAGACGGCTGCGGCGTGGCCCACCGCCCAGATCAGCGCGCCGGGAATCCAGAGGCGAAGGCCGAGGGCGATCGCCGCCGCCAAGGTGCCGTTGGCGATCGCGACGGTCCGTGGCGCGCCGCCCATCAGGATCGGGTCGGTGAGCGCGCGATGGACCGGCGCGAAGAAGCCGGGCACGTCCGGGTCGACGATCGCGGCCATCAGATCAGCGCTCCGCCAGAGAAGCTGAAGAAGGACAGGAAGAAGCTCGACGCGGCGAAGGCGATCGAGAGGCCGAACACGATCTGGATCAGCCGGCGGAAGCCGCCCGAGGTGTCGCCGAAGGCGAGCGTCAGGCCGGTCACGGTGATGATGATGACCGAGATGATCTTGGCGACGGGGCCTTGCACGGACTCCAGGATGGAGTTGAGCGGCGTCTCCCACGGCATCGAGGAGCCGGAGGCGTAGGCGGCGGGCGCAAAGGCCAGCGTGAGGGTGGCGAGCGTGAGTAGCTCCGCCAGGCGGCGGCGCGATTGGCGAGCGACGGCGAGAACACGGATCATGATGGGTCTCCGAGGGGCAAGGGGTCGCCGCCCGCCCCGGCGGACTGGACACGGTAATCGCCGGTGGCGGGATCGAGCCCGGCGATGAGGGCGAGTTCGGAGAGACGGCGTTCGGTGCCACGGCCGCGCAGCACCGCGACGAGATCGATGGTCTCGGCGATCAGCGCCTTGGGGACGGTGACGACGGCTTCCTGGATGAGTTGCTCGAGGCGGCGGATCGCGCCGAGTGCGGTGCCGGCGTGAATGGTGCCGATCCCGCCGGGATGGCCGGTCCCCCACGCCTTCAAGAGATCGAGCGCTTCGGCGCCGCGGACTTCGCCGATCGGGATGCGATCGGGCCGCAGCCGGAGCGAAGAGCGGACCAGGTCGGAGAGCGAAGCGACGCCGTCCTTCGTCCGCATCGCGACCAGATTGGGGGCGCGGCATTGCAGCTCGCGCGTGTCCTCGATCAGCACCACCCGGTCGCTCGTGCCGGCGATCTCGGCCAGCAGCGCGTTGGTCAGCGTCGTCTTGCCGGTGCCGGTGCCGCCGGCGACCAGGATGTTCTTGCGCGATGCCACGGCAGCACGCAGCGCCGCGGCCTGGCCGGCGGTCATGGTCCCGGCGGCGACGTAGTCGTCGAGCGTGAAGACCGCGACGGCGGGCTTGCGGATCGCGAAGGCCGGCGCGGTGACGACGGGAGGCAGCAGCCCCTCGAAACGCTCTCCCGTTTCGGGCAGCTCGGCCGAGACACGCGGGCGCTCGGCATGGACCTCGGCGCCGACATGGTGCGCGACCAGGCGCACGATCCGCTCGCCATCGGCGGCGGACAGCGTCCGGCCGGTGTCTTCGAGCCCACCCGACAGCCGGTCGATCCAGAGCCGGCCATCGGGGTTGAGCATCACCTCAACGATCGACGGGTCTTCGAGGAAGGCGGCGATGGCCGGGCCGAGCGCGGTGCGCAGCATGCGCGCGCCGCGTGAGAAGGCCTCAGAATGGAGTGGAGCAACCGCCACGATCGTTCCCGTCGGAAGGCCAATCGCGACACGCGATTGGCGACGGGGATGATTAGAAAAGGAAGAAAATGGGGCGCTTCAACAAGTATTCATGTGGCGTAGTGGCCCGGCGTAAAGCAGAGAAAAAATACTTGCTGGGTGCGGAGTGGCTCTTAGCGTTCCTTGCCTGCCGTCTGCTCGTTTGCCGCCGTCGGCTAATCGCTGGCTAAAGGCCGATTCGGTTCTTCCCGAACATCGTCGGGAATCTCTTGCCGAAGCTTCGGCCCTTCATTGAGACGCCGGCCCAGCGTGGCCACGAAATTGTCGTACCGCGCCCCGGCCTGCGCTCGCGCCGCCTTGGCGGCCGGTTCGGGCAGCGGCGGCGTGGTGTTGAGCCAGAAGCGGATGAATAGCGCCAGCGTCTCGACGCCGATGCCGACATCGCGTTCGAGACGCGCCAGGCGCCGATCCTGCTGGTCGAGCCGCTTGGCGATGGCGGCTTCCCGCCGCTCGTCGGCATCCGGTGACAGGAAGGATGCGATGGCGGCTTCGGCGATCAGCGACATGGATTGCTCGCGCCGCGCGGCATATGCCGCCAGCGACTGCATGACGTCCGGATCGAGATAGACGGAGAGCTGAGCCTTCTTTTTCGGCGTCGTCATGCGCGCCTCACATTCCGAGGTCGTCGCCCGGATCGAGCGAGGCCTGCCGGGCAATGCCTTGCATCAGGTCATTCATCCGGCCGATGCGAGGCGCGTCCTCCTCCATGTCGTCCACCTGGTCGAGCGCGAACTCGTTCTCGATCGGCTCCTTCTTCTCGACGGTCGCCTGGCTGAGCTCGGGCTGCTTGCGACGGTCAGTGTTCTTCGGGTCTTCGTCGTCCGCATCATCACCATCGCTTGCAACCGGAGCCGGCGGCCGTGGTGGCAATGGACGGGCGCTCCAGTCGTCGGGGCGCGCCTCCTTTGGGCGAGCGAGCACAGGCGGCGCCACGATGCGTTCCTGGAAGCGCCCATCCTCGTAGTAGCGCGCCTTCTTCGCCCGGATCGGGTGCAGCCCGGAGACCATGACGATCTCGTCGGTCGGTGGGAGCTGCATGATCTCGCCGGGCGTCAGCAACGGGCGGGCGGTCTCCGAGCGCGAAACCATGAGGTGCCCCAGCCACGGCGACAGCCGGCTGCCGGCATAGTTCTTCATTGCCTTCATCTCGGTCGCCGTGCCGAGCGCGTCGCTGACCCGCTTGGCGGTCCGCTCGTCGTTTGTCGCGAAGCTAACGCGGACATGGCAGTTATCGAGGATTGAGTTGTTGGGGCCGTAGGCCTTCTCGATTTGGTTCAGCGACTGGGCGATCAGGAAGCTCTTGATCCCGTAGCCGGCCATGAAGGCGAGCGCCGACTCGAAGAAGTCGAGGCGGCCGAGCGCCGGGAACTCGTCGAGCATGAGGAGAAGCCGCCGGCGGCCGGCCTTGGCCTGCAGGTCCTCGGTCAGCCGTCGGCCGACCTGATTGAGGATCAGGCGGATCAGCGGCTTGGTCCGGTTGATGTCGGACGGCGGCACGACGAGGTAGAGGGTCGTCGGGCGGTCGCCGGCGACGATGTCGCCGATCCGCCAGTCGCAGCGCCGCGTCACCTCGGCGACCACGGGATCACGATATAGGCCGAGGAACGACATCGCCGTGCTGAGCACGCCGGACCGCTCGTTGGCGGATTTGTTCAGCAGCTCGCGCGCGGCGGACGCGACGACAGGATGGACGCCCGCCTCGCCGAGATGCGGCGTCCGCATCATCGCCGATAGCGTCGACTCGATCGGCCGCTTCGGATCGGAGAGGAACGAGGCGACGCCAGCGAGGGTCTTGTCCTCCTCGGTGTAGAGGACGTGGAGAATCGCGCCGACCAGCAGCGCATGGCTGGTCTTCTCCCAGTGGTTCCGCTTTTCCAGGCTGCCTTCGGGATCGACCAGAATGTCTGCGATGTTTTGGACGTCGCGGACCTCCCACTCGCCGCGGCGGACCTCGAGCAGCGGGTTGTAGGCGGACGACTTCGCATTGGTCGGATCGAACAGCAGCACGCGGCCGTGCTGGGCGCGAAAGCCGGCGGTGAGCTGCCAGTTCTCACCCTTGATGTCGTGGACGATGGCCGAACCCGGCCAGGTTAGCAGCGATGGGATGACGAGGCCGACGCCCTTGCCGCTGCGGGTCGGGGCGAAGCACAGGACATGCTCAGGACCGTCATGGCGGAGATAGCTGCGCTGATGACGGCCCAGCACGACGCCGTCGGGGCCGAGCAAGCCGGCCTGCTCGATTTCCTTCGCCTGGGCCCAGCGCGCGGAGCCATAGGTCTCGATGTTCTTGGCCTCGCGGGCGCGCCAGACCGACATGCCGATGGCCACCGCCGCGGCAATGAGACCACCGGATGAGGCGATGTATGCGCCCTCGATGAAGATCGACGGCGCGTAGGCGTCATAAGCGTACCACCACCAGAAGAACGCCGGCGGCAGATAGAACGGGAAGTGCAGGACCTCGAACCAGGGCCGCCCCAGCTCGGGCTGAAAGCCGAGCCGCCAAGCGGTCCACTCCGTCGCGGTCCAGATCGCCAGCAAGACGATGGCGAAGACGGTGATGATCTGACCCCAGAGAATCTTGGTCGCGGACATGCCGGCGAGCCTGTCTTGGGATCTTTGGCTCGAAGGATCACTCATATGCCAATTCCTCTGTTGCGGCCGAAACCCCAGTCGACGCCGCCATCATCGCGGGCGACGCCGGAGACGTGACGGCTGAGTTGCTTTTCGAGGCTGGGCGTCCAAGGCACGAGCTGGAAGCCGAGGCCGTCATCGATCATGGCGAAGCGGCCAGAGGCGAGCGCGAAGCGCTGCCGATAGGCGCCGGCGACATACTCACCCGACGTCGCTTGATTGAAAGGCTGCCCGGTCTCCGCCGCGAGCCGCTCGCCCAGGGCCTCGACCTCGCGGCGCCGGAGCGTGCCGATCAGGCCTTGGGAGAAGACGACGCCTCGGGCCTGGCGCTCGGCGAGGCCCTGCTCAATGAGCTGTTCGGTCCGCCGGTCCATCGCGTCGCGCACCTCAGCGCCGAAGCCGGCCTGGCCGAGAGGCACGGGATCGCGGGCGACCGCCTGCCGGTCGAGCCAGGTCGCCCCGCTCGCCGTCACCTGGTCCTCGATCGCGAGGTCGGAGCGCACCGCCAGCGCCACGCGGCGGCGCCCTTGCGCATCGTCGAACTTACGAAGCTCGACGATCGAGCCGGACCCACTGTCGCCGGTGGCGTCGAGGTCGGGGAATTTGATGTGGTGCGTGCGCCCGTCGACGCCGTCGATCACGGCGTAGGCGGTGCCCTTCAATTCGTCGTCGAGACCGCGATCGACTAGCCGGCCGACGACGGGCACGTCGAGGCTCTCGCTGGCGAGGACATAGCTCGCGGCCGCGCGCTCGATGCCCCGCTCGCGTAGACCGCGGTGGATGCGCTTGATGATGTCGCCGCGCTCGCCGAGCTCGCGCAGCGTGGTCTCGGCGGCCTCGTCGATTGTCCATTGGCCCGGACCAAGCTGATGCGCGAGGCCGAGACTTTCCAGATGCCGCAGTCGCCCAACCTTGAGGGCGTGGTACGGATCGGACGGGTGTCCTGAATCTGGTGCGAGATCGATGACGCCGTGACGGTCCGCGTCGCGGGCAAGCTGCCGGTCGAGCTGCGTCCAACGCTCGGCCTCGACCTGGCGCTCCAGCGCGTGCCGGATATCGAGATCGCTGCGCAATCCCAGTTCCTGCGTGACCAGGTCCTGGGCGCGGGCGCGCATGCCCTCCTTGACGTAGTCGCGGGAGATGACGAGGTCCTGGCCGTCCTCGGCGACGCCGCGCACAATGATGTGGACGTGGGGGTGCTGGGTGTTCCAGTGATCGACGGCGACCCAATCGAGCTTGGTCCCAAGGTCCTTCTCCATCTGGCGAACCAGTTCGCGAGCGAAGCCCTTGAGGTCGGCGATCTCCGGCGCGTCCTCCGGCGAGACGATGAAACGGAAATGGTGGCGGTCGCCTTCGGAGCGCTCGGCAAACGCCTTGGGATCGGCGTCCTCGGTCTCCGGACCGAACAGCCGGGCCTTCTCCCCGTCCCGGGTGACGCCCTCGCGCCGGAGGTAGCCGAGATGGGCGCCGAGCGGCGCCGATCGCGCGGTGTGACGAACGACGCGGGCCTTCACTGTCACCAAGCGGGACCGGCCGGTCAGCAGGTGGTTGGCCCGGACGCTGGCGGCGCGGCCTCGGCCAAAAGTCGAGCGGCTGCCTCTCCTGAGCAGGCCCTGGCGCGATACACCGCCGCCGGCCTGCTGCGCGGCGGCGAGTGCTTGGGCGATGAAGGGCTTCGCCCGCTGGCTGCGCGAGGAGCGGATGCGGCCAGGCCGCGGCTGGAAGTCGTTCTCCTCAGCCATGGCCGGCCCCGGCAATGTGCAGAAAATGCAGGATCGGCAAAGCGTTGAAGTTGCAGCGCACATTGCGCGCCGAGGCCGCACCTTGCCGGATCAGCCAAAAACACAAACAAAAACAACCGACCGACAGAGCCGCACATTGCGGCCTTTTATCTGGCCCTCTGTCGGTCGGTTTCTGCCCTTCACCCCTGTCCGCCCGTCCTCCTTTCCGGAAGTACGCTGCGCCGCGCCAGCCTGCGAAATCGCGCGCGAAAGCCTTGGCATGGCCCATGGAGTCGCCGAGCACCGTCGCGCCGCTAAGGAAAGCGCGAGCTGGCTGAGACATCGCCGCGGCATGACTGCAAGGCGGCAGCGAGATCATGGCTTCGGTCCCGCTGCGGAAACCGAGACGAACAGGCCGGCCGATTGCGGTGCGATGGCGGAGACATCGCGCACCGCGACGACCTCCGGTGTCTCGCTCGGCGGCTGCTTGGCCGACGTGCGATCAGCGGGTTCAGCGCTTGCCGAACGCGTGATGAAGAGCGGCGCCTGCGTCCAGGACGACGGATCGGAGGCCGCCACGAGGACAGGCCCATCGATCGCGCCGTCCCCGACAAAAGGGACGAGCGCCGCGACATAAGCGACCGTTTCGGGCGGCAACGGGCGGTGTCGATCGCGATAGTCTTCGTATCGACCAGGACCCGCATTGTATGCCGCGAGGAAGCCCGGCGATCCGTAGCGGTCGTGCATTTCGCGCAGGAAGGCCGCGCCCGCCAAGATGTTGTCGTGCGCATCGAACGGATCGCGCCCGAGGCCGTACCGAGCGCGCATCCCCGCCCAGGTGTCGGGCATCAGTTGCATCAACCCGATCGCCCCCTTGGACGAGATCGCGCGCCGGTCGCCGCGGCTTTCGACCCGCATGATCGCCCGTATCCATGCTGCCGGAATGCCGAAGCGCTGGGCCGCCTCCGCGATGAGCCCGGCATAGGTATCGCTCGGCGCTTGCAGCTCGATCCGAGCGGTCTGGGCGTGAGCGACGACGGCGGGCGTGCCGAACGTCGTCGCCCCGACGAGCATGACGAGAGCGGCCCGCATGCGCTCAATCCCGCTGGCCGCGCTTGGGCGGGCGGTTCCAGTTCAGCACCCACGCAGACTTGTCGTCGCCGGACTGAAAGAGATTGGCGCGGATTGGCTGATGCAGCGCCGGGTCATCGATGACGAGCGAGACGTATTCGCCCGCCTTCTCGCCGGTGCGTTTCCAGCCCGCGCCGATCTCCGGGCCGTCGGCGTCGCCCAGATGGACGCGATAGTCGGGCGCGTTCTCGGCATCGGAAGCTTCGGCCGGAACGAGAGAAAGGGCTTGGGTGAAGGTGAGCGTCTGGATGCGTCCGCCGAAGCCGGACTTATCGCGGGTGAAATGACCGATCTGCACCATGAGAAACCTCCGTGGTTGGCGGGTTGAGAAGCGGGTCAATCGGTGGCGGCGCGCCACACGAAGCGGCCATCACCGGCCTCGTCGGTCCAAAGCGGGACCGCGCGGGCGACGATCGAAGTGACGGGGAGCGGGCCGAAGTAGCGGCCGTCCAGGCTGTCCGGGACGGTCGGGTTCATGAGGAAAACTTCGCCCGCGCTGAGGGTGTGGCAGCCACTCCAGCGCGGCAACGGACGGCCGAGATGATCGCGTGTCTTGGGGACGCCGACGTCGATATGATCGACGGTCACGGCGTCGTTCTCCCGGCACACCGTTTGTCCGGCGACCGCCATGACGTGCTTCAGCAGCGGCACGCCTCTCGGCAGGAAACCGCCATCGGCGAGATAGCTCGCGATCGGCTCGGGCGGACGCACGGCGACCAGCTCGAGCGCGTGAAGCGGGCCGGCCGGCCGCAGCGCGTAGAGCCCTGTCGGCGTGCTGGCCGTGGCATTCCAGATCAGCCGCGGCGCGGGATGGAAGAACACCAGCGCGCCGGCAGCGAGCATCGCCACATAGGTCGACATGACGTAGCCGAAGCGACTCATGGCGCGACCCTCCGACGCCTCAGCCAGGCCGCATGCTGCGCGCGCGTGTAGGCGTGCGGCTCGTCGCCGACGGCCAGGCGGTTGTGGAGATGACGCCAGTGTTCCGGCGCGGCGTCGGCCGGATCGATGTCGAGGGCTTCGATCGCATCGATCGCCTGCAGCACGCGCTCGACCTTCGGCCAGCCATCGACGCGCAACAGGATTTCGCCACCGGGCTGCACGAAGGGCAGTGTCTGGTGGGGCGCGCCGGCTTCGACCGCGCGCACGATGTCCATCCGCGAGACGATGGTGCCGAAGTCGTTCGACGCCCAGCGGACGAAGGCGAAGATGCTGCCCGGCCTGAAGCTGGAGATGCTGCGGCGGCGGTCGAGGATCTTCTCCTCGGCGCGGCGGCCGAAGCGGAGCCAGCGCTCGATCTTCCTCTCGATCCAGGTCAGCTCGACATGCGTGAGCGCGAGGCCCGCGCGACCTCGCGATGGCGCGACATGCCGCGGCGACAGCGTGTTGTCGCTCATGATGGCTCTCCGGAATCGTCGGGGAATTCGCGCGCGAGAAGATCGCGCAGCATGTCGGCGACGGTGATCCCGCGCCGGAAGGCCGCGACCTTGATGCGACCACGCAGCGCCGGCGTGACGTCGATGGTCAGGCGCGCGGTGAACGCCGAGGCGTCATCGGCGCGCCGCGCCGGGATTTCGGGCGCCTTGATCCAGCTTTCGGCGTCGCCCGGCCGCGCTGCGAAGCCGCGCCTGTTGGGTCGCTCGCTCACGGCGCGATCCTCGCGACTTCGGCGGCGAGCGCGGCGATCTCGCGGGCGGCGGCGCTCTGCTCGGCCAGCTCGAAAACCAGGCGGCCGGACTGCGCGGCGTCGGCGAAGGCGACCCGCTGGCCGACGGTGCTCGCGAGCACCGGCGGATCATGATCGGCCAGCGTCTCGGCCGTCTCGCGGGCGATCACCGTGCGGGCGCCGCAGCGGTTCAGCACGAAGCGCGCGGCAAGTCCTGGGCGGTAGATGCGCGCCTCGCGCAGCAGGGCCAGCATCTCGGCCGACGCCCAGCCGTCGAGCGGCGACGGCTGGACGGGGATCAGCACCAGGTCGGCAGCGAGCAATGCCGAGCGCATCAGACCGGCGACGCGCGGCGGCCCGTCGATGACGACGTGATCGCAGGTCGTGGCCAGCTCGGGCGCTTCGCGATGGAGCGTGTCGCGCGCCAGGCCGACGACGCCGAACAGCCGCGAGACGTTTTCCCGCGCGCGCTGCTGCGACCAGTCGAGTGCTGAACCTTGCGGGTCGGCGTCGACCAGCGTGACGCGCCTGCCGTGCAACGCCCATTCACCGGCGAGATGCAGTGCGAGCGTCGTTTTGCCGACACCGCCCTTCTGGTTGAGGAGGGCGACGATCATCTCTTCCCTCCCGGCTTGCGGCTGAAGGGCAGCGACGGTTGGCGTCCTGGGCGATCTGAAATCGGCCGGTCGGCGGGGTTATCCGCCGAACGCGCGGGCCAACAACAAGAGTTAGATTCTGAGTTAGACTCTAAGTTAAGGCCCGGAATCGTCGTTTCAGGCCAGAGGGTTAACTGCGGTTTGCACGCCCGAAGTCCCGATACCCGCACGCCCGAAGTCCCGATAGTCGGAACGCCTGAAGTCCCGACCCCGTCCACAGCGATATCCACAGGCCCTGTGGATAAGGCGGCGGGCACGATGCGCAGCAGTTCGCGTCGGCCGTTGCGCTCGATGCGTAATCGGTAACCGGGGAGCGGTTGGCGAGCGGCGATCCGGCGGAGGTCAAAGGCGAAATCTGGAAGCTTGGCGAGGCTCCCGGACTTCTCGTGCAGGTGCGCGACCTCGAACAGCCAGCCCTTGGGCTGGCGGCCGGCATGCTTGCGGGCGACTCGATATAGCCAGCGCTCGATGCCGCCGGTCAGGCGGAAATAGGCTGGGTCGATGGCGAGCACCAGCGAGCGATCGATAACGCCGCGGTAGAACCAGTCGGGGAGCACGAACTCCATGCCCTCGACGCGGCCGTCGCGGGTCGTGCATTCCTCCCACTCGTTGATCCAGGAAAACTGATGGCGGCGCCAATGCTCGCCGTTGCGGATCGTCGTGCGGATGACGGTCGATTGCAGGCGAGCGAGCGCGCCCTTCAGAAGCTTGTAATCGCGCGCGCCGGTCTGCCGGCCGATGGATGTCAGGAGCTGATACGGCGTGAAGCGCAGGAAGCGTGAGGTCTTGAAACCAAGGTCTTCGGCCTCGACGATCTGGCTCGCCGCCCAGATCAGCACGTCGGCGTCCCAGATAGTCGCCATGCCGTGTTCGGGCACGGCGTAGACTTCCACGCGGACGCCGCCGGTCTCGTAGAGGATGGGCGCGGTACGCCTGGTCTTGGCGAGCGAGAAGAACGGCCGCTCCATCAGGTCGCGCTGGTCGCGCGGGCTGGCGTCGCCCATGGCGACGACGAACGGATCGAGCTTGCTCCGTTCGCTGCTGGTGATGAGGCGGCGCGACGACATCGGCGAGCGCCTCAGCGATGCGCATGGCCGGCGGCGCGGGCCTCGACGTAGCGGGGATCCGACGTCGAGTTGCAGGCGGCGTTGTCAGCCCAGGCCTCCAGGTCGCCGATGGCGTAGACGACGCGGCCGCCGAGCTTACGGAAGGTCGGGCCGCTGCCGTGGCAGCGATACTTTTCCAGGGTGCGCGGCGAGATGCCAAGGATGCGCGCCGCCTCATGGGTTCGGACGTAGCGGGTGGCGAGCTGCGCGGACCTGTCGAGCATGGGAAGCCTCCGTCTTGCCTCGAAGCGCCGCGGCCAAGTCGCGGCATGTCGGGGTCATGGTGGCGGAGGGTTCAGGCGTTGGGGGTGGACGAAGATTTTCGGAAGGGTGTGTCCCCCTTCGCGCGACCATGAGCGGGACGATGGTCCAATTCGTCACTGCCGAGACGGAGATGGATCGAAGAGCGATGCGCGCTGAAATCAGGTTATGTGGCTGGTCAGCCGCCGCGGAGAAACTTGAGATAGCCGCGTTCGACGAGCGCGATCGAGTCGTGGATCAGACGATTGGCCGCGCGTCGCGCGTGGGAGTCCTTCCACTCGACAGATGGAAGTTGGGCCTGGTCCGAATGCAGGATGATCTCCGCGACGTCGCGAGGACCGCCGCCCATGTCGTGAACGTCGAAGGCGTGAAGAAGCTGGACGAGACGGCGCTTGCGCTGCGTGGTCATTCGCAACGCCCGTGGGAGAAGGCCGATGGTTTGGCCGCCTACCTTGCGGATGAAACGCGACGCGACATCGAGTCGGAGATCGACCGATGCGGCGCCGAGCGGCAGGAGAATCATGGGGCGCCGAACGGCCAGATCGCTGTTGAGCCGGATGTGAAGCTCGCCGGACCCATCGACGATTACGACCTCACGACCCTCATCATCGGTCCGGTCAGCGACAATCGAGCCGAGCTGGGATGGGTCGAGGGCCACAGGCGCGAATCCGCTCGGCGCTGCATCGAGCAGCAGCGTGCCGGGCGACAGTTCCGGCAGCCAGGTAGCGGGTTCGTCGCCGACCGGAATGCTCGGGTCGTGGGCGAAACCGCAACCCCCATCGTCGGGCGAAATCCGCGCGAGCGGACTCCGCATCGACGTGATCGCGTGCGATCTGGCGCTGGATTTGGGCGTAGTCACGCCGGTATTCGGCGTTGCGGCGCAGGAATTCGACGGCGAAGCCGGGGCGTTCAAGGCGATTCAAGTGATCGATCGTCTCCGGCGAGCGCCAATACTGTGTGGGCATGGCGTTTCCTCTCGTCTTGCTCCCCTATTCGGGGAGCTTCAAACCATCCGGAAACGCAGGCTTTGCGCTAGACCCTATGATTGCATCGCGCGCGACGACAACCCGTACAACAGACGTCTTGGTGGCTCACTGCGCTCGTGGCTGAAGCAGGTGCCGATAGCCGGTTTTGGTCATCCAGCGGGCGCGGGCCAGGTGGCTTTCATGGACGATTTTGGCACGGCAGGGCTCTTGCGCCGGATCGAGGCCGAAGAGCACCAGCACGACCTCTCGCCAGTCGGCTCCTTCTTCCTCGGCCATCAGCAACCGTAGGTATATCGCCAGATGTCGCTCATCATAGGCGTTCACGCGGTCGGTAAGCGGCGGCCGGTCACAGAAGGGCGCCTCGGTCATTGCGATCTTTCCCCCGTCGAGATCAAAGCAATGCAGTAGGGATTCATTTACCGCAAATTTTGACAGACTTCGCGCATGATTAGGCCGGCGCCGCGATGCCTATGGCGCATCACGTTGCTCAAATTGACGGTGCAGAGGCAGTCGAGACCGGGCATGGATAGCATAACCCGCGGACGAATCGGAATGATCGTTCCTGGAACGATGGTTCCTGCGCCGGCTCCATCATCGCCATGGATCTCAAGGAGCTCATGGCGATCAATCTGCGTCGGTTGCGTCATGCGAAAGGGATGACGCAAGAGGAGTTGGCCGAGCGGGCCGGGTTGAGCGCCCGGTATATCGGGGCGATCGAGCGCGCCGACGTGTCGGCGAGCGTCACCGTCCTGGGCCAGGTGGCCGAAGCGCTTGATGTAGATGCTACCGAGCTGGTTCGCGCCCTTGCACCGAGGGGCACATAGTAGCCGCCGCCAAGGTGGCTGTTATAAACTCGCTTCAAGATCGCGTTGTGCGCGTGATTTCACCCGACCGTGGGCGTCGAGCGCAGGGCGGGACGGTTCCGTTCCTCTTGGCAGGCGCCGTCTGATCGTGGCAAGGGAAAGCTTTGGGGTCGATTTGGACAGGCGCTGGATGATCGATGACGAAGATATGGGAACCCACGAATGTCGGCATCAGAAGTACTGCAAGCGGCGCGCAAAGGTAGGGCAGAACTTGAGGCTTTTCAGCGCAGCCATCCCGATGACACGCTCGACTTCAGCGGAGTCGATTTTCGTGCTCCCGAAAATGAGCACATAACCTTCTCCGATTTTCATTTCTTGCTGCCAGTCATTTTCGAGGGAGCGACATTCGGCGATACTCCGGTTCCCTTTCAGGTTCATGGTGCCGCATTAGGCGCTCCAGGATCACCCAAAGGGGCGGCACTATTTCAGAATACAGTGTTTGAACGGCGTGCGCAGTTTAGTAAGGCTAAATTTGGGAGTAACGCACGCTTTGACGGCGCGATTTTCAAGGACATCGTCAATTTTGTCGATGTGACGTTTGGTGAAGGGGCACGATTTTCACGAGCCATTTTCCAAAGTTCGTCGTTCGCGCACTCAATCTTCGGCCCCATGACGTGGTTCGATGAAATTCTGATGGTCCGTGATGGCTCATTCGAAGAGTCGATTTTTGGACGCCACGTCGACTTTAGCCGCGCCATTTTCGAGCGTGTTCATTTTCAGAGTTGCCTTTTTGGGGAAGGTGCGAGTTTCGAGTTTACGGTGTTCTCGGCATTGGCTCAGTTCAACAACACGGAATTTGGCGTGGGGGCCAATTTCGAAGGCGCTGCTTTTTGCGGGCGTGCCGGGTTCGAGGGCGCGACATTCGGAGATGTTGCGTCGTTCAGGGGAGGCGATCGTCAGGCGCTTGTAGACTGGGCCGACGAGCGAGCGAAATCCTTGTTGCCCGACTACGCGCAGGTGGTAACGGAACGTACCCGAGCAGCCGATCCTTCGGCTTTCCATCGGGCATCGTTCTCCGGCGCTACATTCACCACCAGTGGAACCGAATATGCGACCCCGTTTACCATGGCGGAGGGCATCAAATCCAAAACGCTCGAAGCGCTGCGAGAGGGCCTGCGGCGAGTTCGAGTTCTGTTTTATCCGGCTCACGATCTTATGCGGCAGAAATTCTCTGGCGCCGATTTCAGCAACAGGTCGTTAAAGGGATCTGCTGATTTCAGCCGTGTTCGGTTTGAACAGCCACCAGACTTCCAGAATGTTGACCCTGTTAGCTCCTTGGACTTTGCCGCAGCGCGGTTCAGCTTCGGACGGCGGGCGTGGCTCGTGTCCCGTTACTGGACGACACAGACCGATACGGTGACCCGCCTCCGTCGACTTCGAAAGATCATGAAAGACATCGACGAGCCCGATCTCGAATCGTCGCTATTTATTTTGCAGCGAATGGCGGAACGCGGCATTGCATGGCGAGCTTGGTGGGACGACGTATTGCATGGCTATGGCATCTATCACCTGATCGGGGCTCGACTTAAGAGCGGAAATAGAGAGGAATTTTCTGAGCTTCGACGGCGGCAACTTTTTAAGATACCGAGATCGGTATGGGTAGCGATAACAGGAATCGGCCGCCCTTTGATGCTAACGCTTCTCGTTTTCCTTTATCGATACTCTTCTGATTTCAGTCGAAGCATCTTGCTCCCACTTGGTTGGTTCGTGCTATTTGCGTGCGGGTTCGCCTTCTTGTGTTCATCGTACACCGCAACCGACTTTCGCGTAGAACAGATTCCCGACTTGATGGCCTTCTCCTTATGCGTTTCTTTTCCAGTTAGCCCGTTGGCCCGGCGGAGCTTTGACGAAGTTGGCTCACGGTTGTTTCCAAACGGAATTCCCGAGGTGATATTCGCTCTTTCGATAGGTCAGGCGGTCATTGAGACGGTCCTGCTATTCCTCGTGGTGCTAGCGGTTCGAAATCACTTCCGCGTCCGATAGGCGGGGAAAACCTATTTCGTCCAACGGGTTTCTGGGAGCACTGCCCCGCCCGGACCGGCCGGACGGGGCATTGTAGGGAGGTCAGTCGCTCCGGCGGCCGTTGGGGCGGGACCAGATCAGGCTGTAGCCCTCGCCGTCCTCGTCATCGAACAGGTTGGCGAAGATCGGGGCGGTGAAGCTCGGATCGTCGAGCTTGAGGCCCAGATAGTCGCGGCCTTCGTTGGAGCGCTTGGCCCAGGCGGCGCCGATCTCGACCCGGCCGACATAGACGCGGTGGCTGGGGCTGTTCTCGCCGGAGCGGGTGGCTTCGGGGACGATCCGGACGTTCTTGGCCTGGACCGAGAGGGTGACGATTTCGCCGGTGAATTCGTTCGAGCCGGTCTTCTTGAAGGTGCCGATGGTCGCCATGGTAGTTCTCCTTGATCTCTGTTTCCGAGCCCGCACCATTGCGGCCTCGATGGTGATCGACGGGCCGGAGGCGATCGACGGCGCACCCCGAAGGGGCTCGACAGCAAAGGAGGAACTTTCTTGTTTCGCGAGGAATGGCGGCGCAGCCGGCAGGGGAAGAAAGTTATGACGCCGCTGTTGCGCCTTAGGCGGTCAAGGCTTTAGCCGGCCTTCGGCCAGATCAGTCCATCGAAGAGGCCGTTCGGTGCGCTCGGCCTGACAGAGCTGACATCAAGGGGAACATGGCGATTTTCGAGTCGCCGCAAAGTCCGGCCGGTTGAAAGCGAGGGCGACCTGTGCCCTGCCCCGGCCACCAACGGATCTCCCGCTTCGAAGACCAAGCTCCGGCCGCACGCCGCATTTCATGCGCATCGCAGGCCGGGTCGCCCAGGCGTCGCCATCTGGTCCTTGCCGCTGTCACGACCGCCATGACTCCGGCGACTCTGCGGTGGCGGGCCGAGCTTCACTGCCAAAGTCGCTCTCTCGCCAGCTTCGATGACGGGGACTGCGGACGTCTCGGGTGCCTGATCTGATCCCGCCCCGCCGAAGCGATAGTTGTCAGCCCCGAGCCAAGCCCTGTCCGGCTGGTCCGGGCGCGGCCATTCCGGTGAAGCGGACGAACGCCGTGACGCTGACGGCGATCGCACCGATGATGGCGAAGATCGTCTGCCACGTAGGCGAAGGCATCGCCATCTGGGCGATTCCATGGGTGGCGCTGTAACCGGCGACGGCGGCGGGTGCGACGTAGAGGAGGATGATCAAAAGCCGAAGCCACGTCCACGGCACAAAGGCGAGCGCGAGCTGGCCAAGGCTAAAGGTTATGCCACCGGCCACGACACCCACCGCAATGCCGCCGAGCACGCCGGCACCCGTGTGGAAGGCCCAGATGCCGATCGTCAGGCCGGCGAAGAAGGGCAGCGCGAAGACAGCGAGGTTGAACAGCAGCCAGCAGAAGAAGCCGATGGCGACAACGACGAGCAGTGGTCCGAAGATGATCATGGCGGTGCGCTCCGTGAGATAAAGGTCTGACGGTCGCGCCTTCCACCACCACCACCACGGCGCGACCACGAATATAGCCGCAAACAGGCGCCGGCGGGAGCAGAAATCCCGCTGGCGCTCTGAGGTTCAGCTTTCGTGGTGGTTCGCCCCTTCATGGTTGGAAGGGGTCGAATTCGTGGATGACGGCAGCGGGATCGCCGTCATATTCGGCGGCCAGCATGACGCCGAAGTTGCCAGCGTCAGCATGAAAGACGACGACGCAGACCATGAGAGTGATGGCGAGGTTCCAGCCGTTAGCGAATGCGAGGGCTTGAGACATTGATCCGGCTCCTGTGCTGAGGCGGGGACCATCCCCGCGCGACAGGCGCCCGATGTGTTCGGCCGAGGGCCGCAATCACCGCGAAGCCGAAGACGCAGCGGCGGCACGCTTCGCGTAAGCCGACCCTTTACGGGTTGATGGCGTCAGGCCCTCGGCCGGACCAAGGATCAGCGCTGATAGACGCGGGGTGGCGCCCGCCGGCAGGAGCCGCCACTCAAAGGCCGTCGCGGACAATGCATGGAACCTCGTTGTCCTCACGGTGCGCTGGCCGATCGGCTAAGGTGTGCTTACGAGTCGACATGATGGCTGAGGCATGCGGCATGGCGGAATTTACGGGACGCGACCTGCACCTGGAGAAGAAGGCGCTCGCCATTGCGGTACTGGCGATCGAGCGGCAGCCGGGGCCGTTTCAATCGGCGTCCGATCAGAGCGACATGAAGGCGCTGCTCGATGGCCTGATCGAGAACGATACGGAGTTGGCGCACTATGCTCGTGCGGCCCAGATTGCCGTGACGGGTGAACCGGACTGAAAGGCGGCTTTCCTGAAAGCCGCCGATCCGCTTTTCCGGGTTCACTTCATTGCGGATGAAGAGAAGGCAGCGCTCACGCGCCGCCAAACTTCCAGACCGGGATGCCGAACTTCTTGGCCTTGTCGGCGAGGTTGTCCTGGATGCCAGTGCCCGGGAAGTGCATCACGCCGATCGGCAGCACTTCGAGCATCGCATCGTTGCGCTTGAACGGCGCGGCCTTGGCGTGCTTCGTCCAGTCGGGTTTGAAGGCGATCTGCGTGACCTTGCGGTTCTCGGCCCATTTGGCGGCGATCAGCTCGGCGCCCTTGGGCGATCCGCCGTGCAGCAGCACCATGTCCGGGTGCTTGGCGTGGACCTGATCGAGCTTCGCCCAGACCAGCCGGTGGTCGTTGAAGTCGAGCCCGCCGGTGAGTGCGACCTTCGGACCCGGGGGGAGGAGCACCTGGTTCGCCGCGCGCTTCTTCGCCGCTAGGAAGTCTCGGCTGTCGATCATCGCGGAGATCAGATTGCGATGGTTGACCTTCGAGCCGTTGCGCGGCCGCCAGGCCGAATGGGTGTGATGCTCGAATTGGTCGGCCGCTTGATCGCGCATCAGCTCGAAGGCGTTGCGGCGTTCGATGAGCGTCTGACCTTCCGCCGTCAGGCGTTCCAGCTCGACGGATTTGACCTCGCTGCCGTCCTGTTCCCGTTGCGCGCGTTGCTGAGCCAGCTCGTTGTCGTCGAGTTCGCGTTCGATCCTGTCGATGGCCCGATGGAAGACATTCACCGTCGACCAGAGCAGGTCCTCGAGGTCGGGTTCGAGGCGAGTGTCAGCTAGCGCCACCACGAGGGCGTCGAAGATGTCGGAGATGCTGCCGGCGAGGATGTGCGCTTCGGGAAGCGGCCTGGGATCGGGCTCGTCGTTGAAGGGACGGTAGCCATAGAGCTGGAGTTCGTGGAGGACCTGGTCGATCGGGGATGCGCTGTGGTGCGGCTCGAAATCGTCGTCGTGGTTGGTGGTCATCGCGGCTTTCCTCGTCGGATCGGCCGCGCCCATCGCGGCCTTCATGGCGACGAAGGCGGCGGGCGGACCGGACCTGCACCCGCAGCGAAGCGAAGGGCCGGAGCCTCGGCGGAGGACCGAAGGGGGCCGACTATTTTGTCTCGCGATGTAAAGGCGGCTTTGCCGCCGACGGAAAATAGTCGGCCCACAAGGTTGCCGGTCCGGGCCGCTTGCTGCCCGATCGCCCTCTCAGAAGGCCGTGGGCGTGGTCCTTTCCGACGCTGAGGGAAAGCACGACCGCCGACCCTGTGGCGACGACGCCGGCGAACCGCCTCTCATCCCATTCCGGCTAGGCCGCCAGCTCCATGAAGCGGGCGACGTCCTGTGCCGCGATCTGCACCCGGCTGGCCGCTCGAAGCGCGTCGATCCCGAGCAGGCGGAGATCCTCGTTGAAGTCGCCGAGCCGTGGCGAGATCACGATCGCCTCGATCCCGACCTCCTGCGCCCGGTCAACCAATGTCGCCATCGCGCCATCGCCGGCCGGATCGTCGTCGCGGGCGATGTAGAGTCGGCGCAGCGTGTCCGGGAACAGGATGGCGGAAAGATGCGCCGCCGAGAGAGCTGCGACCATCGGCATGTTTGGCAGGACGCATCGGAGCGACAGTATCGTCTCGATACCTTCGCCGGCCGCCATGACCTCGCCCGCCACGCCAAATCGAACGGCGTGACCGAGAAGATCGCCCATCGCCCGTCTCGGCGTGTCGATCGGCGCCTTGCCGAGTGTCGCCTCGGTGAAGCCGCCGGGGTCGAGCCAAGTGCGATGCGCGCCGGTCAGATGGCCGGAAAGATCGGTGACGGCGGCCATCATCGCCGGCCAGGTCTCGGTCGGGCTGTGATCGTCTGGCCGATAGTAACAGCGCGGGTGGAAACGCAGGCTTCCGGTTCCGTGCAAAAACGTAATGCCGCGATTACGGAGATACGCTTCTACGAGAGTGCGTTCGATCGGCTGCGACATGGCGAACAGTCGCCGTGCCGCTTCCGGCGATCCGGTTTGAGCGCTGGGCGTTCGCAATCGGGGACGATCCGGCTCAGGCTCCGAGTGCGGCAGGCTGAGGAATGAACGTGCCTCATCGGCAACGTCCTTGAAGTCGACCAGGCCGCAGCTTTCCCGGATCACGTCGAGCAGGTCGCCATGTTCGCCCGTGGCCGCGTCGGTCCATTTGCCGGCGGGGCCTTTCACCGACTCCTTGAGCCGCACGAACATCGAGCGGCCCGGCGTATTGCGCACATCGCCCACCAGCCAATAGCGGCCCTCACGCCGGCCGGCGGAAAGATAGTGCCGGCAGACCGTCTCGGCGTCGCGCGCGAGTCGATTGGTCAGGTCCGAAGCGTCGTGGCGGGCCATCACGCCGCTTCCCGCTGGCCGATGCGCTCGACCGGATAGTGGTCGAGCACCTTCGTCAACACACCAGCGCCGGTCGCATTCGTCGGCACGAACATGCGCAGCTTCCAGGAGATGATTTCGCTGAAGAGGCCGTAGGCGCGCAGACGGTCGCGCATGGTGTCGGCGAAGCCTGACAGCTCGATCCGGTGAGCGCCCATGACCCGCACCCGATGGAGCTGCAAGCCGTCGGCGAGGTCGAGGATGGTGCGCCCCTCGATCAGCGCCGCGAAGGCCGCATCCGGCGTCAGGGTGATCGCCCCGGTCAGCGAGGCGTTCGCCGCCCAGGCCGGCGAGACCCTGCGGCCGATGATACGTTCGCCTGCGTCGGTCTGTAGCCGATAGACGCGCGTCGACTCGTTCGGCAGGCGCTTCCAGATTGGGAGCAGCAAGCCGGCGACGATGTGGATCGTGCTGTCGGCGAACTCGGGGACCTCCGACACTTCGCGAGTCCATGCCGCCGCGAACGCCTCGCGGTCGGCCGCCTGCCAATGGCTCTCGTCCAACATCTTCAGCGATGCGTGATGGTGTTCCATCGGCCGGATCAGCCGAACGCGGCGTTCGATCTCGCCGTCGTCGAGCATCAGGCTAGGCGCCGGGATTTGCACGGCGGCACGGCCCGAGCGCTCGTTGATCAGCAGCATGGCGCGGGGATCAGCGAGGTGATCGAGCGCCTCGTCCAGCGTCACCGGATGATCGCGCCGACGCTCGGTGATGGTGAGCAGCCGGGTCTCTGCGCCCGTCGCGGGATGGGTGTAGATCGCGCGGCGATCGGTGACGACGAAGCTCTCGGCCCGCAGTGTCTCCAAGCCGACGTCATAGACGCCGCTGGCGATGGCGTCCTCGATCTTGGCGTTGAGCAGTTGCTCGAACGCCGTGAACAGCACGCCCTGAAGCTCGATGGTGAGCGCCAGCAGGCGGTTGAGGAAGGTCGTGATCGGCGGCAACTCATCCTTGATGCCGTTGGCGTCCATCAGTTTGAGGCCGGTGGCGTCCTCGAACATCTGGAGCGAGCAGTCTTCGATCTTGCCGCGCACGAGCAGCAGATAGAGCTGGCGCAGCGCGTCGCGAGCGTAGTGGGATTCGAGGTTGTCCTCGGGCCTGAACAATCCCTGTCCGCCGGTCTGGCGCTGACCGCGGGTGATGGCGCCCAGCGTGTCCAAGCGACGGGCGATGGTCGAGAGGAAGCGCTTCTCGGCCTTCACGTCGGTGGCGATCGGTCGGAAAAGCGGCGGCTGCGCCTGGTTGGTGCGGTTCGTCCGCCCGAGGCCCTGGATCGCGGCGTCGGCCTTCCAGCCGGGTTCGAGCAGATAGTGGACGCGCAGGCGGCGGTTCCGCGCCGACAGCTCGGCGTGGTAACTCCGGCCCGTCCCGCCCGCCTCCGAGAAGACGAGTATGCGCTTCAGGTCGTCCATGAAGGCGGCGGTCTCGGCGAGATTGGCGGAGGCGGCGCGGTTCTCGACGACGAGGCGGTCGCCCTTGCGCACCACGCGGCGCGAGCGTCCGGTCACTTCGGCCACGAGGTCCGTGCCGAAGCGCTGGACGATCTGGTCGAGCGCGCCGGGCACTGGCGGTAGCGAAGCAAGCCGCTCGATCAGCTCGTTACGACGGGCGACGGCCTCGCGGCTCTCGACCGGCTGGCCGTCGCGGAAGACGGGCCGGGAGGAGAGATTGCCCTCACTGTCGGTGAACGGCTCGTAGAGCTGCACCGGGAAGGAATGCGCCAGGTAGTCGAGAACGTACTCGCGCGGCGTGATATCGACGCGAACGTCGCTCCATTCCTCGGTCGAGATCTCGGCGAGCCTGCGTTCCATCAGCGCCTCGCCGGTCGAGACGATCTGGATGACGGCGGCGTTGCCGTCCGCCAGATCCTGATCGATCGAACGGATCAGCGTCGGCGTCTTCATCGAGGTCAGCAGGTGGCCGAAGAAGCGCTGCTTGGCGCTCTCGAAAGCCGAGCGGGCGGCCGACTTCGCCTGGGCGTTCAGCGTGCCGGTCTCGCCGGTGATGTTGGCGGCCTGCATCGCCGCATCGAGGTGATTGTGGATGATGGCGAAGGCGCCGGCATAGGCGTCGTAGATGCGCCGCTGCTCATCGCTGAGCGGGTGCTCGATCAGCTCGTATTCGACGCCGTCATAGGAGAGCGATCGGGCGGTGTAGAGCCCGAGCGACCGGAGATCGCGGGCTAGCACCTCCATGGCGGCGACGCCGCCGGCCTCGATCGCCTCGACGAACTCGCCGCGGGTGGCGAAGGGAAAATCTTCGCCGCCCCAAAGGCCGAGCCGCTGGACATAGGCGAGATTGTGGACGGTGGTCGCGCCGGTGGCCGAGACATAGACCACGCGCGCGTCGGGCAGCGCGTGCTGCAAGCGCAAGCCCGCGCGGCCCTGCTGGGAGGGCGCGACATCGCCGCGTTCGCCCTTGCCGCCGCCGGCGTTCTGCATGGCATGGCTCTCGTCGAAAATGATCACTCCGTCGAAGTCGGAGCCTAACCATTCAACGATCTGGCGGACGCGCGAAAGCTTCTCGCCGCGGTCGTCGGACCGCAGCGTAGCGTAGGTTAAAAATAGGACGCCTTCGGCGAGCCGGATCGGCTTGCCCTGAGGGAAGCGCGAGAGGGGCGTGATGAGTAGGCGCTCCATGCCGAGCGCCGACCAGTCGCGCTGGGCGTCCTCGAGGAGCTTGTCGGACTTGGAGATCCAGACCGCTCTGCGGCGACCCTTCAGCCAGTTGTCCAAGATGATGCCAGCCGACTGGCGGCCTTTGCCGGCGCCGGTGCCGTCGCCCAGCATGAAGCCCCGCCGAAAGCGGACGGCGTTGGGCGCATCGTCCCGCGCGGCGGTGACGAGATCGAAGGTCTGGTCCACGGTCCAGGCGCCGACGAGATAATCGCCATGCGCCTCGCCGGCATAGATCACCGTCTCGAGCTGGGCGTCGGACAGCAGCGCGCCGCTGACGAGATTGATCGGCAGGCGCGGCCGGTAGCTCGGTTTCGGCGGTGCGACCGAGGCCATGGCGGCGGACTGCACCAGCTTGGTCGGGTGAGCCTGGGCGCCTGGAATCCGGATCGATTGAAGCCGGTATTCCTCATAGATCGCATCGCTGAGACGCGCGCCCTCGGGCGGCGTCCAGTCGATCGTCTCATAGGAGAGATCGACCGCCTCAGGGCCAGCGATTGAGGGCCTGGCGGTTTGCGCGGCAGCGGCGCGGGCGAGATAGCCCCGCACGGTCCGCGGTGCGGCGACAGCCGACATGGGGATGGCGAGGCCGGTCGCAAGTGGCAGGCGGCTCGGAACGTGCTCCGCAATCCAACCCAACAAGGTCGCAACGTCGGGCGCTATGCCCCGTGATTCCGGCAGCGCCGCCGGGTTCTCGGCAGGGGCCTTGTCGATGACGATCAGCCGCGTGTCGATGGTCGTGCCATGCTTGGCGTAGATCGCACCGTCGATCGCAGCAGTGAACACGATGCGGCCGCGCTCTTGCAGGCGGACGAAGGCGTCGCGCCAGGCCGGGGCGTCGGGCGAAAAGTTCGCGCCGGTGATCGCCACCAGCCGCCCGCCATCGGCGAGGCGCGCGAGGGCCGAGGCGATGTGGCGATAGGTGGTGTCGGCCATGCGGCCGGACACATTCGCCATCGCCGAAAACGGCGGGTTCATCAGCACGACGCTCGGGACCACGGCCGGGTCGAGGTGATCGTCGATCTGGGCGGCGTCGAAGCGCGTGACGGCGACCGCCGGAAAGAGAGAGGAAAGCAGCGTCGCCCGGGTCTCGGCCAGTTCGTTCAGCACGAGCGCGCCGCCGGCGATCTCGGCCAGAATGGCGAGGAGCCCAGTGCCGGCTGATGGCTCCAGCACGCGATCCGCCGGTCCGATGGCGGCCGCGGTCAGGGCCGCGAGACCGAGCGGGGTCGGCGTCGAGAACTGCTGGAAGGTCTCGCTCTCGGTCGAGCGGCGGGTGTGGGTGGGAAGAAGGTCGGCGATCTTGGCCAGGGCGGAAAGACGCAAACCCGGAGAGCCTGCTTTGCGGAACAGCGCCTTGCCGTATTTGCGGAGGAAGAGGACGGTCGCCGCCTCGCAGGAATCGTAGGCCGTTTTCCAGTCCCAGGCCCCAGAGGTGTCGGAGGCGCCGAAGGCCGCTTCCATGGCGGCGCGCAGGATCGCAGCGTCGATCCGCTGCCCGCGTTCGAGATGTGGGAGGAGCCGCTGGCCTGCGGCGAGGATCGCGCCGGACGTGTCAGGATGCAGGACAGCCGGCAGCAGAGCGGCCTGGTCGGCCGCGATCGGAGAAAGATCGTTCATGAGGGGAGCCTCGGGAGAGCGGAGACGGGCGAGCCGGCCGGCGCTCTCTCTCGGACCGCACCGGCTCAAACCCCTGCCGGCCAACCTCTCCCTCTCGGCGTCGCAACGAAGAGGGAGCCTAGAAAGGCAATAAAAAAGGGCCCGACCTCCGGACTTGGTCCGAGGCCGAGCCCCTTCTTGTTAAGCGGTTAGTTCGCGGCGGCCGACTTGTTGATCGCAGCTGCCATCGCTTCGACCAACCGTTCGAAGCGGATCGGATCACGCAATGCGTCTTTCAGATCCTCAGCCCACGCGGGGTTGGCCGACGTCCATTTCAGCAACGCCGGCGTGCTAACGCCGCGATGTTTGATGAGGAAATTTGAGATCTTGGCGGGGACGCGCGCCGCCACGAATGTTGCATTCGGCGGCTTGGCGCGCGCCAAGATGACGAATGCACGCGACAGCCCTTGTAAATCGTCTTCGTCGGCGAGTCGCGTCATGAGCTCCAGGACGGCGCCCGACTCTGTCGTGTAGGCCGCCGAGCCTTGCTCAGAGATCGCTTTCGCGATCCGGAGTTCGGTATCCATGTTGATCATTTGTACTTCCTTGCTTAGGCCGTGAAGCGCTTCCGCTCTCTTGCGGCGCTCCGCGGCGAGTTTTCGAACATCTTCAGCGTCCGCCTCGGTCGGCACCCAGACCTTCACTTCCTGCCAACCTTCGGCGACTCGAACGTCCCGCTGGCGCCGGGCGCGCTCTGCAATGGTGTTGTCTGCCATAGCCTCGCTCCGTGAGTGAACTACGGATGATATAGGCCGTAGTCCACTCACGGTCAATCCAGGCTCGTGCTAAATTTCGTGATCGGCCTCGACATCAGGATCATTCTCATCCGCCAAGATCGCCTCGGCCTTGGCGATCGCAGCGCGGAGGCTCTGGCGCCAGGACACGTCGGACGGGCCGGCGTCCGCTGGGTGGGCGAATACCTTGAGCAGGCCTAGCAGCATCTCGAAATGGTTGGCCTTTCGCTGGAGCTGTTCGTCGAACTGCGACGGGACGGCGAGCGCTCGGCCGCTATAGGCGGCGTTGCGGCCATCCCAGACGCCGGTGACGTAGGTGTCGCCGGAGGTTTCGACGTCGGATTTCTCGTCGTCCCAGCCCTCGTCGGCGATAGCGAGCGCACAGGCGGCTTCGAAAGTTTCAGCCTCATAGCTGCGCTGCCGATAGACCGGCAGGCGGTAGGTGGTCTCGATGGTGAAGACGGGCATGCGGCCCTCCTGAAACAAAAGCGCCCGGCGTGTGGGCCGGGCTGTCGGGTTGGTTGAGGGGAAAGGATGCGCGGGGCGGGCAAAACCGCCCCGCGCGATCGAGTTACTCAGCCGCGATCGTCTGAGGCTCGTCTTCTGCTTGCTCGGAAGGCTCGTCCTCGTCTCCGGCGAGGAATTCCGGCAGCGCCTCGCCCTCGCCTCCGTCACCGATCTGGTCGGCTGACGGCGCTTCATCATCGACGGTGCGCAGCGGCTCTGGCAGCCAGAGGCTGTCGGCGAGAAGCCGCTCGGCCTCCTTGGCCATGTCGCCCTTCTTCAGATGGTCGATGAGCTGGGCGGCGCGCTCGCCTGCGCCTTCGCGAACCGCTTCGAGGATGCGGCGCTTCGGCACGCGGCCGAGATAGTTCTCGACGGTCGGACGCCATCCGACCTCCACCATGTCGAGACCGACGGCCCGGGCGATGCGGTTGGCCTCGCCGATGCGCTGCTCGACACCGTGGGACGAAATACTGGCGCCATAGCGGTCGGCCTTCTCGTAGAGCGCGTTGACCCCGAACGAGGCGCAATGCGCGAAGAGGGCGGCCTGGTCGTCGCCGGTCAGGGTGGTGAGCCAGTCCCAGAGATCGGCTCGATCCTTCGGCAGTCGCTCCTCCCAGCTCTTGTGGCGTTCAGAGATCGCCTTGGCCGTCGGCGTGTCCTTCAGGCCCTGCGCCTGGATCGGGAAGGTAACGCTGCGAACGGCAACCTCCATGGCGCTGCCGGATGCGAAGTAGCGCGAGAAGACATCCAGGCAGAACTTGTGCAGAACCGCCTGGAACGCGACCGACGGCGTGGTCGCGAGCTTGTCGCGCAGCGCCAGCGTCCGTTCCGCGGTCAGCTCGGTCACAAGGCGGTCGGGCAGCGGCTTCACGACGTCGTCGTCCTCGTCCTCCGGTTCGGAAACCTGGCCGCCGATGGTGATGACCCCGCGCTGGATCGCCCGCGCGCCGGGTTCCACGCCGTCCGGGTTTGCCGCGCCGGTTTCATCATCGCCATCCTGTCCGGGCTCCACGATGGGCGCCTCATCCTCGAGCCGGACGTAGCCACGGTCGACCGATAGAGCGCCTTCGGAATCGATGCTGACGAAGACGCCGGCACGGGCGATGTCGGTTGGGTCGAAAGTGACCGGACGATCGTCGAAGGCGGCGAGCGCCATTTCGATTTCGCCGAGCCGCTCGTCTACCTCGTCGGGCAGCTCGTCTGCCCCGTCATACTCGGCTTCGAGCTTGGCGTATTCGGCGTTGAGCGCGTCGATTGTCGCCTGCTCCTCGGGCGAAAGGTCGGCAGCCACTCCCTCCAACGCACGGAGCCCGCGCGTGTGGCCATAGGGGAAATCGACCGCGACCTCGATCCACTTCCAGCCCTCGGCCGCGATCTTCTCGGCCTCGGTCTTCAGCTTCTCAGCGAAGAGGCCATCGAGCAGCGCCACGTCTTCGAGCCAGCCGCCGTCGTCGGACTGGAACAAGTCGCGCAGCACCACGCCACCGGCCGCCTCGTAGGCATCGAGACTGACGAATACCGCCCGGCGGTCCGAGGCACGCACCGTCTTCTCCGTCAGCATGCGGCGGATCTGATAGGGTTCCTTTTGCCAGGATCCGGAGATCGCCTGCCACACCTGCTCCTGGCGCGCATGGTCGGACGTGACGGTGAACGCCATCAACTGCTCCAGCGACATGCCGTCCTCGGCGTAGAGGTCGAGCAGGGTCGGCGAGACGGACGCCAGGCGGAGGCGCTGCTTCACGACGTTCACGCCGACGAAGAACGCCGCGGCGATGTCCTCCTCAGAGCGTCCCTTCGCGCGCAGGACCTGGAAGGCGCGGAACTGGTCGAGCGGATGCAGCGGCGCACGCTGGATGTTCTCTGCCAGCGAATCGTCCTCGCCGAGGATGTCGGTTCCAGGATCGCGGACCACGCACGGAACCGGCGCGGTCTTCGCCAGCCGCTTCTGCTTCACCAGCAGCTCGAGCGCCCGGTAGCGGCGGCCGCCGGCCGGAATCTCGAACGTGCCGGTCTCGGCGCCCTCGGCGTCGAGAACCGGCCGGACGTTGAGGCTCTGAAGCAGCGTGCGCCTTGCGATGTCCTCGGCCAGCTCCTCGATCGAGACGCCGGCCTTCACGCGCCGGACGTTGGACTGAGACAGAACCAGCTTGTTGAAGGGGATGTCGCGCGAGGACGACAGGGTGATCTTCTGAACAGCAATAGCCATCGGGATGTACTCCGCGACGGGCGCCGGGAGACTCTCTCTCGGCTTCCAACCCGTCACAAAGACCGGCGCAGCCCTCTTCCTTTCGGACCGCCGCGCGGGGCCTGGCGCCGCGGTAGAAGCCCCCGGCCGTCGATGCCCGCAGGAACAGGCGGCGCGCGGGACCTCCCTTAAAGAGCCGCTCCATTGCTAAGATGGCGTCAGGGCACGTTCGTCGGGGATAAAGCGTAATGGCAAAACGGATCATCACGGTCTTCTACGCTTGGCAGAGCGACCGGGATCAGAAAGGAAATCGACACTTCATCCGTCGCGCTCTCGACGAAGCCGCCAAGCGCATCAATGATGATGATGCCCTGGCGGTTGAGATTAAGGTCGATGCGGATACGGAGGGCGTCCTGGGCACGCCCCCGGTGACTGAAACGATCCTCAAAAAGATTGGCGCATCAGACATTTTCGTGCCGGACCTGACCTTCATCGCGCAAACCGACGCGGGTAAGCTGACCCCCAACCCCAACGTCATGGCCGAATATGGCTACGCGCTTCGCGCGCTGACGTTCGAGGCGATGATGCCGGTCATGAACACACATTATGGCGCGCCAACTGAGCTGCCGTTCGACCTGGGCCATGTTCGCCATCCCACCCAGTATGATTTGCCGCCCGCTAGCCCCGACGGAGCACGGCGTGCAGCCCGGGCGGTCCTCTCCGAAAAGTTTGAAGCCATCGTGAGGTTGATGGCCCAGAATATTCTCAGCAAAGCGCGCACGGATAATCCGTTTGTGCCCACCGCACCGGTCCGGCCGCCCGCCTTTTTCTTTCAGCCCGGCGATGTGCTGGTGAATTTTGGCTATCCCGGCGAGCAGGAGATGCGGTTCAAAAGAAATCGGGCCATCTTTCTGCGGCTCTATCCGACCTATGCGGATCAGCCACGTGTCGGCTTGAGCCGGGCAATTGAGGTCGCCCAGCGATTGATGCCGCTGCAGCGCGTGATCACGTCCCTGCACAACCGCAACGACTGGGGCGCTATCAATCTCCAGCCACATGGCGACGGTATTACAAGCTTCACCCAGATCTTCGAGACCGGCGAACTTTGGGGCGCGAGCGAAGAGCCGTTCAGAACGGGCAACCCGTCATTTGTCGCAGCGATCGGCGTGGAAAAGGCGTTCGTGGCGGCTTTGGAGAACCACCGTCTTGTTTACGAGAGAGAACTCAAGCTCCGCCCGCCCTGTACCGTCGAGTTCGGAGCAGTCGGCCTGACGGATCAGCACCTGCTTGTGCCCAGTGTCGAATTTCCTTCGGGGAAATATGCGGGACCGATCCGAAAGGACAGCTTTTGCCGGTCGTTCCAACTAGGCAGCTTCGACGCGACGGAGTGGACGTCCGCCCTCAGAGATTTTCTCATCGACTTCTATGACCTGGCGGCGGTGGACCGGTCGAAGGTTCTCACGGACGCCATCGTCGCGGCGAACCAACTGCCCCCGCGCTAACCCGTCACGCCGCCGCCCGTTCACTATCAGCCTCGCCGAGGACGCGGTCGTGATCGGGCAGAAAGCCCAGGATCCAGTCGGCTGCCTTGCTGGCCTGGGAGGCCGCGCGCACGACGGCGCGGTTGTCCTCGCGCAGCACCTCCAGCCAGGAGCCGATATAGTCCGCGTGCCGCACAGTCGGGACGATGCCGAGCGACGCGCAGCAGAACGCGGCGTTCATCTCCGCCACCAGTTCCTCGAATGCATACTTCTTGCTGCCGAACGTGCCGCCCAGGTCGCGGCCGAGACGGGACGGATGGCCGCTGGCGTGCCCCAGCTCGTGCAGGGCCGTGCGGTGCCAGTTGATCGGTTCGAAATAGGCCTGCGGCGGCGGGACCATCACGAAGTCCGGACCCGGCGCGTAGAAGGCGCGGTTGCCGCCGATGCGGAAGTCGACGCCGGTCGCCCGGATCAGCGCCTCGACCCGGGGCTCGATCAGGCCCGGCGGCGGCGGCGGCGCGACGGCCGCGACCTCGGCCGGTAGGTTTTCGCATTGGGCGGCGTTGAAGACGGTGAACCGCTTCAGGAACGGGATCGCGGCCGCTTCCTCGCCGGTCTCTCGGGCGCGTCGCTTCTCGTCATCCGGCACAAAGCGGTCTGCATAGACGACGGTGGTGCCGTGCTCGCCCTTGCGCACATTGCCGCCGAGCGAGAGCGCTTGGCGGAAAGTAAGCCAGCTCTGGGCGGGGAAGCCGTGCTCGATCACAGCGCCCCAGAGGATCAAGACGTTGATCCCTGAGTATTGCCTGCTGGTGGCGGCGTTCTTCGGCATGGCGAGCGGCGCCTTCGCCGCAGCCGTTCCCCAGGGCTGGACCCAAGGCACACGGCCGGCCTCCAGCTCGGCGATGATCTTGCCGGTGATTTCGTCGTAGAGGCTCGTCCGGTCCTGGCCGGCGCGAGCGGGTGCGGTTTTTCTGGACATCGCGGATCTCCGCGACGGGCGCCGGAGGCCTCTCCCCCAGCCCTCAACCCGTCACGGCAAACCCGGTCCGCACTCTCACTCTAGGGGGTGTTGCGGGGACCTCCCCGCAGAAGGGGGTGTGTCGGCGACACTGGTGCCGACCAGGGGGAAGGCCTTCCCCTCCCACGCTTCCAGATCGCCGCCTACAAATTTCCAATTAGCGGACCATTGACTTCCAATTGGCCGATAGTGATAGTCCCAATCGACCGAGGTCGGGGATTGCATGTTCGAGCGGTTTGTGGAGCGGCGGGCGGAGGAAGCCCTTTCGGATACCCCGGTGGTCCTGATCGTGGGACCGCGCCGGGCTGGCAAGACCACGCTCGTCCGAAAGATGGGGGAAGCCGGTCGAACCTATATCACGCTCGACGATCAGACGGTGCTTGAGGCCGCCCAATCCGATCCGGCCGGCTTCATTCGCGGCCTGGACCGAGCCATCATCGACGAGATCCAGCGCGCGCCCGACCTGCTCCTGGCGGTCAAAAAGACAGTCGATGAGGACTATCGCCCGGGTCGATTTCTGCTCACCGGCTCGGCGAATGTGCTGACCCTGCCGCGAATCGCCGACAGCCTGGCCGGCCGGATGGAAACCATCCAGATGCTGCCGCTGGCCAGGGCTGAGATCGAAGGCCGGACACCGACCTTCCTGGAGCGCCTCTTCGAGGGGAAGATCCAGAGCCAGCGAGACGCGATCGTCGGCGATGATCTTGTCCAACTCGTCCTGCTCGGAGGCTTTCCCGAGGCGATCAGCCGCGAAAGCGAGCGGCGGCGGCAAGATTGGCTGCGATCCTATCTCACCTCAATCCTGACCCGCGATCTGCGGGACATCGCCGAGGTGGAGAAGCTGACTGAGCTTCCGAAGTTCGTGCGGCTACTGGCCGAACACTCCGGCCAATTGGTCAACTATTCGCAGTTCGGGGGCGGCATCAACGTCAGCCACAAGACTGGGCAGCGTTATGTGGGGCTGCTCGAACAGGTGTTCCTGATTGCGACCGTGCAGCCCTGGTTCACCAATTCGCTGAAGCGGATCGTCAAGACGCCCAAGCTCCATTTCCTCGATTCCGGATTGCTGGCCAGCGTGCGGGGGCTGACGTTCGACCGGGTGAAGGCTGACCGAGGGACATTCGGCGCGCTGCTGGAGAGCTTCGTGTTTTCGGAAGTGCTGAAGCTCATGACGGCCTCGGACCTGCGGCTGACACCTCATCATTTCCGGGATCGGGACAAGCGTGAGGTGGACATCGTGCTGGAGCGCGATGACGGTACGATCGTGGGGATCGAGGTGAAGGCGAGCGCCACGGTCAAGGCCGGGGATTTCGGGGGTCTCCGGGCATTGGCCGAAGCTTGCGGGGACCGCTTTGCCTTCGGCGTCGTCCTCTACGACAGCACTGATGTCGTGCCGTTCGGCGACCGGCTGGCGGCGGCGCCACTATCGTGTTTGTGGGGTTGAAGAAATGCAACGGGCAATTGGGGCGACAATCGAGCCGGGAAGTTTCGTCGAGCTGCGGGGCCGTCCGTGGTTGGTCGAGGAAGTCCAGGGGGAGGCTGACGACCTTCAGACCCTCAACCTCTCGTGCATTTCCGACGATGCTCAGGGTGAGCGGCTGGAAATCCTCTGGGATGCCGAAATCGGCGCCGTCGTGCTCGATGAGGATGGGTGGCGGAATGTCGGCGCCGGCCTTCCTGATCGAGCTGAAGTGTTGGCCGCCCACCTTCGCGCGATAAGATGGCGATCTGCCACAGCCGCTGATCGCGACCTGCTGCAAGCGCCCTTTCGGGCAGGCATTCGGCTCGATGCCTATCAGCTTCTCCCGCTTCGTAAGGCGTTGCGGCTTCCGCGCGTGAATCTGTTGATCGCGGATGACGTGGGCTTGGGCAAGACCGTCGAGGCAGGCTTAGTCGCGCGAGAGCTACTGCTGCGGCGGCGGATCGATTTTATCGTCATTGCGGCCCCGCCCGCTATGACGATCCAGTGGAAGGACGAACTGGAAGCGAAGTTCGGGCTTTCGTTCGAAATCATCGACAGGGAGCGGATAGGCGAGATGCGCCGGCTTCGGGGCTTCTCCGTCAATCCCTGGGCGACCGGCTCGCGATTCATCGTCTCGCACCGTCTCCTCACGGATGAGGTTTATGCCGCTGGACTTCGTGACGTACTCGGCGAGTTTCGTGCCCGTGCGCTATTCGTTTTGGACGAGGCGCACCACGCCGCGCCCGCGGCGGGGATTCGCTATGCAATCTCAAGCCAGCTCACGAAGGCCGTTCGTGAACTCGGCGAGCGGTTCGAGCACCGCCTTTTCCTGACAGCAACGCCACATAATGGGCATTCGAACAGCTTCTCGGCTTTGCTTGAGATGCTTGATCCCCAGCGCTTCACTCGGGGGGTCGAGGTTCGCCCAAAGGATCTTGAGCCCGTCATGGTCCGGCGGCTTAAGGCCGATCTTCGGCGCCTTGGCGAAGCGTTCCCGGAGCGGATCATCGAGGCGGTTCGCATCGACGGTCTGCCGGAGGACACGCCTGAACTTGTACTCGCCCGGCAGCTTGCCGCGTACGGCGAGATGCGGATGCGGCGCATCGCCAATCTTCCGACCCAAAAGGCGTCGATGGCGAAGCTGGCCTTTGTAGGTCTCCAGCAACGGCTGTTGTCATCGGTCGCGGCGTTCGCACGGACGCTCAAGGTTCATAGGGCGACTTTGCAGCGAATGCTTGACGGCGAAGAGGCCGGCCTGGTCGCCGCCGCTGGCCTTGCGTTCGTGGGCGGCCCAGGCAGTGAAGACAGCGCCGAACTTGGGCTTGAGGACGAGCGGGCTGAGAAGACCATCGATGCCGATGACGACGCGACGGCGGAGGCCGCCTCAGCCCTCGGCGTTGCTGACGCCCCCAAAGGCGACATGCGCGCAGAGCTTGCTGCGGTCGACGACATGTTGGCCATCGCAGAGCGCTACGCGTCGCGGCCCGACGCCCGGGTGCGCTGGTTGACCGACTGGATCAAAGCCAACCTTCTCAGCGGCCAAAACTGGAATCGGCGGCGTCTCATCATTTTCACGGAATACGAAGACACGCGGCGGTGGCTCGAACGACGCCTGCGTGAGGCGGTGTCGGACACGGATCGCGCTGATGACCGAATTGGGGTCTTCACCGGCGCAACTGGATCGGATCGAAGGGAAGAGGTGAAGCGAGCGTTCAACGCTGATCCCGATGTTGAGCCGTTGCGCATCCTGATCTGCACTGATGCGGCCCGCGAAGGCATCAACCTCCAAAGCTATTGCTCCGACCTGATTCATTTCGACCTGCCGTGGAACCCCTCCCGACTGGAGCAGCGCAACGGCCGGATCGATCGCAAACTTCAACCGGCGAAGCAGGTTATTTGCCGTTACTTCCGCTACGAGCAGCGCGAAGCCGACATCGTATTGGAAGCGCTGGTCCGGAAGACGGAAACCATCCGCGAGCAGCTCGGATCAGTCGGCCAAGTGATTGAAGAGCGCATCGCGAAGCGTCTGGCCGAAGGCGGCATTTTGCGTGGTCAGGGCGCAGCGATCGCTCGTGCCATCGCTGAGGAAAGCGATGCCGAACGGCTCAATCGCGCGCGCGCCGAAATGGACGACGACGAGCGCGCGCGTCACGAACGCTTGCTGAAGGAGCAGGCCGATCTGCAGCGCGCACTCGAACGGTCGCGTGAGCGAGTCGGTGTCGACCCGGAAGATCTTCATCGTGTGGCTGCGGCGGCGTTGTCACGCGCCGGGTATGTGCTTGACGACGCCCGTGGGCCGGCGATCGGTAAGGTGGCAACCTACCGCCTCAATCCCAACGATCCGGCGTTCACAAAGGATGCGGGTTGGGACGACGCCTTTGACGATCTGCGAGTGCGACCGCGGAAGCGCGGTGAGCGTCTCGGCGACTGGCGGCGGGATGCGCCCATCCGGTCAATTGCTTTCAGTCCGCCGATCATGGCCGACGGCCGTGACGCCTCGGACGTGGTGCAGGTCCATCTTGAGCACCGCTTGGTCAGACGGCTTCTGTCTCGCTTCCTCAGCCAGGGCTTCCAGTCCAAGCTTTCGCGCGTGTCGGTTATCTACGGGCCGGGCGCGCAGCCTCGTATCGTACTGATGGGACGCCTGGCGGTCTTTGGCGCGGGCGCAGCCCGGCTGCATGAAGAGGTGATCCCGATTACGGCGATCTGGACGGAGTCAGAACGCGACCGCAAGGCGCTCCGACCGCTGGGCGAGAGCGGCGAGGAGAAGACCCTCAATCAGCTGGAAGATGCCCTTCATGACGCCCGTGAAGCGTCAGGCGCCGCCGTCGCCCGTATCCAGGCTCTCGTCGCGAAAGATATCGCCGACCTCGTCCCGGCCTTGGAAAAGATGGCCTCAGAGCGACTGACGACGGTTACGGCTCAACTCCAGAAGCGAGGGGAGGAGGAGGCGCGCTCGCTGTCGGACCTGCTCGAACAGCAGCGATCACGCATCGCCAAGGCGGCAAAAGAGTTCGATCCCAATCAGCTCACACTCGATCTCGTACCCGAGGAACGGCGCGAGCGAGAAGCTGACCGGCGGCATTGGGAAGGCCGCCTGACGCGCCTTGAACGTGAATTGCGCGATGAACCGAAGCGGCTTCGCGACTCCTATGAGGTGCGAGCACATCGCCTGGAGCCCGTCGGCCTCGTCTATCTTTGGCCGGTATCGGGGTAAGCGCCATGGCTGCAGAAACCTATCGCGACCCCGATCTCGAATGGCTCGACCATGTGCCCCCGGTGGGCCTCGTCGTCGCGCCGACGCTCCTCAAAGAATTGGGGTTATTGCCGCTTAGGCAAACGCCAATCGACACCGGCCAGGTTGCCGAGATTATCGGCTCAGAGCTTTCCAAGCCTGCGCTCACTGATCCCTGGGCGTTCTTCGAACAGGTTCTGGGCTGGGAAGCGCGCCACGTCGCTGGTGCGCCCGGCGGTCCGGCCATTCCGGACGAACTGCTCGTGGCGCTCCCGGAGCACGGCACCACACTTCAACCGACATGGGCTGTCGCGGAGCTCGGTGACGGTGATCGCCGCTGGCAACTTCTCGTGCGGATCGAGGCGTCAGGAGTGGATCCTGATGCCCGGAACGCCCTCGACGGCTGGGAGGCGACGCCCCATCAGCGCTTCGAGCGGCTGTTGCGTGACACGGGCGTCTTTGCTGGCTTGCTGATCTCCGAGCGCGACGAACGCAAGGATGGAGAGGTTCGGTACTACCCCGAGTTTCGCCTAATCTATGCGCCGCGCGGCGAAACGTCGGGCCACCAGAGCTTTCCAATCCGGCCTATGGCGATGGTCGCCGGTCGGCCGATGCTCGGCGGCCTGAAGCTCTTGCTTGATCGGTTTCGGCTGTTCTCAGATGCTGATAACCGGCGTCTGCCGGCGCTGCTTAAGCACAGCCGCGACGCCCAGGCCCTGGTTTCAACCGCGCTCGCCGAGCAGGTGCTCGGCGCGCTCCACGAGCTGCTGCGCGGACTCGACAGCGCTGAACCCGCGCTCGTCCGCGAACTCGCGGCCAGTCGTCCCGATCATCTCTATGAGGGGTTACTGACCGTCCTGATGCGATTAGTCTTTGTACTCTATGCTGAGGACCGGGACCTGCTTCCGTCTCGATCTGATGCCCGCGCGCGGGAGGTCTACGAGACCAGCTATTCGGTTCGTGGGCTTTACGCGAAGCTCACGGAAGACGCGACGCTCAATCCCGACACCATGGACGAGCGGCGCGGCGGATGGGGCGGATTGCTGGCGCTGTTTCGGCTGATCCACAAAGGCCACAAGACCGGCTTCGTGCAAGCGCGTGGCGGCAAGCTGTTCGATCCGGACGAATTCCCGTTCCTTGAAGGCCGTGCCTCAAAGGATGAGCCGGCCCGAATTCTGGCTGTGTCCGACGGGTGCCTGCTGCGCATCCTCGAAGGGTTGATGACCCTGAAGCTGCGCGGCGCCGAGCGCGAACGACTGTCCTACCGGACCCTCGACGTCGAGCAGATCGGCTCGGTCTATGAAACCGTCATGGGCTTCACAGTCGAGGCCGCCAAAAGCCGCGTGCTCGCCATCAAGGCGGGCAAGAACAACAAGACGCCGGTGTTCGTCGCTCTCGACGACCTTGTCGCCAAGAAGGGCAAGGACCGGATCAAGGAACTGAAGGAGAATGCCGGCCGCGCACTGACTGCGGCGCAGGGGAAGCCGGTCGAGGATGCCAAGAGCGTCGACGATCTGGTGGCGGCGCTCGACGGCATGGTCGACGAGCGCGGGTCGCCAAAGAAGCGGGTCGCGGCATTCGGAACGCCGATCCTGCAGCCTACCGGAGAACGGCGGCGGACCGGCAGTCACTACACCCCTCGGTCACTCACCGCGCCGATCGTCAAATACGCGTTGGAGCCAGCTTTCGGGAAGCTCGGACCAGACGCGACGCCAGAGCAGGTGCTGGAACTGAAATTGTGTGATCCGGCCATGGGGTCCGGCGCCTTTCTGGTCGAGGCCTGCCGCGCCTTGGGTGAGCGGCTGGTCGCCGCCTGGGCGCGCTGGCCTGACAAGCGGCCCAAAATCCCGGCGGATGAAGATGAGGAGCTACATGCCCGCCGCCTGGTGGCGCAGCGATGCCTCTATGGCGTCGACAAGAACCCGCGCGCGGTCGATTTGGCGCGCTTGTCGCTCTGGCTGGCCACGCTGGCGCGAGATCATGAATTCACCTTCCTCGATCACGCGCTGAAATGCGGCGATAGCCTTGTCGGGCTGACGACGGCGCAGATCGCCGCAGCAAACTGGGATGAATCGAAGCCGGGGCTGCCGTTGTTTCGCCAGTTGGTGCGAGACAACGTGGCAAAGGTAATGAAGGGCCGTGCTGAAATCCAGAACGCGCCAGACGATACGATGCGCGCCATCCAAGAGGCACGTCATCGCAATCTTGAGTCGGAAGTCTCACCTATCCGTGTCATGGGCGACGCAGTGATCTCGGCATTTTTTGCGGCGGACAAAGCAAAGGCGCGCGAAAAGGCCCGCGCCGATGTTGAGAGCCAAATCTCCAGCATGCCGCCGCGCTGGGGTTTGCTGGAAGCCGCGGCCGCTCGGCTGCGTGCGGGAGAGCACGGCCTCACGCCGTTTCACTGGCAGGTCGAGTTCCCCGAGGTGTTCGCGCGCGACAATGTAGGGTTCGACGCCATTGTAGGGAATCCGCCTTTTGCCGGGAAGAACACAATTATCGCCGGCAACTCCAAAAATTATTTACCTTGGCTACAAACGCTCCATTCGGGTGCGCATGGCAACGCGGACCTTGTTGCGCATTTCTTCCGACGCGCTTTCGGCTTGCTGCGGCAAGGTGGCGTATTTGGTCTTATCGCCACCAACACCATCGGGCAGGGCGATACGCGTTCATCGGGGCTGACCAAGATTATCGCCGATGGCGGTGCGATCTTGCGCGCCACGCGGCGGCTGAAGTGGCCGGGGGAGGCGGCGGTCGTCGTCTCCGTCGTCCATATCGTGAAGGGCGAGGCAGCCTCGCCTGTGCTCGATACGAAGGAAGTGCGCCGCATCTCAGCCTATCTGGTCGAGGGCGATCTCGATACATCGCCGGTGGCGCTGGCGGCCAATTCCGGCAAGGCGTTCCAAGGGTCAATCGTGCTCGGCATGGGCTTCACCTTCGACGATGGAGCCGCCGCGAAAGGTGAGGCCGAAAGCCTTGAGACGATGAGAGCGCTGATCGCGAAGGACCCGAGGAATGCAGAGCGGATTTTTCCTTATATCGGGGGCGAGGAGGTCAACAACTCCCCGACGCATGCGCATCATCGGTACGTGATCGATTTTTTTGACAGGCCGCTGCGGCGTGAGCCGACGCTGCAATCTTGGTTTCTGAACGAAGGAACAGAGGCGTGTGAGAAGCGTCGGCGCGAGTGGTTGCGCGATGGTGTTGTCCCAACAGACTATCCCAAAGAGGTAGCTGAGGATTGGCCCGATCTCATTGAGATCGTTCGGCGAAGAGTGAAGCCTGAACGCGATGTTCAGAAGCGAGACGCCTTGAGAGACCGATGGTGGCAGTATGCGGAAAAACGGCCCGGCTTGGTTGCAGCCGTTGATGGGCTTCCAATCGTCCAGGCTATACTGTTCACAGCACCTCATCTGGCCGTAAGTATGATCGGAACCAGGTCTGTTTTTGCAAACACACTAAATATATTCGCCTATTCAGAATTCTCTGCCTTTTCAGTGTTACAAGCGCGTGCCCATGAAATTTGGGCTTGGTTTTTTGCGTCTACCCTCGAAGATCGACTTCGTTACACTCCGTCCGATTGCTTCCGCACATATCCACTCCCCGCAAACTTCGAGGCCAACTCCGCACTCGAAGTCGCCGGCGAGGCATATCACGCGTTCCGCGCCGAACTGATGGTCGCCCGCAACGAAGGCCTGACCAAAACCTACAACCGCTTCCACGCACGCGGCGACAACGGCGCGGACATCGCCCGCCTGCGCCGCCTTCATCACGAGATGGATGTCGCCGTTTTGCGTGCCTATGGCTGGGACGATCTGGCCGACCGCGCTGCACCCGAATTCCTCGAGCAGGAGGCCGACGAGGGCAAGACGCCCAAGACCCGCCTCGACTGGCCATCTGACTTTAAGGACGAGGTCCTCGCCCGCCTGCTCGCCCTAAACGCCACCCGCGCGGCGCAAGAACGCGCCACCGGGCTGGTGGCTGTCGAGGAAGAACCAGAAGAGCTTGAGGGCGAGGACTGCGAATGAGCTTTCCTCGCCCTGCCGATCAGGGTTTGCGCCACTTGTCTGGACTGCCGCCCTTCGTCTCTCGCACGCGCTCAACCAAGGGCGTTGCGCCGCGGTCTTTTGCCCAGTCGATCGCTTCCCGCTGCGTCGGCGTGACCACGCTGGCCCGCTCTGAACCTGGTTTGCGAACCGCATAGTCGCCTTCGCCAGGGCGACGCTCGATGAATACCCGCTTATCCGTCATCCGAACCTCCATGGGTCGAAGGCCGACCGACTCGACCCCTTAAACGCAAGATAATCTTGCAATTGGCCATTTGCAAGATTATACCCATCCGGGGAGGCGGTCATGACCACGAATTTCATAGGAGCGAGGATCAAGGCGTTGCGCGAGGAGCGAAGGCTCTCGCAGGACGACCTCGCGCGCCTGTTCGGTTTTAAGGACCGTCAGACTGTTTCGGCGATCGAAACTGGCGAGCGGCGGGTGACGGCAGAGGAACTCGTCCTCGCCGTCGAGAAGCTCGGCGCATCGCTGGACTACTTCACCGATCCATTCCTACTCGTTGGCGAAGGCCGCTTTTCGTGGCGGCAAACCGATGTCGGCCCGCAAAAGCTGAGCGCCTATGAGCGGAGCGCCGGCCGCTGGATCGCAGCGTTCCGCGCTATCGCGCCTCAGGTCGGCCGATCGGCGCCGTTATTGCGCCGGTCGCTCGGCATCACGCGCCACCAGCGCTTCGAAGACGCCATGGAGGCCGGAGAGCGCTTTGTTGCCGAGTTTGGGCTGGGTGACGTGCCGGCGAAGCGCCTCGTCGAGGTGATGGAGCGCGAGTTGGGCATCCTCGTGCTCATGGTGGATGCGTTTCAGGGCATTTCGGGTGCCGCCTGCCGTCTGCCGGAACTCGATGTGGTGGTGATCAATCGGCACGAGGTCGAGGGGCGACGCCACTTCGACCTGGCGCACGAGCTTTTCCATATCCTCACGTGGGATGCGATGCCGCCGGAGCATTCCGAGGAGGCGCGGGAGACTGGCGGCAATCGCGTGGAGCAACTCGCCAACAATTTCGCGTCGGCGGTTCTGATGCCAACGCAGGTGCTCGATCGGTATGGCGATTGGTCGGCGATTGGTGTCGGCGATCTCGCTGGTCGCTTGAACGCTGTTGCGAATGAGCTTCAGGTCACGGCCTCCGCTCTCAAATGGCGGCTCGTCGCCATGGATAGGCTGAAGCCCGCAATCGCGCGGTCGGTTCCAGATGCTGCGCTCCGCAACAATGGACGTGACGCCGCGCCGGCGGCGGTGCCGCCGCTGTTCTCGAAACCGTTCATGGAAGTCATCGGCCTCGCCGTTGACGAGGGCCGCGTTTCGGCGCGGCGCGCGGGTGCGCTTCTGGACCTGACAGTTGACGATCTCGCCGACCTCTTCACGACGCATGGGGTTTCGTCCCCTGTCGACCTGTGAGGTCCAATGGCTCGCCACCAGGGACCCGTCCTCATCGATACCAACGCCATCCTGGAGTGTTTCCGGGTCGGATCCTGGCGCGCGCTCTCGAACGGCTACAGCGTCGAGACGGTCGAGGATTGCGTGACAGAGACGCAGACCGGCTTTCAGCGCCGAAGGGCGGAATTGCAGATCGATGCCGCGCAGCTCGTGGCGTCGCTCAAGGCGGTCCATCCGGTGGAGGATGCGCAGCGCGCCGTCGTGGCCATTCGAGCGCCCGACATTGCACTGGACGTCGGCGAGCGGTCTTTGTGGGCGCATGCGCTAACGCGAAGCGACGTTTGGGTTCTGTGCGGGCCGGACAAGGCCAGTATGCGTTTCGGCGTTCGGCTTGGGCTCAAGGATCGACTGATCGCTCTGGAAGCGCTGCTCGACGATGCAGGGCATCGGCCTAAAGAGGCCCTGAAATTGGCCTACACTACCAAGTGGCTCGAAAAGGTCCTTGGAGAACTGTTTATCTCAGAGGGGCTTGGGCGGTCATGACGAACTCAGTAGATATTCGCGCCCACATCGTGGACGTCTTTCGTCGCGACCTCATCGGCCCGCGGCCGCAGGACGCCGATCTTGCCAGCGAGCGCCTGAACGAAAGCCCGGCACGCTGGTATCTGGCCGGATTTATCGCGCCTGCAGAGGACGCGCTCGCCCTGGACGGGGATGATGACGAGAATGATCCGTCCGCCCAGGAAGAGATGGATATCGACGTCGAGGAGCCGGACGCCGATGGCGCCGGCGGCGCCGCGACCGACAACGAGGAGCCTGAAGCCCCCAACGCGCGTCGGCGTTTTCTGCCGTCCTCCGTAGGGCTCACGGTGTTGCTCGATCCGGATGTGACGTCGATCGAAGCACGCGTTTCCTGGGGTGACTATAGAACCGAACCGCCATTGCCGGAGGCGATCCTTCTGCCCGAGCCCCTACCCGAGGAGCTTGGCGAGGACGGCAAGCCCAAGCGCGTCGAGCGCCCCATGGTCGAATGGGTTCGGACCCCGAAAGACCGGGTCGTGGCTCTTCCCATAAAGGACGGCCGCGGCGGCCCGTTCGTCGTGCCGGAAAGCGCGGCTGAACAACGCCGCGGTGGCGGCCTGGTGCTGGAAACCCATTCCCGCTTGTTCAGTTACAGCACGCCAGACGGCAAGACTGAGCGCGTCCGTGCCCTCACTGTCTTCCTCGTCAATCGGCGGGCAACCGTCCATCGCTTCTACGCCGATGTCAGCTACGCCTTTCAGGCGCGGCTCGAACTTGTAAGCGAAACGGGGTTCCGTCCGCGTCGCGACCTTTCAGGCTATCGGGCCCAGGATTGGGACCTGCGGATCGCGGATCTGCACTATCGCGACATGCGTGAATGGGCCGTGGGACGAAACGCGGCCGCTGGATGGGACACCTCTGAAGACAGCGCCAACGGCGTGACCCGGGTATGGACCGATCCGTTGCCGTCAGCGGAGGTCGAACGCGTTGCACCGAATGAGGACGCTGAATTCAAGGCGCAGGTGACGTTCGGCATGGAAGCGCTCGCGCAGTTGGCGGAGGGCGATGGCGCCGGCCTTCGCGCCGCCTTGGCCGATCTGCCATCACTCTATGGAATTTGGATCGACGCCGAGCGCAACAAGCTCGCAGGCCTTCCAACCCGCCGACGCGAGACCGGCGAACGCCTTGTCGCCGAGATGGTGACCGCGAAGGACAGGATCGCAAAGGGCATCGAGATTCTATCGACGGACGCAAAAGCCCGCACGGCGTTCCGGTTCATGAATCTATCCGTATCCATGGCCGCGCGCCGTCGTGTCGCTGGCGCGACAGGCGATCCGAGTGCTCTTGATGAGCCACAGTGGCGGCCGTTTCAGCTCGCCTTCGTGCTGCTCAACATAGCCGGCCTAATCGACCGGACTCATGTCGATCGTGAGACGGCGGACCTGCTGTTTTTTCCGACAGGCGGTGGCAAGACCGAGGCCTATCTTGGCCTCGCAGCCTTGGTGATTGCACACCGGCGGCTGGGCGGATCGGGCGTGCTCGGCGCTGGCGTCGCCGTTATCATGCGTTACACCCTGCGCCTTCTGACGCTCGACCAGCTCGCTCGCGCGGCAGGTGTCGTCTGCGCGCTCGAACTGATGCGCACCGACGCCAAGAACGTCGATGAGCGCGGTCGTCGGATGCTCGGTGACTGGCCAATCGAGATCGGTCTGTGGGTCGGCTCCGACGCGTCGCCGAACAAGCTGGGCGGCAAAGGAAAGTCTGACGAGACAACAGCGGTCGGTCGAATTCGGCGCTATCGCAACGGGCGTGACAAGCGCGCGCCGGCCCCGCTCAAGGCCTGTCCGTGGTGCGGAACCGAGTTCACGCCGGCATCGTTTTCCTGCACGCCGAACGAACACGCGCCGACCAATTTGGAAATTCGGTGCGCCAATACCAGCTGTGAGTTCAGCAGGAATCGACCGCTGCCCGTGCTTACGGTCGACGAGCCCATCTACCGGCGTCTTCCGGCGTTTCTAATCGCTACGGTCGACAAGTTCGCAGCGCTGCCCTGGGTCGGTGAGACCGGCGCTTTCTTTGGGCACGTTGACCGTTTCGAAGATGGCGTCGGCTTCTATGGGGCGGCCGAGCCGGGCGAAGGCCGACCATTGGGCAACGGCTGGTCGCTGGATCCGCCCGATCTTATCATCCAGGACGAATTGCACCTCATTGCCGGTCCCCTTGGAACGGTCGCGGGTCTGTATGAAGCGGCGATTGATCAGCTTGCCTCGCGAGGCTCCGGTGACAACCGCGTTCGTCCGAAGATCGTCGCGTCGACCGCCACCGTGAGACGGGCCGCCGATCAAATCGCCGCTCTGTTTGATCGGGACACAACCAGCATTTTCCCGCCGCCTGGCATCGATCGTGTCGACAGCTTCTTCGCGCGGACGGTGCCGTCATCGACCAATCCAGCCCGGCTCTATTTGGGCATCGCGGCGCAGGGCCGTGGCCCAAAGCTGGTCTTCCTGAGGTCTCTGACAACGCTCGTCGCGGCCGCGCAGGCCGCTTACGACGCGAATATCACCGCCGACGCCAAGGCCAGAAATCCTGCTGATCCGTACATGACCGCGCTTTGCTATTTCAACGCGTTGCGTGAATTGGGTGGCGCGCGGCGCATTGTCGAGGATGAAGTGCGTGATCGGGCGGCTCGTTACGGCGCCCAACGCCGCCGGGTGGACCCTGCCGATACACCGTTCGCCGATAGATCCATCAAGGAGCCGATGGAGCTCACATCTCGTGTCTCTACGGACGAGGTAGCGAAGGCGAAACAGCGTCTGGAAGCGATCTTTGGCCGGGATGCCGAAACCGTCGATGTGGCTCTCGCGACCAACATGATCTCGGTTGGTCTCGACATCACGCGCCTAGGGCTCATGGTCGTGCAGGGGCAGCCCAAGACGGCCGCTGAATACATCCAGGCGACCAGCCGAGTCGGCCGTGACCACTCCAGGCCCGGCTTGGTGCTGGCGGTTCTGAATCTCCACAAGCCGCGTGACCGAATGCACTTCGAGCAATTCGGCCAATTTCACCGCACATTCTATCGCGCCGTTGAAGCGACGAGCGTCACACCCTGGGCGGCACGGGCGCTGGATCGCGCCTTGGCTGCGGTCGTGGTCGCTGCGGCGCGCCATGTGGATGGCGCACTGACCCCGGATGTCGCGGTCAATGAACTGAAGAACAATGTCGGAATCCGCAACTTGGTCCGAGACTCGATCGTCGATCGAGCGCCGGAGCGCATGATCGCCGGCGGTCGCGCTGCTCTGTCAAAGCTGATCGACGACATCTTGGATGCCTGGATTGAGACTTCCGATGAGCAGGCGGCGGGCGGCAATGCGTTTGCCTATGCCAAAAAGAAAAGTCCTCATCGCCTGCTGCACATGCCGCTCGAACCGGAAATCGGCAACTTGGCGGAACCACACCGCCGCTTTGTGGCGGGCCGTTCCATGCGCGACGTGGAACCCAATGTCACCCTGAAGGTCAGGGATCCTCACGGAAACACGATCGCGAACGCGGATGATCTCACATGACCAAGAATGCTCAACGCCTAAGCCAGTTGATTTCGACCTTCGGTCCGGGGGCAATGATCGATCTGCCAACGCGGTCAGTCGTGGTGGGCGGGCTAGAACAATGGGACATGAAGGGCAACGCCTTCTCGACCCTTCCAGAGCCGCGTTTGACGATGCGCCTCGAGCAGATTCTGAAGGAGCAAGGGCGCCTTGATCCAGCAGCCAGTCTGACCTTGAGAACACCGCCGACTTCGGTAGATTCAAAGGATGGCGTGCCCCGTGGCGTCGCTGCGCCGATCTTCCCGACATGGTTCATCTGCGAGCAGGTCGAAACGAACACCTCCGGCGCCAAAACGACCCGGCGTCGGCGATTGGTGCGTTGGCAGGACCTCGACAGCAAGGGCCGCAGAAAGTTCCAATACGACGACGGGCGCAAGAGCGATGTGACACCGATCCGTTTCGTGTGCGCCTGCGACAAGGGGCATCTTCAAGATATCGACTGGCGCTGGGTCGTCCACGGTTCAGGGGCATGCCACGAGCCGATGTGGGTGGAGGAGAAGGGAACCAGCGCGGACCCGGCAGACACCAGCATCGTGTGCGGATGCGGCCGTAGATTGTCCCTTCAGGACACCTTCCAGCCAGGGCGGCTCGGCAAATGTCGCGGCGAGCGCCCGTGGCTGCTTGACCGGGACCCTGAAGGGTGCGGAGATAATCTCAAGTTGCTGACGCGAACTGCGACGAACACCTATTTCCCGCAGGTTCACACGGTGATTTCGCTCCCCACCGAGGAAGACGAGCTCAGCCAGCTTGTCGATGAGCTATCGGGTGATCTGGCCGGCGTGCAAACAGTCCAGGATGTTGCTCAAGCCAAGAAATTCAATCCGAAGGTATCGGCGTCTCTAGGTCCTTATTCGGACGGCGACATTTTCGATAGGCTTCAGCGCATTCGCGAAGGTGCAAAAACAGACGCCACGCGTTCGCCAAAGCTATCCGAGTTCGATACGTTTGCCAGCGGCCGTTCTGAAATCGGCGCGAACCATCCGACCGCAAAGCTCTACGCCCAGACTCTTCCGCGAGAGGCTTGGGCCGACCCCGATGCCGGGATCGATTTGTCGGGACTCAAAAACCTGGTTGCGGTGCATCGCCTTAGGGAGGTTTCGTGCCTCTACGGGTTCACGCGATTTGAAGCTGCGCCGACGGGTTCTGATGGCGACATCGAAGATATTCAGTTGAGCGTTCGTGGCGCGCCCATATCGCGTGATGCTGACTGGCTGCCGGCAATCGAGCAGTTTGGGGAAGGCATCTTCATCCATTTTGATGCCACCGCAATTGCCGCATGGCTCCAAAAGGAGGCCACGGCTGTCCGAAATCAAAAGCTGCTGGCTGGATATGGCCACTGGCAAAAGCGTTTTGCTGGGAAGGCGCCGGCGTACCCAGGAACGGCCTACGTGCTGCTTCATAGTATATCTCACGCGTTGATGGCCGAGATCGCCCTCGATTGCGGCTATCCAGCCAGTTCGCTGAAGGAACGTGTCTACGCGCTATCGAGTACGCGAGGGGGCGGCGACGTCGACCGCTGCGGAATACTTATCTATACGGCGAGCGCAGGTGCGCAGGGCACACTTGGCGGTCTCGTCGCGACGGCTCCGAGATTTGCTTACATTCTCAAGAGCGCCTTGGACCGCTTGCGGATTTGCTCCAACGACCCGGTGTGCGCCGATCATGAACCGGATGATAGGAGCGGAGATCGAGCCACCCACGGCGCAGCATGCCATGGCTGTCTCCTGATCGCTGAAACTAGCTGCGAGATGAGGAATCTATTCCTTGATCGTAGTCTCTTGGTTCCAACGATGGGGGATGACTTGTCCCGTTTCTTCGCATGACTGAGGGCACGCCCAACACGGCTGCCGGCGATGCCAAGACGCGCGAGAGCGCGTCTTGAGCACCTCAGTGTCAGCTCCGGGGATATGGCGCACTGAGAAGAAGGTAACAGTCAGTGGACATACCCGCCATCGACACAAGCCGAGCCCAATTTCATCGGGTTTTGAGGCACCCGCGCCGAACACGACACTTGTGTTCGGTCCTAGCGCGCTTGCGGCTTCGATCGCAAGGACGGCAACTCTCCGAAATGCGCCCCCGGAAATGTTGGCGCGTTGGGGCGACAGCGCCCTGACGCAGGTCGAATGGCTGGTAGAGGACGGGGCAGCCTTCGCGTTGTCGCAGCATCTCCACGTGCTGGCCGACGCAGAGCGAACATCCTTCGCCGGGCGTGTTGGTGCCGGGATAACGGACTTGCTGATGAACGCGTTGGGCTTCACCTGGAGAGACAATGCCTCTTGCCTGTCGAGCTCGCTCGCGCCGCACGCGGACTTCATCTACGCCGACGGAGCAGTATCGAGACATGGCGTGGTTCTGGCCGAGGCGCATGGGTCCTTCGCAGCAAGCGTTAGCTCGGCCGGCGTGACCCGTGAGGCAAAGCACAAGTATCTGCGGCAGGTGCGGCCTCATCTCGCCACCGCCTCCCCGCACGGCAAGGTCGTTCATGGGTATTCGATCGCGTTTGGCTCCCGACCGGGAGCCGCGGGGGCTTTCCTTCACGTCGCCGAGACGCTGATTTCGAAGCCACGTAGCCGGCGACCTCCGCCGAGCCAAACGGCGCCGACGGCAAGCCCAGCGGCCGCGCCCACCTCCCTCGCGCTTGCCGCGCATCGGTCGAACTTCGCGATAATGGATGCACCGAGCATTGTACGATGGATCGACTGGGTACGTGGCGGCAGAGAACGCTCCGACGATATGCAACCGTCACTGTTCGTCCGGATTCCCTATGCGGGCCGGGTCTTCTTGTGCAGCATGGAGATGGCCTGGCCTTTCGGTGGCTACCCGGAGTGGCTTGACGAATTTTGGCATCCGCGGTGGTGGCCGCCGATTCGACCGGCGCGAACGCTCCCTCGCGGCAGGGACGATTTCGCTGGATGGTTCGCCATGGAGGAGAAGGCCGCCGAGAGCTTCCTCAACGCTTTGAGCGCGATCGTTCGGAATGGCCGAGACAATCTTCCGGAGTCGCTTGAGCTTCCGAGCCTCGATCCTGCCGGCTTTGGGTTTGGCGGTGACGAAGCTGGTCTCAGATCGCCGGCGGCCTCCGAATACAGGTATGCTCTTTATCGGGACGGGTTGGCGCTCCTCGGCAGCCCACCACCGAGCCGGATGGTTGGGCAGCGGATGTGGATTCCAAGAGAAGGTATGCGAACAGACTGACCACCTGTTGGTCCTGGGTGGCAAGATGCAGGGCCGTTCAGCGGGCTGACGGCGGAGATTGCTGCTCCTTCAAATCGCAATCGAGCCAGCGGCCGAAGACGGCGGCCCGAAAGACTCGACGAAGGCCCTTCGCATCCCACATCTTGAGGTCACCTCTTCCCTTGGGGCCACATCTTGCGATATGTTCGTCTAATGTTCCAGGTGACCGATTCCAAGCGAGGCAGGTGATGAGCCACGTGGATAGCGTGCGTGAACTAGCGTCGATTCTCAACCCTCGCAACGAAGCTCGTCCAACGATCCTATTGGGCGCAGGTGCATCGTTTTCGTCGGGCGTGCCGCTGGCTGACGAGAGCGTTAAACGTATGGCACGGCGATATTTCGCTGAGCGTATCAGTGGGAAGGCGCTGCCCGAGCAGGTTAAGACGTCCGAATGGATGGCGTGGCTTGGAGAACAGCTATGGTTCATCCGCGATCCGGCCAGGCTTTCTGAAAATTTTCCGCTCGCCGTCAAGCATCTCCTTACGCCGCAAGCATATCGGCAGAAAGTATTGCTCGATCTCATCAGCCCCGACGGCGAGATCGGTGCTGGTTATCGGCACCTCTCCGAGCTTGTGCTCCGCGGGCTCGCCGGCACGATTCTGACTACAAATTTCGACATCTGTCTGCCTCGCGCGCTGAACGACAAGCGCCCGCATATTCGCCATGTCGCTGAAGTAAATCGTGGCCCTGACGACTTCCGTGAGTTTGATATATTCAATCGTGCGCAGATTGTGTGGCTACACGGAAAGGCGGAACAATATACGGACAAAAACTTGACGGAGGAGGTGCAGCAACTTGATCAAAAGCTTGTCGGTGTCTTGCTGCCATTGCTGCAATCGACGCCGCTAGTCGTTGTCGGCTACCGCGGTGCCGAGCCTTCGATCATGAGCAGCCTTTTGGGTGAAGGCGGTGACCTTGCTTTCAAGAAAGGGCTGTTCTGGTGCCACCGCGGCGGAGGTGAATTGCATCCCAATGTGGAGGCCCTCCGTGAGCGCCTGGGCAGCAACTTCAAGCTCTGCGATATTGATGGGTTCGACGAGCTGTTCGCTGATCTGGACAAGAAGCTGGCTCGTCAACAGAGAACGCTGGGAGCGCCGCCAGCCGCGCAATCCCGAAACTTCGACGATGGGCCGATGGAGGGCGCGACCATCGCCGATCTCGACCTTGATCTCGCCTTAAGCACAGTTCGCGAATATGCGCGCAAGCTGGGGCTCCGCGAGCCGTCTGCGGCGACACTAAGGTCCTTCCTCAGGGAGCTTGGCCTCTTGGTCATCGACGGTGGCATCGAACGCCCCAGCATAGCCGCTATTCTACTCTTCGGCCGCGACCCGCAGAGATTCATGCCGCATTCCGTCGTCACGCTGACGATCGACAGCAAGAAGCGCAAAGTTATAAGCGGCAATCTGCTGCAGCAGCGGAAAGATTTGCTCGAGTGGATAGAACAGAAGGAAGTGAACCCGACCCTCAAAGTTAAAGTGCGAGGGCGTCATGAAGAGCGACCGGCTTATCACGAGCGGGCGCTTATTGAACTTTGCGTCAACCTCCTGGTGCATCGCGACTATGCCGACGTCCGACCCGCTACGATTCAGGCTCAGACAAACGACCGAATCATTTTCTTGAACCCAGGACGTCTGCCGGAGGGCGTTGCTGATGAGTTGAAAATGGACGTTCATGGTCAGTTCGAACCTGTCCGCGAACTGACCTCGCCGCGTAACTCGGCGCTGTGCGATGTATTTTTCGGAATGAGCGCAATGGAGCGGGCCGGCACGGGGCTGTCGGATGTGCTTAATTTCGCAAAAGAGGGCGACGGCACCGCCGTCTTCAGTGTGCCACCGGGAACCGACGATTTTCGGGTTGAAATTTATCAGCCGAAGGCATCGAGCAAATCATCTCTCGTTGCTCGCGACTCGCGACCGATCGGCACTTACATCATCAATCTAATGCCGTTCGCGTCGCTGCCGGCGTTGGTCTCGAGGGTCCAGGTGTCCGGGACACTAGAGGAGATGTCGCGCCGTGTGCCTCTGGACGAGATCGGGACGGTCTTGGTACGGGGAGGTGAACTTTGGTCGTTCGCGCCCGCGGCGCTAGGTAGTGTGGACTCTTGGGGTTCCCGGGCTGAATGATCTGTGATTCAAAGCTGCCTTTGATGAGGCAGCGATGGGTGTTCTTGATCGACTGGTGCTTGGGGATGAGCAGTGGGCGCGGATAGCGCCGCACATCATCGGCGACGAGCGGACGCGCGGCTCTTCGGGCCGGGACAATCGTATGTTCATCGAGGCGGTGCTGTGGATCGTGCGCACCGGCTCGCCTTGGCGCGATCTGCCGGA
>NZ_AXBA01000028.1 GCF_000473085.1 Azorhizobium doebereinerae UFLA1-100
GGAAGACGGTGTTCCATTCTCCAAACAGCTCCGGCAGATCGCGCCAAGGCGAGCCGGTGCGCACGATCCACAGCACCGCCTCGATGAACATACGATTGTCCCGGCCCGAAGAGCCGCGCGTCCGCTCGTCGCCGATGATGTGCGGCGCTATCCGCGCCCACTGCTCATCCCCAAGCACCAGTCGATCAAGAACACCCATCGCTGCCTCATCAAAGGCAGCTTTGAATCACAGATCATTCAGCCCGGGAACCCCAAGAGTCCACACTACCTAGAGCACGTTTCGTTCAAATAGCATCGCCATTTGAACGGTAAAGCGTTCTCTCTCGCCCACTAGGAGTCAGGCCGGCGGCGCCGGCGGCAGGTGCTCCGTGTGGCCGGTGTCGTTGAGCCGCAGCAGCTTCGCCGGCCCCGTTCCAGCCCATTCCAGCACGGTGAGGTTGCAGGGGTCCTGGCCGATGTTCCAATAGGCGGACAGCGGCAGGTCGAGCAGGTGGATCAGCAGCACGCGGTTGAAGCTGTCGTGCCCCACCAGCACCACGGTCTGCCCCTCGTGCGCCTCGGCCACGTGGCGCATCAGGTCGGCGGCGCGCACCGCCACGTCCTGGAGCGATTCGCCGCCGGGAAAGCGCACCCGGTGCGGCGCCGCCCGCCATTGGGCATAGCGCGCGCCATGCTCGGCCTGCGCGGCTTCGTGGGTCTTCCAGGTCCAGTCGCCATAATGGATGTCGGCGAGGGCGGGATGGGCCTGCGCCGCGCAGCCGGCGGCGGCGGCGATCTTCGCCCCGGTGGCGACGCAGCGGCCGAGCGGGCTGGTGTAGATGGCCGACGGCTGCCAGCGCCCGGCGATGCGCGCCGCAACCGCCTCCGCCTGCGCCATGCCGGTGGGCGAAAGCTCAAGTTCGATCTGCCCCCGGAAACGCTCCGGCGCGATGCCCGGCACATGGCCGTGGCGGGTAAGGACGAGCGTGGTCACATGCGGTCTCCCGGCTGAGGCGCCGGCAAGCTAGAGCAGGTTCCGTTCAAATGGCACCGTCCTGTGGCGGCAATGCCGGCGGGCCCGTTGCGCGATAGCCGCCGGCGCCCCCCCGCGCTCGCATGGGCTGCCACGCCGCGGCCACGCCGAATGCCCGGGGTGGCCACGTTTGCGCCCAGCTTTCCTCCCGTTCGGGAACCTAAGCTCGGCCGCAGAAGTTGGGGCTCGGAGCTTCGCACATGCAGCGCGGCCCGCCCGTCACACAGCCGGAGGAACCATGGATCGCCGCCAGATGCTCAAGGGCGCCGCCACAGTGCCGTTTCTGTCCGTCCTCGGCGGGACGGGCTGGCAGGGGCTGGTCAGCCAGGCACAGGCGCAGGATCCGCAGGGCACGCCGTTCAGCCCCTCCACCGTGCGCCAGCTCGCCCGCGACCTGGCGCAGAAGCCCTACCAGGCGCCCGATACCAAGCTGCCGGCGGAGCTGGACAAGCTCAGCTACGACGACTACCGCAACATCCGCTTCAAGCCGGAAAAGTCGCTCTGGCGCGGCGACAACCTGCCGTTCGAGATGCAGCTCCTGCATCGCGGATTCCTGTTCCGCGACCGGGTGGACATCGCTCTCGTGGCCGACGGCAAGGCCCGCGCCCTGCCCTATGCGCAGGACTATTTCCGCTTCGACAACAAGCTGCCCGCCCCCGATCCCAAGCTCGACCTCGGCTTCTCCGGCTTCCGCCTGCACGCGCCCATGAACAGGCCGGACTATTTCGACGAGGTGGCGGTGTTCCAGGGCGCCAGCTATTTCCGCGCCGTGGCGAAGGGCCAGATCTACGGCTCCTCGGCCCGTGGCCTCTCCATCAAGACCGGCGATCCCGGCGGCGAGGAATTCCCGGTCTTCAAGGCGTTCTGGGTCGAGGTGCCGCGCCCCCAGGCGGATTCCTGCGTCGTCCACGCGCTGCTCGACAGCCCGAGCGCCGCCGCCGCCTTCCGCTTCACCATCCGTCCCGGAACGGCCACCGACATGGCGGTGGAGATGACCCTCTATCCGCGCACCGACGTCGCCCAGTCGGGCCTCGCCACGCTGACCTCCATGTTCTTCTTCGCCCCCAACGACCGCAACGGCGTGGACGACTTCCGCCCCGCGGTGCGCGATGCGGAGGGGCTGGCGCTCATCAACGGCGCCGGCGAGCGCATCTGGCGGCCGCTCACCAATCCGCAGCGGCTGGAATTCTCCGTCTTCATGGACACCAACACGCGCGGCTTCGGCCTGATGCAGCGCCAGCGCTCCTTCTTCGACTATCAGGACCTGGAGGCGCGCTACGAGCGCCGCCCCAGCGTCTGGGTGGAGCCCATCGGCGACTGGGGCGAGGGCGCCGTGCATCTCATCGAGATCCCCACCAAGGAGGAGATCCACGACAATATCGTCGCCTTCTGGCGGCCGAAGGAGCCGCTGAAGAAGGGCGGCGAATACAGCTATGTCTACCGCCTGCATTGGGGCTGGGACGGGCCGGATGCCGCCAAGCTCGGCCGCTTCGCCGCCACCCGCGCCGGCGCCGGCGCCTCGGGGCGGCAGTTCGTGCTCGACATCGTCGGCGAGAGCCTCGCCTCCATCCCCATGGAGGCGGTGCGGGCGGACGTCAGCGCCTCGGGCGGCGAGGTGCGCAACGTGGTGCTGGAACCCAATCCGGACATCAAGGGCTGGCGCCTCGCCTTCACGCTCGACCCGAAGAACACCAGCCCCGTGGAACTGCGCGCCGTGGTGATGCGCGACCAGGAGCGGGTGTCCGAGACCTGGGTCTACCGATGGACGTCCTGACCGGGCGCGCCGCGGGCACCGCCGCCATGGCCCCTCCCCCGGCACCGCTCATGCCGCCGGAGGCGCCGCTCGCCATGCCGGTGCAGGACCTGGCCCGCTGGACCCGTCCGGCGCGCCAGCCCTCCACCCGCCCCGCCGGCCTCTGGCTGCGCCGCCTCCTCGTCATGGGCGGGGCGGCGGGCATGACCATGGTCGCCGCCTGGCAGATGTATCTGGTACTCTCGGTGGGCGGGCTCACCCTGCTGGAAGCCGTGGTGCTGGCGCTCTTCGTCGTGCTGTTCGCCTGGATCTCGTTTTCCTGCACCAGCGCCGTCGGCGGCGCGATCGCGATGATCGGCCACGGCCGGCCGCTGGGCATCGATCCCCACGCTCCGCTGCCGCCGGTGACGCACCGGGTGGCGCTGCTCATGCCCACCTATAACGAGGCGCCCGAGCGCGTGCTGGCCGGGCTCCAGGCGACCTACGAATCGCTCCAGGAGACCGGCGCCGGGGCATGGTTCGACGTCTTCATCCTGTCCGACACCACGGACCCGGACGCCTGGGTGGCCGAGGAGGCCGGCGTGCTGGCGCTGCGCGCGCGGCTGCGGGCGGAGTATCCCGGGGCAGAGCGCATCTTCTATCGCCGCCGGCCGAAGAATATCGACCGCAAGGCGGGCAATATCGGCGAATGGGTCACGCGCTTCGGCGGCGCCTATGAGAGCATGATCGTGCTCGACGCCGACAGCGTCATGACCGGGGACGCCATCGTGCGCCTCGCCGCCGCCATGGAGGCGCACCCGGACGTGGGGCTGATCCAGACCCTGCCGATCATCGTCGGCGGGCGCACCCTGTTCGCCCGTGCGCAGCAGTTCGCCGGCCGCCTCTACGGCCCGCTGCTGGCGCAGGGGTTGGCGTGGTGGCACGGGGCGGACAGCAATTACTGGGGCCACAACGCCATCATCCGCGTCGCCGCCTTCGCCAGCGAGGCGGGCCTGCCGCACCTGAAGGGGCGCACGCCGTTCGGCGGGCACATCCTCAGCCACGACTTCATCGAAGCGGCGCTGATCCGGCGCGGCGGCTGGGGCGTGCACATGGTGCCCGGCCTGGAGGGCAGCTACGAGGAGGGCCCGCCCTCGCTCACCGACCTCGCCATCCGCGACCGGCGCTGGTGCCAGGGCAATCTCCAGCATGCGGCGGTGCTGCCCGCGCGCGGCCTCGCCTTCGCCAGCCGGGTGCACCTGCTCACCGGCATCGGCTCCTACATCACCTCGCCGCTGTGGCTGGTGCTGCTGCTGGTGGGCCTCGCCATCTCGGTGCAGGCGCGCTTCATCCCGCCGGACTATTTCCCCTCCGGCGCGACGCTGTTTCCGAGCTGGCCGGCGCAGGACCCGGTGCGCGCGGCCTGGGTGTTCGCCGGCACCATGGCGGTGCTGCTGCTGCCGAAGTTCATCGCCTATGCGCTGCTGCTGTTCAGCGCCCGGCGGCGCGGCTTCGGCGGCGGGCTCGCGGCCTTCGCCGGGCTTGTGGTGGAGACGCTGATCTCCGGCCTTGCCGCCCCCATCCTCATGGTCGTGCAGTCCGGTGGGGTGGCGGGCATTCTCCTGGGCCGCGACGCCGGCTGGCAGCCGCAGCGGCGCGACGACGGCTCGGTGCCGTTCACGGACACGCTGCGCCGCTACGCCACCGAGACCCTCCTCGGCCTCGTGCTGGCGGTGACTGCGTGGCTGATCGCGGTGGAGCTGTTCTACTGGATGCTGCCGGTCATCCTCGGCCTGGTGCTGGCGGTGCCCATCGCCGCCGGCACGGCGCGGCGCGGCTGGGGCGCCGCCTTCGCCCGGCTCGGCCTGCTGCGCACGCCGGAGGAGAGGGACCCGCCCGCCGTGCTGCAACGCGCCCGCGCGCTGTCGGAGCAGCTCGCCGCCACCGGCCCGGTGCCGGAAGCGGTCGGCCGGCTGGCCGCCGACCCGGCGCTGCTCGCCGCCCACCGCGCGATGCTGCCATCCGGCGGCCTGCGCCCCAAGGGCGACGTCGGCGTGGAGCGGCTGGTGGGACTGGCCAAGGTGGAGGATGCGGAGACGCTGGCCGAGGCGCTGGCCGGTCTCACCGCGCGGGAGAAGGCCGCCGTGCTGGGCGATGCCACGGGGCTCGACCGGCTGCTGGCGCTGGCGCGGGCCTGAGCGCCGGGCTCAGACCTCCGCCTCGGCGTGGGTGCCGAGGTCTTTGCGCTCCGAGCCCTTCTTCTGATAGGCGATGAAGGCGTCCTTGGCGCGGCGGAACTCGGCCGCCAGCGCCGCCTCGGCGCGGCCTTGCGCGCCCGGCTTGGCATTGCCGCGCCGCATCTCGAAGGCGATGACATAGTCGCGATAGACCCGGATGGGGGCATCGCACAGGCCGACCGCGACCACGCCGAAATCCTCCAGCGGCACCTTCTGCTCGCCGAGCTTCATCACGCTGTCGTCGAAGCAGCGGCGCAGGCCGTCCTGCTCCTTGCCGGCATAGGGCTGCTGCTGCGCCCCGGCCGGCGCCGCCAGCGCCAGCACGAACAGAAGGGTCAGAGCCGAACGGCGCATTACAGCATCCTCTGGAATGATATTGGGCCGGACCGGCCGTTGGATGTACGGCGGCAGCCGCGCAAAGCTATCACGAACGCGCCTCAAGCGTCGCATCCGCGGCCTCGGGCGTCGCATCCGCCCGGGCGAAGAACATGGTGACCCGCACGCCCGCGCCGGGACGGGAGTCCACCGTGACCGAGGCATTGGCGTTGTCGCGCAGGGAATTGACGATCAGCGCGCCCAGCTTGCCGGTGCGCGGCCACGCGGCGCCCTCGGGCAGGCCGATGCCGTCGTCCGCCACCACCACCCGGCAGCCGTGCGCGTCCACCAGGCTGTGCAGCGTGATGGTGCCGCCCTCGCGGCCGATGAAGGCGTGCTTCAGGGCGTTGGTGAGCAGCTCGTTGACCGCAAGGCCGGTGGGCATGGCCACGTTGATCGAGACCGGCCAGGTATCCACCTTCATGTCGAGCCGGATGCCCTCCACCGCATGGGCGCCCATCACCGCCGAGGCGATCTGGCTGAGGTAGACGCCAAGATCGATGACCTGCCCCTTCTCTTCGTCGGAGAGCGAGCGGTAGAGCAGCGCCAGCGCCTCCACTCGTCCGGCGAGGCGGTCGAACCGCTCGCTCGCCGCCTCGTCGGAGAGGTTGCGCGATTCCAGGCGGATCAGCGCGGTGATCATCTGCAGGTTGTTCTTGACCCGGTGCTGCAACTCCTTGAGCAGCGTGTCCTGGTCGCGGATCCGCGTGCGCAGGCTCTGCTCCTCGGCGCCGGAGCGGCCGGTCTCCACCAAAGCGACGAGGCGGAACAGCGGCGCGCCGCCGTCGTCCTCGATCACGTTCGACCAGGCGTCGACGCGCAGCTCGGCGCCGTCGCGGGGCAGCACGAAGGCGCCGATGAAATCCTCGTCGCGGGCGATGGCCGCGCCGAGCGCGCGATCCGCATCCTCCGCCGCATGGCCGGGCAGGTCGGCCCAGCCGCGGCCGATCACGGCGGCGGCGGCCTGCCCGGTCAGGCGCTCGAATTCCAGATTGGCATAGATGATCCGCTCGCCCGCGGGCGGATCCGGCAGGTTCAATTCCGCAACCGCGATGGCCACCGGCACCTGGTCCAGGAACTGCTTGAACCGGCGGTCCTCCAGCGCGTCCGCCAGATCGTCGGCATCAAGCAGATGCTCGACGGGAGTGCCACTGTCCTTCTCCGCTGTCATGCTACAGTCAAGACCTCGCTTCCCGCGCTCGATAGTAACAGTCGCGGCTTTTCTGCGAAACGCCTTTTTACCACTCGCCAAGGTTGGTACTATACTGCGCGCCGCCGCCGCAAGCTTTGCCACGGCGACCCCGCGCCCACGTTGACATTCCCGCCACCGCCCCGAATGGTCGCAGCAAAGACGGCACCAGGGAGACGGGCATGGCCAAGGGATTGCGCAAGGGGCTGACGAGCTATGGCGACGCGGGCTTCTCGCTGTTCCTGCGCAAGGCCTTCATCAAGGCCATGGGCTATTCCGACGACGCGCTGGAGCGGCCGATCGTCGGCATCACCAACACCTATTCCGACTTCAACCCCTGCCACGGCAACGTGCCGGCGCTGATCGAAGCGGCCAAGCGCGGGGTGATGCTGGCCGGCGCCATGCCCATGGTGTTCCCCACCATCTCCATCCACGAGAGCTTCGCCCACCCCACCTCCATGTATCTGCGCAACCTCATGGCCATGGACACGGAGGAGATGCTCCGCGCCCAGCCCATGGACGCGGCCATCGTCATCGGCGGCTGCGACAAGACGCTGCCGGCGCAGATCATGGCGGCGGCGAGCGTGGACCTGCCCACCGTGGTCCTCCCGGTCGGCCCCATGGTGGTGGGCCATCACAAGGGCGAGGTGCTGGGCGCCTGCACCGACTGCCGGCGGCTGTGGGCGGCGCACCGCGCCGGCACCATGGACGAACAGGAGATCGCCGCGGTCAACGCCCGCCTCGCCCCCTCGGTGGGCACCTGCATGGTCATGGGCACGGCCAGCACCATGGCCGCCGTGATCGAGGCCATGGGCCTCGCGCTGCCCATGAGCGCCACCATCCCCGCGCCGCATGCGGAGCGCATCCGCCTCGCCGAGGCCAGCGGCGCGCTGGCCGCCCGGATGGCGGCGAGCGGCGCGCCGCGCCCCAGCGACCTCATCACCGCGCGGTCGCTGCGCAATGCGGCGGTGGTGCTCCAGGCCATCGGCGGCTCCACCAACGGCGTCATCCACCTTGCCGCCATCGCCGGCCGGCTCGGCCTGCCGTTCGACCTCGGCATGCTGGACGCGCTGGGCCGCGAGGTGCCGGTGCTGGTGGACCTGAAGCCTTCCGGCGCCCACTACATGGAGCATTTCCACCATGCCGGCGGCGTGCCCCGGCTGCTGGCCCGGCTCGGCGACCTGATCGACCTCGACACCCCGACCGTCTCCGGCGCGAGCCTGCGCGAGATCGCCGCGAGCGCCGAGGACGTGCCCGGACAGGACGTGATCCGCCCGCGCGGAAACCCGATCAAGCCGCAGGGCTCCATGGCCGTGCTCCACGGCAACCTCGCCCCCGGCGGGGCCATCATCAAGCAGGCCGCCGCCTCCCCCGCCCTCACCCAGCACACCGGCCGGGCGGTGGTGTTCGAGAATGTGGAGGACATGGCGCGGCGCATCGACGATCCCGCGCTCGATGTGGCCGCCGACGACGTGCTGGTGCTGCGCAACACCGGCCCCCGTGGCGCACCGGGCATGCCGGAGGCGGGCTATCTGCCGATACCGTTGAAGCTGGCCCGCGCCGGGGTGAAGGACATGGTGCGCGTCTCCGACGCGCGCATGAGCGGCACCGCCTTCGGCACCATCGTCCTGCACATCACGCCGGAGGCCGCCGTGGGCGGGCCGCTGGCGCTGGTGGAAACCGGCGACGCCATCCGGCTCGACCTCGCCGGCCGGCGTATTGATCTGCTGATCGACGAGGCCGAGCTGGCCCGGCGCGCCGCCGCGCTGGCCGCCCGGCCGCAAGCCACCGCCCCGGCGCGGGGCTACGCGCGCCTGTTCGACGCCGCCGTGCTCCAGGCCGACCTCGGCTGCGACTTCGACTTCCTGGTGCCGCCGCCCCGGGACTGACCGTCGCGGCAGAGCATCCGCCCACCGGACGCAAGCTCTCCCGCCGCGCACGGCGGTGTACTTTGATACCTTCTTTGCATGCTATTTAGATGGCTATTGACAGCCGGCCGGGTTCCGCCAGTTTAAGGACCGGGATCGGCACGCCGTTTATTTCTTCGCACTGCAAAAATGATGAAATTGAAGGTCAATACACCGGCGCGCAGCGCTTCGGACGGGGATTCGAATCGCGACTGTGCAGTCCTGCGCGGCTCCGAGGGCCCCGGCCTCACCTTCCACGCCAAGCCGCGCCCGCACGCCTTGCCGGAAGACGCTGACCTCGCCGCCCCGCCGCGAGAGCGATTGACACGCCACCGCGATTTCTCCGGGCACGAGACCTTTCGCAACATCATGCGCATCCCCGGCGCGAAGCCGGCCGCCGGCGGCCTGCGCGAGGCCAGGCGATGAAGAACCGACGTCCGCACCGCCGGCCCCGGCTGGTCGACGCGCTGAACCCGTTCCCCGAAGCGGAAGGGCACGCCGGCGTCGCCCCCGCCGGCGGACAGCCGGACCCGATCCGGGCCGGGCTGCCGCGCATCGTCTTCCTGCACGTTCCGAAGACCGCCGGCACCACCATCGACCAGATCATGCGGTCCTATTATCCGGCCGATGACGTCTGCCCGGAGCGCCTGGACGGCATCAGGTTCTGGCCGCCGGAGCAGCTCGGAAGATTCCGTTTCTTCTCCATGCACGACAGCTACCAGAACCTGTCGCGCATCCCGCCGCCGTGGCGGATGATGACGGTGCTGCGCGAGCCGATCGACCGCCTGCTGTCGCACTATCTCTACTGGCGCTCCTACAGCAATGCCGTGATCGACCGGCAGAACATCCACATCCTGCGCCTCGCCAAGCTGCACGACCTGAAGAGCTTCCTGAAGCTCCCGGTTCCGGCGCTCTTCAACGAGATCGACAATCTCACCACCCGCTTCCTGAGCGACAAGGTCTTCAATTCCAGGGGCGAGCTCTGGCGCGACGAGCATGAGATGCTGGAAGCCGCGCTCGAAAACCTGGACAGGATCGACTTCTGCGGCATCTACGAGCACTTGCCGGAGAGCATCGACCTCGCCTGCCGCCTGTTCGACGTCGCGCCGCCGCGCGAGATCGCTTGGACCAACAACACGCGGGAGAATTTCACGCTCGATCCGCAGAGCTTCGTGCCGGTGGAGGCCGTCGAGATCGACGACGAGACCGAGGAACTGCTGGTCCTGCGCACGCGGCTGGACACCATCGTCTACGAGGCGGCCAGGGCGCGTTTCCTGGCCCAGGTCGGGCCCCGGCCGCGCGTGTTCGATCGCCTGCATCACGCGGCCGGCCGCAAGGTCGTCCACTATGCCCGCACCAGCGTGCATGGCGAGCCCGGCACGCCCGGCTTCCTGATGTTCGGCCCCTATGCGCGGCTGCGCGCCGGCCGCTACCGCGCGCAGTTCCAGATTGGAATGGCCGCCATGGACGGCGCGCCCGCGCCGGATACGCCGGTGGCGCGGATCGACGTCTGCGCGGAAGGCGGCGCGCGCCTTCTTGCCGAGCGCGTGCTCACCTTCGGCGACATGGCGCAGGGGGACTATGAGCGGATCGACCTGCCCTTCGTCCTGCCCCGCACCGCCACGGACCTGGAGTTCCGGGTGTTCCACACCGGCCTCGGCCCGCTGGCGGTGGAGAGCAAGGTGCGGCTCGAACAGGAGACCTGAGGCTCGGACGCCTCAGGCCATCATGCCCCGGGCGGTGACCGGCCACAGGCATTCCACCCGGCCGCCCCGCACGCCCACATACCAGTCGTAGCGGTCCACCGTCGGGTCGCAATGGCCGGGGATGAGGCGCAGCTTCTCGCCCAGCGCCGGCAGCGCGCCGTCGCGGGCCTCGATGACGCCGTGCTCGTCGGAGGCGCCCACATAGGCGAGGTCCGGCCGCCCGAACACCACCGGGAAGCCGCTGTCGATGGGCGCCGCCTTGTGGCCGGCGTCCACCACCGCGCGGCCGGAGCCCGCCGGCGCGCTCATCACCTGGGCCAGCACGAACAGGGAATGGCGGAACGGCGGCGGCTCGATGTTGCGGGCATAGTCCGCATCCATGAAGATGTAGGAGCCGGCCTGGATCTCGGTCCACAGCCCGCTGCCGGCCTCGAAGGCGAAGGTGCCGGTGCCGCCGCCGCCGACGATGGGGCAGTCGAGATGGTGGGCGCGCAGGTGCTCCAGCGTGCGCTCGACGCAGGCGCCGGCAAAGGCGATGGCGGCGCGCCGCTCCTCCGGCTGGCGCTTGTGCTGGGCGCTGCCGAAATAGGCCTGCAGGCCGCCGAAGGCGAGATGCTTGGAGGCGGCGATGCGCGCCGCCAGCTCCGCCGCCGGGGCGCCGGGCTCCAGGCCGCAGCGCCGGGCGCCCACCTCGATCTCCACCAAAACGGAGAGCCGGATGCCGGCCGCCGCGGCCGCGGCCTCCAGCACGGGCACCATGGCCGGATCGTCGGCGCAGACCTGCACGCGGGCGATGGGCGAGAGCGCCGCTAGACGCGCCAGCTTGCGCGGCGAGACCACCTCGTTGCTGACCAGGATGTCGTCGATGCCCGCATGGGCGAGGGCTTCCGCCTCGCCCACCTTCTGCACGCACTGGCCGACCGCGCCGCGCGCCATCTGCAGCCGCGCGATCACCGCGCTCTTGTGGGTCTTGGCATGGGCGCGCAGCTTCGCCCCGGTGGGCGCAAGGCGCGCCGCCATGGTGTCGAGATTGGCCTCGAAGGCGTCAAGGTCGAGGATCAGGGCCGGGGTATCGACCTCGTCCTCGCGCATGCCGGGTTCGGCGGGGGGCGGCTGCAGCACAGTGTTCTCCTGGTCTGGCGGCTTGGGGGCGCTTCAGGTCCGCCGCGCGGACGCCCCTCGTGAGGTCCTGTGGAAAGCTCCGGCGCGGATGCCCCCCGGGATCAGGCCACGCCGCCGTTGGCGCGCAGGATCTGGCCGTTCACCCACCCGCCGTCGGGGCCGAGCAGGAAGGCCACCACGCCGGCGATGTCCTCGGGCACGGCGAGGCGCTCCAGCGGCGACGCCTTGGCGAGGCGATCCACGAGCTCCTGGGTCTTGCCCTCGAAGAACAGGTCGGTGGCGGTGGCGCCGGGGGCGACCGCATTCACCGTGATGTTGCGGCCGCGCATCTCGTTGGCCAGCACGCGGGTGAACAGGTCCACGGCGGCCTTGGAGGCGGCGTAGGGGCCGTAATTAGGCATGGCGGTGGCCACCACCGTGGTGGAGATGGAGACGATGCGCCCGCCGTCCGGCAGCCGGTTGGCGGCGGCGCGCAGCACATTGAAGGCGCCGGTGACGTTGATGGCCATGAGCGCGGCGAAGTCGGCGTCGGTGCACGCGGCCATCGGCACCATCTTCAGCACGCCGGCGCTGTTGACCACGGCGGTGACCGGGCCGAGCGCCTGCTCGGCCTCGCTGAACATCCGCTCCACATCGGAGGACTGGGCGACATCCGCCCGGAGCGCGACGGCGCGGCCGCCGGCGGCGGTGATCTCGTCCACCACCTCGGCGGCTTTCCCCGCCTGCCCGGCGTAACCCACGCCGATGGCGAAGCCGTCGCGGGCGAGGCGCAGGGCGATGGCGCGGCCGATGCCCCGCGAGGCGCCGGTGACGAGGGCGGTTCGGGTCATCTGGTGTCTCCGGAACGGGGCTGGAAGCAAAGGCGCCGCGCAGGGACCGCGCGGCGCTGTGTCTGGTTCAGGCGGCCTGGGGCAGCGCCCGCGCGTCGATCCGGGCGAGGCGGGCCAGCAGATAGTCCACCTCCGCCCGCGCGGTGGCGGTGAGCGCGGCGCCGGGCTTGCGCTGCACGTCGGAAGCGATGAAGCCGCGCTTCATCAGCACGTACTTGCGCGTGGCCAGGCCCACGCCCTGCTGCTGCTCGTAGCGCAGCAGCGGCAGGTGGGCGTCGAACAGGTCATGGGCGGCGTCGCGCTTGCCGGCCTTCTGCAGCTTCACCACGTCGGCCAGCATCTCGGGGAAGGCGTAGCCGGTCATGGCGCCGTCGGCGCCGCGCTCCATCTCGAAGTCGAGGAACATGCCGCCGTTGCCGGTGAGGATGGAGATCGGCCGCATGGTGCCGTCCTTCTGGAAGCCGCGCAGCGTGCTGATCTTCTCCAGGCCCGGCCAGTCCTCGTGCTTCAGCATCACGCAGGAGGGGTGTTCCTCGACGATCTGGCGGATGACCTTGGGGGTCATCTGCACCGAGAGGGTGAGCGGGTAGTCCTGGATGACGAAGGGGATGTCGGTGCCGATGGCCTCGATGGCCTGGCGGTAATAGGTGAGGATCTGGTCGTCGGTGCGCAGGCTCGGGACGGGGGCGATCATCACCCCGGCGGCGCCCTTGTCCATGGCGGCGCGGGCGAGCCAGCGCATGGCGGCGAAGCCCGGCGCGGAGACGCCGACGATGACCGGCAGGCCGGCCATGCCCTTCACGAAGCGGCCGGCGATATTGAGGCTCTCGTCCGGCTCCAGCTTCGGCGCCTCGCCCATGATGCCGAGCACGGTGACGCCGGTGGCGCCGGCTGCCACATAACGTTCCATCAATGTGTCAATGGAGGCCTCGTCGATGCGGCCATCGGGGTGGAAGGGCGTGGGGGCAATGGGAAAAAGCCCGCTGGCATCCGATGTGAGGCGCATGTGGGAAACTCCGTGTCGAAACGCGCTGCGTGTGGGTCGGGGACGGTTCGCCAACCGAGTGGACGAACTTTCCGGCCGGATCAAGCCGTATCTCGTACCATCCCCTCGGATACCCGCTCCAGGAAGCGGTAGAGCCGCGGATGGTCAGCGTGGGTGACGTTGAAGCGCATGAAGGGCGTGGCCTTCTGGTCGGCGCGGAACAGCGCGCCGGGGGCCAGCATGATGCCCTCGTCCAGCGCTTGGCGCGCCACCTCCGCCATGTCCGGCGCCCCCGGCAGCCCGGCCCAGACGAACATGCCGCCGGAGGGCCGGTGGAAGATGCTGAGCCCGGCGGATTCCAGGCTGTCGCACACCGCCTTCTGCGCCGCCGCCAGCTTGTCGCGCAGGCGGGCGAGATGCAGCCTGTGGTGCCCCTCGGTCAGGATCGCATGCACCACCTGCTCGGTGATCTCGGAGCTGGTGAGGCCGCCGGACAACTTCAGGTAGAGCATCCGCTCCACCAGCTCGCGGCCCACCACCAGATAGCCGACCCTGAGGCTGGGCGAGACCGTCTTGGAGAAGGAGCCCACGTAGAGCACCCGGCGGAACTGGTCCAGGCTGGCGATATTGGGCACCTGGTCCGGCGCCATGCCGGCGAAGATGTCGTCCTCGACGATGAAGAAATCGAACTCCTCCGCCACCCGCAGCACCCGGTAGATCACCGCCGGCGAGCAGCCGGTGCCGGTGGGGTTGTGCAGGATGGTGTTGGTGAAGAACACCCGCGGCCGGTGGCGCTCCGCCAGCGTCCTGAGCGCGTCCACGTCCGGCCCCTGGGTGGTGCGCGGGATGCCCACCACCCGCACCCCGAGCGCCCGCAGGGTGGGGAACAGGTTGCAATAGCCGGGATCGTCCACGAAGGCGGTATCGCCGGCCTGGAGCAGGCCGCGCGCCGCCAGATCCAGCGCCTGGCTGGCGCCGTGGGTGAGGATGATGTTGTCCGGCTCGCAGTCGATGGCCCGCTGGGCCAGCAGCATCTGCACCGCCCGGCGCAGCGGCGCGTAGCCGTGCGGGTTGCCGTAGCGCGAGACCGCGGAGGGCGGCTTCTTGGCCAGCGCGGCCAGGCCATGGCGCAGGCCGTCGGTGAACAGGTGGCTCTCCGGCAGCCAGCCGGCGCCCACCTTCAGCAGGTTGGGGTCGTCCTCATAGACCCGCTGCAGCAGCCATAGCGCGTCGATCGACACCGAGCCCGCCGGCAGGCGGCGCGGCGCCTCGCGCGCGGCCTTGCGGGCGGCGACGTAGTAGCCGCTGGCCCGGCGCGCCTCCAGGAACCCCTCCGCCACCAAGCGGTTGTAGGCATTGGAGACCGTCAGCGTGCTGACCCCGCACTGCCCGGCCAGCGCCCGCACCGAGGGCAGGCGCGTGCCTGGCGGCAGCGCGCCCTCGGCGATGCGCGCCGTCACCGCCGCGACGATCTGCGAAACGAGCGGCACCTTGCCGTCGGTATCGAGCGTGATCTGCACCGCGACCCCCTGTCACCACAGCCCCCGGTGCGAGGCCCGGTGCCTATGGACACTCCACGCCGCCGCCCAGCCGCGCGGCAACGGCCCAAAAGATATGCATCCCTAGCTATAAGTCTGCTGCAGGCCAAGGGAAATGAACAAAGCGACACAGGCTGTATCGGTCGATGCACCGCTACAGCACCTGACATCATTCCGCTTACTGTATATATACAAAATCCGAGCGATGCCTAAGGTGAGGCTGCGTAATTTCGGCGCGGCGATCGCGTGCCCCCAAGCCTTGGAGACAGTGATGGAACAGGTCACCGACAAGGGCGCCACCGCCCGGCAGCTCAATGTGGAGCCCTATTGGGCGCCGTTCACATCCAACCGCCGCTTCAAGGCCGACCCGACCGACCGTACCCTGGTCTCGGCGGAGGGCGCCTATTACACCAATGCCAACGGCGTGCGCCTGTTCGACGGCTCCTCAGGCCTGTGGTGCACCCCGCTCGGCCATGCCCATCCGCGCATCGTGGACGCGGTGTCCCGCCAGGTGCGCGCGCTGGACTATGCCCCGGCCTTCCAGGTGGCCAACCCGGCCACCATCCAGCTCGCCGAGCGCATCGCCGACATGGCGCCGGACGGCCTCAACCGGGTGTTCTTCGCCAATTCCGGCTCGGAAGCGGTGGATACGGCGCTGAAGATCGCCATGGGCTATCACCGCCTCACCGGCAATGCCACGCGCACCCGCTTCATCGGCCGCGAGAAGGGCTATCACGGCGTCGGCTTCGGCGGCATGTCGGTCGGCGGCATCGTGTCGAACCGCAAGATGTTCGCCCCCGGCATGGTCAACGGCGTCGACCATCTGCCCCACACCCACAACCTCTCCGAGATGGCCTTCTCCAAGAGCCAGCCGGCCTGGGGCGCGCATCTGGCGGACGAGCTGGAGCGCCTGGTGGCGCTGCATGACGCCTCCACCATCGCCGCCGTCATCGTCGAGCCCATGTCCGGCTCGGCCGGCGTGATCGTGCCGCCGCTCGGCTATCTGGAGCGCCTGCGCGAATTGTGCACCAAGCACGGCATCCTGCTGATCTTCGACGAGGTCATCACCGGCTTCGGCCGCACCGGCTACGCGTTCGCCGCCGAGCGCCTCGGCGTGGTGCCGGACATGATCACCTTCGCGAAAGCCATCACCAACGGCATCATCCCCATGGGCGGCGTCATCGCCCGCAAGGAGATCTACGATGCCTTCATGAGCGGCCCGCCCGCCGCCATCGAGTTCTGCCACGGCTATACCTATTCGGGCCATCCCATGGCGGCGGCCGCCGGCCACGCCACGCTCGACGTGTTCGAGGAAGAGGACCTGTTCGGCCGCGTGCGGGCGCTGGAGCCGCTGATGGAGGCGGAATTCCACAGCCTCAAGGGCGAGCCGAACGTCATCGACATCCGCAACTTCGGCCTCACCGCCGCGGTGGAGCTGGCCCCGGCCCCCGACGCGCCCGGCATGCGCGCCCTGACGGTGTTCGAGCAGGGCCTGAAGCAGGGCCTCTACATGCGCTACACCGGCGAGAGCCTCGCCTTCTCGCCGCCCTTCATCTCCACCGAGCAGGAGATCAAGGACATGGTGAGCCTGCTGCGCAAGCTGATCCGCGACGTCGCCTGACGCCCCGGAACGCACCACCAAGACACACCGGCGCGCGGCAGCCCTTGCCGCGCGCGTTTCGCGGCACCATCCTCGCGATGCTGCGCCGCAAAAGGGATCTCCCATGAAGGTCGTCGTGCTGGGTTCTGGCGTCATCGGCGTCGCCTGCGCCTATTATCTGGCCCAGGACGGGCACGAGGTGACGGTGATCGACCGCCAGCCCGGCCCGGCGCTGGAAACCAGCTATGCCAATGCGGGCGAGGTCTCGCCGGGCTATTCGGCGCCCTGGGCGGCGCCGGGCCTGGCGCTCAAGGCCATCAAGTGGATGCTGATGCCGCACAGCCCGCTGGTCATCCGCCCGCGCATCGATCCGGCCATGTGGGCCTGGGGCCTTCAACTGCTGGCCAACTGCACCGAGGCCCGCTACGCGGTGAACAAGAGCCGCATGGTGCGCCTCGCGGAATACAGCCGCGACTGCCTGGACGCCCTGCGCCAGCGCACCCGCATCTCCTATGACGAGCGCACCCAGGGCACGCTCGACATGTTCCGCACCCAGGCCCAGGTGGACCACGCCGCCGCCGACATCGCCGTGCTGGAGCGCTCCGGCGTGCGCTATGAAATGCTGGACCGCGACGGCTGCATCCGCGTCGAGCCCGCGCTCGCCCGCGTCCGCGAGAAGGTGGCGGGCGGGCTGCTGCTGCCCGGCGACGAGACCGGCGACTGCTTCAAATTCACCAACCGCCTCGCCGAGCTGGCGGCGGAAAGCGGCGTCACCTTCAGCTACGGCCGCACCATCCGCGCGCTCACCTTCGCCGGCAAGCACATCTCCGGCGTGGAGACCGACCAGGGCATGGTGACGGCCGACGCTTATGTGCTGGCGCTGGGCAGCTATTCGCCCAAGATGCTCGCCCCCCTCGGGGTCAAGGTGCCGGTCTATCCGGTGAAGGGCTATTCGCTCACCCTGCCCATCACCGACGCCGCCGGCGCGCCGGAATCCACCGTCATGGACGAGACCCACAAGGTCGCCGTCACCCGGCTCGGCGACCGCATCCGCGTTGGCGGCACGGCGGAGCTCGCCGGCTTCGATCTCGATCTGCATGACAAGCGCCGGGCGACGCTGGAGCATGTGGTCACCGACCTGTTTCCGGACGGCGGCAACGTCTCCCAAGCCGAATTCTGGTGCGGCCTCAGGCCCAACACGCCGGACGGCCCGCCGATCCTCGGCCCGTGCGGCTACGACAATCTGCACCTCGCCACCGGCCACGGCACACTGGGCTGGACCATGGGCGCGGGCACCGGGCGCGTGGTGGCCGATCTCGTGTCCGGCCGCACGCCGGAGATCGACATCGAGGGCCTCACCGTCGCCCGCTACGCCTGAGCGCGAAGGCGCTCACTGCACCGTGCGCTGGGTGCCGCGGCTCGCCGCGCGCTCCGCCCATTTGGCGAGGCGCACGAAGGGCAGGCTGATGATGAGATAGACCGCCGCCACCAGGATGCCGGTGCCGAAATAGTCGTAATAGGTGGTGGAGATCAGCTCGTAGGTCTTGGTCAGCTCCACCAGCGAGATCACGCTGAGCAGTGATGAATCCTTGATCAGCGAGACGAAATGATTGCTGCTGCCCGGCAGCACGATGCGGACCAGCTGCGGCACGATGACGTGCCGCAGCGCCTGGCGACCCGACATGTTGAGCGCGATCGCCGCCTCCATCTGCATGCGCGGGATGGCGAGGAGGCCGGCGCGATAATTCTCCGCCTCGTAGGCCGCGTAGTTGAGCCCCAGCGCCACCACGCCGGCGACGAACGGGTCGAACTGCACGCCGAGCTTGGGCAATCCGTAATAGATGAACAGCACCTGGATCAGCAGCGGCGTGCCGCGCACGCAGTCGATATAGGTCCGCACCACCCGGTCCAGCCAGCGCCCGCCGTGGACCCTGGCCTGCGCCAGCAGGGCGCCGAGCGCCATAGCCGCCGCCATCGCCAGCAGCGAAATCTCCAGCGTCACCAGCACCGCCTGCGCGATCTGCGGCAGGAAGCGGGTGTAGCGCTCCACCTCGGCGATCACGCTCCAGGGCGCGGTGGCCTCGACGAAATGCTCGTAGGCCGAAGGCTGGGCCTGCATCGGCCGCTTGTCGCCGGTGTCCTGGGCCATCATCGGCGTCCACAGCGCCCAGCGGTCGAGGATGGGGCGCAGCGAGCCGTCCATCGTCATCGCGTACAGCGCCGTATTGAGCGCGGCGATGAGGGCCGGGTTCGCGCCCCGTTGCAGCGCGAAGCCGTATTCGATCCGCCCGACCGGCTTGCCGCTGAACTGAAGGGCGCGGTCGGGCCGGGCGTAGTAGACCGCCGTAGGAAAATCCATGACCACGGCGTCGAGCGTGCCGCGCTTCAGCTCCGCCAGGGCCTCTCCTTCCGTGGCATAGGCCTCAACCGTGAGGCCGGGCGTGCGGGAGAGCAGGTCCTCCAGCGGGCTCGCCCGCAGCGTGCCGACGGTCTTCTCCTTCAGCCCCTCCAGTCCCTGGACCTCGGGATCGCCGCGCCGGATCACGATCTGGCCGAAGGTGGTGTAATAGGGAATGGAGGTCTCGGTCGCGGCCTGCCGGCCGGAGGCGTGGCTGATCGCGAGGTCGTAGGCGCCGGCATCGAGCCCACGGCCGATCGTCTCAGCGCTCGCCTGGACGAAGATCGGCAGGCGGCCGAGCCGGGGGCCGAGGGCGGCCATGATGTCCACCTCCAGCCCGATGATCCGGCTGGGCGCGGCGGGATCCTTGAACAGATAGGGCGCGCCGGAGGCGCCGTCGCCGCCATAGCGCAGCACCTGCGGGGCCGAGGTGAGCGCGGCATCCGGCGCCTTGGCCCGCGTGCCGAAGAAACCGGCGGACGCCGGCCGGTCCTGGGCCTGGGCTGCGGCCCCGGCCATCACCACGCATAGGGCGGACAGGACACATGCGAGCGCGTGGCACAGGACGGCCATCGGGGGACGAGGACCGCGGATCATGCGAAGCATTCCAGGAACTGCCGGGCGCGGGATTCCTGCGGGCGCTCGAAGATCGCGCCCTTGCCCGAAATCTCAACGATCTCGCCGGCCTCCATATAGACGACGCGATCCGCCTCGCGGGCGAAGCGCATCTCCTGGGTGACGACGATCTGTGTCAGGCCCTCGGCGCCGAGCTGGCGCATCACGTCCAGCACCTCGTCCACCAGCGCCCGGTCGAGCGCGGCGGTCGGCTCGTCATACAGCATCACCTTGGGCGCCATGGCGAGCGCGCGGGCGATGGCGCCGCGCTGCTGCTGGCCGCCGGAGAGGTTGACGGGATAGCGGTCCATCTGCTCGGACAGACCGACTTTCCTGAGCAGGTGCTCGGCGAGACCTGCGGCTTCCTCGCGGTCGGTGTTCTTCACGACCATGGGCGCCATCATCACGTTCTGAAGCAGCGTCCGATGGGGGAACAGGTTGAAGCCCTGGAACACCATGCCGACGTTCCGGCGCAGGCGATGAGGGGTGTCCTTGGGCTACGGCCCGGCACCGGGACCGCGCGCCATCCGGACGCCGCAGATCTCCACGCTGCCGGTATCGAACGTCTCCAGTCCGTTGAGGCAGCGCAGCAGGGTCGACTTCCCGCAGCCGGACGGCCCGATGATCGACACCAACTCGCCCTGCGCGATCTGGAAGCTCACGCCCTTGAGGATCGGGGTCTCGTCAAAGGCCTTCGTCACCTCCGCCACACGCAGGATCGGCTGCATCAATAGTCCCCCACCGACGTCCCGCGCCGCGCGCCCCGACTATCCCGCCTGTATGTCAGTACATTGACGCTCGCCATGCGAGCGGAAGGATGAAACATCGCGCGCCGCGCCAGGCTTCCGGCGGCGTACCGTACCCGGCTGCGGCGCGCTGGACATGGCGAGGATGCGTCACGGCGTCACCGTGCATCGCCATGTTCGGGCGCCCCTTCGAAACGGCCGATTCCGCAGCATATACTTGCGGTATACTGCATCGCAACATGCAAGCTTCGCGACAGCCCCGGTGGATATTCGGAGCGGATAGAATTTGGGGGCGGGTATGAATTTGTCCATCAAGACGACATTGATCGCGCTGTTTTCACTGATCAGCGCCATTCTCGCGGGACTGTGCGTCTCCTCGCTCCTCAGCGCCTACCATCGCTACCAGACGGCCGAAGCCGCATTGCAACTGGTCAAGGTCGATCACGCGCTGTACGGCGCCTTCACCAACTACCGCCTCGAACGCGCCGATGCCAGCAACACGCTGCCCCTGCCGCTCGACAAGGTGCAGGGCGGCATCGCCAGCATCGCCAGCCGCCGCGTCAAGGTGGACCCCGGCCTTTCCGCGGCCATCGCCGGGCTGGAGGCGGCCGGCACGCCCGCCACCGCCGCCCTTGCCAAGCAGCTGCGCAACAATGCCCAGTCCATCCAGACGCTGCGCGCGGAAGTCGACGCGGCGCTGCGCCAGCCGGCGGAGGCCCGCGATCCCAAGCTGCGCGCCCGGGTGCTGGACGAGGGCATCGCCATCCTGGCCCAGATCGAGGACGCCACCACCGCCATCGAGAAGCAGATCCGCGCCGAGCAGCCGAGCCTGCTGCGCTTCATCGTCGTGCGCGTCGCCGCCGGCACGGCGCGCGTCACGGCCGGCGATTCCTCCCTGCTGTTCTCCACCGCGCTGCGCGACCAGCGCCCGCTGAAACCGGCGGAGATCTCCGGCCTCGCCGCCACCGACGCCAAGACCAGCCTGGGCTGGAGCCAGGTGCTGACCTTCGTCGACGCGCCCGACATGCCCGCCTCGCTCAAGGCTGCGGTGGACGCCGCCGGGCAGCGCTATTTCTCCGGCCCGGTGAAAGACCTGCGCGACCAGGTGGTCGCCGCGCTCTCGTCCGGCCAATTGCCGGCGGTCACCGCCGACCAGTGGCGGGGCCAGTCGATCCCGGCGCTGGAGTTCATCGCCGCCGTCGGCCTTGGCGCCATGGACAGCCTGGCCGCGGCCGCCGACGACATCTCCGATGCCGCATGGTCGTCCCTGGTGCTCTACGCCGTCGCCCTGGCTGCCGCCCTGCTCATCGCCGCCGCCGGCCTGATCGTGGTCATCCGCCGGGTCACGCGGCCGCTCAGCCACCTCACCGAGACCATGCAGGTCCTGGCCAGCGGCAACCTGGCGGTGGATATTCCCAACACCGCGCGACGCGACGAGATCGGCGCCATGGCGCAGACCATGCTGGTGTTCAAGGAGGAGATGGCGCGCAACGCCGCGCTGGAGGCGGAAGCCGAGCAGGTCCGGGTGAAGTCGGAGGCGGATCGCCGCGCCGGCATGCTGGCGCTGGCCAACGACTTCGAGCAGGCGGTCGGCGGCATCATCGGCAGCGTCGCCTCCGCCTCGGCCCAGTTGCACGGCACCGCCCAGACCATGGCCGGCGCCGCCCGCAAGACCTCCGAGCAGTCCACCGCCGTCGCCGCCGCAGCGGAAGAAGCCTCCACCAACGTCGTCATGGTGGCGAGCTCGGCCGAGGAGCTCGGTTCCTCGGTGGACGAGATCGGCCGCCAGGTGCAGCAGTCCGCCGAGATGTCCGGCGTCGCGGTCAAGGAAGCCGAGAAGACCGGCGACGTCATCCGCGAGCTCGCCCAGGCGGCGGCGCGCATCGGCGACGTGGTCGGCCTCATCTCCAGCATCGCCGAACAGACCAACCTTCTGGCCCTCAACGCCACCATCGAGGCGGCCCGTGCCGGCGACGCCGGCAAGGGCTTCGCCGTGGTCGCCTCCGAGGTCAAGGCGCTCGCCACCCAGACCGCCAAGGCCACGGGCGAGATCGAGAGCCAGATCGGCGCCATCCAGGCCACCACCCAGCAGGCGGTCACCGTCATCGAGGGCGTCGGCGGCCAGATCCGCCGCATGAGCGACGTCGCCACCAGCATCTCCGCAGCGGTGGAGCAGCAGGGCGTCGCCACCCGCGAGATCGTGCGCAACGTGGACCAGGCGGCCACCGGCACCAATACCGTGACCAGCCACATCTCCGACGTGGCCAAGACCGCCGACGAGACCGGCGCCGCCGCCGGGCAGGTGCTGGGCGCCGCAGGCGCCCTCACCGACCAGGCCAAGCGCCTCGAAGTCGAGATGCAGCGCTTCCTCGACACAGTCCGCGCCGCATAGCCCGCACAACCATCGACAACGACTGACGGCCGGCCCGGGCAACCCGGGCCGGCCGTTGCGCGTTCAGGTCCTCAGTGCGCCGCCTCGTGCAAGCCGCGCGGCTGCAGGCGCTCGGCGATGCGGCGGCGGATCGGCCAGGTGGCGAGGCCAACCAGCACCACCATGGCGATGCCGCCGGCGATGCCCCACATGCGGCCGATGCCGGCGGCGACATCGAGATGCGGAATGGGCTCCTGCACCATCACCAGCAGGAAGGCGATGCCCGCCTGCACGCCGGTATAGGCGATCACGCTGCCGCCGAAGCAGACCTGGGTGAAGACGAACAGGCCGACGAAGACGAAGGCCAGCCACGTCCACAGGCTGCCGTCGAGGACCAGCAGGCCGAGGAAGCCCACCGCCGCGCCGATCAGGCAGCCGATGCAGCGGTTCAGCGACTTCCAGCCGATGCCCTCGCGCGCCGCACCCACCACGATGAAGGCGGTGATCGGCGTCTGCTCGAAGCCCGGCAGATGAAACACCGTCCAGACCACCGGCACCAATGCCACCGCGATGCCCACCGTGAGCGCGTGGCCGAGGAACACCGCGTCGGTCTCGCCGAACAAGGGCTTCTTCGGGGGCGAAGCCTTGCCGACCGAGGTGAGCATGTCCACGGCGGTGGCGACGCAGACGCCCACCAGCACCTCCAGCCCGCGCATCACGATCACATGCCCGATGGGCTGGTCGGAGGTGAGCGCGTGATAGGTCATCAGCGGCACGGTGAAGCCCACCAGCACGAAGGCGTAGCTGTAGCGGCTCACCGCCTGGGCATAGACTGCGGCGGCGCACGCCAGCCCGGTCGCCACATAGACCCAGCCGTGCACCGCGCCCCCGAGCATGATGACATAGGCGATGAAGCCGCCCGCGAGCGTGCCCGCCACCCGCTCCAGGCCCCGCTTCACGGTGGCCGAGCGGTCGTTCTGGCACACCCGCAGCACGCTGATGGCGGCCCATACCGGCATTTCCAGCCTGAGCGCATGGGCGATGCCGATGGCGACGAGGATGCCCAGCGTCACCCGCAGCGCCACCTGCGCGCGATGGCCGGTCAGGCTGAAGGCGGCGAGATCCTCCAGCGCCGAGACCGCATAGCGCTCCGACGCCGCGAGCGGCGGCTCGATCCACCGCGCGCCCCTGGTCCGCAGACGCTCGACGAGGTCCCGCCGACTGGTCATGATGGCCCCGCCTCCCGCCGATGCGCCGGCATGATGCCGCCGTTCGCAGCCGCCCGCCACCCGCCCTCGCGATGGCCGCGGCTGCCCTCTTGCGTGATCTGCCGCTGGCATGATGATACGTCAACAGTCCGGCGCGCGTCGGCGGCCGGCATCCGGATACGGCGCTCCGCGGGTGGGGCAAGGCAGAGCAGGAGGACCACATGGCCGGAGTTCGGGTTGCGGACGTGATGGCGCGCACATTGGCGGCCGCCGGAGTGGAACGGGTGTGGGGCGTGGTGGGCGACAGCCTCAACGGCTTCACCGATGCCCTGCGCGCGACGCCGCAGGTGAAATGGATGCATGTGCGGCACGAGGAGGTGGCGGCCTTCGCCGCCGGGGCCGAGGCCCAGCTCACCGGCAAGCTGGCGGTGTGCGCCGGCTCCTGCGGGCCGGGCAACCTGCATCTCATCAACGGGCTGTTCGATTGCCACCGCAGCCGCACGCCGGTGCTGGCCATCGCCGCCCATATTCCCAGCCCCGAGATCGGCTCAGGCTATTTCCAGGAGACCCACCCGGAAAGCCTGTTCAAGGAATGCAGCCATTATTGCGAGATGGTGACGAGCCCGGCGCAGATGCCGCGCGTGCTTGAGATCGCCATGCGTACCGCCATCCAGAAGCAGGGCGTGGCGGTGGTGGTCATCCCCGGCGACGTGGCGCTCCAGGCCGCCGAGGGCAAGGCGGACGCGAGCTGGACGCATGTGGCCTTCCCCACCGTCCTGCCGCCGGAGGCGGAGCTGGACAAGCTCATCGCCCTGGCCGGCGCCGCCAGCCGCATCACCATCCTGGCCGGCGGCGGCTGCGAGGGCGCCCATGACGAATTGGTAGCGTTCGCCGCCGCGCTGAAGGCCCCCGTGGTCCACACCCTGCGCGGCAAGCCGTTCGTGGAATATGACAATCCCTACGACGTGGGGATGACCGGCTTCATCGGCTTCCCATCCGGCTACCACGCCATGCGCGATGCCGATTTGCTGGTGATGGTGGGCACCGATTTCCCCTACCGGCAGTTCTACCCCTCCGACGCCAAGGTGGCGCAGATCGACATCCGGCCGGAGAATCTCGGCCGCCGCACCCGGCTCGATCTCGGCCTCGTGGGCGACGTGAAGGCCACCCTGGCCGCCCTGCTCGCCCGGCTGACGCCGCGCACCGACGACGCCTTCCTCAAGAAGGTGCAGGAGCATTACAAGACCTCGCGCCGCGACCTCGACGCGCTCGCCACCGGCACGCCCGGCGTGAAGCCCATCCATCCGCAATATCTCGCCAAGGTGATCGACGAGGTGGCGGCGCAGGATGCGGTGTTCAGCGTGGACGTGGGCGAGACCACGGTGTGGGCGGCGCGCTACATCGCCATGAACGGCCAGCGGCGGCTCATCGGCTCGCTGATCCACGGCTCGATGGCCAATGCCATGCCCCAGGCCATCGGCGCGCAGGGCGCTTACCCCGGCCGGCAGGTGGTCTCGCTGTCCGGCGACGGCGGCTTCTCCATGCTGATGGGCGACATCCTCTCCCTGCGCCAGCTCAACCTGCCGGTGAAGATCGTGATCTTCAACAACGGCTTGCTGGGCTTTGTGGACATGGAGATGAAGGCCGCCGGCTTCCTCAACGTGGGCACGGACCTGCAAAACCCCGACTTCGCCGCCATGGCCAATGCCATCGGCATCTTCGGCCGCAGGGTGGAGGACCCCGCTGACGTGAAGGACGCGCTGGAAGCCGCCTTCGCCCATGACGGCCCGGCCGTGGTGGACGTGGTCACCGACAAGCTGGAGCTGGTGATTCCGCCCGCCATCAAGGCCGAGCAGGCGGTGGGCTTCTCGCTCTATGCGGCGCGGGCCATCATCAACGGACGCGGCGACGAGCTGCTGGAACTGGCCAAGCGCAACCTGTTCCGCTGACCGCTTCTGCGCGGCCCGGCCGGGCCGCGCAGCGGAAGCTTCACGCCTCGCCGCAATCGGGCGGCAGGCGGGTGTGGAAGTCGGTGCGGCGCTGGTAGGCGTCGCCCGCGCGCAGCAGCACCGGCTCGCCATAGGGCCGCCCCACCAGCTGGAACGCCGCCGGCAGGCCGTTGGCGGTGAAGCCGCAGGGCACCGACAGGGACGGCAGGCCGAGATAGCTGATGCCCCGCGTGCAATGGGTCACGCGGGCGATGGCGATGGCCACGTCCTCCGGCGCGCCCTGGGTGGTCTGCGCGATGCTGGGCACCGGGACCGGCAGCGTCGGCACATGCACCATGTCCGCCTCGCCCATGGCGCAGGCGAGCCAGTCGCGCGCGACGTCGGCGCGCATCATCAGCGCCTCCACATAGCGCGTCGCCGGCAAGGCAAAGCCCGGCAGGATGCGGGCGCGCACCTGCGCGCCATAGTCCTCCGGCCGCTCGGTGAGCCAGCGGCGATGGAGCGCCGCCGCCTCCGAGGTCATCACCACCTGCATCAGCGCATTGACCAGCGCCATGTCCGGCACCGTGGTCTCGACGACCTTCGCCCCCGCCTCGCGCAGCACGGCGAGGCTCTCGTCCATCAGCGCCAGGATCTCGCGATCCGCCGTGGTGCGGTAATAGCCCTGCGGCACGGCGATGGTGAGGCCCTTCAGGTCCCCGACGAGGCCGCTCTCATAGTCGCGCTCGGGCGCCGAGAGGGTCGCCGCGTCGCGCACGTCGGGGCCGGCGATCACCGACAGCAGCCGGGCGGCGTCCCGCGCGCTGCGGGTCAGCGGGCCGATGGTGTCGAGGCTCGGCGCCATGGGCATGGCGCCGTAGAGCGGCACGAGGCCGTGGGTGGGCTTCAGCCCGGTGACGCCGCACATGGCGGACGGATGGCGGATGGAGCCGCCGGTGTCCGAGCCCAGGGCCCCGCTCACCAGCCGCGCGGCCACCGCCGCGCCGGAACCGGAAGAGGAGCCGCCGGAGCCGTAGTCGAGGTTCCACGGACTGCGGCCATGGCCGTAATGGGCGTTGAAGCCGGTGGGCGAGAGGGCGAATTCGGCCAGGTGCAGCGTGCCGAGATCGAGCGCGCCGGCGCCGTCCAGCCGCTCCAGAACCGAGGCGGTGGTGTCGGCCACGAAATCCTTGCGGATGATCGAGCCGCCGGTGCAGACGCGGCCGGCGCGATAGAGCAGGTCCTTGTGCGCCAGGGGCACGCCGCCCAGCGGGCCGATGTCCTCGCCCTTGGCGCGGGCGAGATCCACGGCGCGGGCGGCATCGAGCGCGCCGTAGCGATCGATGGCCATGATGGCGTGGTAGCGCGGGCCGAGGGATTCGAGCCGGTCGAGCGCGACGCGGGTGACCGCCTCCGACGTGACGGCGCCGCTGGCGATGGCCTCCGCGGTCTCCACGAGGCCGAGTTCGTGCAGCGCGCTCACGCCTCCGCCTCCCCGCGCTCGGCGATCTCGGCCCGCAGCGTCGGGAAGCTCCAGGGGCTGGCATCGATGGTGACGCGCGCCTGCGCCCCGGCGGCCACCGCCGCGTTGAGCTGGCGGGCGAGCGCGGCGAGGCCCTGCGCCTCCTCCGGCCGGATGGTCACGCCCTGCCGGGCGAGGATGGCGGCGGCGAAGTCGGACGGGGTCTGCTCAATCTCTGCCATGGACGCTCTCGTCAATGGACGCCGAGGAAACGGGTCAGCGTCGAGGGATCCCTGGCAATATCCGATGCCAGCGCCTCGTGCACCACCCGGCCGGTCTCCAGGATATAGGCGCGGTCGGCCACCGCCAGGGCGCTGTAGAGATTCTGCTCCACCAGCAGGATGCCGAGCCCGGCCTGCTTCAAGTGCAGGATGATGCCCTCCAGATGCTGCACCATCACCGGGGCGAGCCCTTCCGAGGGCTCGTCCATGAGGATCAGCTCGGGGTCGATCATCAGCGCGCGGGCCACCGCCAGCATCTGCCGCTCGCCGCCGGAGAGCTGGTTGCCGCGATTGTGCCGGCGCTCGGCGAGGCGGGGGAAGAATTCGAACGCCTTGGCCACCGTCCAGCCATGGGTCGCGCCCGCCGGCTTCAGCACGGTGAGGTGCTCGGTGACGGTGAGCGAGGGGAACAGCCGCCGCCCCTGCGGCACGATGGCGATGCCGCGCCGGGCGATCTCGTGCGAGGGCACGCCGCGCAGCTCCGCGCCCTTCCAGCGCACGGAGCCCGCGCGCACGTCCGGCGGGGTGAGGCCCATGATGGAGCGGATCAGCGTGGTCTTGCCCATGCCGTTGCGGCCGAGCAGCGCCACCACCTCCCCCGCATTGACCGTGAGGCTCGCCCCGTGCAGCACGTGGGCCTCGCCATAGAAGCTGTGCAGATCGGCCACCTCAAGCATTGTGGCGCGCCTTTCCCAGATAGACGTCCTGGACCAGGCTGTTGGTGCGGATCTCGGCGGGCGGGGCCTCCACCAGCATCTTCCCGTTGTTGAGGCAGGTCACGTAGTCCACCAGCGAGAGCACCAGATCCATGTCGTGCTCGATCAGCACCAGGGTGAGGTCGCGCGGCAAGGCGCGGATGATGTCCGAGACGATGACCCGCTCGGACGGCGACAGGCCGGCGGCCGGCTCGTCCAGCAGCAGCAGGCGCGGCTGCGCCACCAGCGCCATGGCCAGCTCCAGCTGCCTTTGCTCGCCATAGGACAATTCCTTCACCAGCGCATCGCGCCGGGCATGCAGGCGGGAGATCCCGAGCGCCGCGTCGGCGCGATCCTGCTCGGCTGCGTCGAGCCCGCCGCCGCCCAGCAGCGAGAACTTGCGCGGCGAGAGGCCGCGCAGCGCGAGGCGCATGTTCTCCGCCACCGAGAGGTTGGGAAACAGGTTGGTGATCTGGAAGGTGCGGCTCATGCCGATCCTGGCGCGGGCGTGCACCGGCAGGCGGGTGACATCCCGCCCCTCGAACATCACCCGGCCCGAGGTGGCGCGCACCACGCCGGTGATGGCGTTGAACAGCGTCGTCTTGCCGGCGCCGTTGGGGCCGATGATGGCCCGGCGCTCGCCCACCGGCACGCGGATGCTCACGTCGTCTACGGCGCGCAGGCCGCCGAACTGGACGCAGATGCCCTCAAGATGCAGCAGATCGGTCACGGAGCGGGCCTTGGGTTCAACGGATCGTCTCCTGCTTGGCCGGGCCGCGGATCGCGCCCCTCTCCCGGGGGGAGGGTTGGAAGAGAGGCGCGCCCGGCCAGCCGTTGCCGGCAGGCTCTGAGGCCGGGCCGCGTCCGCGCGAAGCGGGCGGCGGCCCGGCGACGGGATCAGGACTTCTTGATGCCCTGGAAGTCGCGTGAATAGGGCGGCTGCTTCATGTAGGTGACCGGATCGTATTTCCAGAACTGCGACACGTTCGGATAATTGGCGATCGGCTCGTTCCAATACTTGCCGTCCTTGTTCTTCACCACCTTGCGGATGTGAACGTCGTAGATCGGGTTGCCATAGTCGTCCATCTTCACCGTCTGGCCGAGCGGCGAGCCGGTAAGGTCGGTCTTCATCACGCTGGCGAGGAAGGCGTCGCGGTCCTCCGCATTGCCCTTGATGGATTTCAGCGCCTCATCCACCCACATGGCGCCGGAATACATGGAGAAGCCGTAGAGCGAGGGCAGCTTGCCGAACTTCTTGCCGTAGGCGGCGACGAAGGACTGGGTGACCGGGGCGGGCGAGCCCTCGGCGAAATGCGCCGCCACCACGACGCCGTCCACCTCGTCGCCCATGGTGCGGATGACGGACTGGTCGGTCATGTTCATGGCGCCGATCAGCGGGATCTGCCCCTTCAGGCCGAAATTGGCATATTGCTGCATCAGCCGCGTGGCATCGGCGCCGGTCTCCATGGCGAACACCACGTCGGCGCCGAGATTGGCCAATTGGCCGAGGTAGGGGCTGAAGTCGGAGGTGTTCAGCGGGTGCCAGAACTGGCCCAGCACCTTGCCGCCGCCCTCGGTGAAGGTCTGGCAGAAGCCGCCGCACTGCTCGTGGCCGAAGGTGTAGTCCTGGCTGATGGTGGCGACCTTCTTGTAGCCCTGCTTCAGCGCCCAGTCCGCCAGCGGGCGGGGGAACTGGCTGGCGGTATAGCCGGCCACGCGGATGACGTTCTTGATGCGGTTGCGCTGGGTGAGGTCGTCGGCGGCGATGATCGGAATGAAATAGGGCATGCCGTTGCCCTTCACATAATTGGCCACCGCGAGGCCGGTGTTGGCCAGCAGGTTGCCGAACAGCATGCTGACATTGGCCTGCTCCACCAGGCGGCGGGCCTTCTGCAATGCGGTGTCGGGATTGGCGGCGTCGTCCTCGACGATCACCTCCACCTTGCGCCCGGCGACCTCGTTGCCGTGCTCCTCCCAATACATGTTGAAGCCGTCCACCATCTCGCGGCCGCCGGCGGCGACGACGCCGGTGAGCGGGGCCATGAGGCCGATGCGGATCGGCCCGCCCTGGGCGCGGGCGACATGGGGCATCGCCACCGCGCCGGCAGCGGCGGCGGCAACGCTCGTCTTCAGAAACGTCCTGCGGTCCATGGTTCCACTCCTGTCGGTTCGGTCTGGTCGGCTGTTATTTGTTTTTCGGCTGCTCAGCGGCGGCGGGTGAGAAGGTCGCGCACCCGCCCGATCACCCCTTGCGGGGCGAAGATCATGATGAGGATGAACATGAGGCCGAGCACGCTCTGCCAGCGCTCGGTATATTGACTGACGAAATTCTCCAGCCCGATGATGGCGGCCGCCCCGATGAAGGCGCCGAACAGCGTGCCGATGCCTCCGGTGATGGCCATCAGCAGGCCCTCCACCGACTGCGACAGCGCCACCGTGGAGGGGCTGACGAAATCGTTGAACATGGCGTAGAGCGCGCCCGCCAGCCCGGCGAAGAAGCCGGAGATGGTGAAGGCCAGGAACAAATGCAGCGAGACATTGTAGCCGAGCGCGCGCATGCGGCTCTCGCTGTCGCGGATGCCGCGCAGCGTCAGGCCGAAGGGCGAGCGCACGAAGCGCCACATCACGCAGGTGATGATCCCCACCACCGCGAACACGGCGTAATAGAACGGCAGGTGCCCGGCGAGCAATTCAGGCCGCACCGTGCCGCGCAGGCCGTTCTCTCCGCCCGTCACCGAGGTCCAGCGCAGGCACACGCCCCACACGATCATGCCCAGCGCCAGGGTGAGCAGCAGGAAATAGACGCCCGAGGTGCGGATGGCGAGCAGGCCGAAGATCGCCGCCACCAGCGTCGCCGCCGCCACCGCCAGCAGCACGCCGGTGACCGGCGCCCCGCCCTGCTGGCTCCAATAGACCACCACATAGGTGGCCACCCCGAAGATGGCGCCGTGGCACAGCGGCGTGCGGCCGGTGAAGCCCGCCAGAACGTCCACCGCCATGGCCAGCACGGCGAAGATCAGGATCTCGGTGAGGATGCTCACCTGATAAGTGGGCACCAGCAGCGGCAGCACGGCGAAGGCCAGCGCCCCGAGCGCGACGGCGAGGCCGGCCAGCGGCACGCGGGAGCCCAAGGGCGCGGGTACGGGCGACGACGGCGCGCTCATCAGACCGCCCTCCCGAACAGGCCCAGCGGGCGGAAGGCGAGGATCGCCGCCATGGGGCCGAAGATGACGAAATAGGCGAACTCGGGGAACATCACCTGTCCCACCGTGTTGAGCATGCCGACGATGAGCGCGCCCACCGCCGCGCCCACCAGGCTGCCCCGCCCGCCGATGATGACCACCGCCAGCGAGAACACCAGGATCTCCGCGTCGGCGCTGGGATAGAGCGTCAGGAAGGCGCCGCCCACGGCGCCGCCGAGGCCGGCCAGCGCCGCGCCGAGCATGAAGGTGAGCAGGAACACCCGGCGGATGTTGACGCCCATGGCTGCGATGATCTCCGGATCGTCCACCCCGGCGCGGATCAGCGCGCCGAGCCGCGTCTTGTTGATCAGCAGCCACAGAGCGATGAACACCGCCACGCCCAGCGCCAGCACGAACAGGCGGTACTTGGGATAGAACAGGCCCCAGAAGCGCACCGCCCCGCGCAGCGCCTCCGGCGCCGGCACGGTGTAGGTGTCGCCGCCGAACGCCACCAGGGTCAGGTCGTTCAGCAGGAACGCGACGCCGAGGGTCAGCAACACCTGCCGAAGCTCGTAGCCGCGCACGAAGCGCAGCAGGCCCTGGTCCAGCACCAGCCCGACCACGGCCACCGCCGCCATGGCCGCCAGCACGCCGACGAGAAAGCTGCCCGAGGCGTGCGCGGCGGCATAGCCGGCGTAGCCGCCCAGCAGATAGAGCGCGCCATGGGCGAGGTTGACGATGCGCAGCAGGCCGAAGATCAGCGTGAAGCCGGAGGCCACGATAAACAGCAGAGCCGCGAAGGTGAGCCCGTTGAGGAGCTGGAAGGCGTTGAGCCCGCTCATCCGGCGCTCCCGGCCGCGAGCGCGTCCGGCCGCTCGCGCAGGTACCAGTCGAAAATCTGTTCGCCGGTCATGAAGGCGACGTCGTCCATGGCGCGGATCTCCTCGATGATGCGGCGGAAGTATTTCATCCGGTGCGGCGCGCCCATGATGTAGGGATGCACCACCAGGGCCATCACCCGGGCGCTGTCGCGGGCATCGTGATGGAGCTGCTCGAACTGGTCGTGGGCACGGTCGTAATATTCGCTGGCCTTGTGATGCTGGATCAGCATCATCGCCACGTCGTTGCATTCCTGGGTGTAGGGAATGTTCACGATCGGCGTTGAGCGGGTCTTCAGCACCACCGGCTGGTCGTCCAGCACCCAGTCGCACACATAGTCGTAGCCCGCCTCCACCAGCAGGTCCGGGGTCTCCCAGGTCTCGGTGAGGCCCGGCCCCAGCCAGCCGCGCGGGCGCTTGCCGGTATAGGCGGCGATCGCCTGCGTGGTCCGGGCGATATCCTCGCGCTCGTTCTCCACCTTCTGCATGTTCTTCTGGGTGTAGCCGTGGCCCATGAACTCCCAGCCGCGCTCCAGCGCCGCCCTGGCGATGGGCTCGTAGCTTGAGATGGCGGTGCCGTTGATGGCCAGCACCGCCGGCACCTTGGTCTCGTCGAACATCTCCAGCATGCGCCAGAAGCCGACGCGGTTGCCGTATTCGTGCCAGGCCCAGTTGGGGATGTCCGGGCTCGGCGAGCCGCCCGCCGGCGGGGTCAGCACCGTGCGCGGCATGGTCTCGCGCGGGTTCCATTCCTCGATGTTGACGATCACCCACACCGCCATGCGCTTGCCGCCGGGCAGCGTCAGCTTGGGGCGCTGGGAAATGGGGGAATAGGAGATCCGCTCGGTGGGCAGCATGTCAGGCCTCCCGGCCGCCGATGGTGAGGGTCAGGGTGCCGAAGCCGTCCACGGCCCCGACGATCACGTCGCCGGGCTTCACCGGGCCGACGCCCGCGGGGGTCCCGGTCATGATGATGTCGCCGGGCGCCAGCGCATAGGAGGCCGACAGGTTGGCGACGATCTCCGGCACGCTCCAGATCAACTGGGCGAGGTCGCCGCGCTGGCGCTCCTCGCCGTTCACCGTGAGGGTGATGGCGCCCTTGGCCGGATTGCCGCCCAGGGCCTTGGGAAACACCGGCCCGCAGGGGGCGGACTGATCGAACGCCTTGCCGCGCTCCCAGGGCAGGCGCTTGCCGCCGCATTCCCTCTGGCGGTCGCGCCGCGTCATGTCGAGGCACACGCCATAGCCGAAGATCGCGCCCTCGGCCTCAACCACCGAAAGGTCCCGGCCCGCCGCTCCGATGGCGACCATCAGCTCCACCTCGAACTGGTAGTCGTCCGTATCCGCCGGATAGGGCACGGTGGCCCCGTCCTCAACCAGGCTGTCGCGCGGCTTCTGGAAGAAGAAGGGCGGGTCGCGCTCGTCCTCCGCCTCCTTCATCTCGCGGATGTGGGCGAGATAGTTGCGGCCGACGCAATAGATCCGCCGCACCGGAAAGCGGGCCTCCGCGCCGACCACGGGCAGGCTCTCGATCGCCGGCGGGGCGAACACGAAGGCATGAGGCTCGGTCATCGCGCTCACGCCTTCGTGCCCTGCGTGGTCTGGTACCAGTCCAGGATCTCCTCGCCATTCCAGAACAGTACGTCGCCCTTGGCGGCGGCATAGGCGTAGAATTCCTCAAGATACCTGATGCGGTGCGGCTGGCCGGACAGATAGGGATGGATGGCCACCGCCATCACCTTGGCCCGCTCCTCGCCCTCCTCGTGCAGCCGGTCGAGGCTGTCCTTCAGGCGCTGGAGCCAGTAGGGCGATTCATGATGGGCCACGGCCATCATCGGGATGTCGTTGTGCTCCACCGTGTAGGGCAGCGTGTGCAGCGGGCCGTTGACGGTCTCGATCACCGCCGGCTCGTCGTCCCACACCCAGTCGCCGATATATTTCACCCCGGCCTCGGTGAGCAGGTCCGGGGTCTCCAGCGTCTGGGTGAGGCCGGGGCCGAGCCAGCCCTTGGCGCGCTTGCCGGTGAAGGTCTCGATGATGTCCATTGAGCGATGGATCATGCCGCGCTGGTCCTCGATCTTGTGGATCGGGCCCTGCTCATAGGCATGGCCCATGAACTCCCAGCCGGCGTCCCGCGCCTGCCCGGCAACGCGCGCGTAATCCTCGCACACGCGGGCATTGATGGAGAGCGTGGGGCGGATGCCGAGGCGCTCGTAGAGCTTGAAGAAGCGCCACACGCCGACCCGCATGCCGTATTCGTGCCAGCTCCAGTTCGGCACGTCCGGCAGCAGCGCCTGGCCGGTGGGCGCGGGGATGACCTGCCGCGCCATGGGGCGGGCGATGTCCCACACCTCCAGGTTCACGATGGTCCACAGCACCACGCGGGCCTTGCCCGGCAGCTTCAGGGGCGGGCGATCGACGATGGCGGAATAAGGGGCGCGCTCGCGCGGCAGCATGGCCATGGTGTCCTCCCGGGTCATTGCGTGGAAAGCGGGGCGCCCATGGCGCCGCGCAGGGCCGCCACGCCGGGCCGCAGCAGGCCCTCCAGCGTGGCGTAGAGAAAGGTGGCGCCGCGCGCGACGAGGTCCGGGGCGCTGGCGGTGGTGGCGGGCAGGCCGAACGGGCGCCCCAGCGCGGCGAGCCGCGCCATGATGTCGTCCACCGCCGCCTTCAGTTCCGGCCGCGCGGTATCGCCGAGGAAGCCCATGGCGTGGGCGAGGTCGTTGGGGCCGATGAGGAAGAGATCCACGCCCGGCACGGCGGCCATCGCCTCCAGCCGCTGGTGCGCGGCGACGCTCTCGATCTGCGCAATCAGCAGCAGCTCCCCCTCGCGCCCCCTGGTGGCGGCGCGGGCGGCCGCCACCAGCATGTGGCAGTCGTCCGCGCTTTCCGCCTGCGGCAACACGATGCCGTCCACGCCGCAATCAAGCGCGCGGATGATCTGCGCCGGATCCTTGCCCATCACCCGCACCACGGCGCTCATGCCGCACGCCTGCGCGGCGCGGGCGAGCGCCGGGATGCTCTCCACCGAGACCGCCGTGCGCTCGCAATCGATGAACAGGCAGTCCGCGCCGCAGGCCGCCAGCGCCTCTACCGCCGGCAGGGCGACCCCGCCGGGATTGACGGCGAGCACGGCCCGCCCTTGCTGGATGGCTGTTTTCGCCCGCAGGTTCACGCCGCTGCTCCCGTCTCGCCCGCGCCGGCGAGCAGATCGGAGGCCATGACCTGCGCGCTGGACAGGACCGAGCCGAAGGCGGTGCGGATGCACAGGAGGCCGGCCTCGTGCAGCGCCGGGCCGTCCATGGTGTCCACGCAGTCCTCCACCACGATCACCGCATAGTCGCGCACGTTGGCGGCGGTGGTGGTGGCGAGCACGCAGGAATTGGTGTTCACGCCGGTGATGATCAGCGTGTTGATGCCGCGGCTCCTGAGCAAGAAATCAAGGTCGGAGGCGATGAAGCAGTCGTAGCGCTTCTTGGTGTCCACCAGGACATCGCCCGCGAGCCACAGCTCCGGCATCACCTGGCAGCCGGGGCCGCCCTCCAGATTGTGCCGCAGCACGTTCTTGCGGGTGGCGGCGGGGTCCTCGGCGCGGCTGCGCCAGAACGGGTTGGCGGCGATCTCCCCCGCATCCCGGTAGGAGGTCATGAGATGCACGACCGGCACGCCCGCCGCCCGCGCCCAGGCGAACAGCCTGGCGTTCGCGGCGATCACCCGCGCGGCCACCTCGGGGCTGGTGGGCATGGTGGCCACCGCCATGTCCAGATGGCCGCGGTGCAGGTCGATGGCGACGATGGCGGCCTTCGGCGCATCCACGCCGAGGCGCAGGGAGGGTTGGTGAAGCGGGGGCTGGCGGAGGGTTGTCTGGCTCATGGCGCGCGCCTTCAGATCAGGGGATTCCAGCCGGTCTTCAGCAGCCCCGCCTGGTCGATGCCGAAGATGTCCGCCAACCAGTCGGCAAGGATTTCCTGGCCCATGGTGGGGTTGTCGTGCTGGCAGTGCTCGGCGCCGGTCTCCTCCGGATCGACGATGCGGAAGGTGACGTTGACGCCGTGCTTTGCCGCATAGTCCCGGGTCTGCGTCGCCGCGCTCACGGTCAGCACGTCATAGCCGCCGTGCAGGATGAGGTAGGGGCAGCGCATGTGCTGCAAGTGGCCGTCGAGCGTGAAGGCCTTCGCCGTCTCCATGGCCGCGGCCATGGTGGGCGCGCCCATCACCCACTTGATGTGCATGGCGAGGCCGAAGTCCTCGCCCTTGCCGCCCCACATGTCGTGCACGTCCCAGATCGCCCCGTGCGAGATGACGGCGGCGAGGCGGTGCTCGTAGCAGCCGGCGCGCGCGGCGTAATAGCCGCCGAGCGAGGAGCCGCACACGGCGATGCGGGCGGGGTCCACGTCGTCGCGGGTGAGCAGCCAGTCAATGCACTTGCCGATGGCCACCTCGGTGTCGGGCCGCGCCACCACGCCGTGGCGGCGCAGCGTGCCGCCCTGGCCGGGGCCGTCGATCATCAGCACACTGATGCCCCGTTGCAGGGCGCCGTGCGCCTGCATGAACCACATCTCGTCCTTGATGCTGTCGAGCCCGCCCATGCAGATCAGCACCGGCATCTTCTCGCCGGGGAACGGGGCGCGGACGAAATAGCCGCAGATCGGCTTGCCGTCCTCATAGGGAATGTCCACCGCGACGCCGGGCGGGTTGAGGTGGGAGAGGAAGGCCTGCGAGCAGGCTTCCATCAGCTCGAAGGTCGGCAGGCGGCGCGGGTCGTCCGGCTCCAGGTGGAACTCGGCCTGCCGGTAGTAGTCGGCGGCGCGCAGCATGCAGTTCATGGCGGTGCGGATATGGCCCGCCTGCTCTTCCGCCAGAGCGCGCGTCCGGTTGCGCTCGGCGATGCGCATCCACTCCGCATGCCAGCTCTCCAGGTCGCCGGGGATCATGCGGGCGGCGGCCTGGAACACCTCGGAGACCGCGCCGCCGCCCTCCTGCGTCTCGCCGAGGCCGCGGCGGAACTGGTAGGCGAGCCAGGGATGCTCGGGCCAGTGGTGCCAGCCATAGGGCTCGTAATGGGGCAGCCGGTTCTGCGTGATCTGCTCGATGGCGCTGTCGATCACAGTCCCCATGGCACCGCCCTTTCAAACGCATGCAATCCGAATGCCTCAAACTTTGAATACAATTTGTCTCCGGTCAAGAAACAATGTATACATTTTTTGCTGCAATTCACGCCGCACCTTGCCCGCATTTTAAGCGGCGGTCCGCGTGGCGGACAGGATTGTCAAAGCATTTGCGCGGTCCCGCACCGGCGCTCCTATGGCACGAATTGTATGCTTGCCGCCGACCCGTCCCGGCGGGTAGGGTCGGGCAAAGTTCCATCTCGTGAAAGCGCATGGCCGATATCATCCTCGACCCCATCGAGCCGCCCCGGTCCGGCACCGCGACCCGCTCGCTGTCCGTCACCGACCGCATCCGCGCCTCAGTCCTGTCCGGCGACCTGGAGCCCGGCGCCAAGCTGCACGAGGTGCGCCTGTCGGAGACGCTCGGCGTCTCCCGCACGCCGGTGCGCTCGGCGCTGCAGTCGCTGGCCAGCGAGGGGCTGCTGGAATACGCGCCCAACCGGGGCTATTCGGTGCGCCGCTTCCGCACCTCGGAGATCGTGGACGCCTACGAGATCCGCGCCATGCTGGAATCGCTGGCCGCCCGCTTCGCCGCCGAGCGCGGCCTCTCCGACGCGGAGCGCGCCGCCATCGAGCGGGCGCTGGAGGATGGCGACCAGATCCTGGCGCGGGACGAACTGGGCGAGGAGGAGCGCATCGCCTACGGCACGGTGAACTTCATCTTCCACGACACCATCCACACCGCCGCCCGCTGCCGGATGCTGGGCGACATGGTGCGGCTGTGCCAGAGCGTGCCGCAATCCTCCCACCGCAACGTGGTGTCGTTCGACCATCTGGACGTGCGGCGGCGGCACGACGACCACCACCGCATCTATGACGCCATCCTGCTGTGCGATGCCTATCGCGCGGAAATGCTCATGCGCGAGCATGTGGCGAGCGTGAAGACCAGCCTGGTGCGCGCCCTCTCCGGCCGCCCCTCGCCCCGCCGCGGCCGCTGAGCGCCCCCGCCTGAACGAAAACACCCGGCGCGCAGGGCGGGCCGGGTGTCTCGGAAACGGGATTGGAAGCCGGCGGCGCGCCGCCGGAGGCTCAGCGCCCGGAGGCCTGCGACAGCCAGGCCAGGATCGGGTTGGACGGCTCGGGCTTGCTGGGCAGGCTCGTCACCACCACCAGCCGGTTGATCTCGCCGCGCTTGAAGGCGGTGAGGAACTTCGGATAGTCGCGGAACGAGACGCAGCCGTTGGAATCGCCGCGCGGGCCGAGCATGTAGGTGTGCGCCAGCATGCCGTCGCGGCCGAACATGTTGCCGCCGCCCACCGGGTTGAGGCGGATCGCCTCCACGCCGTGGAACAGGCTCTCGCGCATCTTCATCTCATAGACGTTGGGCGGGGTCGGGCCGACCATCTTCTTATGCACGAAGCGCGGGTCGTCGAACATGTCGCCATAGCCGGAGTGCGCCTCCAGCTTCTCGCCGTTCGGCATGTAGACCACGCGGGCCTTGATGTCATAGAGCGCGAACTTGTCGCTCGGGCCCGGCAGCATGGATTCGGCGGCTGGCGTGGGCGCCGCCGGCGGCGGGGTGCGCGCCGGCTCGGGCTCCTGCATGCGCTCGGCGGGCTCGACCGCCGCGAGCTGCTGGCGGCCGGCGAGCAGCGGATTGCGGGTCGGCAGCGGCGGCGCGACCAGTTGGGCGTTCAGCGCGCGCATCTCGGCGCGGTCGGCGGCCTCGCTCTGCGGCGCGCGGGCGGCGAACAAAGGATTGGCGGACGGCAGCGGCATCACCCGCACCGATTCGACCGCCGGCGCCGGCTCGGGCAGGGCGCTGGCGACCACGGTCTGGCGGCCGAGGAAGGCGGTGGGCTCGCCGGGCACGGAAGGGGCGAACATCCAGTCGCGCCCGTCGGCCACGGTGCCGGAGGAGGGAATCGCCTCGACCCGGCCGGCGCTGTGGGCGCGCGAGATGCGGATGGCATCGGGCGGATCGATAAGGGCGGTCTGCGACGCCTCGCGCCCGGCCGGCGCGGAGGCCGGAGCGGTGGAGCTGCGCCCGCCGCCGATGGCCACCATCAGCACGGCCGCGGCAATGGCGCCGAACCCGATGACGATACCGCCCTTGAGCAGAGGCTGGAACTTGGCCGTGGTCGCAAGAGGCGCCTCGAAGGGGGCCTCGTCGTCATCCATCCAGGCCATATAGGTCATGATGCGCGCTACTCGACTGATTGAAGGCCGGACTTCAGGCGGGCCGTCGCCTGCCTCATCGGCCAAGCGACACCCTGCGTCATCCGTACCTACGCCAGGATTGGGATATTTCCCTTGATCCAGCCCCCATTGAGCATGGATCGCGGTAAATAAATCGAAAACCCCCACGCCCCGTCGGAACTCACCCTTGCTCCCGCCGGTTTACATCTTGCCGGACCTTATGCCCCGGCAGGCTGTCCTGCGGCTTGCACGGGCATGCTACAGGACTGATGCGGCTTGGTTAACCCTCTTTTTTCATCCCGCTCATGACCATGCCCACACGGCGGGAATATGGTGCCTGTGCCGTATGTTGGGGGTGAGGGCCTGGTCCGCATCGCCCTGCGGCCGGATGCCGCCGCCGTTGCGGCACCCGGCGCATGAGGCCTGCCCCCGCCCCGTCCCGCCGCGCTTTCCTCAGCCCTTGTCGCGGGCGGCGAGCGCCGCAGCGAGGCCCTTGAACGAGATGTCGAGCGCCACCGGCTGCTGGTTGCGGTCGAGGAATTCCAGCTTGCCCGGCCCGGCGGCGGTGCCCAGTTCCGCCACGTCCTCGGCGCTCAGTTCCACGTCGGCGATGCAGGCGCGGATGCAGAACTTGTACTGCGCGGCCACGGTCCGCGCCTTCTCGCCATAGACGAAGCGGATGCCGGTGGGCAGCCACACGCCCACGGGCAACTGCACCACGAGGCGCATGGGCGCCTCCTTGGTCAGGCGGCCGAACACCACCTGCGCCGACAGCCCCTGCTGCGGATTACCGATCTGGAGCGTCTGGGCCGCCTCGCACACCTTGGCGCCGCCGACCACGTCGGAACGCTCGCAGCGCACCACCCAGTCGTCATAGGTGGCGGTGGTACGGGTCGGGCCGCTGTCCTCCTGGCCGAGCGCGGGGCCGGGCGCGGCCGGCTTCGGCGCGGCCGGTGCGGCAGCGGGCTTCTTCGCCGCCGGGGCCGTCGCCGGCGCGGCGGTCTGGGCGAACGCCGCCGGGGCGGAGGCGAGCCCCAGGGTCAGCGCGGCGGCGAGCAGGCCGAGCCGCCGCGACCGGCGCTCCGCAGCGAAACAGGAAAAAGACATCGAGACCCCCGCAATGCGTCGAACCGCATCCTGATAGCGCCGCGCTCCGGCACTGCCAATCACCCATAAGCGTCCTGCCGTCCGGGCACACCGTCCATGTGCGATTCGGCCGGGCGAAAACCGGGCCGGACGGGGGACGGAGCATCATCTCGCAAATGCGGAACCGCATGCCTACATTGCCTGTCGTCGGTCGCGCCTTCGACCGCGCCTGTGATTCGGGACCCTGCGATGCCGTTCCTGCCCCGCCTTTCCGTTATCTCCATCTCCGGGGCCGCCTCGTGAACCTCCAGGCCGAGCCGCCGAACCATGCCCTGACCGACGCCTACCGGGCCGGAATGCGGCGCCTCGCCGGGGCGGTGAGCGTTCTTACCGTGGGTGAGGGGACGAGCCGCACCGGCCTGACCGCCAGCTCGCTCACCTCGTTTTCCGTGGACCCGCCGACGCTGCTCATCTGCATCAACAAGGGCTCGTCGGTGCGCGGCGAGCTTCTGGCGCGCGGCGTGTTCGCGGTGAACGTGCTGGCGGCGGGCCAGCAGGAGCTGGCCGAGCGGTTCGCCGGCATGAAGGGCCTGCATGGCGAGGAGCGCTTCGCGGCGGGCGGCTGGACCCAGCTCGCCACCGGCGCGCCGGTCCTCGACGGGGCGCTGGCCAATTTCGACTGCCGGCTGGACGAGGTGATCGAGCGCCATTCGCACATGATCGTGCTCGGCCGCGTGGTGGCCACCCGCCTCGCCGAGGCGGCGGAGCCCCTGCTCTATTGGTCGCGCGGCTTCCGCCAGCTGGATCTCTGACCGCGCCGGCACGCGCCTCGCCAAGACCCCAATAAAAAAGGCGGGCCGAAGCCCGCCTTGTTGCCGTCCGCCGGAACCCCGCGCTCAGGCGGCGGTGTTGATCCAGCTCGCCAGCTTCGCCTTGGCGGCGGCGCCCACCTGGCGGGAGGCGATCTTGCCGTCCTTGAACAGCAGCAGGGTCGGGATCGACATGATGCCGTACTTGGACGCCGTCACCGGATTCTCGTCCACGTTCAGCTTCACGATCTTCACCTTGCCGCCCAGCTCGCCGGACAGTTCGTCGAGCACCGGGCCCACCATGCGGCAGGGGCCGCACCACTCGGCCCAGAAGTCGACGACGACGGGGGTTGCGGAGTTGAGGACATCGGCCTCGAAGCTCTGATCGGACACTTTATCGACGGCCATTGGGATATACCTCGTGGGGATTTCAGCAGCGATCCACTGGATCTTGGTGCCAAGGTAAGAACCCCCTCCCCTCCCCGTCAAGGCGCGTCACGCGGGCGTGACGCGGGTCAGGCAGGAGCGGCAAGCAGGGCTTCCAGCCTGGCGGCGAGCCGCTCGGCCGGCAGCACGTGCACCAGCGGGCCGCGGGTATAGACGAGGTGGGCCTCCAGCGTCCGGCCGGGGAACACCTTGGCCAGCACCGCGCCATAGAGCGCCAACTGGCCCACATAGCCCTCGCCGATATGGTCGAGGGTGCGGGGCGGAGTGCGGTCGGTCTTGAAGTCGGCCAGCACCAGCCGGTCCCCCAGCACCGCCAGCCGGTCGAGCCGGCCGTTCACGGCCAGCACCCGGCCGTCCACAGCCATCAGCCGGCCCACCACCGGCACCTCGGCGAGGCTCCCCGGGCCGAACAGGGCGTCGAGCGGGGCATGGGCCAGTACGCCCGTCACCTCGGCCAGCACGTCGTCGCGCTGCGCATCGGACAGGCCCGCCGCCACATGGTCCAGCAGCCGCAGGCCCGCCGCCGCGCGCTGCCCGGCCGGCAGGGCGCCGAGCCCGGCCAGCAGGCGGTGCACCAGGTCGCCGCGCACGCGGGGATCGAGAGCATGGGGATCACGCGCAACGGGCGTACTGCCGCCGGCGCCGCCGGAGCGCGAGGGCCGCAGCGCGCGGGGCGCCGCCACCGGCGCGGGTAGCGGCGCCAGCACGGGCGGTGGGGGCACCGGTGCCTTCGCTTCCGGCGCGAGATCGGTGGCGGCCGGCTCCAGCGAGCGGCCGGACTTGCGCCAGCGCAGCACCTCGCCTTCCCACCCCTGCGCCGGCACAGTCTCCGCCGCGTCCGCCAAGGCGGCATGGACGAGGTCGTACCAGCAGCCTGCCGGGCGGGCGTGGGCCTTGTCCTTGGCGGCGGCGCGGGTCTCGGCGCCGCAGACGATCAGGGCGTCCTCGGCGCGGGTCAGCGCCACGTAGAGCAGGCGGCGGTATTCCTCCAGCTCGCGGGCGGTCAGGGCGGCGCGGGCGGCGGCCAGCGCCGCCGGGTCCTCCGGCTTGCGCGGCGCCAGCACCGGCACCACCGCGCCGTCCGGCGCCGTCACGCTGAGCAGACCGCCGGCGGTGCGGGCCTTGGGCAGGTCCACCGTGTCCGCCAGGATGACGATGGGCGCCTCCAGCCCCTTGGCGCCGTGCACGGTCATGACGCGCACCTCGTCGCGGCCGCTCTCCATGTCGCGCTTGGTCTCGGCGCCGCCGCGCCGCAGGAAAGCGAGGAAGCCCGGCAGGGTGGCGGGCTCCAGGCTCTCATAGGTGCGGGCCAGCGCCATGAACTCGTCCAGCACGTCCGCCGCCTCCGGGCCGAGGCGGGCCAGCATGGCGCGGCGGCCGCCGTCGCGGCCCAGCACGCGGGCGTAGAAATCGAACGGCCGCAGCGCCCGCGCCTCCCCGCGCCACAGGCCGAGCCGGGCGGCGATAGCGCCGTCGCCGTAGGCCGCGAGCGCGTCCTCCAGCCGGCCCACGCGCCGCGGGCACAACGCCAGCAGGTCGTCGTCGGTGAGGCCGAACAAAGGGCTCTTCAGCACGCTGGCCAAGGCGAGGTCGTCGTCGGGCGAGAGCAGAGCGTCGCCCAGCGCCATCAGGTCCAGGGCGGCGATATGCTGCGCCACCACCAGGCGGTCGGCGCCAGCCACGTCCACGCCGCCGCCGGCCTCCTTCAGCGCCCGGATCACCGCCTCGAACAGCCGCCCGCGCCGGCGCACCAGCACCAGCACGTCCGCTGCCCGCATGGGCCGCCCGCCGCGCGCGGGAATGGCGAGGCGCCGCGCGATGCCGTCGCGCACGAAGGCGGCGATGCGTTCGGCGAGGCGGTTCACCGGGTCGTCGCCCGGCGTCTCGTCGAGCGGCCGGCGCCAGTCGTCCACCTTGGGCCGAGCCAGCGGCGTCACCGTCGGCCACACCTCCACCAGGGCCGGCGCGTCGGCGCGGATGGCGGCGTGCGGCGGGGCCACGCTGTCGATGGTGAGGCCGGCGCTCGCCTCGGCGCGGGCGAAGATGGCGTCCACCGCCTCCAGCACGCCGGGGGCGGAGCGGAAGGAATGCGGCAGGCGCACCTGGCGGAAGTCCTGCGCCCCGGCGTCGCGGGCGAAGGCGAGGCGCATCTCGCCGAAGGCGCGCGGGTCGGCGCCCTGGAAGGAGAAGATGGACTGCTTCTCGTCGCCCACCACGAACAGGGTGCGCTTCACCCCCTCGCGGGCGCCCTCGCCGGCGAAGAAGTCCGAGACCAGGCCGCGCACCACGCGCCACTGGTCGGGGCTGGTGTCCTGCGCCTCGTCCACCAGCACATGGTCGATGCCGCGATCGAGCTTGTAGTGCACGAAGGACGCCGGCACGCGGCCGAGCAGATCCGCCGTGCGGCCGATCAAATCGTCGAAATCCAGCAGGCCGCGCCCGGCCTTCTCCGCCTCGTAGCGCTGGCAGGCGGCGGCGCCCAGCGTCAGGGCGGCTTCGGTGCGCTCCAGCGCGCGCACCGCGCGCAACGTCTCGGTCAGCGCCACGAGGCGGTCGCGCTCGGCCTCCAGATTGGCGGCCAGCTCCGGATAGGCCTCGCGCAGGCCCTTGGTCAGCAGGTCCTTGTCGGAGCGCGGATCGCCGTCCGCCTTGAAGAAGACGTCGCGATAGGCGGCGAGCCGGACGGCATCGTCGGGCGCGTCCAGCGCCGCCCGAAACGCCGCCGCGCGCTTGCGGTCGTTCACCTTGTCGGAGGTGAGGAACACCGCCTCGATGTCCGGCCAATGCGCCTGCGGCACCACCACGCTCGCCAGCATCTCGGCCGCGATGCCGGCCGCCGTCGCGCCGGGCGTGACGCCGAGCACCGCCGCCACGCGGGCGGCGCGCGCCCGCGCATCCCCGCCCAGCGCCGCGATGGCCGCCCGCGCGCCCACGGCGGCTTCCAGCAGGTCGTCGATGCCGCCGTCGGACATCTCCTCCATCAGCCGGGTCAGCGCCCGACCGAGCGGGGTGTGCGGGGCGCGCGCCGCCTCCACCACCAGCTCGGCGCGGATGCGGGCCATCAACTCCATGCGGCCCACGTCGTCCAGCTCGCGGAAGCCGGCCGCGACGCCGGCCTCGAACGGGAAGCGGTGCAGCAGGCCGCCGCAGAAGGCATGGATGGTCTGGATCTTCAGCCCGCCCGGCGTCTCCAGCGCCGCCGCGAACAGCCGCCGCGCCTGGATGCGCAGCACCGGCGTCGGCGGGGCGTTGTCGATCCGGCGCAATTCCGCGTCGAGCGCGGCATCGTCCAGCGCCGCCCAGCGGCTGAGGATGGAGAGCACGCGGTTGGCCATGTTGGCCGCCGCCGCCTTGGTATAGGTGAGGCACAGGATGCGCCCCGGCGCGGTGCCTTGTAGCAGCAGGCGGATCACCCGCTGCGCCAGCACATGGGTCTTGCCGGAGCCGGCATTGGCCGACACCCAGGCCGAGGTGCCCGGCGAGGACGCCTCGCCCTGCCGGCGGGTGGCCTCGGCCTTGGCGGCGGACGAGGCGGCGGCTTCGGTGGCGGGCGCGGTGCCGGTGCTCATTCCCCGCCCTCCTCGGCGCCGAGCGCCCATTCCCGCACGCGGGCCAGATGGTCATAGGTGCCGAAGCGCCCGCGCCATTGCGGGGCGGCGAGCGAACGGTAGCCCCGGCTTTCGTCGTCGAAGGCCAGCAGCAGGTCGGTGAGGCGCTCCAGCGCCTCCTCCGCCATGGCGGTGGCGGTGGTCTTGTCATCCACCCCCGGCTTCTCGCGCCCGGCCTGCGCCCCGCCCTTCAGTTCCACATAGAGGAAATCCGCCACCGGGGCGGCGGGCACGTCCTTGAACGCGCCGCGCGCCGCCATCGCCGCCTCCAGCGGCAATTGGGGGGAGAAGGTCGCGCCCTGCTTGGTGGAGGGCGCGGTGCCGGTCTTGTAGTCGAGGATGGCCAGCTGCCCGTCGCGGCGCAGTTCGATGCGGTCGGCGCGCCCGGTCAGCAGGAAGTCGCCGCCGGGCAGCGGCAGGGTGAGCCGGCCGCCGGTCTCCGCCACCACGCGGTCGAGACCGGCCCGCCGCTCGCGCTCGAACTCCACCACGAAGGCGGCCACCCGCTCGAAGCGCGCCCACCAGATGGCATGCTCGGCGGGAAACACCTCCAGCCGGGCGAAGGCGGCGCGGCCATGGTCCAGCAGGCGGTCCAGCGCGTCCGGCGGCAGATCCACCGGATGGGCCTGGGCGAACGCGCCCAAGGCGTCGTGCAGCGCGCTGCCGCGCTCGGCCCCGCCCGGCATGGCGTCGAGCGGCTCCAGCGGCTGGAGCGCCAGCACGTGACGGGCGAAGATGGAATAGGGATCGCGTAGGAAGGTCTCGATCTCGGTAACGCTGAGCTTGCGCGGACGCAGGGCCAGCGGCGGCCTGGGCGCGGGCTGGGTGACGCGGGGCACGCGGGGGCCGTCGTCCAGCGCGGCGGCGGCATGGCGCCATGCTTCGCCCCGGGCCAGCGCCGCCGCCCACAGGTCGCGGCCGGCCACGGTCCACAGCCGCTGGAGGAAGCGCGAGGGCACGCTCTGGGTGCCGCCCACCTTGCCGGGATAGGTCAGCACCACCTCGCGGGCGCCGAACGCCTGCACGAAGTCGTGGGCGGACAGGCCGATGCGCCGCTCCGGCTGGTCGAGGCCCAGTTCCGCCCGCATGGGGCGGCTGAGCCACGGGTCGGTGCGGGTCTCCGGCGGCCAGGAGCCTTCCACCAGCCCGCCCAGCACCACCCGGTCCAAGGCGACGAGGCGCGCTTCCAGCGGGCCGAGGATGCGGATGCGTTCCTCGCCCGCGCCGCGCGGGCGCACCACCCGGTCGGCGAGCAGCGCGGAGATGGCGTCCGCATAGGCCTCCGGCGTCAGCGGCGGCCCGGCCGCCGCCCCGTCCCGGATCTCGCCGAACGCCTGCGCCAGCGACGCCTCGGCGGGGTCGTCCGCCTCCGGATCGAGCGGGCCGCACAGCGCCTCATGGGCGCTGACATGGGCGGCGACGAGGTCGGCCAGCGGCGTCTTTTCCCTCTCTGTGAAGGCGCAGAGCGGGCCGAGCGCCTCGGCGAGGCGGGCGACGAGATCGCGCGCCGCCTCCAGAAGGTCGGCATCGACGCGGTTGCGCGGGTCGCCGGGGCGCAAATCGCGCCCGTCGAAGGCCTCGACCGCCTCGATCAGGCCGGCGATGCCGGAGCGCGGGCGCGGGCCGCGCAGGGCGATCAGCTCCAGCGCCGCCACCGCCGCGCGGAGCGCCTCCGGCTCCAGGTCGAGCCGCACGCCAGGCTGGGACAGCAAAGCGAACACCGGCACCGGCGCGCAGCCCTCCGCCACCGCCTTGGCGATCAGGCGGGCAAGGCGCGCGGGCGCGGTCTCGGCCAAGGGCTCGCCGGCGGAATCGTCGATGGCGATGCCGAAGCGCAGCAGTTCGGCCGCCACCCGGCGGGCGAGGTCGCGGTCCGGCGTGATGAGCGCGGCGCGCATGTCCGGCCGGGCCAGCGCGTCGCGCAGCTCCAGCGCGATGGCCAGCGCCTCCTCGCGCGGGTCCTGGGCGGCGATGACGCGGATGTCGGCCAGCGCCGCCGCCCGCTCCGCCTCGGGCAGGCGCTCGGGCAGGCTCGCCCACATCTCGGCGGTCTCCGACTGGCGCAGCGCCTCGCTGAGCAGTCGTTCCCGCCCATACGGCGCGCGGGCGCCGATCTCGGGCACGTCCCGGCGCTCGATCTCCATCTTCTTCAGCAGATGGGCGAGGCCGAACTGGGGATGGTCCGGCGCGCTGGTGGCCTCCGCCGTCAGGAGCTGGAACGCCGTCTCCTCCAGGGTGAGGTCGAGGCCCGGCAGGACCACCGCGCCCTGCGGCAGGCCGGCGATGGCCTTGAGCAGCCGCGCGGTGGTGGGCAGGGAGCCGGTGGAGCCGGCGGCGATCACCGGCCCGGCCTCGGCCCCCAGCGCATCGAGGCGCCGCTCCTCCGCATGCACCAGGGCATCGCGGCGGGCGGCGGGGTCCACGAGGCCGCTTTCCGCCAGATGTCCCGCCCAGGCGTCGCGGGCGATGCGCAGGAATTGCAGGCTGATCTCGAAGAAGGCGTCGTGCTCCTCCGGCACCAGGGCATCGAGCTTCGACCAGGGGATGTTGGCCGTCACCATCTGGTCGAACAGCCGGCCCAGTTCGTCGGCCAGCGCCATGGTGGCGGCGGGGCCGGCGGCCACCATGGCCTGCCCCTCGCCTTCCGCCAGCGCGTCGCGCCAGCGCGCCACGAGGCCGGCGAGCGCGATGCGCCGGTGGACGCCCGCCACCGCATGGGGCGGGGCGAGCAGCGCCGCCTCCTCGGAGAAGGCGAGCGCGTCCTCGTCCACGTCGCCCAGGGGCACGATGCGCGGCAGCAGCACGCCCGCGCCGCCGACGGCGTCCAGCAGCGCCGCGCCGAACAGGCGCCCGGCGCGGCGGGTGGGCAAATAGATGGTGGCGGAGGCGAGCGCCATGGGATCGCCGCGCGGCGCGAAGCCGGGCACGAGATGGCCGTCGAGCAAAGCGTGCGCCAGCGTCGGCAAGAAGGGCGCGGAAGAGGGGATGGTGAAAACGCGCGTCATGCGGGGCGGCCTGCGGGGGTGCGCTCGATCATGGCCTCTCCTTCACCGGCTGCGGGTCATCACTCGCGCGGCGGGGCCGTGCTGACTGTTCTCCGCGACACGCCCCGCCCCCGCGCGACGCGCTCCCTCTCCCGCTTGCGGGGGAGGGCTGGGGTGGGGGCCGCGCGGCAGCGCGGAACCGTTAGCGCCGGACGCGCCGGGCGGAGCGCCGCCGGCCTGCGGCCGTCGCCCCCACCCAACCCTCCCCCGCAAGCGGGAGAGGGCTTTGCGCCCGCCCGCCGCTCAGTCGCTGGAGCGGCGGATGGCTTCCTCGGCGGCGGGGATGGCGCCGGGGGTGCCCACATGCATCCACACGCCTTCCAGGCGCAGCCCGTAGAGGCGCTGCCGCTCGATGGCGGCGTTGAAGATGCGGGTCAGGGAGAACGGCCCTTCCGGCGCGTCGGCGAACAGTTCCGGCTTCAGCACGCAGGCACCCGCATAGACGAAGGGCGAGATCAGCCGCTCGCCGCGCCAGGACAGGCGGCCGTGCGCGTCCATCAGGAAGTCGCCCTTGCCCTCGTAGCCGATGGAGGACGCGGTGCCCGCCACCAGCAGCAGCGCGTCCATGGTCTCGGGGTCGAAGCCCTCCGCCAGGCGCTTGAGGTTGGGGTGGACGCCCTCGATCCAGATGGTGTCGGCATTGATGGCGATGAAGGGCTCGCCATGGAACAGGTGCAGCGCCTTTTTGATGCCACCGCCGGTCTCCAGCAGTTCCCCGCGCTCGTCGGAGATGTGCAGGTGCGGCGGGGCGGTGCGGGTGGCCAGATGGGCCTCCAGCATGTCCGCGTGATGGTGGACATTGACCACCGCCTCGCGGATGTCGGCCGCCTCCAGGCGGTCGAGCACGTGGTCCACCAGCGCCTTGCCGTTCACCTCCACCAGGGGCTTCGGCCGGGTGTCGGTCAGCGGGCGCATGCGGTTGCCCAGGCCGGCGGCGAGCACCATGGCGCGAGAAAGCGTCGTCACGTCTGAAATTCCCTCGATGGCAGGACGGCTTCGTACCACATCCGCAGCGAGCCGAGCTCTGGATGGGCGAGGCAGCGGGCGAGGTATCGCCTAATACGCGGAAGGTGACGCAAATATTGCGGTTTGCCGTCGCGGGCGTTGAGCCGGGCGAAAATCCCGAGAATCTTGGTCGCCCGCTGCGCGCCCATCAGCGCGTAGAGGTGCCCGAAGCGGGCCGTGTCGAAGGTCGGCTCGGCGTCCACGCGCAGATGGAGGTAATAGCTCAGGAGGTCCGCCTCCAGCGTTTCCGGCACGTCCACCCGCGCATCCTGGGCGAGCGAGGCCATGTCGTAGGCCGCAGGTCCCAGCACCGCGTCCTGGAAGTCGATCAGCCCCATCCGGGCAAGGCCCTCGCGCTGGTTGAGCCAGATCAGGTTGGGCGAGTGATAGTCGCGCAGCACCCAGGTCTGCGGCTCGGAGAGCACGGCGCTCAGCGCCCCGCGCCACAGCAGCAGGAATTCCTCGCGCACCACCGCGTCGGCCTGCGCGCCCCGGAACGGCAGGTACCAGTCCAGCAGCAGCTCCAGCTCGATCAGGAAGGCTTCGAGCGTATAGGTGGGCAGCACGTATTCCACCTGCGGGGCGATGTGCAGCACGCTCGGCAGCGGGCGGGAATGCAGCGCCGCCAGCAGCTCGGCCGCCACCGCGTAGCGCTCGCGGATCGGCTCCGGCGGGGTGCCGGAGACGACGCCGTCACTGCCCAGGTCCTCCAGGATCAAGAGGCCCCGGTCGAGGTCGGCGGCATAGATTTCAGGCGCCGAGAAGCCCTCCGCCCTGAGCCCGCGCGCCATGGCGACGAAGGGGCGCACGTCCTCCGCCAGATGGGCGAGGCGGCTGTAGGGCAGGCCGCGCCGCACCGGCGGCCCGTCCGGGCGCTTGGGCGCGTTCATCAGCACGGCGGACCTGCGCCCGAGCACGAGCCGGGCGTAGGAGCGGCTGGAGGCGTCGCCCTGGAGATACTGCCGCTCGGCGCCGGCGAAGCCGCTGGCCTCGACCAGGAATTCGGCCACATGCATGCGGTCGAGCCGCTCGATGAAGGCGCCCGAGCCCACCAGGAAGGCGCGCCGCGCCTCCGGGCCGATGTCCGGGGCCAGCTCCAGGCCGATGTCCAGCCGGCTGGCCGGCAGCCGCCCCTCGGCGCGCTCCGGCCATTCCACCAGCACGATGGCATCGGTGCTCAGCTCGTCCCAGCCGATCTCGTCCAGTTCGTCCGGCTCGGCCAGGCGGTAGAGGTCCGCATGCACCACCTTGCCGCGGCCGAAGTCGTAGCCGATGACCAGCGAGAAAGTGGGGCTGGGCACCTCCAGGCGCGGTTCGCCCGCCAGCGCCCGCACCAGGAAGCGGGCCAGGGCGGTCTTGCCCGCGCCGAGATCGCCGGACAGCGCCACCACGTCGCCAGTGGCGAGCCAGGGCGCCAGCATGGCGGCCAGCTGCTCGGTGTCGGCCAGATCGTTCAGCACCACCGACAAGGCGGGAATGCCGCCGGGGACGCGCTCCAGGGTCAGGCTCATGCGGCGGCCTCTTGGCGGCGCGCGGCCAGGGGGAAGACGCAGGTGGCGAGCGTGCCGCCGCCCTTGGCCGGGGCGAGGCTCACGGTGCCGCCGTGCAGTTCCATGAAGGAGCGCACGATGGACAGGCCGAGCCCGACGCCGCGATGCCGCGTGCCGCCGGGATGGGTACCCGCCGTCTCGAAGCGCTGGAACAGGTGTTCCACCATGTCCGGCGCCACGCCGGGCCCCTGGTCGCGCACGCTCAGCACCAAGGCGTCGGCGGTGCGCTCGGCGCGCAGGCGCACGGCGCTGCCGGCCGGGGCGGCCGCGATGGCGTTGGACAGGAGGTTGAACAGGATCTGCCGCACCCGCCGGCCGTCGGCGACGAAGCTGCCGAGGTCCGCGCCGGCCTCGATCTGCACGCTGACGCCCGCTTCCTCCAGCAGGTCGCGCACCGAATCCGCCGACGCTTCCAGCACCCCGCGCACGTCCACCTCGGCGAGGTCCAGCGTCATCGCCCCGGCATCGATGGTGGCGAGATCCAGGATGTCGTCGATCAGCGCCCGGAGCGCGTCCGAGGACTGGCCCACATGGGCGAGGAATTCGCGCTGGCGCGGGTTCAGCTCGCCCGCCACGCCCTCGGCCAGCATGTGGGCATAGCCGATCAGCGTGTTGAGCGGCGTGCGCAGGTGGTAGGAGACATGGCCGACGAAGGCGTTCTTCAGCGCGTCGGCGGCTTCCAGCGCCTCGTTGCGCTCGATCAGCGCCCGCTCCACCTTCACGCTGTCGGTGACATCGCGGAAGGTCACCATGGTGCCGCCGTCCGGCAAGGGCTGGGCGGCGCCGTCGAGCACGCGCTTGTCGGCGGTCTCCAGGCGCAGGCTCTCGCCCTCGCGGTGGTCGAGGGCGGTGACCACGTTGCGGATGCGCGCCCAGGCGCCGCTCTCGCCGTGCTTGGGCCGGCACATGGCGGCCACCGCGTCGATGTGCGGACGCTCGCCCAGGGCCTGCGCGCTCAGCGACCAGAGGTGCAGGAAGGCCTGGTTGTAGAGCCGCAGCCGGCCGTCGGAGCCGAACACCGCCACCGCCTCGGCGAGGCCGTCCAGCGTCTCGCCCTGGATGCGGATGAGGCTGTTGTAGCGGCTCTCCAGCGCCATGCGCTCGGACAGATCGTCGAACAGATAGGTGACGCCGCCCTCCGCATTGGGGGTGGCGACCACCCGCAGCATCTGCCCGCCGGGTAAATGCCACCAGTCGTGCACCGGCTCCAATGCGCGGTAGGATTCGCGCAATTGCTCGCGCCAGGCACGGAAGTCGGCTTGCTCGGGCACCTTGCGGGCCGCGCGCAGGCGCTCCAGCACCTCGCTCTCGCTGGGCCGCTGCTCCAGATAGGCCGGCTCCAGGGCGAACAGGCGCTCATAGGCGGTGTTGTGGAACACCACGCGCTCGTCGGCGCCGAAGATCACCACCGCCGTATTGAGCTGGTCGAGCGTGCGGCGGTGCGCGGCAAGGCCGCGCTCGTGCTCGATGCGCGCCGCATCGGCCTCGGTGACGTCCACCGCCAGCCCGGCGGCGCCGAAGCTGCCGGCGGCCTCGGTGACGTCCAGCAGGCGGCGCTTGCCGCCGGCCACCACGCGCACGCGGGCGGCATAGGGCTGGCCCTGGCGATGGGCGGCATCCGCCGCCTCGCGGGCCGCCTGGTCGAGCAGTTCCACCGGCGCGGCGCCGGGCCCGCCCACCGCCTTGGCGAAGGCGGCGTTGACCGAGGCCAGCGCGCCGTCGATGCCCCGGCGCCACATGGGCAGCGGGGCAAGGTCGAACAGCGCCTTCAGCGCCTCCGCCTCGATGCTGGCCCCCGCCGCCTCGGCGCGCGGCAGCGCGGCGGCGCCGAGTTCGGGCCGGGCCACCAGCAGCCGGGCGCCGGCCACCGTGCGGCCGTCCACGCGGATCGCCGCGCCGGCGCCATCGCGCGTCAGGAGGCTGAACCCCCGCCCCTCGCCTTGCAGCAGGGCGAGCGGCGCGGCGAGGGCGGCGGCGGCCTCCGCGCCGAGCCAGCGCGGCAGGCCCGTGGCCAGGGCGGCGGCGTCGGCCGGGTCGGGAAAGGCGGCGCCGGCATCGCCGATGCTGTCGAGCACGCCGTCGTCGCGCCACAGCACCAGGCCGCGCGCGCCGACCGCGAGCAGCGCCCGCAGCGCCTGGAGTTCGGCCCGCAGCCGCAGCGTGGCCTCCCCTGCCCGCCGCTCCGCCGCCGTCTTGCGGCCGAGCGTGACGACGGCGAGGCCGGCGGCGGCGAGCGCGATCAGCGAGGTGCCGCCGGCGAGGCCGAGGAGGAGACCGGAGGCGGCGAGCCCGTCCGCCGCCGCCGCATGGGCGGTGCCCGCGTGGAGCAGGACGCCGGCGGCGGGCGCGGCGGCGAGGAAGCGGCCCGCGCCGGGCAGGCGGGCGGAACGGACGGGGCGCCGGGAGAGGATCACGGACATGAGGGGCTGGGGAACCTGCGCGACGAAGGCGGGGGCGGTGGCGGTGCCGTGGTCGGCGCTGGGATGCGCCCGGATCGTCCACGGCGCGCCGATGCTCCGGCTCCGATCGGCCATCCGCCCCATGTCCTTCCGTTCGCCAGAGCGCTCCTCATGAGCGCCGCGCCGCCACTGCGAATCAGCGTCCGATCCTAATGGAGGCGGCCCGGGGTTAGAAGCCCGCCCCGGGGACCCGGCGCCGCCCTCTCCCGCGCGGCGGGGGGATGCCTTGCGCGCGGTCCTGACGCCTCCCGCGCGACCCGCTCCCTCTCCCGCATCGCGGGAGAGGGCTTTCCGGCCCGCCGGGCGGCTGCGACAGGCCCAGCCGTTCCGGCCCCCGGCGCTCACTTGCCGTAATAGTCCTGCACCGTCTCCCAGGCGACGGCCTGGATCAGGGCGGCGGTCGGCGCGTCGATGCTGCCGACATAGCTGTTGCCCACCGGCGAGCGGCCGGTCAGCGCGGCGAAGATCACGCTGGCGGCGAGATAGCTGCCCGCCGGGCTCGGATGGCGCTTGTCCGCCGCATAGAGGTTCAGCTCCGGCTGGCGGGCGCGCATGCGGGCGAAGGCGAGGCCCGCCGGGATCACCAGAGCGTCATTGGCATTGCCCACCGTGGTGTAGGCCTCGGCCAGCTCCGCCGTCATCTCCGGCTTGTCCGCATAAGCCCAGGACATGAACAGGACGGGACGCGCCTCGTTCTGCCGCACGATGGCGCTGTCCTTCTTCACCTCGCTGGCGAAGGCGGCCTTGAGCTGGGGATGGATCGGGCACTGGCTGCAATCCATCATCACCGCCACGTCGAACAGCCGGCCCGGCTTGTTGAAGACCACGTTGTTCTGGTCGTCGAACGTGTAGGCGCCGAGGCCGCCGGGGCGGAAATAGCTCGCCATGTCGTGCCAATCGAGGCCGGAGCCGCCGATGGTCACCATGATCGCCCGGTAGGCGGCCTTGTTGTCGGGGTCGGCGGCCTTCTCCAGCGCCAGCACCTGGCTGTGGATGCCGTTGTTGTAATAGAAGAAGCTGTTGCCGACGAAGAGCGCGCTCTTGGGGAAGTCCGGCCCCAGCGTCGTCACCTTCGGCCGGGTCTGAACCGCCGGAACGGCGGCCGCGGCCTGCGGCGCGGACTGGGCCAGCGCGGCCGGCGCCACAGACCATGACCCAAGAGCAAGCGCCACCAGCGCGGCGATCAGGCGCCCCGTGCGAACCATCTGCAATCCTCCCTCGCGCCGGCCGCTGCGGATCGATGTGCGGCCGGTCATCTTGTGCGGGAGGATACTGGCGGCAGTTGCCCGATGGGGCAACCATGGCGGCCCGCCCCCCCACGGGGGCCGGGCCGGAGGCGCCTCAGAGCCCTTCGAACAGCGCGGTCGAGAGATAGCGCTCGGCGAAGGAGGGCACGATGACGACGATATTCTTGCCGGCATTCTCCGGCCGGGCGCCGATCTCCAGCGCCGCCGCGATGGCCGCGCCCGAGGAGATGCCGCCGGGAATGCCCTCGTAGCGGGCGAGCGCGCGGGCGGTGTCGAACGCGGTCTGGTTGCCCACGGTCACCACCTCGTCGATGATGCTGCGGTCCAGCACGTCCGGCACGAAGCCGGCGCCAATGCCCTGGATCTTGTGCGGGCCGGGCTGGCCGCCGGACAGCACCGGAGAATCCTCCGGCTCCACCGCCACCATGCGCAGCGAGGCCTTGCGCGGCTTCAGCACCTGGCCGATGCCGGTGATGGTGCCGCCGGTGCCCACGCCCGACACCACCACGTCCACCGCGCCGTCGGTGTCGTTCCAGATCTCCTCCGCCGTGGTGCGGCGGTGGACTTCGGGATTGGCCTTGTTCTTGAACTGCTGCGGCATCACCGCCTTGGGCAGTTCCTTGATCAGTTCCTCGGCCTTCTGCACCGCGCCGCGCATGCCAAGGTTGGCCGGGGTCAGCACCAGCTCGGCGCCCAGCAGCGCCAGCATCTTGCGGCGCTCCACCGACATGCTCTCGGGCATGACGAGGATCAGCCGCAGGCCGCGCGCGGCGGCGACGAAGGCGAGCGCGATGCCGGTGTTGCCGGAGGTGGGCTCCACCAGCACGGTGTCGGCGTCGAGCGCGCCGGCCTCGGCCATGGCGTCCACCATGGCGACGCCGATGCGGTCCTTCACGCTGGCGATGGGATTGAAGAATTCCAGCTTGGCGAGGATGTTCGCCTTCACGCCGCGCAGTTCCGGCAGGCGGTGCAGGCGGACCAGCGGGGTGTCGCCGATGGTCTCGGTGACGGAATCATAGACCCGCCCGCGGCCGGGGCGATGGGCGGCCGCAGGGGCGGCTTTGGCAGCGGACGGCGCCATGGACGTTCTCCTCGCGAATTGGGACGGCGGACGGCGGAGGGCCGCGCCGGTCAGATGATGAAATCGATGCGGTCGTGATCCGAGCCGTGCCCCTTGGTGTCGGCGGCGCGGCACAGGTCTTCCAGGGTCACGGTGTCGAGGGCGGTGTCGAAGGTCTGCTCGGCGGCGGCGACCGCCGGCTGCACCACGTCGGTGACCAAAGGCGGGAGGATGATCTCCTTCTCCTCCTCGGCCCCCTCCACCACGCGGACGATCTCCGCCACGGAGACGCGGCGGCGCTCCCGCGCCAGCTCGTAGCCGCCGCGCGGGCCGCGCACGCCCTTCAGCACGCCGGCATGCACCAGCGCCTGGAGCACGGGCTCCAGCCGGCGGGGCGGCAGGCCATGGCGGGCAGCCAGGGATTTCGCGGCGACGGGGGTGCCGCGGGCATGAACGGCAACGTCCACGACGGCGGCGATGGCGAGCAGGCTTTTGTCGGATAAACGCGGCATGGGACTGTGGCTATCTCGATTGAGGCGCCCCGTCGAGCCCTGTCGAGCCAAAACCACCGACGCCACGTGCAGTTTCTCCCAATTTTCCACTTTCTACCAGCTTTATTTGGTTTATCCCCGCCACCACCAGCTGGGCGATCCGCAATCCACGCGTGATCACAAAGGGTTCGCGACCGTGGTTGACCAGCAGCACCTGCACCTCGCCGCGATAATCGGCATCGATCGTGCCCGGCGCGTTCAGCACCGTGACGCCGAATTTCAGCGCCAGGCCGGAGCGCGGACGCACCTGCCCCTCGAAGCCGCCGGGCAGCGCCAGGGTGAGGCCGGTGGGCACCAGCGCCCAGCAACCGGGCCGCAAGGTCAGCGGCTCGGCCTCCGGCACCGCCGCCAGGAGGTCCATGCCGGCGGAGGCCGCCGTCGCATAGTCGGGCAGCGGCAGCCCCTCGCCATGGGCCAGCCGGACCACCGGCACTTCGACTGCACTCATCTTCTCGTCCTCTGTCACGATGCGAGCGGCAAAGCCCCCTGCCCTGCGGCGCGGGAGCCCGGTCCGCCCAGGCTCAGGTCAGCGCCCCTGCGAGGCGGGCGACGAGGCGGCGGGCCACCTCGCCCTTGCTGGCGGAGGGCCAGTCCTCTACCCCTTCGGCGGTGACCAGATGCACGGTGTTGGCGTCCCCGCCCATGATGCCGGTGGCGGGCGAGACGTCGTTGGCGACGATCCAGTCGCAGCCCTTGCGCAGGCGCTTGGCCTTGGCATTGGGCACCACGTTCTCGGTCTCGGCGGCAAAGCCCACCACCAAGCGCGGCCGCAGGGTGGAATGGTGCGAGACGGTGGCGAGGATGTCCGGATTCTCCACCAGCGCCAGGTCCGGCGTGCCCTCCGGTCCCTTCTTGATCTTCTGCTCCGCCTCGCCCGCCACCCGCCAGTCGGCGACCGCAGCGGCGAAGATGGCGATGTCCGCCGGCAGATGCTCCTCCACCGCCGCCAGCATGTCGCGGGCGCGCTCCACATGGATGACGGTGACGCCGCGCGGGTCCGGCACCTGCACCGGGCCGGAGACCAGCACCACCTCCGCGCCCGCCGCGGCGGCGGCGGCGGCAATGGCGTGGCCCTGCTTGCCGGAGGAGCGGTTGGCGATATAGCGCACCGGGTCGATGGGCTCGACCGTGGGCCCCGACGTCACCAGCACCCGGCGGCCCTTCAAGAGCGGGGCATGGGCCTCGAACCGCGCCTCGATGGCGGCGAGGATCTCCATCGGCTCGGCCATGCGCCCCTCGCCGAATTCGCCGCGCTCGGCCATGGCCCCCGCATTGGGGCCGATGATGCCGGCGCCGTCGCCTTTCAGCAGCGCCAGATTGCGCCGGGTGGCCGGGTGGCTCCACATGCGCGGGTTCATGGCCGGGGCGAACAGCACCGGCTTGTCGGTGGCCAGCAGCGCGGTGGAGGCGAGGTCGTCGGCGAAGCCGTTGGCCGCCTTGGCCATCAGGTCAGCGGTGGCGGGGGCCACCACCACCAGGTCGGCCTCCCGCGACAGGCGGATATGGCCGATGTCGTGCTCGGCGGTGAGGTCGAACAGATCGGTGAACACCCGCTCGCCGGTGAGCGCGCCCACCGACAGCGGGGTGACGAAATGCTGCGCGGCGCCGGTCATGATCGCGCGCACGCTGGCGCCGCGCTCCTTCAGCCGGCGGATGAGATCCAGGCACTTATAGGCGGCGATGCCGCCGCCGATGATCAGAAGGATGCGTCGCTCGTGCAGCATGGGAAGTCCTCCCTGGCGTGTCCCGGCCGGTGCGGCGGGCCGGACGCCGCCGTGATGCTCTATCGGAAATTCCCGCCGGCCGCATCCGGCCGGATCAACGGCCCTGCCGGCGCCCCGCCGGCGTGCCGTTCCGACACACCCCGCGCGGCCGCATTTCACCCGCCCCCGGCGTGGGCTAGGCTGCGCGGCTCGAATCCGTTCCCGGAGACATGACCGTGCGCCGCCGCATCTGGATCGCCGTTTTCCTGCTGGTGGCCGCCGCCTTTGTCGCCCGCCTCGTCCTCGCCACCCGCGACATGCCCGCCGCCCTGACCGCGGCGCAGTTCGAGACGCTGCGCACCGACCTGCCGCGCATGCGCGCCTTCCTGCACCGGATGCCCAAGGGCGGCGACCTGCACACCCACCTCTCCGGCGCGGTCTATGCCGAGCGCTACATCGCCTGGGCGATCCGCGACGGATTGTGCCTGCGCCCGGCCGACTGGGTGATCCTGCCCCGGCCGGAGGGCGCCAGCGCCGAGCAGCCGTGCGGTGCCGACCCCGCAATCGTGCCCATCGCCACCGCGCTGGCCGGCGGGCGCGGACAGGGCCCCTACGACCTCCTGGTGAATGCCCTCTCCACCCGCTGGTTCGTGCCCACCCTGCCGGTGCCTTCCGGCCACGACCAGTTCTTCGGCACCTTCGGCAAGTTCAACGCCGCCACCGGCGGGGCCGACTGGGACAGCACGGCCCGGGCCATCGCCGAGATGGTGGCCGACCAGCTGAAGCAATATGACGCCGACACGGTGCAATATGCGGAATTCATGGTCACCCTGTTCGAGGGCGAGGACCGCCGCCGGCTGGCGCAGGCCCTGACGCCGGAGGTGACCGGCGGCGCCATCACCGCCGAGACCCCGCCCGCCGCCATGCTGGCCGCCCTGGAGCGCGCCGGGCTGCCCGACCTGGTGGCGGCGAAGGCCGCCCAGCTGAAGGACCTGACGGCGCGGATCGACGCCCTGCTCGGCTGCGGCACGGCGCGGACCGAGCCCGGCTGCGCCGTCACCTACCGCTTCATCGCCCAGGTGAGCCGCAACGCGCCGCCGGCCGAGGTCTTCACCCAGACCGCCCATGCCGCCGCTTTGGTGCGGACGGCGCCGCGGATCGTCGCCGGGCTGAATTATGTCGGCCCGGAGGACTATCGCATCTCGCTGCGCGACTACCGCATGCACATGGGCTGGATCGGCTTCCTCGCCGGCCGCGACGTGCCGGTGGCGCTGCACGCGGGCGAGCTGTGGCTGGGGCTGGTGCCGCCGCCCGACCTCGACTTCCACATCCGCGAGGCGGTGGAGGTGGCCGGCGCCCGGCGCATCGGCCACGGCACCGCCATCGGCTTCGAGCGCGACATGGACGGACTGCTGGCCGAGATGCGCCGCCGCGACGTGGCGGTGGAGATCGCGCTGACCTCGTCCGACGTCATCCTCGGGGTGCGCGGCAAGGAGCACCCCATCACCACCTATCTGTCCGCCGGGGTGCCGGTGACGCTGGCCACCGACGATGCCGGCGTCTCCCGCATCGACCTCAGCAACGAGTATTTCCGCGCCGCGCGCGACTACGGGCTCGACTACGCGACGCTGAAGACGCTGGCCCGCGCCGCCCTCGCCCATGCCTTCCTGAGCCTGGACGAGCGGCAGTGGCAGCTCGGCCGGCTCGACAGCGCCTTTGCCGCCTTCGAGCGCAAGGTGGCCGACGGCCTGCCGCTCAAGACCAAGGCGGCGCTGGTGGCGCGGGCGATGCTGCCGAAGGGGTGGTGAGGGCGGGCTGGAGCACGCGCCGATCAGCTCAGGCTCTCCTCGGCGGGGCCCGGCTCGCGCGGCGTGACGGTCGAGCGGCGGACCACGTCGGAGATCTGCATCAGCTGCTTGGTGAGCGGGCTGGTCTTGCGCCAGACCATGCCGATGGTGCGGGACGGCTGGGGAGCGCCGAAGCGCGTCACCGCCACCGCCGCCGAGCGCGTCTCCACCGCCACCGCCATCTCCGGGATCAGCGTGACGCCGATGCCGGCATCCACCATCTGCACCAAAGTGGACAGCGAGCTGGCCTCCAGGAAATCGCGCGGCGGCGCCGCCCGCATGTCCACGTTGCAGAAGGACAGCGCCTGGTCGCGGAAGCAATGCCCCTCCTCCAGCAGCAGCAGGCGCATCTCGCGCAGTTCGTCCGGGTCGGGGATCGGCTTGCCCGCGTCCGCGCGCGGCCGGACCAGGACGAAGCTCTCGGTGAACAGGGGGATCTCGATCAGCGCCGGCTCGGACACCGGCAGGGCGACGATGGCGGTGTCGAGCCGGCCGTCCTCCAGCTCCTGGAGCAGGCGCGGCGTCTGGGTCTCGCGCACGTGGATGTCGAGCCCCTCGTGCTGGCGGCTCAGGCTGCCGAGCAGGCTCGGCAGCAGATAGGGCGCCACCGTGGGGATGACGCCGATGCGCAGCCGCCCCATCAGCCGGTCCCGCGAGGCGCGCGCCAGGTCCCCCAGTTCGTCGATGGAGCGCAGGATGTCGCGGATGCGCGGCGCGAACGCCTCCCCGAAGCTGGTCAGCCGCACCTGCCGGGCGCTGCGCTCGAACAATTCGGTGCCCGCCTCCTGCTCCAGCTCCTTGATCTGCATGGACAGGGCCGGCTGGGAAATGCCGCACGCCTCGGCCGCGCGGCGGAAGTGGCCGTGCCGCGCCAGGGCCTCGAAATAGCGCAGCTGACGGAGCGTCAGGTTCTTCATAACCTGAGCTTATCACGCCGATCAGTAAATCGGAATTAATCTAATGAAGGAGATTTGCTAAGAGCCCTCGGTAGTGCGGGAGCCGGTCGAGTGTCTCGACCGCCCCGCCCGGATCGGAGGGACGCATGAACGCGACGACTGACGCGGGCACCGGAAAATGCCCGGTGGCCCACGGGAGCAGCGGCACCCAGAATCGCGACTGGTGGCCGAACCAGCTGCGCGTGGACCTGCTGAGCCAGCATTCCGCCAAGTCCGATCCGCTGGATCCGGCCTTCGACTATCGCGCCGCCTTCGGCAGCCTCGACTATGAGGCGGTCAAGGCGGACCTCCGCCATCTGATGACGGATTCGCAGGACTGGTGGCCGGCCGACTTCGGCCATTACGGCCCGCTGTTCATCCGCATGGCCTGGCACAGCGCGGGCACCTATCGCCTCGCCGACGGGCGCGGCGGCGGCGGCCGCGGCCAGCAGCGCTTCGCCCCGCTCAACAGCTGGCCGGACAATGTCAGCCTCGACAAGGCCCGCCGCCTGCTGTGGCCGATCAAGCAGAAGTACGGCCAGGCCATCTCCTGGGCCGACCTGATGATCCTCACCGGCAACGTGGCGCTGGAGACCATGGGCTTCCGCACCTTCGGCTTCGCCGGCGGCCGCGCCGATACCTGGGAGCCCGACCAGGACGTCTACTGGGGCCGCGAGACCACCTGGCTGGGCGGCGACCTGCGCTATGCCCACGGCTCCGAGGGCGTGACGAAGCCGGCCGACGAAGCCGTGCTCCCGGCCGACGACGACGCCGACGGCAAGGTGCATGCGCGCAACCTGGAGAACCCGCTCGCCGCCGTGCAGATGGGCCTCATCTACGTCAATCCGGAAGGCCCCGACGGCAATCCGGACCCGCTGCTCGCCGCCTTCGACGTCCGCGACACCTTCGCCCGCATGGCGATGAATGACGAGGAGACGGTCGCCCTGATCGCCGGCGGCCACACCTTCGGCAAGACCCACGGCGCCGGCCCGGCCGACAATGTCGGCCCCGACCCGGAGGGCGACGATCTGGAGGCGCAGGGCCTCGGCTGGCGCAGCAGCTTCGGCACCGGCAAGGGCGGCGACACCATCACCAGCGGCCTTGAGGTCACCTGGACCCAGACCCCGGCGCAGTGGAGCAACTTCTTCTTCGAGAACCTGTTCAAGTTCGAGTGGGAGCTGGAAAAGTCCCCGGCCGGCGCGCACCAGTGGGTGGCCAAGGATGCCGGCGACGTCATCCCCGACGCCCATGTGCCGGGCAAGAAGCACCGCCCGACCATGCTGACCACCGATCTGGCGCTGCGCTTCGACCCGGTCTACGAGAAGATCTCGCGCCGCTTCCTGGCGAACCCGCAGGCCTTCGCCGAGGCCTTCGCCCGCGCCTGGTTCAAGCTGACCCACCGCGACCTCGGGCCCCGCTCGCGCTACCTCGGCCCGGAAGTGCCGAAGGAAGAGCTGGTCTGGCAGGACAACGTGCCGGCCGTGGATCATCCCCTGATCGATGACGCGGACGTCGCCGTGCTCAAGGCGAAGGTGCTGGAGACCGGCCTCTCGGTGTCCGAGCTGGTGGCCACCGCCTGGGCCTCCGCCGCCACCTTCCGCGGCGGCGACAAGCGCGGCGGCGCCAACGGCGCGCGGGTGCGCCTCGCCCCGCAGAAGGACTGGGCCGTCAACCAGCCCGAGCAACTGGCCAAGGTGATCAAGGCGCTGGAAGGCGTGCAGTTCGCCTTCAACCAGGCCGCCACCGGCGGCAAGAAGGTCTCGCTGGCCGACCTGATCGTGATCGCGGGCAATGCCGGCGTCGAGCAGGCGGCGAAGGCGGCGGGCCACGCCGTCACGGTGCCGTTCGCGCCGGGCCGCACCGACGCGTCGCAGGCCCAGACCGACATCGCCGCCTTCGAGGTGATGGAGCCGGCGGCCGACGGCTTCCGCAACTACCAGAACCCGCGCCTCGGGGTCCCGGCGGAAGCGGTGCTGATCGACCGGGCGCAGCTGCTGACGCTGACCGCGCCGGAGCTGACCGTGCTGATCGGCGGCCTGCGGGCGATCAACATCAACGTCGACGGCACCCGCCACGGCGTCCTCACCGAGCGGCCGGGCGCGCTGACGACCGACTTCTTCGTCAACCTGCTCGACATGGGCACGCAGTGGACGGCGGTGGGCGACCGCAAGAGCCTGTACGAAGGCCGTGACCGCAAGACCGGCGCGCTCAAGTGGACCGGCACCCGGGTCGACCTGGTGTTCGGCTCCAACTCGGTGCTGCGCGCCTTGGCCGAGGTCTACGCCTCGTCCGACGCCAAGGAGAAGTTCGTGACGGACTTCGTGGCCGCCTGGACCAAGGTGATGACTCTCGACCGCTTCGATTTGGCCTGATCGCGCGGGCCGGACCTTGCCGGCCTGAGCGCCCCACACCACCCGGCCTCCGCCGAAACCCGGCGGCGGCCGGGGCTTTCCGATATGCCTTGGAGTTGTGGGGCGTCACGAGTAGCCCCCGCCCCCGTTCTGAAGACGAGACATTTCAGCGCGCGGCTGCATATGGGCAAAGCTCGTGCAGCAGGTGTTCCGCGTCATCCCGCGACAAAGGCCACAGACACCCCAGGCCCGCCTTCGGGACAGCTATCCGTCACAGAATCCCGGAAGGCCGCCATGCGGGTGTTTTCCCGCTGCTAGCAGAATACCGCCAAATGGCGCGGCTCGGAGCGCCACGGGAGACGGGAAAACTGGACAGGCGCGCGTCTCTCGCCCAAGGTAGCGTGAGGTATTACCTTTGACGACGAGGCGAAGATGGCGAGCGCCACCTCCATCAAGCTCGACGAGACCCTGAAAGACCGGGTGCGCGATCTAGCAGTTGCGCGCCGGCGCACGCCCCACTGGATCATGCGCGAGGCCATCGCGCAGTATGTGGAGCGGGAAGAAAAGCGCGAGGCCCTGCGTCAGGACACACTGAAGGCTTGGGAGGACGTCCAGGCCAGCGGCCTGCACGCGAGCGCCGAGGACGTTGAACGCTGGCTGTCGAGCTGGGGCACGGAGGATGAGCAGCCCGCCCCCCTATGCCGCAAATAGTCTATGCTCCGGCGGCGATCCGGGATTTGCAGCGCCTGCGCGCCTTTCTGGCGACGAAGAACCCCGACGCGGCGCGCCGGGCCGGCGCCGCCATCCTCGGCGGCCTGCGCCTCCTTGCCAGCCATCCCCGCCTCGGGCGGCCTGTGGACGACCTGCCCGAACAGTATCGCGACTGGCTGATCGAATTCGGCGACAGCGGCTATCTGGCACGCTACCGGCTGGACGCGGGCCGGGTGACGATCCTGGCGATCCGGCACCTCAAAGAGGCGGGTTTCTGAGGGGCCGTTTGGCAATTCAACGATGCCGCGTCGATGAATGCCCCATCATGCCCGTCTTTGTGCCCGGCACCTGAGCAGAATTGCTTGTTCTTTCGTAAGAAATTAGCTCTCAACCATTGAGCGCCGACGACCGAGGCAAGCCCGACAATGACGAACGGGCAAGCTCCTGTTTATTCTCAGATAGGCTCTTAAATTTGCTAGGAGGTCGGTCGTGAATCAGAAAGCGACAAGGTTCGAAGAAGAAGCCGGCATAGTGATCGCGCTCGATCCCCGTTTCCCGATTGAAGACGTGAAAATGATCGGCGCCCGTCTTAACGAATCGCAAGCGCTTGTCCCCGGCTTCAACCCGCCTACGGCGGGCATCACTTCGCTTGAAGCCCTGCTCTACGCCCGACATGTCGAACGGACGACGATCGTCGTCTTGCCCGACCGCAACGTTGTATCGCGTATGGCGCGGGCGGCGAGGGACGGGGTCACCCACCCTGTTGATGGTCCAACCCAGATTGCGATCGATCTGATGGCACTCTCGCAGGCGATGAACTTCGATGTCGAGCCTTCAATTGCCTTCCACGAACTCGCACATCATGAGGGGAACGCAATCGCCAACGCGGAGCTCCGGTGGTTCCACGCTGCGAATCATGGGCAGGCGGAAGCCTGGATCCAGCTTGCACTCGGCCGCACCAATCAACTGCCAAAGATCGAGCTGGGCTCGCCGAACAATCTTGATCTCGCTGCCCCTCTACATCGTTGGCGCTGCAACTATGCGGTTGCGCTTCGCGTTGCCGCACTTGAGCTTGGCGCTCAAACACCCCTTGAGCGCGCGGCGATGCTGCTCAACTGGATGGTGTCCGATTTCATCGTAGCCGGGCCCGCCGCGATCTTCGCAGCGATGTTCCTATCCCCTCGGGCATCCCGCGCTGGGATGCTGAAACAACTGAAGTCCCCAGACCGCACTCGGGCAATCGCGGGCGTCCGCAACGCCGCCTGGGACATCACCCATCTCAGTGACTTCGTGCGGCGGGTCAAATCAACGGATTACCCCGATAAACGGTTCATCCTTGCAACAGCCGATCGCGCATTGGCTCAACTTGGAAAAATCCTATTCACAAATGCAGAAAATCTGGATGAATTTGAAGAACAACTGGCGATGAATATTGAACCGTGGTGGGAAAATGATGCAACCATGGTAGCGAAGCTCGTTTCCGATGCGATCGCCGCAGCGGATAAACGATGTCCTCCTGAAGCTCCCGCCGGCATCGATGACTATGTTGGTCATTGGATCGCAGCCGGCGAGCATGAGGTGACAAGCTGGCCTCCTCGTTGAACCGATCGCCTAAATCCAGAGCAACACGGAGCGTTTGTCACCTATACGCTGCTAGCGACCGCGTTCCCGGCCCTTGGCGATGCAGCCGCTCCCCCCTCACCGCAACGCCAGCACCACCAGCGCCAGCGCGATCACCCATAGCGCCGCATTACCCCAGAAGGCGCGGCGGGCTTCGGCTGCGCCGATGCCGTCCAGCGTCTCGCGTGACAGGTGCAGGCCGTCGCGGGTGGCCTCGTCCAGTTGGGAGATGACGCGGCCGGCGCGGGTCAGCAGCGCCGGGGCGTCGAACACGAAGCGGCCGATCTCGCCGATCCCCGAGCCCGCCTGCTGCAGGCGGCCCACGGGGCCGAGGTTCTGGGCGATCCAGTCCTCCACCACCGGGGCGGCGGTGGTCCACATGTTCAGCTGCGGGTCGAGCCCGCGCGCGACCCCCTCCACCACCACCATGGTCTTCTGCAGCAGCAGCAGTTCCGGCCGGGTGGTCATGTCGAACAGCGCGGTCACCTCCAGCAGCAGCGACAGCAGCCGCGCCATGGAGATCTGCTCGGCGCTGCGTGAATGGATCGGCTCGCCGATGGCGCGGATGGCCAAGGCGAAATCGTCCACCGAATGGTGCATGGGCACGTAGCCGGCCTCGAAATGCACCTCCGCCGTGCGCCGCCAGTTGCGGGTGATGAAGCCGTAGAGGATCTCGGCCAGGAAGCGCCGCTCCTTCAGCCCCAGGCGGCCCATGATGCCGCAATCCACCACCACCAGGCGGCCGTCCGCGTCCACGAACAGGTTGCCGGGGTGCATGTCGGCGTGGAAGAAGCCGTCGCGCATGGCCTGGCGCAGGAAGGACTGCATGACGATGCGGGCGAGGTTCGGCAGGTCGTGCCCCGCCGCCTCCAGCGCCGCCCGGTCGGACAATTTGATGCCGTCGATCCACTGCGTGGTCAGCACCTCGCGGGCGGAGCGGTCCCAGTCCACCGCCGGCACGTGGACGTCGGGATCGTCCTTCACATTCTCGGCCAGCTCCGCATAGGCGGCGGCCTCCAGGCGCAGGTCCATCTCCATGGAGACCGAGCGGCCGAGCGTGTCCACCACCGTGGTGAGGCGCAGGCGCCGCGCCTCGGCCGAGACCTGCTCGGCGAACGCCGCCACCCGGCGGAAGGTGTTGATGTCGGCGCCGAAGCGCCGGGCGATGCCGGGGCGCAGGATCTTCACCGCCACGGTGCGGCGGATGCCGTCCGGGTCGTCGGCCTCAGCCTGATGCACCTCGGCGATGGAGGCGGCGGCCACCGCCGGTCCGAAGCTGGCATAGACCGCGTTCAGCGGCCGGTCGAAGGCATCGACGACGGTCGCCTCCGCCACCTCCTGGCCGAATGCCGGCATGCGGTCCTGCAGCACCTCCAGGTCACGCGCCACCGCCGCCCCCACCACGTCCGGGCGGGTGGCGAGGAACTGGCCGAGCTTCACATAGGAGGGCCCGAGCCGGCTGAGCGCGGCGGAGAGCCGGGCCGCCCGCGTGCCGGCGTCGGGCCGGGCGATCAGGCGCGCGATCCTGAGCGCCGGCCGCGCCAGAGGCGGCACGGTGGCGGGGCTGACGAGGCTGAGCACCCCCTCGCGGGCGAGCACATAGCCGGCGCGCGCCAGGCGGCCGGCATCGATGAGGACGAGAATCACGCTTGTATCCCAGCTCGCCGGCCACGCGAGGCGATGACGGCCATCAGATGCGGTATCCGGAATGCAGCGCCACGACGCCGCCGGTCAGCGGGGTCGCCGTCACCCGCGCGAAGCCGGCCGCGCGCATCATGTGTGCGAAGACATCGGGCGCGGGGAAGCGGCGGATGGATTCCACAAGATATTGATAGGGTTCCGCGTCCCCTGCCACACGGTGTCCCAAACGGGGAATTATGCGGAATGAGTAGTATTCATACACTTTGTCCAATAGCGGCACGTCGACCTTGGAGAATTCCAGCACCAGCGCCTGTCCGCCGGGCTTGAGCACGCGTCGCATCTCCTCCAAAGCGCGGGGAATGCGCGGCACGTTGCGGATGCCGAAGGCGATGGTCACGGCATCGAAGCTGGCGTCGGGGAAGGGCAGTTCCTCGGCATTGGCCTCGGTGAATTCCACTTTGGCCTCAAGCCCGCGCTTGGCCGCCCGGGCACGCCCGACCGCCAGCATCTCGGTGTTGATGTCCGCCACCACCGCCTTGGTGCCGCTGCCCCCGGCGGTCACGGCGCGGAACGCCACATCCCCGGTGCCGCCGGCAAGATCCAGCAATTTGAACGGCCGGTCGCCCTGCGGCGGGCGCAGGCGGGAGATCAGGATGCTCTTCCACGCCCGGTGCATGCCGCCGGACATGAGGTCGTTCATGATGTCGTAGCGCTTGGCGACCTTGTGGAAGACGTCGTCCACCAGCGTCTGCTTCTCGTCCAGGGGGACGGTGCGGTAGCCGAAATGGGTATCGGCCGCGTCGGCTTCGGAGCGTTGCATGAGGGGTCCCGGCGGATCGTTTCGGCGCGACCTTACCGGATCGGGGCGAAAGACGCCAAGCGTCGCAATGCCCTATGGCAGGAACTCGGTGGCGCATGCCCCCGCGTTGTAAGCCATATGGCACAGGATCGGCGCCCGCACGCTGCCGCCCACATGGCGCACCAGCGTGAGCGCGACCGCGATAGGCAGGGTGCCGAGCACGGCGTGCGAACTCAACGGCCCGTGCAGGACCAGGAACGGCACGGCGGTCGCCAGCATCACCGCCGGCACCGACCAGGACCGACGCAGTTCCACCCAGATCCAGCCGCGGCAGAACATTTCCTCGGCCATCGGCCCGAAGACCACGATTGCCAGAAGCAGCAGGAGTTCGGCTCCGCGCCAGTACCACTGGCCGAACTCAGCCGCCAGGCGCACCTGCCGCAGGATATCGAGCGGCAGGGACACGTCGCCCTGATCCAAGGCGTCCGCCACCGCCATGGCTGCGGCCGACAGGGCGATGACCGCCAGCGGGCGCAGGATCGGGCCATCGCCGATGCCCTGCCACACGTCTCCACTCCCCACGATGCGGCCGAAAAACCCACTGAGGAGCATCAGACAGACGGGCAGGACTGCGAGCAGCAGGACGAAGCTCCACAGCCGCACCTCCCACATGTCCGTCGGGTCCGGCGAGATGATGCCGCCCATGGCGAGATGGACGGCCATGAGGACCGCGACGATGACAAACGGAAGGATGGCGAAGACGCCCGCGAGACAGAGCAGCTGGGTGCCGAGCGCATGCCACGGGCCGCGCCGGATGAAGGGCGGGCGGGGCGCGATGGCACCCGGCGTTGCATCGGCGCTCATCCATGGCCTCGTGCGGGAACGAGCGCTGAGACGGCGAGCAGATCCGCCCGGCCACGTGCGCCGCGTTCGCCCCCCGGCCGCGCGCACACCACTTCAGGTTGTGAAAATGTTCAGGAGCAGGGGCGACGAGTCAAGGCAAGGCGCAGGCAAATCGTGCGCCCGCGCCGCGACATCCGGTCTCCGACACGCGGCGCATGACAGCGTGTGTCAGGAACTGGTGCGGCCCTTCCCGGGCTTGGGGGTGGGACGGCGGACTCCCTCCAGCTCGTCGAGCGGCAGCATCTCCATCTCCACGAAGCCCTCGGCGTCGCGAGACCGCCTGCGGTCATGGCGCGAGAAGCCGGGGATGGAAGACAGGAAAGACGAGGTCTTGCGCGCCTTGCGGGCGTCGATTTCCTTCCGCATCGGGAAGACGGGAACCTGAATCGTGAACGTCATGGCATCCCCGCAAGGTTAACGAAGTCTTAAGGCAGGTCGATAGCCTGAAATCTTCTTGGCACCGGCGGCAGCGAGAGATCATCAGGCCTCTCGTCCCCGGCACAGGTCTAAAGAAAACAGCCGAACGGGGCGTGAATGCGGCGAGGACTGGGGCGAAGAAGGATCATCCAAAGGCCGTAAAAGGGTGTGGATTGCGGGACACACCCGGGGCCATCCGCAGTCGGGATGGCCTATTCCGCGGCGCTGTGGGCGAGGCGGGACTGCGCCAGCAAGGCGCGCAGCGCGGCCGGCTTCAGCGGCTTGTGCAGCACCGCCATCTCGGCGGCGCGGGCCGCCTCGCGCACCTTGCGGGTACGGTCGGCGGTGATCAGCGCGGCGGGCAGCTTGCCGAGCTTCCAGCGCAGCGCCATCACCGCCTCGATGCCGTTGCCCACGTCGAGGTGATAATCCACCAGCACGAAATCCGGCTGCACCTTGGCCGCCAGCACCGCCTCCAGCGCGCTCGGCACGTCGGCGGCCTTGATCACCCGGCAGCCCCAGCCGGAGAGCAGCATCTCCATGCCGTCCAGGATGGCCGGCTCGTTGTCGATGGCGAGTACGGTCAGCCCCACCAGCGGCGCGACGGCACGCGGCGGCGGGGCGAGCGACACCTGCTCCAGCGGCAGCGGCACGGCCACCGGCAGCTCGACCGAGAAGGCCGAGCCGCGCCCGGAGGCCGAGCGCAGCGTTACCGGATGCTCCAGCACCCGGGCGATGCGCTCCACGATGGACAGGCCGAGGCCGAGGCCGCGGGCCTCGCGGGCGCCCTGGTCCAGCCGCTGGAACTCCTGGAACACCACCTTGTGCTTGGAACGGGGGATGCCGACGCCGGTATCGATGATCTCCACCACCACCTTGCCCCGGCGCCGCCGGCAGCCCACCAGCACGCGGCCGCGCGGGGTGTATTTCACCGCGTTGGAAATGAGGTTCTGCAGCAGCCGGCGGAGCAGCCGCCGGTCGGAGCGCACGGTCAGCGAGCAGGGCACGAAGGTCAGGTCGAGCTTCTTCTCCTGGGCCAGCGGCGCGAATTCCAGCTCCAGCTGCTTCAGCACCTCGTCCAGGCGGAAGGGCGACACTTCGGGCCGCAGCACGCCGCTGTCGAGGCGCGAGATGTCGAGCAAGGCGACGAGGATTTCCTCCACCGCCTCCAGCGAGGCGTCGATATTGCCGGCCAGCCGCTCCGCATCCGCCCCCCGCGCCCGCTCCACCAGACTGGTGACATACAGCCGGGCGGCATTGAGCGGCTGGAGGATGTCGTGGCTCGCGGCGGCCAGGAAGCGGGTCTTGGAGAGGTTGGCCTCCTCCGCTTCCGCGCGCGCCTTCTCCAGCGCCCGGTTCAGGCGCTCCAGTTCCTCGGTGCGCTCGCGCACGCGGCGTTCCAGCGTCTCGTTGGCCCGCTCCAGCGCGGTTTCCGCCTCCACCGAGGCGGTGATGTCAGTGTAGGTGACCACCGTGCCGCCATCCGGCATGGGGTCAGAGCGCACCTCGATGACCGCGCCCCGCTGGGTCAGGCGCTCCAGCACCGCGCCGCTGGCCGCCGCATAGCCGGAGAGGCGCGCCTCCGGGCCGGCCGCGTCACCGCCGTCAGGCGGAGCGTGGGCGAGGATGTCGGCCAGCGGAATGCCGATGGCGTAGCATTCGGGCGGCAGGTCCAGCATGGCGCCGAAGCTGCGGTTCCAGCACACCAGCCGCGCCTCGCGATCGAACACCGCGATGCCCTGGCCCACATGATCGATGGCGTTCTGCAGCAGTTCGCGATTGTACTGGATGGCGGCGGAGGCATCGTCCAGCAGTTGCAGCGCCGCCTTGGTCGACACCGTGCGCTTGCGCAGCAGCAGGGACAGCACGAGGCGGGACGAGGCAGCCCCGATGGCCGAGGCCAGCAGGTGCTCGGCGAAGCGCACCAGATGGGCATCCGCCTCGCGCAGCGGATCGAGCCGCACGCCCTGCTCCCGGGCGAAAGTGGCGAAGGCCGAGCGGGTGCGGTCCTCGCCGAGATAGCGGGCGACGGTGACGATCAGTTCCTCGGTGCTCACCGCCGAGCGCCAGCGCCGGAACGCCGGGCGGGCGATCGCCTTGTCGTCGGCCACGAACAGGCCCGCCTGCACCCGCTCGATGTCGCTCTGCCGGGTGAGGAAGGACACCACCAGCAGGCTCAGCGTGTTGAGCCCGAGGCTCCAGGCCACGCCATGGGCGAGCGGCGTCGCATCCAGGCCGAACAGCGCCGTCGGCCGCAGCCAGCCAAAGCCAAGGGGGCCGGCCAGCAGCAGGTCGCGGGAGATGAGCCCCGCCTCCGAGAGGCTCGGCAGCAGCAGCGTGTAGGCCCAGACCAGGACGCCCACCAGGATGCCGGTGATCGCCCCCCGCGCCGTGGCCCGCTGCCACAGCAGGCCGGCGGCGAAGGCGGGGCCTACCTGCGCGATGGCCGCGAACGACAGCAGGCCGATCTGCGCCAGCTGCACCTCGCCGGTGGTGCGATAGTAGAGATAGGCGAGGAACATGATGGAGAAGATCGCCGCGCGGCGCACCAGCAGCAGCGTCTCGGACATGTCCGGCGGCGCGGCGCCCCCGTCGCCGGTCCGCCGGGCGCGGCGGCGCAGCAGGATTGGCACCACCAGATCGTTGGAGATCATGATGGCCAGCGCCACCGATTCGACGATCACCATGGCGGTGGCCGCCGACAGGCCGCCGATGAAGGCGAACAGCGCGAAGCCCTCGTAGCCGGCGGCCAGAGGCACGGCGAGCACATAAACGTCGCTGTCGACGGTGGAGAGCGGAAACAGCGTCATGCCGGCGAGGGCCAGCGGCACGACGAACAGGTTGATGAGCACGAGATAGAGCGGGAACAGCCAGCGGGCGCGGCGGATCTCCGCCTCGCTCTTATTCTCCACCACCGCCACGTGGAACTGCCGGGGCAGCAGCACGAAGGCGCCGGCGGAGAGCACGGTCATGGTGACCCAGTTCTCCAGCGAGATGCCGTGCTCGAACGGGACGGTGGCGCCGCTCTCCTGCGCCGCCTGCCAGAGCTGGCTCGGCCCGTCGAAGATCACGAAGGTGACGAAGCCGCCCACCGCCAGGAAGGCCACCAGCTTGACCAGCGATTCGGTCGCCACCGCCAGCATCAGGCCGTTCTGGTGCTCGGTGGCGTCGGTGTGGCGGGTGCCGAACAGGATGGCGAACACCGCCATGGTGAAGGCGACGAACAGCGCGAGATCGCCCCCCACCGGCACTTGCGCCGGCCCGCCCGCCAGATGCCCGAGGACCGCGATCAGCGAGGCGGAAACCGCCTTCAGCTGCAGCGAGATGTAGGGGATGGAGCCGAGCACGGCGACGAGCGCCACCAGCGCCGCGATGCCCTGGTGCTTGCCGTAGCGGGCGGCGATGAAGTCGGCGATGGAGGTGATGTTGTGCGCCTTGGCAAGGCGCACCACCCGCAGCAGCACTGGGGTGCCGAGCGCGATGACGATGACCGGCCCGACATAGATGGTGAGGAAATCATAGCCCTGGGCGGTGGCAAGGCCCACGGAGCCGTAGAAGGTCCATGAGGTGCAGTACACCGCGAGCGACAGCGAATAGATGAACGGCCGCGAGGCGGACAGGGCCCGGCCGGGACGCAAACGATCGCCGAAGCTCGCCACGGCAAACAGGCTGCCGATGTAGGCGAACGCCAGGATGACGACGACCCAGGCCTGAAGCATGTCCTCCCTTCCGCACGTTCAACCGCCGCCGGCTTTGCCCGCAAGCTCACCAGGGCGCGGCGCGCTTGTCCAGCCTGGGGCGACCGCGGAGCGCGGCCTCAGCCGGCCTGGGCGGCAGCGTCCCCGCGCGCGGCCTGCTTCTCGCGGCGGCGCTGGACCGAGGAAGGAATGTTCATGCTCTCCCGGTACTTGGCGACGGTGCGGCGGGCGATGTCCACACCGTCCTCCTTCAGCTTCTGCACCAGGGTATCGTCGGAGAGCACGTCATCCGCCGTCTCCGCCTCGATGAGGCTCTTGATGCGGTGGCGCACCGCCTCGGCCGCATGGGCCTCGCCGCCGCCGGAGGAGGCGATGGAGGAGGAGAAGAAGAACTTCAGCTCCAGCACGCCGCGCGGGGTAGAGATGTATTTGTTGGAAGTGACGCGGGAGACGGTGGATTCGTGCATGCCGATGGCGTCCGCCACCGTGCGCAGGTTCAGCGGCCGCAGGTGCCGCACGCCATGCACCAGGAAGGCATCCTGCTGGCGCACAATCTCGCTCGCCACCTTCAGGATGGTCCGGGCGCGCTGGTCGAGCGAGCGGGTGAGCCAGGAGGCGGACTGCATGCAGTCGGCAAGGAAGGTCTTCTCCTCCGCCGAGCGCGCCGCCTTGGCCACCGTGGCGTGATAGGTCTGGTTGACCAGCACGCGCGGCAGCGTCTCGGAATTCAGTTCCACGATCCAGGAGCCGTCGGAGGCGGCGCGCACGAATACGTCCGGCACCAGCGGATGCACCACGCCGCTGCCATAGGCGAGGCCGGGCTTGGGATCGAGGCGCCGGATCTCGGCGATCATGTCGGCCAGGTCTTCCGCATCCACCCCGCAGACGCGGCGCAAGGCATTGCGGTCGTGGCGGGCCAGCAGTTCGAGATTGTCGAGCAGCGCCTGCATGGCCGGGTCGCAGCGATCGCGGTCGCGCAGTTGCAGGGCGAGGCATTCGGACAGGGACCGTGCGCCGACGCCGGAGGGCTCGAAGGTCTGGATGACCCGCAGCACGTCCTCCACCTGCTCACGGGTGGCCCCGAGCTGGGCGGCGACCGCATCGAGATCGCCGGAGAAATAGCCGGTCTCGTCGATGAGGCCGATGAGGTTGAGCCCGATGAGCCGTCGCGCCGGGTCGGGCTCTGCCACGGCGAGCTGAGCCTCCAGATGATCGGCAAGCGTGATCTCGGCGGCCAGGAAGGCCTCCGGATTGTAATCCTCGCCGCGGTCGCCACCGCCGCCGCTGCCCCATTCCACCGAGGAGCCGCCACCCGCCCCCGCGGCGACGGAGCGCTCGCCGGTGCCTTCGTCGGGAAAGACGTTGCCGAGATCGGTATCGAGGCGGGTCTCTATGGCCTCGCGGGTGGGCGCGAGGTCCGCCTCCATCCAGTCGCCGCTGACCAAAGCGCCGCTGTCGGGCGGCGGCGGGGGGTCCTCATTGGGATTGGGCAGATCGTGCTCGGCGCTGTCCGGCTCGCTGGCGCGCTCCAGCAGCGGATTGCGCTCCAACTCCGCCTCCACATAGGCGACGAGCTCGAGGTTCGAGAGCTGCAGCAGCTTGATGGCCTGCATCAGCTGCGGCGTCATCACCAGAGACTGGCTCTGGCGGAATTCCATCTTGGGGCTCATCGCCATGACGCAAGCCCTCCCCTGCGCTGGCCCCGAACCGCCGTGAAGGACGGAAGGTGCCGGGCGCCTGTCACAGCCTGAACTCTTCGCCGAGATAGAGCCGCCGCACGTCGGGGCTCGCGACGATGGATTCCGGATCGCCCTCCATCAGCACGGTGCCGGAATGAATGATGTAGGCCCGGTCGATCAGCCCCAGCGTCTCACGCACGTTATGGTCGGTGATCAGAACGCCGATGCCACGCGTGGTGAGGTGGCGGACCAGGGACTGGATGTCGCCCACGGCGATCGGATCGATGCCCGCGAACGGCTCGTCCAGCAGCATGAAGGCCGGCCGGCTGGCCAGCGCGCGGGCGATTTCCACGCGCCGCCGCTCGCCGCCCGACAAGGCGATGGAGGGCGACTTGCGCACGTGGGTGATCTTGAATTCCTCAAGCAGCGCGTCGAGTTCCTCGGCCCGCCGGCGCTTGTTCGGCTCGGTGATCTCCAGCACCGCGCCGATATTGTCCTCCACCGACAGGCCGCGGAAGATCGAGGCTTCCTGCGGCAGGTAGCCGATGCCGAGCCGCGCCCGCCGGTACATGGGCATGGGCGTGACGTCATGGCCGTCGAGCTCGATGCGGCCCTGGTCGGCCTTCACCAGGCCGGTGATCATGTAGAAGACGGTGGTCTTGCCGGCGCCGTTCGGGCCGAGCAGGCCGACCGCCTCGCCGCGCCGCACGTCCACGCTCACATCCCGGACGACCTTGCGCCCGCCGTAGGATTTGGCCAGGCCGAACGCCGCCAGCGAACCTTCGCCGGTCTCGGGGTCATAGTCCCCGCCCTCGTCCCACTGCTCGTCCGCGTCATCATAGTCCGCCTGGCTGCTGGGCCCGGCGGGAGTGGCGTGCGCGCGTGTGGTGTTTTTGCCGAACATGGACAGGACGTTCATCCCGGGCTCCGGTGTGCAGCCCCCTGCCATGGGTTGTAATGGGTCCAAAGGCCCGACGCAATGCAGCATGCAAAAAATGGGCCGAAAGGCGCATGCGTCGCCGGAAACCAGACACCGGCACGCACCCGGAAGGGCGCGCGTGCCGGCTCAAGCGCCTCAGGGGCGCAAGGTCAGCGCTTCGGCTGACCCGGCTGCCCGGGCTGATCCTGCTTCATGCTGCCCGGAACGATCAGGCTTTCCACCCGGCCGCCCTCGAATTTCGAGACGCCCGAGGTGAGATCCACCACCAGCCGCTTGCCGCGGATCACGTTGGGGCCCTGGGTCAGCACGACGGGGTTGCCGTTCATGGTGACCGTATTGGTCTTCATCTCGAAAACGCCGGTATCGCCGGTGGCGGTCTGGTCCTTTGTCTGAACCACGACACCGCCTGTCGCCTCGATCTTGCGGATCTTGCTGGATTCCGTCGGCGCCGTGCCCTGGACACCGGCGGCCACGTCGCCATCGTAGAACACCAGAAGCTGCGGGCTGCGCAGCGTGGTGTCGCCCTGCGTCACCACCACGTTGCCGGCGAACACCGCCTGCTTTTCCTTGTCACGCACTTCGAGCGTGTTGGAATTGATGCGGATCGGCTCGTCGCGATTGCGCGCGAAGCCCTGGAGGGCATTCGGCGGGCCGGCCGGCTGCTGGGGCTGCTGGGCGAGAACGGGCGTGCTCAGGACCACGAGCAGAGCGGCGGCCGTGAGGCCGAAGGACAGGGGATTCATTGCTTCACGATAGGCTGGGGCGCAGGCGCGGCCGGGGGTTCGCTCTTGGGCAGGCTGGAGAGGCGGAAGTCCAATTGCACATTCCCCTCGAAAAAGGCGCGGCTGCCGCGATCGGAGATCTTCATGCGGTCGGACACCAGCCGGCCGTCCATATAAGTGAGGACCACGGGATGGGCGGTGGTGACGGAACCCGCCTTCACGTCCACGTCCGCATCCTGCATTTTGCCCGCATATCCGCCATTGGTGGCAAGGTCCACCCCGTCGGACAGCGTTATGAACTGCGTCTTGGTATCGAGCGTGCCGGTATGGGACTTCACCGTCGCCCAACCCTTGTTGGCCAGCTCCAGCCGCGCGGAGACATCCGTCAGGCCGATGATGTCCGGCCGCGTGACGTCCTGCGTCGCGGCGCCGGCGGAGATGTTGTAGGCGCGATTATCGTCGGTGAAGCCGGTCAGCTTGGGCGCCTCCATGGTGAGGCGCGTGCCCGACAGGCTCAGCGTGCCGAGCTCGAACGGCAGTTCCATCTTCATGGCCAGCCGGCCGACCAGCGGCACGGCGATCATCAGCGCCAGCGCCACCGCGATGGAGATCGGCAGCACGCGCTTGATCCAGCGCACCCGCGCGCTGTGGCGCCGGGCGCGGCTGAAATCCGGTGCCGGCCGCGCCGTGAAGGCCGCGACGTCCGGACGTTCCATATCTTGAGGCGACACGTGTCTGTTCATAGCTCACTGTTCGGGAACAGGCGCATGCGCCACGGCCCCTTCCTGGCTTGAATGCCCCGCCTGTCGCGCACGCCCCCGCGCGCCAGCGGTCTCAAATCATGAAGCACGGCCCATCTGGCGCCGAGCATCACCCGAAAGCCATATGGCGCGCAAGTCGCGCCACGCAAGCCCGGCGGTATCATGAGGGGCCGAAGCCCGTCCTGATGACCGGCCCGCACCGCCAGCATCCCGTGGGCATGGTCTCACGAATGGGCAAAAATGTCCTCTTCGGACCAGCCCGCGAGATCCAGCGCGGCGCGCGTGGGCAGGAAGGCGAAGCATTCAGCCGCCAGCGCCGCCCGCCCGTCGCGGACCAGCATGGCCTCCAGCTTCTCCTTGCAGCCGTGCAAATAGAGCACGTCCGACGCGGCATAGGAGAGCTGGGCGTCGCTGAGTTCCGCCGCCGCCCAGTCCGAGCTCTGCTGCTGCTTCGACAGATCGACGCCGAGCAGTTCCCGCACCAGATCCTTGAGCCCGTGGCGGTCGGTATAGGTGCGCACCAGGCGCGAAGCGATCTTGGTGCAGAACACCGGCGCCGTGGTCACGCCGAAGGTGTGCTGGAGGACCGCGATGTCGAATCGGCCGAAATGGAACAGCTTCACCACCGCCGGATCCGCCAGGAGGCGCACCAGATTCGGCGCGCTGGCGGCGGTCGCGCCGGCGGGGATCTGAACGAGGTCGGCCGTCCCGTCGCCGTTCGACAGCTGCACCAGGCACAGGCGGTCGCGATGCGGCCGGAGGCCAAGCGTCTCGGTGTCGATGGCGACGATCGGCGCGGGCCGGAAGGTGTCCGGCAGGTCGCCGCGGTGAAGGCGGATGGTCATGGCGTCGAAAAATCCTGAGCCGGAAACGGTTTGAGCGGCTTCTAGAACAACTCGCGGAAAAGTTGAAGCGGCGAAGCCGGGCGAGGCGCACAGGTTCATCCGATTCGCGCTGATTCGGGCGGCGGCGCCATGTCTGACCGACAGCCTGCCTCCGCCCATGGCGAATCATATCGAGAACGGGCGCGCCGCACGCGGGCGGACCGCTCAGCCGACGCAAAAACTGGAAAGGGGGCGCTGCAAAGGCGCGAGATCAGGGCAGAGGCAGAAGCCGGATGGTCCGGGTCGCCGTCAGATGCCGATGTCTGCGGAAATGATGTTTGGTGGAGCCAGGCGGAATCGAACCGCCGACCTCTTGAATGCCATTCAAGCGCTCTCCCAACTGAGCTATGGCCCCACAATGTCGCGGGCTGCGGACCTCATCGAAGAAGATCAATGATCTTCTGGACTTGGCCCGCCGGGAAAGTCCCGCGACGGGCACCGGGGAGATGTTTGCTCCCCGGCGAGGACGGCCTTTAAGCACAGGCCGGAGAGGACATCAAGCCTCTTCGTCGTCTTCGAGGCCCTCTCCGATCAAATCGGAGACGTCATCCCCATCATCTTCGTCTTCCTCGAGGAACGTGTCGTCGTCCGTGTCCGCGTCGATTTCCTCGTCCACGTCCACGTCGTCGGCGCCCGGAACGCTCTTGGCGCCGGTCGTTTCCTCTTCCGCTTCCTCGAGGCTGATGACCTCGACGTCAGCGACTTCATCCACTTCCGGTTCCTCGGCAACGGCAGCGCGCGCTTCGGCACGGCTGCCGGCCCGCGGGGCCGGCTCAAAGAAGGAGCGCGGATAGGATTCGCCCGTGAACGGGGAAACCACGGGATCCTTGTTCAGGTCGTAGAACTTGCGCCCTGTCACGGGACAGACGCGCTTCGTTCCGAGTTCGGGCTTCGCCACGGCAAAGATCCTCGGCGGGTCATTGTAAAAGGAGGGTGCTCCATTGGCGAAAGGCCATGGACCTGTCAAGGCGGAATTCGAATCGGCCGCGTGGCGGGGCCGTTTCGCCTGTGTTAGACGGGCGGCCTGTTCAACGAATAATGCGCGCGCCGTCGCCACGCGAGTCCCGGTGAGCGCGAGAGGCAGCGCCATGTCCCTGGTTCAAACGTCCGCTTCGCCCTCCGTTTCCGGCCATGGCGCGGATCCCCGGCCCGCGACGGGCCTGCCCTCGCCCGCGCTGTCCGGCAAGGTGCGGGTGCCCGGCGACAAGTCCGTGTCCCACCGCGCGCTGATCTTCGGCGCGCTGGCCGAGGGCGAGACGCGCATCACCGGCCTGCTGGAGGGGGAGGACGTCCTCAACACCGCCAAGGCCTGCGTCGCGCTGGGCGCACAGGTGGAACGGCGCGGCGACGGCGAATGGCGGGTGCGCGGCGTCGGCGTCGGCCGGTTCCAGGCCCCCGTGGCCCCGCTCGATTTCGGCAATTCCGGCACCGGCGTGCGCCTGATGATGGGCGCGGTCGCTGGCAATCCCGTCGCCGCCACCTTCGACGGCGACGCCAGCCTGCGCCGCCGCCCCATGAAGCGCGTGCTCGATCCGCTCACCGCCATGGGCGTCGTGGTGGTGGAGGCCGCCGAGGGCGGGCGCCTGCCGCTGCGCCTCCAGGGCGTCAGCGATCTGAAGGCCTTCACCTACGAGACCCCCGTCCCCTCGGCCCAGGTGAAGTCGGCCGTGCTGCTGGCCGGCCTCGCGGCCAGCGGCGAGACCGTCGTCATCGAGCGCGAGGCCACCCGCGACCACACCGAGCGCATGCTCACCCATTTCGGCGCCGATGTCCGCGTCGAGCCCCACGGCCCGCATGGCCGGCGCATCACGCTCGCCGGCCGGCCCGCCCTGAAGGCCGCGGCGGTGGACGTCCCCTCCGATCCGTCCTCCGCCGCCTTCCCGCTGGTGGCGGCGGTGATCGTGCCCGGGTCCGACATCGTGATCACCGACGTGATGATGAACCCGCTGCGCACCGGCCTCATCACGACGCTGAAGGAGATGGGCGCGCGCATCGAGACCGTGGCCGAGCGCACCGAGGGCGGCGAGACGGTGGCCGACCTGCGCGTGCGCTACTCGAAGCTCAAGGGCGTGGAGGTGCCGCCGGAGCGGGCACCGTCCATGATCGACGAATATCCCGTCCTCGCGGTCGCCGCCGCCTTCGCCGAGGGCAAGACGATAATGCGCGGGCTCGCGGAACTGCGGGTGAAGGAAAGCGACCGCCTCGCCGCCGTGGCGGACGGCCTTGCGGCCTGCGGCATCAGCCACCGCATCGAAGGCGACGACCTGATCGTGACCGGCGCTCCGGACGTCGCCGGCGGAGGCCCGGTGGCCACCCACATGGATCATCGCATCGCCATGTCGTTCCTCGTCCTGGGCCTTGCCAGCCTGAGGGGCGTCGAGGTGGACGACGTCAGCTTCATCGCCACGTCCTTCCCCACCTTCATGCCGATGATGGCCGCCCTCGGCGCCGTGATGGCCTGAGGCGCGGCATGATCATCGCCATCGACGGACCGGCGGCTTCCGGCAAGGGGACGCTGGGCAAGCGCATCGCCGGCCATCTCGGCCTCGCCCATCTGGATACCGGGCTGCTCTACCGGGCGGTTGCGGCGCAATGCCTGGCCCGGGGCGTGCTGGACGACGTGGCGGCTTCCGCGGAAGCAGCCCGCAGCCTGGACGTGGGGACGCTCGACCCCGCCCACCTGCGCACCGGCGCCCTGGGGGAGGCCGCGTCCGTAGTGGCGGCCCGCCGCGAGGTGCGCGCGGCCCTGGTGGACCTCCAGCGGCGCTTTGCCGCCCGGCCCGGCGGCGCCGTGCTGGACGGTCGCGACATCGGCACCGTCATCTGCCCCGACGCCACGGTGAAGCTGTTCGTCACCGCCTCGCCCGAGGTGCGGGCGGAGCGCAGATTCAAGGAGTTGGCGGCCCGCGACCCGCTCGCCTCCTACGAGGCCGTTCTGGCGGACATCCACAAGCGCGATGCCCGCGACAGCGGCCGCGCCACCGCCCCGCTGGCGCGGGCGGACGACGCCATCCTGCTGGACACGTCCGGCCTCGGCATCGAGGAAGCGTTCCAGGCCGCGCTCGACATCATCGAGGCGGCGCGGACCCGGCGGGGCTAGCCGGCTTCATTGACATCCTGCCGGGCCAGCCCTTTAGTGGCGGCATCGATGGTCCCGGTCGCGCGGTTCGCCGCGTCGCCGGGTGAAAAGGGAATGCGACGCGGACCTTGAGGTCCGCTGACCGCAGCTGCCCCCGCAACTGTAGGCGGCGAGCCCGTGCCAGACAGCCACTGGACGTCCGGATGTTCCGGGCGCCGGGAAGGCGGCACAGGGCCGCGACCCGCCAGCCAGGAGACCTGCCATCGATGAGGAGTGCGCCGGGCGGGGTGCCCTGGCAACGCGCCCTTTCCGCCCGTTCGCGGGCCTGCTGCACCCATGGACCGGCCTCCTTGGACCTGCCGTTGCAGCCGCTTGATTCCGCCGGACCGCTGGACGAACCGGCCGCCGCGCCGCCCGAGGCCGTCGGCGAGGCCGCGACGCTGGTGACGCTGTTCGTCTGCACCACCTGCAAGACCGCCGGCGCTGAGGCCGGCACGCCGCCCGCCGGGCAGCAGCTCTACGCCGCCGCGCGGGCCGCCGGCGACGGCTCGGTGGCCGTGCGCGAGGTCCAGTGCCTCGCCAATTGCAAGCGCGGCCTCAGCGCCGCCCTGGTGCGCGCCGGGGGGTGGTCCTACGTCTTTGGCGACCTCACGCCTGAGTCCGCCGGAGATCTCCTGGCCGGCGGCCGGCTGTTCCGCGATGCGGCCGACGGCCTGATGCCCTGGCGCGGGCGCCCGGACGCGCTGAAGCGCGGCATGATCGCTCGCATCCCTCCCCTTTCCCTGCCGCCGTCCGCATGACGCGCGCCCCGTTCGGAGCCTCCATGAGCACGTCCCCCTCCCTCGCCCGCATCCCCTGCACCATCGTCACGGGCTTCCTGGGCGCCGGAAAAACCACGCTGATCCGCCACCTGCTGGAAAATACCAACGGCAAGCGCCTCGTGGTCATCGTCAATGAATTCGGCGATGTGGGCATCGACGGCGAGATCCTGAAGGGCTGCGGCATCGAGGCCTGCCCGGAGGACAATATCGTCGAACTGTCCAACGGCTGCCTGTGCTGCACGGTGGCCGACGACTTCGTGCCCGCCCTCGACCAGATCCTCGCCCGCGAGGTGGACCACATCCTCATCGAGACCTCCGGCCTCGCGCTGCCCAAGCCGCTGGTCCAGGCCTTCCAGTGGCCGGCCATCAAGAGCCGGGTGACGGTGGACGGCGTGGTCGCGGTGGTGGACGGCCCGGCGCTGGCGGAAGGCCGGGTGGCGCATGACCTCGACGCCCTCGCCGCGCAGCGCTCGGCCGACGACAGCCTCGACCATGACGACCCAGTGGAAGAGGTGTTCGAGGACCAGATCGCCTGCGCCGATCTCGTCATCATCTCCAAGTCCGACCTGATGGACGCCGCCGCCTCGCAGACGGCTGGCGAGCGCGTCGCCGCCGCCCTGCCGCGCGCGGTCAGCGTGGTCCGCTCCGCCGGCGGCAAGGTGGATGCGAGCGTCATGCTCGGCCTCGGCGTCGGCACGGAAGACCAGATCGACGCCCGCAAGACCCATCACGACGACGAGCTCGACCACGACCACGACGATTTCGACAGCTTCGTCGTGCCGCTGCCGGAAATCACCGACCCCGCCGGCCTCGCCGCTCGCGTCACGGCGGCCGCGGAAGCACCCGACGTGCTGCGCGTGAAGGGCTTCGCCGCCGTCACAGGCAAGCCGTTGCGCCTGCTGGTGCAGGGCGTCGGCCCGCGCGTCTCGCATCATTTCGACCGTCCCTGGCGGGCGGACGAGACCCGCGCCGGCGCACTGGTGGTGATCGGCCTCAAGGGCTTCGACCGCGCGGCGGTGGAGCGGGCGCTGCTCGGCTGAGCCATGCACATCCTCGCCACCACATCGGCCACCATCGAGGATCTGGCGGAGCCCATCGACCTCCGCCTGCCTCCGGCCGACGTGGTGGCGCTGTCCTTCACCGACAGCGATCTCCTGGCCCTCGCCGCTGCCTGGCGGCAGGAGGCAAGCGGGCTGCCGACGCTGCGCCTGGCGCGGCTGAAGGACCTGCGGCATCCCATGTCCGTGGATCTGTGGATCGACCGCACGGCGCGCCTCGCCAAGGTGATTCTGGTGCGCCTGCTGGGCGGGCTCGACTGGTGGCGCTACGGCGCCGAGCGGCTCGCCGATCTCGCCCGCCGGGAAGGTATCGCCCTCGCCCTGTTGCCGGGCGAGGACCAGGACGACCCGCGTCTCGCCGACCTCTCCACCGTTCCGGCCGACGAGCTTACCGCGCTTCTGGCCTATTTCCGGCAGGGTGGCCCCGCCAACATGGCCGGCGTGCTGCGCCGGCTCGCCCGCGGGGCCGGGCACGACGCGGCCGATCCCGCCCCACCCGTGCCGGTGCCGCCGGCGGCTTTCTATCGCCCCGGCATCGGAGCCGTGGACCTCGCCGCCGCGCTGCGCGCGCCGTCGTCCCCATCCGGCGCCCATCCTGCCACTGAGGCCGAGCAACGCGAGGACCGGCGCGGCGGCGCGGAGAACCTCCGCCCCCGCGCCCTCCTATTGTTCTACCGTTCCATGTGGCTGGCGGGCGACGTGGCGCCCATCGACGCGCTGGCGGACGCGCTCTGCGCGCGCGGGCTCACCCCGGTCCCGGTCTTCCTCACCAGCCTGAAAGACCCCGCCTCCCGCGGCTTCGTGCGCGACGCGATCCGCGATGTCGCCCCGGATGTCATTCTGACCGCCACCGCCTTCGCGGCGGGGGACGCGGACGAATTGTTCGCGCCCGGCGGCCCGCCGGTGCTCCAGGTGGTGCCGGCCACCACGGCGCAGGATGCCTGGGCCGCCAGCCCGCGCGGCCTCGCGGCGGCGGATCTCGCCATGCATGTGGTGCTGCCCGAACTGGACGGCCGCGTGCTGGCGGGCGCCATTTCCTTCAAGTCCCTCGCCCCGGCCGAGGACGACCTTGCCTTTGCCTCAGCCCATAATGCGGCGAACGCGGACGGCATCGCCCAGGTCGCGGCCCGCGCGGCCGCCCTGGTGCGCCTTGCCCGCACGCCGCCCGCGGAGCGCCGCCTCGCGCTCCTGATGCCGGACTATCCCGGCGTGCCCGGCCGCACCGGCTATGCGGTGGGGCTCGACGTGCCCGAGAGCACGCGCCGGCTCCTGGAAACACTCGGCGCCGAAGGCTATGCCGTCACTCCGCCGCCGGAGGATGCGGCAGGCCTGCTGCGGACCGTGACCGCCCGCTCCGGTGCCGCCGCCTGTCCGCTCGCCGACTACGCCCGCCATTTTGCCGACCTGCCGTCCGCCACACGGGATGCGGTGCTCGCCGCCTGGGGGCCGCCGGAGGACGACACCGATGTGCGCGACGGCGCCTTCGCCTTCCGCGCCGCCCGCTTCGGCAATGCCATCGTCGCGCTGGCACCGGATCGCGGCGCCTCGCTCGACCGGCGGGCGGACTATCACGACCCGGCCTTGCCGCCCCGCCACAGCCTGCTCGCCTTCGGTTTCTGGCTGCGCCACGCCTTCGATGCGCATGCCGTGGTGCACATGGGCGCGCACGGCACGCTGGAATGGCTGCCGGGCAAGACCGTGGCGCTGACCCCCGCCTGTTTCCCGCAGGCGCTGCTGGGGCCGCTGCCGGTCATCTATCCCTTCATCGTCAGCAATCCCGGCGAGGCGGCGCAGGCCAAGCGCCGCATCGCGGCGGTGACGCTCGGCCACCTGCCGCCGCCGCTCGGCCGCGCCGGCCTGTCGGAAGCGGAGCAAAAGCTCGAACGGCTGGTGGATGAATATGCCCAGGCCGACGGCCTCGACCGCCGCCGGCGTGAGCGCCTCGCAAAGCTCATCGTGGAAAGTGCCGCCGAGACCGGCCTTGCCGCCATCGCCGGCGTGCCGGGCGATGCGGACCCCGACCAGGCGCTGCGCCGGATCGATGCCTGGCTGTGCGACGTGAAGGACCTCGCGGTGAAGGACGGCCTCCACATCTACGGCCGCGACGACGACGGCGACAGCATCCGCCGCCAGAGCGGCGGCACCGAACATGCCGCCCTGCTGATGGCGCTCGACGGCCGCCATATCGCTGCCGGCCCCGCCGGTGCGCCCGCGCGCGGGCGGCGCGACGTGCTGCCCACCGGCCGCAACCTGTTCACCGCCGATCCGCGCGCCATCCCCACCCCCACCGCCGTCGATCTCGGCCGGCTGGCGGCGGACGAGGTGGTGCGCGCCTATCTCCAGGACCATGGCGATTATCCCCGCGCGCTGGTCATCGACCTCTGGGGCAGCGCCACGCTGCGCACCGGCGGCGAGGAGATCGCCCAAGGCCTCGCCCTCATGGGCTGCCAGCCGCAGTGGGATCCGGCCAGCGGGCGCGTCACCGGCATCGAGGTGCTGCCGCCCGCCGCTTTGGGGCGCCCGCGCGTGGACGTGACGTGGCGCATCTCCGGCCTGTTCCGCGACATCTTCCCCGCCCAACTGGCGCTGCTCGACGCCGCCACCCGCGCCATCGCCGCCCGCACGGACGAAGGCAGCGACAACCCCCTGGCTGAGGCCGGCGAGGCCGCGCCGGCGCGCATCTTCGGCGCCGCGCCGGGCGCCTATGGGGCGGGGATCGAGGACCATCTGGCGCGCGGCGCCTTCAGCGACCGCGCGGACCTCGGACGAGCCTATCTCGACCACGCCTCGTACGCTTATGGCGGCACGGACGGCGCCGCCCGGCCGGCGCCGGGCGCATTCGCGGCGCGCGTCGCCACTGCCGACGCCCTGCTGCACGGCGCGGACGACCCCGCCCGGGACCTGCTGGACGGCGGTGAGGACGCCGCCTTCATCGGCGGCTTCGCCGCCGCCGCGCAGATGCTCGGCCGCGCGGTAGATCTGATCGTGCTCGACACCACCGACCCCAGCCGCCCCAAGGCGCGCGACCTCGGCACCGCCCTTGCCCGGCTGGTGCACGGGCGCGTGTCCAGGCTGTTCATCGCCGGGCAGATGCGCCACGGACCGCGCGGTGCGGCGGAACTGCTGGAGACGGTGGACCGCCTGGTGGCCTTCGCCGAGACAACCGGGCGCGTCGACAGCGCCCTCATCGACGCCCTACATGCCGCCTACCTGCGCGACGCAGAGGTACGAGCTTTCCTGATGACCCAGAACCCCGAGGCTGCCGCCGGCATGGCGCAGCGCTTTGCCGACGCGCGGCGGCGCGGCGTCTGGCACACCCGGCGCAATGACATCGACGCCGATCTCGACGCCCTGCGCGCGGAGGCCGCGGAATGAACCGCGCCGTCGTTCCCCCCTCCCGCCGAGGCGCCTGCCCGGCCCTGTCCGCGCCCATGGCCACCGGCGACGGCCTGCTGGTGCGCCTCGTGCCGGCGGACGGCTGGCTGACGCTGGCGCAGGTGACCGGCCTCGCCGACGCCGCCCGCGCCTGCGGCAACGGCATCATCGAGATCACCGCCAAGGGCAGCGTGCAATTGAGGGGCCTCACCGAGGCCAGCGTCGGCCCGCTGAACGGGGCGGTGGACACGCTCGGCATCACGCCGCGTACCGGCCTGCCCATCGACGTCTCGCCCCTTTCCGGCATCGACGCCACCGAGGTCATCGACGCCCGGCTGCTGGCGGCGCGCCTGCATGACATGGCAGCGGACCTCCTGCCCCGGCTGGGCGCGAAGGTCTCCGTGGTGGTGGACGGCGGCGGGGCCATCTCGCTCGACGCCTTCAAGACCGACGTGCGGCTCGTCGCCCGCCCCGGCAAGGGTGAAAAGACGTGGGACGTGTGGCTGGCGGGGGATGCCGCCCGCGCTTTGCCCTTCGGTGCCGTGCGTGGGCGCGATGCGCCCGACCTCGTCCGCAGCCTGCTGGAACGCCTCGCGGCGCTCGGCCCCTCGGCCCGCATGGCCGATACCCTGCCGCCCACCCCGCCCGCCGACCCCCGTCCCATGCGCGAGACCAGCCCCATCGGCCTGTTCGCCCTGAAGGACGGCACCAGCGCCTGCGGCATCGGCCTGCCCTTCGGCGCGCTGCATGCGGACGATCTCGACGTCCTCACCGCCGCGGCCAAGGCGGCCGGCGCGCGCGATCTGCGGCCCGCGCCCGACCACGGGCTCCTCGCCAGCGGCCTGTCGCCCGAGGCGGCGGAAGGGTTTCGCGCCACGGCGCAGGCGCTGGGCTGCCTCATCAGTGCCGATGATCCTCGCCGCTTCGTCGCCGCCTGCCCCGGCGCGCCGGCCTGCGCCTCGGCCCATATCCCCGCCCGCGCGCTGGCGCCGAAGGTGGCGCAGGCGCTGGAACCTCTGCTGGACGGTTCGCTCAGCGTGCATGTCTCCGCCTGCTCCAAGGGGTGCGCGCACCCCGCGCCCGCCGATCTCACGCTGGTCGGCCTTGAGCCGGACGCCATGGACAATCGGGTAGCGGTCGTGCGAGAGGGCACGGCGGGGGATGCAACCCGGCCGCTGCTCCCGGCCGATGCGCTTCTCCCCGCCCTTGCCCGTCTCAGCGACGCCCTCACCCGTGCCCGGCAGCCTGGCGAGCGCGCGGCGGAGACGCTGGCCCGCCTTCCCCCAGCCTCGCTGGAGCCGTTTCTGTTGGAGTCCGCCGTGCTGGAGTTCACCCCGTGAGCGCATCGCCCCTCGAGTACGAGCGCGACGGCACGGCCATCTATGAACGCTCCTTTTCCATCATCCGCTCGGAAGCCGACCTGTCCCGCTTCTCGCAGGACGAAGCGGACGTAGCGGTGCGCATGATCCACGCCTGCGGCCTCGTGGATGCGGCGCGCGATTTCGTCTTCGGCCCCGGCGTCGTAACCGCCGCCCGCGCGGCGCTGGAGGCCGGCGCGCCCATCCTGTGCGACGCGCAGATGGTGGCCCATGGCATCACCCGCGCCCGCCTGCCGGCCAGGAACGAAGTCATCTGCACCCTGCGCGACCCCCGCGTGCCGGACATGGCGGCGGACATGGGCAACACCCGCTCCGCCGCAGCGCTGGAATTGTGGCGGGAGCATCTGGACGGGGCCGTCGTCGCCATCGGCAACGCCCCTACCGCTCTGTTCCGCCTGCTGGAGATGCTGGACGCGGGCGCGCCCCGGCCGGCCGTCATCCTCGGCATGCCGGTGGGCTTCGTGGGCGCCGCGGAATCCAAGGACGCGCTGGCGGACGATCCACGCGGCGTGCCATTCGCCATCGTGCGCGGACGCCTCGGTGGCAGCGCCATCACCGCCGCCGCCGTGAACGCGCTCGCGAGGGCCGGCCTGTGAATGCCGCCATCGGACATTTGATCGGGGTCGGCGTCGGGCCGGGCGACCCGGAGTTGATGACGCTGAAGGCCGTGCGCGCCCTCGGCGCCGCCGACGTGATCGCGCATTTCGCCAAGGCGGGCAACAACAGCCATGCCCGCAAAATCGCCAGCGCCCATTTCCGGCCGGACGCGGAAGAACTGCCGCTGCTCTATCCAGTGACCACCGAGATCCACCGGCACGACGAGGCTTACAAGCTCGCCATCGGCGCCTTCTATGACGAATCCGCCGCGCGCGTGGCGGAGCGGCTGATGGCCGGGCTCGACGTGGCCGTGCTCAGCGAGGGCGATCCGCTGTTCTACGGCTCCTACATGCATCTGCATGTGCGCCTCGCCCACCGCTTTCCCACGCAGGTCATTCCCGGCGTCACCGGCATGTCGGGCTGCTGGTCGCAGGCCGGCGCGCCCATCGCCCAGGGCGACGACGTGCTGATGGTGCTGCCCGGCACGCTGGACGAGGCCGATCTCGCCCGCCGCCTCGCTGAGGCCGATGCCGCCGTCATCATGAAGGTGGGCCGCAACCTGCCGAAGATCCGCCGCGCGCTCGCCGCCGCCGGGCGCCTGCCGCGCGCGCTCTACGTGGAACGCGGCACCATGGCCGGAAGCCTCGTCACGCCGCTGGCCGAGCGGAACGACGACCGCGCGCCCTATTTCGCCATCGTGCTGGTGCCCGGCTGGGAGCGCGCCGCGTGAGCGGGACGCTGACCGGAACTTTGACCGTGGTGGGGCTCGGCCCCGGCGGGCCGCACCAGATGACGCCGGAAGCCCGCGCCGCGCTGGATTCGGCCGACGAACTGTACGGCTACGGCCCCTATCTCGCCCGCGCGCCGGAGCGCGAAGGGCAGGTACGCCATGCCTCCGACAATCGCGAGGAACTGGACCGGGCGACGTTGGCTCTGGAGCGCGCTGTCGCCGGGGCCAAGGTCGCGGTGGTCTCGGGCGGCGATGCGGGCGTGTTCGCCATGGCCGCGGCCGTCTGCGAGGCGGTGGAGCGTGGGCCGGAGGCCTTCCGCGCTCTGGATATTCAGGTGGTGCCCGGCGTCACCGCCATGCTGGCCGTGGCCGCGCGCGTGGGCGCGCCGCTGGGTCATGATTTCTGCGCCATCTCGCTGTCGGACAATCTGAAGCCCTGGCCGCTGGTGGAGAAACGCCTGAAGGCGGCGGCGGAGGCCGGTTTCGTCATCGCCCTCTACAATCCCATCAGCAAGGCACGCCCCTGGCAGCTTGGCGCCGCCTTCGCGCTGCTGCGCGACGTGCTGCCGGGCACGGTGCCGGTGATCTTTGGCCGCGCCGCAGGCCGGCCGGACGAGCGCATCACGCTGGCGACCCTCGCGGCGGCCGACCCGGCGGTGGCGGACATGGCCACCTGCGTCATCATCGGCTCGCCGGAGACCCGCCTGGTGGAACGCCCCGGACTGCCGCCCCTGGTCTATTCGCCCCGGTCGGCGCGATAAAGCCGAGCTGACACGAAAGGACAGGCCATGACGCTGTCGAATGACGACGAGCTGAAGGCGATGCGGGAGATCGGCCGCATCTGCGCCGAAACGCTGGAGGTGATGAGCAAGGCCTTGGAGCCCGGCATCACCACCCGCGAGTTGGACGGGATCGGCCGGGCCTTTCTGGAGGCCGCCGGCGCGCAGTCGGCCCCCGAGACGGTCTATGATTTTCCCGGCGCCACCTGCATCAGCGTCAATGAGGAGGTCGCCCACGGCATTCCCGGCGACCGCGCCATCCGGCCCGGCGACCTCGTGAATATCGACGTGTCGGCGCAGAAGAACGGCTATTTCGCCGACACCGGCGCCTCGTTCGCCGTGCCGCCGGTGACGCGGGCGGTGGAGAAGCTGTGCCGCGACGGGCGCCGCGCCATGTGGACCGGCCTGCGGCAGGTGGCGCCGGGTCGGCCGCTCGCGGGTATCGGCCAGGCGGTGGGCGCCTTCGCGAAGAAGAACGGCTACACGCTGGTGCGCAATCTCGCGAGCCACGGCGTCGGCCTCTCGCTGCACGAGGAGCCGACCGAAATCGCCACCTGGCCAGATGCCTCCGACCGCCGGATCATCACGGAAGGGCTGGTATTCACAGTGGAACCCTTCCTGTCGCTGGGCGCGAACCTCGCCGAAAACGTCCAGAACGACCCCTGGACGCTCTATAGCGAACCCCGCGCGCTTACCGTCCAGTACGAGCACACGGTGGTGGCCACCCGCAACGGGCCGCTCGTGCTGACCATGCCGGGGCACTAGGTGGTGTGGACAGTTACCTGATCCACAGGACGATGGCAGCGATTGTGACGATGGCGAGGTAGTTTCGCGCGGTCTTCTCGAAGCGGGTCGCGACACGCCTGAACTGCTTGAGCTTGGAGAAGCAGCATTCGATCAGGTGGCGCTGAGCGTAGAGGTGCCTGTCGAGGCTATGCTTCCTGGCGCGGGATGGATTGGACGGGATGACCGCCTGCGCGTTCCTTGCCGCGATTGTGGCGCGCAGGGCGTCGCTG
>NZ_AXBA01000029.1 GCF_000473085.1 Azorhizobium doebereinerae UFLA1-100
AGCTTACCGGTACTAATCGCTCGATTGGCTTGATCGTTCTCATCCTCTATGTCCATCCGCTCAAAACGAGCCGGATCCGGACCCATCCTAAAACCAGCTTCATCCCTATCATGTGCTTCGCCGGCCTGGTGGTCATTGCGAGGAGCCTGAACCCGATTCCATCCCGAACTCGGCCGTTAAACTCCTCTGCGCCAATGGTACTTCATCTTAAGATGCGGGAGAGTAGGTCGCTGCCAGGCCTGCAAAGCACATGATCAGGATCCGCCCAGATCACAAGACACACAAGACCCCCGGTCCGCTCAACGCGGCCGGGGGTTTTGCGTTGCCCGCCCGCCGCGCGCGGCACCGCCCCTGAGCAACGGCTCAGCAGCCGGCCAACCGGCGCCCCGCCCGCCGGGCGGGGCCGGCGGCCATCCCGGGCGCCGCCCAGGCACCACGGCCGCCAGGCGCCGATGGCCGCGCCGGGCGCCCCGCCGAGCTCGCCGCCACCGGGAGCTCGGCCTCCGTCACCAGCCCCGGCACCACCGGCAATCCTGAGCGCAAGATCAACATCTCCGCTGAGCCCGAGCCGCCCAGCCCCGCCGAGCCAAGCCCCTGACCTCCGCCAACAACTGCTGGCCTCCGACCCAGCCCTGCGCCATGGTCCCGCTTCGAGCGATTGTGACCGCCGGCAGCGGCCGGCGCGGGGAGGCGTTGAATGACCTTGGAGACGGACCGCCATTTCTACGAACCATCGAAGGGCCACGGCCTGCCGCATGATCCGCTCAATGCGATCATCGGCCCGCGGCCGATCGGCTGGGTGGCGACGCGCGGCAGCGACGGCAGCGTCAATCTGGCGCCCTACAGCTTCTTCAACGCTTTCAACTACAAGCCGCCGATCATCGGCTTCTCCAGCACCAGCGCGAAGGATTCGCTGCGCAATGCGCGTGAAACCGGCGTGTTCGTCTGGAACCTGGTCACGCGCGATCTGGCCGGCCGCATGAACGAGACCAGCGCGCCGCTGCCCTATGGCGAAGATGAGTTCACCCGCGCCGGCCTGACCAAGGCGCCCTCGCGCCTCGTCGACGTGCCCCGCGTGGCCGAGAGCCCGGTGCAGTTCGAGTGCAAGGTGGCGGATATTCACCAACTCCGCAGCGCGTCGGGCGCGCAGATCGGCGCCTGGCTGGTGCTGGGCGAGGTGGTCGGCGTCCACATTCGCCGCGACCTGCTCAAGGACGGCATCTTCGATACGTTCGGTGCCGGTGTGGTGCTGCGGGCCGGCGGCCCGACGGCCTATGCGGAGGTGACGCCGGACACCCGATTCGATCTGGAGCGGCCGCTCAGCTAGAGCAGGTTCCGTTCAGACGCCCACCGTTTGAACGGTAAGACGTCCTCGACCGACGTGCCGGGGCGGATCCATCAATCAGTCTGTCGCAACCTGACGGGATCCGGCTCCAGGCGACATAGGTGTGCGCCGCGCCCGGCCCCGTCGCTGCCGTCGCATGGCGGCCCTTCACCCGCTGGCGGGCCTTCCCCTATGCTGGCGGGCAGATCGGGGAGGACGGCGTGGGACAGACGATACTCATCACCGGCGGAAGCCGGGGCATCGGCCGGGCGACGGCGAAACTGGCGGCCGCGCGCGGCTGGTCCGTCGCGGTGAATTATGTGCGCGACGTGGCGGCGGCCGAGGCCGTCGTGGCGGACATCGCGGCGCAGGGCGTGCGCGCCCTGGCGGTCCAGGGCGATGTCGCGTGCGAGGCGGATGTCCTCCGGCTGTTCGACGCGGCGCAGACGCTGGGTCCGCTCGCCGGCGTGGTGGTGAATTCCGGCATCGTCGCGGAGGGCGCCAAGCTCGCCGACATGAGCGTGGACCGCCTGCGGCGCATGTTCGACGTCAATCTGCTGGGGGCGTTCCTCTGCGCCCGGGAGGCGGCGCGCCGGCTCACACGGGGCGGGTCCATCGTGATCGTGTCCTCGGCCGCCGCGCGGCTGGGCGGGCCGGGCGAATATGTCGACTATGCCGCCTCCAAGGGCGCTATGGACACGCTCACCATCGGCCTGTCGAAGGAGCTGGGCCCCAAGGGCATAAGGGTCAATGCCGTGCGTCCGGGGCTGATCGAGACGGAGATCCATGCGTCCGGCGGCCGTCCCGACCGCGCCCAGGCGCTCGGCGCGACCACGCCCATGGGGCGGCCCGGCACGGCGGAGGAAGTGGCGGAGGCGATCGTCTGGCTGCTGAGCGACGCCGCGTCCTATGTGACGGGCAGCCTGATGGATGTCGCCGGTGGGCGGTGAGGCCGATGCCGGTCCTGCGCCCGCCCGCCCGATGAGGCCGCGGGCGGGCCATCCCGCCGCGACCGTGGCGGAGGAGGGCAGGGCGGAGGAGAGCACCGCGGAAGAGAGCGCCGCCGTGCGCGCGGCTCTTTCCCGCCGCGTGCTCGATCCGGTGTCGCGGGCGAGCGAGATCCTGTTCGGCTTGATCATGGTGCTGACCTTCACGCTGTCGCTCTCTGCCACCGGCGCGGGGCGGGCGGATGTACGGACCGTCCTGCTCGGTCTCCTGGGCAGCAACCTGGCCTGGGCCATCATCGATGCGGTGATGTATCTGATGGGCGCCTGGGGCGAGCGCAGGCTGGCGCTGGCGACGCTGCGGGCGATCCGCGACGCCAGGAGCGCGGCCACCGGGCGCGCCATCGTCGCGACGCATCTGCCCTCGTCCGTCCTGCCCGCCCTCACCGATCGCGAGCTTGAGCGCATCCGCGTCCATCTGTGCGCTGTTCCGGCCGAGAGCCTCCAGGCGCGCTTCAGCCGGGAGGATTATCTCGCCGCCCTCGGGGTTTTCCTGCTGGTCTTCCTGTGCCTGTTCCCGGTCGCCGCGCCCTTCATCCTGCTCGGCGACGTCGCTCTGGCTGTCCGGCTGTCCAATGCCGCTGCCGTCGCCATGCTGTTTCTCGCCGGCTTCACCTTCGGCTGGCAGGTGGGGCGGCCGTGGCGCACGGGTTTCATGATGGTGGCGATCGGCGGCGCGCTGGTCGCGGTTGCCGTCGCCTTCGGCGGTTGAAGCCGCGGCCACGACCCATCGGCCGCGTGACATCGCGGCAGCCAAGCTCAAGGATGAGGTGATCGCTCCGGGCCCTGGGCGTCAGCCGACATGGCCGTCTGTAGCGTGCGGTCGCAAGGGAGGCTGGCGGAGAGGGGGAGATTCGAACTCCCGATACGGTTGCCCGTATGCCGCATTTCGAGTGCGGTGCATTCGACCACTCTGCCACCTCTCCATCAGGAAGGCACGAGACCGATAGGTCCCGCCGTGGTTGCCAGCGCTTCTAGCCGAGACCTGGGGGCGAGACAAGAGCACCCTGTGGGCAATGCAAGGTCCGGGCAATCCCGCAGGGCGGGACGGCGGGCGGGGAAAGGCGGACGGAACGGCCCGCTGCCCCGCGCCCGGCACCGGCCGGGGCATCAGCCGTCGGTGGGGACGGGGCGGGAATTGCCCTGGGCGTCGATGGCGACGAAGGTGAAGATGGCCTCCGTCACCTTGCGCGTTTCCTCGCTCTCGCGCGCCCGGCGCCAGGCTTCCACCTCGATGCGCAAGGAGGTGCGCCCGACCGAGAGCAGCTTGCCGAACAGCGTCACCTCGTCGCCCACATAGACCGGGGAGAGGAAGGTGATGGCTTCCACCGCCACGGTGGCGGCGCGGCCGCGGGCGCGGCGGGCGGCGATGTTGCCGGCCGCGAGGTCCATCTGCGACATCAGCCAGCCGCCGAAGATGTCGCCGGAGGGGTTGGTGTCGGCCGGCATGGCGATGGTCCGGATGACCGGAACCTCGTCGGGCATCTTGGCGGACGTGGGCAGCATGGGCGGTCCTTTGCGGCGCTCGCCGCTCCATTGCCGCGGGCGGCGGAACGGGCGGGGTCTTCGACTGGGGGCAGGGCGCGGGTCCGGCCTTGCGGTCGGTGGCGCGTCGATGCCAAAGGATCGGCCGCCGCGCAAGCGGGATTGCAGGAATTCCAATGTCTCGCGCATTGACATGCGGCCCCCTCGCGCGTAAAGGAACCCCTCCCATGAGAGCCTTTTGGCACTTGCGGGAATTCCCAATCGACCGAAAGAAGCCTGCCCTTCGAGGCGTGGCTGAACACGAAAGCGAGACAAGATGTTCGCGGTCATCAAAACGGGCGGCAAGCAGTATCGCGTTGCCGCCGATGATGTGATCACGGTGGAGAAGCTCGAAGCCGCGGCTGGCGAGAGCGTGACCTTCCCGGTTCTTCTGCTGACGGGCGAAGCCACCCATGTGGGCGCGCCGATCGTGGAAGGCGCTTCCGTCACCGCCGAGGTGGTGGAGCAGACCCGGGGCGAGAAGGTCATTGCCTTCAAGAAGCGCCGCCGGCAGAATTCCCGCCGTAAGCGCGGTCACCGTCAGGACCTGACGGTGGTGCGCATCACCGAGATTTCGGGGCTCAACGGCGAAGTGGCCAAGGCCGCTGTCCGCGCCCCCCGCACGGCTCCGGCCGCCGCGGCCGAAGCCTGATAGGACGGAGAACGCAAAATGGCTCATAAGAAAGCAGGCGGTTCCTCCCGCAACGGGCGCGACTCCGACGGTCGCCGCCTTGGCGTGAAGAAGTTTGGCGGCGAAGCCGTCATCTCCGGCAACATCATCGTGCGCCAGCGCGGCACGAAGTGGCATCCCGGCCTCAATGTGGGCATGGGCAAGGACCATACCTTGTTCGCCCTCGTGGAAGGCCGAGTCGAATTCCGCACCAAATCCAACGACCGAACTTACGTATCCGTGGTCCCCGCCGCCCTTCAGGCGGCTGAATAAGCGGCGAGAATCCAAGGTGATGGATCCCGCCGCGCTCGTCGAGCCGGTGGGAGCCTGACCAGGACGCCTGGGCTTCCGGAAAACCGGGGAGACGAGTGAATCGTCTCCCCGGTTTTCGTTTGTCCACCGCCCTGCCTGCCAAGGAGCCTGCCATGACCATCGTCGAACAGCCTTTGGGCGTTCAGCTCGCGGAGAGCTGTATCCCCGTCCTCGAAACCGAACGGCTCGTGCTCCGCGCGCCGCGCATCGAGGACATCCCGGCCGTGGCGGCCCTGGCCAACAACCATAAGATCGCCGAGATGACGGCGAACCTGCCCTATCCCTATCGCCTGTCCGATGCCCGCGCCTTCGTGGAGACCCTGGCCCAGACGCCGGACGCCGCCACCTTCGCCCTGTTCCTGAAAAACGAAGGCGAGCAGGCCCTTGTCGGCATGTGCGGGTTCGGCCGCCGGCCGCCCGAGCCGGTGCACGAGATCGGCTACTGGATCGGCGAGCCCTTCTGGGGCCGCGGGATCGCCACCGAGGCCATGCGCGCCGTGATCGACTACGTCTTCTCCGAGACCGACATCGATCTCCTGGCCGGCGCGGCGCGGGTGGTCAATCCCGGCTCCCGCCGGGTGCTGGAGAAGTGCGCCTTCCAATGGTCCGGCGTCGGCCTGTGCCGGGTGCGGGCGTTGTCCGCCTCGGTTCCGGTGGACCGCTTCCAGCTGGAGCGCCGCACCTGGGCCTCGCTGCGGGCCTGGGGCTCCACCGCCATGCCCATGCAGCGCGCCCGCGCCCATTGAGGGATCCGGCAGGCGGGCCGGCGGTGCCGGCCCGCGAGGGTGCCGTGACGACCTCGCTTTGTGGAAGATCGCGTCCGCTTCGTTTCATCCGCGACCTTTTGCCCGGCGGCCCCTTGCCAGGGCCGTCCGCCTGCGCTTCGGTTGCGCGATGCGCCGGAGCAGGGCCGCCGAACCGGCGGCCGCCGGTCTGGAGTGCGGCGCAGCGGGAAAGGTAGTGATGGCACGTCTCGAGGATCTTCCCTACCGCCCCTGCGTGGGGCTCGCCGTCTTTCATCGCGACGGGCGCGTCTTCCTCGGCCAGCGCCTCGGCGGAGCCGAGCATGTGGACGCCACCCATTCCTGGCAGATGCCGCAAGGAGGCATCGACCGGGGCGAGGACCCCTATGAGGCGGCGCTGCGGGAACTCTATGAGGAGACCTCCATCCGCTCCGTGGTGAAGCTGGGCGAGGTGGAGGACTGGCTGACCTACGACCTGCCCGGCCGGGTGGCGGGCGAGGCCTGGCGCGGCAGATATCGCGGACAGACGCAGAAATGGTTCGCTTTGCGCTTCACCGGCGAGGAGGGCGAGATCGAGATCCTGCGCCCCGGCGGCGGCGCCCATAAGGCCGAGTTCAGCGCCTGGCGCTGGGACCATCTGGAGCGGGCCGTTGACCTGGTGATCCCGTTCAAGCGGCGGGTCTACGAGCGGGTGGCCCGGGAATTCCGCCGCTTCGCCCGAGACTGAGGCGGCAGGAAGCGGGTGATCGTTCGAATTTGTTGAACGTCGAGTGCAACATTATTCGACTATTTCCCGTCATCTTCCCATGCGAAGGTCCGGCCACGTTTCAGGCGGCGCGGTCGCGCGCCCCATGTCCGGGAGGCCGCAATGGCTAAGGTTCTGGTTCTGTATTATTCGTCCTACGGCCACATCGAGACGATGGCGAACGCCGTCGCCGAAGGTGCGCGCAGCACCGGCGCCACGGTGGATGTGAAGCGCGTGCCCGAGACCGCTCCGGAAGAGATCGCCAAGGCGGCCCATTTCAAGCTCGACCAGGCGGCCCCCGTCGCCGCCGTGGCGGACCTTGAGCATTATGACGCCATCATCGTCGGCGCCCCCACCCGTTTCGGCCGCATGCCCTCGCAGCTTGCCGCCTTCCTCGACCAGGCCGGCGGCCTGTGGGCGCGCGGCGCGCTGAACGGCAAGGTGGGCGCGGCCTTCACCTCCACCGCCACCCAGCACGGCGGCCAGGAAGTGACGCTGTTCTCCATCATCACCAACCTGCTGCACTTCGGCCTGACCATCGTCGGCCTGCCCTACAGCCACCAGGGTCAGATGACGCTGTCGGAGATCGTCGGCGGCTCGCCTTATGGCGCCACCACCATCGCCGGCGGCGACGGCTCCCGCCAGCCGAGCGCCATCGAGCTGGAAGGTGCCCGCCACCAGGGCGGGCTGGTCGCCAAGACCGCGGCCAAGCTGTTCGGCTGATCGCACCCGCTGCAACGAGAGGGCCGGCCCGGCATCCGCGGGGCCGGCCCTTTTCGTGTGCGGCGGGGTCAGCCGCTGTTCTTGGCCTTGTCCTTCAGTTCGCCGTTCTGCTTCGCCTTCTCCACCTCGGCCTCGTAGAGCTTGCGGATCTCGGCGATGTCCACGTCCGCGGCGGGCGGCTTCAGGGCCATGTCCTCCATCGTGTTGGCGATGATCTGCGAGATGGCGAGATCGCGGAACCACTTGTGGTTGGACGGGATGACGTACCAGGGCGCGTGGGTGGTGGAGCAATTGACGATCATGTCGTCATAGGCCGCCATGTAGTCGTCCCAGCGGGCGCGCTCGGTATAGTCGGCGGCGCTGATCTTCCAGTGCCGTTCGGGATCGTTCAGCCGGTCGCCGAAGCGCCTCAGCTGCTCCTCCTTGGAGATGTAGAGAAAGAACTTCAGGATCGTCGTTCCGGCCAGCCGCAGGCCGCGCTCGAAATCATTGATGACGTCATAGCGCGCCCGCCACACCTCCTCGTCCACCAGCTTATGGACGCGGCCGACGAGCACGTCCTCGTAATGCGAGCGGTTGAACACCGCGACGCTGCCGAGCGCCGGCGTGTGGGGATGCACCCGCCACAGGAAATCGTGCGCCTTTTCCGCCGCCGAGGGCTCCTTGAACGAGGCCACGTGGCACCCCTGCGGGCCGATGCCCTTCAGCACGTGCCAGCACACGCCGTCCTTGCCCGCCGCGTCGATGCCCTGGAGCACGATCAGCAACGCGTGCCGCCGCTCGGCATAGAGCTTTTCCTGGAGATCGCCCATGCGCTTGAGCTGGGCGTCGATCTCAGGCTGGGCGTCCGCCCGGCCGGAATAGGAATTGTGCATGGCCGGATCGCGCGCGGCGAGCTTGAACGGCGTGCTGGGGAGGGCGATCAGTGACGTGCGGTAATCCATGCCCTATCCTGCACATTCCGCAGGCGAATTTCGAGTGCCTCCCCGAAAGCGGCGCGAAAGCCGTCCCGGCGCGCGCCACGGGATACCGGAGAACAGCCTCGTGCAAGCTTGGCCCACCACGGTCCGGTCCGGTGGTGGGGATCACCGGAGCTGGCTCCTATGACCAGTATTTCATCGACGCAGAGTTCTGCGAGTACGAGTCTTTCCACCATTTCAAGCAGCGCTTCCAAGCTCGCGAAGCTTCAGGCCGACCTTGAGAAGGCCCAGCAGGCCCTTGAGACGGCCCAGAAGGAAAGCGACCAGGAAGCGATCACCACGCAGCAGCAGCTCATCGAGAAGCTGACGCAGCAGATCCAGCAGTTGCAGCAACAGCAGCAGGCCCAGCAGAGCCAGGGCACGCAGGCGACGTCCGCGTCCTCCAGCACGGACTCCACCTCGTCCACTTCGGCGACCTCCAGCACCGCGTCGTCGTCCAGCAGCACCAAGAGCGATGGGACCAATCCCTACAAGCCCGTGGTGAAGCTCGACCTCGCCGGCATCGCGGAAGCGGTGAAGGCGGCGCAGGAGAAGAAGGACGCCGAAGCCAAGGACGCCGCCGACGCGGCGGCGGAAGACGACAGCACCGCTTCGCTCGAAGAGACCGCCCTGACGGTCTGAGCGTAAAGGCTTCGTCTCTGGTGCCTGCCCGCACATGAGCCTCAGAGCGACCCGCGCCTCGCGGCCATTCCCCAGGCCGTACCCACAGCATGGTGGCCGCGAGGAACGGTGTGACCTGCTCGCGCGTTGATCCCCGGCCGAATTGCCGGGAGGATCCGCTTGGCTCCGCGCGCGCTCTGGAAGGGATTTCTCAAGGTGGCTGAGCTGTCCTGCGCGGTCGGCCTGTATGCCGCCGTGTCGAGGGCGGAGCGCATCTCATTCCACATGGTGGACCGGGCGAGCGGCCAGAGGGTCGCGCGCCAGTTCGTGGACGAGGAGACCGGCGCGGAAGTGCCGCGCGAAGACCAGGTGAAGGGCTACGAGACCGGGGCCGGCGACTATGTGGTGCTGGAGCCGGACGAGATCGCGGCGGTGGTTCCCGACAGCACCAAGACCCTGCCGGTGGAAGCCTTCCTCGCCTGCGACGATATCGACCCGCTCTATTTCGACATGCCCTATTATCTGGCGCCCGCCGACCGCGCGGCGGGCAAGGCGTTCGCGCTGATCCGCGAGGTGATGGCGGCGCGCAAGGTGGCGGCGCTGGCGCGCACCGTGCTGTTCCGCCGCGTGCGCACGGTGCTGATCCGGCCCCAGGGCGCTGGCTTCATCGCCACGACGCTGCATTATGACTATGAGGTGCGCTCCGCCGACGCCGCATTCGAGGATCTGCCGGAGATCAAGGTTCAGGGCGAAATGCTGGAACTGGCCGAGCACATCATCAAGACCAAGAGCGGGTCGTTCGACCCGGCGGCGTTCGACGACCGCTACGAGGCCGCGCTCGCCGAGTTGGTGAAGGCGAAGCTGGAGGGCCGCAAGGTGCGCGCGCCCAAGCCCGCCGCCACGGGCAAGGTGGTGGACCTCATGGACGCCCTGCGCCGCAGCGCCGGCCGGGACGCGCCGGCCAGCGGCGGCACCAAGCGCGCGACGAAGCGCGCGAGCGCCACCAAGACGGCCGCCAAGACCGCCACCAAATCCGCTTCCAAGGCCAAGTCCAAGGCCAAGACCACCTCCAAGCCGGCCGCGAAAGCCGCCGCGCCCGCACGGCGCAAGGCGGGCTGAGCCATGGCGCTCGACACCTATCGCGCCAAGCGCGACTTCTCCCGCACCCAGGAGCCCTCCGGCGCGGCGGACGTGGCCTCCGCCGGCCTCTATGTGATCCAGAAGCACAACGCCACGCGCCTGCATTACGACTTCCGGCTGGAGCTGGACGGCGTGCTGCTGAGCTGGGCGGTGACGCGCGGCCCCAGCCTCGTGCCGGCGGAGAAGCGCCTCGCCGTCCATGTGGAGGACCATCCCGTCGCCTATGGCGATTTCGAGGGCACCATCCCGCAGGGCGAATATGGCGGCGGCACCGTCATCCTGTGGGACCGGGGCACGTGGACGCCCCTCGGCGATCCGCACGCGGGCCTCGCCAAAGGCCATCTGGAGTTCGAGCTGCACGGCGAGAAGCTCACCGGCCGCTGGCATCTCGTCCGGCTGCCCGCCCGCCCGCGGGAGAAGCGCGACAACTGGCTGCTGATCAAGGGCGAGGACGCCGCCGCGCGCACCGAGGCCGACCCCGACATCCTGGAGGCCGAGCCCAATTCGGTGAAGACCGGGCGCTCCATCGCGGAGGTGGCGGGGGAAGCTCCGGGCTGGTCCTTCAGGACCGGGTCCATCCCCAAGGGCAAGGGCGCGGCCGAGAGCAAAGCCGAGAGCAAAGCCAAGGACAAAGCCAAGGGCAATGCCAAGAAGGGCACCGGCAAGAGCAAGGCGAAGGCCGCGGCCAAGGCGGACAGCGTGACCGGCACGGCGGACGCCTTGCCCGACCGGCCGGACCCGTCCGCCGTCGCGGGCGCGGTCGAGGCGGCGCTGCCCCGCTTCGTGCCGCCGGCGCTGGCCAGACTGGTGGCGAAGCCCCCGGTGGGGCGCAGATGGCTGCACGAGATCAAGTTCGACGGCTATCGCCTGCAGGCGCGCATCTCCGGCGGCAAGCTCAGGCTGCTCACCCGCAGCGGGCTCGACTGGACGGAGCGCTTCGGCCCCAAGGTGGCGCAGGCGCTGCTCGCTTTGCCGCTCAGGACCGCGCTGATCGACGGCGAACTGGTGGTGGAGGGCGGCAGCGGCGCCTCGGATTTCTCCGCCTTGCAGGCGGACCTCAGCGAAGGCCGCAGCGACCGCTTCATCTTCTACGCCTTCGACCTGCTGTATCTCGACGGCATCGACCTCACCGGCGCGCGGCTCTGCGACCGCAAGGCGGCGCTCCAGCGCCTGCTGGCGGGGGCCGACCCGCTGCTGCGCTTCAGCGGCGATTTCGGCGACGACGGCGCGCTGATCCTGCGCCATGCCTGCCGCCTCAGCCTGGAGGGCATCGTCTCCAAGCTGGCGGACGCGCCCTATCGCTCCGGCCGCACCGGCGACTGGGTGAAGAGCAAGTGCGCGGAGCGGCAGGAATTTGTCATCTGCGGCTATGTCCCGTCCTCCACCGGAGCGAAGGCCATCGGCTCGCTGGTGCTGGGCTATGGCGAGGGCGGCAAGCTGAAGCATGCGGGGCGCGTGGGCACGGGCTTTTCCGCCGCCGTGGCCCATGACCTCTACGCCCGCCTGGAGCCGCTGCGGGTGAGGGCGAGCCCGCTTTCCGAACGCCTGTCCGCCGAGGCGGCGCGCGACGTGCGCTTCGTGCGCCCGGAACTGGTGGCCGAGGTGGAATTCCGCGCCTGGACGGCGGACCGGCACGTGCGGCACGCTGCCTTCCGCGGGCTGCGGGAGGACAAGACCGCAGCGGAAGTGTGCCGCGAGACGCCGGAGGCCGCCATGCCGGGTGCCAGGGTCAAGGTGGAGACGAACGGGGCGGGCAAGACGGACGCGGGGAAGACGGGGGCAGGCAAACCCAAGGCGGCGCCGGCGCCGAAATCGCGGGTGACGTTGACCCATCCCGACCGGCTCTACTGGCCGGACGCCGGCGTCACCAAGGCCGGGCTGGCGGACTATTACGCCGAGGTGTGGCGCTGGATGGGGCCGCACGTGACCGGGCGCCCGCTGGCGCTGGTGCGCTGCCCGGAGGGCACGGCGGGGGCCTGCTTCTTCCAGAAGCACGTATGGCGCGGCGCCAGCAAGGCGATCCGCCTGGCGCGCGATCCGCTGGACGAAAGCGGGCAGGACCTTGTGGCCATCGACGATCTGGACGGCCTGACCGGCCTCGTGCAGGCGGGCGTGCTGGAGGTGCATCCCTGGGGCGCGACGCTCGCCGATCTGGAGCATCCGGACCAGATGATCTTCGACCTCGACCCGGGCGAGGGCGTTGCCTGGCCGGCCATCGCGGCGGCGGCCCGGGAGGTGCGGGCGCGCCTCGCGCAAGCGGGCCTGGAGAGCTTCGTGAAGACCTCCGGCGGCAAGGGGCTGCACGTGGTCGCCCCGCTCGTGCCCAAGGCCGGCTGGGACGCGGTGAAGGGCTTCGCCAAGGACCTGGCGGTCGCCATGGCCAAGGACAGGCCGGAGGCCTATGTGGCGGTGGTCACCAAGGCCAAGCGGCGGGGCCGGATCCTCATCGACTATCTGCGCAACGGGCGCGGGGCGACGGCGGTGGCGCCCTATTCGACGCGGGCGCGGGCGGGCGCGCCGGTGGCCATGCCGGTGGCCTGGGATGAGGTCGAGGACGTCGGTCCGGCGCGCTTCACCGTGGACACCGCCCCCGCGCGCCTCCTGAACCTGCCGCGCGACCCGTGGGCGGATTTCCGCGCCGCCGCTTCCGCGTTGCCCGGGGCGAAGGGCAAGCGGCCGCGGCGAAGCTAGCGGCCGGCGTCAACCGGGCGTCATACAACTGTAGCAAAGATCCGCCGCGCGGCCTTTCCTCCTGCCAAGCTCAGCCGGGGTTCCATGGATTATTTCAGGCGGTTCAAGTTCCTGTTCTCCACGCCGGCGTTCGATGGCGACGACCTGGAAGGCATCCGGTTCAACGAGATCGTCGACGAGATCGAGCGCTCCGGCTTCGAGGTGGTGAAGGCGCGCAAGGTCGAGGATGCGGAGATCGCGGTGCAGACCGACGCCGCCATCGGCTGCATGCTGGTGGACTGGGGCAAGAAGGGCCTGGAGGGCAAGACCGCCTCGCTGATCAACCTCATGCGAAAGCGCGGGCTGGATTTTCCCATCATCCTCCTGATCCGCCGCCGGCGGTTTGAGGAACTGCCCGTCGAGGTGCTGGACTTCATCGACGGCTACGTCTTCCTCGCCGAGGAGACGCCCTCCTTCATCGCCAAGAACATGATCAGCCGCCTCAAGCAGTATGCCGAGACGCTGAAGACGCCGTTCTTCGGCGCGCTGGTGGACTATGCGGAGGAGGGCAACCAGCTTTGGACCTGCCCCGGCCATAACGGCGGCGTGTTCTACTCCCGCAGTCCCATCGGCCAGGTGTTCATGGATCACCTGGGCGAAGCGGTGTTCCGCGACGACCTGGACAATTCCGTGCTCGATCTCGGCGACCTCTTGACCCACGAGGGCCCGGCCCTCCAGGCGCAGAAGGAGGCGGCGCAGATCTTCGGGGCGGAGAAGACCTATTTCGTGCTCAACGGCACCTCCACCTCCAACAAGGTGGCGCTCGCGGCGCTGGTCACCGAGGGCGACCTGGTGCTGTTCGACCGCAACAACCACAAGGCCGCCCACCACGGCGCGCTGATGATCTCCGGCGGCATCCCGGTTTATATCCCCACCGCCCGCAACGCCTACGGGCTGATCGGTCCGATGCGCTGGGAGGAACTGGACGAAGAGGTGCTGCGCGCGCGCATCCGCGAGCACCCCCTGGTCAAGGACCCGGAGGCATGGCGCCGGCCGCGGCCGTTCCGCGTGGCGGTGGTGGAGCAGTGCACTTATGACGGCACCATCCACAATGCGCAGATGATCATCGAGCGTATCGGCCATCTGTGCGACTACATCCTGTTCGACGAGGCCTGGGCCGGCTTCATGAAGTTCCACCCGCTCTATGCGGGGCGCTTCGCCATGGGACTGAAGGACCTCGGCCCAGAGGCGCCGGGCATCATCGCCACCCAGTCCACCCACAAGCAGCTGGCGAGCTTCTCGCAGGCCTCGCAGATCCACATGAAGGACCGCCACATCCGCGGCCAGAAGCGCCGGGTGGAGCATCGCCGCTTCAACGAGAGCTTCATGCAGCATGCCTCCACCTCGCCCTTCTACCCGCTGTTCGCCTCGCTCGACGTCGGCGCGCAGATGATGAAGGGCCGGCAGGGCGAGGTGCTGTGGGACGATACGATCCGGCTCGGCATCGAGCTGCGCAAGAAGATCCGCGCCGTGCGCCGCGAGTTCGAGGAGAAGGAGAGCCGCCCCGAGCGGCGCTGGTTCTTCGAGCCGTTCGTGCCGGACCGGGTGCGCATCCGCGACGTGCTGAAGGAGGACGGCAGCCACGACGTGCCGTGGGAGGCCATCGGCACCGACCAGTTGGCATCCGACCCCGCCTACTGGCAACTGGCGCCGGATGCGGGCTGGCACGGCTTCTCCGGCATGGCGCCGGGTTTCGCCATGACCGACCCGAACAAGCTGACCCTGCTCACACCCGGCTTCGACCGCGCCACCGGCGCCTATGCGGAGCATGGCATTCCCGCGCCCGTGGTGGCGCAGTATCTGCGCGAGAACCGCATCGTCGCGGAGAAGAACGACCTCAACTCGCTGCTCTTCCTGCTGACGCCGGGCGTGGAGGCCAGCAAGGCCGGCACCCTCATCAGCGGCCTCGTGGCCTTCAAGAAGCTGCATGACGAGAATGCGCTGCTGGAGGAGGCGATCCCGGAATTCTATCGCCGCCGCGCGGCGCGCTATGCGGGCGTGCGGCTGCGCGATTTGTGCGCGGAAATGCACGGCTTCTTCCGCGCGGCCAACGTCAGCGCGCTCCAGGTGCTCCAGTTCGCCGCCGCGCACCTGCCGGACCTCGCGCTCACCCCGCAGGAGGCGGCCCGCCGGCTGGTGCGCAACGATGTGGACTACCTGCCGATCGGTGATCTCGCCGGGCGGATCGCCACCACGCCGTTCGTGGTCTATCCGCCGGGTATCGCCACCATCGTGCCCGGCGAGCGCCTCACCGAGCGCGCCCAGCCGATGATCGACTACCTGAAGATGTTCGAGACCTGCTTCAACACCTTCCCGGGCTTCGACGTGGAAATTCAGGGCGTATATCGTGAGGTGGATTCGTCGGGCCAGATCCGGCTTTACACCTACGTGGTCGCCGAATAGGCGCGCCCGCGCAGCACCAGGGATGAGGATGGACGAGATTCCGGTGGTGATCCGGCCCACGCGCGATGCCGACGTGGATGCGATGCTGGCGATCTATCGCCGCCATATCCGGCGGGGGGTCGAGGAGGGGGTGGAGGATACCGACACGCCGCAGCCCGACGACCTGCGGGACCGGCGCAAGAACTTCCGCAACCGCCGCTTCCCCCATCTGGCCGCGACGCTGGACGGGGTGGTGGTGGGCTATGCCTATGTGGTGCTGTTCCGCAAGCGCCCCGCCTACCGCTACACGGTCAAGCATTCCATCTACATCCACCACGACTACGTGGGCCGCCGCATCGGCGGGTTGTTGATGCAGGGGCTGATCGACGCCTGCGCGGCGGCCGGCTTCCGCCAGATGATCGGCTATATCGACGCCGACAATGCCGCCTCCCTGGCGCTGCACGAGAAGTTCGGCTTCGTCCGCGTCGGCCATCTGCCGGCGGTCGCCTACCGTTATGGCAAATGGTCGGACAGCGTCATGGTGCAGCGGTCCCTGGGCCCCGGCGCCACCACGCCGCCACCGCCGGTGGTGGTGCGCTGAGATTCCGCGCGCCGGGGGCTCAGCGCTTCCGGCCGCCGGCCTTCTCGGCGGCGAGGCTGCGCTTCAGCGCATCCATGATGTCCACCACGTTGCTCGCCGCCTTGGGCGGCGGGGCGGCCTTCTTCGGGCGCTTGCGGCCCTTCTGCTTGGCGGCGATCAGGTCGAGCAGGCCGGCCTGCACCGGATCGGCGACCATGTCCGCCGACCAGGGCTTGGTGCGGGCGGCGATGAGGCCGGAGAGCATCTTTCTCAGGCCGGCGTCCTCGCTGTCCTTCTTCTCCACTTCAGGCGTGCCGAACACGCTTTCCGAAGTGCGGACCTCGTCGCCATAGCGCAGGGTCCACAGCATCATGCCCTTGGGCTGGGGTACCAGCATCACCGCGCGCTCGCGCCGGTAGAGCACGAGGCGCGAGATGCCGACCGTGGCGGTCCGTGCCATGGCGGCGCGGATCACCTCGAAGGCTTCCTCGCCCACTTTGTCGTCGGGCATGAGAAAGTGCGGCTGGTCGTACCAGATCCACGCGATGTCCCGCGCCGGCACGAAGGTCTCGATGTCGATGGTGCGGGTGCTCTCCAGCGCCACCGCCTCCAGTTCCCCATCCTCGAAGGTCACGTGGCTGCCCTCGGCCTGCTCGTAGCCGAGCACGAGATCGTCCTCGTCCACCGGGTCGCCGTCCGGGTCCACGTAGCGCGACCGCACGCGGTGCCCGGTGGCGGCGTTGAGGGTGTGGAAGCGCACCTTCTCCGCCCCGCTCACCGCCGGCTGCATGGCAACGGGGCAGGTGACCAGGGAGAGCTTGAGATAGCCCTTCCAGAAGGCGCGCGGGGCCATGACGCCGCTCAGGCGGACGTGTCAGCGTGGCCGGGCTTGCCCTTCTGCGGCGTCGCGGCCATGTCGTGTAATTCCTTTTCGTCCATGGATCTGTACATGGATTTTGAGGCGCCTTTCAGGTCCTTGACCTTGCGCTCGCCGCGCTTGGCCGAAAGGGCGGCACCGGCCGCCATCTGCTGGGCCTTGGATTTCGCCGGCATGGTGGCTTCCTCTCGCTGGGTCCCCTGCGGCCACAACGCCCGACCGGGGCGGAAGTTCAACCGGCCGGCGGCTTTGGCGCTAGCCCGGACATTCCGCCGCGCGACGGGCCGCGACAGGGGCATTGTCGCACGCCGGCCGGAGTGCTAATCAGTTTATAACTATTCCAAACAAGGCGTATCCCATGCTTCCCGGTTTTGCCGCGCGGCGGCAATTCTCCGACCTGTCCGAACAGGAAGTCCTCGCGCTCGCCATTTCCTCGGAAGAGGACGACGGCCGCATCTATGCCGATTATGCCGAGATGGTGCGGGCGGAATTCCCCGGCACCGCCCGGGTGTTCGAGGGCATGTCCGCGGAGGAGAACGGCCACCGCCGCCACCTCATCGCCGAGCATGAGCGGCGGTTCGGCAACCATATCCCGCTGATCCGGCGCGAGTACATCTCCGGCTTCTATGCCCGCCGCCCGGCGTGGCTGGTGAAGAATCTCGGCATCGCGCGCATCCGCGCCGAGATCGCCAAGATGGAGGAGGACAGCGCCAATTTCTATCTGGAGGCGGCCAAGCGCTCCAGCGATCCGGGCACGCGCAAGCTGCTCGGCGACCTTGCCGAGCAGGAGCGGCGGCACGAGGAGATCGCCGAGGAGCTGGAAGTCGCCAACCTGCCCCCCGACGTGAAGGCGGAGGAGGAGGGCAAGGCGCACCGGCAGTTCGTGCTCACCTGGGTGCAGCCTGGGCTCGCCGGGCTGATGGACGGCTCGGTCTCGACGCTGGCCCCCATCTTCGCCACCGCCTTCGCCACGCAAGATTCCTACACCACGCTGCTGGTGGGCCTCGCGGCGGCGGTGGGCGCGGGCATCTCCATGGGCTTCACCGAGGCAGCGCACGACGACGGCGTCATCTCGGGGCGCGGCTCCCCGCTGAAGCGCGGCCTCGCCTCGGGCGTGATGACGGCGGTGGGCGGCCTCGGCCATGCCCTGCCCTATCTCATCCCCGAATTCTGGACCGCGACGGTGCTGGCCGGCATCGTGGTGTTCGTGGAATTGTGGGCCATCGCCTGGATCCAGAACCGCTACATGGAGACGCCCTTCTTCCGGGCGGTGATCCAGGTGGTGCTGGGCGGCGCGCTGGTGCTGGCGGCGGGCATCCTGATCGGCGGCAGTTAGCCGCAGCGGGGCGGATAAGGCAGGCGTTCGAAGGGGTCGCCTGACGTTGGGTGATCGCCCGCTCAGTCGTCCTCGATCGGCTCCGCCGGCTCGGCCTCGGCCGTGCCCTTGCCATCGCGCTTGTTGGTATACATCGCGAGGTCGGCGCGGCGGATGGTATTCTCCAGCCGCTCGCCGATCCGGCTGGTGGCCATGCCCATGGAGAGCTTGAGCGGGGTCTGCGCGGAATGGAACTGGTTGTTCAGTTCCACCAGCTTGAACAGGCTTTCCAGCACCGCTTCCCCGCCCTCCGCGTCCACCCCCGGCAGCAGGACGGCGAATTCGTCGCCGCCGATCCGGGCGGCATGGTTGGGCTTCTCGACCAGCGAGTTCAGCACCTCGCCGATCCGCCGCAGCAGGTCGTCGCCGGCGGCATGGCCCCACTGGTCGTTCACATTCTTCAGGTCGTCGAGATCGATGATGATGAGGGTGACGGGGCGCGGCCCCTTGCGGTCCAGCCGGTTCAGTTCCTCCACGTAGAAGGAGCGGTTGTAGAGCCGGGTAAGCACATCGTGCTTGCCGAGATATTCGAGGTAGGCTTCGGCTTTCTTGCGTGCGGTGATGTCGGTGAGGGCCACCTGCACCTGCGACCAGTCCTGCTCGTGCCCCGGCAGAACTGAGAATTGCATCAGCACGTGCAGGGTCGTGCCGTCCAGCGCGTAATTCACCACCTCGCGCTGCTGGAACAGCTTGCCGTCCCACAGGTCGATGAGCTGTTCGCGGAACGCCACAAGCATCTCGTCGCGGAAGATGGTGTCGAGCGCCCGCAGCAGGCTGGCCTTGTCCGGCGCACCGAACAGTTGCAGCGTCTGGCGGTTGACGTCCAGCACCCGGATCTCGCTGGCGCACTGCTCGACGAACTCGGGGTGGACGTCGGTGAAGACCCGAAAGTCCATGATGCCCTGCCGCCGCACATTATCGAGCAGGCGCTTAACGTTGCTGAAGTCCTCCACCCACAGCGAGATGGGGGAATGCTCGAACAGCCCGCGCGCATAGGCCTCGCTCAGCACCAGCCGGCGGCGCGCCTGCACGCTCTCCGTCACGTCCTCCAGCGAGACCAGCACTCGTTCCCAACTGTGCTCGTAGCCGGGCATGATGACGCCATGCAGCTGCACGTCGAGCCGCCGTCCGCCCAGCGTGTAGTTGCAGGTGTGGCTGAAGAAGCCGGTCTCGCCCTCCCAGAGCTGTACCAGTTCCTCCGCATGAACCGACAGCATGTCGTCGCGGAAGATCTTGTCGAGATTGGCGGCCAGCTCCTCGAAGCTTGCGGCCTCGAACATTTCCAGCGTCTTGCGGTTCACCTTCACGAGGTCGATGTGCGCCGCGCAGACGCTCACCCGCCCCATGTCCTCGGCGAAATGGTGGCGCAGGTCACGCACGCCGGCCCGGCGCCAGGCCTCGAACAGTCCCTTCAGGCGGCTGTAGTCCTCCACCCAGAGCGAGACGGGGGAGAGGTCAAAGATCACGGAATCGTCGAGCATGGCGTGTCTGCGGAGAAGAGAGAGCCCGGAAGCAAGGCGTCTGGTATGCTGGCCGCGGGGCGAACCTGACGCGGACATGCCCCCAATGGCAAAGCGGACGGCCTTTGCCCGCGCCGCTGCGTGGGAAGTCTTGAACCTATCATCTACAGTTCCGAAATATCGGGCAGAAAATCAACCTAGCCATACCACAGGAACGCGTGCCCGCGCACACTTGCGCCCGACCATTGTGCGCGAGATGGCCTGCGGCAGGATGCGCGGAGGAAAAGTCTAAACAAATAGGCGGAAGGTGCCGCCTGACCTTGGGTGCGAGCTTGGCGGTCCGGGCGGGCAGCGGGCCGTGCATGGGAGATGCTGCATGGACGTCATGGTGCTGACCGCCGAGGGCCTGCCGCTTGTGGCCCAGAGCTGGGCCGACCCGGTGCCGGGGCCGGGCGAGGTGTTGATCCGCGTGACCGCGTGCGGGGTGTGCCGCACCGATCTGCACGTGGTGGACGGCGACCTGCCGCCGCTGCGCCGGCCCATCGTGCCGGGGCACGAGATCGTCGGCCGGGTCACCGCGCTGGGCGCCGGGGTGAGCCATCTCGCCCTGGGTGAGCGGGTGGGCGTCGGCTGGCTCGGCCGCTCCTGCCAGGCCTGCCCCTACTGCCGGGAGGACCGCGAGAACCTGTGCGACGATCCCGAGTTCACCGGCTATACGCGCAACGGCGGTTTCGCCACCCATGCGGTGGCCGACGCGCGCTTTGCCTATCCGCTGGGGGAGGTCGGGGAGGACGCCGCGCTGGCGCCGCTCCTGTGCGCCGGGCTGATCGGCTGGCGGTCGCTGGTGATGGCGGGCGAGGGGCGTCGGCTCGGCCTCTACGGCTTCGGCGCGGCGGCGCATATCCTGACCCAGGTGGCGCGGTGGCAGGGGCGCGACGTCTACGCCTTCACCCGTTCCGGCGACGCCCAGGCGCAGGACTTCGCCCGCCGCATGGGGGCGGTCTGGGCCGGTGGCTCCGATGAGGCGCCGCCCGAGCCGCTGGACGCGGCGATCATCTTCGCGCCTGTGGGCGCGCTGGTGCCCGCCGCGCTGAAGGCAGTGCGCAAGGGCGGCCGGGTGGTGTGCGGCGGCATCCACATGAGCGACATCCCGAGCTTTCCCTACCGCTGGTTGTGGGAGGAGCGGCAGGTGCTGTCCGTCGCCAACCTTACCCGCAGGGATGCGGCGGACTTCCTGGCGCTGGCGCGGCGGGTGGGCATTCATACGCAGACCGTCTCCTATCCGCTGGCGCGGGCCAATGACGCTCTGGACGACCTGCGCTCCGGGCGCCTGTCCGGCGCCGCGGTGCTCATTCCCCCGGCCTGAGGCTCCGGCCGGGGCGGCGGGCCGGCTCAGCGCTGCATCACGTAGGTGCCCGGTGCCGGGCCGAGCGGCGGATAGCCGGCCGGGCCGTTGCCCATCGGCGGCGGCGCGACCCGCATGGGGCTGGAGCGCGCCGCGAGCCAGGCGCTCCATTCCGGCCACCAGGAGCCCTGCTGCGGCTGGGTCGCGGCCACCCATTCGTCGGGGCTGATATAGGCATCCGCCGCTGCCTTGTGACGCAGGCGGAAATGGCGGTGCGGATGGCCGGGCTCGGAGACGATGCCCGCATTGTGCCCGCCCGAGGTGAGCACGAAGGTGACGTCGGTGTCGCTGAGATAGTGCAGCTTGTAGACCGAGTGCCACGGCGCCACATGGTCGCGCTCCGTGCCCACGGCGAAGATGGGCTGGCGCACGTTGGGCAGCGCCGCCGGATGGCCGTCCACCACGTAATGTCCGCTGGCGAAGGCATTGTCGAGGAACAGGTCGCGCAGATATTCGCTGTGCATGCGGTAAGGCATGCGCGTGGTGTCCGCGTTCCAGGCCATCAGGTCGATCATCGGCGATCGCGCGCCGAGCAGATATTCCTGGATCATGCGCGACCAGACGAGGTCGTTGGAGCGCAGCATCTGGAACGCCCCGGCCATCTGCTCGGCGGACAGGTAGCCCTGGTCCCACATCATGCTCTCAAGGAAGAACAGCTGGCTGTCGTCGATGAACAGCTGCAACTCGCCCGGCTCGGTGAAATCGGTCTGCGCCGCGAACAGGCTGAGGCTTGCCAGCCGCTCGTCCCCGGCCCGGGCCATGGCGGCGGCGGTGATGGCGAGCAGCGTGCCGCCGAGGCAATAGCCGGTGCCATGCACGCGCGCGCCGGGCATGATGGCGTTGATGGCGTCGAGCGCGGCCAGGACGCCCTGCCGGCGGTAGTCGTCGAAGCTGAGGTTGCGATCCTCCGCCGTGACGTTGCGCCATGAGACGCAGAACACCGTGTGCCCGCGCGAGACCAGATCCTTGACTAGCGAATTGTGCGGCGACAGGTCGAGGATGTAATATTTCATGATCCAGGCGGGCACGAGCAGCACCGGCTCGGCATAGACGTCCGGCGTCGCCGGAGCATACTGGATCAGCTCCATCAGATGGTTGCGGAAGACCACCTGGCCGGGCGTGACCGCCACCTCGACGCCGGGACGGAAATTCTCCGTGCCTTTCGCCGGCGCGCCGGACATGGCGGCGACCGTGTCGTCCATCCAGTTCTGCCAGCCGCGCATGAAGTTCGCGCCGCCCTCCGCATGGGCCGCCGCCAGCACGTCCGGATTGGTGAGCGGCAGGTTGGAGGGCGAAGCCATGTCCAGCATCTGCCGCACGAGGAAGGAGGTGACGTCCTGGGTGTGGCGGGACGTGCCGGGCACCTCGTGGGTGACATTGTGCCACCACTGCTGGGTCAGCAGGAAATTCTGCGCATAGAGGCTGTAGGGCCATTTCTGCCAGGCCGGCGAACTGAAGCGCTCGTCGCCCGGCAGCGGCGCGATCACCGGCGGGGCGTTGGCGTCGAGGCTGGCGCGGGCCGCGTAGCCGGCGAGCCGTGCCGCCTTGCGCCACGCCTTGAGAATCAACTCCGCCCGCTTGCCGGGGGCGGAGGCCATGTGGATGCCCCAGTCGGTCCAGGCCAGCTCCAGCGCCGCCGGCGACAGGCCGCCGGTGAAGCGGGCGACGAAGGCTTGGACCATGCGGTCGTAGGCGCGGAAGCCTTCCAGCCCCAGCGAGACATCCTCCACCGGGGCGGCCGCCACGGAAACGGGCGCCCTGTGGGCGGCGGGGGCCGCCGGTTTGGAGGACGCGGGCGGGATGGTGGCGGGCAGGGAGGCGGGAGCGGAGGGGGCGAGCGGCGCATTCATCGGATCGGACCCTATTCTCGCGGAGATGTTCCCATGGACCCGCGGGCCGCGGCCGGCCTTGAGGCGGATCAACGGGCGTTACAATCCGGCCGTCACATGCCGCCGCGCTCCTGGGCGATCATGGCGGCGATGTCCACTAACTGCGTGGCCGGGCTGTTGTCGGGCGCCGAGCCCCAGGCGGCATAGAACGGCAGGTCGGCCAGTTCCACCCGCGTCTCCACCAACGCCAGCCTGCCGCTCTCCAGTTCTTGGCTGACGATGGCGGGAGGAATGACGGCGATGCCCAGCCCTTCCGTCGCCATGTGCACCACGGTGGACAGCGAGGCGCTGGCGTGCAGGCGCACCGGCGGCAGGTCGTGGCGGGCGAACAGGGAGCGGACCGCCACATAGGGCTGGGTGTTGCGCGAGAAGGTGATGATGGGGTGGGTCGCCAGTTCCTCCAGCGGCACCGGCTGGCGCTGCCAGCGGATGTCCGGGCTGGCGATGAAAGTGACCGGATAGGAGCACAGCAGGCGGCTTTCCATCGTGGGCAGGATGCTCGGGCCGAGCATGAAGGCGACATCCAGCTCCTGCGCCGCCAGCCGGTCGCGCAGGTTGGGCGAGATGTCCACCTCGATCTCCAGGCCGAGCTGGGGATGCACCGCGTTCACGTGCTTGAGGAAGCGCGTGAGCCAGGTGTGGACGATGGTTTCCGCGAGGCCGATGCGCATGACGCCGCGCAGGCTGCTGGAATCGCCGAACGCGGAGAGCATCTCGGCCCGCAGCGCCAGCATCTTCTCCGCATAAGCGAGCAGGGTGCGGCCGCGCGGTGTGGGGGTGACGGTGCGGCGCTCGCGCTCCAGGAGCCGGGCACCCAGCTCGCCTTCAAGCTGGGCAATGCGCTGGGAAATCGCCGGCTGGGTTGTATGCAGCTTGTTGGCGGCGGCCCGGAAGCTGCCGAGCTCTGCAACGCGCACAAAGGTTTCCAGGGCCTTGAGGTCGATCATCCGGCTTCTCCGATAAGCCTACTTTATCGAAAATGATCCGAATTTAAAATTCGACAATATGATTGCGTGGTGATGACATGGGCATGCGCAACCAATGAGCAGATTCCCATGACAGCCCCTGCCTTCGCCTTGTCCCCCGGTGGGATCCCTCTCGCGACCGGGCGTGATGTGCGGCTCGCCAGCCGCAACGGCAGCCTGACCGGCTCCACGGCCGGCTTCGCGCCGGGCTATGTCCAGGCCAACCTCGCCATCCTGCCGGAGCGCCTGGCCAACGACTTCCTGCGCTTCTGCCAGCGCAACCCCAAGCCCTGCCCGCTGATCGGCGTGTCCGAGCCGGGCGACCCGAGCATCCCGTCCATCGGGCTCGATCTCGACATCCGCACCGATGTGCCGGCTTACACCGTGTTCAAGGACGGCGAACTGATCGCCGAGCCCACCGACCTGCGCGATCATTGGCGCGACGATCTCGTCACCTTCGCCATCGGCTGCTCGCTGTCGTTCGAGGAGGCCCTGTTGCAGGCGGACGTGCCGCTGCGGCATGTGGAAAAGGGCGTGAAGGTGCCGATGTTCCGCACCAGCATTGCCTGCAACCCGGCGGGCGTGTTCGCCGGCCCCATGGTTGTGTCCATGCGTCCCATGACCCCGGCCCAGGCGATCCGCGCGGTGCAGATCACCTCGCGCTATCCCGCCGTGCACGGCGCGCCGGTGCACATCGGCCTGCCCGAGGCCATCGGCATCAAGGACCTGTCGAAGCCCGACTATGGCGATGCGGTGGAAATCCTCGACGGCGAGATCCCGGTGTTCTGGGCCTGCGGCGTCACCCCGCAATCGGTGATCGCGGCGGCGAGGATCGAGTTTGCGCTCGCCCATGCGCCCGGCGCCATGCTGGCCACCGACCTGAAGAATTTCGAACTCGCCACGGGCTGAGGCCCGCGGCGCCCGCGTCGCACTGATGTCACTACCCCAATTCAGACAAACGCCGTAGAGCGTGAACGGGGCCATCCAACAGAGGGATCCTTCCATGTCGTTTTCGATCAATCGTCGTAACCTCCTCGTCGGCAGCGCCGCGACGCTGGCCTTCGGTGCCGGCGCGGTGCGCACCGCCAGCGCCCAGACCAAGGAAGTGGTCATCGGCGCCCTCTATCCCATGTCCGGCGCCAGCGCGCAGATGGGCGTGGACGCGCAGAAGGCCTTCGAGACGGCCCTCGCCTTCATCAACGAGAAGTCCGATGCGGACCTGCCCCTGGCCGGTGCCGGCGGCCTGCCGAACCTCGGCGGCGCCAAGGTGCGCATCGTCTATGCCGACCACCAGGGCGACCCGCAGAAGGGGCGCGCCGAAGCTGAGCGCCTGATCACGCAGGAGAAGGTGGCCGCCATCGTCGGCACCTACCAGAGCGCGGTCGCCGCCACCGTCAGCCAGTCGTGCGAGCGCTATGGCGTGCCGTTCTTCTCCGCCGACAACTCCTCGCCGAGCCTGACCCGCCGCGGCCTCAAGTTCTTCTTCCGCGCGGCGGCGCACGACGAGATGTTCTCCGCCGCCATGTTCGACTTCCTCGACGCCCAGAAAAAGAAGGGCGAGAAGATCGAGACCGTCGCGCTGTTCCACGAGGACACCATCTTCGGCACCGACAGCGCCAACGCCCAGCTGAAGCTCGCCAAGGAGCGCGGCTACACGGTGGCCGCGGACATCAAGTATCGCGCCAATTCGCCCTCGCTGACCGCCGAAGTGCAGCAGCTCAAGGCGGCCAACGCCGACGTGCTGATGCCCTCCAGCTACACCACCGACGGCATCCTGCTGCTCAAGACCATGAACGAGCTGGGCTACAAGCCGAAGGCGCTGCTCGCCCAGGCGGCCGGCTTCTCCGAGCAGTCGCTCTATGACGCGGTCGGCCCGCTGGCGGAAGGCTCCATCACCCGCGGCTCGTTCTCGCTCGACCTCGCCGCCAAGCGCCCGTCGGTCGGCAAGGTGAACGACGCCTTCAAGAAGCTGTCCGGCAAGGACCTCAACGACAACACCTCGCGCGAATTCATGGCCCTGCTGCTGCTGGCGGATGCCATCAACCGCGCCAAGTCCACGGACGGCGAAGCCATCCGCGCCGCGCTGGTCGCCACCGACCTGCCGGGCGAGAAGACCATCATGCCGTGGTCCAAGGTCAAGTTCGACGAGACCGGACAGAACCCCTACGCCGACCCGGTGCTGTTGCAGCGCATCGGCAACAAGTTCGTCACCGTCTTCCCCGCCCAGGCCGCGATCGCCGAAGCGGTGTGGCCGATGAACAAGAGCTGAGGCCGGAGGGCGCACGGAGCAAGGCCATGACAGCCGCAATCGTTATTCAGAGCTTGGCCAGCGGCCTGCTCATGGGCTTGCTCTACGGCCTCATCGCCGTGGGGCTGGCGCTCATCTTCGGTCTGATGGACGTGACCAACTTCGCGCATGGCGAATTCCTCATGTTCGCCATGTACGTCACCTTCTTCTGCTTTTCCTTCTTCGCCATTGATCCGCTGCTCGCCTCGCCCATCGTGGCGGCGGCGCTGTTCGTCTTCGGCGCGGTGGTCTATCTCGGCATCGTGCGGTTCGCCATGCGGGCCAGGACCAATGTCGGCATGGTGCAGATCTTCGCCACCTTCGGCCTCGCCATCGTGATGCGCGGCCTTGCCCAGCTGCTGTTCACGCCGGACTATCGGTCGATCCCGCACACCTGGCTGGGCGGCAAGACGGTGTCCATGTTCGGCATCTACCTGCCGGCGCCGCAGCTGGCCGGCGGGGCGGTCTCCATCCTCGCCTTCGCCGTCTTGTACGTCCTCATCAAGAAGACGGACTTCGGCAAGGCGCTGGAGGCCACCCGCGAGGACGCCGGGGCGGTGGCCCTGGTGGGCATCGACAAGAACAAGGTGTTCGCTTTGGGCTGGGGCCTCGGCTCCGCGCTGGTGGGCCTTGCCGGCGCCATCATGGCGAGCTTCTTCTACATCTATCCGGATGTGGGCGCCTCGTTCGCGCTGATCGCCTACGTCACCGTGGCGCTGGGAGGCTTCGGCTCGGTGTTCGGCGCCTTCGCCGGCGGCATCGTGGTCGGCCTGGTGGAAGCCATGACCGCCATGGTCCTGCCGCCGTCGCTGAAATCGGTGGGCATCTACGCGGTGTACCTGCTGGTGGTGTTCTTCCGCCCCCGCGGCCTGTTCGGGAGCATCTGATGAGCGCCTCCTCCTTCACCGCGCGCCGCACGCGGCAACTGGGCCTCGCCCTCGTCATCTTGGTGGTCGTCGCTTTGCTGCCGTTTGGCGTCAAGGACGTCTACACCCTCAACATCCTCATCCTGATGCTGATGTATGCGGCTCTCTCGCAGAGCTGGAACATCCTCGGGGGCTATTGCGGCCAGCTCTCGCTCGGCCACGCCTTGTACTTCGGCATCGGCGCCTACAGCTCGACGCTGCTCTACACCAAGTTCGGCATTCTGCCCTGGTTCGGCATGGCGCTGGGCGGGGTGATCGCCGCCGGCATCGCCATGGCCATCGGCCATGCCTGCTTCCGCCTCGCCGGCCATTATTACGTCATCGCCACCATCGTCATCGCCGAGATCGGCCTGCTGCTGTTCCACAACTGGGACTGGGCGGGCGCGGCGACCGGCATCGAGTTGCCGTTCGGCCGCGACTCGTGGGTGACCTTCCAGTTCGCCCGCAACAAGCTGCCCTATTTCTACTTCGCGCTGGGCTTCGCCGCCGTGACCTGGCTGGTCACCTGGAAGATCGAGAACTCCAAGTGGGGCTATTGGTGGCGTGCGGTGAAGGACAATCCCGAGGCCGCCGAGAGCCTGGGCGTGATGGTGTTCAATTCCAAGATGATGGCCGCCGCAGTCTCGGCCTTCTTCACCGCGGTGGGCGGCAGCTTCTACGCCCAGTTCGTCGCCTATATCGACCCTGAGTCGGTGATGACCTTCCAGTTCTCCCTGCTGATGGCCCTCCCGGCGGTGCTGGGCGGCATCGGCACGCTCTGGGGGCCGGCGCTGGGCGCGCTCATCCTCATCCCCATGACCGAGCTGACCCGCACTTTCATGGGCGGCTCCGGCAAGGGCATCGACCTCATCGTCTACGGCTGTCTCATCATGGTCATCGCGCTTGCCCGCCCGGATGGTCTCGTGGGCCTGTTCCACCGCCGCAAGAGGAGCGCCGCATGAGTGCCGCTGCCCTTCTCGAGGTACGGAACGTCTGGCAGCGCTTCGGCGGCCTCGTGGCCAACAGCGACGTCAGCCTCTCCGTCCAGGCCGGCGAGATCGTCGGCCTCATCGGCCCCAACGGCGCCGGCAAGTCCACGCTGTTCAACGTCATCGCCGGCCTCAGGCCCCCGACCGAAGGTTCGGTCTGGTTCGACGGCCAGGACGTGACCCGGCTCTCCGCGCCGGAGCGCTGCGCCCGGGGCATCGGCCGCACCTTCCAGGTGGTGAAGAGCTTCGACAGCATGAGCGTGGCCGACAACGTCATTGTCGGCGCCCTGGTGCGCACATCCTCCACCAAGGAGGCGCGCCGCAAGGCGGACGAGGTGCTGGAGTTCGCCGGCCTCGCCCACCGGGCCGAGGTCTCGGCCATCGAACTGACCCCGCCCGAGAAGCGGCGCCTGGAAGTGGCGCGCGCGCTCGCCACCGAGCCCAAGCTGCTGTTGCTGGACGAGGTGATGACCGGCCTCACCCCGTCCGAGGCGCGGGCGGGCGTGGACCTGGTCCGCGCGGTGCGGGCCAAGGGCGTCGCCGTGCTCATGGTGGAGCATGTGATGGAGATCGTGATGCCGCTGGTGGACCGGGCCGTGGTGCTCAACCTCGGTGCCGTGCTGGCGCAGGGCAAGCCTGCGGACGTGGTCCGCGACGAGCGCGTCATCGGCGCCTATCTGGGGGAGCGTCACCGTGCTTGAGGCCACCGACATCACGGTCACCTATGCCGGGCTGATCGCCGTGGCCGGCGTCTCCATCGAGGTGAAGGCGGGCGAGATCGTCTGCGTCGCCGGCGCCAACGGCGCGGGCAAGTCCTCGCTGCTGAAGGCCATCGCCGGCATGGAGAAGGCCAAGTCCGGCACCGTGCGCTTCAACGGCGAGGATCTGGCCGGCGTGCCGGCCCACCTCATCACCGCGCGCGGCATCGCTTATGTGCCGGAGAACCGCCGCCTGTTCCCGCGCCTGTCGGTGCGGGACAACCTGCGCCTCGGCAGCTACATCTACCGTGCCAAGGAGGATCGCGAGGCGCCGCTGGACATGGTGTTCCAGCTCTTCCCGCGCCTCGCCGAGCGTCTCGACCAGCGGGCCAACACGCTCTCCGGCGGCGAGCAGCAGATGCTCGCCATCGGCCGCGCGCTGATGACCCGTCCCCGCCTGCTGATGCTGGACGAGCCCTCTCAGGGCATCATGCCGAAGCTGGTGGACGAGATTTTCCAGGCGGTGACCACCATCCGCGACACCGGCATGACCATCCTCATCGTCGAGCAGCGGCTCACCGAATGCCTGGAGATCTCCGACCGGGCCTATGTGCTGCAGACCGGCCGTGTGACCATGAGCGGTCCGGCGGAGGAAATCCGCGCCAATCCGGATGTGCGCCGCGCCTATCTCGGCCTGTGACGACCCATATGGCCGGCGGCCGGCGTGCGCGCCGGCCATGGTCCCGAGGCGCTTGAAATCCGATCCGCTCCGGCCGATGGCTGGCGTGGGCCATATTGAAGAGGCAGATGATGCCGACCGTTGACCTGAATTCCGACCTCGCCGAAGGCTTCGGCGTCTGGCACCTGACGGAAGACGAGGCCCTGATGGGCGTCGTCACCTCCGCCAATATCGCCTGCGGGCTGCATGCGGGCGATCCCGAGATCATGGCCAGGGCGTTCACCTTCGCCAAGTCCAAGGGCGTGGCCGTGGGCGCGCATCCGGGCTTCCCGGACCTGTGGGGCTTCGGCCGCCGGCGCATGCCGTTCACCCCCGGCGAGATCGAGCGCCTCATCGCCTATCAGGTGGGCGCGGCGCAGGCCCTCGCCACCTATGCCGGCCACCGCATCACCTATGTGAAGACGCACGGCGCGCTGGGCAACATCTCCGAGCAGGAGCCGGAGGTGGCCGAGGCGGTGGTCCGCGCGGTGAAGGCGGTGGACCCCTCGCTCGCCATTCTCGCCGGCCCGCTGGGCGAGCAGGCGCCCGCCGCGCGCGCCGCCGGGCTGCGCCTCGTGGCCGAGATCTTCGCCGATCGCGGCTATACCGAGCAGGGCCGCCTCATTCCGCGCGGCCAACCCGGCGCCATGATCCATGATCCCGATGCCGCCGCCGACCGCATCATCGCCATGGTGAAGTCCGGCGCCATCATCACCGCCAGCGGTGCGCGCCTGCCCACCCCCATCGAATCCATCTGCGTGCATGGCGACGGCCCGCACGCGGTGGAGACGGCGCGCCACGTACGCACGCGCCTGGAAGCGGCGGGAATCACGGTGGCGCCCTTCGCGCCCTGACGGCTTGGCCAGAGTATGCAGACATGAGCGGTCCCAATGTCAGCGAGGAGGCGGCCTATGCCGAGCCTCGCTTCCTGAATTCCGGCGAGACCGCCCTGGTGGTGGAGTTCGGCCGCAGCGTCGATCCTGCGATCAGCGACCGCGTTCTGGCGCTCGATGCCGCCTTGGTGGCGCGCGCGCTGCCCGGCGTGCGCGAGAGCGTGCCGACCTATCGCTCGCTGATGATCCACTACGACCCGCTGGTGATCGATCGCGCGGCGCTGGTGGCCGAGGTGGCGGCCATCGCCCACGCCCCGCGCCCCGCCGCCGGCCCGGTGACGCGCTGGATCCTGCCGTGCTGCTACGACCCGGAATATGGCGAGGATGTCGGCGAGGTCGCCCGCATGACAGGCCTCTCCGAGGAGAGGGTAGTGTCGCTGCACGCGGGGGCGGTGTTCCGCGTCTACATGTACGGCTTCGCCCCCGGCTTCTGCTATCTGGGCGGCCTGCCGCCGGAGCTGTCGGTCTCCCGCCGCACGCGGCCGCGCCCGCCGCATCCGCCCAACACCACGCTGATCGGCGGCGGGCTCGCCATCGTGACCACCTTCTCCATGCCCACCGGCTGGTGGCTGATGGGCCGGACCCCCGAGCGCATGTTCTCCCCGCAGCGCGACCCCGCCTTCCTGGTGGCGGTGGGCGATGAACTGAAGTTCGAGCCGGTGGATCGCCCCACCTTCCTCGCGCTGGATGCGCGCGCCGCCTCCGGAGAAATCGTCGCCCGGCGGGAGGTGACGCCGTGAGCGGATCGGAACGAACGGCGCCGGACCAGGGCGCGACGGGCGCGCTGCGCATTCTGTCTGCCGGGCCTGGCGTGACCATCCAGGATGCCGGCCGCCACGGCCTGCTGCGCTTCGGCGTCACCGGCGCTGGACCCATGGACCCGCTGGCCTTCGCCCTCGCCAATCGTGTGGCGCAGGTCCCCGACGGATCGGCGGCGCTGGAGATTTCCATGGGCGGCGTCGAATTGGAGGCGGCGGATGCGCCCGTCACCGTCGCGCTCGCCGGCGGCGATTTCCGCGTCACGCTGGACGGCCAGGCCATGCCGGCCGCCGCCCGGCTCACGCTGGAGCCGGGCGCGCGCCTCGCGGTGAAGGCGGGCGCCTCGGGCGCCTGGTGCTATTTGGCGCCGGCGGCCCGCATCGACATCGCGCCGACGCTCGGTTCGCTCTCCACCCATGCCCGCTCTGGCATCGGCGGCCTCAATGGCCGGGCGCTGGCGGCGGGGGACGTGCTGCCGCTCGCCGACCCACGCGTGCTGCCGGGCGGTGCCATGGAGCTGAGCGCCCCCGCCCTCGTGCGCCCGGGCGAGGTGATCCGCGTGCTGCTCGGCCCGCAGGACGATTATTTCTCGCCCGCCGAGATCGCCGCCTTCCTTGCCGGCCCCTGGACGGTTTCGGTGCGCTCGGATCGCATGGCCTATTTCCTCGACGGCACGCCGATGACCCATGCGGGCGGTTTCAATATCGTCTCCGACGGCATCGCGCACGGCGCGATCCAGGTGCCCGGCGAAGGCTATCCGGTGGTGCTGATGGGCGATCGACAGCCCACCGGCGGCTATCCGAAGATCGCCAATGTCATCGGCGCCGATCTCGGCCGCATCGCCCAGCTCCGTCCCGGCTCCGTCTTCCGCTTCGCTGCGGTGAGCCTGGAGGAGGCAGTGGAGGCCCGCCGGGCGGAGGCCGCTGCGGTCGCGGACGGCTGGTCGCTGGCACCGCTGGTGCGGACCAACCTGTCGTCCGAATTCCTGCTGGGCTGCCGGCTGGTGGACGGCTGGGTGGACGCTTTCGCCGAGTGGTGAGCGGCGGCCGCGCGGGCCGTCGTATCCGGCAGTGTCAGACCAAAGAATTGGAGACGGATTTGCCGATCAGGTGTTGCAACCTGATCGGATCCGGCTGCACTGCCGGTGGATGAGGCTAACGGATTGAAACGTCACGGCTTCTCACGGCTGCATCGTATCTCCAGAAGGTAGCCGCGCCGCGTCGGGACCGACAGCGCGGGCTCGAGAACATCTGCACCGAGGTCACGGGGCGTTGCGTGCCCGGCTCATTGCACCTTCTCCCAAAGGTCGATGCGCGCCTTCAGCGGGTCCGGCTCCACGCGGATGCCGGCATCGGTGAAATTGAGGATGATGTCGTGCCCGGCCTCATGCATCGGCCAATGCGTCAGGCCGGGGCCGTTGGGGCCGCCCGTCTTGGCGAAGGCGACCCAGGCGGCGCTCATCTTCCGCCCCATCTCCACATCGGCCGGCGCGAGCTTGCCGGGCGGCACGTTCAGCTGCGGCATGTCGAAGGCGTAGGCCACGTCTCGCCCGTGGGTCGCGCCCTTCACCTGGGCGCGTTCGCTCACGGCCACATAAGAGAAGCGATAGAGGAAGGAGGGCTGGCCGGCGCGCCTGACGGCATCCGCCAGATGGCGGGTCGGCTCCACCATGGTGCGGTCGGCGAAAGCCTGCTGGATCAGTTCGTCCAGGCTTTCCGTGCCGGTGGGGTCGTAGAGGCGCCGGGCCTCGGCCGCGAACGGCCCGAAATAGGCGAACAGTTCCGCCTTGGTCTTGGCCTGCCCGACGCCGATGTCCCGATTGGTCGCGCCGGTGATGACCGGCACCTTGTTCCAGCGACCCGTCCGCAGCGCCGTCTCCGGCGCTTCGGCCAGCACAAGGCCGTCGCGTAGCGGGCCGGGAAAGCCGGGCATGGTCTCGCCGCGCACCAGGGCATTGAGCTCGTCCCGGGTCGAGGACAGCAGTCGCGCGGCTGGCAGTGCCCGCAGGGCGGCGAGCCCATCTGCGCCGCTCGCGGCAACCCCCAGGCCCTTGGCGTAGAGGAGTGCGTCGGCCTTAGCCGCCTCGGGCTCGGAAAGGGAGGTGATGTTCGCGCGCGGCGACGGCATGGCGGGGGATTGCAGGATGGCGCGCACGAACAGCCCATGCGACGGGGGCGAGACGAGATGCGTCAGCACGGAGCCGCCGCCCGCGCTCTCGCCGAACAGTGTCACGTTGCGCGGATCGCCGCCGAAGGCGGCGATGTTGCGCCGGACCCAGTTCAGCGCCGCCTGCTGGTCGAGAAAGCCGTAATTGCCCTTCGGCTCGTTCTCCGCCTCCTGCCAGAGCGCGGGATAGGCGAAGAAGCCGAGGCGCCCCAGCCGGTAGTTCAGTGTCACCACCACCACGCCTTGCCGCGCCAAGGCATCGCCCGGCGTCGCGGAGGCCATGCCCGCCACCAGCGCGCCGCCATAGATCCAGACCATAACCGGCCGGGGGGCCGCATCCGCCGCGAGCGGCCGCCACACATTGATCGTCAGGCAGTCCTCGGACTGGGGAATCGGGGTGGACTGCGGGCAGGCGGGGCCGAATTCGGCCGCCGGCCGCTCTCCCGCCCAGGGCGTCACCGGCTGGGGCGCGCGCCAGCGCAGGGGGCCGACAGGAGGCGTGGCGTATGGGATGCCTTTGAAGGCGACCACGTCGCCTTCCACCGTCCCGCGCACGGCGCCGGTATCGGTGATGGCGAGCGTCAGGTCCGTGGCGCGTGCGGGCGGGGCGGCGAAGGATGGGGAGAAGGAGAGGGCGAGCATGCCAAGCAGAGGCAGCAGCGCCGTGGACATCCGTGGCCGCATCGCGAGGCTCCCAGTTCGCCCGGGCGACCGCGGCGCGTCGGCAGATGCCGACGACGGCGCGCGGGTCACCCGCGAAGACGGGCCGGCCACAGGGTTACCTCTACAGATAACCCAGGTCGACCGGCTGATGGAACTGGAATTCAAGATAAATGGCGCGCCCGAAAGGATTCGAACCTCTGACCCCCAGATTCGTAGTCTGGTGCTCTATCCAGCTGAGCTACGGGCGCGTTTCCCTTTTGCGATCAACAGCTCGGCTGCGATCCGGAGGCTGGTCCTCCAGGGCCCGCTGGGGTGTCCCGCCAGCGAGGGTTCGTCAGTTACTGCCTTTTCCCGGGGCTGGCAAGGCCCTTCGGCGTCAAAGCGCCGTTCGGCATCGCCAGCCTGTGGACAGCGCAGGGCTCGGGTAGGCGCTCGCGCGAGGGAATGCCGGGGCGCTGATCCGGAGGCACGGAAAGGCCTGCGCGACTACGCCCGGGCGCGCTGGGCGCGCTGGCGCAGCTCGATGGGGCGGTCGGGCAGGGAGATGAGGAAGGTGGCGCCGAGCGTGCCGTCCAGCAGGCGCAGCTCGCCGCCATGGGCGCGCACCAGTTCGTCGGCGATGGGTAGGCCGAGCCCCGTGCCTCCCCGTCGCGCCGAGGCCTGGAAGGCGGCGAACAGCCGGTCGCGCCGCTCCGCCGGAATGCCGGGGCCGGTGTCGGACAGCTCGATCTCCACCACCGATCCCACACGGCGGGCGTTGATGCGGATCTGGTCGCGCTCCGGCGTGTTGGGCGCGCGCGCCTCCAGCGCCTGGAGCGCGTTGCGGGCGATGTTGAGCAGCACCCGGAAGAGCTGGTCGGGGTCGGCATCGGCGCTGAGGTGGCGCTCCACCGAGGCGATCCAGCCGACCGGCGCATCCAGGCCGAGGCCCAGCGTCTCGCGGACGTCGCCGAGCAGGGCGGCGATATCCACCTCGCGCCGGTCGGGCAGGGGCTCCTGGGCCCGGCCGTAGGACAGGGTCTGCTGGCAATAGGAGATGGCGCGGTCGAGCGCGGCCATGAGCTTGGGCGCGAAGCGCTGCACCGCCGGGTCGGGAATGTCCACGAGACGGTCGGAGATGAGCTGCGCCGAGGCCAGCAGGTTGCGCAGATCATGGTTGATCTTGGACACTGCGAGACCTAGCGCCGCCAGATGGGTCTTCTGCGAGAGGGTCTGGGCCAGCTCCGTCTGCATCTCGGCCAGGGTATCCTCGGCGACGCCGATCTCGTCGGCGCGGCCGCTGGGCACGATGATGCGGGAGGCGTCCTCCGGCGCGTCGCGGAAGTCGGACATGCGCGCGGTCAGGCGCCGCATGGGCCGGACGAACAGCCAGTGCAGGCTGAAATAGACCAGCATGCCGGCCAGCACCGACACCGCCAGCGAAATGCCGAGCACAGTGGCGGCAAACCGCAGCATGGCCACCCGCAGCGGCGTTTCGGGAATGACGATTTCCAGGAACTCGCCGCCGCGTGGCGCATCGCCGACCACCCGCAGCGTGCGGCCGTTGCCGGCCATGAGCGTGTCGAAGGCATCGGCCACTGCGCTCCACAAGGTGGTGCCGCGGGTGTCCACGTGCCGGTCGATGGGCGGGGGCATGTCCGACATGGCGAGCAGTCGGCGGGTATCCTCCCGCTTCACCACCACCACCTTTGCCCCGACGCTCTGGAGTAGCTGGCGGGTGAGGTCCATGGGGATGGTGTCCTCGGGCGCGGCGTCCAGCACCAGCGCGGCGATACGCGCCGCGGCCAGCCGGTCGGAGATCCACGAGAGGCGGAAATTGGCGATGGTGGGCACGAAGATCGCCACCTCCGCCATGGTGACGAACGCCACCGTCAGCGCCAGCAGCTTGGCGGACAGCCCAAAGCGCACCCGCCGCGCGGCGGCGGGTATCTCGGATGCCTTGATGCCTGACTGGCCCATGTCCCTCATACGCGCGACCATAGGATGTCGGATGCTCGCGCAATCGCGGATACGTGAAGAAGTGGGCGGTTTGGTGTGCGCTCGCGCAAACCGTGCATGCGGGGAGCTTGGACGCAGGAAACGTGGATGGCGCTGCCGCCGCTATTCCTCTTCGCCAAACCGATTGGCGACAAGGGCGTCCAGGGCGGCCAGCACGGCTTCCGCCTGGTTGCCGGTGGCGGTCACCACCACGCTGGTGCCCGGAGCGGCGGCGAGCATCATCAGCCCCATGATGGAATTGCCGTCCACCGCCTCGCCGTTGCGGCAGACGGTGACATGGGCATCGAAGCTTTCCACCGTCTGCACGAACTTGGCCGAGGCGCGCGCATGCAGCCCGCGCTTATTGATGATGGGCAGGCGCCGCACGAGGGCGTTGTCCGGCGCGGCGACACCGCAGGCGGCCTCCACATCCTCCCCCGCCACGGGCGAGGCGGACAGGCTATTTTCCGGCGAGGACGCGGCTGGCGACATTGATGTATTTCCGGCCAGCTTCCTGGGCCACGTTCACCGCCTCGGAGAGCGGCAGCTCGCCCCGCACCTTCGCCAGTTTCACCAGCATGGGCAGGTTGATGCCGGCGACGACTTCGACGTCCGGCGCGTTCATCACCGAAATGGCGAGATTGGACGGTGTGCCGCCGAACATGTCGGTGAGGATGACGACGCCCTGGCCGCTCTGCACCTGGGCCACGGCGTCGATAATATCGTGGCGCCGACGCTCCATGTCGTCGTCGGGACCGATCGTCACGGCCGCGATCTGGGTCTGCGGCCCCATGACGTGCTCCAAGGCGGAGCAGAACTCAGCGGCCAAACGGCCATGGGTGACGAGCACGAGACCGATCATGTTGCCTCCGCCTTCACCTCTTCGTGGGTGAAGGCCTTCCCGCACTGCGGGGAAGCCATATTCAGAGCGGCTCAAAAATTACGCAAGGGGTGCAGCGCACAATTGCTTGAAATGTTGTCAGCCTCGGCCGTGGACAGGGCGGCTGCCAGTAGCAGGGCTGCATCGGCATTCGGCGGCACCGCGATGCGGAAAACGCTTATGCCTTCTATGTTCTGCAATTGCGTGTCGGGTGCAGGAAGACGCTCGGCGTCCGCCGCGGCAAGGTCGATCACGAGATTCACCTTCACAGAAAAAAGATGGGGAACCCGCCGCAAACCGAGGTTCCGCACCTCGATGACGCCCGCGAGGGCATCGGGCGCACGCGCAATGAGCGTTCCTTGCGTCACCTCCAGCAGCACCCGGTCGTCGGCCACCAGCGTCGCCGGCGGCAGGATGCGGGGCGGATCGAGCATCAGCCGCAGGGCCAGGGTGGATTTTCCCGCGCCCGAGGGGCCGCGGATCAGCACGCCGTTCGGGCCGATGGCGATGCAGGTGGCGTGGATGCTCGGCTTCGGCGCGGCGCCGGCGGTCACGCCCTGGTCGCTGGCCGGGGCCACGGCGCCTAGCCGTTGGGCAGGCGGACGATGAAGCGGGCGCCCAGCACGGGCGCGTCCTCCTCGCCGGGGGCTGGCAGGGCGGTGCGGTTCTCGGCCCAGATCTGGCCGGCATGGGCTTCGACGATCTGCCGGGAGATGGACAGGCCGAGACCGGAATTCTGGCCGAAGCCCTGGTGCGGCCGGTCGGTATAGAAGCGCTCGAAGATGCGCGAGAGCGCGTCGGGGCGGATGCCGGGCCCCTCGTCGTCCACGACGATCTCGGCCCCGCTCTTCAGCCGTCGGCAGAGCACCCGCACCGTGCCGCCCTCGGGCGAGAAGGAGCGGGCGTTGGAGACCAGATTGTCCACCACCTGGCCAAGGCGCGAGGCGTGGCCGGCGATGATGAAATCGGCGGGGGCGCCCTGCGCCCGCTCGAAGGCGAGCGTGACGGTGACGCCGTCGTCCTTGCGCACGTCCTGCGCCATGCCCACCACCATCTCCAGCAATTGCTTGAGGTCGACGCTGGCGGCTTCCTGGCGCTGAAGCTCGGCATCGAGGCGGCTGGCGTCGGAAATGTCCGAGATCAGCCGGTCGAGGCGCTTCACGTCGTGCTGGATCACCTCCATGAGCCGCCCGCGCGAGGTGTCGGTCTTGGCGAGCGGCAGGGTTTCCACCGCCGAGCGCAGGGAGGTGAGCGGGTTCTTCAATTCGTGCGCCACGTCCGCCGCGAAGCTCTCGATGGCCTCGATGCGGTTGTAGAGCGAGCTCGTCATGTCGCGCAAAGCGCCGGAGAGATGGCCGATCTCGTCGGCGCGGCCGGTGAAGTCGGGGATTTCCACGCGCGTCTTGATACGCCGGCGCACCCGCTCGGCGGCGTCCGCCAGCTTGCGGACCGGGTCTGCGATGGTGCCGGCCAGCAGCACCGACAGCAGCACCATGACGGCGGCGGCCACCAGGAACACGCGCACGATGACGAAGCGCTCGGCCTCCACCGCCTCGTCGATCTCGCCGCCCTGGGTGGACAGCAGCAGTACGCCGAGGATGGCGCGGAAGCGCTGGATGGGCACGGCGACGGACACCACCACGCGGCCGCGGTCGTCCACCCGCACGGCGCTGGCCTTCTGGCCGAGGGCGGCGGAGGCGACTTCCGGATAGTCCTTGCCGCTCTGGGGCCCGAGTTCCTTGTAGAGCGGCAGGTCACCGCGGCCGATCCAGCCCTGCACCCCGCGCCAGGCCCGCTCCAGCAGGCCGGGCGGGGCCTGGGTGGGCGGCGGCAGATCGAAGCGCAGGATCTCACCCTTGGAATAGAGCGAGCGGGAATCCAGCAGCATGATGCCGTCGCGGTCATAGATGCGCGCGCGGGTGCGGGTCGGCCCCACCAGGCGGCGCAGCACCGGGGCCACACGCTCGGGATTGATGGGAAATTCCAGCGGCGCGAAGCCTTCCTCGGAGGGGCCGTAGCTCTCGCCCGCCTGGAGTTCCAGCAGCCGCTCGGGATCGATGGTGATGGCGTTGGTTTCGACCTGCGCCGAGGCGGCGATGGCGCCGGCGATGATCTCGCCTTGCACCAGCAGGCTCTGCACGCGGGCATCGATCAGCCCGGCGCGGAATTCGGAGAGATAGAGGATGCCCGAGACCAGCGCGCACAACCCCGCCAGATTGAGCAGGACGATGCGGCGCGTGAGGCTGGAGAAGCTCTTGAAGGCCACGAACCGGCGCACGCGCCGCAGGGCCGACAGAATCCCAAGCCCCCGCGGTGCGGGGACCTTGGGTCCGTTGAGTGGCTCCGCGGCGTCGGTCATGTCGAACGGCGACCTGTACCCGCCTTCAGGTTTCCTTGAAGCGATAGCCGACACCGTAAAGGGTTTCGATCATGTCGAAATTGTCGTCAGTGGACTTGAACTTCTTGCGCAGCCGCTTGATGTGGCTGTCGATGGTGCGGTCGTCCACATAGACCTGATCGTCATAGGCCGCGTCCATGAGGGCGTTGCGGCTCTTGACCACGCCGGGACGCTGGGCCAGCGCCTGGAGGATGAGGAATTCGGTCACGGTCAAGGTGACCGGCTCGTTCTTCCAGGTGCAGGTGTGGCGCTCGGGATCCATGCGCAGCAGGCCGCGCTCCAGCACCTTGGCGCTGTCGGTCTCGCGCGGGGCGGTGCCGTCCTTGGCGCCGACCCGGCGCAGCACGGCCTTGACGCGCTCCACCAGCAGGCGCTGGGAGAACGGCTTCTTGATGAAGTCGTCCGCCCCCATTTTCAGGCCGAACAGTTCGTCGATCTCCTCGTCCTTGGAGGTGAGGAAGATCACCGGCATGTCGGTCTTCTGGCGCAGGCGGCGGAGCAGTTCCATGCCGTCCATGCGGGGCATCTTGATATCGAGGATCGCAAGATCGGGCGGATTGGTCTTGAACCCGTCCAGCGCCGAAGCCCCATCGGTGTAGGTGTCGATGCGATAGCCTTCCGCTTCCAGGGCGATGGAGACGGACGTCAGAATGTTGCGATCGTCGTCGACGAGGGCGATTGTGGGCATGACACCTCTTTCAAGCGTCGGGGTCAGTCAAGATCTCGGCCTCCTGCGGTGAAGCCGGTTCGCGTGGCCGAAATGTGACACCGCGCCTATTTATGCCTGCAAAATAGCTGGAAAAGCTTGAGTCGCCAATGCGCCTGCTTGGAAGAGGTCGAACTTTGCCGCTGCGCCAAGCGGTCGGCTTGACAGCACCGGGACCGCGGCGGAGACCCTGAAGCCGGCTTTGGTACAGGGGAGAGGCGCCGTGGGAGAGGCTGTGACGCGCGCGACGGCGGTGATCCGGCGGCTGATGCGGGAGGCGCGGTTCGGCGCGCTGGGAACGCTGGAGGCCGACGGCGCGCCTTATACGTCCCTGGTCGCGGTGGCCCCCGATGCGAGCGGGGCGCCCGGCCTGCTGGTGTCGGGCCTCGCCCGCCATACCCACAATCTCACGCGTGACGGCCGCGCCTCCCTGCTGCTGGCGTCCGGCGGCGCCGACCCGCTGGATGCGCCGCGCGCCAGCCTCCTTGGCCGCGTGGTGAAGAGCGAGGACGGCGATCTGCGGGCCCGCTACCTCGCCCGCCATCCCGGCGCGGCCCAATATGCCGACTTCACCGATTTCGCCTTCTATCGCTTCGAGGTGGCCGAGGCCCACCTGGTGGAAGGCTTCGGCCGCATTGTGACCCTGCCGGCGGCCGGGCTGCTGGCGGACTGGCGTGACGCGGACGCCCTCCGGGCGGCGGCCGAAGGCGTCATCTCCCACATGAATGCGGATCATGCGGACGCGCTCGCCCTCTACGCCACCCGCCTGCTCGGCGAGCCGGACAGCGCCGTGGAATGGCGCATGGTGGGGCTCGATCCCGAGGGATGCGAGATCGCGGCGGGCGACGTCGTGCGCCGTCTGGATTTTCCGCAGCGCGTGACAAGTTCTGCTGCAGTGCGGCAAGTCCTTGTGGCGCTTGTTGCGCAAGCGCGAGAAAAATCGAAATAGTTTTTCAAACGATTTGAATGAATTCAGAAGAATAGACCGCCGCCTTAACGTCGCCTTATCCTGCCGGCTCCCTTAGGGGCAGCGGTGTGGCGCGCCCGTTACGTCGCGCGCAGAGGAGACGTTCCCGTGATCGAGACAGGACATCGCAACAGCGCGCAGGGCAGCGAAGCGTTCGGCCTCAAGAACCTCGCAGGCGTGCATTGGAACCTGACGGAACCGCTGCTCTACGAGCACGCCATCGCCAAGGGCGAGGCGCGCCTTGCGGCCGGCGGTGCGCTGGCGGCCGATACGGGCGTCCATACCGGGCGCAGCCCCAAGGACAAGTTCGTCGTCCGTGACGCCGTCACCGAAGGCGAGGTCTGGTGGGACAATAACGGCGCCATCAGCTCCGAGCAGTTCGAGACGCTGTACCAGGACTTCCTGACCGCCGCCGAAGGCAAGACGCTGTTCGCGCAGGATCTCTACGGCGGCGCGGACCCGGCGCACCGCATCTCCACCCGCGTCTATACCGAATATGCGTGGCACTCGCTGTTCATCCGCACCATGCTGCGGCGGCCGGAACGGGCCGAACTGGACGGCTTCGTACCGGCGCTGACCATCATCGACCTGCCGAGCTTCAAGGCCGACCCGGCCCGCCACGGGGTGCGCAGCGACACCATCATCGCGGTGAACTTCTCGCGCGGCATCGTGCTGATCGGCAACTCGTCCTATGCGGGCGAGATGAAAAAGTCGGTCTTCACCTTCCTGAATTATCTGCTGCCGGCCAAGGGCGTGATGCCCATGCACTGCTCGGCCAATGCCGGCAAGGACGGCGACGTGGCGCTGTTCTTCGGCCTGTCGGGCACCGGCAAGACCACACTGTCCGCCGATCCCAAGCGCACGCTCTTGGGCGATGACGAGCACGGCTGGAGCGAGACCGGCGTGTTCAATTTCGAGGGCGGCTGCTACGCTAAGACCATCCGCCTGTCGAAGGAGGCCGAGCCGGAGATCTTCGCCGCCTCCGACCGCTTCGGCACCATCCTGGAGAACGTCATCCTCGATGACGTGACCCGCGTGCCGGATTTCGACGACGGCCGGCTGACCGAGAACACCCGCTCCGCCTATCCGCTGGACTTCATCCCCAATGCGAGCCCCTCTGGGCGCGCGGGCATCCCGAAGAACATCATCATGCTGACGGCGGATGCCTTCGGCGTGATGCCGCCCATCGCCCGGCTGACCCCGGCCCAGGCCATGTACCACTTCCTCTCCGGCTACACCGCCAAGGTGGCCGGCACCGAGAAGGGGGTGAAGGACCCGGAGGCCACCTTCTCAACCTGCTTCGGCGCGCCCTTCATGCCCCGGCACCCGTCGGTCTATGGCAACCTGCTGCGCGATCTCATCGCCACGCATCAGGTGGATTGCTGGCTGGTGAACACGGGCTGGACCGGCGGCAAGTTCGGCGTCGGCCGGCGCATGCCCATCAAGGTGACGCGCACTCTGCTGACGGCAGCGCTGGACGGCTCGCTGAAGGACGCCGCCTTCCGCACCGATCCCTATTTCGGCTTCGCCGTGCCGACCTCGGTGCCGGGGGTGGAGCCGCACATCCTCTATCCGTCCAAGACCTGGGCGGACAAGGCCGGCTTCGATGCCACCGCGCGCAAGCTGGTGGCCATGTTCCAGGAGAATTTCGCCAAGTTCGAAAGCCATGTGGACGCCGCCGTGCGCGATGCCCAGCCGCATGTCCGCATCGCCGCCGAATAGGCGGGGGACGCGGGTGGGACCTGCGCCGCCGGGCCGCTCGCGCAACGAATAAGGGGCCGCCCCGGCTGCATAGTCCGGGGCGGACCCATTGCGTGAAAGGGGCGAGGCGACTTCACCGAGCGGATGACTTCGTCGCCCGGATCAGGCCGCTCTAGCGGGCGGCGTCGCAGCCGGTGTCGAAGTCCGCTGCGGCATAGGTGCCGGGCTCAAGGAACTGGAGCGAGGTGGCGGCGGGGCGGCCGGGCAGGCGGGTGCAGGCGACGGGCGCCGCCGGAGCGGCAGTCGCGGGAGCGACCGTTTCCGTCACGCTCTCGATGGTTTCCGGGGAGGCGGCGCGTCCGAGACCGCCGAAGATCGAGGCGCTCCCCGCAACCACCAAAGCACCCAGGATCACGACATCCAACCGCATGACACTCTCCGTCCGGCCCCCCGAAGATCTGAGATGCGGCATTGCAACATGATCTGCCGCATCGCACAATAACGTGAAGCTCATGGCCGCCCTGTTCCTGGCGCAGACCTGCGGCGCAAAGGGCGGCGGCCAGCCGTTGCACCGCAGCGCGTCGCGCGCCCTCCTGCACATTGTCGCGGCACGCTGGAACTGCTAAAAAACCGCATGGCCTGCCCGTCCCTCCATGCCCCGCGCCTGTCCAAGGCGGCGTTCTGCGCCACCGGACATTATGCGTGCACGACCATGGACTTCGCCGCGGTGCCCGACCATGTGCGGCTGCCCGGGCGGTTCTTCGGGCGCTTTACGACGGCCGCGCTGGCCGCCCTTGGTCGCTGACGCCCTTTTCTCGTCGCACCGTCTCGACCCGCCCGGCGCCTGAGGCCCGGGCCATGATCCTTAGGACATTCCCCATGAACGCGCCTACCAGCGGCCCCAGGACCCTCTACGACAAGATCTTCGACGACCATGTCGTCTCCCGGCAGGAGGACGGCACCTGCCTGCTCTATATCGACCGCCACCTCGTGCATGAGGTGACGAGCCCGCAGGCGTTCGAGGGCCTGCGCATGTCAGGCCGCCCGGTGCGGGCGCCGAACAAGACGCTGGCGGTGGTCGATCACAACGTACCGACCACGGACCGCACGCTGCCCAATCCCGACGCGGAGAGCGTCGCCCAGATCGCCGCGCTGGCGGAAAACACCCGCGAATTCGGCATCGAATATTATGACGGGTTCGATGTGCGCCAGGGCATCGTCCACGTGATCGGCCCCGAGCAGGGCTTCACCCTGCCTGGCACCACGATCGTGTGCGGCGACAGCCACACGTCCACCCACGGCGCCTTCGGCGCGCTGGCCCATGGCATCGGCACCTCGGAGGTGGAGCATGTGCTCGCCACCCAGACGCTGATCCAGAAGAAGGCCAAGAACATGCGCGTTACGGTCGACGGCACCTTGCCCGAAGGGGTCGGCGCCAAGGACGTGGTGCTGGCCATCATCGGCACCATCGGCACTGCCGGCGGCACCGGCTACGTGATCGAATATGCCGGCGAGGCGATCCGCTCGCTGTCCATGGAAGGCCGCATGACGGTCTGCAACATGTCCATCGAGGGCGGTGCCCGCGCGGGCATGGTGGCGCCAGACGAGAAGGCGTTCGCCTATCTCAAGGGCAAGCCCAAGGCACCCGCGGGCGTGCATTGGGACGAGGCCATCCGCTTCTGGGAAACGCTCAAGAGCGACGACGGCGCGTTTTTCGACAGCGAAATCCGCCTGGACGGCGCCAGCCTGCCGCCGATCGTCTCCTGGGGGACGAGCCCCGAGGACGTGATCTCGGTGGAGGGCCTGGTGCCTGATCCCGATGCCATCGAGGACGCGGTGCGCCGCGACGCCAAGAAGCGCGCCCTGGCCTATATGGGCCTCACCGCCGGAACCCGCATCACCGACATCACCCTCGACCGGGTGTTCATCGGCTCCTGCACCAACGGGCGCATCGAGGACCTGCGGCAGGCGGCGAAGATCGTCGAGGGCCATCGCGTCAACGCGAACGTGAACGCCATGGTGGTCCCCGGCTCCGGCCTGGTGAAGCTGCAGGCGGAGGCCGAGGGCCTGGACAAGATCTTCCTCGCCGCCGGCTTCGAATGGCGCGAGCCGGGCTGCTCCATGTGCCTCGCCATGAATGCGGACCGCCTCGCCCCCGAGGAGCGCTGCGCCTCCACCTCGAACCGCAATTTCGAGGGACGTCAGGGCTTCAAGGGTCGCACGCATCTGGTGTCGCCGAGCATGGCGGCCGCGGCCGCCATCGCCGGCCGCTTCGTCGACGTGCGGACCTGGCCGCAGGTCTGAGGGCAAAGCACCGCCGATGAGCGGACACAAGAACAACAACGGCCGCGGAAAGCATCCGCGGCCGTTTTATTGTCTGCAATATTGAGGCTGCCGCCGGGCTGTCGCGCCGGACGGAAAGCCGGGGCGGGCCCTTGTCAGTGCAGGCCGGCGAAGGTCGCGGCAATCATCCCCGCGTTCGCCTCATGGGGGGCCAGATACGCGGCGAAACCCAGTATCGTCACCAGCGCGCCGGTGACCGCAAGCTTGCGAAGCATGGTCACTCTCCAAATCTGTGTCTGTGACTGCAACGACGCTTTTCGCTAATGGTTCCTTAACCACGAAGGCGTGGCGTCAACTTGAGCGAAACTGGGCGGCCGGCGCCGGAACTCTGGCTTTGCCGTGACTTCGATCACGGGTGCGCGAGGCTGCCGCGAGCGTGGCAGCACGAGCCGGGGCGTGGCAGTGTAACGGCTTGATCCGCTGGAGTTCGCCCGCATGACCGACGTCCCGAACTGGCGCACCGCAGAGGCGCCGAGCCTCGAACAGATGGAGGTGCTGGCCGACGAGGTGTTCACGCGGCTGCCCGAGCGCTTCCGTCGCCTGTGCACCGGGATCATCATCCGGGTGGAGGACTTCCCCACCGAGGAGGTGCTGGACGAGATGGAGGCGGAGACGCCGTTCGACCTGCTGGGCCTGTTCCAGGGGGTGGGTCTCGCCCAGGATGAAGCGGTGGCCCAGACCGGACGCCTGCCCAACATGATCTTCCTCTATCGGCGGCCCATTCTCGATTATTGGGCCGAGCACGAGGAGGCGCTGGGCGCCGTGGTCGCCCATGTGCTCGTGCACGAGATCGGCCACCATTTCGGCCTGTCGGACGCCGACATGGAGCGCATCGAGGACGCAGCCGACCTGTAGGCCCTCCGCCGCGCCCCGCCCGCGCCCCTGCCGCATCTCGCCGAGCCGTGACATTCCGCCGAATTGCTCCCGGAGGGAGGAGGGCGTAGAGTGGAATCATTCTAAATTTTGGGGTGCGGGATGGAAACGGTTCACCGATATCCGGCGGCGCTACGCGCCATTCACTGGGTCACGGTCGCGCTCATCGTGATCGTCTACGGCATCACCTATGCCGAGGGCCTGTTCGAGCGGGGGACGGCGGCGCGGGCCATGGTGTGGTCGCTGCACATTTCCTTCGGCCTGCTGCTGATCGCCTTTGTCGCCGCGCGCCTGCTGGTCCGCGCCACCGCGCCCATGCCGCCGCCCTCGGCCGCGCTGAGCCCGCTCATCCACATGGCGTCCAAGGCGGCCCACGTGCTGCTGTACGTGCTGCTGATCGTCACCCCGCTGGTGGGGGTCTATCTCGCCTTCCTGCGCGGCAACGAGGTGTCTCTGTTCGGCCTGTTCACCATTCCCTCGCCGGTGCCGGTGGACCGGACCTTCGGCCGCCAGGTGCAGGAGGTGCACGAGTGGCTGGCCAATGCGCTGGTACTGGTCGCGCTGGTGCACGCGCTGGCAGCGCTCTGGCATCATTTCATCCGGCGCGACGATGTGCTGCGCCGGATGCTGCCGGGGCATTGAGACTGCTTTATCCGCGCCCGACTTCGGGTTAGAAACAGGACAGACGCGCCGCGGCGATGCCGTGGCGCGAGGCCCTGTGTGTTCCGCACCGCTCTGCGACGCGTGAACCGCCCCGGGGAGCCGCGCGCCGCGCGGCGGCATCCGCAGGCCGGGCGACAGAAGACTGGATTGAGGAGCCTCCGAGGACCATGGAAAAGTTCACGACGCTGGAAGGCGTGGCTGCCCCGCTGAAGATTGTGAATGTCGATACCGACATGATCATCCCCAAGCAGTATCTGAAGACCATCAAGCGCACCGGCCTCGGCACCGGCCTGTTCTCGGAGATGCGTTACAAGGAAGACGGCTCGGAGAATCCCGACTTCGTGCTGAACCAGCCGGCCTATCGCCATGCCAAGGTGCTGGTGGCGGGCGACAATTTCGGCTGCGGCTCGTCGCGCGAGCATGCCCCCTGGGCGCTGCTCGACTTCGGTATCCGCTGCGTGATCTCCACCTCGTTCGCGGACATTTTCTACAACAATTGCTTCAAGAACGGCATTCTGCCGATCGTCGTGTCGCAGAGCGACCTCGACAAACTGTTCGACGATGCCGACCGCGGCGCCAACGCGACGCTGAGCATCGATCTGGCGGCCCAGGAGATCCACGGTCCCGACGGCGGCACCGTGCATTTCGAGATCGACCCCTTCCGCAAGCGCTGCCTGCTGGAGGGCCTCGACGACATCGGCCTCACCCTGGAGAAGGGCGAGCAGATCAATGTCTATGAAGGCCGCAAGCATGTGGAGCAGCCCTGGCTCTGAACCGGCCGCGCTTCCCGCTGTCAGAAGGCGCCGCTCGCGGCGCCTTTTTTTTCTTTTCCCCGGCGCCTGCCGAAAAAGTTTCCCCTCCGGCATGCGGAAGTCACTGTTCCGCCTTCGATATTGGCTTAAACTGATCCGCGCCCCCCGCTTCGCGCGCCTGTGGCCTCCTCCCCGGGGGTCGGTGTGCTTCCATCATACCGCTCTCCGGAGGATGTCCCGTGCCTCATGAAACGCCGCTCGTCGCCACCATTGTGGGGGCCATCGTCCTGGCCTTCCTGCTGGGCACGGTGGCGCAACGGCTCCGGGTGTCGCCCCTCGTGGGCTATCTGATGGCGGGCATCCTGGCCGGCCCCTTCACCCCGGGCTTCACCGCCGATCCCGAGCTGGCTCTGGAACTGGCGGAGATCGGCGTCATCCTGCTGATGTTCGGCGTCGGGCTGCATTTCTCCCTCGCCGACCTGCTGTCGGTGAAAGCCATCGCCATTCCCGGCGCGGTGGCGCAGATCGCGGTGGCGACGCTGCTGGGCATGGGCCTTGCCCATGTCATGGGCTGGAGCCTCGGCGGCGGGCTGGTGTTCGGCCTGGCCCTGTCGGTGGCGAGCACGGTGGTGCTGCTGCGGGCGCTGCAGGAGCGGCGCATCCTCGAAAGCGAGCAGGGCCGCATCGCGGTGGGCTGGCTGATCGTGGAAGACCTCGCCATGGTGCTGGCGCTTGTACTGCTGCCGGCCTTGTCCGAGACGCTGGGCGGCAAGCCCATGGGCAGTTCCCAGGCCGAGATGCTGTTCGGCACCTCCAGCATCGCCGCGACCCTCGGGCTCACCCTCGCCAAGGTGGCGGCCTTCGTGGTGCTCATGCTGGTGGTCGGGCGGCGCGTCATCCCCTGGCTGCTGGACATGGTGGCCGGCCTCGGCTCGCGCGAGCTGTTCCGCCTGGCGGTGCTCGCCATCGCGCTGGGCGTCGCCTACGGCTCGGCGAAGATGTTCGACGTTTCCTTCGCGCTCGGCGCCTTCTTCGCCGGCATGGTGCTGAGCGAATCGCCGCTCTCCCACCGCGCGGCGGAGGAAACGCTGCCGCTGCGCGACGCCTTCGCGGTGATGTTCTTCGTCTCCGTGGGCATGCTGGTGGACCCCGGCATTCTCCTGCGCAACCCGCTGCCGCTCCTCGGCACTCTCTTGATCGTGCTGGTCGGCAAGTCGGTCGCCGCCTTCGCGCTGGTGCGGATGTTCGGCTACGGCAAGAGCACGGCGCTCACCATTTCCGCCAGCCTGGCGCAGGTGGGCGAGTTCTCCTTCATCCTGGCTGCGCTGGGCGTGGACCTCGGCTTGCTGCCGCAGGAGGGCAGGGACCTCATCCTTGCCGCCGCCATTCTCTCGATTCTCGCCAACCCCTTCTTTTTCATGGCACTCGACAAGCTGCGGCCGGTATTGGCCAAGGCCAAGCCCCATGCGGTGGCCGAGCCGACGGCCAGCGTGGTGCTGCCGGTGTCCGAGAAGACGGGCCACACGGTCCTCGTGGGCTATGGCCGGGTCGGCCGCCTGGTGGCGGCGGGGCTGGAAACCGCGGGTGCGCCCTTCGTGGTCGTCGAGGACCAGGAGGACGCGGTGGAGCAGCTCAAGGCCGGCGGCGTCGAGGTGATCGCCGCCAATGCCGCGCTGCCCGAGGCGCTCGTCGCGGCGAATGTGGCGGGAGCCCGCCGCCTGATCCTCGCCATTCCCGACGGCTTCGAGGCTGCGCGGGTGCTGCGCAAGGCGCGGGCGCTCAACCCCGAGCTCGACATCATCGCCCGCGCCCATTCCGACGCCGAGGTGGAGCATCTCCGCCTGGGCGGCGCCGGCTTCATCATCATGGGCGAGCGTGAGGTGGCGCGGGGCATGCTGGGCCATGTCTTCGGCCTCGACGGCGCCGCGCGCGAAGCGTCCCCAGGGGCGGAAACGGGCGCGCCTGCGACCATCATCACCCCGCAGGGCGAGGCGGTGCCGCTGGACGTCGCGGCCCTGCCGGCGGACGACGGGGTGCTGCCCGATATCGGCGAGGTGCTGGCCGGCACGGCGGACGGGGATAAGCCCGAGCCGCCCAAGGCCCCCGCCGCCACCACGGCGGACTGAGCGGCGGCCGCGGGCGGGGCCTTTCGCCTGTGCCCAGCGGGGTGTTCACCGTTGACGCGCGGCCCGCCCAGCCCTATAAGCCGACCCCGAACTCGGGTGGCTGCGCCTCCTGGGACCCTGCCTTGTTCCCGAGCCGCCCCCGTTACCGGGCCGGCCTTGGAAGCCCCGGTGGCACAGCCACCGGAAGGGTTCGGTCTCAAAAGCAGTTGCCGGAGCCCGGCGTCGGAAAGCGCGTTGCGGTTTCCAGGCGGTCGGGCTCAAGAACAGACGAAATAGACCAAGCCTTTGGGCAGGGTCGGGAAATCCGGAGACAAGACCCGTGAAGCGCACTTACCAACCGAGCAAGCTCGTGCGCAAGCGTCGGCACGGCTTCCGTGCGCGCATGGCGACGAAGAACGGCCGCAAGATCATCGCCCTGCGCCGCGCGCACGGCCGCAAGCGCCTGTCCGCGTGAGGCGTGCCCGCGGAGCTGCCCGTCGTGGATCGTCTCCGCAAGCGTCGTGATTTCCTGGCCGCCGCCAAGGCTGAGCGAGCCAGCGTCCCGTCCTTCCTTTTGCAGGGGCGGGACCGTCGCGATGAAGCGGAGCCCCGGCTCGGCTTCACGGTGACCAAGAAGAATGGCAACGCCGTCGTGCGGAATCGCATGCGCCGGCGGCTGCGCGAGGCGGCCCGCCAGGTGCTGCCGCAGACCGGCCGAAACGGCTTCGATTACGTTCTGGTGGCCCGCAGCCCTTGTCTCAAGGCGCCCTTCCAGACCTTGGTGCGCGATCTTGAGCGCGCCGTTGCCCGGCTGCATGCCGCGAAAAAATCCAAAGATTCATCCGCCCCCGCCGACGGAGGCCGCCCGGCATGACCGACAATCGCAACATGTTCATCGCCATCGGGCTGTCCCTGGCGATCCTGATCGGGTGGCAATATTTCTACGCGCTGCCGCAGGCCGAGAAGCAGCGCCAGGTGCAGGCGCAGCAGCAGGCCGCCCAGCAGAGCCAGACGCCGCCGGTCACCGCGTCCGAAACCACCACGCAGCCCGACGCCGCGCCTTCCGCGCCCGGCGCGCAGCAGACCGCCCCGCGCGCGGCGACCAGGGCGCAGGCTCTTGCCGCGAGCCCCCGCGTCCTCATCGAGACCCCGCGCGTGAAGGGCTCGATCTCGCTGCGCGGCGCCCGCGCCGACGACCTCTCGCTGTCCGACTATCGCGAGACGGTGGATCCCAAGAGCCCGAACATCGTGCTTTTGTCGCCGTCCGGCGCGCCTGAGCCCTTCTATGCGGAGTTCGGCTGGACCGCCGCGCCCGGCTCCAACGTGGCGCTGCCCGGGCCGGACACGCTGTGGACCGCAGAAGCGGGCGCCAAGCTGACGCCGGCGACGCCGCTGACCGTGACCTATGACAACGGCCAGGGCCTGCTGTTCAAGCGTACCTTCACCATCGACGACCATTACATGTTCACGGTGAAGGACGAGGTGGAGAACAAGGGCACCGCTCCGGCGACGCTCTATCCCTATGCGCTGGTGTCGCGCCACGGCATGCCGCACACCCAGGGCTTCTACATCCTGCACGAGGGCCTCATCGGCGTGATGGGCGACCACGGCCTGCAGGAAATCACCTACGCCAAGATGGACGACGCCAAGCCCGCGACCTTCAAGGCTACCGGCGGCTGGCTCGGCATCACCGACAAATATTGGGCGGCGACCGTCATTCCCGACCAGAAGGTGGCGGTGGATTCCCGCTTCTCCTCCAGCATGCTCGGGCAGACCCGCACCTTCCAGGCGGACTATCTGGCCGCCGCGCAGACTGTGGCGCCCGGCGCCAGCATCGCCTCGCAGTCCCGCCTGTTCGCCGGCGCCAAGGAAGTGGCGGTGGTGGACGGCTATGAGAAGCAGTACGGCATCGACCGCTTTGACCTGCTGATCGACTGGGGCTGGTTCTATTTCATCACCAAGCCGCTCTTCCTGGTCATCGACTGGATCTACAAGCTGGTCGGCAACTTCGGTGTCGCGATCCTGATCGTCACCGTGCTGCTCAAGGGCCTGTTCTTCCCGCTGGCCAGCAAGTCCTACGCCTCGATGGCGAAGATGAAGGCGCTGCAGCCGGAGATGGTCGCCATCCGCGAGCGCTATGCGGACGACAAGGTCAAGCAGCAGCAAGCGACCATGGAGCTGTACAAGAAGGAGAAGATCAATCCGGTGGCGGGCTGCCTGCCCATCGTGATCCAGATCCCGGTCTTCTTCGCGCTCTACAAGGTGCTGTTCGTCACCATCGAGATGCGGCAGGCGCCGTTCTTCGGCTGGATCCGCGACCTGTCCGCGCCCGATCCGACCACGGTGTTCAACCTGTTCGGCCTCATCCCCTGGGATCCGAGCGTGGTGCCGGTGCTCGGCCCCTACATGATGCTCGGCGCCTGGCCGCTCATCATGGGCGTGACCATGTGGGTGCAGATGAAGCTGAACCCGGCCCCGCCGGATCCGACCCAGCAGATGATTTTCAACTACATGCCGATCATCTTCACCTTCATGCTGGCCCATTTCGCCGCCGGCCTGGTGATCTACTGGGCCTGGAACAACACCCTCTCGGTGCTCCAGCAGGCCGCGATCATGAAGCGGCACGGGGTGAGGATCGAATTGTGGGACAATATCCGCGGTGCCTTCCGCAAGAAGGCCCCGGCCAAGGGCTGAGACGATCTGGGACGCTGACGAGAAAGGGCCGCGCATCGCGCGGCCCTTTTTTATTGCCGCGCTCATGACGTCCGCGTGAGCGGGGCATCCGGCGGCGAGCGCCAGCGTAAGAGGGGAGGGCGCGCACTTTCCTACCCCCTCGGGGGCGGGAGAGGGACGGGTGCCATCGCGGGAGGCTTTGACCTGCGCGGCGCGCCCATTCCGGGACATGGCTCCCACTGACCGTCGAGCTTGCAGGAGGTCGCCATGCCGTCCTTCCCACGTCTATTGTCCGCTCTGCCGCTTGGTTTTGCGGTCCTCGCCCTGGCGGCGCCCGGCGCCCGCGCCGAGACCTACCGCATCGATCCGGCGCATACGCAGATCCGCTTCGAGGTGGGCGCGCAGGGCTACCCCGTGACCAAAGGGGTCTTCCGGCGCTTCACCTCGAACCTGGCCGTCGATTTCGACACGCCCGCCCGCAGCAAGGTGAGCTTTCACGTGGCCGCCGGTTCGCTGGAGACCGGGACGCCGGTGCTCGATGCCTATGTGCGCGGCCCGGTCTTTCTCGATGCGGACCGCTTTCCCGAGGTGATGTTCGAGTCCGCCGCCGTGGAGAAGCTGGACGACCATCGGGTCCGGGTCAGCGGGGTCCTGACCCTGATGGGCGTCAGCCATGCCGAGACGTTCCTGGTGGACGTGAACCGCGCCACCGGCACGGCCTCTCTCAGCCTTTCCGCCGAGGGACGCATCCATCGCTCGGACTTCGGCATGGTGGCAGGGCTGCCGCTCATCTCCGACGACGTGGCGATCACCGTCGCCACGCTGGCCGATCAGCCATGACCGCGGCCGTGCGGCGGTGGAGCCTGCCGCTGCGGGCGCTGCACTGGATCATGGCCGCGCTGATCCTGGGGCTGCTGGCCTTGGGTTTGCTGATGACGCACCTGCGGTTCGACCTCGGCACCACCTTCGCGCTCTACCAGTGGCACAAGTCCATCGGCGTCGTCGTGCTGTTGCTGTGGGGCGTCCGGCTGGGGACGCGAGCAGCATGGCCGGCACCGCCGGAGGAGACACCGGCCGGATGGCAGCGCGCTGCCGCTCGCGGCACGCATCTGCTGCTCTACGGCCTGATGCTGGCACTGCCGCTCAGCGGCTGGATGCTCGCCTCCGCCTCGCCGCTGCATCTGCCGACACGGCCGTTCAACCTGTTCACCCTGCCCGACCTCGTGACGGCGGGGCCCCGCCTCTTCGCGGCCCTGGAAGGGGTGCATGCCGCCCTGGCCTACGGCCTGCTGGCGCTGGTGGCGGTGCATGTGGCGGGCGCGCTCAAGCATCGCTTCGTCGACCGCGACGGGGTGATGGCCCGCATGGGGTTCTGACGGCGGCTGGGGCCGGGGCGGGGCGCCCCGGCCGTGGGAGCCCGCCGTCTTGCGCTTGCGCGGAGCGGAGCGGCGGACCATAAGCGGGCATGACCGACACACGCGCGACCGAAACCCCATCCGACGAGCCGGAGGCTGTCGACCCCTTCCTGGAAAAGGGGCGGCTGCTGTTCGCTGCGGAATGGCGCTTCATCACCGCCGCGCCGACGGTGGAGTTCCTGCCTCCCATGGAGGGGATGGAGATCGCCTTGGCCGGGCGCTCCAATGTGGGCAAGTCGAGCCTCGTCAATGCGCTGACCGGCCGCAACTCTCTGGCCCGCACCTCGGTGACGCCGGGCCGCACCCAGGAACTGATCTTCTTCCGGGTCGGCCCGGAACTGACGCTCGTGGACATGCCCGGTTACGGCTTCGCCAAGGCGCCGAAGGACAAGGTGGACGCCTGGGTGCGCACCATCCGTTCCTACCTCAGGGGGCGGGTCAACCTGGCGCGGGTGTTCGTTCTCATCGATGCCCGCCACGGCATCAAGCCGGTGGACGAGGAGATTCTCGATCTCCTGGACAAGGCGGCGGTGTCCTACGCCATCGTGCTGACGAAGGCCGACCAGGTGAAGCCGACGGATTTCGTGACCCGCCTTGCCGAGACGCGGGAAAAGATCCGCCGCCGGCCGGCGGCCTATCCGGAGATCTTCCCGACCTCCAGCCACACGGGGGCGGGGCTGCCCGAACTGCGCGCCGCCGTGGCGCGGCTGATCGCCGAGCGGACCTGACGCCGGCGCGCGAGGATAGCTATGGCCTGCGTCAGCCCGGCAGGATAATGCGCGCGAAACGGCCGGTGCCCGGCCGCTGCGCCCGGTGGCGCTGCCCGATCCTGCGGAATTGTCGATGGCGGGGCAGGGAAGACCTGAGCCTGGACCGGCCCGACGAATGCCTGGAATGATCTCTGGCCCTGGGCCCGGCGATTGCCCGTCTTCCAGGCGAGCGGTGCTCGAGAGCCTGGATCTGAAAAGGGATCCGGCGCCGCCCACGTTCCCCTCGGGCCGGCGCCTGGAACCTTCGCGGTCAGCGCCGCTTGGTTTCTTCCTGCATGAGGGCTTCGGTGGCCGCGATGGCCCCTTCCAGCTCGGAAATCTTCCGGAGCGCCCCGTCTGACGGAAGCGTTGCAGTCGTCGCGGCAGTGAGAAGCAGATCCCGCTGCGCGACTTTCAGTCTGTGGAGGAGGCCTTTTAGATCCGCCTCGGCACTTTGAGCCATGTAACGCCGAACTCCCAAAACACAGGAACGGACGCCACCTGCGACGGCGGCGTCCGTTCCCGAACTCAAGTCGATGCTGGGCCGATCAGTCGGCGACTTCGATGCCGCGCGCCTCGGGGCCCTTCGGACCCTGGCCGACCTGCACCACGACGCGCTGACCTTCCGCCAGATCGGCAAGACCGGAACGGGACACGACGGTGACGTGCACGAACACGTCCTTGCCGCCGCCTTCCACCGCGATGAAGCCGAAGCCCTTCTCGGGGTTGTACCACTTCACGGTGCCGACACGCTCTTCGGTCGGGCCCGACGCAGCGCGCGGGCCGCCGCCGGCGCCGCCCATGCGGGGAGCGCCGCCGCCGAAGGCACCCGGAGCGCGGCGCGGAGGCGCGGCTTCGGCCGTGGAGGTGTCAACCTCGAGCACTTCGGTGACCTGACGACCCTTCTGTCCCTGGCCAACGCGCACGCTCAGCTTGGAGCCGGGCGGAACGCTGTCCTGGCCAGCGGCCTCAAGGGCGCGGGCATGGAGAAACACGTCGCCGGAGCCGTCAGCCAGCTCGACGAAGCCGAAACCCTTCTCGGGGTTGAACCACTTGACGGTGGCCTCGATGGGCGGACCCGAGGGCACAGGTGCGCTGAAAGAGCTGCTGGGCGAGGAGAAAGCACGCTCTCCACCGCCGAAGCCACGGTCACGTGACGGCGGGGCAAAATCGTCATCAAAGCCACGACGGCGCGGCTCTCGGAAGTCTCGGTTACGGCTCATGTGTATTTCCGTTGAGGTCAGGTCGCCAATTTTGGCTAAGGCCATCCACCATTTGCTGAACTTGTCGTCGTTGATACTGATACCGTCTTGGAACGACCTGAAAGAAGTCCCCCTCGACACGCTCAAGCCAGCTTCCCGCTTCTCGCCTCGCAGCCTTAATGGACACGGCCGGATTTTCCCCGCGTTCTATGCAGAAACGCGCATCACACCGGCATGTTGACACACTAACACACATTCCTGCCGATTTGGTACATCAATGTTTATCTGCCGTGATCGCATCCGGGGCAGATAAAGGCTTTGTTTTTCCATTCAGCGCATTGGCTGGGAAAGACCGGCCGCCGAGGCTGGTAGATGGTTTGCGCTTCATGCAGCCGCAGGTCGCCGCCGCCGCGAACTGCACGTGGAGGGAGAGGGCATGACGATTTCGCACCCGCCGGTCCCGGAGGCCGGGGCGCCCGGCGGGCGCCAGCATGGGGCCGCACCCCGGCACGATGGCGTCGCCTTGCCGAGGCGCCGCGTCGAGGCGGCGCTGGAGCTGCTGGAAAGCCGGCGCTCGCTGCCGCTGCGCTCCCTCGTCGAGCCGGGGCCGGACGCCGGGGACCTGGCGCGCATCCTGGCCGTCGCCGCCCGCGTGCCGGACCATGGCCGTCTCGTGCCGTGGCGCTTCATCGTGCTGGCCGGCGCGGCCCGCGCCGAGGCCGGCGAGCGGCTCGACGCGCTCTACAGGCGGCAGAATCCCGATCTGCCGGACGCCAAGGCCGACATGTGGCGCCTGTATCTGCTGCGGGCGCCGGTGACCGTGGTCCTGGTCAGCCGGCCGGACCCGGCGGCCAAGGTGCCGGTGTTCAATCAGGTCCTGTCGGCGGGTGCCGCCGGCATGGCGCTGGTGAGCGCGGCGACCGCACTCGGCTTCGGTGCGCAATGGCTGCTGAAATGGCCGGGGCGTGATCCCGAGGCGGCAGCACTGCTGGGCGTTGGCGTGGGCGAGCAGGTGGCCGGCTTCATCCACCTGGGCAGCCCGGCGGAGCGGCCGGAGGACCGCCCCCGTCCGGACCCGGCGCAGGTGGTGACCTATTGGTGGCCGGAGGCCTGAGCGGGCGGCGGCGCCCGCTCAGCTCCATGTCAGTCGAAAACGGCGGTGGTCTTGTCGCGCTTGCGGTCGTAGCGGATGGTGATCTTCTCCACCGAGCAGAGGTCGATGTCGTACCAGACCGCGCTGGAGCCATCGTCCGAATACACCACCTTGAGGTCCCATTTGCAGGTGCGGGTGGCGCGGTGGAACTTGATCTCCCAGGAATCGCCGTCGTCCAGCGTGTCCTTGCCCAGGACGTCCTCTTCCCAGTCCCCGGACTTGCTGGGGGAGACGAAGACCTTGTCGATGTCGTAGCCGGTCTTGTTGACCAGCGTGAAATCCTGCTTGGCTTCGGCTGCGGCCAGCGGTGCCGCGAAGCCGATCATGGCAACCAGCGCCATGGCGATAGCAAAAATCCGTCCCCGCATCGTATGCCCCTTAGTATGCTACCGTTATCGGCGCATTGCGGGGCATAGCGATCCGATCCCGGCGGGTCAATACAGCAGAAAGATGTGACGCAGGGGGCGGAATGCCTTGCGCGCTCAATAATGCGCGTTGGTTTCCGCCTGGATCGCCTTGCGCACGTAAAGGGCGCTCACATAGAGCGCGAGCAGGCCGAACAGTCCCATGAGGCCATATTCGCCGACGTCGCCGAGATGGAACAGGCCGCCGAGCGCCCAGCCGGCAGCGATGGCGACGGTGACCGCCTGGCAGGCCACGAGAATGCTCGCGCTCACCACGCTCACCAGACCACGTGCACTCAGCCCATCGCTCGTCCGCGCCATACCCGTCTCCCGTGCGCCGCCCGGCCAGTGCCGCGCGCGCGTGCCGTCGCATCTGCCTCGCGGGTACGCCCCTCCCTGCTTGCGCTTTCAGCGGGGCGAAACCTGCTCTATGAGGCCGGGACACTGCTCTGCAACGCCGCGCGGGTCAAGCGCGTGACAGGAACTCGCCCATGAGCCAGGAAAGCGTCCACGCCGCCCGCGGCATCGTCGCCGCGCCGCACGCCCTCGCCGTGGAGGCGGGGCGGCAGGTGCTGGCCGACGGCGGCAATGCCATCGAGGCGGCGCTGGCCACGGCGGCCGCCATCGCGGTGGTCTATCCGCATATGAACCATATGGGCGGGGACGGCTTCTGGCTGATCCGCGAACCCTCCGGCCGGGTGCGCTATATCGAGGCATGCGGCTTTGCCGGGGCACGGGCGAGCATCCCCTTCTACCGCGAGGAGGGCTACGACACGATTCCCGAGCGCGGCCCGCTGGCGGCGCTCACCGTGCCCGGGCTGGTGGGCGGCTGGGCTCTGGCGCTGGAGGCCGCCCGCGCGGCCGGCGGGCGCCTGCCCTTGCCGCGCCTGCTGGAAAACGCCGTGCAGCACGCCCGCGCCGGCGTGCCCGTCACCGCCTCGCAGGTCCGCCTCACCACGGAGAAGCTGGCGGAACTGAAGGATGCGCCCGGCTTTGCGGCGGCCTTCCTGGTGGATGGCAAGCCGCCCGCCGTTGGCCACGTGCAGCGGGCGTCGGCTCTCGCCGACACGCTGGAGCATCTCGGCCGCGCGGGGCTGGAGGACTATTATCGCGGCGACGTCGCGCATGAGATCGCCGCCGATCTGGAGCGCATCGGCAGCCCGGTGACGCGGGCGGATCTCGAACGCTACCGGGCCGTGGTGCGCGAGCCGCTGCGCGTCGATCTGGCCGCGGGGCGGGTGTACAATGCGCCTCCGCCCACGCAGGGTCTCGCCTCGTTGCTGATCCTCGGTCTCTACGACCGCCTCGCCGTCGCGCGCGCCGAGAGCTTCGAGCATGTGCACGGCCTCGTGGAGGCCACCAAGCGGGCCTTCCTGGTGCGCAACGCCGTTGTGCGGGACTTCGAGCATCTGGAGCATGATCCAGCGCACTTCCTGGCGAAGGCGGCGCTGGATGCGGATGCGGCGAAGATCGACATGAGGCGGGCGCTGCCCTGGCCGCAGCCGGCCAAGCGCGGCGACACCATCTGGCTCGGCGCGGCGGACGCCAGCGGGCTGGTGGTCTCCTATATCCAGTCCATCTTCTTCGAGTTCGGCTCCGGCTGCGTGCTGCCGCGCACCGGCGTGCTGATGCAGAACCGCGGCGCCAGCTTCAGCCTCGATCCGCGGGCGGTGAACCCGCTGGCGCCCGGGCGGCGGCCGTTCCACACGCTCAACCCGGCGCTGGCGGAACTGAAGGACGGCCGCATCATGGCCTATGGCACCATGGGCGGGGAGGGGCAGCCGCAGACCCAAGCGGCGGTCTTCACCCGCCATGTGCTGCACGGTGTGCCGCTGGCCGAGGCCATCGACCGGCCGCGCTGGCTGCTCGGCCGCACCTGGGGCTCGGCCCATACCAATCTGCGCCTGGAGGCACGCTTCGACGAGGATCTGGTCCGCCGCCTGCGCTCGGCCGGGCACGACCTGGAGGTGCTGCCGGAGGACTATTCCGACACCATGGGGCATGCGGGCGCGGTGATCTTCACGCCGAAGCGCGACCTTGAGGGGGGCCATGACCCGCGGGCGGACGGCGGGGCGGCGGGGCTCTGAGGCCGAGGCTGCACCTCCGGCGGCCGCGCTGGCGGGATTGACGTGAGGGCATGACCGTCGGCTCGCCCGGCGGGGCCGCCTGCGCCGTGCCGAAAGAGCGCCGTGCCAAAAGAAAAGGCCCTGCGCAGCAGGGCCTTTCTCATGTCTGTGCAGAAGTGGAAGCGCCGATCAGGCGGCCTCTTCCGCTTCCATGTCGGTCTCGACGTCGGCTTCGGTCTCCTCGACCTCCTCCGCCTTGGCGGCGCCGCGCTTGGGACCCTTCTGCAGGTTCTGCTCGATCAGCTTGACCGATTCCGTCTCGGTGATGTTCTGCACCGCCGACAGTTCGCGGGCCATGCGGTCCAGGGCGGCCTCGTAGAGCTGGCGCTCGGAATAGGACTGCTCGGGCTGGGCCTCGGAACGGTAGAGGTCGCGGACCACTTCCGAAATGGCGATCAGGTCGCCGGAATTGATCTTGGCTTCATATTCCTGGGCGCGGCGGCTCCACATGGTGCGCTTGACGCGGGCGCGGCCCTTGAGGGTTTCGAGCGCCTTGGCGACGACCGGGCCGTCGGACAGCTTGCGCATGCCCACGGTGGCGATCTTCGGCACCGGAACGCGGAGCGTCATCTTGTCTTTTTCGAAGGAGATCACGAACAGTTCGAGCTTGAACCCGGCGACTTCCTGTTCTTCAATAGCAGTGATCCGACCGACACCGTGCGAAGGGTACACAATGTGCTCTCCCGTCTTGAAGCCAAGACGGGCCTGCGTGCTGCTCTTTTTTGTCGACATGCTCTGAACCGCTCCTGATCCGCCCCGGAGGCCGGATCGAATTGGCACACGGAAACCGTCATCCGGCTTTACCGGCTCGCGTGCGCCTTGTGCTGACGACTGGGTTGCGGAGACGTCCGGCAACCCGCTCTGGCAGTCGAAAACCAACAATCAATCCTTCGCGCCAAGCCGTACCCCGCGGCTGGACACGCCAACTCTCGCCCCTATGTTCCCGAGAATGCGCAGATGATGTCAGCGCGGGATGGTTGACTGAGACGCAATCGACTGTAACTCCTTGTATAACACAAAAATCGCATGAATCAAAGCGCCGCTCTTTTCCTGCGCGGGCAGCTTCGCGCAAGGCACGCATGCGTTTCTGCGCCAAGTGCGATCGCAGGCGAGACCTGCGATATAAACATTTGTTTATATCCTTATTGATGCTTTTGCCTGTCCGTGCTACTGGGCCGACCATCGGTAGCGCGTACCCATAACCGCGCGGCCGCCGGGGCCCGACAGGGAGAGCAGACATGACCGACTATGTGGTGAAGGACATCAATCTCGCCGATTGGGGCCGCAAGGAGCTCGACATCGCCGAGACCGAAATGCCGGGCCTGATGGCCACGCGCGCGGAATACGGCTCGTCGCAGCCGCTGAAGGGCGCCCGCATCGCCGGCTCGCTCCACATGACCATCCAGACCGGCGTCCTCATCGAGACGCTGAAGGCGCTCGGCGCCGACGTGCGCTGGGCGTCCTGCAACATCTACTCCACCCAGGACCATGCCGCCGCGGCCATCGCCGCCGCCGGCACGCCGGTCTTCGCCGTGAAGGGCGAGACCCTGGAGGAATACTGGGAATACACGCACCGCATCTTCGAGTGGGCCGACGGTGGCGCGCCGAACATGATCCTGGACGACGGCGGCGACGCCACGCTGCTGGTCCACCTCGGCCTGCGCGCCGAGAATGGCGACACCGCCTTCCTCGACGGCGCGACCAATGAGGAAGAGGAAGTCCTCTTCGCCGCCATCAAGCGCCGCCTGAAGCACAAGCACGGCTGGTACACCCAGCTCGCCAAGTCGATCCGCGGCGTGACCGAGGAAACCACCACGGGCGTGCACCGTCTCTACGAGATGCAGAAGAAGGGCATCCTGCTCTGGCCTGCGATCAACGTGAACGACAGCGTCACCAAGTCGAAGTTCGACAATCTCTACGGCTGCCGCGAGAGCCTGGTGGACGGCATCCGCCGCGGCACCGACGTGATGATGGCCGGCAAGGTCGCCATGATCGCCGGCTTCGGCGACGTGGGCAAAGGCTCGGCGGCGTCGCTGCGCAACGCCGGCTGCCGCGTCATGGTGTCCGAGGTGGATCCGATCTGCGCCCTGCAGGCGGCGATGGAAGGCTATGAAGTCACCACCATGGAAGACGCTGCGCCCCGCGCGGACATCTTCGTGACGGCGACCGGCAACCTCGACGTCATCACGGTCGAGCACATGCGGGCCATGAAGGACCGCGCCATCGTCTGCAACATCGGCCACTTCGACAGCGAGATCCAGGTCGCCGGCCTGAAGAACTTCAAGTGGCACAACGTCAAGCCGCAGGTCGACGAGGTCGAGTTCCCCGACAAGAAGCGCATCATCCTGCTGTCGGAAGGCCGCCTGGTGAACCTCGGCAACGCCACCGGCCACCCGAGCTTCGTGATGTCGGCGTCCTTCACCAACCAGACGCTGGCCCAGATCGAGCTCTGGACCAAGCCTGGCGTCTACGAGAAGAAGGTCTACACGCTCCCGAAGAAGCTCGACGAGAAGGTCGCCGCGCTTCACCTGGAGAAGATCGGCGTGAAGCTGACCAAGCTCTCCGACAAGCAGTCCGACTATATCGGCGTGCCCCAGGAAGGCCCCTTCAAGCCGGAACTCTACCGCTATTGATCGTCGCCGGGCCGCATCCCTCCGGGGCTGCGGCCCGGGCGCAATTCCGGGCCGGGGCGTACCGCCCCGGTCCACCGCATTGTCAGCTTACGCGAACGGAGCTAGGTGTGGGCAGCGGCCGCCGAAATGGCGGCGTGTTGCGGGGGGCTGCCTTGGACCGTTTCGACTGGAATTCGGGGCGCGTCAGGCGCTCCCGATGCAGAGAGATCGCCTTGCGCATCCGGCCCCTGTCCGTCCCTTCACGACCGAAACCCTGAGCGACCGGAACTCGAGCAATGTCCTTGAGCTTCAGTCGTGACCGCCAGCGCGTGGTGCCGTTCGCCGCAGAGATCGGCGCGCTCGGCGTGGTCTTCGGCGATATCGGCACCAGCCCGCTCTATGCCCTCAAGCAGGGCGTGCTGGCGGTGGGCGGTACCGATTTCGTGCCCGCCGACGTGCTCGGCCTGCTCTCCCTCATCACCTGGAGCATCATCCTCTCCGTCACGGTGAAATACGTGATGCTGGTGCTGCGGGCGGACAATGACGGGGAGGGCGGCATCCTCGCCCTCGTCACTTTGCTCGACCTGCACCGCAGCGCGCTCGGGCTGCGCTGGTACCTGCTCGGCGCCGGCCTCGTGGGCGCCGCCATGCTGATCGGCGACGGCGTGCTCACCCCGGCCATGTCGGTGCTGTCCGCCATCGAGGGCTTGCAGATCATCTCGCCGGCCCTCAACGCCTGGATCGTCCCGGTCACGGTGCTGGTGCTGCTGGCGGTGTTCCTGTCGCAGCGGCTCGGCACCGAGCGGATCGCCAGCTTCTACGGGCCGATCATGCTGATGTGGTTCGGCTCCTTGGCGGTGCTCGGCGTCTATGGGATCGTCCAGGCGCCGGAGGTCCTGGCCGGGCTCGACCCGCGCGCCGGGTTCCGCACGCTGGTGGATCATACGGGCCTCGCCGGCGTCATCATCGGCGCCTGTTTTCTCGCCATCACCGGCGGCGAGGCGCTCTATGCCGACCTCGGCCATTTCGGCCGCAAGGTCATCGCCCGGGCGTGGCTGGTCGTCGCAATGCCGGCGCTGCTGCTGAATTATTTCGGCCAGGGTGCGATCCTGCTGCGCGACCCGGTGGCGGTGCGCAACCCGTTCTACGACCTCTGCCCCGATCCGTTCGACATTCCCCTGCTGATGCTCGCCACCGCGGCCACGGTGATCGCGTCCCAGTCGATCATCACCGGGGTGTTCTCACTGGCCAAGCAGGCCATCGAGCTTGGCTACCTGCCGCCCATGCGCATCCGCTACACCAGCGAGCACAACGAGCAGCACATCTATGTGGGCCGCCTGAACTGGCTGCTGATGATCTCCTGCATCGCCGTGGTGCTGGGCTTCGAGGCATCCGACCGGCTCGCCTCCGCCTACGGCATCGCGGTGGCCTTCGCCATGGTCACCACCTCCATCCTGTTCGTGGCCCAGGTGTATCGCGCCTGGAATTGGCCGAAGCCCGCCGTGGTGGCGCTGGCCATCGGCCTGCTGAGCCTGGACGCGGCCTTCGCCAGCGCCAACATGACCAAGCTGCATGACGGCGGCTGGCTGCCGCTCACCATCGCCGGCATGGTCATCTTCGTCATGATCAGCTGGCGTCGCGGCCTGGAGGGCGTGGTGGCGCAGCAGGTGCGCTTCACCGAGCCCATGGACGAGTTCGTCGCCCGCAAGGACCGCGCCAACGACGCGGAGAGCCCGCGCACGGCCATCTTCCTGTCCCGGGCCGGGGCCATGACGCCGGTGGCGCTGTCGCGCATGGCGGACCTGCTGAAGATCCGCTTCCAGCGGGCGGTCATCGTCTCGGTGTGGATCGCTGCCCGGCCGCGCGTGTCGGTGGACGACCGGGTGCGGGTGACGGTGCTGGACGGCGCCTATGTGCGGGTGGACCTGCGCTTCGGCTACATGCAGCAGATCGACGTGCCCTCGGTGCTCGGCCCGGCGCTGAGCGCGCGCGGCGTCGATCCGGACGAGGCGATCTATGTGATCGGCCATGAGCGCATCATCCCGCCGGACGAAGTGACGCGCATGCGCGACGTGGTGGCCCACGTCTTCGCCTTCCTGGCGCGCAATGCGGAGCGTTCCGTGGACCGCTTCGGCCTGCCGCGCAGCCGGACCGTGGAGATCGGCTATCCGGTAAAATTGTAAATCTGTTCACGGTGCCACGGGAGCGCCGTCTTGAGGCGCTAGGCCTTCAATGCAAGGATGGTGGCGACGTAGCGTCAGCCCATCCGATCCGCAGCGGTCCATCCGCTTGGACCTTTCCGGCATGTGGGTTCGGCCGTCGGCGGGGGAAACGGTGCCTTATGAGCGTTCCATCACGGGTCTGGCGTTTTTTGCGGGAGAAGGTGGGCCTGCACGGGCTGGGTTTTATCGCGAGCCTGGTGGTGATCGGCTTTGCCATCACCGTCCTCTACCGCATGCTGCACAAGCTGAATTTCGCCGACGTGGTCGCGGCGTTGCAGGCGAAGGATCCGCTGCACGTGGCGATCGCCTTCGTGCTGGTGGCCTGCGCCTACATCACGCTGACCTTCTATGACTGGTTCGCCCTGCGCACCATCGGCAAGTCCGAGGTGCCCTATCGCGTCGCGGCCCTGTCCGGCTTCTGCTCCTATTCGGTGGGGCACAACGTTGGTTTCACCGTCTTCACCGGCGGCTCGGTCCGCTATCGCATCTATTCCGCCTGGGGCCTGAATGCGGTCGACGTGGCGAAGATCTGCTTCGTCGCCGGCCTGACCTTCTGGCTGGGCAACGTGGCGGTACTGGGCCTCGGCATCCTCATCCACCCGGACGCCGCCACGGCGGTGGATCAGCTCCCGCCCTTCGTCAATCGCCTGCTGGGCGTGGCCGCGCTGGCCGCCCTGGTGGGCTATGTGGTGTGGGTGAGCGCCGCGCCGCGCAAGATCGGCCGCGCCAGCTGGTTCGTCACGCTGCCGGCGGGCAAGACCACCCTGCTGCAGATCGGCATCGGCATCCTGGATCTCAGCCTGTGCGCGGCGGCCATGTACATGCTGATGCCCGCCAGCCCCTATATCGATCCCATCTCGCTATCGGTGATCTTCGTCACCGCCACGCTGCTGGGGTTCGCCAGCCATGCGCCCGGTGGCCTCGGGGTGTTTGACGCCGCCTTGCTGGTCGCCCTGCCGCAGTTCGAGGCGGGCGAGATGGTGGGCGCCCTGCTGGTGTTCCGCCTGTTCTATTACATCGTGCCCTTCGCCCTCGCGCTGACCCTGCTGGGCGGGCGGGAAATCTATCTCGGTGGCCGCCGGCGCGCCGCCGGGGCGGCCGAGACCGCCGCCGCCGCACCGCCGGTGGCCGAGAGCAAGCGCGTCACCGCCGCCGAATAGGCGGGTGAAACGGCGCGGCGCCGCGGGCGTCGCGCGGCGTCACTGCGAGGGCGTGCCGAGCCCGGCGGTGAACGGCGCGAGCCCGGGCAGGGCCGCCGCGGCGTTCTTGGGGATCTTGACCGTCTGGACGCCGGTGGGGAGGACGAATTGGCGCGGGTCCTGCGGGCCGCGGGTGAGCGAGGTGACCTCGTACAGCACCTCCGTCTTGCCCTTGATGTCCATCTCGGTGCGCAGCGCGATGCCGTCCGCCGTGATGCAGGACACCGTCGGCCCCGTTCCCGCCTGGCTGGCGGTGGCATCCACCTTCCAGAGATCGCAAGGCTCGCCCGCCACTTCCGCGCTCCCGGTCTTGGTGCCGGACCCGTTCATCGAGGCGAAGGTGAAATCGGGCGGCAGGTCCATCTGCACCGCCATCTTCGGCATGGCCGGCACCATGACCACCATCTTGCCGGCGCGCAGGTCGAGAAGCCCGACCACCATGGCGGGGGCGGCCTTGGGCAGCATCTCCAGCCGCATCCGGCCGCCGGAATGGGCAAGGTCCAGCGTGCCGCCGTCGCGCGTCTTCGCCTTCAGCGCGAAGTCGCCGGTGGGGGTGGGGAGGGGATCGGCTTGGGCGCTGTGCGCCGCGCAGGCGGCAAGGGCGGCGGCGATCAGGCGGAGACGAACAGACATCGGACACTTCCCAGCAACACCGGGCCCCAGATCGGCCTGACGGTTAAAGCGCGCATCATGGGCGGCCGTTCCCATTTCCGCATTGAAAAACCAGACTTGCGGCGAAACGCTGTCTTATTGCCTTCGCACGCGGAATTCACCATCGCTGGGCTATTGAGTCGCAACCGAGGGAAAGGACACCCCGGCGGGCGCATCTTATGTGGTGTCTCTTTGAGGATCGAGCCCATGCCGGGCGGCAGGACGGACGATAGAGGTCGCAGCGCGACGGTGCCGGGGTACCGGGCAGGGGGGCGGTCATGAGCATGCTGCCGCCTGTCCCGGTGGTGCCGCCGGCCGATCCGCGCGCCCCGTGGTGGTGCTATGCCCGGCTTTGGTTCGCCCTCCTCGGCCTTGTCGCACTGGCGGGGGCGGCCGCCGGCCTGGTCCACCTTGCGGTCGCCGGCCTCATCCTCATCGTCGCGCTGGCCGGAGCGATCTGCGTGCGCCGGGGCCGGGCCTGGCGTGTGCCGCTGCCGATCGTGCCCTCCGCGGCGAGCGCTCCGCCCGCGCAGCGCCCCCGGGTCGACCCGCCGCTCATCGCCTTGGTGGCGGCGCTGCCCGAGCCGGCTCTGCTGCTGACCCCGGACGGGGAGATCCTGTCCGCCAACGAGCGCGTGGCGCTGGCCGTGGGCGCCGCGCGGGTCGGCGATCCCCTGTCGTTCCTGGTGCGCGTGCCGGAAGTGCTGGCGGCGGTCCGGGCCGGGGCCGAGGACGGCGTGCCGCGCCGGGTGGAATTCGCCGAGCGCATCCCGCTCGATCGCTGGCTGGAAGCCCATGTGGTGCCGCTGCACCTGCAAGGGGGGCGTCCGGGCGGCCGGCCGGACGCGGTGCTGCTGACCTTCCGCGACCTGACCGCGCAGCGGCGGGTGGAGCAGATGCGGGCGGACTTCGTCGCCAACGCCAGCCATGAGCTGCGCACGCCTTTGGCCTCGCTCTCGGGCTTCATCGAGACCCTGCTCGGCCCGGCGCGCAATGATGCCGCCGCGCGGGAGCGCTTTCTCACCATCATGGGGGCCCAGGCGCGGCGCATGTCGCGGCTGATCGACGATCTCCTGTCGCTGTCGCGCATCGAGCTCAACGTCCATGTGCGCCCGGATACGCCGGTGGACCTCGGTGGCATCCTCGCCCATGTGTGCGATACGCTGACACCGCTGGCCCAGGATCGCGGGGTGACCATCGAGCTCAGCCGCGGAGCAGGCGCCGCCATGGTGCGGGGCGACCGGGACGAATTGATCCGGCTGTTCGAGAATCTGGTCGAGAACGCGCTGAAGTACGGCCTCACCGGCAAGCGCGTGGAAGTCGGGCTGGCGCGGGAGGCGGGGCCGACGGGCGAGGTGGCGGTGATCAGCGTGCGCGACTTCGGGCCGGGCATCGCGCCCGAGCACCTGCCGCGGCTGACCGAGCGCTTCTACCGGGTGGACGTGGCGGCGAGCCGCGACCAGGGCGGCACGGGACTCGGGCTGGCCATCGTGAAGCACATTGTCGCCCGGCATCGGGGGCGGATGACGGTGGAAAGCAGCCCCGGCGAGGGCGCGAATTTTACGGTCCGGCTGGAGCTCGCCGAGGAAACTTCGAAAAACGAAGTCAATCCAGCGGCTTGAGCTGTCATTCTTGTGTCATGCGTCGGTCATAGAAGGTTCGGGCCACGCCGCTATGTCTGTGCGGCCCAAAGTTGCGTCGGGACGGCAACGTCCAGTGGCGGCACCTGATTGGCAATGGAGAGAATCCGTGAAGCTCACCACCATTTTCGGCGCGGCGATCGCTGTCGCCGGCACTCTGATCGCCGGTAGCGCGTCTGCCCTTGATTTCAACGGCGCTGGCGCTTCCTTTCCCGCCCCGGTGTACCAGTCCTGGGGCGCCAAGTATAAAGAGAAGACCGGCAACGGTCTGAACTACCAGTCGATCGGCTCCGGCGGCGGCCAGAACCAGATCATCAACCGCACGGTTGATTTCGGCGCCTCCGACGCGCCGATGGAGAGCGCCAAGCTCGCCTCCGCCAACCTGCTCCAGTTCCCGGCGGTGATCGGTTCCATCGTCGCCACCGTGAACATCGACGGCATCGCCTCCGACCAGCTCAAGCTGACCGGCCCGATCCTCGCCGACATCTATCTCGGCAAGATCACCAAGTGGAACGACAAGGCGATCGCCGACCTCAACGCCGGCGTGAAGCTGCCCGACCAGGCCATCGTGCCGGTGTATCGCTCGGACTCGTCCGGCACCTCCTACGTGTTCACCAGCTACCTGGCTGAAGTGAGCCCGGAGTGGAAGTCCAAGGTCGGCGCCGCCACCTCCGTGCAGTGGCCCGCGGGCGCGGGCGCCAAGGGCAATGAAGGCGTTGCCGGCACCGTGAAGAACACCAAGGGCGGCCTCGGCTACGTCGAGTTCGTCTACGCCGCCGCCAACAAGCTGGTGGTGACGCAGCTCCAGAACAAGGCGGGCAAGTTCCTCGCCCCGTCCGTGAAGTCCTTCATGGTTGCGGCCGACGCCGCCGACTGGACCGGTTCGAAGGACTTCGCCGCCTCCATGCTGAACACCAGCGGCGAAGGCGCCTGGCCGATCGTGTCCGCCACCTACATCCTGCTGCCGAAGAACCCCACCAATGTGGAGGCCTCCAAGGAGGTCATGAAGTTCTTCGAGTGGTCGTATGGCAAGGACGGCGGCGAGATCGCCGAGAAGCTGCACTACATCCCGCTGCCGGAGTCGGTGGTGAAGCGCATCGAAGCGGCCTGGAAGGCCGAGGTGAAGACCCCGGACGGCAAGCCGGTGTTCTGATCCGACGATCGCCGGTCCGCCCATCGGGGCGGGCCGGCTTTTCTCCCGCCGCCCGCCGTGCCGATGGCGCAGCGCAGGGCGAGGGCGCCGTTGGAACACACTTTCCCATTTGCGACACCGTGTCTTGCGACGGGGATTTCCCGGTCCGGGGCGCAGACGGGTGGTCGCCGGGGTGGCGCGTCGCCGGCGGCAGGATTTTGACGACGGGATTTGGATGGTCGGACAGGCGGCCGGGGCGCGGCCGCTGACCGCCGCCGGACGGCGCGGTCGTGAAGGAAGGGCAGGGGATGGACGCGACGATCGACAGTTCAGGAGCCACGGGCCGCATTCCCATTCACCAGGCGAAGAGCATCGGCGGTCTGTCCGATCCGCTGTTCGTCGGGGCGCTGTGGGCCAGCGGCATCTTCGTCCTCATCCTGCTCGGCCTCATCATCGCCCAGCTGTTCCTGGGCGGCCTGCCGGCGCTGCAGGAATTCGGCCTCGACTTCCTCTGGACCGCCAGTTGGAATCCGGTGACCGAGAAGTACGGCGCCCTGGTGATGATCTACGGCACGCTGTTCAGCGCCGTCATCGCCGTCGTGGTGGCCCTGCCGCTGTCGTTCGGCATCGCCTTCTTCCTCACCGAGATCGCGCCGCAGCCGCTCAAGCGCCCGATCGGCGTCGCCGTGCAGCTGCTGGCCGCCGTGCCCTCCATCATCTACGGCATGTGGGGCTTCTTCGTCATCGCCCCGCTGATGGCCGCCTATGTGCAGCCGCCGCTGATCGACCTGCTCGGGCCGATCCCGGTGCTGGGCGCCCTGTTCCAGGGTCCGCCGCTGGGCTCGGGCATGTTCACCGCCGGCCTGATCCTGGCGGTGATGATCGTGCCCTTCATCACCGCCATGTTCGTGGAGACGCTGGAATCGGTGCCGCCCATGCTGAAGGAATCCGCCTACGGCGTCGGCTGCACCACGTTCGAGGTCTACCGCAACGTCTCGGTGCCCTACGGCCGCACGGCCATGGTGGGCGCGGTGATGCTCGGCCTCGGCCGGGCGCTGGGCGAGACCATGGCGGTGACCTTCGTCATCGGCAATGCGACGCGCCTGTCCGCCTCCCTGTTCGCGCCCGGCGCCACCATCGCCTCCACCATCGCCAATGAATTCCCCGAGGCGCCGATCGGCTCGCTGAAGCTGACCTCGCTGCTCCAGCTCGGCTTCATCCTGTTCGTCATTTCCTTCATCGTCCTCGCTCTGTCCCGTGCGCTCGTGCGCTCGCGGCTCGACTGAGGGAGACCCGCGCCATGGCTTCTCTCGCCGCCCGCCGGGCCAAGGACACCACCGTCAAGGTGGTCTCCACCGGCTTCGCCGTCCTCGCCATCCTGCTTTTGGCCTGGATCCTGCTGACCCTGGTCGCCAAGGGGCTTCCCGCCCTCGGGCTCAGCGTGTTCACCAACGTGACCATGCCGCCCGGCCAGAACGGCGGCCTGCTCAACGCCATCGTCGGCTCGCTGATCCAGATCGCCATCGCGCTCGCCATCGGCGGCCCCATCGGCATCTTCGCCGGCACCTTCCTGGCCGAGAACGGCAAGGGCACCAAGATCGGCTCCGCCGCCCGCTTCGTGAACGACATCCTGCTCTCGGCGCCCTCCATCCTGGTGGGCCTGTTCATCTACCAGCTCCTGGTGGTGCCGTTCGGCGGCTTCTCCGGCTGGGCCGGCTCCCTGGCGCTGGCCATCCTGGTGATCCCGGTGATCGTGCGCACCACCGAGGACATGCTGAACCTCGTCCCCGTGGGCCTGCGCGAGGCCGCCTTCGCGCTCGGCGCGCCGCAGTGGAAGGTGGTGATGATGGTGACGTGGCGGGCCGCCCGGGCCGGCATCGTCACCGGCATCCTTTTGGCCATCGCCCGCGCCGCCGGCGAGACCGCGCCGCTGCTGTTCACCTCGCTGGGCAACAATTCCTGGTCGGTGAACCTGTCCAAGCCCATGGCGAGCCTGCCCATCGCGATCTATCAATATGCCGGCAGCCCGTTTGACGACTGGGTTGCGCTGGCCTGGGCCGGCGCCCTGCTCATCACGGTGGGCGTGCTGGTGCTCAACGTGGTGTCGCGGCTCGTGCTTGCGCGGTCGCATTGATCGCGCTCGACCCCATCAGACCGATTGCCTTGCCCCGCCCGGCAGGGTCCGAGACCGAACGAGGCCTGTCATGAATTCAGCCGTCGATCCGACCTTCAATCTGTCCTCGTCCGTCGCGGCGAAGCCCGGCGCCGTCGAGGCGCCGGTGAAGATCCAGGTCAACAAGCTCAATTTCTACTACGGGCAGAACCATGCCCTGAAGAACATCAACTTCACCATTCCCGAGAAGCGCGTGACCGCCATGATCGGCCCGTCGGGCTGCGGCAAGTCCACGCTGCTGCGGGTGTTCAACCGCATGTACGACCTCTATCCCGGCCAGCGGGCCGAGGGCGAGGTGCTGTTCGACGGCGTGAACGTGGTGGGCAAGGACCTGGACTCCACCGTGGTGCGCAGCCGCATCGGCATGGTGTTCCAGAAGCCGACCCCCTTCCCCATGTCGATCTACGACAACATCGCCTTCGGCGTGCGCCTGCACGAGAGCATCAACAAGGCGCAGATGGACGAGCGGGTGGAAAGCTGCCTGCGCAAGGCCGCCATCTGGGAAGAGACCAAGGACCGCCTGCACACCTCGGCGCTGGGCATGTCCGGCGGCCAGCAGCAGCGCCTGTGCATCGCTCGCACCATCGCGGTGCGCCCGGAAGTCATCCTGCTGGACGAGCCCACCTCGGCGCTCGACCCCATCTCCACCTCGAAGATCGAAGACCTGATCGACGAGTTGAAGCAGGAATTCACCATCGTCATCGTGACGCACAACATGCAGCAGGCGGCGCGGTGCGCGGATCTCACGGCGTTCTTCTATCTCGGCGAGCTGGTGGAGGTCGGCACGTCCGACGTGATCTTCACCAATCCCAAGGAGATCAAGACGCGCGACTACATCACCGGCCGCTTCGGCTGAGCAGAGCGGGAGGTCCCCTATGCCCGAACATACCGTTTCGGCGTTCGACGTCGAATTGAAGGAACTGGGCCGCAAGGTCGTGGAGATGGGCGGCCAGGCGGAGCGCCTGGTGTCCGATTCCGTGCTCTCGCTGATCCGCCGCGACGCCGCCGCCGCCCAGCGCGTGGTGCTGCTGGACGCCACCATCGACCAGCTTCAGCGCGAGATCGAGGACAAGGCCGTCCTGGTCATCGCCAAGCGCCAGCCGGTGGCCAGCGACCTGCGCGACATCGTCGCCACGCTGCGCATCTCCAACGACCTGGAGCGCATCGGCGACCTGGCCAAGAACATCGGCAAGCGCGTGCTCGCCATCGAGGGCGAGTACCACCCGCAGAAGCTGGTGCGCGGCGTCGAGCACATGTCCGAGCTGGTGCTCGAACAGCTCAAGGAAGTGCTGGACGCCTATGCCGGCCGCGATCCGGAGAAGGCGCTGGAGGTGTGGCGCAAGGATGCGAGCGTCGACACCATGTACACCTCGCTGTTCCGCGAACTCCTCACCTACATGATGGAGGATCCGCGCAACATCTCCGTGTGCACGCACCTGCTGTTCTGCGCCAAGAACATCGAGCGCATCGGCGACCACGCCACCAACGTGGCCGAGACGGTCTATTACATGGTCACCGGCGGCATGATCTCCGATGACCGGCCGAAGGCCGATGCCTCCAGTGAAACCACGGTTTCGTTCCCCCCGCGGACCGTCCAGGGATAATTGCCCGTGCCTGCGCGCATCCTGATTATCGAGGACGAGGAGCCCCTGACGCTCCTGCTGCGGTACAACCTCGAATCCGAGGGCTATGCCGTGGACAATGTGGGTCGGGGCGACGAAGCCGAGACCCGGCTGCGTGAAAGCGTGCCGGACCTCGTCATCCTCGACTGGATGCTGCCCGGGCTGTCCGGCATCGAGCTCTGCCGCCGGCTGCGCACGCGGCCGGAGACCGAGCGCCTGCCGGTCATCATGCTCACCGCCCGTGGCGAGGAGACCGAGCGCGTGCGCGGTCTCGCCACCGGCGCGGACGACTACGTGGTCAAGCCCTTCTCCGTGCCCGAGCTTCTGGCCCGGGTGCGGGCGCTGCTGCGCCGGGCCAAGCCCGAGCACGTGGCGACCCTGCTGCGCGCCGGCGACATCGAGCTGGACCGGGAGACCCACCGGGTCCACCGCTCCGGGCGCGAGGTGCATCTCGGCCCCACCGAGTTCCGCCTGCTGGAATTCCTCATGCAGAGCCCCGGCCGGGTGTTTTCCCGCGAGCAATTGCTCGACGGGGTGTGGGGGCAGGACGTCTATATCGACGAGCGCACCGTGGACGTGCATGTGGGCCGCCTGCGCAAGGCGATCAATCGCGGCCGGCAGCTCGACCCCATCCGCACGGTGCGCGGGGCGGGCTATTCCTTCAACGAGATGTTCGCCCGCGCCCATTGACGCGACGGGCGCCGTCCCGGCAATCCGCCATTGACCTTTCGCCGTAGAAGAGCAGCCTGTCCGGTGTACGGGCAGCGATGGCACGGTCGCGTCGGGGAGGCGGACATGGGCCTGGCAGCGAAAGCAGCGGAACGTCGCACATCACGCCGGGCGCATGCGCCCTGGCCGGTCCTTCTGGGGCTGCTGGCGCTGGCGGCGTCGGCCGCCCCGGCCTTGGCCCGGCCCTCCACCCAGGCCATGACCTGCGCCGCGGCGGCGGGCCTGGTGAAGCGCAGCGGCGGCATCGTCCTCGACACCTCGCCCACCACCTTCGATCGGTTCGTGAGCGACATGCGCTTCTGCCAGCCGGACGAGGCGCTGCGGCCGGCGTTCGAGCGGACCCGCGACAACCCGCAATGCTTCATCGGCTACACCTGCTATGAGCCGGACTGGGGGCATCGCGACTGGTGAGCCGTCTGGTTCGCCGGGGCCTTTGCGTCTATGGTCGGGACCGCCCCGGGGGCGGGACGAAGGGGACCCCGGGTGCGCGCGGACCCTGCCGCGCGACGACGGGCAAGGTGGTGCCGGCAAGAAGACGGTGCCGACAAGACGGTGCCGGGAAGATGGTCCCGACAGTCGTGCTGACAAGATGATGCCGACTAGGTGATGCCGACAAGGTGATGCGGACGGTCGATCCCGCCGTGGGAGTGAGTGTCATGAACAAGAGTGTGCGTGCGGCGCTGGCGCCGATGGCGGTCGCGGCCGTCCTGATCCCCACGGCGGCGCTGGCGCTGCCGGCGACCATGCAGATGACCTGCCGCCAGGCCGCGACCCTGATCCGCACCGGGGGCAGCGCGGTGCTCGCCACCTCCGCCACCACCTATGACCGCTTCGTCATCAGCCGGGCCTATTGCCCGGCGGACCAGATGACCGAGCCGGCCTGGGTGCCGACGCGCGACAGCCGGCAGTGCTTCATCGGCTACACCTGCTTCGACCCGACGCGCGACCGCCGCTAGAGCACGTTCCGTTCGAATGGCATCGCCATTCGAACGGAAAAACGTTCTCTATCAAAATGTTAGAGGACGATTCACTCGACCGCAGGTCTTGGGGCCGATAGTGCTGCGGCCGGGATTCCCGCCGCCAAGACTCCTGCCGCCAAGCCTCCTGCGGCGTCACCGAACATTCGAAGCCGGCGCCCGCCCGCCTATGAGGGGGGCGTTTGGGGCGGCCCGGAGCAAGGACAGGCAGGGGCACCTCCCCCCTTGCGGGGAAGGGGGTGCGTCGCACGGGATTGAGGAGGACAGCCCTGCGTTACGAGAGGTCCAGCCTGAATGTGGATCCCCGCTAGCCCGCCGCGCCCCGCCAGACGCGGGGCTCTGCACATATGAAAAAGCCCCGCAGTGCGGGGCTTTTGTCGTGATGCGCCGAGCCTGGGTCGGGCTCAGATCCGGGCGACCCGCCGGTCGCGCCGGCGATCCTGCACCGGCTGATAGGCCATGCGGGCGTGCTGCGCGCAATAAGGCATGCCGGTCAGGCTGCGGCCGCCGCAGAAGTAGAAGGCGTCCGTGCCCGGTTCGCCCAGCGGCCAGCGGCAGGTGGATTCCGTGAGGTTCATGATGGTGCAGCGCTGCCCGATGGGCAGCACGTTGTTGGACGGCTGGGGGGCCGGCGCCGGAGCCGGCGCGCTGTCCACCAGTTCCTCGAAGGCCGGGGCCAGCGCGGTGTTGCCGTGCGTCGCCGGCCGGACGGGGGCCTGCGGGCGCTGGGCGGGGGTGTCGGGCCGGGCGGCCTTGCGGGGCCGGGCGGCCACCGCCGGTGCCTTCGCCCGGCCGGACAGGCCGAGGCGATGGACTTTGCCGATGACGGCATTGCGCGTGATGCCGCCGAGCTCTCCAGCGATCTGGCTGGCGGACAGACCGTCGCTCCAGAGCTTCTTCAAGAGTTCGACGCGCTCGTCGTTCCAGCTCATCGCTCTCCTCCTTGGCTGCCTCATCGAATCCCCGGCCGCTTCCCGAAACGCGCGTATCGCACGCAGGATGTTGGGGATCCGACGCCACTTGGGAACGGTGCCGCGCACGACATATCGTGGCCGGCGATGTGGAAGCTACAATATGAGGCGTGTGACGCGAAGAGCGAGAATCGCCCCCGGGGCTGTTTTCCCCAAGTCGTTGCAGAAACGTTAACCATTCGGGGTATGTTGACCCTGCGAGGACGATCATTAGAATCCCCTCGTCGGGCTGCCCCCGTGGGCGGCCTTTTTCCATTTGTCCAACGGCCTCGGCCCGCGGCGTCTCCAATCCACCCTCTCGAGGAGGGGTCCGTGATATCCCCCGTTCTGCCAACCTATGCGCGCGTCAATCTTGAGTTCGAGCGGGGGGAGGGCTGCTGGCTCGTGACCACGGACGGGCGACGTTATCTCGACTTCACCGCCGGGATCGCGGTCAACGTGCTGGGCCATGCCAACCCCTATCTGGTGGCCGCGCTCACCGAGCAGGCGCAGAAGCTCTGGCACACGTCCAACCTGTTCCGCATCAAGGGCGGCGAGCGGCTGGCGCAGCGGCTGACCGAGGCGACCTTCGCCGATACGGTGTTCTTCACCAATTCCGGCGCGGAAGCCCTGGAGTGCGCCATCAAGATGGCGCGCAAGTACCAGTACGTGGCCGGCAATGCCGAGCGCGCCCGCATCATCACCTTCGAGGGCGCCTTCCACGGCCGCACGCTCGCCACCATCGCCGCCGGCGGCAACGCCAAGTATCTGGAGGGCTTCGGCCCGGAGATGCCCGGCTTCGACCAGGTGCCGTTCGGCGACATCGAGGCGGTGAAGGCGGCGATCGGGCCGGAGACCGGCGGCATCCTGCTGGAGCCGGTGCAGGGCGAGGGCGGCGTGCGCGTGCCGCCGCCGAGCTTCCTCACCGCGCTGCGCGCTTTGTGCGACCAGCACGGCCTGCTGCTGATCCTCGACGAGGTGCAGAGCGGCGTCGGCCGGACCGGCAAGCTGTTCGCGCATGAATGGGCCGGCATCACGCCGGACATCATGGCGGTGGCCAAGGGCATCGGCGGCGGCTTCCCCATGGGGGCGTGCCTCGCCACCGAGGAGGCGGCCAAGGGCATGACGCTCGGCACCCACGGCTCCACCTATGGCGGCAACCCGCTGGCCATGGCGGTGGGCAATGCGGTGCTGGACAAGGTGCTGGACCCCGCCTTCCTGGAGCATGTCCGCATGATGAGCCTGCGCTTCACGCAGCTCCTGGCGGAGGTGAAGGACCGGCACCCGAACGTCATCGCCGAGGTGCGCGGCCAGGGCCTGCTGATGGGCCTCAGGGCGCAGGGGCCGGCCGCCGAGCTGGTGCTGGCACTGCGCGAGGAAGGACTGCTGGCGCCGGGCGCCGGCGACAATGTGGTGCGCCTGCTGCCGCCTCTGGTGGTCAGCGAGGAGGAAGTCGGCATCGCCGTCCAGAAGATCGAGGCGGCGTGCCGGCGGATCGAGGACGGGATGGCGGCTGCGCCGGTGAAGGGGGCCGCCGAATGAGCGGGACGAGCGTGCGTCATTTTCTCGACCTGACCGATCTCGAAGCGGTCGACCTGCGGCGGGTGCTGGAACTCTCCAAGACGCTCAAGGCGCAGCGCAAGGCCGGCCAGGAGGAAAAACCCCTGGCCGGCAAGTCGCTGGCCATGGTGTTCGACAAGCCGTCCACCCGCACGCGGGTGTCGTTCGACCTCGCCATGCGCCAGCTCGGCGGCGAGACCATCATGCTGACCGGCGCGGAGATGCAGCTCGGCCGCGGCGAGAGCATCGCCGACACGGCCCGCGTGCTCTCGCGCTTCGTCGACGCCATCATGATCCGCATCCTCAGCCATGAGGACCTGATGGAGCTGGCGCGCTACGCCACCGTGCCGGTCATCAACGGCCTGACCCGCATCTCCCATCCCTGCCAGGTGATGGCGGACGTGCTGACGTTCGAGGAGCACAAGGGGCCGATCACCGGCCGCCACGTGGCCTGGACCGGGGACGCCAACAACGTGCTGGCCTCCTGGGTGCACGCGGCGGCGCAGTTCGACTTCTCCATGAGCGTGGCCTGCCCGAAGGAACTCTCGCCGCGCCAGGCGCTCAAGGACTTCGTCAAGCGCACCAAGGCCAAGGTCCGCTTCATGCGCGACCCGGACCAGGCGGTGGAGGGCGCGGACTGCGTCATCACCGACACCTGGGTGTCCATGGGCGACAAGGAGGCCGAGCGCCGCCACAACCTGCTGAAGCCCTACCAGGTCAACGCGGCGCTGATGGCCCGCGCCAATCCCGGCGCCATCTTCATGCACTGCCTGCCGGCCCATCGCGGCGAGGAAGTGACCGACGAGGTGATGGACGGCCCGCAGTCGGTGGTGTTCGACGAGGCCGAGAACCGCCTGCATGCCCAGAAGGGCATTCTGGCCTGGTGCCTGGACAAGGCGCAGGCCTGACGGGCAGGGCCCGGTCCGACTGGACAAAGCGCGGGTCCGATACCACCTGTCGGCAAGGCCCACCCCGTCGCGGGGTGGGCGCGTGGCGTTTGGCCGGATCGGCCCCCGGATGCTTCGGCAGGTCCGGGGCCGGTGACTTTTGTGATGCGTGGAGCCCCCATGGTTGAAGAGGCGAGATCCCCCCGGCTGGACGCGGACGACTGCGTGACGCCGTTCCAGGTGGAGGGGCTGGACGTGCGCGGCCGCGTGGTGCGCCTCGGCGCCGGCCTCGACGCGGTGCTGGCCCACCACGCCTACCCCGCCCCGGTGAAGCGGGTGATCGGCGAGGCGGTGGTGCTCACCGCCTTGCTCGGCTCCTCGCTGAAGTTCGACGGCCGCTTCATCCTCCAGACCCAGACCGACGGGCCGGTGGACATGGTGGTGGTGGACTTCGTCACCCCCGACAAGATCCGCGCCTATGCCCGCTTCGATGCGGACGCCGTGGCGGCGGCCGAGGGCGGCAACGCCGCCGCGCCGGCCCAGCTGCTGGGGCGCGGGCATCTGGCCATGACCATCGACCAGGGCCTCTCGGTCAACCGCTACCAGGGCGTGGTCGCCCTGGCGGGGGAGGGGCTGGAGGAGGCCGCGCACGAATATTTCCGCCAGTCGGAGCAGATCCCCACCCGCGTGCGCCTCGCCGTGGGCGAGGAACTGCACGCCGGCGGGGCGTCCTCCTGGCGGGCGGGCGGCTTCCTGGTGCAGTTCCTGCCGGAGGAGGCCGGCCGCGCGGCGCAGGCCGACCTGCATCCGGGCGATGCGCCGGAAGGCGCTGCGGTCCACGCGGTGGACGAGGACGACGCCTGGACCGAGGCGCAGGCCCTGGCCACGACCCTGGAGGACGTGGAACTCATCGATCCGGCCCTGTCCGGCGAACAGCTGCTGTTCCGCCTGTTCCACGAACGGGGCGTGCGGGTGTTCGAGACCCAGCCGCTGGCGGCGCAATGCTCCTGCTCGCGAGAGCGCGTGGCGGGCGTGCTCGCCAGCTTCTCCCCGGAGGAGCGGCGCGACATGATCCAGGACGACGGGCGGGTGACGGTGACCTGCGAGTTCTGCGGCCGCTCCTACGGCTTCGCCGCCGAGGAGGTGCTGGGCCACGCGGATTCCTGATCCCCGGGGCCGTCTCCGGTCTCCGGGCCTCAGCGCATCCAGAAGCGCGGCAGGGTCAGCACCAGCACGGTCACGATCTCCAGCCGGCCCAGCAGCATCACCAAGGTGAGGATGCCGATCACCGGATCGGACAGGTTGGCATAGGTGGTCGCCGGCCCGACCAGCGGGCCGAGGCCCGGCCCCACGTTGGACAGGCAGGCGATGGTGGCGGACACCGCGCTGCGCAGGTCGAGCCCCAGGGCGCTGAGCAGCGCGCTGGCGACGGCGAAGGTGGCGATGTAGAGGAAGATGAAGCCGAGCACCGAGGCGACCACGTCGTCGGCCACCGGCGCGCCGCCGTAGCGGATGGGAAACAGCCCGTTGCGGTAGGAGATGCGCTTCAGGTGCTGGCGCACCGCCTTCATGGCGATGAGCAGGCGCAGGCTCTTCAGCCCGCCGGCGGTGGAGCCGGTGCAGCCGCCCAGGAACATCAGCACGAAGAACAGCGCGTCGGAGAGCGGCCCCCAATTGGTGTAGTCCACCGACATGAAGCCGGTGGTGGAGACCAGCGAGGCCACGGTGAACAGCGCGCCGCGCAGCGCCGGCTCGCCCTCCGCCACCCCCTGGAACACCTGTTGCAGGAAGGAGGCGACGGTGAAGGCCGCGACGATGGCGAAGAACAGCCGGACCTCTGAATTGCGGAACAGCTTCCACACGTCGCCGCCGAGCGCCCGCACATAGAGCGGGAAGGGCAGGCTCGCCGCCAGCATGAAGACGATGGCCACATAGTCCACCGCCGGGTTGGCGAATACGCTGATGGAGGAATCCGAATTGGCGAACCCGCCGCTGGACACGGTGGACAAGGCGAGCGTGACGGCATCGAACAGCGGCATCCCGGCGAGGACATATCCCGTCGCGCACAGGATGCTCAGGACCACATAGGCGGTCAGCAGGCCCTTCGCCACGGCCCCCGCGCGGGGCAGGAACTTCTCCGAGCGGTCGGAGGATTCGGTGCGGAACAGCTGCATCCCGCCGATGCTCAGCGCCGGCAGCACGGCGATGGCGATGACCACGATGCCGATGCCGCCGAACCAGTGCAGCATGGCCCGCCACAGCAGGACGCCGGGGGCGGCGGCGTCCAGCCCGCTCATCACCGTCGAGCCGGTGGTGGTCAGGCCGGAGACGCTCTCGAACAGCGCGTGCACGAAGCTGAGGTGCGGCGGCCCCCACATCAGCGGCAGGGTGGCGAACAGGGACAGCACCACCCAGACCGAGGTGGTGAGCAGGAAGGCCTGGCGCAGGTCGAGCCGCAGCCGGCCGCCGGCGCGGCCCGAGACGGTCAGCAGCACGCCGACGAAGATGGTGATCGCCGCCGAGCCGACGAAGGCGCCCTGGCCGCCCGATCCGGCGCGGAAATCCGCCAGCGCGGGCAGCAGCATGCTGGCGCCGAGGATGGTCAGCAGCGTGCCGAGCGTCGCCGCGATGGGGCGCAGGTCGAGCGCCGGCGTGGCCTCCCTTTGCACCCGTGAGGCTCTCGCCAGAGTCATCAGCGCCGCCGCTTCAGTTCAGGACCCGGGGCATATGGGGAATGTCGAGAGAGAACGCCGGGATTTCCACGGAGAAGGTCTCGCCACCCTCGGTGAGCATGTCGTAGCGCCCGTTCATGATGCCGGTGACGGTGGAGAGCGGGACACCGCTCGTATATTCGAACCGGCCGCCGGGCGGAAGCACGGGTTCCTCGCCCACCACGCCGGAGCCGTGCACCTCTTCCACATGGCCGCGCGCGTCGGTGATCACCCAGTGGCGCGCCTTGAGCTGCACCGTGGTGCGGCCGAGGTTCACCACCTCGATGGTGTAGGCCCAGAAATGCCGGCCTTCGTCCGGCTCCGACCGTTCCGCCACATAGCGCGGCGTCGCGGTGACCTGGATCTTGCGCGTGGTCGCCCGGTACATGCTGACGCGTCCCTTTCCATGCATCCACGGATGGCGAGGAAATGGATGCACCGGCAGGATGCGAGCATGAGGCTTTCAGTTCAAGGCCGCAGGTGCCGCATCGGGCGGCGGGGGCAGCATCTCGTCCAGGTTCCGGCGCATCTCGTCCGGGGTGAGGGGCGCCGGCGCGGCCGGCGGCGCGAGGCCGAACCGCTCGCGCGGATGGACCAGGGCGGGGATTGCGAAGACGCTGGCGAGCACCAGCACCTGGACCGCCACATAGGGCAGCAGCGCCCGCAGGACCGCCGGCATGGAGGCCTTGCCCTTCAGCATGTCGCGCGTCACCACCAGGGCATAGCCGAGCGGCGGCAGCAGGAAGCTGAGCTGGAGGGTCAGCAGGATCAGCACCGCCACCCAGGTGGCGTCGGGCACGCGCATCAGCAGCGGCGGCACGATGATCGGCACGATCACGAACACGATCTCGAAGGCGTCGAGCACCAGGGCGCAGGCGGCCAGGACGACCAGCGCCGCGCCGGTGGCGAGGTGGGGGCCGCCGGGCAGGGCCAGCATGGCGTCGGCGATCAGCTTGTCGGTGCCGAACAGCCGGAAGACCAGGGTGAGCGTCGTCGCCGCCGCGAGCAGGGCGAACAGCGCCCCGGTCATCCGCATGGCCTGGTCGAGCAGCGGGCCGATGGTGGCGCGCGAGACGTGGCCGCTGGCCAATCCGGCGACGAACAGCACCAGCGCGCCGCAGGCGGCCGCCTCCACCGGATAGACATAGCCGAGCGTGACGCTCGCCAGCAGCCCGCCGACGAAGGGCAGGGCCAGGGCGCTGATGATGGCGTCGCTTCGCCGCAGCGGCACATGGCTGGGGCGGACCTGCCCCGGCCGGTGGCGCCAGAGGAACAGGGTCATCAGCACGGCGCCGCCGATGAACAGGGCGGCGGGGACCAGCGCGCCCTGGAAGACGTTCTGGGTATTGACGACCTGTTCCATCCGCCCGGTGGCGTTGAGCGCCACGGTATGGGCGTTGAGCATGGCGTCGCCCAGCAGGATCAGCACCAGCGAGGGCGGCACCACCACGCCGAGCGTGGCGGCGGTGGCGGTGACGGCCTGGACCGTGGCGAGCGGCACGTGCCGGGCGCGCATCTCCGGCGCGATGGTGCGCGACAGGGCCATGGCGCTGGCCCCGACCGATCCGTTCATCGGGCCGATGAGCACGCCGATGGCGAGCCCCGCCACCGGCGCGCTGGCGCCGGAGCGGGGCAGGAGGGCGAGGCCGGTGTGGAACAATGCGGAGGCCACCGGCAGGCGGTTCAGCAGCAGTCCCATGAGCACGAACAAAGGCAGGGCCTGGAGCAGGTCGCTGCTCATCAGGTCCACGATGCGCGCGGGCAGGGCATAGAGCAGGTTGGGCGCGATCGTGCCGCTGAGCAGCCCGACCACCAGCCCGACCACAGCGGTGCCGAGCAGGATGACCACGTTCGGCAGCCCGGTGAACACCGTGCCGAGGCCGATCATCAGCAGGAGCACGAGGCCGAAGGCGCTCATGGATGGGGGTCCGCGGGGCGCGCGTCCGCGGCGAAGACGTCGAGCAGCGCCTGGAGGAAGGCCAGCAGGGCCAGCAGCCACATGGCGGCTTTCACCAGGAAATAGCCGGGATTGTAGGTCTCGGGGAAGGATTCCAGGCTCGCCAGGGATTGCGCCGTAAGGCTGGAGCCCGTCACCAGGAGCCAGATCGACCAGGGCAGCATGCCCAGCGCCGCGCCGACGCGCGCGAGGCGGGCGCGGGTGGGAGCGCGGTAGCGGTGGGCGAACAGGTCGCTGGCGAGATGGGCCCGGGCCCGCGTCGCCGCGGTGACGGCGACCGCCACATAGAGGGCGAACATCCATTGGCCGAGGTCGTTGGCCTCGCGCGAATAGGCCCGGACCAACTCGCGCAGTGGCCATTGCAGGAACAGCAGCAGGGAGACAGGGAGGATCAGCCAGCGCGCCGCGCGGAGCGCGGCGTCGAGGCCCTCCGAGACCAGCCCCGCCAGCCTGCGTCCCATCCCCCGGTCTCCCGCCTCCGGGTTGGAGGCGTGGGACCAGGGTAGCGAGGGGCGAAGGGTTGTCCAGCCCGCCCGGCGGTCAGACCGCCTTGAGCGCCTGGTCGAGGTCGGCGATCAAATCGTCGGGGTACTCCAGGCCCACCGAGAGGCGCACCAGCCCGTCGGAAATGCCCATGTCCGCCCGCGCCTCCGGCGTGAAGCGCTGGTGCGTGGTGGTGGCGGGATGGGTGAGCAGGCTCTTGGCATCGCCGAGATTGTTGGAGATGCGGATCACCTTCAGCGCGTTGGCGAAGCGGAAGGCCCCGTCCTTGCCGCCTTCGACCACGAAGGTGACGAGAGTGCCGCCGCCGCGCATCTGCCGGCGGGCGAGGGCCGCCTGCGGATGGTCGGCGCGGAACGGATAGAGCACCTTCTCCACCTTCGGCGCGCCGGCCAGCGTGTCCGCCAGCGTGGCGGCGGTGGCCTGCGCCCGCTCCACCCGCAGGCCCAGCGTCTCCAGGCCCTTCAGCAGCACCCAGGCGTTGAACGGCGAGATGGAGGGGCCGGTCTGGCGCAGGAAGGTCTGGAGGTGGTCGGTGACGAACTGCTGCGAGGCCAGCACCACGCCGCCCAGGCACCGCCCCTGGCCGTCGATATGCTTGGTGGCGGAATAGACCACGATGTCGGCGCCGAGCGCGAATGGCTTCTGCAGCAGCGGGGTGGCGAAGACGTTGTCCACGACCAGCTTCGCCCCGGCGGCATGGGCGATGTCCGCCACCGCCTTGATGTCGATGATCTCCAGCGTCGGGTTGGTCGGGCTCTCCAGGAAGAAGATGCGCGTATTGGGCCGCGCGGCGGCCTGCCAGGCGGCAAGGTCGGTGCCGTCCACCAGCGTGGTCTCGACGCCGTAGCGCGGCAGGAAGTCTTCCAGGATCCAGCGGCAGGAGCCGAACAGCGCGCGCGCCGCCACCACATGGTCGCCGGACTTCAGCTGGCACAGCAGCGCCGCATTCACCGCCGCCATGCCGGAGGCGGTGGCGCGGGCGGCCTCCGCCCCGTCCAGCAGCGCCATGCGCTCCTCGAACATGGCGGTGGTGGGGTTGCCGTAGCGCGAATAGACGAAGCCGGGGTCCTCGCCCTTGAAGCGGGCCTCGCAGGCCTCGGCGCTGTCGTAGACGAAGCCCTGCGTGAGGTAGAGCGCCTCCGACGTCTCGCCATAGGGCGAGCGCGTGGTGCCGCCATGGACGAGCAGGGTCTCGGGATGCAAAGTTGCGGGATCCGGGGGGATGAACGTCGACGCCACGGTATAAGCCTTCCGACGAGGCCGGGACCCGTGCACGAGGGTGCGAAAGCGCCTTGTGACGTTCCCCGGCCTTTTAGCGATTTGTTTAACGTGGCAGCAAGCCGGCCGGCTCAAATTCACCACGAGCGTTCGGCACTTAAATCCCTCGCCACCTTGGCGTCAAGGGAAGCGTCCGTTAAAACGAACGCGACGAGCGGAAGCGGAGCTGAGCGTGGCCGAACAGCAAAGAGCAGGCATTCTCCCGGCGCAGGCCATCGCGGCGCTCGCCGAGGAAGGCGGGATTCGGACGCGCCGTCCCCTGGACGACGACCAGATCCAGCCGGCGAGCCTGGACCTGCGGCTGGGGCGCAGCGCCTGGCGCATCCGCGCCAGCTTCCTGCCCGGCGCCGGCATCACGGTGAAGGACCGCCTGTCCGAGCTGGCGCTGCACAAGCTCGACCTCGCCGACGGGGCGGTGCTGGAGACGGGCTGCGTCTATCTGGTGCCGCTGTTCGAGAAGCTGCGGCTGCCCGTGGACGTGGCGGCCTCCGCCAATCCGAAGAGCTCCACCGGGCGGCTCGACGTCTTCACCCGCGTCATCGCCGACGGCGCGCGGGCGTTCGACGCCATCCCCATGGGCTATGAGGGCCCGCTCTATCTGGAAATCTCGCCGCGCACCTTCCCCATCCTGGTGCGCACCGGCTCGCGGCTGTCGCAGGTCCGCTTCCGCCGCGGGGTCTCCCGCCTGTCCGACCTGGAACTGCTGAACCTCCAGCAGGAGCAGCGGCTGGTGGATTCCGACGCGCCGGACGTGGCGGGGGGCGGCATCGCCCTCGGCGTCGATCTCGCCGGTGAGGCCTGGAACGGCATCCTCGGCTTCCGCGCCAAGAAGCACACCGGCGTGGTGGACGTGGACAAGCGCGGCGGCCTCGACGTGGAGGATTTCTGGGAGCCGCTGCGCGCGCGCGGCAGCACCTCCCTGGTGCTCGACCCCGACGCCTTCTACATCCTCGCCTCGCGCGAGGCGGTGCACGTGCCCCCCGACCAGGCGGCGGAGATGGTGCCGTTCGACCCGCTGGTGGGCGAGTTCCGGGTGCATTACGCCGGCTTCTTCGACCCCGGCTTCGGCCATGCCCCGGCGGGCGGGGCGCATGCGCGGGCGGTGCTGGAGGTGCGCTCCCGCGAGGTGCCGTTCATCCTGGAGCACGGCCAGACGGTCGGTCGCCTCGTCTATGAGCGCATGGCGGCGCGGCCGAGCCACCTCTATGGCGAGGCGCTCGGCTCCAACTACCAGGGCCAGGGGCTGAAGCTGTCCAAGCATTTCCGCCCGTTCGTGCCGGGCGGCTGACGCCGGCGCGCGGTCAGGCCGCCTCCTGCGCGCCGTCCGCCGCCTTGTCCTTCGCCTTCGCCGGGCTCGCCGGGGCCGGGTTCAGCACCGTGCGCAGGTCGGCCAGCGGCTGGAGGATGGCGTCGGAAAAGGCGAGATAGTCGGCCACGAACGGCAGCAGCCGGCGGGAGGTCTCGTCGGTGGTGTCGCCGAGCGCGGCGGACAGCGCCGCCTCCACCTGCGGCGCGCCGCGGATCTCCGCCTCCGGCGCCGCATCCCCGAGCGCCAGGTCGAAGCCCTGCAAGGTGCGCGAGCGCGCGGCCTCCAGCGCGTTGACGATCTCCTCCGGCGGCGAGAGCGCGGACAGGCGCTGCGCGGCGTCCTCCAGCAGGGCCAGATAGGTGGTGAGGATGTCCAGCGTGGACACCAGGTTCACCACGTCGCCGGCGGTGCGGTGGCCGAGCGAGGATTCCGCGTCGATCTGCGGCAGGCGCTCCATCACCGGGCGCATCTCCCAGGCCAGCGCGCTCACCGATTCCCGCTTCTCGCCGCGCGGCCACCAGCCGGCGAAGGCCGAGCGGCAGCGGGCGACCACGGTCTTCACCTGGGTCAGCACCTCGTCGCTGCCGTAGATGGGCAGCACCAGATAGGACACCACCAGCGCCACCACCGCGCCGATGGCGGTCTCGTAGATGCGCGAGATCATGCCCTCGGCGCTGAGGCCGGTGACGAGATGCAGCCCCACCACCACCGACAGGCCGGTGGCGGCGGAGGCGATGTCGTAGCGGTCGCGCATGGTCAGCAGGCCCACCACCTGCCCGATCAGGCAGATGACGGCGAGGAACCACACCGCGTCGCTCAGCATGTGCACGGCGGCGACGCCCACCAGCACGCCCAGCACCGTGCCCCAGGTGCGGTAGCGCACCCGCACATAGGTCTCGCCCAGGCTGTTGCCGAGCACGAACATCACCGTCATCGTCGCCCAATAGGCGTGGTCGAGGCCGATGACGATGTCGAGGCCGGTGGTGAAGCTGGTGGCGATCAGCGCCTGGATGGCGACCCGGATGGCCGGGGTGGCCGAGAGCGGCGTGGCGGGGGCGGCGGACGTGGCTGCCTGGGACGCGGCCTTGGGCGCGGGCGGGCTGGCGAAGGCGGCGACGCTCGCCTCCACCGGGCGGTCGAGGCGGAATTTCTCCAGCCCGCCCACCAGCAGGGCGAGGCGCTCGAACGCGGTGACCGCGCGCAGCAGGGTCAATTGCACCTTGGCGTCGATGTCGGCGGCGGTCGCGGCGCGGCGCAGCCGCGACAGCGCCGTGTCCAGCTTGAGGTCGCGGGCTTCCGGCCCGTGGCCGATGCGGTCGAGGTGGCGGGCCACTTCCTCCGCCATGGAGGCGACCGGAACCGCCCAACTGCGGCGGGTGGGATCCTCGGCATGGACGGGCGGGATGCAGTCGCGCAGCAATTGGGTGGCGACGCGCAGGCGATAGACGTTGGTACGCACCGCCTCCACCCAGGCGCGGGCGTCGGGGGCCTCGGCGGTGGCGGCGAGCAGCGCCACCCGCACCCGCACCCGGAGGCGGTGGAGCACCGTCTCGGCGGGCTTGGGCACCTCGTGGCCGGCGCGGATGGCGTCCGCCAGCAGGCGCAGATAGTCGCCGACGCCGCGCACGGCATCCACCACGGCGTCGTTATAGGCCTGCATCGCGCTCGGCCGGAACGGCGACAGGCGGATCAGGGCGGTGACGATGAAGCCTTCCACCGAGGCCAGCAGCAGCCAGGTGCCCTGCTCGTGGGTCGGGCGCAGGATCGCGGCCACCGTGGCGATGATGATGAGGGCGATGCCGAGCCGCTGGCCCTCCATGCCGTAGCGGCGCAGGTACATGGCCACGAACGACAGCGGCACCAGCATCAGCTTGAGGATGAGGCCGTTGGTCTCGTGGTTGCCGGGGCCGATGATGGCCACCAGCAGCAGGAAGCTCAGGGTGACGCCGAACACGCGGGCGAAGGATTTCGCCTCGATGGCGATGGAGGCGGCGGGCGTGAAGGTGATCAGCACCGAGGCGGTCATCGCCCCGACCATGGGGAAGATCACGTCGAGATGCAGCCCGAAGATGCGGGATGTCGCATAGCCCAGGATGATGATGACGACGTAGGCCAGCGCCAGATCGAACGCCCGGAACTGGTCGATGCCGCCGGGGTCGTGGTCGTCCAGCCAGGCCCTCAGCCGGTGGAGGAGCGGCCGGTGCCCGGACATGCCGTCTTGGTCCGTCACGCTGTCTTGGGAAGGCCTGAACTTCACTGCGCGCACCCGCATCCCGCTCCGGAACCCAAGGTTGGGCCATGGCGGAGACCAAATGTCCAGGGCCGGAACCGCCCGGACGAAGGCGTTGCGGAGGCGCGGTTAAGGAAATCGTCCCCCGGCGCGGGCGGGGGCTCGCGCCGGGGGACAAAAGCCGGTGGAGGGAGCCTTAGTAAGGCGAGGCGGGGGCGTAAACCGCGCCGTAGGACGGCTCGGGCGTGACCACGTAGGTCGGGGTCACCGGCACGTAGACCCGGGGCGCGGGCACCACCATGGTGGAGTTCCGGCCGCCGACCGCCTGGGAATACTGGTCCTGCATCAGCATGTAGCCGCCGTGCCGGCTCAGGTAGTCCATCTGCCGCTGCTGAACCATGCTGTCGTTCACCTGGTTGACGGAATCGTCGGCCGAGGCGGCGGCGGAGAGCCCGGCGGCGCCGGTGGCGAGGGCCAAAGTGAAAGCGGCGGTCCGCAGAAGAGACGTGCTCATTGGCTGTTCCTTTCGCTGCTTGCCCCGCTCCGGCTGGCGGGCGGGGCGGTTGGCGATCCGTCGCGCTGGGCGCGGGGGCGCCGGCCGCGGATCGACGACGCGCAAGGTGCCCGAAGGCGGCCGTTCCGCCGCCGCGCCCTGCGCTCACACGGGAAAGCAACGTCCCATTCCGGATTTGGTTTCCTCCGCTTCCAGGGCCGAAGGCGCAGGCTCCGGCTTGCGGGCGCGCGGACGGGCGTCTAGAGCACGGGCCGAGCCCTCCCGCAGTGCGGGAGGCGTCACGATGAGAGCTGAGGCGACGGCCCTGGGCCGCGGGCCGGAGGAGCCATGGGCATCGAGAGCGGCAGCCGCGTTCTGGCGCGGTACAGGGCCATGCTGGCCGGCGGGGACATCAAGGAAGACGTCGCGCAGGCGAGCGTGGTGGAGGCCCTGGCCCGGCTCGAACTGGCCCTGAAGGACCGGGCGCTGGCGAAGAAGTCGTCGGCGCTGGGCTGGCTGTTCCACCGCCGCGCCGCCGCGCCGCCGCCGCGCGGCCTCTACATCTACGGCCGGGTCGGGCGCGGCAAGACCATGCTGATGGACCTGTTCTTCGACGCCGTCAGCCACGTGTCCAAGCGCCGGGCGCATTTCCACGAGTTCATGGCCGACGTGCACGAGCGCATCTATGCGGAGCGCGAGGCCCAGAAGCGGGGCGAGCGCCGCACCGCCGATCCGCTGGTTCCCGTGGCCGCGGCCCTGGCGGCGGAGGCCAAGGTATTGTGCTTCGACGAGTTCCACGTCACCGACATCGCCGACGCCATGATTCTCGGACGCCTGTTCCAGCGCCTGTTCGACGACGGCGTGGTGCTGGTGGCCACCTCCAACGTGGCGCCGAAGGACCTCTATGCCGGCGGCCTCAACCGGGCGCTGTTCCTGCCGTTCATCGGCATGATCGAGCAGCGCACCGAGGTGCTGGCGCTCGACGCCAACACCGACTACCGCATGGAGAAGCTGGACGGGGTCAAGGTCTGGCACCATCCGCTGGACGCCGCCGCGCACGACGCCATCGCCGCCACCTGGCTGAAATTGGCCGGGCCGGACGGCGGCAAGCCGATGGAACTGCACATGAAGGGCCGCATCCTGCCGGTGCCGCTGGCGGGCGGCGGGGCGGCGCGCTTCACCTTCGCGGACCTGTGCGAGCACCCGCTCGGCGCGTCGGACTATCTGCGCCTCGCCCGCACGTTCCACACGATCGTGGTGGAGAATATCCCCGCGCTCAATCCCGAGCGGCGGAACGAGGCCAAGCGCTTCATCACCCTGATCGACGCGCTCTATGACAATAACGTCAAGCTCGTCGCCTCCGCCGCCACCGACCCGGAGGGCCTCTATGGCGGGGCGGACGGGACCGAGGCGTTCGAGTTCGCCCGCACCGTCTCGCGCCTGCACGAGATGCGGTCGGAGGAATATCTGTCCCAGCCGCACGGCCGGGGCGACTCCGCCGCAAGCGGGGATGCCACCGGACTGGTGGAAACCTGAGCCCGTCCGGGGGCGGTTGATTCCGGGGACCGCTGCGAAAGCCGTAGACGCGGGTGTCTTGAACCCCTGTGCGGATGGGAGTAGTCAAGCCCCGCTCGGCACCAGCCGTGATCCCCCTGTTGTTCCGAGGATCCCTCCTTCATGGCGCGCAGCAAGATTGCCCTGATCGGCGCCGGCCAGATCGGCGGTACGCTTGCATTGCTCGCGGGCCTGAAGGAGTTGGGCGACATCGTCCTGTTCGACGTGGCCGAGGGCACGCCGCAGGGCAAGGCGCTGGATCTGGCCGAGCTTGCCCCGGTGGCGGGCTTCGATGCCCGGCTGCTGGGCACCAATGCCTATGAGCATATCGCCGGGGCCGACGTGGTGATCGTCACCGCCGGCATCCCGCGCAAGCCGGGCATGAGCCGGGACGACCTGCTCAGCGTCAATCTCAAGGTCATGGAGCAGGCCGGCTCGGGCATCGCCAAATACGCCCCCGACGCCTTCGTGATCTGCATCACCAATCCGCTCGACGCCATGGTGTGGGCGCTCCAGCGCGCCTCCGGCCTGCCGCGCCAGAAGGTGGTGGGCATGGCCGGCGTGCTGGACAGCGCCCGGCTGCGCTTCTTCCTGGCCGACGAGTTCAACGTCTCGGTGGAGGACGTCACCGCCTTCGTGCTGGGCGGCCACGGCGACAGCATGGTGCCGCTGCTGCGCTATTGCACCGTGGCGGGCATCCCGGTGCCGGACCTCATCCGCATCGGCTGGACCAGCCAGGAGCGCATCGACGCCATCATCGAGCGCACCCGCAACGGCGGCGCGGAGGTGGTCGAGCTGCTGAAGACCGGCTCGGCCTTCTATGCGCCGGCGGCCTCGGCCATCGCCATGGCGGAGAGCTACCTGAAGGACAAGAAGCGGGTGCTCCCGGTGGCCGCCGCCTTGTCGGGGGAATACGGCCTCAGGGACATCTATGTGGGCGTGCCGGCGGTGATCGGCGCCCGCGGCGTGGAGCGCATCGTCGAGCTGGAGCTCGAACGGGGCGAGCGCGCGCAATTCGACAAGTCGGTGTCCGCCGTCCAGGGACTGGTGGATGCCTGCCTCAAGATCGCACCGGACCTCGGACGGTGAGAGCGTGACCACCGGCGGCCTTGCGGGCCGCCGTTTTCATGCCGGCGGGGCGACCCGCGGGCAAGTTTCAACCCGAAGTGTTCCACTCCCGTCCGGGAGGAGGGCAGTTCGCAACCCTTAGGGACGGAGCCCCATGAACATCCATGAGTATCAGGCGAAGGCTCTTCTGAAGACGTATGGAGCGCCGGTTTCGCGCGGCGTTCCGGTTCTGGCTGCGGGCGAGGCGGAAGCNGCGGCGCGTGAGCTTGGCGGCCCGCTTTGGGTGGTCAAGTCGCAGATCCACGCGGGTGGCCGCGGCAAGGGCAAGTTCAAGGAAGCGGCTGCGGGCGAGAAGGGCGGCGTGCGCCTGGCCCGTTCGGTGGAGGAGGTGAAGACCTTCGTCGAGCAGATGCTGGGCAACACGCTGGTGACGGCGCAGACCGG
>NZ_AXBA01000030.1 GCF_000473085.1 Azorhizobium doebereinerae UFLA1-100
GGTCATCCCGTCCAATCCATCCCGCGCCAGGAAGCATAGCCTCGACAGGCACCTCTACGCTCAGCGCCACCTGATCGAATGCTGCTTCTCCAAGCTCAAGCAGTTCAGGCGTGTCGCGACCCGCTTCGAGAAGACCGCGCGAAACTACCTCGCCATCGTCACAATCGCTGCCATCGTCCTGTGGATCAGGTAACTGTCCACACCACCTAGAGCGCGATCCGATCAGATTGAATCAATCTGATCGGTGAATCGCCCTCTAACTTGATGATAGAGAACGCGTTATCCGATCAGCTTGCGTTGCAAGCTGATCGGCGCGTGCTCTAGTCCGCCGCTCGTCCGCCCTGGATGAGGCCGGACAGCCGCTCCGCGACCCGCGCCACCGGCTCGGCCCAGGCGGCGCTGGCCGGCTGGCGGAACAGTTCCAGGCTCGGATACCACGGGCTGTCGCCGCGATCGCGCAGCCAGCGCCAATCGGGGGCGAACGGCAGCAGCACGCAGACCGGCCGTCCCATGGCCCCCGCCAGATGCACGATGGAGGTGTCCACCGCCACCACGTGGTCCAGCACCTCCAGGATCGCCATGGTGTCGGTGAAATCGGCGATCTCGGCGCCGAGATTGATCAGCGGGGCGGGGCCGTAATACTCCGCCACCTGCGCCATGGCCGGGCCGATCTGGAGCGAGACCAGCGCCGTGCGCTCCAGCCGGCCCAGCGGGGCCAGCGCCTGCAAGCTCATGGAGCGGTTGAAATCGTTGCCGTGCGTCGGCCGCCCGGCCCAGGCGAGGCCCACCGCCCGGAAGCCGCCGGGCACCAGTTCCGCCAGCCGCGCGCGCCACCGCGCCACCTTGGCCGGTTCGGCCCGCACATAGGGCACCGGGGCGGGGATGGAGCCGAGATCGGTGCCGAACAGGCGCGGCAGGCCGGAGAGCGGGCAATAGGCATCGAACGCCGGCACATGCTCCCAGCGGTCGAAATAGCCGGTGATGCCGCCTTGTTGCAGCACGATCGGCTGCATTTCCGAGCTGCACGCCATGATGAGGTTGGGGCAGAGCCGCGCCACCTGCGGGATGTAACGGCAGAACTGGATGGTGTCGCCGAAGCCCTGGTCGCCGATCAGCAGCAGCGTGCCGCCGGGCATGGGCGCGCCGTCCCACTGCGGCTTGTCCGCGTGCGGCAGCAGGCGCGCGGAATTGGGCAGGGAGAAGCGCCACTCATATTCGCGCCAGCCCTCGGCGAACTGGCCGTCCAGCAGCAGCGCCTCCGCCAGTTCGAAATGCGCGGGCGCCATCGCGGGATCGAGCGCCAGCGCGCGGCGGGCATAGGCGATGGCCGCGTCGATCTCCATGCGGTCGTAATGGATCACGCCGAGATTGTAATTGGCCCCCGCATCGTCCGGCGCCAGCTCCACCGCCCGCCTGCCGTGGGCCACCGCCGCGTCGAGCTGCGACTGGCCGCGGTAAAGCTCGCAGATGTTGCGATGGAAGATCGGCTGGTCCGGCGCCGCCCGGATCGCCCGCTCCAGCCGCGCGAGCGCCTCCGCCGGGCGCTTGCGCCTGTGCGACAGGAGGGCGGCCTGGTGCAGCGCCGGAGCATAGTCCGGCATGGCGGCGAGGATCTGGGCCAGGATCTGCTCGGCTTCCTCCAGCCGCCCCGCCTGCTCGTGGGCGTCCGCCTCGGCCTGCCACTCGTCGACGGTGCGCGAGAGGCCCGGGTTTGCCTGTCCCGCGCTAGCCATCGACGGAATAGCCCAGGCGCGCGATGGCCGGCTCCAGCATCGGGATCACCGGCGCCAGGTGCTTGAGATAGTGCCGGTAGCGATAGCGCGAACCGTCATACAGCTTCTCGGTCACCTGCGCGTAGCTGGCGGTGCGGGCATAGCGCTTGTTCTCGTGGAACTTCAGGCAGCGCTTGTCGAACGGCAGATCGGCGAAGGCCAGCATGCGGCGCACATGCGCCTCCTGGTCGTCGACGATGTCCTCATAGCGCACGGCGAGATACTTCAGCGCCATCTCGCGCCGGTAATGGTCCACGAGGTCCATCACCAGCAGATAGTGCCGAGCGATGGTCTCCAGTGCGTTGGCGCAATAGAAGCCGTGGGTCAGATGGTTGGAATAGACCGAGAGCACGATGTCCAGCGGATGGCGCAGCACATGGATCAGCGGCGCGTCGGGGAACATCAGCGCGATCAGCCCCATATGGGTCTCGTTGAGCGGCATCTTGTCGGTGAAGCGCGTGGCGCCGGGCTCGACGATGCCCAGTTGCCGGACACGCTGGAGATAATAGTCGCGCAAATTGTCCAGCCCCTCGCACTGGTCGCCCATCCACAGGTCGGCCAGCGCCTCGGGATAGGCCAGCGGGCTGTTCAGCATGCGCGGCATCAGATTGGCGATTTCGTGCACGAAGGTCAGCTCGTCGCCGGCGCAGACCTTGGGATGGGCGGAGAGGGTCTGCTCCACCATGGTCGTGCCCGAGCGCGGGAAGCCGAGGATGAAGATCGGCCGGGGGCCGGCCTCTACGGGCTTCGCGCGCGGCACGATGCGCAGGCGGCCGGCGGTGAAATAGGCCTTCAGCCGGGCGGCGAGATCGGCGGCATGCTCGGCCATGTAGGCCGTGCCGCTCAGCTCCACATTCTTGCGCTTGCCGGCGGCGAAGGCGGCGAAGGCCTCGTCATGGCGGCCCATCTTGTCCAGCAGCCGGCCCTTCTCCAGCAGCTCGTTGGTGCCGAGCCCGCCGCCCGGGCTCTGCCGCTCGATCCGCTCCAGGATGGCCAGCGCGCGGTCGTAATCCTTGGTGCGGCCGCGCACGATGGCCCGGTGCAGGAGGATGCTGGGATGGCCGGGGGCGACCGCCTCCGCCTGATCCAGCAGCGCATCGGCGCGGGCGAAATCGCGGTCGGTCTCCTCCATGCGCGCCCAGCCCAGCAGGGTTTGCAGCACGGTGGGGGCGGCCGCGAGGGATTCCTCGTAAAGCGCGCGGGCCTGCGCCATCTTGCCCTGGTTCTTCAGGTTCCAGGCGAGGTTGGCGAGCAGGATGGGCTGGCGCTGGCCCAGCAGTTCCAGCGCCCGGCGGTAATGGAACTCGCCCACCTGGGGCCGGTTGGCCTCGGTCAGGATCATGCCCATCAGATTGTGCGACTGCGGGTCCGCCGGGGCGATGCGCACCGCATTGCGGGCATGGACTTCCGCCTCGGCGAGGTCACCCTTGCCGAACAGCAGCAGCGCCAGCTCCTGGGTGGCCCACACATTGTTCGGGTCCAGCCCCACCAGCCGGCGCACCAGCGCCTCCGCCGCCGGGCCGGCGCCCTGCGCCTTGCGGATCTGGTAGAGGATGGCGAGCGCCCCGCCCTGCCCCGGCGCCAGCTCCAGCACCTCCAGGCACAGCCGCTCGGCCTCGGCGACCGCGCCGCGGCCATGGCTGGCGATGGCCTGGTCCACCAGCGGCAGCAGGTGCCGGCTGGCGGCCGCCGGCCCGAGCGTGCGCGGGTCCAACTGGCAGCAGCGCACCGGGCGCAGCCCGCTGCCGCAGGCACACAGATCGGGTTGCAAGGCGTTCATGGGCCGAATGTCCTGAAACCTGCCGAAGTGTCAACGCATGCCCCGGTCAGAACGACCAGGAGAATACTCCGGTCACCGCATTGTCCTGCACCGCGCTGGACAGGGTCCCGCGGTAGGAGAGGCCCAGCTTCACGCTGTCGCTGAGCTTCCAGTCCGCCCCCAGTTCCAGCAAAGCGGCATCGCGCGCCAGCGGCGCGCCGGTGACGCTGAAGCCGACGCCGGTGGTGGCGAAGGCCAGGCTCGCCGCCGGGTCGAGGTCGCCGAAGGCGTGCTGCCAGCCGAGCATCGCCCGCGGCACCAGCGTGATGCCGCCGCCCAACTGCCAGGTGGTGCCGAGCCTGAGGCCGAGGATGGAATAGGTGATGTCGGCGCTCAAACCCTGCACGCTCAGCGCCGCCGCCCCGCCGGCTTCGGTCGCCGTGCCGGTGTCGAGATGCACATAGGACAGGCCGGCGAACGGCTCCAGCGCCAAGGCGTTCCAGGTGAAACCATAGCCGACCTCGCCGAACACCTGCGCGGTGTGCGCGTCATAGCTGGAGCTGAGCGCGTTCTGGAAGCCGGGGAACAGCACCGTGCGGGCCATGTCCACGTCGCTCCAGCCATAGGCGCCGCCGAGCCGCAGGTTGAGCGGCCCGAAGGCGCGGCCGGCATAGAGGCCGAGCGTGTAGGTGCCGATCTGCGCCGAGCTGGCGCGGTCGGCGATGGTCAGGTCCGTATTGGTGTAGCCGCCCGCGATGCCGACCCGCCAGTCTTCGCCGATCCGGGCATCCATGCCGGTCAGGAAGCCGGAGCGGTCGTGGCTGACGGAGGCGGCGTTGCCGTTGCCGGCGATGCTGCCCCAGCCGCCGAACGCCTCGCCCCAGGCCACGAGGCGCGAAGCGGCGCCGTCCGCGACCGCCGCCTGGGAGGCCGGGCCGGCGATGGCCACCACGCCCGGCTGCGCCGCCAGGCCCGCGCCCGCCGCGCCATAGCCCAGCGCCGCGGCGGAGCCCGCCGCCGGGCCGCCCGCGCCGAGCGCGGCGACGGCGCCGCCGGCATCGCCATAGGCATCCTGCCGCAGCCTGTTCATCAGCGTCTGCGGCACCACGCGGCTGTCGTCCAGCAGCGCCGTGCCGACGCTGGCATAGGCCTCGCCCGACAGCATGGTGAAGGCGGTGCGAGCGCCGGCCACGCTCTGCCCGACCACCGCCTGGTAGAGCGCCGAGCCCGCGCCGCCGTCCTGCACCGCATTGGCGGTGTTGAACTGGTTGCGCGTCGTCGCCACGCTGGCGAAGCGCACCGGCTGGGTGCCGGTGGACAGCGTCAGCGAGACCGTCTGCGCGCCGTAGCTGAGCTGCGGGATGAGGAAGGCGAGATCGCTGGTGACGCTGGAGAACTGCCCGCTCAGCGCCGTGGCGGTGAGGATGGAATAGGTGGTGGAGGCCTGGTAGGAGCCGGTGGCGGCGAGCACCGCGAGCGTCCCGCTCAACGTTGCCGTTCCGCTGATCAGCAGTTGCGAGCTCTGGCCGGCGGGGTTCACCGCCACCTGCAAGGTGCCGCCCGCCGCCTGGACGAAATTGCCGGTGAGCCGGAGCGCGCTGCCGGCGGCGCCGGGCTGGAGCGTGCCGGAATTGGTGACCTGGCCGATGGTCCAGCTGCCCGAGGCGGTCCACGCCGCGCCGCCGGCGATGGCGAGCGCGCTGCCGGCGCCAAAATTGGCGATGGTGCTGGACAGCGTGCCCGTGCCGGTGAGCGTGATCTGCCCGGCGCCCGTGCCGCCGTCGATGCCGCCGTTCAGCACCGAGCCGGTGGCGAGGGTGAGGCTGTTCACGCCGGCATCGAACTGGACCGCGATCCCGCCGGTGCCGGTGATGGTGCCGCTGCTGGTGGCGCTGGCGCCGGTGCCGGTGAACAGCAGGCCAACCACGCCGCCGATGCTGCCGGAATTGGTCAGCACCGCATTGCTGCCCAGCGCCAGGCCGGCGATGGCGTCGTCGAGGATGGTGCCGGAATTGACCACCGTGCCGCCGGCGCCGACCTGCACGCCGTAGATGCCGCCCTGGATGAAGCCGCTGTTGCTCAGCGTCCCGCCGGCGCCGAGGTTCACGCCGGTGTCGGCGGTGCCGATGATGGTGCCGCTGTTGCTGACGGTGCCGCCGCCGGTCACCCCGTTGACGAGGCCGACCACCACGCCGCTGTTGCCGAAGCTGCCGCTGTTGGCGAGCGAGCCGGTGCCGGTGATGGTGCCGGAATTGGTCATGCTGCCGGAATTGATGAGCGTGCCGTTGTTGATCAGCGAGCCCTGGTTGGCGAAGCTGCCGGCGTTGGCAATGCTGCCGGTGACGGTCAGCGTGCTGGCGTTGATCAGCGTGCCGCCGGTGTTGAGCCCGCCGCCGATGGTGGACGGGCCGTCCGCCGACACCAGGCCGCCGTTGTTGAGCGTGGCGCCGGCATCCACCTGAATGATGCCGTTGAGGGTGCCAAGGCTGCTCAGCGTGCCGAAGACGACCACCGGGTTGGTGATGGTGGTGTTGGCGTCCAGCGTCTGGGTGGCGTTCAGGAACGCCACGGAGCTGAAGCCGATGGCCTGGACGTTCGACAGGCTGGCGCCGCCCTGGATGGCCAGCGTGTTCACCCCCAGCGTGCCGTCGGCGATGCCGATCAGCACGCTGCCGCTCTCCAGGATCAGGCGGTTGGTGCCGCCGGCGAACTTCACCGCCGTGCCGCCGGCGCCGGACAGGGTGCCGAAATTGTCGATGGTGCCCGAGGCGCCGCCGCTGAACAGCACGCCGACGCCGGCCGTCCCGGTGCCCGAGATGGTGCCGGTATTGGTGATGGTCGCGGTGCCGCCGGCCACGCTCACGCCCGCCGTGGCGCCGGTGATGAGGCCGGAATTGGTGACCAGCCCGCCGGCGGCCAGCGCCACGCCCGCGCCCGTGAGGCCGGCCACCGTGCCGGAATTGCTGACCGTGCCCGCCCCGGAGAAGGCGATGCCGGTTGCCCCGCCCTGGATGAGCGCCGCGCCGCCGGTGTTGCCGACGGTTCCCGAGGAAAGCGCGATGGCGGTGCCGGCGGGGTCGCTCGCCAGGATGGTGCCGGCATTGACGACGACGTTGCCGCCGCTGCCGCCGGTGACGCCCGCGAGCACGCCGGTGATGCGGCCCGCCGCCTGGTTGCTCACCGACCCGGCGGCGGCCAGCGTCACCGTGGCGGCGACGGTGCCGCTGTTGGTGAAGCTGCCGCTGTTGGTGAACACGCCGGTGCCGCGGATGGTGCCGCTGTTGGACATGCCGCCGGCATTGTCCAGCAGGCCGGTGTTCAGCAGGTCGCCCAGATTGGCGAACACGCCGGTGCTGGCGAGCGTGCCGGTGTTCGCCAGGGTGCCGGAGCTGGTGAGCGTGCCGGAACTGAGCAGCTGCCCATCATTGTCTAGGATCGCGCTGCTAGCCAACGCGCCGAGATTGACCAGCGTGCTGAGGTTGGCGAACGAGCCGCTGTTGGCGATGGTGCCGCTGTTGGTCGAGCTGGCGGTGACCGACACCACGCCGCTGGTGACCAGCGTCGCGCCGCCGATGACGGTGACCTTGCCGTTCAGCGTGCCCCGGTTGGTCAGCGTGCCGGAAATCACCGTCGGGTTGGTGATGGTGGAGCCGGCATCGATGGCCGAGGTGGCGTCGATGAAGCCCACATACTGGAAGCCGATGGCCGTGACGCTCGAAAGCGTCGCGCTGTCGCGCACGATCAGCGAATTGGTGCCAAGGCTGCCGTCGGCGATGCCGACGAGCGTGCTGCCGCCTTCCAGGATCAGCTGGTTGATGCCACCGGCGAATTTCACCGCCGTGCCGCCGGCCCCCGAGATGGTGCCGAAATTGTCGATCGTGCCCGATGCGCTGCCGGTGAACAGGATGCCCACGCCGGTCGTCCCGGTGCCGGAAATGGTGCCGGTGTTGGTGATGGTCGCCGTGCCGCCGGCGATCCGGATGCCTGCGGCCCCGCCGCTGATGCGGCCGCTGTTGGAGATCGACCCGCCCAGCGCCAGCGCCACGCCATAGCCCAGCACGCCGGCAATGCTGCCGGCGTTGATCAGCGTGCCCAGCCCGCCGATGCTCACGCCGTCGCGCCCGCCGGAGACCAGCGAGGCGGTGCCCGCATTGCTCACGCCGGCGACCCCGGTGAGCAGGATGCCGGTGCCCGCCGTGCCGCTGGCGCTGATGGTGCCCGCATTGCTCACGCTGGCGCCGCTGCCGGTGACGCCGGCCAGGGCGCCGGTGATGATGCCGCCCGCCTGGTTGTCCACCGCGCCGCTGGCGGCGAGCGTGACCGTGCCGGAGATGCTGCCGCTGTTCGCCAGCAGGCCGGCGTTGGTGAGCGCGCCGGCCACCGTCAGCGTGCCGGTATTGGTCAGGGTGCCGCTGTTGGTCAGCGTGGTGAGCGCCAGGGTGCCGCCCAGGGTCCAACTGGCCGGGCTGTCCACGGTCACATACTGGAAATTGGCGGCGGTGAGCGTTCCGGTGCCGGAGGCGAATTGCAGGGTGTTGCTGCCCGCGCCGCCATCCACCGTGCCGACGAAGGCCGCCCCGTCGAGCACCCGCAGCACGTCGTTGCCGCCGCCGAACTGCACCGCGGTGCCGGCGGTGCCGGCGATGGTGCCGCTGTTGATCAGCGTATTGTCGAAGGCGCCGGAGAACAGGATGCCGGTGGCGCCGCGGATCGTGCCCTGGTTGGTGACGGTGCCGGCGCCGCCGGCGATGTAGACGCCCGTGGTGCCGCCGGAGATCAGCCCGGTGGCGGCATTGGCGACGCTGCCCCCGGCCAGCAGGGCGACGCCGCGCACGCCGCCGGAGATGGTGCCGTCATTGGCCACCGTGCCGGCGGCGCCGAGGATGCGCACGCCGTGCAGCCCGCCGCTGATCAGCGCGGCGCTGCCGGAATTGGTGATGCTGCCGCCGGCGGAAAGATAGACGCCGGTGCCCAGCACGCCGGTGATGGTGCCGGCATTGGTCAGCGTCCGCGCCGCCCCCCCGGTCCCCACCACGCCGTCCACGGAACCGCGCACCATGGCCCCGGCGGCATTGGCCAGCACGCCGGTGCCGGACAGGGTGACGCTGCCCAGCAGGTCGCCGTTATTGAGCAGCGTGCCCTGGTTGACGATGGAATCGAGATTGGCGAGCGTGCCGGAATTGATCAGCGTGCCGGCATTGGTGATGGTGGCGAGGCTCTCGGTGCCGGTCAGCGTCCAGCTGGCGCCCGCGCCGACGATGAGGATCTCGAAATTGCTGAAGCCGGCGGACGAGCCGCTGCCCGACACCAGCTCGATCGTATCCACGCCGGCGCCGCCATCCACCCCGCCGCTGAACGCCGCGCCCGACAGGATCCGCAACAGGTCGTTGCCGCCGCCGAAACCCACCGCCAGGGTGCCGCCGGAGATCGTGCCGCTGTTCACCAGGGTGTTGTTGAAGGTTCCCCCACTGTCGGAGAAGCGCACGCCCACGCTCGATCCGGCAATGGTGCCGGCATTGTCGATGGTGGTGCCGGCGGTGCCGCCAGCGAGCACACCATAGGCCCCGCCGGAGATGACGCCGCTCGCCAGATTGGTGACGGCGCCCGCCCCGGTCAGCGTCACCACGCCGGAGATGGTGCCGCTGTTGGCCAGCCCGCCGGCCGCGGTGAACACGCCGGCGGTGGTGATGAACGCCCCGGTATTGGTGAAGGTGCCGGTGCTGGCGAGGGTGCCGGTGTTGGTCAGCGTGCCGGCATTGGTCAGGGTCGGGACCGAGAGCGCGGCCCCGAAGCTCCAGGAGGCCCCCGCGTCCACGGCGACGGTGGTGAAATTGGCGAAGGCGGGCGCGGCGCCGCTGCCGGAGACGAACTCCAGCGTGTTCGCGCCCGCGCCGCCATCCACCAGGCCGGTGAAGGACGCCCCCGCCAGCACCAGCATCAGGTCGTCGCCGGCGCCGAAGCGCACCGCCGTGCCGCCGTTGCCGATGATCGTGCCGCTGTTGACCAGCGTGCCGGCCGTGCTGCCGCTGAAGGCGACGCCCACGCCCGCGGTGCCGAAGGCGGCGATGGTGCCGGCGTTGGTGACCATGCCGCCGGCCATCTCGATGCCCGCGGCGAAGCCGTAGATGGCGGCGGCGGCATAATTGGTCACCGCGGCCAGGCCCGTCGCCCGGATGCCGACGCCGGCCGCGCCGGAGCCGGCGATGCCGCCGCTGTTCAGCACCGTTCCGCTGGCGGTCAGCACGCCCACCGGGCCGTAGATGGCGCCCGTCGCGGCATTGGTCAGCGTGCCGGAGGCGAGCGAGACGCCGGCCGTGGTGTAGCCGGCGATCAGGCCGGCATTGGAGATGGTGCCGGCGCCCTGGATGACCACGCCGCTGTCGGCGCCCATGACGAGGCCGGTGGCGCGGTTGGTGAGGCTGCCGCCGACCGCGTACATCATCACGCCGAACTGGCTGGTGCCGATGATGCTGCCTTCGTTGACCACCAAGCCGCCGTTCGCCGCCGTGCCGGCGAAGCGCACGCCGGTGGAGCCGGTGATCACCGCGGCGGTGCCCTGGTTGGTGATGGTGCCGCCGACCGCCGAGGCGATGCCGATGGCCGAGCCGCCGATGACGCCGGCGTTGGTCAGCGTGCCGGTGCCGCCGGCGGCCCAGGTCACGCCGGTGGTGGCGCTGGTGATATAGGCGCCGGCCGCGTTGGTCAGCACGCCGGCGCCGGTCAGCGTCACGGCGGCGGCGATGGAGCCCTGGTTGAGGAGCGTTCCGGCATTGGTCAGCACGCCGCCGGCGCCGATGGTGGCGGCGCTGGTGATGGTCCACTGCGCGCCGGCATCCACGTTCACGACGGAGAAATCGGCGAAGGACTGCGTGATCGTGCCGGCATTGCCCAGCGTGTCGGCGGCAAGCTCCAGCGTATCGGTGCCGCCGCCGCCGATGACCGCGCCCGAGATCACCGAGGTGGGCGCCAGCACCAGCAGGTCGTTGCCCGCGCCGAACTGGATGGCGGTGCCGCCGTTGCCGATGATCGTCCCGGCATTGGTCAGCGTGTTGCTGAACGTGCCGGTGCCGAACGAGACGCCGATGCCCGCCGTCCCGGTGCCGCTGATGGTGCCGGAGTTGGTCACCGTTCCCGCTGCGCCGTTGACCAGCACGCCGTAGTACGCGCCGGAGATGGTCGCGCCGGCGCCGCTGTTGGTGACCACCCCGCCGGCGTCCAGCCGCACGCCGGTCATCCGCGTGCCGAGGATGGTGCCGGAATTGGTCACCGTGCCCCGGGCGCCGGTGCTGCTGGCATCCTGGAACATGACGCCGGTATAGCCGGAGATCAGTGCGGCGGTGCCGCTGTTGGTGACGCTGCCGCCGTCGAGCATCGCCACGCCGAAGATGTAGGTGCTGGCGGGCAGCGCCCCGCCATTGGTGTAGGTGCCGGCGATGGTGCCTTCGTTGGTCACGACGCCGGTGCCGGTGAACACCGTGACGCCGCTCTGCCCACCGGTGATGGAGGACGCCGTGCCGCTGTTGGTGACGGTTCCGCCGGCGAGGAGATAGACGCCGGTGGAAGTGCCGCAGGTGCCCCGGATCGCGCCGGAATTGGTCACCACCACGGGGTTGTTGAAGCCTGAGATGCCGCTGCAATCGCCGGCGATGACGCCGGTCAGGTTGTTGAAGACGGTGCCGCCGGCCAGCATCAGAATGCCGTCGCCGGCCGTGCCGAGGATGGTGCCGTCGTTGGTGACGGTGCCGCCGACGTTCTGCATGTAGACGCCGCTGCGGTCGCCGGTGATGCGCGCGGCGGAGCCGATGTTGGTGACCGACCCGCCATCCACGAGCGCGACGCCGTCGCCATAGGCGCTGTGGATGGTGCCGTAATTGGTCACCGTCGCCGCCGCGCCCTGGGCGAAGACGCCGGCGGACCCGCCGGAGATCAGCGCCGTCAGGCCGGCGTTGTTCACCGTGCCGCCGGCATCCAGGAAGATGCCCATCCCCGCCGTGCCGCCGCGGATGGTGCCGGTGTTGTGGATGGTGCCCAGGCCGTCCATCGTCTTGATGCCGATGCCCGCCGTCCCGGTGCCCTCGATGGTGCCGGCGTTCGAGATCGACACCGACATCACGTTGGTGGTGGTGCCGTTGGAGATCAGAATGCCGGCAAGCCCGCCGCTGATCAGCGAGGCGGTGCCGAAATTGATGATCACGCCGTTGGTGGTCTGGTCGGCGCCGTAGCCGGCGACGCCGACGATGGTGCCTTCGTTGCGCAGCAGCGAGCCGGCGTTGCGCAGTTGCACCCCGGTCAGCGCGCCCTCGATCCGCGCGGCGGTGCCGATGTTGGTGACGGTGTCGGTGTTGAAGCTGTAGACGCCGACGCCGCTGGTCCCGATCGCGCGGATGGTGCCGGAATTGGTCAGCGTGCCGCCGAACATCATGACGCCGTACACGACGCCGGTGATCCGGCCGGTGGCGTCGTTGGTGATGATGTTGTTGCCGCCGTTCGAGCGGATGCCGTTGGTGGCCGTGCCGGTGATGGTGCCGCTGTTGAGCAGCGTGCCGGTGGCGAGCTGGAGGCCGGAGGCGCCGGACAGGATGGCGCCGGCGTGGTTGACCACCGTGCCCATGTCGATGTTGACGCCGTAGCCGGCGGCGGAGGAGATCAGGCCATAATTGATCACCGTGGCATTGACGCCGAGGGTGGAGGCGAAGCTGACGCCGCCGGAGGCGCCGGTGATGGTGCCGGTGGCGGCATTGGTGACGCTGCCGGCGGCGGACGAGATCAGCACGCCGACGCCGGAGGAGGCGGTGATCGTCCCGGCGTTGGTCACCGTGCCGGCGGCGTTGCTGATGACGACGCCGGTGCCGCCGCTGATGAGCGAGGCCGTGCCCGTGTTGGCGACGCTGCCGCCGGCATTCAGGAGGATGGCGGTGCCGCCGGCGACGATGGTGCCCGCGTTGGTCACGACGGGGGTGGTGGCGCTGCCGGCATAGACGCCGGTGCCGGTGGTGGAGATCAGGCCGCTGGACTGGTTGTCCAGCACGCCGCTGCCGGTCAGCGTCACGGTGCCGGAAATGCTGCCCGTATTGACCAGCAGGCCGCCGTTTCGGAGCACCCCGGAGGTGGTGACCAGCAGGCCGGCATTGCTGAGCGTGCCGCTGCTGGCCAGCGTGCCGCTGTTGGTGAGCGTGACGCCGGAGGCGACGGTGTTGGCGCCGGTGAAGGCCCAGCTCGCGCCGCTGTTGACCTGGACCAGCCCGAAATTGGTGAAGCTGGCGCCGCCGAGCCCGGTGAAGCTGCCGCCGGTGCCGCTGAACGCCAGGGTGTTGGTGCCGCTGCCGCCGTCCACCACGCCGATGAAGGTGGCGCCGGCCTGGAGGGTCAGAAGGTCGTCGCCGCCGCCGAACGCCACCGCCTTGGTGCCGCCGGAGATAGTGCCGCTGTTGGTGAGCGTGTCGTTGTAGCTGCCGGCGGCGAACACGACGCCATAGTTCGATCCGACGATCCGGCCCGCGTTGCTCACCACGCCGGTGCCGGAGGAGACCAGGATGGCCCGGTCGCTGGAGGAGATCAGCGAGGCGGTGCCGGAATTGGTGACGGTGCCGCCCTTTTCCAGATAGACGCCGTAGGCGGCGCCCGAGCTGGCGGTGGCCGAGATGGTGCCGGCGTTGGTCAGGGTGCCCGCCGCACCCTTGATGCCGACGGCGACGTAGTCGCTCAGGATCTTGGATGCCGTGCCCTGGTTGGTGATCCTGCCGCCGTTGAGCAGGAACACACCAACATTGCCCGAGACCGTGCCCGCGTTGAGCAGGATGCCGGTCGCGCCGGCGAGCGAGAACACGCCGACGCCGGCAGAGGGGCCGGTGATGACGCCGCCCGCCAGATTGCTCACCGCGCCGCTGCCGGAGAGCGTCACCGTTCCCGCGATGCTGCCGGAATTGGTCAGCGTGGTAGTGCTCACCAGCGTCCCGGTGGCGGTCAGCGTGCCTGCGTTGATGAAGGTGCCGGAACTGGTCAGCGTGCCGCCGGCGGCGATGGTCAGGTTCCCGCTGTTGGTCATGGACATGGACGCGGCGACCGTGTTGGCCCCGGTGAACGTCCAATTGGCGCCGGCCAGCACCGCCGCCTGCTCGAAATTGATGAAGCCGGAGCCGCCCAGCCCGGTGAAGCTCGCGGCCGACGTGCCGCCGAATTCCAGCTTGTCGGTTCCAGCCCCGGCGTCCACCGCCCCGGTGATGACCGAGCCCGGCAGCAGGCGCACCAGATCGTCGCTGCTGCCGCCGAAGCGCACAGCGGTGCCGCCATTGCCGATGATCGTGCCGCTGTTGATCAGCGCGCCGCCGCTCGCCAGCGAGATGCCGAGCGCCGACGCGCCGCTGGCGATCGTCCCGGAATTGGTGATGGTGGCCGCCGCCAGGGCGGTCAGCACGCCGGTGCCCCCGGAGCCGGTGGCGAGGATGGTGCCGGCGTTCGACAGCGAGCCGCCATTGGCCATGTAGACGCCGAGCGCGACACCGGAGATCGTGCCCGTGGCGGTGTTGCTGATCAGGCTGGCGGAGGTGTTCGAGCGGACGCCGGCGCTGTCGACGCCACTGGTCCCCGTGCCGGTGACGACGCCGCTGTTGGCCAGGGTGGCGGTTCCGAGGCCCAGCTGGACGCCGCCATAGCCGGTGATGGTGCCCCCGGCATTGTTGGTGATCGTGCCCTGGTCGACATTCACGCCGAAGCCGGTGCCGCCGGAGATCCGCCCGCTGTTGGTCACCGTGGCGTCGACGCCCCCGGTGGACCCGAAGGTGACACCGCTGGTGGCGCCGGAAATGACGCCGGTGACGGCGTTGGTCACGTTGCCGCCGGCATACCAGACGGCGACGGCCGCGTTGCCGGTGCTGGTGATGGTGCCGGCATTGATCACCGTGCCGGCCACGTCCCTGAAATAGACGCCGTAGCCGCCGGCGGTGATGGACGAGGCCGTGCCGCTGTTGGTCACGGAGCCGCCGCTGGACATGTAGATGCCCTGGTTGCTGCCGGTGATGCGGCCGCCGTTGACGACGGCGCCCGCCGCGCCGGAAATCCGCACGCCGGTCTGGCCGGAGATCAGCGAGGCGGTGCCATTGTTGGTGACGACGCCGCCGCCGTCGAGCGAGATGCCGGCCCCCGACGAGCCGGCCACGGTGCCCTGGTTGGTCACCGTCCAGGCGTTCGCCGCGCTGCCGGTGATGCCCGTGCTCGGCCCGCTGACCGTGGTGGCGGCGGTGACGAGGAAGCTGGTGAAGCCGGGATAGGAATCCAGGGTGATGCCGCTGGTGGTGGCCGGCAGCGTCTGGGTCTGGCCCCGCGCCGGGCCAGGCAGCGTGACGCCCAGGGTCAGCACCACCGGCGCGAGCATCAGCGCCACGGTGGCGCAACTGCTCAGCAAGGCGTCCACGCCGCCACGCAGCCGCCGCCCCGGCCGGGCGGCCGCGCAGGAAGCGGCGATCGCTGTGGACACAGCAGGACGCATGCTTGGCCTTATCCCCCGATAGCCGACGCAAACTCCCGGGGCGACCCGTATGAAATACCCACTCCGCGACGCCGGTGCATCACGGCCCACATGCGGACACGGCGCCTCCGGAACAGCGGTGAGAGTGCGGCCCGCCCCTACAGAAATATACAGATCGATCAGGTAACGGACAGAAACATCGAAGACAAGTGAAACAGAGCCGGCTTCGAACGGTATTTCGGTCCGCCTCCCCCCACCGGAACGCGCCCCGCTTCCGTCAACCCGCGCCCGGCGTCGCCCCGCGCCCCGGCGTCGTCCCCTGTCGAAGACTGGCCGCACCGGCCGGCGGGCGCTCTAATCCCCGCCCCGGGCGCCGCCGCCCGTGATTCGGAATGACCACGCATGACCGCCCACACCGCCCCCCGGGGCCTGCCCATCGATCCCGCCCTGCGGGCCTATCTGGACAGCCTCGCGCCCCCGCCCGGCACGCCCGCGCCGGCGACCGACGCCCAGATGCTGGCCGCCCGGCGCGCGGCGCTGGCCGGCGCGCTGGCGGCGCGCACCGAGATCGCCGGCCTGCCCAATGGCGTCGCCGCGCGGGACCTCCGGATCGCCGGCGCCCTGCCCGCCCGGCTGTTCACCCCGCCGGGCGCGACCGGCCCGCTGCCGCTCCTCGTCTATCTGCACGGCGGCGGCTGGGCGGCGGGCTCGCTGGACACGCACGATCCCTTCTGCCGGCTGCTGAGCGGCGCGGCGGGCATGATGATCCTCTGCGTGGACTATCGCCTCGCGCCCGAGCATCCCTTTCCGGCCGGGCTGGAGGATGCGCGCGCCGCCGCGCGCTGGGCGTGCGCGCACGCCGCCGGCCACGGCGCCGACCCGGCGCGCCTCGCCATCGGCGGCGACAGCGCCGGCGCCAATCTCGCCGCCGCCGCGTTGAACACCCTGGCCGCCGCCGGCGCGGGCGCGGCCTTCAAGGCGCAGCTTCTGCTCTATCCGGTGACGGACCACCCCAGCGGCGGGCACGCCTCCTATGCGGAGAACGCCACCGGCTACGGGCTGGAAGCGGCGCTGATGCGCTGGTTCTGGAAAACCTACGCGCCGGGCGTGGCGCCCGACCTGCCCGAGGTCTCGCCGCTGCGCCATCCCGCCCTGCCGCTGCTGCCGCCGACCCTGGTGGCCACGGCGCAATATGACGTGCTGCGCGACGAGGGCATCGCCTATGCGGACAAGCTGCGCGCGGCGGGCGTGGCGGTGCGGCACCTGCATGCCGGCGACATGCACCACGATTTTCCCGCCCTGCCGGGCACGGTGGGGCGCTTCCCGCAATGCGCGACGACGCTGGCGGCGATCGCGGACTGGCTGAAGGCGACGCTCGGCTGAGGCCGCGCGGCGGCGGGCGAAGCGGGCCGGCCCCCCTTCCGGCCCGCCCGCCGCCCCCGGCCACCGGGCAGGCGGTGCCCGGCGCGCGTCCTCAATGGCTGATCATCCACGGCCGGGCGCTGGGAAAGCTCTTGGCGCCGCCGGCGGCGGTCCGGGTGCGGCTCTTCATCTTGGCCCCGCCGCAGCAGCCGCAGCCGGCGCCGTGCGTCTTCGCGGCATATTCGCCGGTGCTCATGGGCGCGTTGGCGCTGCGCTCATTGGTGGCGAAGGCGGTGCGGCGGGCGCTGTCCATGCCGGCGAGGTACGGCACGGAGAGGAAGGCGCGCGGCGAAAGGCCGGCGCAATCCGGGCAGGGCTGGGCTTCGGCGCAGGCACTCATGGGGTGCATCTGCGTGAACGGCCCGCAGTCCTCGCACATATAATCATAGACCGGCATTCGCATATCCTCCCCGGACCTGGGTCCTCAATCGGGCCATCGACCGGCCACCTATCGAGCCGCCGGCGGGACCGCTGGAACGGTCCGCCGGCCGGCATCGTCACGGGCCGCCATCGTCATGGGCCGTCATCGTCACGGGCCGGCATGGCCCGGCCCGGCATGACCATGATGGAGCGGCCGCGAAACCCCGCGGCCGCTCATGATCGTGCGATCAGTTTCGCCTCACAGATCCGGCGACAGCGGCATGTCGATGGAGCCGTCGAGGAACTTGGTCGGCCCGGCGGCGCTCGGGTTGATGTCGAAGTCGAAGATCTCGGTGGGCAGCCACAGCGTGGCGCAGGCGTTCGGCACGTCCACCACACCCGAGATGTGCCCCTGCACCGGCGCGGTGCCGAGGATGGAATAGGCCTGGGCCCCGGAATAGCCGAACTTCTTCAGATATTCGATGGCGTTGAGGCAGGCCTGGCGATAGGCGACGTGGACGTCGAGATAGTGCTGCTTGCCCGCCTCGTCCACCGAGATGCCCTCGAAGATGAGGTAGTCCTTGTAGTTGGGCGTGATCGGCGAGGGCTTGAAGATGGGGTTCTTGATCCCGTACTTCGCCATGCCGCCCTTCAGCACATCCACCTTCAGATGCACCCAGCCGGCCATCTCGATGGCGCCGCAGAAGGTGATCTCGCCATCGCCCTGCGAGAAGTGCAGGTCGCCCATGGAGAGGCCGCCGCCGTCCACATAGACCGGGAAATAGATCTTCGAGCCGCGCGACAGGTCCTTGATGTCGCAATTGCCGCCATGCTCGCGCGGCGGCACCGTGCGCGCGCCTTCCGCCGCCGCCTTGTCGCGGGCCTCGCCGGAGAGGCGGCCCATGTGGGCGGTGGGGCCGAACGGCGGGTTGGCAAGGCCGGGCACGCGGCCGGGATCCGTGGCGATGAAGTCGATTTCGCGCTTGTTCCAGGTCTCCAGCAGCTTGGGATCGGGCAGGCAGCCGATCAGGCCGGGGTGGATGAGGCCGGCGAAGTTCACGCCCGGAATGTGCCGGGACGAGGTGAACATGCCCTTGAAATCCCAGATGGATTTTTGCGCCTGGGGGAAATGGTCGGTCAGGAATCCGCCGCCATTCTGCTTGGAGAAGAAGCCGTTGAAGCCCCACTGGCTGTCCGGCATGGCGCCGATGTCCAGGAGATCAACAACCAGCAGGTCGCCCGGCTCCGCGCCCTTCACCCCGATGGGGCCGGAGAGGAAGTGGACGATGGACAGGTCGATGTCGCGCACGTCGTCGGCGCTGTCGTTGTTCTTGATGAAGCCGCCGGTCCAGTCATAGGTCTCGACGATGAAATCGTCGCCCGGCTTCACCCAGGCCACCATGGGAATGTCCGGGTGCCAGCGGTTGTGCACCATGTCGTTGTCATAGGCGGACTGGCCGAGATCCACCTTGATGAGGGTATCTGTCATCTTTGGCTCCGTTTCCTTGGGACGCAGGGAAGAAGGACGGGGATGCCGGCGCGCGCGGCGCCCGCGGGGTCAGACCGAGAGGAATTTCGAGACCTTGGCCTCGTCGATGTCGGCGCGCAGGTCCTCGTGGACGATCTCGCCATTCTCCAGCACCAGCACCCGGTCGGCGATGTCGAGGGCGAAGGAGAGCACCTGCTCGGACACCACGATGGAGAGCCCGCGCTCATCGCGGATGCGCTTCAGCGTGCGGGCCATGTCGCGGATGATGGAGGGCTGGATGCCCTCGGTCGGCTCGTCCAGCAGCAGCACCTTGGGCCGGGTGGCGAGCGCGCGGGCGATGGCCAATTGCTGCTGCTGGCCGCCGGACGGGTTGCCGCCGCGCCTTTTCTTCATCTCCAGCAGCACCGGGAACAGCTCGTAGATGTCGCCGGGGACCTTGCTGTCGCCATGGGCGACGAGGCCGGTCTCGATATTCTCCTCCACCGACATGGTGGAGAAGATCATGCGGCCCTGCGGCACATAGGCGATGCCCTTTTCCACCCGCTGGAAGCTCTTGAGCGCGGTGATCTCGCCATCCGCCAGCGACACCTTGCCGGAGCGCGTCGGCACCACGCCCATGAGCGACTTCATGAGCGTGGTCTTGCCCATGCCGTTGCGGCCCATGATGGCGACGATCTCGTTCGGCGCGACGGAGAAGTTGAGGCCGTGGAGCACTTCGCTCTGGCCATAGGAGACGACGAGGTTCTCGACGTTCAGCATGTTACGTCTCCTCAGTGTCCCAGATAGACTTCGATGACCTTGGGGTCCGCCTGCACCTTGGCCATGGTGCCCTCGGAGAGGATCTTGCCCTGGTGCAGCACGGTGACCTTGTGGGCGATGTCCTCGACGAACTTCATGTCGTGCTCGATGACGATCACCGAGCGGTCCTTGATGATCCGGTTCAGCAGCTCGGCGGTCTTCTTGCGCTCGGCGACGCTCATGCCCGCCACCGGCTCGTCCAGCATCAGCAATTCGGGGTCCTGGATCAGCAGCATGCCGATCTCCAGCCACTGCTTCTGGCCGTGGCTGAGGAACTCCGCCCGCTGGTCGAGCAGGTCGGCGAGGAAGATGGTCTGCGCCACCTCCTCCACCCGCTCCTTCACCGCCCTGTCGCGCTTGAAGGCCAGAGCGCCGACGACGCCGCGCCCCCTGGGGTAGGAGATTTCCAGGTTCTCGAACACGGTGAGGTCGTCATAGATGGACGGGTTCTGGAACTTGCGCCCCACCCCGGCGCGGACGATCTCGTATTCCTTCAGCTTCGTCAGCTCGGTGTTCTTGAACTTCACCGAGCCCGAGGTCGCCCGGGTGCGCCCGCAGATGAGGTCGAGCACCGTGGTCTTGCCGGCGCCGTTGGGGCCGATGATGACGCGGATCTCGTTCTCATCCACGTAGAAGGAGAGGTCGTCCACCGCCTTGAAGCCGTCGAAGGAGACGGTGAGCCCCTCCACCGCGAGCAGGAAATCGGGCGCCATCTGGTCGGAAATGGGGGTCGCGTTCATCGGTGCGTCCTCACTCGGCGGGGGCGGGCGTGGCGTCGGGGGCGGCCGGGCGCTTGCGGCCGAACAGGGCGCCGAGGCGCGGCTCCACATAAGAGCGGTAGAGGCCGGCCAGACCGTTGGGGAACAGCAGCACCACAGCGATGAACAGGCCGCCCAGGCCGAACAGCCACAGCTCCGGGAAGCTCTCGGAGAAGGAGGTCTTGGCCCAGTTCACCAGCAGCGTGCCGTAGACCGCGCCGAGCAGCGACAGGCGCCCGCCAACGGCGGTGTAGATCACCATCTCGATGGAGGGCGTGATGCCGACGAAGGAGGGCGACATGAAGCCCACCTGGAGCGTGAACATGGCCCCGCCGACCCCGGCCAGCGCGGCGGCGAAGCAGAAGACGAAGATCTTGAAGCTCGCCACGTCATAGCCGGAGAAGCGCACCCGGTCCTCCTTGTCGCGCATGGCGACGAGGATGCGGCCGAGCTTGGAGCGGCGGACGAACTGGCAGAGCAGGATGGCGCCGATGAGCAGCGTCACATTAACGAAATAGAGGATGAACTTGGCGCTGTCGGTGCGGATGTCCCAGCCTTGCAGGGTGCGCAGATCGGTGATGCCGTTGATGCCGCCGGTATAGCCCTGCTGGCCGACGATGAGGATGGTCATGATCGCCGCCAGCGCCTGGGTGATGATGGCGAAATAGACCCCGCCCACCCGCCGCTTGAACAACGCGAAGGCCAGCACCAAGGCGAACAGCGCCGGCACCAGCACGACCGCCAGCAGCGAGAAGCCCAGCGACTTGAACGGCACCCAGAAGAAGGGCAGCTGGGTGATCTGGTTCCAGTCCATGAAGTCCGGAATGCCCGGCGTGGACTGGATCTTGGTCGCCTCGGGGGTGGAGGCCTGGAGCTTCAGGTACATGGCCATGCAGTAGCCGCCCAGGCCGAAGAACACGCCCTGGCCCAGCGACAGGATGCCGGCATTGCCCCAGCACAGCACCAGGCCGACGGCGACGAAGGCATAGGTGAGATACTTGCCCACCATGTTGAGCCGGAACGGATCGAGCACCAGCGGCAGCACCACCGCCAGCAGCAGGGCGAGGATGACGACGCCGATGAGATCCTTGGCGCGGAGCGTGAATGCGGGGGTCATGAGCGGCTCCTCAGCGACGGACCTTGAGGACGAACAGGCCTTCGGGCCGCAGCATCAGGATGCCGACCACCACCAGCAGGGTGAGCACCTTGGCCATGGAGCCGGACATGAAGAATTCCATGGTCGACTGCGCCTGCGAGATGGTGAAGGCGGAGGCGATGGTGCCGGCGAGGGAGGCCGCGCCGCCGAACACCACCACCAGGAAGGTATCGACGATGTAGAGCTGGCCCGCCGTCGGCCCGGTGGAGCCGATCATGGTGAAGGCCGATCCGGCGATGCCGGCGATGCCGCAGCCGAGGCCGAAGGTGTAGCGGTCGATGCGCTCGGTGGAGATGCCCACGGCCCCGGCCATGGTGCGGTTCTGCACCACCGCGCGCACCTGAAGGCCCCAGCGCGAGCGGAACATCAGCAGGTAGACGGCGGCGGCGATCAAGGTGGTGAGGCCCATGACGAACAGGCCGTTGATCTGCACCTCGATCGTGTCGGTGACCGGCAGCGAGCCCATCATCCAGTCGGGCAGCTCGACGCCCACCTCGCGCGCGCCGAAGATGGAGCGGAATGCCTGCTGCATGATGAGCGAGAGGCCCCAGGTGGCCAGCAGCGTGTCCAGCGGGCGCTTGTAGAGGAAGCGGATCATGCTCCACTCCACCAGCATGCCCAGCGCGCCGGAGACCACGAAGGCGACCGCCATGGCGACGAAGAAATAGATGCCGTTCAGGCTCGGCAGATAGGCCTGGAACAGTTGCGAGGTCAGATAGGTCATGTAGGCGCCGAGGATCATGAACTCGCCGTGCGCCATGTTGATCACGCCCATCTGGCCGAAGATGATGGCGAGGCCGAGCGACATCAGCACGAAGACCGAGAACAGGATCAGGCCGGCGAAGGCCTGCATGGCGAAGATCGAGCCGAGCTCGCCGAGCGAGTATCCCATGAACATGCGATGTGCCTCGGTGTCCGTTTCAGGTGGCCGGCGTCAGGTGTTCGGCTTGCGATGCGGACGCGTGCGGGCACGCCCTCACCACCCGCCTGACAGATCCCCTCCCCCCTTGCGGGGGAGGGCTAGGGAGGGGGGTATGACAGTTCCGTCCGGCGCGCGGGCAGAGGAGAAAGCCCCCGAAACTCGCGAAAGCGGAGAGGGCGTTNCCCCCCTCCCCTGCCCTCCCCCGCAAGGGGGGAGGGAGCGCGTCGTACCGGGCGGCTAGTGCTCCCCCGCAAGCGGGAGAGGGCTTTACGCCGCGCCCTATGAGCAGCGGATCACTTGCTGCACCCGCTCACTGGTAGCCCTTGGGGAACGGATCGGGCTCGACCAGTTCGGAGGTCTCGAACACCACGTCATACTGGCCGTCAGCGCGCGCCTTGCCGACGCGGGTCTTGCTCCAGAGATGGTGGTTCTCGTGGATGCGCACATAGCCTTCCGGCGCCTTGTCGAAGGCCACCCCGGGCGAGGCCGCCGCCACCTTGTCGATGTCGAACGAGCCGGCCTTCTCCACGGTCAGTTTCCACAGCCACGGCCCGAGATAGGCGGCCTGGGTCACGTCGCCGATGACGATCTTGTCGCCATAGGTCTTCTTGAACGCCTCAACGAACGCCTTGTTGTTCGGGTTGTCGAGCGACTGGAAGTATTTCATGCAGGCGAAGGCGCCTGCGATATTCTCGCCGCCGATACCCAGGATTTCGTCCTCGGTCACCGAGATGGTCAGCAGGGTCTGCTTGGAGAGGTCGATGCCGGCGGCCTTCAGTTGCTTGTAGAAGGCGACGTTGGAGCCGCCGACGATGATGGCGTAGATCACGTCCGGCTTGGTCAGCTTGATCTTGTTGATCGCCGAATTGAACTGGGTGTGGCCCAGCGGGAAATATTCCTCGCCCACCACCTTCAGCTTGAGGAAATTCTCGATGTGCTTGCGGGCGATCTTGTTGGAGGTGCGCGGCCAGATATAGTCCGAGCCGAGCAGATAGAAGGTCTGCGCGCCGCGCTCCTTCACCACCCAGTTCAGGCCGGCGATAATCTGCTGGGTCGCCTCCTGGCCGGTGTAGATGACGTTCTTGGACTGCTCCAGGCCCTCGTAAAAGGTGGGATAGTACAGCATTCCGTTATACTGCTCGAACACCGGCAGCACCGCCTTGCGCGAGGCGGAGGTCCAGCAGCCGAACACCGAGGCGCACTTGTCCTGCACCAGCAGCTTCTTGGCCTTCTCGGCGAAGGTCGGCCAGTCGGAGGCGCCGTCCTCCTGGATGTACTTGATCTTGCGGCCGAGGATGCCGCCGGCGGCGTTGATCTGGTCGATGGCCAGCTTTTCCGCCTGCACCGAGCCGGTCTCGGAAATGGCCATTGTGCCGGTCACGGAATGCAGGATGCCGACCGTGACTTCCGTGTCCGTCACCGCAAGTCCCGTCGTATTGACGGCGGACGTGGCCGGAACATCGGCGCGCGCGGCGGACGAGAACAGCGTCGTTGCGGGAACAGCCGAAGCAACCGGCAGGGCAGCCAGCCCCTTGAGTACGTGGCGACGCGTGGCGCTCATCTTGTCTTGACGCTCGTCACTGGAAGACATGCCCATTCCCTCCACGGCAATTACGTGGCCCCAGCAGATTCACGATCGAACCTGCGATGCCATGCATGCTTCACGGGAGGTGGGCGGTGCAGCAATACGTCGATTGACGTATATGCGCCGCACACAGCCGCGCTATCCTGCCCTCAAGGTCGGGTTTTCCTCAGCTCCGCCCGCTTCGTGCGCGCGCGAGAAGTGGAAACAGCGTATTGAGTGGGCAGGGAATGGCGCGTTATTGGGCGTTCGCGGAACAGCATGAGGAACACCTCCACGCTCCAGCCGGAAAGACATGCCGGCGGCGGGGAAGTTCACGCAATGCACGCCAAAATTGCATGATCTAAATTGCTTGTGGAAGCGAACCGGAGGGCCGTAAAGTCCCTCCGAAATAAAAAATGCCAGAGATCGCAGGGAGCGGATGCAGCAAGGGGGCCCTTCAGCCTTTTCGGAGACGGGGCGCACGTCCATGGCGGCGGAACAGCGTATCGTCCGCGTTCGACGCCAGTACAACCAATGGGTCGTCAACGAGACCCTGGAAGACTATGCCCTGCGCTTCACCGCCAAGAGCGCGCGGCGCTGGTCGGCCTTCCGCGTCGCCAACACCGCGCTCGGCGCCATCTCCTTCCTGGCGCTGGAGGCCATCGGCGGGGCGGTCACGCTCAGCTACGGCTTCACCAACGCGGCCGCCGGCATCCTCGTCGTCAGCCTCATCATCTTCCTCACCGGCCTGCCAATCTCCTATTACGCCGCCAAGTTCGGCGTGGACATCGACCTGCTCACGCGCGGGGCGGGCTTCGGCTATATCGGCTCCACCGTCACCTCGCTGATCTACGCCTCCTTCACCTTCACCTTCATCTTCTTCGCCATCGAGGCGGCGATCCTGGCGCTGGCGCTGGAGATGTGCCTCGGGATGCCGCTGGCGGTGGGCTATGTGGTGAGCGCGGTGGTGGTGGTGCCCCTCGTCACCCACGGCATCACCTTCATCAGCCGGTTCCAGACCTGGACGCAGCCGCTCTGGCTGGTGCTGCACATCGTCCCGCTGCTCTGGCTGGTGGCCCATCGCGGCGCGGAGATCGGCCACTGGACCGCCTTCACCGGCCTCGCCGGCCCCAAGGACGGCGGCTTCAGCCTGCTGGCCTTCGGCGGCGCCGCCACGGTGGTGTTCGCCCTGGTGGCGCAGATCGGCGAGCAGGTGGATTTCCTGCGCTTCCTGCCGCGCGCGCAGGCCGGGCGGAACGTGAAATGGTGGGTCGGCATGCTGGCCGCCGGCCCCGGCTGGATCATCCCCGGCGCGGTCAAGATGCTGGTGGGCTCCTTCCTCGCCTATCTGGCGCTGGAGAGCGGCGTGCCGCTCGACAAGGCGGCCGAGCCGACCCAGATGTATCTCGTCGCCTTCGGCGCCATGATCCCCTCGCACGAGGTGGCGCTGTGGCTGATGGGGGTGTTCGTCGTCGTCTCCCAGCTCAAGATCAATGTGACGAACTCCTATGCGGGGTCCATCGCCTGGTCGAACTTCTTCTCCCGCCTCACCCATTCCCACCCCGGCCGGGTGGTGTGGCTGGTGTTCAACGTCACCATCGCCTTGCTGCTCATGGAGCTGGGCATCTACCGGGTGCTGAACGAGACGCTGGGCATCTATGCCATCGTCGCCATCGCCTGGGTGGCGGCGCTGGTGGCGGACCTCGTGGTCAACAAGCCGCTCGGCCTCTCCCCGCCCACAATAGAGTTCAAGCGGGCGCATCTCTACGACATCAACCCGGTGGGGGTCGGCGCGGTGCTGGCCGGCACCGGGGTGGCGGTCAGCGCCTATGCCGGGGTGTTCGGCCCGCTGCCGCAGGCGTTCGCGCCCTTCATCGCCCTGGTCGTCTCCTTCCTCACGGCGCCGGCCATCGCCCTCGCCACCAAGGGGCGCTACTACACCGCCCGCAAGCCCAAGACCGAGTGGCGCAAGGGCATCGTGCGCTGCTGCATCTGCGAGCACAAATACGAGCCGGAGGACATGGCCCACTGCCCGGTCTATGCCGGGCCGATCTGCTCGCTGTGCTGCTCGCTGGATGCCCGCTGCCACGACCGCTGCAAGGTGGAGGCCCGCGCCGGAGACCAGATCCTCGCCGTGCTCGGCGCCGCGTTGCCGGACTGGGTGGTGGCCAGGCTCAATTCGCGGGTGGGGCACTATCTTGCCATCCAGGCCATATTGGCCTCGGTGATCGGCGGCATCCTCGCCATCATCTATTTCCACGCGCGGTTCGAGAGCCCGGCCCATGGGGAGGCCATCCGCACCACGCTGTGGACGCTCTATTTCGTGCTCATGATCATCGTCGGCGTGGTGGCCTGGCTGTTCGTGCTGGCGCAGGAGAGCCGGCAGGTGGCGCAGGAGGAGAGCCAGCGCCAGACCACCCTGCTGATGCGCGAGATCGAGGCCCACAAGCGCACCGACGCCAAGCTGCAAAAGGCGAAAGAGGTGGCGGAGGCCGCCAACCTCGCCAAGAGCCGCTACGTGGTGGGCATCAGCCACGAATTGCGCACGCCGCTCAACGCCATCCTCGGCTATGCGCAATTGCTGGAGCGCGACACCTCCATCCCCGCCCACCGGCGCGACGCCATCCGCGTGGTGCGGCGCTCGTCCGAGCACCTGTCGGGGCTCATCGACGGGCTGCTGGACATCTCCAAGATCGAGGCCGGGCGGCTGCACCTCTATCGCGACGAGGTGCGCATCCGCGAATTGCTGGACCAGATCGTGGACATGTTCCGCCTCCAGGCCAAGGCGCGCGGGGTGGCGTTCATCCACCAGCGCTCCGACCGCCTGCCGGTGGTGGTGCACACCGACGAGAAGCGGCTGCGGCAGATCCTCATCAACCTTCTGTCCAACGCCATCAAGTTCACCGCCAAGGGCCATGTCGCCCTGCGGGTGAGCTATCGCAACCAGGTGGCCGAGTTCGAGATCGAGGACACCGGCATCGGCATCGCCGAAGGCGAGCGCGAGCGCATCTTCGAGCCGTTCGAGCGCGGCACGCGGGGCGGCGCCTTCAACGCCATCGGCATCGGCCTCGGCCTCACCATCACCAAGCTGCTCACCGAGATCATGGGCGGGGACATCTCGCTGAAGAGCGAGCTGGACAAGGGCAGCGTGTTCCGCGTGCGCCTGCTGCTCTCCCAGGTGGAGGGCCGCGACGCCGCCGCCCCGCCGGAGCAGCGCATTTCCGGCTATGCGGGGCAGGCCCGCACCGTGCTGGTGGCGGACGATGACGACGCCCATCGCGACCTGATGTGCGAGATGCTGCGGCCGCTGGGCTTCATCGTCTTCACCGCCGCCGACGGCTTGAGCTGCCTGGAGATGGCGGCGCAGACCGACCCCGACCTCGTGCTGCTGGACGTCTCCATGCCCCTGCTCACCGGCTGGGAGGCGGCGGCCGCCCTGCGCACCCGCGTCGCGCCCGCTGCCCGCATCATCATGATCTCCGCCAATGCCGGCGAGATGGGCCAGCGCCCCGCCGATCCGCGCCACCATGACGATGCCTGCGTCAAGCCGGTGGACCTGCGGGCGCTGCTGGAGAAGATCCGCGCGCAGCTCGGCCTGGAATGGACCTTCCAGGCGGACACGCCCGAGGCGCCGGCGGCGCTCGCCGCGCCGGTCCGGCCGCCGGCGCCGAGCCATCTGGACGAGCTGCTGAAGCTCGGCCAGATCGGCTATGTGCGCGGCATCCAGGCCAAGCTGCAGTCGCTCGCCGCCGAATCCCCCGAGCACGAGCCCTTCGTCCGGGAGATGAGCGACATCGTGCGCACCTTCGATCTCAACCGCTACATGGCCGTGCTGGAGGCTCTGCGCTCCGATGATGCATAGCGCGAAACGCCGCGACATCGTCCTCGTCGTGGACGACAGTCCCGAAACCCTGAGCCTCCTCACCGATGCGCTGGAAGAGGCGGGCGTCACCGTATTGGTGGCGGTGGAGGGGGCGAACGCCCTCGCCCTGGTGGAGCAGATCACCCCGGACGTCATCCTGATGGATGCCATGATGCCCGGCATGGACGGCTTCGAGACCTGCCGGCGGCTGAAGACGCTGAAGGCGCTGGCCCATGTGCCGGTGATCTTCATGACCGGCCTGTCGGAGACCGAGCATATCGTGAAGGGGCTCGACGCCGGCGGCGTCGATTACGTCACTAAGCCGGTGGTGCCGAACGAGATCATCGCCCGCATGCGGGTGCACCTCGCCAATGCCCGCCAGACCCAGAGCGCCCAGGTGGCGCTGGACGCGGCCGGGCGCTTCCTCATGTCCGCCAGCCTCGACGGCCGGGTGCTGTGGAGCACGCCGCAGGCCACAAGGCTGATCGGCGGCCTGTTCACCGCTTTGCCCGGCGAGGGCTATCTGCTGCCGGCGCCGGTGCTGGCCTGGCTGCGGCGCCTGCACGCCGCCCCGGGCACGCCGCCGGAGAGCGTGGCGGTGCCGGACCCGGCGGGCGTGCGCAGCCTGAAGCTGTCCTATGTGGGGCAGATCGGCGAGCAGGAGGTGCTGCTGCGGGTGATGGACGAGGTCCGCGTGAAGGACGAGGACCTGCTGCGCGCGGCGCTCAACGTCACCCAGCGCGAGGCCGAGGTGCTGGTGTGGATCGCCCGCGGCAAGCCGAACCGGGACATCGCCGAGATCCTCGGCCTGTCGCCGCGCACGGTGAACAAGCACCTGGAGCAGATCTACGCCAAGATCGGCGTGGAGAACCGCGCCGCCGCCGCCATGGCGGTCCGCGCCCTCTCGCCGCGCTAGGCGCGCGCGGGGACGCCGCGCAGGCGGCCTCCAGCTATTCCGTTCGCGGAACCTGCTCGACCCGCAGCGCCCGTGCCAAGGCGAGAAAGCGCTCCCGGACGAGGCGAAAGAAGCCCGGCGGCAGCATGCCGAACGCCACGCTGCCGGCATCCCCGCCCGCCAAGGGGCGCAGGTCCGGCCCGGGCCAGATGAAATCATTCAGTTCGGTGAGCACGATCCAGGATCGTGCGAAGTCCAGCCCGAGGCGGGCCTTGGTCGCCGCCGGGATCTCCACGGCCATGGCGGGATCAGCCGGCGCGGCATGGGTGATGGGCAGGACCAGGACGCGGCGTTTGCCGCCGGCATCCTGGGTGACCAGGATCACCGCGCAGGGGCGATCCTTGACCCCTTCCTCCCGGCCTTGCTCGGCCTCGCTGGCCCACAGATAGGAATACCGGATCACCAGGCCCGGCTGCGGCTCCGGAAAGCTCACGGCTTCCGGTCTTCCAGCTCCGCATCGAGATGGGCGAATTCCGCGGGCACTTCGGCCTCGGCGATCCGGGCCAGATCATCTTCGCTCACCTCGCCGGCGCGGACCGCATGACGGTCCCGGCGCTTGAGACGGGCATATTCCTCCGCCGAGAGCAGCACCAGCCGATCCCGGCCGTTGCGGGTGATGGTGACCGCCTCCGACAAGGCCTTGTCGGTCAGCGCCCCGTAATTCTTGATGAACTCGGCGGACGAGACTCGCATATCATATATCTTTCGAAACTTTCGTTACTTATGAATATGGCAAGTCGGACCGGGGCTTGGCAAGGGAGGAAGGGCCTTTCTTCCGCGGGCGCACACGACTGGCGAACTGTCGCGCGGCATCCGGCGATCGCGAAAGACGGCATGTAATTCAATCCATTGAACCTCGTTCCGCTGCGGCCGCGCTGCCGCGCGCGTGGACAAACCGCCGCCGTCCCCTATTCTGGATCCGCCGGTCCCGGCGGCGCGTGCGGGGCGCGCGCGGATCGGAAAGTCGTCTCCTCCTCCGTGGCGGAGGTTGTGCGGGCGAGAGACGAGGGGTGGAATGCCGGTTCCCAGGAGGGTCCGCCAGGGGCGGACGCGGCGGTGCGCGGGCCAGCGCGCGTACCCGAGGGCTGGCCGCGCGCCGGAGGCCCGGCCGTGAGCGACGCCGCGCCGGCGCCGCCCCCCGTGGACCGGGACGGCTTCAACCGCATGATCCTGGCCATCGCCGCGCACGGCGACCGGGAGGCGTTCGCCGCCCTGTTCAAGCATTTCGCCCCCCGCCTGAAGACCTTCCTCATGCGCTCCGGCCTCTCCGCCACGGCGGCGGAGGAGATCGCCCAGGAGACCATGCTCAGCGTCTGGCGCAAGGCGGCCTATTTCGACCCGGCCAAGGCGGGGGCCGCCACCTGGATCTTCACCATCGCCCGCAACCTGAAGATCGACGCCCTGCGCCGCGAGCGCCCGGTGGCGCAACTGCCCTCCGACGCGGACGAGACGCCCGACGAGGCGCCGGACGGCGAGGCGCTGGTGCTCACCCAGGAGCGCGAGGCCAAGGTGCGCGCAGCGCTGGCCGCGCTGTCCGCCGAGCAGGCCCATATCGTCCGCCTGTCCTTCTTCCAGGACAAGCCCCACGTGCAGATCGCCGCGGAACTGGGGATTCCGCTCGGCACCGCCAAGTCCCGCGTGCGCCTTGCCCTGACGCGCCTGCGCACGCTGCTGGAAGACCTCGGATGACGCACATCCCGCACGACGACACCCTCGCCCGCTACGCCGCCGGCACACTGGAGCCCGGCCTCAGCCTGGTGGTGGAGACCCAGATCGAGCTGGCCCCCGCCGTCCGCGCCCGCCTCGCCGTGTTCCAGGCCGCCGCCGGCACCCTGCTCGCCGCCTTGCCGCCCGCCGACATGGCGGACGACGCGCTGGCCCGGGCGCTGGCCCGCCTCGACACCCCGCCCCCGCCCGCCCCCGCCGCGCCGCCGCCCCGCCAGGCCGCCGCCTTGCCGGACGGCGTGCGCCTGCCGCGCGCGCTCGCCCGCTGCACCACCGGCCGCTGGATCTGGATCGGCCCCGGCGTCCACTTCAGCCCGGTCGGCATCCCCGGCGCGCGGCGCGCCAGCGTCGGCCTCATCAAGGCCGCGCCGGGCCGCCACCTGCCGGACCACGGCCATCACGGCAGCGAGCTGACCCTGGTGCTCGACGGCAGCTTCTCCGATGCCGGCGGCCGCTACGGGCCGGGCGACGTGTGCGAGACCGACGAGAGCGTGGAGCACGCGCCCGTGGCCGACCCGCGCGAGGGCTGCGTCTGCCTCATCGCCATGGACGCGCCGCTGCGCCTCAAGGGCCTGCTCGGCCTGCTGCTGCGCCCGTTCACCGGCTGAGCGCCCGCGCCGGAAGCGCGGCTCAAGTCATCGGCCGGCGCCGGCGGCGCGGCCTCAAGGCAGTTGCACCGCCCCCCGCCGAGGGCTTACCACCCGCAGCAGGAGACCCCGCAGCAGGAGATCTGGGAGACGATGCCGTGAGCGAGCCCACCCTGGACCCGGCCGACTGGAGCGCGCTCGGCGCCATCTTCCACGCCGCCGTGGACGATGGCCTCGCCCATCTTCAGGACGCCCTCGACGCCCCGGTGTGGCTGGCCCCGCCGGAAGCCGCCAAGGCCGCGCTGCACGAGCCGCTGCCGCAGGCGCCGACCCCGGTGGCCGAGGTCTATGAGAGCTTCAAGGCCAATGTGCTGCCCTATGGCGTGGGCAACGTGCGCCCCGGCTTCTTCGGCTGGGTGCACGGCGCCGGCACCGCGGAGGGCGTGCTCGGCGACCTCATGGCCGCCTTCATGAACTGCAACGTGGGCGGGCGCGCCCACATGGCCAACGAGCTGGAGCACGTGGTGGTCGGCTGGTGCAAGGAGATCACCGGCCTGCCGGCGAGCGCCAGCGGCCTGCTCACCTCCGGCACCTCCATGGCCACCATCATTGCCCTCGCCGCCGCCCGCACCGCCCATGCGGACGGCGACATCGGCCGCGACGGCATGGCGGTGGCCGGCCGCGGCATGGTGGCCTACGGCTCCACCGAGGCCCACAGTTGCCTTGCCAAGGCGTTCGACCTGCTGGGCTTTGGCCGCGCCGCGCTGCGCCCGGTGCCGGTGAACGCCGCCCGCGAGATGGATTGCGACGCGCTGGAGGCGATGATCGCCGCCGACCGGGCCGCCGGGCTGAAGCCGTTCTGCGTCGCCGCCACCGTCGGCACGGTGAACACCGGCGCCATCGACGACCTCGCCCGCATCGCCGACATCTGCGAGCGGGAGGGCCTGTGGTTCCACGTGGACGCCGCCTTCGGCATCGGCGCCCTGTTCAGCGAAGCCCATCGCGCGAAGGCCGTGCCCATGGCGCGGGCGGCCTCCATCGCGTTCGATTTCCACAAATGGTTCCAGGTGCCCTATGACGCCGGCATCGTGCTGGTGCGCGACGCCAAGGCGCACTACGCCACCTTCGCCGGGCGCAAGGAATATCTCGCCACCTCCGAGCGCGGGCTGGCGGCGGGCGAGCCCTGGTTCTGCGACTACGGCCCCGAGCTGTCGCGCACCTTCCGCGCGCTGAAGGTGTGGTTCACGCTGAAGAGCCACGGGCTCGACGGCATCGCCGCCATCGTCAACAAGAACATCGCCCAGGCCGCCTATCTGGCCGGGCGCGTCGCCGCCGAGGCCCCGCGCCTGGAGCTGCTCGCCCCCACCAGCCTCAACATCGTCTGCTTCCGCTACATCGGCCCCGGCGACGCGGCGGCGGTGAACCGGCTGAACAAGGACATCGTGGCCGACCTCCAGGAGGCGGGCATCGCCGCCCCCTCCACCACCACGCTGAACGGCCTCACCGCCATCCGCGTCTGCCTGGTCAACCACCGCACCCGCCGGCAGGATCTGGACGCCTTCCTCGCCGGCGTGCTAGAGCTGGGCGCCCGGCGCGTCGCGGCGGCGGCCTGAGCCATGGCGCCCCCCGCCCCATCCCCCGCCCCATCCCCCGCCCAATCCCCCACGGTGCCGCGCGGCGCCCGCGTCACCTGCCTCGACGGGCTGCGCGGGGTGGCCGCCTGCGCGGTGGTGGCGTTCCATTTCCTCTATGCCTTCGCCCCCGGGGTGTTCGCCAAGGGGCGCACCGGCTTCGGCCTGTCCGACACGCCGCTGGCCGTGCTGTGGAACGGCCGCTTCTCGGTGGCCATCTTCTTCGTGCTCAGCGGCTTCGTGCTGGCCGCCTCCTGCCCGAGGACGCTGCGCGAGGCGCCGCTGCTGATCGCCCTGCGCTACCTGCGCCTCGCCATCCCCGCCCTCATCAGCTCCATCATCGCCTGGGCCTGGCTCACCGGCTTTCCCGACGCCGGGCGGGAGGTGCAGGCGCTGACCGGCAGCAGTTGGTTCCGCTGGACCTACCAGCCGCCCATCCCGCCGCTCTCCCAGGCCATGTGGGAAGGGGCCATCGGCACCTTCATCGAGGGCACCACGCGCTTCAACAACCCGCTCTGGACCATGCGCACCGAATTCCTCGGCTCGGTGCTGATCTATGGCGCCTATGCGCTGGTGCCGCAGCGCCGGCGCGCGCTCGCCATGGCCGCCGGCCTGCTGCCGCTGGTGCTGGCCGACCAGATCAGCCTTGCCGCCTTCTGCGCCGGCGCGCTGGTGTTCGAGGCGCGAAACCGCCTGCCCGCGCACACCGGCCTCGGGCTCGCGCTCGGCCTCGCCGGCCTCGTGCTCGGCGCCCCCCTCTCCGGCCATACGGCGGGAATGGGGATGGGCGACCTCGTGCTCTCCGTCCTCGGCAGCCCGGGCCTGAGTGAAATGGGCGCGACGCTCATCGTCCTGTCCATCCTGATGACGCCGGCCCTGCGCGCCATGTTCGAGCGCCCGCTGCTGCAACGGCTGGGCGAACTCTCCTTCCCGCTCTATCTGGTGCATGTGCCGCTGATCTGCGGCCCGGCCTGCGCGATCTTCCTCCATTTCGCGCCCATGGGTTCGCTCGGGCTGGCGCTGCTGTTCGCGCTCACCGCCACGGCCGCGCTGGCGCTGGCCATCCCCTTCCTGCTGCTGGTGGAGCGACCCGTGCTTTCGGGCCTGCGCGCATTGCGCACACGCGGAAAGGCACGGCTCGCGGCGCTTTGAAGCGGCGGGCGGCGCGCAAAGCCTTGCCCTTCGCCTTCGCGCCTGCGAGAAGAGCCCGATCATGATCGTGCTCGACGACATTTCCCTGCGCATCGCAGGCCGCCTGTTGCTGGACCACGCCTCCGCCGCCCTGCCGGAGAATGCGCGCGTGGGCGTCGTCGGCCGCAATGGCGCGGGCAAGACCACGCTGTTCAAGGCGCTGATGGGCGAACTGGAGCTGGAGAGCGGCTCCGTGCGCCTGCCCAACCGCACCCGCATCGGCCGGGTGGCGCAGGAGGCCCCCGCCGGGCCGGACAGCCTGCTGGAGCGCGTGCTGGCCGCCGACACCGAGCGCGCCGCGCTGCTGGAAGAAAAGAAGACCGCCAGCGATCCGCACCGCATCGCCGAGATCGAGATCCGGCTGGTGGACATCGACGCCCATTCCGCGCCCTCGCGGGCGGCGCGCATCCTCTCCGGCCTCGGCTTCGACGAGCAGGCGCAGGCGCGCGCCTGCGCCGAATTCTCCGGCGGCTGGCGCATGCGCGTGGCGCTGGCGGCGCTGCTGTTCACCGAGCCGGACCTGCTGCTGCTGGACGAGCCGACCAACTATCTGGATCTCGAAGGCACGCTGTGGCTCCAGGACTATCTGGCCAGCTATCCGCGCACGGTCGTGCTCATCAGCCATGACCGCGACCTCCTGGACACGTCGGTGGACCACATCCTCCACGTCTTCAACAGCAAGCTGACCCTTTATCGCGGCGGCTATACCCAGTTCGACCGCCAGCGCCGCGAGCGGATGCTCCAGGACCAGAAGGCGCGCAAGAAATCCGAGGCGCAGCGCGCCCACATGGAGGCGTTCGTCGCCCGCTTCCGCGCCAAGGCCACCAAGGCCAAGCAGGCGCAATCCCGCCTCAAGGCGCTGGCCCGCATGGAGCCCTTGGCCGACGAGATCGGCGAGGCGCCCGCCCACATCACCATCCGCCACCCGGACAAGCTGCTCTCCCCGCCCATCGTCGTCTTCAACGACGTGAACGTGGGCTATGTGGAGGGCAAGCCGATCCTGCGCGGGCTGAACCTGCGCATCGACGAGGATGACCGCATCGCCTTGCTGGGGCCGAACGGCAACGGCAAGTCCACCTTCGCCAAGCTTCTGGCAGACCGGCTGAAGCCGCAGCACGGCAACGTGGTGCGCGCCGACAAGCTGGAGATCGCCTATCTGGCCCAGCATCAGGTGGACGAGCTGCGCGTCGGCGAAAGCCCGGTGGAGCATGTGCGCCGCCTGATGCCGGATGCCCCCGAGGCGCGGGTGCGGGCGCGGGCCGCCGAGATGGGCTTCTCCGCCGCCGCCGGCGACACCAAGGTGGCGCAGCTCTCCGGCGGCGAGAAGGCGCGGCTGCTGCTGGGCCTTGCCTGCTTCCACGGCCCGCACATGCTGATCCTGGACGAGCCCACCAACCATCTGGACATCGAGGCCAGGGCGGCGCTCATCACCGCCATCAACGACTTTCCCGGCGCGGTCATCCTGGTCTCGCACGACCGGCATTTGCTGGAAGCCTGCGCCGAGCGCCTGTGGGTGGTCGGCAACGGCGCGGTGAAGCCCTATGACGGCGACCTCGACCAGTATCGCTCCGAGGTGCTGGGCAAGGCCGGGCGCATGACGGGGGACGGGCGCAAGGACAAGGCGCGCGCGGCCGAGGACGCGGCGGACGGCGAGAACGCCGCCCTCGCCCCCTTGCAGAAGCGGGCCCGCGAGCTGGAGGCGCAGATCGCCAAGTGCGAGAAGGACATCGCCGCCATCGACAAGCGCCTCGCCGACCCGAAGATCGAGAAGTTTCCCAACGACGCCGCCCGCCTGAAGCGCCAGCGCGAGGAGGCCCTCGCCGCCATGGCCAAGGCGGAGGAAGACTGGCTGGAGGCCAGCGCCGAGATCGAGGCACTGGGGGCGTAGGGACGGGGCGCCGCCCCCTCCCGGTGAGCCGCGCGCCCGGTTGAGCGGCCGCTCATCTCCTGATCGCCGGCGGCATGCGCCGGACCGGCGCTGCCGGGCGCCGCGCACGGGTGCGCCCGGCACTCAGCCGGCTTCGGCGGGAAACGCCACGCCCCGGCCGAGCGCCACCACCACGCCCTCGTTGGCCCGCAGGGCAAGCTCGCCCGCCACCGCCTCATCCACCCGGTCGCACAAGGTGGATTGCAGGATCTGCCCGGCGAGGCCGTCGAAGGCGGCGAGCAGGGGCTCGCCGCCCAGATTGAGCGCGACGAGGAGGCGCTCGTCCTGCGCCTCGCGGCCATAGACCAGCAGGTTGCCGGTGGCCGCCACCGGGCGATAGGCGCCGACGGCGAGGGCGGGGTGGGCGCGGCGCAGGCTCAGCAGGGCGTGGGTGAGCGCGTACATTCCATGCGATGACACACGGTGTTGCATCACGTTAATTTCGGGGAAGTTCGTGTCCAAAGGCAGCCACGGTGTCACATCGCTGAACCCGCCATTGGCGGACGCATCCCATGGCATGGGGGTGCGCACCCCGTCCCGCCCGAGCCCCAGGCCGGGCAGGTTCTTCTCCCACGGATCCTGCACCTTGTCGGCCGGAATGGGCACGGTCGTCATGCCGATTTCATCGCCATAATAAAGGGTTGGCGTACCGCGCAGGGTCAGGAGCAGCATCTGCGCCACCCGCGCCTGGTCCGGCCCCAGCCGGCTCGCCACCCGCGGCCGGTCGTGATTGCCCAGCACCCAATTGGGCCAGCCGCCCGGCGGCAGGGCTTTTTCATAGCGGGCAATGAGATCCGCCACCGCCCGAGCCTCCCATGCTACCTCCAAAAGGGCGAAGTTGAAGGGCAGGTGGGCGCCGTCGAGATTGGCCCCATAATACGCGCCAAGCCGTTCCACCGGCAGGTAGATTTCGCCGATGAGCACACGGTCGTCATAGCCGTCCACCACCTTCCGCAGGCCGGCTATGACGGTATGGACTTCCGCCAGATCGGTGGTGTGGACCGGCAGCAGCCGCCGGTAGGGGTTCATGCCCGGGCGATAGTCCGGATCGGGCGGGTTGTCGCGAAAATCCTTGTCCTTCAACAGGTGCCAGATCACATCCACCCGGAATCCCGCCACCCCGCGATCCAGCCAGAAGCGCATCGCCTTGTGGATCGCCTGGGCCACTTCGGGGTTGCGCCAGTTGAGGTCGGGCTGGCTGGCGAGGAAGGCGTGGTAATAGTATTGTCCGGTATTCTCGTCGTATTCCCAGGCACTTCCGCCGAATTCCGACAGCCAGTTGTTGGGCGGCCCGCCATCCGGCGCCGGGTCGCGCCAGATATACCAGTCGCGCCGGGGATGGGTCCGCGACGTCCGCGCCTCCCGGAACCAGGGGTGCTGGTCGGAGGTATGGTTGGGCACCAGGTCGAGGATCACCTTGAGATTGCGTGCCCCCGCCTCCGCCATCAGCCGGTCGAAGTCGTCGAGCGTGCCGAACAGCGGGTCGATTCCCTCATAATCTGCAACGTCATAGCCAAAATCGGCCATGGGCGAGGGATAGATGGGCGAGATCCAGACCGCATCCACTCCCAGCTCTTCCAGATAGCCGAGCCGGCGACGGATGCCCTCCAGATCGCCCACCCCGTCACCATTGCTGTCCTGGAACGAGCGCGGATAGACCTGATAGATCACGCCTTTCTGCCACCACAAAGGCTCGCGCCCCGGCCCCGCCCCCGCGCTCTCCCGATCCGCCACGCCGTCCTCCCCTTGCTCCGGGCTGGCATCCTGCGCCCCGCCGACGACACGCCCGCGACCCTGATCCGCGCGTGTCGCATCATCGATAACATACGGTGGCTGAAGGGGTTCCCCCGGGCGACCTTGAGCACGGCGTTTCCAGGCAGGCGGGGGAACCCTCGGCCAGCTGCCGCGTTGAGCCGGTGGAGGGGACCGCCCGGCGGCACGCGTCGGCGGCGACGCGCCTCTTCGTCACCCGCCACGACGAGTGCCATGCAGATCCTGCGCGCCCCCTTTTCCCATGCCCCTTCCGCCGGTCTGGCCGCGCCCCTGCCGCGGCTCTATCTCGTGCACCCGCTCTGGCTCGACGGCCTCGATGCCTTCGGTGCGGCCTGCGACCATGCCGCCGGCCTCGGCTTCAACGGCATCCTGCTGGCGCCGCCCTTCGCCACCGGCCGCGGCGGCAACATCTTCCTGACCGCCGACCACGACCGCCTGAACGCCGCCTTCGGCACCGAGGCCGACGCGGTGGACGGCCTCGCCGCGCTGGTCGGCCACGCCCGCAGCCGCGGGCTCGACCTCCATCTGGACCTGGTGGTGGACCGCGTCGCCGCCGACGGCCTGCTGCCGGCGCTGGAGGGCGGCTGGTTCCTGCCGGCCGAGGCCGCCGAGGCGGCGCCCGACCCGCGCCGGCCCGAGCGTCAGCGCGACGCCGCCCTGCTGGCCCTCGACCAGCCCGACGTCGCCATCGCCGCGGGCCGCTATTTCGCCGAGTTGGTCGCCCAATGGACCGCCGCCGGAGTGCGCGGATACCGCTGCGACGCTCCCCATCGGGTCCCTGCGGCGGTGTGGGCCGAGGTGATCGGCGCCGGCCGCCTCACCCGGCCCGACACGCGGTTTCTCGCCTGGACGCCCGGCGTTCCGGCCGAAGCGGTGGCCGCCCTCGCCGGCATCGGCTTCGACGGCGCGTTCGCCTCCACCGCCTGGTGGGACTTCCGCAAGCCCTGGATGGGCGAGGAACTGGAACGGCTGCACGGCCTCGGCGCCGCCTTGGGCTGCCCCGAGACGCCGTTCGGGCCGCGCCTGTCGGCGCATCTGCCTCTGCCCGCCCATGGGGAAATCCCGCATCGGCGGGCGCTCGACTTCAGCGCCGCCATCGGCGACGGCCTGCTGGTGCCGGCCGGCTTCGAATATGGCGCCCGCGACCCGCTCGACCCGGCGCGCGGGTCGCCGTCCGACCTCGCCTTCGCCCGCGAGACCGCCCCGTTCGACCTCGGCCCCGCCATCCGCGCCGCCAACGCCCGCCTCGCCGCCCGGGCCGGAGCCGCCGCGGGGCCCTGGCGCCCGGCCTCGGCGCCCGGCGCCGACGCGCCGGCCTTCGCGCGGATGGAAGGCGACGGCGCCGCCCTGGTCCTGGCCAATGCCCTGGTGGATGCCCGCACCACGGTGGACGGCATGGCGATCCTGCCGCGCGCCCTGGGCTTCGGCCGTTTCATGAGCCCGGACGGCCACATGCTCTCGCCCGCCGCGCCCGCCGACCTCGGGCTGGGGCAGGTGATCCGCTTCACCTCCGCGGCGCTCCCGCCGATCCTGGAAGGCCGGATCGGGCGAGACGCTGCACGCGCCGCGGCCGAAGCGCCCCGCCTTGCCATCGAGGCGGTGACGCCCGCCGTGGACGGCGGCGCCTTTCCGGTCAGGCGCCTTCTCGGCGAGCGGGTCCGCGTCGAGGCGGACGTGGTGACGGACGGGCATGACGCCATCGCCGTGGCACTGCTCTGGCGGCCGGCGGATGCCCCGGACTGGGCCGAAATCCCCATGACCGCGCTGGGCAATGACCGCTATGCGGGGGAATTCCCGCTGGAGCGCCTGGGGCGGCACGTCTTCACCATCGCCGCCTGGCGCGACGCCTTCGGCACCTTCCACCACGAGTTGGACGCCAAGGTGAAAGCGGGCATCCCCGTCGACCTGGAGATCCGCGAGGGTGCCGCGCTGGTCGCCCAGGCCAGCGCGGCCGAGGACACCGCCGGCGCGCTGGCGACGCTACAGGACCGGATGGCCCGCGCCACGCCCGAGCAGCAGCGCGACATCCTGCTGGCGGACGACACCGTTCGCCTCATGCGCACCACCCGCGAACGTCCCTTCCTGTCTCAGCATCCGACGCATTTCGGCGTCGATGCCGAGCGCCAGGGCGCGGCGTTTGCGAGCTGGTACGAGATCTTCCCCCGCTCCACCAGCGGCGATCCCACGCGGCACGGCACCTTCGACGACGTGATCGCCGACCTGCCGCGCATCCGCGACATGGGCTTCGACGTGCTGTATTTTCCGCCCATCCATCCCATCGGCAGGCAGAATCGCAAAGGCCGCGACAACAGCCTGACGCCGGGCCCCGACGATCCGGGCAGCCCTTACGCCATCGGTTCCAGCGACGGCGGCCACACCGACATCCACCCGCAGCTCGGCACGGCCGAGGACTTCCTGCGCCTCGTTGCGGCCGCGCGGGCACATGGGCTTGAGATCGCGCTCGATTTCGCCATCCAGTGCGCGCCCGACCACCCCTGGCTCGCCCAGCATCCCGGCTGGTTCGCCTACCGGCCCGACGGCTCGATCCGCTATGCGGAGAATCCGCCGAAGAAGTACCAGGACATCGTCAACGTCGACTTCTACGCGAAGGACGCGGTGCCCGACCTGTGGCTCGCTCTGCGCGACGTGGTGATCCACTGGATCGACCAGGGCGTGCGCCTGTTCCGGGTGGACAATCCCCACACCAAGCCGCTGCCGTTCTGGCAATGGCTGATCGCCGACGTGCGCGGGCGCTATCCCGACACCGTATTCCTGGCGGAAGCCTTCACCCGCCCGAAGATGATGCTTCGCCTCGCCAAGATCGGCTTCTCCCAGTCGTACAGCTATTTCACCTGGCGCAACACGAAGGCGGAATTGACCAGCTATCTGGAGGAATTGCGCCAACCGCCGGCGAGCGACGTCTACCGCCCGCACTTTTTCGTCACGACGCCGGACATCAATCCCTACTACCTCCAGACTTCAGGTCGCGGCGGCTTCCTCGCCCGCGCGGCGCTGGCGGCGACCCTGTCGGGCCTGTGGGGCGTGTTCTCCGGCTTCGAGCTGTGCGAGGCCGCCGCCGTTCCGGGCAAGGAGGAATACGTCGCCTCCGACAAATACGAGATCCGCGCCCGCGACTATGCCGCGCCCGGCAACATCGTGGCGGAAATCACCAAGCTGAACCGCATCCGCCGCGAGAACCCGGCGCTGCACACCCACACCTCCGTCCTCTTCCTCAATGCCTGGAACGACCACGTGCTCGCTTTCGCCAAGGCCACGCCCAGTCGCGACAACCTCCTGGTCGTCGCCGTCAACCTCGATCCCCATGCGGTGCAGGCAGCGGATTTCGAGATCCCACTCTGGGAGCTCGGCCTGCCCGATGATGCCGCCGTCGAGGTGGAGGACCTGATGGGCGAGACGCGCTTCCGCTGGACCGGCAAGGTGCAGCACGTGCGGCTCGACCCCGCCGTGCTTCCCTTCGCCATCTGGCGCCTCTCCAAGGCGGAGGGCTGAGCCATGGATGCCATGCGCGCAGGCGACGATCCGCTCTGGTACAAGGACGCGGTTATCTATCAGATGCATATCAAGTCGTTTTTCGATTCCAACAATGACGGCATCGGCGACTTTCCCGGCCTCATCTCCAAGCTCGACTACATCGCCGAGCTGGGCGCCGACACCATATGGCTGCTGCCCTTCTATCCCTCGCCGCGCCGCGACGATGGCTACGACATCTCGCTCTACGAGGGCGTGTCACCGGACTACGGCACCATGGAGGATGCCCGCCGCTTCATCGACGCCGCGCACGCGCGGGGCCTCAGGGTCATCACCGAGCTGGTGATCAACCACACCTCCGACCAGCATCCCTGGTTCCAGCGGGCGCGTCACGCGCCGAAGGGCTCGCCGGAGCGCAATTACTACGTCTGGGCCGACGACGACCAGGGCTATGCCGGCACCCGCATCATCTTCCTCGACACCGAGAAATCCAACTGGACCTTCGACCCGGTGGCCGGCCAGTATTTCTGGCACCGCTTCTATTCGCACCAGCCGGACCTGAATTTCGATAATCCCGAAGTGCTGGACCAGGTGCTCTCCGTCATGCGCTTCTGGCTCGACCTGGGCGTGGACGGGCTCCGGCTCGACGCGGTGCCCTACCTGATCGAGCGCGACGGCACCTCCAACGAGAACCTGGCCGAGACGCACGACATCCTGAGGCAGATCCGCGCCCATCTCGACGCGAACTATTCCGGGCGCATGCTGCTGGCGGAGGCCAACATGTGGCCCGAGGACGCCCAGCAATATTTCGGCGCGGATGCCGACGAATGCCACATGTCGTTCCACTTTCCGCTGATGCCGCGCATGTACATGGCCATCGCGAAAGAAGACCGCTTCCCCATCACCGACATCCTGCGCCAGACACCGGAGATTCCGGAAAGCTGCCAGTGGGCCATCTTCCTGCGCAACCATGATGAGCTGACGCTCGAGATGGTGACGGATTCCGAGCGCGACTATCTGTGGAGCGTCTATGCCGCCGACCGAAGGGCGCGCCTCAACCTCGGCATCCGCCGCCGCCTCGCGCCGCTGCTGGAACGCGACCGGCGTCGCATCGAGCTGATGAACGGCCTGCTGCTCACCATGCCCGGCACGCCGGTGATCTATTATGGCGACGAGATCGGCATGGGCGACAACATCCATCTGGGCGACCGCGACGGGGTGCGCACGCCCATGCAATGGTCGCCGGACCGCAACGGCGGCTTCTCCAGGGCCGACCCGGAGCAACTGGTGCTGCCTCCCATCCAGGATCCGCTCTACGGCTATTTCGCGCTGAATGTGGAAGCCCAGCTGCGCGACCCTCACTCGCTGCTCAACTGGACACGGCAGATGCTCGCCATAAGGCGACGCCACAAGGCGTTCGGCCGCGGCACGTTCCGCCTGCTCTATCCGGGTAACCGCAAGATCCTCGCCTATCTGCGCGAATATGAGGACGAGGCGATCCTCTGCGTCGCAAATCTCTCGCACACCTTGCAGGCGGTGGAGCTGGAGCTGCAGGAATTCGAGCATCGCGTGCCGGTGGCCATGGTGGGCGCGACACCCTTCCCGCCCGTCGGCCGGCTGCCCTATCTGCTCACCATCCCGCCGTTCGGCATGTATGCCTTCCAGCTCTCCCGCGAGGTGGCCGAGCCGAGCTGGCACAGCCCGCCGCCGTCGCAATTGCCGGAGTTCACCACACTGGTGCTGCGCAACGGGCTCGTGGAGGCGGTCTCGGCCAAGCATCGCGCGCTGATCGAGAACGAGGCCCTGCCGGCCTATCTTCGCCGCCGGCGCTGGTTTGCCTCGAAGAACGAGAAGATCGGCGGCGCCCGCCTCGCGCTCACCGCGGGCATGCCCGGCACGGAGAAGGACTTCCAGTTCGCCGACATCGAGGTGAACGTGGGCGGGCGGACCGAGCATTACGCCATGCCACTCACCATCGTGTGGGAGGACCAGCAGCCGGCCGCGCTCGTCACCCAGCTGGCCCTCACCCGCGTGCGCCAGGGGCGGCGGGTCGGCTATCTCACCGATGCGCTCACGTCCGATGCCCTGCCCCACGCGCTCGTCCGGGCGCTCCGGCGTCAGGCGGCGATGCCGCTGCCGGATGGCGGCGAACTGCGCTTCGTGCCGACCCACAAGCTGGCGGAGATGGAGATCCCCGCCGACGCGCCGATCCAGCGCACGGCGGCCGAACAGTCGAACTCCACCATCATCATCGGCAGCGTCGCGGTCATCAAGGTGGTCCGCCGCACCCTCTACGGCATGCACCCCGAATCCGAGATGGCGCGCTACCTCACCGAGCAGGGCTACCAGAACACGGCGCCGCTGCTGGGCGAGGTGGTTCGCATCGCGCCGGACGGCACCCCGGCGGTGCTCGGCCTGATGCTCGGCTTCGTCAGCAACCAGGGTGATGCCTGGTCCTGGACGCTGGATCAGCTGCGCCGGGCTCTCGATGCCACCGAGGCGATGCCGCAGGAGGCCGAGCATCTGTTCGAGGAACAGATCTCCGGCATCACGCCGTTCGTGCGCGGGCTCGGCCGACGACTGGCGGAGCTGCACGAAGTGCTGGCCCGGCCGACCGCGAATCCGGATTTCGCGCCGGGCACCGCGACAGCGGAGGATGCCCGGCGCTGGAGCGAGGACATCGCGGCGGAAATGACCGCCGCGCTGGACACCCTGGCCGAGACCACATCCTGGCCCGACGCGGACACGCAGACCATCGCGCGCAGCATCCTGGACGTCCGGCCGGCGCTGCTGGCGGCGGTCCAGCGCCTCGCCGCCGGGGCGGAGGGCGCGGCCATGACGCGCATCCATGGCGACTTCCACCTGGGCCAGATCCTGGTCTCCGGTGGAGACGCCTACATTATCGACTTCGAGGGCGAGCCGCGCCGTTCCATTCCCGAACGCCGCATGAAGTCCAGTCCCTGGCGCGACGTGGCCGGACTTTTGCGCTCGCTCGACTATGCCACTGCCACCCTGTCCATGGGCGCGCCGGACCAGGCTTCCTGGTCCGGCGGCCCGCAGCGGACGGACCTGCTGCGCCGCTTCAAGGTTCGCGCCGCCCGCACCTTCCTCGGCGGCTATGTGGAAGGCGGCGGACCGGCCACCTCCATCGACCGCGCTCTGCTCGATCTCTTCCTGCTGGAGAAGGCAGCCTATGAGATCGCCTATGAGGCCGCCAACCGCCCCGGCTGGATGGGCTTGCCCGTGCGCGGCCTGCATGGCCTTGCCGTTCGCCTTGCCGGTGCCGCCGAGCTGGAGGAGGACGCGGAGCTGGAGGGGGTCTCGCCATGAGGTCCACCACGCCGTCCGCTTTCGACCGCGCCCATTCCCATTACGGAGACCTGCCATGACCATAGCGGAGCGCTTCGCGACCGATCTCATCCTTGATGAGGGCGCGCTCAAGGCCCTGGTTGACGGGCGGCACGGCGATCCGTTCGGCCTTCTCGGGCCGCATCGCCTGGAAGGCGGAACGGTGGTGCGCACCTTCCAGCCGGGCGCCCGCGCCGTGGAGGTTCTGGAAGGCGGCTCGGGCCGCGCGCTGATGCCGCTCCAGCAGGTCCATCCCGCCGGCGTGTTCGCCGGGCGGCTGCCCGAGCGCACCGCGGCGCGCGGTCGCGCCGACGCGATGCCGCACTACGTGCTCGCGATCACATGGCCCGACGGCAGCATCCAGGAGACCGAGGATCCCTACTCCTTCGCCCCGCTGCTCGGAGAACTCGACCTCTATCTGCTGGCGGAAGGGACCCATCTTGGCATCTCCGAGGTGCTGGGGGCCCATGCCACCACGGTCGAGGGCGTTCCCGGCGTGCGCTTCGCCGTCTGGGCGCCCAACGCGCGGCGCGTTTCGGTGGTCGGGGAGTTCAACGGCTGGGATGGAAGGCGCCACCCCATGCGCCATCGCCACGCGGGCGGCATCTGGGAGCTGTTCCTGCCCCGCCTCGGCCCCGGCACGCGCTACAAATACGAGATCATCGCCCGCGACGGCACGCCACTGCCGCTGAAGGCCGATCCCGTCGCGCGGGCGGCGGAGCTGCCGCCCGCCACCGCCTCCATCGTCGCCGATCCCACGCCCTTCCACTGGAGCGATGCGGCATGGATGGCCGGGCGCGCCGAGCGCCAGTCGGCCGAGGCGCCGCTCTCCATCTACGAGGTGCATCCCGGCTCGTGGATGCGCGTCCACGAGGACGGCTGGCGCAGCCCGGACTGGGCAGAGCTGGGCGACCGCCTCATCCCCTATGCCGCCGAGATGGGCTTTACCCATATTGAGCTAATGCCCATCATGGAGCATCCCTTCGGCGGCTCCTGGGGCTACCAGCCGCTCGGCATGTTTGCCCCCACCTCCCGCTTCGGCACGCCGCACGCCTTCGCCCGCTTTATCGACCGTTGCCACGAGGCCGGCATCGGCGTGCTGCTGGATTGGGTTCCGGCGCACTTCCCCAGCGATGCGCACGGCCTCGCCCGGTTCGACGGAACGGCGCTCTACGAACATGCGGACCCCCGGGAAGGCTTCCACCACGACTGGAATACGCTGATCTACAATTTCGGACGCTCGGAGGTTTCCGGCTTCCTCGTGGCGAGCGCGCTGGAATGGCTGCGGCACTTCCATATCGACGGGCTGCGGGTCGATGCGGTGGCCTCGATGCTGTACCGCGACTATTCCCGCAAGCCCGGTGAATGGGTGCCGAACATCCATGGCGGACGGGAGAATCTGGAGGCTGTCGCCTTCCTGCGGCGGCTCAACGACGTGGTCCATATGGAAGCGCCCGGAGCCATCGTCATCGCCGAGGAGAGCACCGCCTGGCCGGGCGTGACGGCGCCGGTTGAGGTCGGCGGGCTGGGCTTCTCCTTCAAGTGGAACATGGGGTGGATGCACGACACCCTGCGCTACATCGGCCATGAGAGCATTCACCGCCGCTATCATCACCACGACATGACGTTCGGCCTCGTCTACGCCTTCTCCGAGCGCTTCATCCTGCCGATCTCCCATGACGAGGTGGTGCACGGCAAGGGCTCGCTGCTGGCCCGCATGCCGGGCGACGAATGGCAGCGCATGGCCAACATGCGCGCCTATCTCGGCTTCATGTGGGGCCACCCTGGCAAGAAGCTGCTGTTCATGGGCTGCGAGATCGCCCAGCCGCACGAATGGAACCACGACGGCGAGATCGCCTGGGACCTGCTGGACCAGCCGTTCCACCGCGGCATGCAGAAGTTGGTGCGCGACCTCAACGCCTGCTATGCGGCGCACCCCGCCCTTCATCGGCGCGACGCCACGCCGGACGGCTTCGCCTGGATCGTCGGCGACGACGTGGACAATTCGGTCTTCGCCTTCTTCCGTCTCGCACCGGACGCCCCGCCGGTGCTGGTGGTCAGCAACATGACGCCGGTGCCGCGCCAAGCCTATCGCATCGGCGTGCCGGTGGGCGGCTGGTGGGCCGAAGCGGTGAATACGGATGCCGGCGATTACGGCGGCGCCGGAATGGGCAACCTGGGCGGCATCGCGGCGGATGCGCAGGAGAGCCACGGCCAACCGCACAGCCTCGTCCTCACTCTGCCGCCGCTCTCGACCCTGTTCCTGACACCACAGGTGTCATGAGAGGCGCGTCATGACCATGCCGCCCATCCCCGATCGGCTGGAGAAAGGACGCCCTTACCCGATGGGCGCGACGCCGGACGGACTCGGCACGAACTTCGCCGTCTTCTCGGCCAATGCCGAGAAGATCGAGCTCTGCCTGTTCGAGCCCACCGGGCGGCGGGAGGTGGCCCGCCTCGCCCTGCCGGACTGCACCGACGAGGTATGGCACGGCTATCTTCCGGGGGCCTTCGAGGGCCTGATCTACGGCTATCGCGCGTATGGTCCGTTCGATCCCGCGCGCGGCCACAGGTTCAACCCCGCGAAGCTGCTGCTGGATCCCTACGCGAGGCAATTATCGGGACAGCTCCGCTGGTCCGACGCCCTGTTCGGCTATCGGGTGGGCGGCATGCGGGGCGATCTTTCGCTCGACCGGCGCGACAGCGCGGCCGCAATGCCCAAGGGCATGGTGGTGGGCAATACGGTGGATTGGGGTGATGACCGCGCGCCCGATGTCGCATGGTCGGACACCGTGATCTACGAGACGCACGTGCGCGGCCTGACCATGCGTCGCAGCGATGTGAGACCTCACGAGCGCGGCACCTTCTCGGCGCTCGGCAGCCCCCGCATCATTGACCATCTGCTCAAGCTCGGCATCACCAGCGTCGAGCTGATGCCGATCCACGCTTTCTTGCAGGAGCGCTTCCTGCTGGAGAAGGGGCTGCGCAACTATTGGGGCTATTCGACCCTCGCCTTCTTCGCCCCCGAGCCCTCGTTCCTCTCCACGGGCTCGCTGCACGAGTTGCGGGCCGCCATCCGGCGCCTGCACGCGGCTGGCATCGAGGTGATCCTGGACGTGGTGTACAACCACACCTGCGAGGGCAATGAGCTCGGCCCCACGCTGTCGTTCCGCGGCCTCGACAATGCCAGCTACTACCGCCTCGTCCCCGGAGACGAGCGCTACTACATCAACGACACCGGCTGCGGCAACACGGTGAACCTCTCCCATCCGCGCGTGCTGCAGATGGTGATGGACAGCCTGCGCTACTGGGCCACGGCCTTTCGCGTGGATGGGTTTCGCTTCGACCTCGGGGTCACGCTGGGCCGGGAAGGCAATGGCTTCGATCCCGGCTCCGGCTTCTTCGACGTCATCCGCCAGGACCCGGTGCTCTCGCGCTGCAAGCTGATTGCCGAGCCCTGGGACATCGGACCGGACGGCTACCAGCTCGGCTGCCTGCCACCGGGTTTTGCGGAGTGGAATGACAGTTTCCGCGACGGCGTGCGCCGCTTCTGGCGGGGAGAGGAAGGCCAGCGCGGTAATCTCGCGGCGCGCCTGTCCGGATCGGGCGAGCTGTTCGATCGCCGCTTCCGCAAGCCGTGGGCCTCGATCAATTACGTCGCCTCCCACGACGGCTTCACGCTGGCCGATCTCGTTGCCTACGAGTACAAGCACAATCTGGCCAATGGCGAGGACAATCGCGACGGGCACGACGGCAATTACAGCGCGAACTGGGGCGAGGAGGGCCCGAGCCCGGACCTGGCCATCCAGGAGACACGCGCGCGCGTCGCCCGCGCCATGCTGGCGACCGTCTTCTTCTCCCACGGCACGCCCATGCTGCTGGCAGGCGACGAATTCTCCCGCACGCAGAGAGGCAACAACAATGCCTACTGCCAGGACAACGACATCTCCTGGGTGGACTGGGAGCAGGCGCAGGCGCCACAGGGCCGCAGCCTCACCGCCTTCGTCGCGCGGCTGAACGAGATCCGCGGCCGCTACCCCATCCTCCGCGCTCCGCGCTTCCTGCATGGGCATGAAGCGCTCAGCGAGAGCCTGCGCGACATCGGCTGGTTCGACGAGACCGGCGCCGAGCTGGCGGGCGAGGGATGGCATGCGGACGGGGGGCAGACGTTGGCCCTGCGCCGTGCCGGCCGCACCCCCACGGGCGGGTTCGACATCCTCCTCCTGCTGCTCAACGGGCGACCGCATCCCGTTTCCTTCACCCTGCCCGAACCCGTGCTCACCTGGCGCCTCCTGGTGGACAGCGCTGCGGGCGTCGTTCCCGAGGAGCGGGGCATCGTCGGGCAGACCGCCGTGGAAGGCCGCAGCGTGCGGCTCCTCGCCGCCCATATGGCACCCCACGCCGCGCCCTCTCCGGCGCCCCGCCCGGCCGCATCGCCCGCATGGCCGCCACCCACCAGATCGGACTTCTGAGAACGCCATGGACGACAGCCTTCGCGACCTCGCTCGTGCCGCCTGTGTCTCCCCCACCTGGCACGACGCGTTCGGACGCCTCCAGACGGTGCCGGCCGAAGCCTTGCGCACCATCCTCGCCGCGCTCGGTCTGCCAGCAGGCTCGCCCGGAGATCTCTCCGACAGCCTCGCCCGCGCCCGCCAGGGCGCGGCGTCAACCCCGCCTCTCGTGACGGCAGACGCCGGCGCGCCGGTGCGCGTCCCCCTGCCCGACGCCGACGGGCGTGTGCGATGGCACGTCACACTCGATGGCGGCGGCGTGGTGGAGGGAGAGACGGATGTGGAGAGGGGAAGCCTGCTGCTGCCCGCCCTCGACATGCCCGGCTACCACACCCTGGAGGCGGGCGGAACGCGCTGCACGCTCGCGGTGGCGCCGGCATGCTGCTTCGACATCGGCGACGCCACGGCGCAGGCCGACCCGCGCCTCTGGGGCCTCGCGGTCCAGCTCTATGCGCTGCGCCGGCAGGGCAAGGAAGGGGCCGGCGACGGCGGCATCGGCGACTTCACCGCCCTCGCCGATTTTGCCCGCGGCGCAGCGGCGCAAGGCGCCTCCGCCCTGGTGCTCAGCCCCGTCCATGCCTCCTTCTCAGCGGACATTCGTCATTTCAGCCCCTATGCGCCGTCGAGCCGCCTGTTCCTGAATGCGCTGCATGCGGACCCTGCCGCCCTGTTCGGCCCCGCAGCGACTGCCGCCGCCATCGCCGCCCTTGGCCTGTCGGAGCCCCTCTCCCGCTTCGCCCAGGCCGAAGCCGTGCCATGGCAGCCGGCGGGAGATGCCCGGCTCGCCATATTCCGCCGGCTCTACGAGACCGAGCTGCCCCTCCGTCCTGACCTTGAGGCGGACCTGGCAGCCTTCCGCGCCGCGGGCGGGGAGCCGCTGGAGGACCACGCCCGGTTCGAGGCCCTGCATGCCAGGATGTTCGGAGCCGATCCGGGCAAGTGGCATTGGCACACATGGCCGGAAGGCTTCCGCGATCCGCGCGGCGCGGCGGTCGCCGCCTTTGCCCGCAAGAGCGCGGCGGAGGTCGGTTTCCATGCCTTCCTGCAATGGGCCGCGGCGCGGGGGCTCGCGGACGCCCAGGCGGCGGCGCGGGCGGCGGGCATGCCCATCGGCCTCATCAGCGACCTCGCCGTGGGCAGCGACGGCGGCGGCAGCCAGGCCTGGAGCCGCCAGCAGGACATGCTCATCGGCCTGTCCATCGGTGCGCCTCCGGATCTTCTGAATTCCATCGGGCAGGCCTGGGGCCTCGCCGCCTTCTCGCCGCGCGCCATGGTGGAGACCGGGTTCCGGTCCTTCATCGACATGCTGCGCGCCGCCATGGCCCATGCGGGCGGGGTGCGCATCGACCACATCATGGGATTGATGCGGCTATGGATGGTACCCGACGGGGCCAAGCCCTCGGAAGGCGCCTATCTCGCCTATCCGTTCGATGACCTGGAACGTCTCGTCGCGCTGGAATCCCTGCGCCATCGGACCATCGTCACCGGCGAGGACCTCGGCACCGTGCCGGAGGGCTTCCGGGAGCGGCTGGCCCGGCGGCACATCCTCGGCATGCAGGTGCTGTGGTTCGAGCGCGACGCCGCGCGCTACACGCCGGCGGCCGATTATGCGGCCGCCTCCATCGCCGTGACCGGCACCCACGACCTGCCCACCGTCGCCGGCTGGTGGCGCGGGCGCGACATCGACTGGCGCACACCGCTGGGGCTGCTGGGCGAGAATATCGACGCGCCGCAGGCCAGAAGTGACCGCGAGGCCGACCGCGAGGCCCTGTGGTCCGCCATCGGCGCGGGTGCCCGTCCGGCGGCCGACGACCCCGCGCCGGTGCTCGACGCCGCCTTGCGCTTCATCGGCCGCACCCCCGCCCCGCTCGTGGTCATCCCCGTCGAGGACGCCCTCGGCCTCGTGGAGCAGCCGAACCTGCCGGGAACGGTGGACGAGCATCCGAACTGGCGGCGCCGCCTGTCGGCCACGGGGGCCGAACTGCTCGATGCGGCGGATGTGAAGGCACGGCTTGCCGCGCTCGACGACGCACGCCGCGATGGCCGGTCCGCCGCGGCCGGCGGCCAGCACAGGAGACATGCGTGATCCCTCCCCGCGCCACCGTCAGGCTGCAATTCCATAAGGCCTTCCCGCTGGATGCCGCGATCCCCCTGCTCGACTATTTCCAGGCGCTCGGCATCAGCCACATTTATTCCTCGCCCCTGCTCACCTCCCGCATCGGGTCGGGACATGGCTATGACACGGTGGACCACACCTCCCTCGACCCGGAAACCGGCGGGGAGGAAGCCTTGCGCCGCCTCGTGGCCGCGCTGCGGCTGCGCGGCATGGGGCTGATCCTCGACATCGTGCCCAACCACATGGGCGTGGGCGGCGGCGACAATCGCGTGTGGCTCGACGTGCTGGAATGGGGCCGGGCCAGCGCTTACGCTGAGGTCTTCGACGTGGACTGGGCCCCCGCCGACCCGCAGCTCGCCGGCAAACTGCTCGCTCCCTTCCTCGACCGCCCCTATGGCGTGGCGCTTTCCGCCGGGGCGCTGCAACTCACCTATGACGCGGCACGCGGCACGTTCCATGTCTCCCACCACGAGCACGTCTTTCCCATCTGCCCGCTGAACTATGCCGAAGTGCTGGCCGCCGCCGAACTGCCCGCCCTGACCGAGGCGCGGCTGCTGTTCGAGGAGATCGCCGCCACGCCCGCCCCCCATCCCGACCGGGTGGCGAGCGCCCAGGCGCGGCTTGCCCAAGCCGTCGCCGACGCCGGCGGCCCCGACCTCCTCGCCCCCCTCATCGCGGCTTTCGACGCCCGCACCGAGGATGGCAAGGCCCGCCTCCATGCCCTTCTGGAACGCCAGAACTACCGCCTCGCATGGTGGCGGACGGCGAACGACGACCTGAACTGGCGGCGCTTCTTCGACATCACCGGGCTCGCCGGCGTGAAGGTCGAGCGCGCTGACGTATTCGACCAGACCCACGCGCTCATCTTCCGGCTCTATGCCGAAGGGCTCATCGACGGCCTGCGCATCGACCATGTGGACGGCATCGCCGATCCCGGTGCCTATTGCCAGCGGCTGCGCCGCCAGCTTGAGAGCCTGGACGCCGGCCGGCCGGAGGACCTGCCCCCCGCCGGCTATGTGGTGGTGGAGAAGATCCTCCATCCGGGCGAGGTGCTGCCCGCCGACTGGCCGGTGGAAGGCACCACCGGATATGATTTCATGGACGAAGCCGCAGCCGTGCTGCACGACCCCGCGGGAGCGGCAGCGCTGACCGCCATCTGGCAGGATGCCTCCGGCGAGCGGGCGCCCTATGCGGCACAGCTCGAAGCAGCGCGGCGCCAGATCCTGCGCGAGGGCTTCGGCGCCGAGATGCAGACCGCCACCCGTTCGGTGCACCAACTCGCCCGCAGCGATCTCGACACGCGCGACATCACCGAGGCGGCGCTGCGCCGGGTGCTCAATGAGCTGGTGATCGCCTTCCCGGTCTATCGTTCCTATGTCACCGCGCAGGGTCGCACGGCGCAGGACGTCACCTTCCTCGGGCATGCGGCGGAGGACGCACGCAAGAGGCTGCCGCCCATCGATCATCCGGTGCTGGACCTGCTGTGGCGCTGGGTGAGCGGCGAAGCCCCGAAGGCGACCGGCGACATCTGGCAGGCCGGCACGCGGGACTATGCGCTGGCGAAATTCCAGCAGCTCACCGCGCCCATCGCGGCCAAGTCCATGGAGGACACGCTGTTCTACCGCTATGGCCGGCTGCTTTCGCGCAACGAGGTGGGTTCCGACCCACAGCATCTCGCCATGACGCCGGACGAATTCCACGCGCAGATGGCGCGGCGCGCGCAGACCCATCCGCACGCCATGCTCGCCACCGCCACCCACGACCATAAGCGCGGCGAGGACGCCCGCCTGCGCCTCGCGGTCCTGAGCGAACTGCCGCATGTCTGGTGCGACGTTCTCGATGCGCTGATGGCGCAGGCCGCGCCGTTCCGCTCCGAGCTGGCGGGAGGGCCAGCCCCCAGCGCGGCCGACGAGATCATGCTGTATCAGACCCTCATCGGCGCCTGGCCGCACATGCTGGCTCCCGATGACGCTGCGGGCACCGACGCGCTGTGCGCGCGGGTGGCCGAATGGCAGCTCAAGGCCCTCCGCGAAGCCAAGAAGCGCACCAATTGGGTGTTCCCGAACGATGCCTATGAGGCCGCTTGCCGTGATTTTCTTGATGCCTTGCTCAAGAGAGAGGACGGCGCTCCCGCCCGGCGGACCCTCGCGGATTTCGCCGCCCGCATCGGCGTTGCCGGCGCGCTCAACAGCCTGTCACAGATCGCACTGAAATATGCCGGGCCCGGCGTGCCCGACCTCTATCAGGGCACGGAATTCTGGGACCTCAGCCTCGTCGATCCCGACAACCGCCGCCCGGTGGATTATGAGGCGCGGATGGCCGCGTTCGCCGCCGACGCCCCGCCGCAGGACCTCATGGCGCATTGGCGGGATGGCCGGATCAAGCAGGCCGTCATCGGCCGCATGCTCGCGGCCCGTAGCGCCTGCCCCGACCTGTTCGCCTCCGGCAGCTATCGCCCTCTGGACGTGCGGGGCGCGCGCCAGGACAACGGGCTCGCCTTCGCCCGCGCGCTTGGACACGACAGCCTCATCGTCCTCGTCTCGCGGCTCGCGGCGCCGTTGCTGGACGGCCAGGCCCTTCCCCACATTCCCGCCGCCGCCTGGGAAGACACGGCGGCGATGGTCCCCGGCGGTTTCGCGGGCTCGTATGTGGACGTGCTGACCGGCGGGACGAGGAGCCTGGGTGAGGGGCCGCTCGCCTTCGCCGACGGCCTCACGGCCCTGCCGGTTGCCGTGCTGCTCAGATCCCGCGCGATCGCGGCATCCTGAAACCTAACCTGCGCTTTGCGCGTTCCCCTTGGGATCGGCGCCGCATCGGGGTAGATTCATTCGGTCGGCACGCTCGATACGCTGCCAGCATATCGCCGTGCCGCCTCCGTTCGGCCCCGCGCCCGAACGGCGAGTTGAGCCGCAGATGCCCGAGGAAGGGTATCGCGGCGAGCAGAAACGGGAGAGTGGGATGACCTCGAAGGCAGCGCGCCCCGCGCAGAACGACCAGCCCGCGAAACGGGTGGACCCGCTCGACGAGGCGCTGGCGGAGAGCTTTCCGGCCAGCGATCCGCCGGCGGCGACGAACATCACAGGCGCCGGCGCGGCGCGCGTGGACCAGCATGCCAAGCGCGCGCACGATCAGGCGGAATCGGATCTTCTGGACGAGGCGCTCGACGAGAGCTTCCCGGCCAGCGATCCGCCTGCCGTCACCCTGAAGCACGGCAAGGATGACGCCGACCCGGCCTGATCATCTGTCATGCTGACCTGTTTGAAATCCCCGCCGGAAGCCGGCGGGGATTTTGCTTATGCGCGGCCTCAGGCCGTCTCGCCATGCGCGCGGGTGGTCTCATAGAGGAACCAGGTGCGGCGCTCGGCTTCGTCGATCCAGTTCTCCAGCAGACTGGCCGTGGCCACGTCGCCATGCTCGTCGCACAGATCGTGCGTCTCGCGCATGTAGGAGGTGAGCTTGAGGTTGTCGTCCCGCAATTCCGCGAGCATGTCCATCGGCGTGACGAACTCGGCGTCATTGTCTTCCAGGCGCTGGAGCCGCGCCGCATGGCCGATCGAGCGCAGCGTCGTGCCGCCGATCTTGCGGGCGCGCTCGGCCATATCGTCAGTCATGGCGAAAAGCTGGTCGCCATGCTCGTCCAGCAGCAGATGGTAGTCGCGGAAATGCGGGCCGGACATGTGCCAGTGGAAATTCTTGGTCTTCATGTAGAGCGCGAACGTATCCGCGAGCAGGGTCGTCAGCGCCGCGGCGATGTCCTTCGTGGCGTTCGACGGCAGATTGCTCGGGGTCTGCAAAGGAGCCGTGCGGCGGGACTTTGCGGGTTTGCTAGCCATGGATCTAACTCCTGAAAGGCAAAGGCGGGCAGCCCATCGCCGCCAGCCCATGGAAGGAGATGACGCGCCCTTCCGGTCACGACCGTAATGAACGTCAGCGCAGCCGTATTGTTCGATCCGGGTATTGCCCGCCCGCCGGAGGCCTGACGGCGCGCGGCTAAAAGCTGCGTGGCGGATCGCCCCGCCTGCGGCATTGTGGGGGCGCGAGGGGCGCACGCACACCCCGGAGAAGACCGATGAAACTGACGCTTCCCGTGGTCCTGAGCTTCAACGGCGGCTATGTGGACACATCCGGCTTCCTGGCGCTCCAGGGCCTGTTCACCGCCCATGTGACGGGCAATTTCGTCACCTTCGGCGCCGCCATGGTGCTGGGCACGTCCGGGGCCATCGCCAAGCTGCTGGCCCTGCCGGTGTTCTGTGCCGTCATCGTCGGCAGCCGCCTCCTTGGCCTCTCCTTGGCGGCACGCAATCTGCCGGACCTGCGCATCCTCATGGGTCTCAAGCTGGTCCTGCTGGCAGCGGCCGCGGCCATATTCATCATGCTCGGCCCGTTCCACAATGCCGACGCCCTGCCGGCGCTGGCGGCAGGCATGCTGCTGGTGGCGGCCATGGCGATCCAGAACGGCGTTCACCGCACCCACCTGCCGGAAGCAGCCCCGTCCACCCTGATGACCGGCAGCACCACCCAGATCATGGTCGATCTCACCGACCTGATGCGCACCATTCCCGAGCCGCAGCGCCATACGGCCCGTGCCCGCCTGAGGCGGCTCGCGATGAATGTCGCGGCCTTCGCCCTCGGCTGCGGCATGGCCGCCCTGCTGTTCGCCATCGCCGGCGTATGGAGCTTCCTGCTGCCGCCGGTGATCGCCTTCGCCGGCTTCTTTGTGCCGCTGGCGGATGCGCCTCCGGCGGCGGGAAAGGCCTGAGGCGGCGTCAGGAGACCGCAGCCGCCTCGCCGCGCGGGTGATGCACGAGAAAGGTGCGGCGGGCCGCCTGCACCTGGGTCGCGATGAAGCCCTCCACCTCGGCAATGCGCCGGAGGCCGCGCATGTCCGCATGCACCGCGATCCAGTAGCTGCGCTCGAACCGCAGCGCCGGCAGCACCGGCACGAGGTCCGGATACGCCGCCGCGGCATAATCGTGCAGGATGCCGACGCCCGCGCCCGCGCGCACCGCCTCCATCTGCCCCACCACGCTCGCGCACTCGAAGCGGCGGGCGCAGAGGCCTGTCAGGACGTCCATATAGTCGAGACCCGGACTGTAGGTGAGATCCTGCACATAGGTCACCGCCAGCCGGTCGGCGAGGTCCGCCTCGCTGGCGACGGGGCCGTGCCGGTCGAGATGCCCGCGGGCCGCATAGAGGCTGAGCGAATAGCTGGTCAGCTTGCGCCCCACCAGCCGGCCGGTGCGCGGCCGGTCCAGCACCACGGCGATGTCCGCCTCGCGCTTGGAGAGGGAAAAGGTCTGCGGCAAGGGCACCAGCTGGATGACCAGATCCGGATGCAGGGCCGCGAAGGCGCCGAGCCGCGCGGCGAGGAAATAGGTGCCGAAGCCGTCCGGCGCGCCGATGCGCACCGTCCCGGACAGGCGCAGATCCGCATTGCCCAGCAACGACTGGGCCTTGACCATCTCGCCTTCGACCCGTTCAGCGATGGCCAGCAACTGCTCGCCCGCCGTGGTGAGCACGCAACCGGCAGGACTGCGTTCGAACACCTTGGCCCCGAGGTCGCTCTCCAGCGCATTGAGCCGACGCGTGACTGTGGCATGGTCGAGGCCGAGCTTGCGGGCGGCGGCCAGCATCTGGCCGTCCCGCGCCACGGCAAGGAACACACGGGCATGGTCCCAGTTCACATCTTTGCGCCTATTTCCGCAGAATGGTTTGGCAAACTTAGACGTTGATCCGCGTGGATGCCAGGACCGAGAGTGCGCGACCATTTTCTGCGGAGGCACGCCTTGGACACCATCGGCCATTTCATCAACGGGCAGCACATCGGCCCGGCGGCGGGCGAGCGCAGCGCCGCCACCTTCAATCCGGCCACCGGTGAGCAGATCGGCAGCGTTCTTCTGGCCAGCGCCGCGCGCACGGACGAGGCGGTCCGCGCCGCCGCCGCCGCTCTGCCGGCCTGGGCCTCGACCCCCGCCCCGGCCCGCGCCCGGGTGATGTTCCGCTTCAAGGACCTGCTGGAGCGGAACATGGACCGCCTCGCGGCCCTGATCACCCGCGAGCACGGCAAGACCGTCGAGGACGCCAAGGGCGAGCTCATCCGCGGCATCGAGGTGGTGGAATTCGCCTGCGGCATCCCGCACCTGCTGAAGGGCGAGTTCTCCGACCAGGTGGGCCGTGGCGTGGATACCTTCTCCATGCGCCACCCCGTCGGCGTGTGCGTGGGCATCACGCCCTTCAACTTCCCCGCCATGGTGCCGCTGTGGATGTTCCCGGTGGCGCTCGCCTGCGGCAACAGCTTCGTCCTGAAGCCCTCCGAGAAGGACCCGAGCCTGGCCCTCGTGCTCGCCGACCTGCTGGCCGAAGCCGGCCTTCCGAACGGCGTCTTCAACGTGGTCAACGGCGACAAGGAAGCGGTGGACGCGCTGCTCACTCATCCGAAGGTCGCGGCGGTGAGCTTCGTCGGCTCCACCCTGGTGGGCGAATATGTCTACCGCACCGCCTGTGCCCACGGGAAGCGCGCCCAGGCGCTGTGCGGGGCGAAGAACCACCTCGTGGTGATGCCCGATGCTGACCTCGACCGCACCGTCGATGCGCTCATGGGCGCGGGCTACGGCTCGGCCGGCGAGCGCTGCATGGCGGTCTCCGTCGCCGTGGCGGTGGGCGGCATCGGCGACGCGCTGATGGAACGCCTCGTGCCGCGCGTCCAAGCGCTGAAGGTCGGCCCGGGCACGGACCCGGACAGCGAGATGGGCCCGCTCGTCACCAAGGAGCATCTCGCCAAGGTATCCGGCTATGTGGACACCGGCGTCGCCGAAGGCGCCAAGCTGGTGGTGGACGGCCGCGGCCTGAAGCTCCAGGGCCACGAGGACGGCTATTACATCGGCGGCTGCCTGTTCGACCATGTGACGCCGGACATGAAGATCTACAAGGACGAGATCTTCGGCCCCGTGCTCGGCGTCGTCCGCGTGCCGGCGCTGGAAGACGCGCTGAAGCTGGTGAACGAGCACGAATACGGCAACGGCGCCGCCATCTTCACCCGCGACGGCGATGCCGCCCGCGCCTTCGATTATGGCGTGCAGGCGGGCATGGTGGGCATCAACGTGCCGATCCCGGTTCCGATCGCCTACCATTCCTTCGGCGGTTGGAAGCGGTCCATCTTCGGTGATCGCAACGTCTACGGCCCTGAAGGCGTCGGCTTCTACACCCGCGTGAAGACCACCACCACGCGCTGGCCGGGCGGCCTGCGCGGCGGAGCGGAATTCGTCATGCCCGTGCTGGCCTGATCCGCCGGCTACACGACCGGCCGCGAGCGGGCACCAAGCACTCCGCTCGCGGCCACGACCCCCGCCACGATCAGCGCGCAGCCGGCCAGTTGCGTCAGGTCCGGCCGCTCGCCGAGCAGGAAGACCGCCGTCAGCAGCGCCGCCGGCGGCGTCAAGGCGGTCAGCGCGGTGGCGCGTGCCGCCCCGAGGTTGCGCACCGCCGTCGTATAGGTGAGCAGGGCCACCACCCCGGCGAGGACGCCCTGGGTGACGAACTGCTGCGCCAGGACCATTCCCGGCGTCGCCTGTGCCGCAGCCCAGATCTCGCCCGCACCGAAGGGCACGAGCACGATGACCGACCACAGGCCGACGAAGGCCGCCGCCTCAAGCCCGGTGAGCCGGCTGTAGCGGAACGCCACCGTATAGACCGACCAGGCGAGGGACCCGGCGAGGATGGCGAGATGGCCGCGCCATGTTCCCGCCCCCATGTCGAACAGGCCGCGGCCGGTGATGGCGATCACGCCCACGGTGATGAGGGCGACGCCGGCCACCCGCGGCGCGGTGATGCGCTCGCCGAGCGCGACGGCCGAGAGCAAAGCGATGAACAGCGGCAGCGTGCCGGCCAGCAGCGGCCCGGCCTCCCCGGCGGGAGCGTAGTGGAGCCCCCACAGCACCAGGAACTGATAGGGCAGGCCCGCCGCCATGAGGCCGAGCAGCGCGAGCGGAGGCGCCTTGCGCGGGATCAGCCGGAACCGCCACCAGGCCGGCGCCAGGATGATGGTCGCCGTACCGAAGCGGATGAAGGCCAGCAGCGCCGGCGCCAAAGGCTGGCGCCCCTGCATGGCGAACCGCGTCGACACGATCCAGGTGGTCCAGATCAATACGGTGAGAACCGCGCCGATGAGGCCGAGGCGAAGAGAACGGCCGGCAGTGGCCGGGTCGGCTGACGCGGTCATCAAGATCCTCTTGGCGCGCGCGAGCGGCCGGAGGCGGGCCGCTTGGACAGATGGAAGCCGGTCGGAAAACACGACGCCGGCGAAAGGGAAGGCGGCACCATTGCCGCATGTGGCGGAGCGCGCCAACGCATAATTGCAATTGCCATCATGCGATTGCGTGATCCGGCCTGCGCCGCCGCACTCCTGCACCACCCCATACGCCGATGCCACCACGGACCGCCCGACCCGGCCCGGTCTCCGAAAACGGCCGAGACCCCGGATGGATCCATTTCCGCCCCCCGGCGCTTTCTCAACGTCAAGCTCGGCCGCGGGGGCGCCGATAGGCCGGAGCAAGGCGGAAAGGGAAAGCGGAACGACATGGCGCTATTTGAGAGCATGCTCGTCCTGGTGCTGCTGGCCATCGCGCTGCTGCAGATCTCCCGCGTGCTGCCGGTGCCCTACCCCACCCTGCTGGCACTGGCCGGCGTGGCCGTGACGGCCGTGCCATGGGCACCCGATATCGCCATCGACCCGCAGCTCGCCCTCGTCCTGTTCATCGCGCCGGCGCTGCTGGACGCGGCATATGACATTCCGCCCCGTGTCCTGTGGCGCAACCGCCTGCCGCTCGTCGCCCTCGTCGCCATGGCGGTAGTGCTGACCACGCTCGCGGTGGCGGCCTTCGGCGTTCTATGGGCTGGGCTGCCCCTCGTGGCCGCTGTGGCGCTCGGTGCCATCGTCGCCCCGCCGGATGCCGCCGCGGCGTCCGCCATGCTGAACCAGTTCCCCCTGGCGCAACGCACGGTGACGGTGCTCAAGGGCGAAAGCCTGCTGAATGACGCCGTGGCCCTTCTCATCCTCGGCACCGCCATCGGCGCCGCGTCGAAGACGGCCCATCTCTCGACGCTGCTGCCGGAACTCGCCCTCGCGGTGCCCGGCGGCATCCTCGCCGGCTACGGGATCGGCAGGGTCTATCTCGTCCTCGCCACGCGCCTTGCCGGCACACTGGGGGGAACGTTGTTCGAGTTCGCCGCCACGTTCGCGGTGTGGGTGCTGGCCGAGCGGCTTCACGTCTCCCCCATCCTCGCGGTGGTCGCCTTCGCCATGACGGTCGCGCGGGACATGCCCGAGCGCCAGTCGCCCCGCGACCGCGTGCGTTCCTATTCGGTCTGGGAAGCCTGCGTCTTCCTGCTCAACGTATTGGCGTTCCTGCTCATCGGCCTGCAGGCGCGCGCCATCATCCTGCGCCTTGAGCAGGCGGCGGTCTGGCAGGCCCTGGCATTCGGCGGCGCGGTCCTGGTGTTGGTGATCGCCGTGCGCCTCGCCTGGGTCCTCGCCTATCACGCGCTGGTCCGGCTGCTGGCCCGGCCGGGCAGCGGGCGGGACGCCGGCGGCTTCGGGCAGGCGGCGATCATCGGCTGGTGCGGCATGAGGGGCGTGGTGACGCTCGCCGCTGCCCTCGCCCTGCCATCCGACTTTCCGGCCCGCGACCGGATCGTGCTCGCGGCGCTGATCGTGGTGTTGGGCACGCTGGTCATCCAGGGGCTGACGCTCGGACCGCTGCTCCGCTGGATGCGGTTCGCCCCCGACGACAGTTTCGATCGCCAGTTGGCCGCGGCGCGCGTCGCCCTCCTCGACGCCGCCATCGCCCGGCTGGAGGCGAGCGACGGCAAGGCCGCCGCGCTGCTGCGGGAGGACTACCGGCGGGAACGGGAGGTGGCCGCCGGCGGCGAACACCCCCGGGCCGTCATCGAGAGCGACCGGCTGCGGCGCAAGGCGATCACGGCTAAGCGCGCTCTTCTGGCCGACATGCGGCGGCGCGGCGAGATCGAGGACGGCGTCTATCACGCGCTGGAGCAGGAATTGGACTGGTCGGAGCTGGCCGCTTCCCCGCCGGACCGTTTCAGGCTGGTGGAGGGCTAAGGTCCCGGTCCGCGTCGGTCCCCGCGGACTGCCGTGCCTCGCTGCAGGCTTGCGCCTGGAGGCGCTGGATGAGCCAGGAGCCGGCCGGCCCCGGCGGCGTGTCGGCACGATAGATGGCCTGGAGGTGATAGCGGCCGCCGCGCAGGTCCGGCAGGTCCAGCCGCACCAGGCGCCCCGCCGCAAGGTCCTCCCGAACCATGGGTTCGGGCAGGTTCCCCCAGCCGATGCCCTCGCGCAGCAGCATGTGCTTCGAGCCGATGTCGGCCAGCCGCCAGGTCCGGTTGCCCAGAACGGCGAATTCGACCCCCTCGGTCAGGCGGGAGCGATCGGTCAGCACAAGCTGCACATGGTCCCGCCCCGCCCCGGGCGGATTGTGGCCGGCCAGCGCCAGCGGGTGATCCGGCGCCGCCACGGGGATGAGATCGACGAAGCCGATGTCGATATGCTCCAGCGCCGGCGCCATCACCGGCAACGCCCCGCTCACGCCGATGACGGCCCGGCCGTTCAGGACCATCTCGGCCACCGCGCCGAGGGCCTCCACATAGAGCCGCAAGGTCACCGTGGGAAAGGCTTCGCTGAACGCCTTCAGGGCATCGACCACGCGCGCCGCGGGCAGCATCACGTCGAGGGCCACATGCACCTCGGCCTCCAGCCCCTCCAGCAGGCCCTTCACCTTGGCGCGCAACCCATCCATGCCGCTGGCGATGGTGCGCGCCTCGGCGAGGACGGTGCGCCCGGCCTCGGTCAGCTTCGGGGTCTTGGACTGGGTGCGGTCGAACAGCGCGACGCCGAGCTGAGTCTCGAGATTGGCGATGGCATAGCTGACCACCGAAGTGGCGCGGCCAAGCCGCCGCGCGGCGGCGGCGAAGCTGCCGGCCTCCACCACCGCAAGAAAGACCTGCAATTGATCATAGGTGGGGGTGCCGAACTGGGCCATTCGAAATCCTCGAACGATTCGCCCAATCCTATGCGAGATATTCGCTCACGCCAGGTGCCGCAGGGTGCGGCCGCATATGGCATCCCGACAGCAAAACGGCCCCCGAAGGGGCCGTTGAAGAGAACCGAACCCCTCAGTGGGCGGCCGGCGCGGCGCCGAGGTCGAGAATGGCCGCGACCTGCTGGAGGTCGGCGAGGTTACGCTCCGCCTTCTGGCGGCTCTCGTCGGAACGGGCGTCCGCCACGTCCTCCTGCGCATCCTTGATCAGCTGCTGGAGCGCGGCCCGGTCGAAGGTTTCCACCGGCGTCGCCTGCTCGGCGAGCACGGTGAGACCGGCCGGATTGGCCTCGGCGAAGCCGCCGCGCACGAACAGGCGCTTGTCCGCCCCGTCACCCTTCACGGTGAGGATGCCGGCGCTCAGCGTGGAGATGAACGGCGCGTGGCCGGCGGTGACGCCGAACTCGCCTTCCGTGCCGGGGACGATCACCTCGGTGACCTGCCCGGAGAACACGAGCCGCTCCGGGGAGACGAGCTCGAAAGAAAAGGTGGCCATCTGTTGTCTCCGACCTGAGCGATGCCGTCCGAAGGCCCAAGGCTCCGGGCCGCTCTGTTCCGATGCGCTCGGCTTCGCCCCAAAGGGGCTTCCCCCGATCCGCTCGGCCTCGCCCCCTCCGCGTCGCAGCCGCCGGACCGTGCCGGCGGCTCAATTCCTGCCGGGCGCCGCGCGGGCGCCCGAAAGAGCCTCAGGCTCAGGCCGCCTCGGCGGCGAGCTTCTTGCCCTTCTCGATGGCTTCTTCGATCGTGCCGACCATGTAGAAGGCCTGCTCGGGCAGGTGGTCGTACTTGCCTTCCACCAGGCCCTTGAAGCCCTTGATGGTGTCGGCGAGGTCGACCAGCTTGCCGGGCGAGCCGGTGAACACTTCCGCCACGTGGAACGGCTGGCTGAGGAAGCGCTCGATCTTGCGGGCGCGGGCCACGGTCAGCTTGTCCTCTTCACTGAGCTCGTCCATGCCCAGGATGGCGATGATGTCCTGCAGCGCCTTGTAGCGCTGAAGCGTCTGCTGCACCTGGCGCGCCACGTTGTAGTGCTCCTCGCCGATCACCAGCGGGGAGAGGATGCGCGAGGTGGAGTCGAGCGGATCCACCGCCGGATAGATGCCCTTTTCCGCGATGGAGCGCGACAGCACGGTGGTCGCGTCCAGATGGGCGAAGGAGGCGGCCGGCGCCGGGTCGGTCAGATCGTCGGCGGGCACGTAGATGGCCTGCACCGAGGTGATCGAGCCCTTGGTCGTGGTGGTGATGCGCTCCTGCAGGGCGCCCATGTCGGTGGCCAGCGTCGGCTGGTAGCCCACCGCCGAGGGAATGCGGCCGAGCAGAGCCGACACTTCCGAGCCGGCCTGGGTGAAGCGGAAGATGTTGTCCACGAAGAACAGCACATCCTGGCCCTGGTCGCGGAAGTGCTCGGCGACGGTCAGGCCGGTGAGCGCCACGCGGGCACGGGCGCCCGGAGGCTCGTTCATCTGGCCGTAGACCAGGGCGCACTTGGAGCCGGCAGCCGAGCCGTTGTGCTCATGCGGGTCCACGTTCACCTTGGACTCGATCATCTCGTGATAGAGATCGTTGCCCTCGCGGGTGCGCTCGCCGACGCCGGCGAACACGGAATAGCCGCCGTGCGCCTTCGCGATGTTGTTGATGAGCTCCATGATGAGCACGGTCTTGCCCACGCCGGCGCCGCCGAACAGGCCGATCTTGCCGCCCTTGGAGTAGGGGGCCAGCAGGTCGACCACCTTGATGCCGGTGACGAGGATCTCGGCCTCGGTGGACTGGTCGGCGTAGGACGGGGCCGCCTGATGGATGGCGCGGGTGGTCTCGCCGACCACCGGGCCCAGCTCGTCCACCGCTTCGCCGATCACGTTCATGATGCGGCCGAGGGTAGCCTCGCCCACCGGGACCATGATCGGAGCGCCGGTATCGCTGACCGGCTGGCCGCGCACGAGGCCCTCGGAGGAGTCCATGGCGATGGTGCGGACGGTGTTCTCACCGAGATGCTGCGCCACTTCGAGCACCAGGCGGTTGCCCTGATTGGTGGTCTCGAGCGCGTTCAGGATTTCCGGCAGGTGACCATCGAACTGCACGTCGACGACGGCGCCGATGACCTGGGTGATGCGTCCGTTCTTGTTCGCCATGTTCATACGTCCTTTGTCCTTGACCGCGCTGCCGTCAGAGCGCTTCGGCGCCGGAGATGATTTCGATGAGTTCTTTGGTGATCTGGGCCTGACGCGTCCGGTTGTAGATCAGCGTCTGCTTCTTGATCATGTCGCCCGCATTGCGGGTGGCATTGTCCATGGCGCTCATCTGCGAGCCGTAGAAGGAGGCCTGGTTCTCCAGAAGCGCGCGGAACACCTGCACCGCCACGTTGCGCGGCAGGAGGTCGGCGAGGATCTCGCTCTCCTCCGGCTCGTAGTCATAGACCGCCGCGGCCACGCCCTCGGCCTTCTCGGGGAAGGTGGCGGGAATGAGCTGCTGGGCGGTCGGGATCTGCGAGATCACGCTCTTGTAGTGCGCGTAGAACAGCGTGCAGACGTCGAACTCGCCCTTGTTGAAGCGGTCGATGATCTTTTCCGCGATCTCCCGGGCGTTGACGAAGCCGAGGGTGCGCACCGAGCGCAGGTCCACCAGTTCGACGATCTGCCCCGGATAGAGCCGGCGGAGCTGGTCGTAGCCCTTCCGGCCGACGCAGAAGAACTTGACGTCCTTGCCTTGGCCGATGAGCAGGTTCGCCCGCTCGCGGGCGAAGCGCACGATCGAGGTGTTGAACGCGCCGCACAGGCCGCGCTCCGAGGTGCAGACGAGCAGCATGTGCTTCTCGTCCTTGCCCGTGCCGGACAGCAGCAGAGGCGTGTCCGAGCTCAGCGTCATGCCGGAGGCGATGTTGCCGAGCACGCTTTCCATACGCTCCGCATAGGGGCGGGCGGCTTCCGCGGCCAGCTGGGCGCGACGCAGCTTCGCCGCGGCGACCATCTGCATCGCCTTGGTGATCTTCTGCGTCGCCTTCACCGAGGCGATGCGGTTTCTCAGGTCTTTCAGGCTCGCCATCGCACCCGTCCCTTCAACTCAGAGGCCCGAGGGCACCGATCAGGCGAAGCTCTTGGCGAAAGCGTCGAGGGCCTTCGTCAGGTTCGCGATGGTGTCCTTGGAGAGCTCCTTGGACGTGCGGATGGTGTCGAGGATGTCCTGGTGCTGCGAGCGCAGCGCCAGCAGCAGCCCGGTCTCGAACTCGCGCACCTTGCCGACCGGCAGGGCGTCCAGATAGCCGTTGGTGCCGGCGTAGATCACCACGACCTGCTCTTCCACCTTCAGCGGAGCGAACTGGCTCTGCTTCAGCAGCTCGGTCAGGCGGGCGCCGCGGTTCAGCAGCTTCTGGGTCGAGGCGTCGAGGTCCGAGCCGAACTGGGCGAAGGCCGCCAGCTCGCGATACTGGGCGAGCTCGCCCTTGATCTTGCCCGCCACTTGCTTCATCGCCTTGATCTGGGCCGAGGAGCCCACGCGCGATACCGACAGGCCGACGTTCACCGCCGGGCGGATGCCCTGGTAGAACAAATCGGACTCAAGGAAGATCTGACCGTCGGTGATCGAGATCACGTTGGTCGGGATGTAGGCCGACACGTCGTTCGCCTGGGTCTCGATGACCGGCAGGGCGGTCAGGGAGCCGGCGCCGTTCTCGTCGTTCAGCTTCGCGGCGCGCTCCAGCAGGCGGGAGTGCAGGTAGAACACGTCGCCGGGATAGGCTTCGCGGCCCGGCGGGCGGCGCAGCAGCAGCGACATCTGGCGATACGCGACGGCCTGCTTGGACAGGTCATCGTGGATGATCAGGGCATGCATGCCGTTGTCGCGGAAATACTCGCCCATGGCGGTGCCGGCGAACGGCGCCAGGAACTGCATCGGGGCCGGATCGGAAGCGGTGGCGGCGACGACGATGGAATATTCCAGCGCGCCCTGCTCCTCCAGGATCTTCACGAACTGGGCCACGGTGGAGCGCTTCTGGCCCACGGCGACGTACACGCAGTAGAGCTTCTGGCTCTCCGGCGCGCCGGCCACGTTCAGCGGCTTCTGGTTGAGGATCGCGTCAAGCGCCACGGCGGTCTTGCCGGTCTGGCGGTCGCCGATGATCAGCTCGCGCTGGCCGCGGCCGATCGGGATCAGCGCATCGATGGCCTTGAGGCCGGTCTGCATCGGCTCGTGCACGGACTTGCGCGGAATGATGCCCGGGGCCTTTACGTCCACACGGCGGCGCTCGCTCGAATCGATCGGGCCCTTGCCGTCGATCGGATTGCCGAGCGCGTCCACGACGCGGCCCAGCATGCCGCGACCGACCGGAACGTCCACGATGGCGCCGGTGCGCTTGACGGTCTGGCCTTCCTTGATCTCGCGGTCCGAGCCGAAGATCACGATGCCGACATTGTCGATTTCGAGGTTCAGCGCCATGCCGCGCGTGCCGTTCTCGAACTCGACCATCTCGCCGGCCTGGACATTGTCCAGACCGTAGACGCGCGCGATGCCGTCGCCGACCGACAGAACCTGGCCAACTTCGGAGACCTCAGCCTCCTGACCGAAATTCTGGATCTGCTCCTTGAGGATCGCGGAGATTTCAGCGGCTCGAATGTCCATCAGCGGACCTCTTTCATCGCATGCCGGATAGAATTGAGTTTGGTCTTCAGCGAGGCGTCGACCATGCGCGAGCCGAGCTTCACAATGAGACCACCGAGGATGGACGGATCGACGGTCACGTCGAGGCTCACGTCCTTGCCGGTCTGTTGGGCGAGCGCCTGTTTCAGCGTCGCATAATGGGTGTCGTTCAGCGGCTCGGCCACCGTCACCTGCGCCACGCTCTGGCCGCGGCTCGCGGCCACCAGGGCGCTGAACGCGTCACAGATGCTGGACAGCGCGAACAGGCGGCGATTCTGCGCCACGAGCTTCACGAAATTCGCCGAAAGGCCGGCAATGCCAACCGCCTGGAGCACCGCGGTGACAGCCTTGAGCTGCTCCTCGGCGGTGAACACCGGGCTCTTCACCAGCCGCGCCAGATCGGCGCTTTCCGCGATCAGACCCTTGAACCTGTCGAGATCCGCCGCCACGGCGTCGGTGGAGCCGGCCTCCTGGGCCAACTCGAACAGAGCGGTTGCATAGCGCCCCGCCATGCCTGACACGATCGTCTCCACCAGCCGCACCTCTCTCCGATCTGCCTGACTGGCGCACCATTCCAGAAATGTGCGCTAAGCCCTTGATCTGTAGGGAAGATTTTTCTTGGCCCCAGGACAGCATTGAATGCTGCATCCCGAGCGTCGCGGGTTCCCTAACACACGCGCTTTCGTGCGGCAACACGGTCAAAATCTGGCCACCGTGCTGCATTGACGCACCGGACGAGGCATAGGCGCGCACAGCGCGTTCCCAAGGGGAAAAGCAGAGCGCGCCGGAAACCGCACTCGACGCGCTTCAACGAGCCATCCATGCGGCTCGGAACGTCCGGCGATATCTGGAAAATTCTTTTCAGATCAAGATATTGCCTGGGAGTTCAGCGTCACCGCCCACGGCGCCGGCCCGCCCGTGTCCCATGCAGAACCGGCAGGCCGGGGCTGCCGTGGACGTCCCCCGGTTTCACAGCATGCCGAGAAATTGCTGGAGCTCCGGTGTCTGTGGATTGGTGAACACCTGCTCCGGCGGACCGATCTCGTGCACCCGCCCCTGGTGCATGAACACCACCCGGTCGCAGACCTCGCGGGCGAAGCGCATCTCGTGGGTCACCATGAGCAGGGTCATGCCCTCATCCGCCAGCTTGCCCACCACCTGGAGCACCTCGTTCACCAGTTCCGGATCGAGCGCGGAGGTGATCTCGTCGCACAGCAAGGCGAGCGGCTGCATGGCCAGCGCCCGGGCGATGGCCACGCGCTGCTGCTGGCCGCCGGACAATTCGTCGGGATAAGCGTCGAACTTGTGGCCGAGGCCGACCTGATCGAGCCGCAGGCGCGCCTCCGCCTCGGCGTCCTTGGCCGACACCCTTTTGACCACCATGGGCGAGAGCATCACGTTGCGCCCCGCCGTGAGGTGCGGAAACAGGTTGAACGACTGGAAGATCATCCCGACCTTCAGCCGCAGGGCCCGCAGGTGCGCGTCATCGGGGGCGAGGTGGGCGCCCGCCACCATGATCTCGCCGTCGTCGATGGTCTCCAGGCCGTTGATGCAGCGCAGCAGCGTGGACTTGCCCGAGCCGCTCTTGCCGATGATGGCGATCACCTCTCCCGGATCCACGTCGAGATTGATGCCCTTCAGCACTTCGTTGTCGCCGAAGCGCTTGCGCACCTCAGTGATTGCGATGAGCGACATTCAGCTTCCTTTCCAGGATCTGGCTGCTCTTCGACAGCGGCCAGCACAAAGCGAAATAGACCAGGGCCGCGAGCCCATAGACCACGAAGGGCTGGAACGTGGCGTTGGTGATCATGGTGGAGGCCTTGGACAGCTCCACGAAGCCGATGATGGAGGTCAGCGCCGTGCCCTTCACCACCTGCACCGAGAAGCCCACGGTCGGCGGGACCGCGATGCGCAGGGCCTGCGGCAGCACCACGTGGCGCATCTGCTCGAAATAGGTCATGGCAAGGCTGGAGGACGCCTCCCATTGGCCGCGGGGGATGGCCTCGACGCAGCCGCGCCAGATCTCCGCCAGGAAGGCGGATGTCCACAAGGTGAGCGACAGGCCGGCGGCGAACCAGGGGGGCACGTCGAAGCCCAGCAGGGACAGGCCGAAGAAGGACAGGAACAGCTGCATCAGCAGCGGCGTGCCCTGGATCAGCTCGATATAGACCATGCTCACCCGCCGCAGCGCCGCATTGCGGCCGGTGCGGGCGAACAGCACGGCCAGCCCGACGATGCCGCCGCCGATGAAGGCGACCAGCGACAGCAGGATGGTCCATTCCGCCGCGAACAGCAGGTTGCGCAGGATGTCCCAGGTGGTGAACGGGCTCATCGCGCGGCCCTCCGGCGGGGAAACAGCAGTGTGCCCAGCGAACGCATGACCTGCCGCAGGATGAGCGCCAGCACCAGATAGAGCACGGTGGCGATGATGTAGGCCTCGAAAGCCCGGAAGGTGCGGGACTGGATGAAGTTCGCGGCGAAGGTGATGTCTTCCACCGCGATCTGCGAGCACACCGCCGAACCGAACATCACGATGACGATCTGCGAAGTGAGCGCCGGCCAGATGCGTTGCAGCGCCGGCATCAGCACCACGTGGCGGAAGGTCTGGATCCGCGTCATGGCAAGGCTCGCACCGGCCTCGAACTGGCCGCGCGGCGTCGCCTCGATGCCGGCGCGGATGATCTCGCAGCCGTAGGCGCCGAGATTGATGACCATGGCGAGGATCGCCGCCTGCATCTCGCCCAGCGAGACGCCGATGGAGGGCAGGCCGAAGAAGATGAAGAACAGCTGGATGAGGAAGGGGGTGTTGCGGATCAGCTCCACATAGAGCGTCACCGGGGGCCGCAGCCAGCGCGGGCCGAGGCTGCGCGCCCAGGCGCAGACAATGCCGAGCCCGACGCCGAGCGCGCCGCCGATCACGGTCAGCTCGACCGTGATGCCGACCCCTTTCGCAATCAGCGGGGCATAGGGGACAATCGCCCCGTAGTCGAAGACATAAGCCATGCAATCCGCGCCCTTGGGTTAGCTGCCGCAAAGGCCGGAGGGACACCCCGTCCGGCCCGCCACGCACGCGTCAGAAGGACGCCGGCAGGTCCGCGCCGAGCCACTTTTTCGAGATTGCATTCAGGCTGCCGTCCGCCTTGGCCGCGGTGAGGATGGCGTTCACCTTCTCCAGCAGCTTGGGCTCGTCCTTGTTGAGGCCCACGTAGCAGGGCGATTCCTTGATGAGGAACTTGACCTCGGGCTTGCGCGGCGGATTGCGCGCCAGGATCGCGGCAGCGGTGACATTGCCGGTGACGATCACCTTCACCTGGCCCGAGAGGAAGGCCGAGATGGTGGAATTGTTGTCCTCATAACGTTTGATCTCCGCCGTGGCGGGGGCGATCTTGGTCAACTCCATGTCCTCGTTGGCGCCGCGGGTGACACCCACGGTCAGGCCCGCCAGGTCCTCGGGCTTCGTCACCTTCACGTCGGCGGGCGCGAACGCGCCGTTGAAGAACGGCGCATAGGCGATCGAGAAGTCGATCACCTTCTCCCGGTCCGGATTCTTGCCCAGGCTGGAGATGACCAGATCCGCCTTCTTGGTCTGGAGATAGGGGATGCGGTTGGCGGAGGTGACCGGCACCAGCTCGGCCTTCACGCCCAGCTTGGCGGCGATGAGATTGGCGACGTCGATGTCATAGCCCACCGGCTTCAGGTCCGGGCCGACCGAGCCGAACGGAGGAAAATCCTGCGGCACCGCCACCTTGATGACGCCGGCCTTGAGGATGTCGTCGAGCCCCTCCGCCCTCGCCGGCGAGAACGACAGGCCGGCGGCGGCAAGAAGGCCGAAGCCGGCGAGGAGGAGGGAACGGCGGTCAAACGGCATCGAAGGCTCCGGGCGGATGATGTGCCCGTTTTCACAGCAAGGCTCATGCCAGCCGCACGATGAGCGACATCCGGCATCCCGGCGGAGAAATGCCGCATCTGTAAGCAGAATTTACACTCTTGCGCACACCTGACAGCTCTATTTTTAGGCAGATCACTCGGCCCGCCATGAGATGAGAGGGACCATGCCGCGCCCAAAGAAAAACCCCGCCGCGAGAACGCGGCGGGGTTCATCAGACCAAACCTGAGCGCCGGACGGCGCGTCAGTTCGACTGCGTGGTCTTGTTGGGGTTCGGCGGGAAGGCGGCGTTCTTGACCGTGCCTTCCAGCAGATCCTTCGCCATCTTCAGCTGGGTATCGTCCTTCGGGTCCGGCGGCACGTAGGAGGGCGAGCCGGTCTGCTCGTCGTCGCCGTTCTTCAGGTGGCCCCGCAGCGAGGCCTCGCCGCGGGTGGTGTCGCCGCCGGCGCTTTCCAGCTTGGCCTTCTGCTCGGCGGGCATGTCCTGGATGAGAACGATGTCCGGATCGATGCCCTTGGCCTGGATGGAGCGGCCCGACGGCGTGTAGTAGCGCGCCGTGGTGAGGCGCAGGGCGCCGTTGCCGCCGAGCGGGATGATGGTCTGCACCGAGCCCTTGCCGAAGCTGCGGGAGCCGAGGATGGTCGCCCGCTTGTGGTCCTGCAGCGCGCCGGCAACGATTTCCGAGGCCGAGGCGGAGCCGCCGTTGGTGAGCACGATGATGGGCTTGCCCTTCACCAGATCGCCGCCGCGGGCGTTGAAGCGCTGGGTCTCGTCCGCATTGCGGCCGCGGGTGGAGACGATCTCGCCGCGCTCCAGGAAGGCGTCGGACACCGCGATCGCCTGGTCGAGCAGGCCGCCGGGGTTGTTGCGCAGGTCGATGATGTAGCCCTTGACCTTGTCCGCGCCGATCTGGGCGGTCAGGTCCTCGATGGCCTTCTTCAGGTTGTCGTAGGTCTGCTCGTTGAACGAGGTGATGCGCACATAGCCGATGTCGCCGTCCTCGACGCGCGAGCGCACGGCCTTGATCTTGATCGTGTCGCGGACGACCTTGATGTCGATCGGCTTGTCCTGGTTCTTGCGGGCGATGGTCAGCGTGATCGGCGTGTTGACCGCGCCGCGCATCTTTTCCACCGCCTGGTTCAGCGTCAGGCCCTGGACCTGCTCGCCGTCCAGCTTGGTGATGATGTCGCCGGCCTGCACGCCGGCCTTGGCGGCGGGGGTGTCGTCGATGGGGGCGATGACCTTCACCAGGCCATCTTCCATCGTGACCTCGATGCCGAGGCCGCCGAACTCGCCGCGGGTCTGCACCTGCATGTCGCGGAAGCTCTTCGCGTCCATGTAGGAGGAGTGCGGGTCAAGGCTGGTCAGCATGCCGTTGATGGCAGCTTCGACCAGCTTGGCGTCGTCCGGCTTCTCCACGTAATCGGAGCGGATGCGCTCGAACACGTCGCCGAACAGGCTGAGCTGCCGGTAGGTGTCCGACGCGGCCGCCTCGGCGGCAGTGCCAAGAAACAGGCGCGGCTGCACGGCGGCGACGGCCACCAGTGCACCGGCCGCAACGCCAAGGAGGAAGAGAGACGTACGACGCATTATCCGCGCACCTTCTGACTGTCCGTTGCCGCCCACCAGGGAGCGGGGTCGATCGAGATTCCGTCTTTGCGGAATTCCACATACAATTGGGGCTGTCCGGAGGCCGAACCCGCCGCTGGGGCACGAGAAACGCTTCCCATGATCGCGACGGGCTCACCCGCGAGGACGAACTGGCCCAGCTCTACGGTGATCCGCTCCATGCCCGCCAGTAGAATATGGTATCCGCCGCCCGCATTGATGATCAAGAGTTGTCCATAGGAGCGGAAGGGCCCGGCATAGACTACCCAGCCATCCGCCGGCGCCGCAACCTGGGCGCCCGCGCGCGTGGCGAAGGTCATGCCCTTTTCCGCCCCGCCGAGACCGTCCGGCGTCCCGAAGTCGCGCAGGCGCACCCCGGCGACAGGCAATGGCAGCAAGCCTTTAGCCTGCACGAAGGGCCGTGCGGGGGCGATCCTGGCGGCATTGTTCAGCGCCGCCACCTCGGTCTTGCCGGGCTCCGGCGGCTTGCTCGCCGACGTCGCCTCGGCCGCGGCGCGGGCGGCGGGAGCCACCTCCGTCTCCAGCCGTGTCACGAGATCGTGCACATCGCCGGTGGTCTTGGCGACCGCGTCCGCCTGGGCTTTTTCCGCCGGCAGGTCCGCATTCCCTTCCGTGACCCGCTTCTGGCGCTCCGTCACATAAGCCGACAGGCGGCGGCGGTCCTCCTCCATGGAGGTGCGCAGGCCAGTGAGCGTATCGCGGGCAGTCGCAAGGTCCGTGCGCAGGCGGGACAGGTCGGCCAGATCCGCCGCCAGGGTTTCCGCCTCCACCCGCATTTCCGGCAGCAGCGCGCCGAGCAGGATGGCGGAGCGCACCGCATCCAGCGCATCGTCCGGCCGCATCAGCAGGGCCGGCGGCGGATTGCGGCCCATGCGCACCAGCGCCCCCAGCACCTCTGCCAGCACGTCGCGGCGCTTGAACAGCGACGCGCGCAGCTCTGCGGCGTTGCCGTCGAGCGTGGTGATCCGCGCTTCCAGGTCGGTGATCTGCTGTTCGACGGTCCGCAGGCGCGTGGTGGTGTCCACCAGCAACTGGTTGAAGCGCGCCCGGTCGCCCTTCACCGAATCGAGCTCGGCCCGCACCTGGCTCTGGAACTCCGCCGCCCCGCGGATGTCCGCGTTCAGCGCGTCGGTGTTCACCGGCGACGCGGGCCGCGGGCGCGGCGCCGGGACGGCCGGGGCCGTTGCGGCGGGCGCGGCGGCGGCGGGCGATCTGGCGGCAGGTGGCGCCTGCGCGCGCGCGGGCGCTGCCGCGGCAACGGCCGCACAGATCGCCACTGCGCAAAGGATCGGGCCGGAACGGGCATCCATACGGTAGATCTACCCGCGCGAAGTTGAGGAGATGTAAACCATAACCAGCCGCCGCGCCCGTTCGGCCCCGCTGTTCAGGCCCGGTGGTAGGGATGCCCGGAGAGAATGGTAGTGGAGCGATAGATCTGTTCCGCCAGCATCACCCGCACCAATTGGTGGGGAAAGGTCGCCGCGCCGAACGCCAGAAGCAGGTCGGCGCGGGCCCGCACCGCCGGGGCAAGGCCGTCGGCGCCGCCGATGATGAAGCAGCTGGCGGATGTTCCACCATCCCGCGCGCTCCCGAGCCGCGCGGAAAAATCCTCGCTGGAGAGGCTGCGGCCGCGCGGATCGAGGCAGGCGACGCTCGCGCCGGCCGGAATGGCCGCCAGGATCGCGCTGCCCTCCTCGACCATCCGGTCATCCGGACGGCGGGCGGAGGATTCCGACAGCTCAATAGTGTCGAAGCCCGAGAGGCCGAGCGAACGTCCGCCGGCCTTGGCGCGGTCGAGATAGCGGGCCACAAGGTCCCGCTCGGCCCCAGCCTTCAGCCGGCCGACACACAGAAGAAGGACGCGCACCGCGCGTCAGGCCCGCAGGGCCAAGACGCGCGCCATCAGGCGCGCGCGGTTCCCGACCACATCTTCTCGATATTGTAGAAGCTGCGGACTTCGGGCTGGAAGACGTGGACGATGACATCGCCAGCATCGATCAGCACCCAGTCGCAGGCTGGCTGCCCCTCGACGCGGACCTGACGAACGCCGGCTGCCTTCAGCGCCTCGATGAGGTGCTCGGCGACGGCGCCCACATGCCGCTGCGAACGGCCGGAGGACACCACCATATAGTCGGCGATCGATGTCTTGCCGCGCAGGTCGATCGAGACGGTGTCCTCGGACTTGTCGTCTTCGAGCCGGGCGAGAACGAGTGCGAGAATCTCCTCGGCGTCAATCGGCGCCTTCGAGATCGGTGCGGCCGCCATGGTCTCTGCGGCCGCCAAGAGAGCCGTCGTGGACAGGGGTCCGGATCCTCTCAGTCAGATGAACGATCCCCTCGGGCGGACGATGTCTTACCCTGGGATCACTTTGGCAGAATGCCGCCAAATCAAGGAAATTTCAAGGGATGGTGGAGATCGTCCGTGTTTGGCGCGGTTCCTTGCGTCCGCTGGGCGGCACGGATCTCGGTGGAGGAGAGCGGGGATTTCAGTCCGTGGAGGAAAGTCCAGGCGGGCGGCGCCATGTCCGCCAGGGCTGCCGCATGCTGCTCCGGCACCCGATAGGGCGCGAGCGCATGGGAGGCCCGGGAGGAAGTGGCGCACAGGCTGTCGCCCAGCCGGTCCACCACCGCGATCGGCACCAGCCCGGCCAGCCCGCGCCAGCGCTGCCAGCGGGCGAAATGGGCGAGATTGTCGGCGCCCATGACCCAGACGAAGCGCACCCGCGGCAGGCGCTCCACCAAAGCTGAAACCGTCTCGAAGCTGTAGCGGGTGCCCAGCGTCGCCTCGACGCCGGTGACGTCGATGAGCGGGTGGTGCGCCACCCGCCGGGCGAAGGCCACACGTTCTTCGATGGATGGCAGGTCCCAATTGTCCTTCAGCGGGTTGCCGGGCGTCACCAGCCACCAGATACGGTCGAGCTGGAGGCGCTTCAGCGCCAGCAGGCTCGCCGCCCGATGGGCCGCATGGGCGGGATTGAAGGATCCACCGAACAGCCCCACCCGCATGCCCGGAGCGGTCATGGGCATGCTGACGGCGGCGCGCACGCTGATCGGCTGCATCGGCGTCCCTATCCGCGGTTCGCAACTCACGGGCGTGTCTGCCCGGCGCCGTGAACGCGGTACTTGAACGAGGTGAGTTGTTCCGCCCCCACCGGCCCGCGGGCGTGCATGCGCCCGGTGGCGATGCCGATCTCGGCACCGAAGCCGAATTCGCCGCCGTCGGCGAACTGGGTGGAGGCATTGTGCATGACGATCGCCGAATCCACCTCGCTGAGGAAGCGGTCGGCGGCGGCCGGATCGGCCGTGATGATCGAATCGGTGTGGTGGGAGCCGTGCCCCTCGATGTGGGCGATGGCGGCGGCGATGTCCGGCACCACCTTCACGGAGATGATCGCGTCCTCATATTCCGTGTCCCAGTCGGTTTCCGCGGCGGGCTTCACCCGCGGGTCCACCGCCTGGGTGGCGGCATCGCCGCGCACCTCGCAGCCGGCGTCCAGCAGCATTTCCACCAGGGGCTTCAGATGCGTGCCGGCGACCGCCTGGTCCACCAGCAGCGTCTCGGCCGCGCCGCAGATGCCGGTCCGCCGCATCTTGGCGTTGAGCAGCACGCTCTTGGCCATGTCGAGGTCGGCGGCGGCGTGGACATAGACATGCACGATGCCATCCAGATGGGCGAACACCGGCACCCGCGCCTCGCTCTGCACCCGGGCGACCAGCCCCTTGCCGCCGCGCGGCACGATGACATCGAGATTGCCGTCGAGGCCGCCGAGCATCAGGCCGACGGCGGCCCGGTCGGCGAACGGGACGAACTGCACGCAATCCGGCGACAGGCCCGCCTCGGCGAGGCCCGCCACGAAGGCGCGGTGGATGGCACCGGAGGAGTCCAGGCTGTCCGAGCCGCCGCGCAGAATCACGGCATTGCCGGCCCGCACGCAGAGCGCCGCGGCGTCCGCAGTGACGTTGGGACGGCTCTCATAGATGACGCCGATGACGCCGAGCGGCGTACGCACGCGCTCGATGACGAGTCCATTGGGGCGGGTCCAGCGCTCGGTGACCGCGCCGACCGGGTCGGGCAGGTCCGCCACCATCTCGATGCCGGCGGCGATCGCCTCGATACGCGCCTCGGTGAGGGCAAGGCGGTCCTGGAAGGCCGCGCTCATACCGTCCGCGCGGGCACGGGCCATGTCCTGGCCGTTGGCGGCGAGGATCTCCGGGGACGCAGCCCGGATACGGGCGGCGGCGGCCCGCAAGCCGGCGGTCTTCTGTTCGGCGGAAGCCAGGGCCAAGGTCCGCGCGGCCGCGCGGGCGGCGCGTCCCATCTGCGACAGGACAGCCGGCACGTCCACGGGCGCGGCGCTCGTCGCGCCTGCTGCCACGGAAAGACGGGCTGCTTGGGGCATGGCCATGGTGGAACTCTCTAAGGTTTCCTCGACCCGGCCTGTGAACAGCCGGCTGCGGCATCCTTAGCATGTGGTGTGGAAAGGTCACAGGGTCGAGCGGATTTTGTGTTTTGGCGCGCGCGACTTACTCCGCGCCGAGCGCCATGTCGTCGCGATGGACCATTTCCGCCCGCCCCGGCACGCCCAGCAGGTCCTCGATCTCGGCGGTGGAGCGGCCACGGATGCGCTCGGCATGGTCATGGTCGTAGGCCACCAGCCCGCGGCCGATCTCGCTGCCGTCCGGCCCGCGCAGCAGCACCGCATCGCCGCGCTCGAAATGCCCTTCCACGCGCACCACGCCGGCCGGCAGCAGGCTCGCGCCGCGCCGCAGGGCGGCCACCGCGCCCTCGTCCAGATGCAGCACGCCGCGCGCCTCCAGCGTCCCGGCGATCCAGGCCTTGCGCGCCCGCGCCGGTGTGCCGCCGGCGAGAAACCAGGTGCAGCGGCCACCCTCGGCGATCCGCCGCAGCGGGTTCTTCACATGCCCGGACGCGATCAGCATGTGGGTACCCGCCGAGGTGGCGATCTTGCCGGCCTCGATCTTGGTGCGCATGCCCCCGCGCGACAGTTCCGAGCCCGCCGCCCCGGCCATGCCCTCGATCTCGCCGGTGATGCGCGGCACGATGGGGATGTGGGTGGCGTTCGGGTCCTGCGCGGGCGGCGCCGTGTAGAGGCCGTCGATGTCCGACAGCAGGACCAGCAGGTCAGCGCTGGCCATGGTGGCGACGCGGGCGGCGAGGCGGTCGTTGTCGCCATAGCGGATCTCGCTGGTGGCCACCGTGTCGTTCTCGTTGATGACCGGCACGGCGCGATATTCCAGCAGCCGCGCCAGTGTGCTGCGGGCATTGAGATAGCGCCGCCGTTCCTCGGTGTCGCCCAGGGTGAGCAGCACCTGCCCGGCGGTGATGTCCTCATGACTGAGAATCTCGGCCCAGGTTCGGGCCAGCGCGATCTGGCCCACGGCCGCCGCCGCCTGGCTGTCTTCCAGCTTGAGCGGCCCGCGCGGCAAATGGAGCACCGTGCGCCCGAGCGCGATGGCGCCGGAGGACACCACCAGCACATCCGCGCCGCGCGCATGCAGCGTGCCGACGTCCTCGGCCAGGGACGTCAGCCACGGCAGGCGCACCTTGCCCCGGGCCTGATCCACGAGGAGCGCGGACCCCACCTTGATGACGATGCGGCGGAAATCGGAGAGGACGGGAGCGGCTGCGGTCACGGGTCTGGTCTTCGCTTGGGCCCGCGCCGGGCCGGGGCCATCCCCGGGCTCCGCCGCGCGCGGCATGGGCCGCTTCGATAGCCTAAGCCGGCGCGCGGGAACAGGGGCCGGAAGCGCGCGCCGGCCACGCGAAAACGCCCGGATCACTCGCGCGCGGATACGCCCCAAGCGGCGGCCCGGCTTCGCCACCGTCACTCAAGCCAATCAGCATCGGTGGTATCGCGCAGCAATACACCGATGTGTATCATTGCGGCGTCCGTTGGCCGCCGCCCGCCCAATTAATCCTGGCCGGGAATTGTATTGCTTGATTTTTCGATAATTTGGGCGGCGATGATCCGCATATATCCCACATGGAAACTGCGATCATCCGCAAGACGCTGACCTTGATTCCCGCCGGGATCGTGGCGGTTTTCGGCTTCACCTTCCTGCTGTTCTGGCTGCTGGAGCGTCGGCGTCGGCATCTCGCCATCCTCAGTTCGGCATGCCTGCTTTTCACCCTCGGGGCGTGCACGCAAATCCTGCACCTGCCACCCGGCGTCAACGCCAATGCCGTCGTATCCGCCGTTTTCTACAGCGGCTCGGTGCTGCTCACCGCGGCGGCGCTGCTCCGTCGCTATGAACGGCCGCTCCCCGCCGTCGCCTATCTGGCCGCCCTCGGCCTGATCGTCATCGCCATCGCCTATTTTTCCTACGTCCATTCCGACCTGACGCTCCGCATCTACATCCAGAACGTCTCCTACGGCGTGATCTTCACCTATGCCGCTTTGCGCCTGCGCCATCTTGCGCGCGGGCGGGGCGTGGACCGGCTTCTGTTCTGGATCCTCCTGCTGCTCGGCCTGCACTTCCTGCCGCGCACGCTGCTGACCCTCGGCCTTGCCGCGCCCCGGGGCCTAGGCTCAGGACCTATTAATTTGCCTTGAGTTGTGATTCACAGTCTCCATTGAGGAGGCTGTGATGAGCGATTTGTTCCTGCTGAGCGAAAGGCAGATGTCTCGGATCTCGCCCTTCTTTCCCTTGGCCCATGGCGTGCCGCGCGTCGATGACCGCCGGGTGGTGAGTGGCATCGTTTATGTGATCCGCAACGGGTTGCAGTGGAAGGATGCCCCCAAGGACTACGGCCCGCACAAGACGCTGTACAACCGCTTCATCCGCTGGAGCCG
>NZ_AXBA01000031.1 GCF_000473085.1 Azorhizobium doebereinerae UFLA1-100
GGCTGAAGCGACGGAAGACGGTGTTCCATTCTCCAAACAGCTCCGGCAGATCGCGCCAAGGCGAGCCGGTGCGCACGATCCACAGCACCGCCTCGATGAACATACGATTGTCCCGGCCCGAAGAGCCGCGCGTCCGCTCGTCGCCGATGATGTGCGGCGCTATCCGCGCCCACTGCTCATCCCCAAGCACCAGTCGATCAAGAACACCCATCGCTGCCTCATCAAAGGCAGCTTTGAATCACAGATCATTCAGCCCGGGAACCCCAAGAGTCCACACTACCTAGCCGGGCGTCGCCCCGGCCGGGCCACGGGAGCCGGAACCGCCCCGCGCGGGCGGGGTTGGTCCAAGCGGTGCCCGCGTGGGTGCCGGCTGGTCCGACCCCCGATCCCATGGATGCTCCCGTGACTGTTCCGATGAACGCCGCCCCGCCCGCCGCGCCCGTGGCGCGGTGCCACGTCATGCCCTTCGGCGCGGCGATCACCGGGGCGGGCGTGCATTTCCGGCTGTGGGCGCCGGACCTCGACCGGGTGGAGCTTCATCTCATCGGCGGCCCGGTCCTGCCGCTGTCGCGGGAGGAGGGCGGCTGGCACCATCTGGTGAGCGACCTCGCCGGGCCGGGCACGCGCTACGCCTTCCGCCTGCCGGACGGGCTGGAGGTGCCGGACCCCGCCTCGCGCCACCAGCCCGAGGACGTGCATGGCCCGAGCGAGGTGATCGACCCCGCCGCCTATCCCTGGCGGGACGGCGATTGGGCGGGCCGCCCCTGGCACGAGGCGGTGATCTACGAACTGCATATCGGCACCTTCACGCCCGAGGGCACGTTCAGGGCCGCCGCCGGCAAGCTGGACGAATTGGCGGCGCTCGGCATCACCGCCATTGAGATCATGCCGGTGGCGGATTTTCCCGGCCGGCGGAACTGGGGCTACGACGGCACGCTGCTCTATGCGCCGGATGCCGCCTATGGCCGGCCCGAGGATTTCAAGGCGCTGGTGGAGGCCGCCCATGCCCGCGGCATCATGGTGATCCTGGACGCGGTCTATAACCATTTCGGGCCGGACGGGAACTACCTGCCGACCTATGCCCCCCGCTTCTTCACCGCGCGCCACCACACCCCCTGGGGCGCGGCGGTGAACTATGACGATCCGGACGCGTTGCCGGTGCGCGCCTTCGTGCTGCACAACGCGCTCTACTGGATCGAGGAATTCCACCTCGACGGCCTGAGGCTGGATGCCGTCCACGCCATCAAGGACGACAGCTCCGAGCACCTGCTCGACGAACTGGCCCGCCGGGTGCGCGCGGCGAACCCCGGGCGGCCCGTCCATCTCATCCTGGAGAATGAGGAGAATGACGCCGCGCGCCTGCGGCCTGCGGCGCCGCAGGGCTTCTCCGCCCAATGGAACGACGACCTGCACCATGTGCTGCACGTGGCCCTCACCGGCGAGGCGGAGGGCTATTACGGCGACTATGCCGGCGACGTGACCCGGCGGGCGCGGGCGATCGCGGAAGGGTTCGCCTTCCAGGGCGAGACCATGGCCCATCGCGGCGCCGCGCGGGGCACGCCGAGCGCCCATCTGCCGCCCACCGCCTTCGTCGCCTTCCTCCAGAACCACGACCAGATCGGCAACCGCGCGCTGGGCGAGCGGATCTCGGCCCTGGCGCCGCCGGCGGCGGTCAAGGCGGCCTCGGCGCTCTATCTGCTGGCGCCGCAGATCCCCATGCTGTTCATGGGCGAGGAATGGGCGGCGAGCACCCCCTTCCGCTTCTTCTGCGATTTCTCCGGCGACCTGGCGGAGGCGGTGCGCGACGGCCGGCGGGCGGAATTCGCCCATTTCGCCGCCTTCCGCGACCCGGCCCGCCGCGCCGCCATCCCCGATCCGCTCGATCCGGCGACGTTCGCGGCCAGCAGGCTCAACTGGGACGAGGCGGGGCGGGCGCCGCACGCGGCGGTGCGCGACTGGCATCGCCGCATCCTCGCGGTGCGGCGGGAGAAGGTGGTGCCGCTGCTGCCGCGCCTGCATGCGGGCGGCACGTGGCGGATCGCGGGCGGGCGGGGCGTCGCGGTGCGCTGGCGCGCGGGAAACGCGGAACTGGAGCTGATGGCCAACCTGTCCGCGGACCCGGTGCGGGGCTTTCCGTCCTCCACCGGCGCGGTGCTCTGGACCGAGGGCTGGTTCGACGGCGACCGGGCCGGTCCCTGGTCGGTGCGCTGGGCGCTGGGGCCTGCCGCCTGACCGCCTGCGCGCCCCCTTGCAATCGTTTCATAATGGAACGAAAGGGGTCGGCATGGCGCCAAACTGGAGCGTTTTTCGTGCCGACGCGATGGCCCCCTGTGACAAGCTCGGGACGAGAGACGATAAGGCTGGGGGGGCAGCTTCATCGGGGCCGCGTCCGCGTCGCTGGACATCCCCGTGGGGAGGGGAGGCGAGGTGCGCGCCGTAAAGATGGGGATAACCTTGGCCCTCTGGGCCGCCGTGGTCGTGTTCGGCTGTGTGGGCGGCGCGTTGGCGCAGGGCTCAAAATACCCGCTTACCGTTTCATTCGTGACTCCGTCGGGCGAGCTGCTCTCGGAGCACACCTTCGACCTGGCGGGAATCGACGCCCTGCCGCAATCCAAGATCGTGACCCGGACCCCCTGGACCCATGGCGTCCAGGCCTTCACCGGGCCAACGCTGGCGGCGATCGCGGAACTCGCCAAGAGACCCTGCTGCAAGGAAGTGCGGGCCTATTCGCTGGGCGACTGGTCCGCGACCATTCCGGCGACCGACTGGCTGCGGCAGGGGATCATCCTGGCGTCGCGCCTCAACGGCGCCACCATGCGGGTCCGGGACAAGGGGCCCTATTGGATCATGTACCCGATCGATGGTAGGCGAGACCTCGATACCCAGATGTATCAGGCCCGCATGATCTGGCAGGTCAAGTCACTTGAATTCGTCGTTGAATAATCGATCCCGCCCGTGGGCCCGGCTGATGCCGGCCGCGCTGATCGTGACGACGCTTGGCCTCTTCCTCGCCACCGGCATGCTCTATGTCTCGCAGAACCAGCACCGGGCGCTGCTGTCCGCCACGGTGCGTTCCTCGGGCTGGGTCGCCTATCAGGCGCAGCTCGAATATGTGAAGACCCAGAGCCAGTTCGACATCACCATGCTGCGCCCCAGCCGGCGCGCCCTGGACGAGTTGCAGTTCCGCCTGGAGCTGCTGCGCTCGCGCCTGCCGCTGCTCTACGATTCCGACGAGGGCCGCCTGCTCCAGGAAGTGGCGGCGCAGAAGGAGGTGCTCCAGCACTACGAGGTGGTGCTGGACGCGCTGATCGATTCCCTTCCCGGCCTCTCGCCGACGGCGCCCGGCACGCTGCCCTCGCTGCGCAGCGCCTTCTACGAGATCGAGCCCCTGGGGCGGGTGCTGCAGAAGGTGCTGATGCAGTCGGTCGCCTATAATGAGGAGATCTTCCGCCGCGAGCGGGAGGTGGCCGCCAGCCCGGCGGTGGTGCCCTTCGCCTTGCTGTTCGTCTCCGGGACCTGCCTCGTGGCCATCCTGTTCATGGACGGCCGGCGCGACCGCCAGCGCCTCGCGGAGGTGACCGCGGCGAAGGCGGAGGTCACGGCGGTGCAGGACAATCTGCGTGCCATCATCGAGGCCATGCCCATCGGCACCATCATCGTCGATCCCGCCGGCGACCAGGTGCGCTTCATCAATCCCAGCGCGGCGGCGCTGGTGGACCCCTCGCCCGAGCATCCCGAATGGAAGCGCCTCATCCGCCTCGCCTTCGAGGCGGCGGTGGACGAGAACGGCCGGCGCTCCGGCTCGCTGTCCATGGCCTTCACCAAGCCGCGCGGCGAGATCGTCTCGCTGCGCGGAGCGGTGTGCGGAGTGATCTGGGAAGGCCGGCCGCAGATCCTGATCCTGCTCACCGACACCAGCCGCATGCGCAATGCCGAGCTCCAGCTCATGCAGGCGGCCAAGCTGGCGACGCTGGGCGAGATGGCCACCGCCATCGCCCACGAGCTGAACCAGCCGCTCGCCGTCATCAAGATGGCGGTGGCCAACGCCCGCCGCCTGGTGCTGAGCGAGGCCGACCCGGAGGCCGTCACCACCAAGCTCGACCGCATCGGCACCCAGGTGGACCGGGCCAAGCGCATCACCGACCAGGTGCGCCGCTATGCCCGCATGCCCAGCGACCAGAGCGGCAGCTTCTCCTGCCGCCATGCGGTGGAACTCGCCGCCGGCTTCGTCGCCGAGCAGTATCGCGCCGCCGGCATCCGCATGGCGCTGGACATGGACATCTCGCCGGACCTGATGCTGACCGGCGAGCAGACCATGTTCGAGCAGGTGATCGTCAACCTGCTGGTGAATGCGCGCGACGCCTATGACAGCAAGAAGCACGACACCCGGCAGGCCCAGGTGACGGTGCGCGCCCGGGTGACGGACGCCGAGGTGGTGATCGAGGTGGAGGACGATGCCGGCGGCATCCGCGAGGACATCATCGGCCAGATCTTCGATCCGTTCTGCACCACCAAGTCGGCCGACAAGGGCACCGGCCTCGGCCTGTCCATGGCGCGCAATGTGGTGCGCGACATGAACGGCACCATCGCCGCCGCCAATGTGGAGGGTGGCGCGCGCTTCACCATCACCCTGCCGGTCGCGCGCACCCAGACCCAGGACGTGGCGTGATGGACGACCGATCGATCCTCATCGTGGACGACGAGATCGAGCTCGCCGAGGAGCTGGGCGAGTTCTTCGTCTCCATGGGCTGGCAGGCCAAGGTGTGCTTCACCGCCCCGGCCGCCATGGCCGCGCTGGAGGACGGGCTGGCGCCGAGCTGCCTGCTCACCGACCTGCGCATCGCCGACCACGACGGGGCCGAACTGGTGGCCCGCGTGCGGAAGATGCCAAAGCATTTGCAGCCGAAGGTTGTTGCCATTATCACTGGACATGTGGTGAGCGAGACTGAAGCGGCTGACTTTCACGCGGATTTCCTCTTCGTGAAGCCTGTCGATCCGGTGATCGTCATGGAGGGGGTGGAACGTCTCCTCTCCGGTGCGCCGGCCCCGGATCGGGAGGCGATGCTCAGGGGATAAAATGCCGCACGCACGGGCCGTGCTTGTCCGGAATGGCGAAATCGCACTGCGGGGAGACGTCGGTCGGTTTCTCGCGCGTGCCGGCCGTGCCGTGGCGCAGGCCGGCGAGGGGACCGGCCATGGCGGCCCTCGGCTCGCTGTCCCGCCGCAGGGCGCCGCGCCCGGGCGCGGCTCGCGAGCGGCGGCCGGCCTGGCGCGCCAGGGACGCTTGGCGGAAGCGGCCCGTCCGCACTCCCCGCTCGAACCTGCCCTCTTTCCGCAAGATCCCTTCCCGCAAAACCCCTTTTCGCAAAACCCCTTTCCGCACGAGAAAGGCCCGCATGACGTCACCGCGCGCGCGCCGCGGCCAGCGCGGGCCGATATGCGCTCCCGTCTTGTGGGCCCGGACCAGCACTTCGCGCGGGCCCGCGCCCGGCTGGAAGCGCAGCCATCGACAAAATCATGTAGTATTTTTGCCTCTATCACCTTGGCGGGCCGCAACGTCGGCCGTTCCGTGGTAGCGGAGAAGTGGACGTGCCGGAGGATCCTTGGCTCGTCCGTGCCATTTCCGTCGCAGATGTTGAAGGTTCTCTGGTGTCCCGCAAATTCCTAATACCGGACCTCCTTTCCATGCTGGCAGCGCGTTCCTCCCAGGGCACGTCAGTGGCCTCCATTGTGGCTTCGATCCCATGAGCGGTGAGATTTCTCCCCCCCGCGTGCTGCTGGTGGACGACGATCCCGACGTTCTCATCGAGCTCAGCGAGGGCCTTGCCGCCCTCGATCTGCCCTCGTTGACCGCCGAGACGGCGGTCGAGGCCCTGGATCTCGTGCAGCGCCACGAGGATCTTCAGGTGATCGTCACCGACCTGCAGATGCCCCGCATCGACGGCATTGAGCTGTTGCAGAAGCTGGCGGTCCGGCGCCGCACCAAGCCGATGGCGGCGATCGTCATCACCGGCCATGCCTCGCTCGACCGCGCGGTCGGCGCCTTGCGCCTGCATGCGGTGGATTTCCTCCAGAAGCCGCTCTCGGCCGAGGAAGTGGCCCATGCCATCCACCGGGCGCTGTCCCTGGTGGAGGACGAGACCGCCGCCGCCGGCTCGCCGTCCGCCCTGGTGCCGGCCGCCACGGCCCGGCCGAACTATCTGAAGGCCCTGGTGGCGGCGCGCGCCGACCGCGACGCCATCTTCCAGGCCGGCCTGTTTTCCGATCCCGCCTGGGACATGCTGCTGGACCTTGCGGTGGCGGAAGCCACCAACCGGCCGATCTCGGTGACCAGCCTGTGTATCGCCTCGGGCGTGCCGACCACCACGGCGCTGCGCCGCATCGATGATCTGAAGGAAGCCGGGCTGCTGGACCGCGTGCCCGATCCGGGCGACCGGCGGCGCATCCTGGTCAAGCTCACCGGCACGGGACGCGAGCGGATGGAAGCCTTCGTGCAGCGTCAGGCGGGGCGGCTCGGGCTCAAGCTGGACTGAGCGGCGCTGTCGCCGCCGGCCGCGGGAGGTCGGCGCCGGCGCGCGGGCGGACGCGTGGAGGATTTCCTGCGGGCTGCATCTGCCAGCCTCCGGCGCGCTGCCCTGCGGGCGCCCGGACGGGCGCCGCGGAGCGCGGTCTCAAGCGCAAGAATCGGTCTCAGTCATGGGGCTAAGTCATGGGGCGCAGGCGCGGGTCCAAGGCCCCTTCAGGCGCCGGGCGCGATCAGGCAGCGCCGGACAGCCGGGGCCGGCATTGATGCCGGCCATGGATCGCGTGGCGCGATCTCGATCAGATATGTCTCTGGCAGTTCCGGTCTGCCCCTGAGCATTTCCCGATTTCTTCAAATCGGTGAAATTCTCTGTCCATTTATTTCATCGCGTTTTCTTCACGCGAACCGGAATCCACTTCGCTCGAAGGCGCTTGAGTGCCGCCTTGACGCAATCCGGCCCTGCCGCAGGCGGCGGGGGCGATCGGCCGTGCGCGAGAGGCGGGGGCATCATGCGCCCCCGTCCTTGTCCGGTCGGCCTTGCGACAGATCGACGATCCGCCGGGTTGGCGCCGTCGGGTGTCAGCCGATGAACTGGTAGCCGATGTAACGCTTGGCGTCGATCACGTCCTCGCCGAGCTTCAGGCGCAGCTTCTTGCGCAGCTTGCTCATGTGGCCTTCGATGACGCTCTCGTCCACGTCGTCGTTGAAGATGCCGTAGATGGTGTTGAAGATCTGGGTCTTCGTCACGCGGCGACGGCTGTTCTTGACCAGATATTCGAGGATATGGCGCTCGCGGCGCGGCAGCGGCAGCGGCGAGCCGTCCACTTCCGGATCGCGGCCATCGAAATAGACGCGCAGGCGGCCGTTGGTGGCCGGGCCGGTGGCGGAGTTCACGCGGCGCCACACGGCGTCCGAGCGGGCGACGATCTCACGCACGTGCACCGGCTTGCGGACCACGTCGTCGATGCCGGCGGTGAACAGCTCCAGGGTCTGCTGCAGCGAGCGGATGTCGGCCAGCGCGATGATCGGCGCGCGGCTGTGGGTGCGGATCATTTCCGGGAAAGCGGGACGGCTGTCGAAGTCACCCAGCAGGAAGCCCTGCACGGCACCGATGTCCTGGTCGGAAGCGGTGTTCAGCCATTCCTTGAATTCGCTGCACCCGAGGCCGAGGGACGAGAAGCCCTCGCGAGAAAAGCTCGACACATACCCTTCAGCGACAGTCGCTCTGTGATCGACGACAACGTACATTTCTGCATCCCCCGTACAGGCGCTGGAACCAGCGCACCGTCAAAACCGTTAGACACGAAGTCCGAAATTGCGGGTTCAGGACTTCGTTGAGAAACGGTTACTGACCGGGAGGGGGGGCAGCAATCCGAATAGATTCACGAATGGACCCAGTTTCCCTCCAGATTGGGCCGAGTTGGGGGATGCTGGAGGCGTTTTTCGTTGGTATCGCCATAAATCCTTAAAAAACCTAACAAATCATTCAGCAAATACCACCGAGAGAACCCTCCACTTGCGAATGCCCGTCCAAATTGACGCCGAATTGGGGGGGAATTGGAAATACATTTCGCCGGCATCGGCAGGACAAAAGCGTCCCGCAAGCTTCCCGGCCCAGCCGCAACGCTGAGTGGCGTGACCGGCGGCGGGGGTGGCGCGTGCCGCTGAGCGGCTCCGGCCGTTTGGGGCCTTCCCTGCGGGAAAGGCCTTCTCCCCGATCGAGTTGAGCTCGGAGGCCGCGGGTGTCTCTCGCGTCCTCGCCTGGGCGGGCGCGCGGAGTGCGCCGGGCCGGCGGCAGGGCCGGCGTGGCGAATGCGGCCGTGGACGGCGCGCATGAAAAGACGTTCGGGCCGGATACATGAAGCATCCGGCCCGAACAATCACCCGGCCGATGCCGGCCCGGCTGCCTGCTGGCGCTCGGGCCGGTGACACCTTGAAGGACGGTACCCATCCTGCGACGCGCGATGCGCCGGTACCGCCTGAGGGCTCACGCCTCGAAGACGGCGTCGATCTTGCCCTTGAGGGTCTGAGCGTTGAACGGCTTGACGATGTAATTGCTCACACCGGCCTTCTTCGCCGCGATGACGTTCTCCGACTTCGCTTCCGCCGTCACCATGATGAAGGGGATCGCGCTGAGGTCGGCGTCGTCGCGGACGCGCTTCAGGAGCTCGTAGCCGGTCATCGGCTCCATGTTCCAGTCGGAGATCACCAGGCCGTACTGGCGCTCCTTGAGCTTCGTGAAAGCTTCCGTACCGTCGGAAGCCTCATCCACGTCTTCGAAGCCGATCTGCTTAAGCAGATTTCGGATAATCCGGACCATCGTCTTATAGTCGTCGACGACGAGGACCGGCATTGAAAGGTCAACCGCCATGGCACACTCCGTTAGCGGGTAGCAAGGTCGATACTAACCGAGAGGTGACTCGTCGGCTGGGCTCATACGTTTTAGCTGGAAACACCTTGCGCCAAGCTTGCAGCCCGGGACAAGGGGGACTTTTGATGCGGGAGGCGATGAAGTATAGAAGTAGACCATAAATCGTCGACTGCCCTGCATAAGGAGGTTCGGATGTCGGTTAGCCGGCGGCCGTTTCGCATTGAGGCTTCGGACCGCATAAGCAGCATCATGGATGTTGCGGGCAGCGGCCCTATCGGAATTAGCGTCGAGGGTCAACTCGACCGCATCCTGACGGAGATCGCCGAGGTGCGCGTGGAGATCGTGAAGTTCCGGGAGCGGGACCCAGCGGCCGACCGCGAGCGGGACCGTAACGCCCTCTGGGCCGGGATCGAGACGATCCAGGACGCGATCCGCAACACGAAGAAGGAAATCGCCACCCTCCACGCCGAGGGGACGCGCGGTGAGAGCCTTTTCCGTGCCACGGACGAGTTGGATGCCGTCGTGCAGGATACCGAGGAAGCCACCGAGGCCATTCTCTCGTCTGCCGAGACCATCGATTCGGCGGTGTCCATCCTGATCGGCCGGCTCTCGGGCGAGGAACTGACCCTGGCGGAAGAGATCCAGGCGCAGACCATCAAGACCTTCGAGGCCTGCAACTTCCAGGACATCACCGGCCAGCGCATCAAGAAGGTGGTGAAGCTGCTCACCTTCATCGAGGAACGCGTGGCGCGCATGACCGACATCTGGGGCGGTGCGGAGATGGTGGCGGAGAACGCCGGCATCATCACCCGCGAGGGTGACGAGGCCCTGCTCAACGGTCCGGCGCTGGCCCACGACGAGAACGTGGTCTCCCAGGACGATATCGACTCGCTCTTCGCCTGAGTGTTTCATGTGAGATTGCTGACGGGCCGGCGCCGCACGCCGGCCCGTTTGCGTTTGCGGGCCCGCAAACGATCGGGCGTCGGGCAGCATTCGGCGTCCGGGCTTCGGCAAGGTTCGCGGCAAGGCTCACGGCAAGGTTCACGGCGTGGATCGGTGAACCTGAACGATAGCCGTCTTCTTCATCGGTTGCGTGACAGCCGCCGGGCACGCCGGGAGGGTGTAGTGCCCACCTCGCGTCATGTCGCCTGACGTGAGGCGGTAGCACCGCCGCGCCGGGCGCAGATGCGATAACGCCGCCCGGAAGGGCGGCGCTGGCGGGGCAGGACGGGATTGTTGGGAAGAACGGCCGCGCCGCAGCCGGGGCTCGCCTGGGGGTCAGGCGTCGCAGAAGGCCTTGGCGGTCGGCGTCCAGTTGCCGACGCCGGCGGCGACCAGATTCTTCATCACCCGGCACACATAGCGCTTCTGCGCCACGTCATTGTTCGGGCCCGCATTGTAGCGGGCGGCGGCCATGGTCCAGGTGCCGTGGCGCTTCTTCAGCTCCTGGAGGAACCTGGCGGCCTGCTCCACATTCTGACGCGGGTCGAACATGGCTTCCAGCGAGGGGAATTCCGCGCGGTGCCAGTACCAGTTGGCCTGCATGCAGCCGATGTCGATCAGCTTCACGCCGCGCCCGTTGGCTTCGCGGAAGATGGCCAGCGCCTCGGAGAGCGTCTTGGGCTGGACGTCCTTGCCTTCGATATACATGGTGAAGGGGTGCATCTTGCCGTTCACGCCGGTCTCGGTCAGGCCCACCGCATAGAGGATCGGCAGCGGGATCTGGTACTTGGCCGAGGCGCGCACCAGCTCCTTCTCGCAAGCGTCCGCCTGGACGGTCTGCGGGGCGGTGGCGGCGGGGCTAGATGCGGAAATCGCCGCCAGCGTCAGCAGCACCGCTGCGACTGCGCGCTTCATCATGTCGGGCTCCGTTCTGGCTGTTCTCCTCCTGCGAGCCGCGGCCCTGCTGGTCGGAGAAATTGCGCTCCTGCCGGTCGGTCTGGCCGCTCGCGGTCTCAGGGGGCGTGAAGGGGCGGCCGGCGTCCTGGCCGGTGAGCTGCATGGAGCCCCCGCCATCGATGCCGACGATGGTGATGTTGTCCGCCGTGATGCCGGAGGCGGTCAGAAGCTCGGACAAAGCGGCGCGATCCTGCTCCAGCATGCGGGCGGTGTCCGCGTTGCTGGCGCGGAGCTGGATCTCCAGCCCGCCGCTGCTGAGGCGCATGCGCACGTTCACGGTGCCGAGATCATCCGGCTTCAGCTGGATCTGCAGCAGCCGCACCGGCCCGGCGAGGGCCTGCGCGGAGGCGGAATCGGCGCTGGCCACCGGCGCCTGGCCCATGGTGGTCACTTCGGTGGCGATGGCGGCGCCAATCTGGCGCAGGGTGGGCAGGTTCTGTGTCGCCACCCCGCCGGGCGCGATGCCCGCCGTGCCGGTCATGGGCAGGTTGCCGTCCGTCTCGTTGCGGGCGGCGGTCACGTCGGCGCCCCGGCTCTGGCTGACGTCGTCACTGGCCGCGGCGCGGGAGGTCTGGGGCGCGGTCGATGCGGCGGCGCTCTCCGTCCGGCTGCGGGCATCGGCCTCGCGGCGGTCCGCCGTCGCGGCGCGGGCCGCGGTCTGCGCCTGGCCGGCGACGGTCTTTTCCGCGGCGGTGGCGGCGGCATCCTCATCGACAGGCGCGGTGGCGGTGCTCGCGGTGGCGGTCGTGGCGCTGGGCGCGGTCTTCGCGCCGGGCAGCGAGGTGGTCCAGGGCTTCACGGCCGCCGTGGCGCGGGAGGTGGCGGGCTGGCCGGCGGTGGCGGTGGCGGTGGCGGCGGTCGCGGCCGTGGCGGTCCCGGTCGTGGCCGGAGCGTCGGTCGTCCTGGATGGCGCCTGCGCGGGATCGGCCTTGGCCGTGGGCGCGCTGCCGCCGTTCATGCCGATGGTCCGGATGGGGGCGAAATGGGTTTCCCGCGACAGCACGGTGATCTGCATGGGCTGATTCGCGGCGGGTGATGCGGTTTCCGCTTCTGCGGTCACCGCCTGAGCGGCACCGCCAGCGGCGTCCTCGTGCGCCTCGGCGGGCGCTTCGACGGCCGGAGCCTCGTGGGTCGGCACCAGGGCGGAGAGCATGGCGGCAGGGTCGGCCGCCACCTGCGGCTGGGGCTGGGCCTGCGGGTCGGCGTCCTGCGACGTGTCCTTGGCCTTATCGGCGGCATCCTTGGCCGTGGTGGCCTTGCCCTGGTCCTGCGACACGGAGTTTGCCGGGCTGAGGCCGTTCTCGCCGTCGGCACGGCCGAACAGCAGCGCGCTCAGGCCCTGGTTGCCCTGCATGCGCCGGGTGCGGGCGGCGGCGTCCGCCTGGGCGGTGGTCCGCTCGTGGCTGGCGGAGGCCGCGTCGCGCACATCGGTTTCTGCGGCAGCAGCGTCGGTGGCCCCTTCGGTGCTGGCGTCGGTGGTCGCGCCGTCCTCGGACCGGCGCCCTCCCACCGAGGCGAGGGCGTCCGCCAGGGAGAAGGTCTTGGTGGTCTTTTGGCCGGCGGCGGCGCCGTCGCCCGCCGGATCACGGGTTTCCGCCGCCCGGCCGGATTCGCTGTTGGCCTTGGAGAGGTCACGGAAGACGTCGCCGAACTGGTTGCCGCCCGAAGCCTCGTCGCCCTCCATCTCCGTGGCCTTGCCGGAGGTGGCGTCGGCGCCACGGGTCGGCGGCAACGCACCGGTGATGTTGAGCGCGCTCATTTGGGGGCATCCTTCAGCAGGGCGTCAACATTACTCAGCGTGCCTTGCGCGCGGCTGACGAGGGCGTTGGCGGTGGAGCCGTCGTCGAAGACCGGAGCCGGGGCGGCCGCAGCCGTCGGCTGGGTCGCGGCGGGGGCCTGCGCGGGCTGGGCGGAAGCCTGGACGGAGCCGCCGGCGGGTGCCGCGGGGCGCGCGTCCGGCGCTTTCTGGTCGGTGGCCTTGGCCTCGGCGACCTGCGCCGCAGGCTCGGCCGCCGGCCAGCGCGGCACCAAAGCGGGGCCGCCGCTGGCGGGCGCGGTGATCTTCATCGGGTCGACCTTGGCCGACGGCTTGGTGGCGGCCACCTTCACCGTCTCGCCGGCCGACTTCACCAGCTCGGCGGTGGTGATGGCGGCGTTCAGCAGCAGCACGTCTTCCGGCGGCAGCCGGCTGCGCTCGGCCCCCCTGAGCTCGGCCAGCGCCACGTCCACGTCATGGCTCGATGCGGCGCGCACGGCGCTGCGATAGACCCGGGCGCGCTCGGCATCGGAGGACAGGGCCGGGGCCTCGGCGATCACCTTGTCGGAGGCCATCGTCGCGGCGATGAGCTTGCCCTGGTTGAGCGCGCCGCGCGCCACCATGAGGTAGATCTCCAGGCGGCTGTCGCGGTCGAGCGGCGCCAGCAGGCTGGTCAGGCGGTGGAACTGGTCGCCGTCATTCACGAACGCCATGCGGGTGAGCGCGGCGGCGAAGCGCTGGCGGAAGTTGCCAGCATAGACCGAGTAGCGGAAGCGGAACAGATACTGCCGCGAGAGCTGCTCGAACTGCTTGAGGTCGCCGAGCTGCGCGGCCACCAGGATTTCGCGGCGCAGCGCCGCTTCTTCCACCAGCGTGCCCGGCATCATCAGGCGGGCCACGTCCAGCATGCCCATGGCCTTCTTGGGGTCCTTGCTGACGGTGACGGCCGCCTGCGCCATGGCGATCTGGCCGCCGAGCGCGTCGGGCAGCTGCATGGCGTTGATCTCGCTGAGATAGCGCTCCGCGTCCTCCTGGCGCCCTTCCACATAGGCGAGGGCGCCCTGGAGCAGCCGCTCGTCCACGGCGGGCTTCGGTGTGAGGGTCAGCAGCCGGCGCAACTCCGTGGGCGCGCCGCCGCTGAGGAAGAAGATGACCGCGCCGCGGGCGTTGCGCGGGTCCTGCCAGACCTGCGGGTCGGCGGTGCGGAACACCTCCTCGGTCTGCGCGATCAGGACGCGCTGGGCCTGGAGGGCGTCGGTATCGCCATTGGCGATGCGGTCCTGGAGCCGCTGCAGGCGGCGGACCATCTCGTAGGGCGCCGGGCCGCCGGTGGGACGCTCCACGCGGGTCACGTCGGCGGGCGTCGGCGCGGCCTGGGCCTGGCCGGCAGGCGCGGCCTGCGCCGTCTGCGTGGTGTTGGCGCCGGCGTAGGCGCTGGTCGGCGAAACCGCGGACACGATGCCGGCGATGGCCGAGGTCACCGTGGGAATACGCTGAAGCATGGCGTCGGCGACCGCCGCCGGATCGGGCGGCAGCACCGGCGGGGGCGCATCGTCGCGCGCGACGCGGCGTTCGTCCTGGCCGCCCATCTGCTTCGTGCCGGCCGCCTTGGCGGCGGCGAGATCCTGCGCGGCCGTCAGGCCCTCGCGCTCGGTCTGGGCGATGACGATGGCGCTCATCGCCTCGGGCGACAGCGTATTGGCCGACGGCTCCAGCGACACCACGGGCATGGGATCGGAGGCGAGGTCGCGGCCGGCGTCGAGCGGGGCGGAAGACGCGGCACGGGGCGCGGGCGTCTCGCGCGCCGGCGTTGCCGCCGCCACCGCCACGGGCGCCGGCTCCGCGGGCCGGTGGGCGGGCGGGGCCGCGACCGTCACCGTGCGCACGGGCTTGGGCTGCACGCCGGGGGCCTGCGCCACCGCGGGGCGGGGCATGGGGAAGGGAATGGCGGCGCGTTCAACCGGCGACACCGGCGTGTCGGCAGCGGCGACGGTGGCCGGCGGGGCCGCGACCGGAGCGGCGGGGGCCACCGGAGCGGCAACCACGGCCGCCGGAGCGGGCGCGGGCTGGGCTGCGACGGACGGGACCGGCGCGGGCACCGGCTGCGCCGCGACGGGCGCGGGCGCCTGCGCCACGACGGCGGGAGCGGCGGGCGGGGCCGGGGCGACGGCCGGTGCCTGGGCCACGGCCGCGGCGGGCGCGGCCACCGTGCCGCTGGCGGCGGTCACCGCCGTCTTGCCGGCGCTGGGGATCTGCAACAGCAGCAGCGAGGGCTCGGACGTGATCTTCGGCCGGTGCGGGGGCAGCGGCACGGCCGCGAGCACCTGCGGCTGCGGCAGGGGGGCAACGTCGGCGCCCGCCGCGCTGGCGTCCTGCACAACGGCGGGGCGGCGCAGCGGGAGCGGCGCCACCGCCAGTGTCTGCGGCTGCGGCAAGGGGGCGACATCGTCGGCGCCGCCCGCGCCATCCGGCGTTGCCGCCGGCTCGGCCGCGGGATGGGGCCGCAGCAGTCCGAACAGGTCGAAGGTCTCGGCACGCACCGCCGTCGTCGCCATGAGGAGGGCGAGGGTGATGGCGAGGGGGGAGAAGGGTCCGCGACGCATCAGTTGGGCACCCGCAGCACGATTTCGATACGGCGGTTTTCCGCCGCGTTGGGATCGCTTGGATTCTTCAGGCTCCGGTCGGCGAAGCCCTCGATCTTCGACACCCGCTGGTCCTGCAGGCCGCCGCGCACCAGCATGTAATAGGCCATGTGGGCGCGGGCGGAGGACAGCCGCCAATTGTCATAGGTGTCCGAGCGGTAGGGCCGTCCGTCGGTATAGCCGCGCACGACGATCTCGCCGGGGCGCTTGGCGAGCGCCTGGGCGATCTTCTCCATCGCCCGCACCAGCCGGGCGTCGGGCACGGCCGAACCCACGGGGAACATGGAGTAATTGATGTCGTCGGTGAGGCTGACGACGAGGCCCTCGCGGGTGGCGCGCACGTCCACATGCGGGGCGCGCACATTGCCGATGGTGCTCTGCACGGCCGCCAGCACCTCGCCCTTCAGCCGGTCGGCATTGGCCTGGTCGGCCTTGACGGTGCCGGCGCCGGCCTGGGTGTCGCCCTTGGCCTGCTCGCCCTTGGCGGCATCCCCCTTGGCGGCGTCGCCCTTCGCCAGGTCACCCTTGGCGACATCGCCCTTGCCCGGGCTGGCTTTGTTCGGATCGGTGGAGGGAGCGGCGGCCTTGCCGCCGCCGCTGGCCACGGCCTGGGCATCCGGCACGGGCGCGATGGCGGGATCGGTGCCGTCGGCGTCGCTGAGAAGGTCGCCGGTGCCGCGCGCGGACACCGATGCGTCCGGCCGCTTGGCGGTGGGGGCGTTCAGGCTCTGGGGGCCGGGCTTGTCGGTGCGCAGCTTGCGCGCCTGGTTCATCTGCCAATAGACCGGGTCGAACGGATCGCGCGCGGCGTCGCCGGCGGTGTTGCCGGGCTTGCCGGTCTCGCCGACGGCGGCGTCCGGCGTGCTCATATCGGCGGGATCGGCCTCGCCGGCGAGCTTGGAGAGCACCGCATAGGGATCCTGGAAGGCCGCGCGGTCCTTGTCGCCGACCTGGTTGTCGGAGCCGGGGCCGGTTCCGGCGCCTGCGGTCTGCTTCAGCGCGGACTTCTCCTTGCCGTCGGCCGAGGTGCCGTCCGGCTTGATGTCCTCGGGGTCGTTGAGGCCCTTGCGCTCGGTCATGCTCTCGGCGAGATGCACCGGATTGAAATAGCTGGCGATCGCCTTGCGCACGTCCTTATCGGTGACGTTGATGAGCCACATGATGAGGAAGAACGCCATCATCGCCGTCATGAAGTCGGCGTGCGCCACCTTCCACGCGCTCGAGTGATGCTCGTGCTCCTCCTCGTCGTGGCGCTTGATGATGATGATTTCGTGGTGCTCGCCCTTGTCAGCCATGGTGCGCCTCAGGCCAGAGCTTCGGTCAGCTGTGCGCCCCAGGCGCGCAGCTGAGTCTCGATCACGGTGTCGTCGGCGGTCACGCGCACATCCACGTCCTGGTTCGGCTGGAATTCGATGCCGGTGCCGTCGCAGCGGGCGCGCAGCACATTGAGCAGGTCCTCGGGGCCGCTGACGCGCACCACCGGGGCCTCCGGGGTGGACATCAGCCGCTTCACATGGCCGACCAACTCGTCCACGGCGCGAGCCCGCACCGCCTCGGCGAGGAAGGGCATGAGGATGCGGCCCGCCGCGGTGGCGATGCGCTCCTCCATCTCGGCCATGGCCCCCTTCAGCCCTTCGGCGAGGCCGGTGGCCGATTCGACCGCCCACTGCTGGCGGGCAAGCCCGAGATGGGCTTCGAACGCCTCCGCGTCACGGGCGCGCTCGGCCTCGAACTCCAGGCGGGCGGCGGCCAGCGTCTCGGCACGGGCGGCCTCGACGGCGGCGGCCAGCACCACCGCCGGATCCGGCGCGGCTTCCTTGACCGGGCGGACCGGCTTGGGCTGGGCGAGGCTCTCCATCTTCGGCTTGGCGGGGGCCTCCACCTTGGCCTTGGGCTCGTGCAGCGGCTTCATGATCGTGGCGGAGGGCTTCAGCACCTCCGGCATGGGCGCGGAGGCGGAGCCGAAATGCGGCAGGTGCGTCTTCAGGGCCTTCGCGCTCATGCCTTGGCCTCTTGGTGCAGCCACTGCCTCAGGATAGCGGCGGCCTGCTCCTCGTCATACTCGACGATCTGCTCAAGGCGGCGCTGCGGCGAGCGGTTCACCTTGGAGGTGACGTCGCCGATCAGGTTGACCGGGCCGGAATCGCCGCCGGCGAAGGCCGGCAGGGTGGTGACGCCGGCCAGGCCGTCGGCGGTGGCGGACGTCGGCAGGATCTGGTCGGGCGGCAGGTCGGACGCCGGGGCGGCGAGCATGGCCGCCTCGATGGCTTCCGCCTCGTCCGGCTCCGGCCGGGCCAGGATGGCGCGCAGGGCGGGCCGGAGGCCGAACCAGATCAGCAGCACGGCGACGATGAGGATGGTGAGCGCGTTGACCAGCGTACCGGCCTGGCGGAACAGCAGCTCGCTCCAGGTCAGCGGCGGGATCGCCTCCATGTTGTTGCCGCCGTCAGCGAAGGGCACGGCCACGACCTTCAGCTTGTCGCCGCGTTCCTTGTCGAAGCCGGCCGCCGAGGCGACGAGCTGCTCGATCTCATAGGTCTGCGTCTCCATCGGCGGCGCATCCTTGCCCGCGGTCAGGCGGTCCTTGTTGACCAGCACCGCGATGGACAGGTTCTGCACCTGGAAGGCGTCGCGCACGGTCTGAGTGGTGCGCGTGGAGATTTCGAAATTGGTCAGTTCCTCGCGGCGCTGATTGTTCTCGTTGTTCTCGTTGCCGTTGGCGGGCGTCCCCGGAGGCGGGGGAATGTTCTGCTGCACCGTGGTGTTGGGCTGGGACGACTTGTTCTGCGACTGGCCCTGCTCCTTGACCACACGGGTGGAGCGCTCGGCCTTGGAGGCCGGGTCGAAGGTGGTCTCGTTGATGGTGCTCTTGTCGGTGTTGAGCCGCGAGGACACGCTGATCTCGAAATTGCCGAGGCCGAGGAACGGGGTCAGGGTGCGGCGGATCCGCTCTTCCGTGTCGCGGTTGACCTGCTGCTGGAGCAGCGCCTTCTTGCCGGCGGCGGCGTTCACGCCGTCCTCGCTGGAGGACAGCACCGCGCCATCGGTGTTGAGGACGGTGACGTTGTCCAGCTTCATGCCGGGAATGGCCGAGGCCACCAGGTGGCGGATCGCCTGGGCGGTGGAGCTGTCGGCGGAATTCTCGGTGCGGATGACCACCGAGGCGGTGGCGGCCTGCTGGTCGCGGCGGAACGAGCCGCGGTCGGGCAGCACGATGTGCACGCGGGCCGCTTTGATGCCCTTCATGGTCTGGATGGTGCGGGCGATCTCGCCCTCAAGCGCGCGCACCTTGGTCACTTCCTGCATGAAGGAGGTGAGGCCGAAGGAGCGCACGTCGTTGAAAAGCTCGTAGCCGGAGTTGGAGCTCTGCGGCAGGCCCTTCACGGCCAGCAGCATGCGCGCCCGGGCGGTATCTGAGTGGGCGACGAGGACCGAGGCGCCATCGGAGGAGACATCGAAGGAGATGCCGGCGTCCTTGAGCGCGCCGCCGATGCGGGTGACGTCCTCGCGATTGAGGTTGGCGTACAGCGTTTCCCGTTCGGGCTGGCTGAGATACATCGCTCCAAGCCCGATCACCGCGACCACGGTGAGCGCGATCAGCGCCAGGGCCACCAGACGTCGGGCGCCGAGCTGGCGAAGGTTGGACAGGAGCCGCTCAAGCTGCTCGCGGGCATTCATGCGCGCCGCCTCATGGTGATTGCCTCGAGGTCGGGACGGGGGCTGGGGCCGCCATCCCGGACGGACTTGAGACACTGGCCGGCGATGAACCGCAGCCCGGCGTCCCAGGGGGCAATCTTTCGCGTCAACCTTGCATGGGCGTTGCAGACGAAAAAGGCCACGTCCCTTTGCGGAGACGTGGCCCGAAAGTGCCGGCAATTACGCGCCGGCCAGTGTGGAAAATACCCACCACACTTGAACTTTCCCGTTGACCCGTACCCGCCGAGCCCTGGGCCGCGGAAGCGGCCCAGGAACCCAGCGGATCAGATCTCAACGGAAGAGGGTCATGATGTTGGAGGTCGAGGAGTTCGCGATGGAGAGCGACTGCACCGCCAGCTGCTGCTGGGTCTGCAGGGCCTTCAGCTTGGTGGACTCTTCTTCCATGTTGGCATCGACCAGCGAGCCGATCGACGAGGTGTTGATGTCGATCAGGGACTGAGCGAAGGTCTGCTGCGAGGTCAGGCGGGTCTGGGTGGTGCCCAGGGCCGTCGAACCGTTCTGCAGAGCGTCGATCGTGGCGGACACGACCTTCATGAACGCGCTGATCTTGGCCTGGTCCACATCGCTGCTGGTGAGAGCGGAGATGTCGATGCCAGCCACCGAGGTCGTCGTCGACACCGTGGCGCCGCCGATCGTGCCGGTGATCGCATACTTGGTGTCCATGAAGCCCTTGAGGCTGCCGGCGGTCGTGTCGACGGCAACGGCAAGGCCGGTGGCGTCGGTCGCGGTCGTGGCAATGGCCGTCACGGCCTTGTCAAGGGTGCTGCTGGTGCCGGTCGAGGTGCCGGCCGTCGCGGAGTCGTACACGGTGAACACGCCCGTATCGAGCTGGGTGGTGCCGACCGTCACGGCGCCGTCGGTACGGGAGAAGTTCGCGAGCAGGCTCTTGTCGGAGTTGAAGCCCGTGGCCGAGCTGTCGATCGACAGCCAGTTGGAGCCGTTCACCACGGCGCTGCTGGCGGCCGAGGAGATGTCCGAGATCGCGTTGGTGATGTTCTTCTGCAGCGACACGCGGTCCGAGGTGGAGCTGGTGGCGCTGACGAGAGCCTGCTTGATGGTGTTCAGGCTGGTCAGGATCTGAGTGATGCCGGTGTTGGAGGTCTTCACCGAGCTCAGGTCGAGGTTGATGGCATCCTTCACCGCGCCGAGAGCGCCGTTGTCCGACGTCAGGGTGGTGGAGATGTTCCAGTACGCGGCGCCATCGGCGGCAGAGTTGATCTTCTTGCCGGTGGAGACGCGGTCGTTGGTGGTGTTCAGGTCGTTGTTGATCGAACGCAGCGTCGACAGCGCGACGGTAGCGGCGTTGTTCGTGATAATGCTGGTCATGGTGTATGTCCCTCAGTTGGATACGACTGAATTTTGGGGGACATTCCGGACTTTCACCGGGATGACGGAGCGGCATCATGCCTTTGAGTGGGCCTCGCTTGGAGAGCCTCGCTGCCCGTGTCGAGCAGTCAATCCGTCATGAATTTCATTATAGACATGAAGCTTGCGCGACGCTTGCATTTTTTTTGCGGTCTCGGCGTTTTTTACGCTGGCCGGGGCCGAAAAGGGTCGCGGAGCCGCCGAGATTATCAAACGAAATCAATGTTTTGAAAGTATTTGTCGCAGGCGCCCGGCAGGTGCCTCTTGCCGGATTGTTCGTATGCCGACCGGCTAGAAATAGGACCGGACCAGCCCGCTGACGAGGATGTTCCAGCCGTCGATCAGCACGAAAAACAGGATCTTGAACGGCAGCGACAGCACGGCGGGCGACATCATCATCATGCCCATGGACATCACCAGGGTGGCCACGATCATGTCGATGATCAGGAACGGCAGGATGATGAGGAAGCCGATCTCGAACCCGCGGCGGAGCTCGGAAATCATGAAGGCCGGGATCAGGATGCGCAGCTCGATCTGGCGCTCGGGCTGGTCGTTGGCGCGCGCGTCCGGGTTAGCGGGCAGCGGCGTGGCGCCGTTGGCCGGGGCGGTCTCGGGATCGTGCTGCGAGGGCCGGCCGGTGGCGGCGGCGATGTCGGCGAACAGGCGCAGATCCTTCGGCCGCACCTGGGACAGCATGAATTGCCGGAATGGATCGCTGATCTTGGCGAAGGCCTCTTCCTCGGTGATCTTTCGCTCAGTGAGCGGGCGCACGCCCTCGGTCCACGCCTTGTCGAAGGTCGGGCCCATCACATAGAAGGTCAGGAACAGCGAGAGGCTGATCAGCACCAGGTTCGCCGGCGTGCTCTGCAGGCCGAGGCCGGAGCGCAGGAAGGACAGGGCGATCACGAAGCGGGTGAAGCTGGTGACCATGATGAGCAGGCCGGGCGCCACCGACAGCACGGTCAGCAGCGCGATCATCTGAACGATGCGGCCGGTCACCGCCCCGCCATTGTCGCCGAGCAGGGAATCCAGCGAGGGCAGCTGCGTGTCGCCCTGCACCCGTGTCTGGGCGAACACCAGGCCGGTGGTCAGCACGAGGCCGAGGAGCGCCAGCAGCAGCGGCCGGAGAAAAGCAAGCGCGGTGCCCAGCCGCCGCCGGCCGTCGTCACGCGCGGCGTGCGACGGCGGGGTGGTCGTGGTACGGCTCATTGCACCACCAGGGTTTCGATGATGAGTTCGTCGACCCGGCCTTCGCTGCGCACCCGCGCGCGCTCGCTGACGTCCTCGCGCAGCTGCTGGAGCGCGCTCGGGCCTTCCAGCTGGCTCAGGGTGATGGTGCGCAGATAGGCCATCAGGTCCTCGCGCAGCGTGGCCTCGGTCAGCGCGGGATTGGCCAGGGCGCCGTTCTTGAACACGAAGGCGGCCTCGACGCGCACCCAGGTATTGGCCGGCGCCGCAAGGTTCACCACCACCGGCTTCAGCGTCTGCATCATGGTGTTGCCGACGTAGAACAGCGGCTGGGTCTTGGGCGGCGGTTCGTCCTTGGCCTTCTGCGTGACCACCTTCTCGACCGTGGTGGCGAGCTGCACGCCAAGCCCGGCGCCGGTGGCGATCGCCAGCAGCGTCAGGATCAGCAGAGACAGGATGAGGGCACTGCGGCTCGCGCCCTTGCTCTCCGTGCTCGGCAGCAGGATCTTGGTCTTATTGTCGTCGGGCGTCGCGGCGGCCATGGATCCCCCCTATGACCGCTCAGTACGGCGCCACGGCGTCGAAGACCCGTTGGCCCCACGCCGGCTGCTGGATGTCGTTCAGGCGGCCGCGGCCGCCGTAGGAGATGCGCGCCTCGGCCACCTTGTCGTAGGGAATGGTGTTGCCGGAGGAGACGTCGAGCGGGTTGACGATGCCGCCCAGGGTGAGCACGCGCACCTCGTAATTCACCAGGATCTCCTGCGAGCCGTTGATGACGAGATTGCCGTTGGGCATCACCTCGGTCACCACGGCGGCGAGCGACAGGCGCAGCTTCTCGGAGCGGTCGATATTGCCCTTGCCGTCGGTCTTGGTGTCGCCGGTCAGGCCGAGGTTGCCGGAGCCGGCGCCCGCATTCGCGCCCTTCCCGAGCCCGGAGAGGCTCAGGTCGGCGGTGAAGCCCTGATTGCTGGACGAGGTCCGCTCGCGCTTGGTGTTGTTGTCGAACTGCGCCTTGTCGTCGATGGAGATCGTCACACGGATGACGTCGCCGATCTTGGTGGCGCGCAGGTCGCGGTACATGCTCTGGCTGTTGAGGTCCCAGGTGGAGCGGAAGGTGCGCTCGCGCGGCTGCTGGAACGGCACGGGCACCGGCATGCGGCCGGCTTCCAGGCCCTGTCCCACCGGGCTCAGCGTCGGCCCGTAGGCGAGGCTGTCATAGGGGTTGGTCTGGCAGGCGCCCAGCATGAGGGCGCTCGCGGTTGCCAGGATGACGGGCTTCATCAAGAGCGTCCTTCCGCTTGCGCACGCCGGCTGATGCCGACCATCGTGTTGGTGAGCGAAGCCGCGCGGGCCGGCTCCATTTCGTTAAGGATCGCGCTCGCGGAGCGCGGGTTGAGCTTGGCGAGGACGGCGGCGGCGGCTTCGTCGGCCATCACCGAGATCTGCGCGGCGGCGGCGTCCGGCCGCATCTGCGAGATGACCGCGATCAGCGATTCGTCGGCCTTCTTCAGAAAGGTCTCGCGGCGCTGCAGCCAGTCCTGATACTCGGCGCGCTTGGCCTCGAGCTGGGCGATGCGGGCCTCGATTTCCTTCTCCATGGCGGCAAGCGCCGCCGCCTGGCGCGCGAAGCGGGCGTCCGAGGCGGTGTTGGCGATGTTGCGGCAATAGGCGAGGGCGTTGTCGTCGCGTGCATCCGCGGTCTGGCTGGCCGAGGCCGGCGTCGCCTGCTGGGCGTAGCCCTCGGTGGCGGCGGCGAACAGCATCAGCAGGGTGCAGGAGACGGCGCCCGCCACCTTACGCACGCGCTGGGGCAGGCTCGCGGTCATCCGGATGGCGCCGGCGAGGCCCGCGCGCAGCAGGGCGTTCTCGCGCTTGAGATCGGAGATGCGCAGCGCGGCGAAGGCGCCGACGGCGAGGCCGCCCGTCGCGAGGCCGACGAGGTAGATGGCGAGGAATGGCCAGAAGGACGTTTGGGCGGACATCACAGACCCTCCATGCGGTGCGAGAACGCGGAAGACGCAATGGCGGACCCGGCAGGCGCTCCCGCGCGCGGGAGGCGCGCCGGGATGCTCGTCCACGGGAGGGCACGGCAGGGCCGCGATCCCGGCGCAGCCATCATGGCCGCTCGAATGCCTTGGGGGTACATTGGCATCTTCCTTGACTACCCCGGAGGGCGAGACGCCGTCAGGCGTCCTGCTTCCGGAGCCGGCGGACCCGCCCGGCGGCCGGAAGATCATCTTCCGGTCACCGTCCAGACCTGCCTTGAAACTCAGCTTCTTTGCTAACGGGCGATGCTTGCGTCACGCTGACGTGCGGCGCTGCGGGAAGGCATCACTGCACCACGAGTTCCGCCTGCAGCGCGCCCGAGGTCTTGATCGCCTGGAGGATGGAGATGATGTCGCTGGGCTTGAGCCCGAGCCGGTTCAGCCCGCGCACCAGCGTCTGCAGGTCGGTGCCGCGCACCACGGCCAGATGGCCGCCGGCCTCGTCCGCCTGGATGTCGGTGCGGGGCACCACCACGGTCTCGCCGCTGGCGAAGGGGTTCGGCTGGGACACCACCGGGGTCTCGGTGACGCGCACCGTCAGGCTGCCCTGGGTGACCGCGACGGTGGAGATCTGCACGTTGCGGCCGATGACCACCGTGCCCGTGCGCTGGTCCACCACCACCTTGGCCGGCGTATCCACCTCGATGCCGAGCTCGCCGATCTCCGCCAGGAAGCGGGCCGGATTGACCTGCGGCGGGCGCTGCACCACCACGGTGCGCAGGTCGCGCTCGCGGGCGAGCGGGCGGCCGTAGCGGGCCTTGGTATAGGCGTTGATGGCGTCGGCCATCATGGCGGCGGTCTTGAAGTCCGGATTGGTGAGATCCACCAGGATCTCGTTGAGGTCGCGGAGCTGGCCGGGGATCTGCCGCTCCACCAGCGCGCCGTTGGGGATGCGGCCGGAGGTGGGCACGCCCTGGGTCAGGGTCTCGGCCTGGCCCTGCACGCTGAAGCCGCTGACGGCGAGCTGGCCCTGCGCGACCGCATAGGTCATGCCGTCGGAATTGTTGAGCTGGGTCAGCAGCAGCGTGCCGCCCTTCAGCGAGGTGGCATCGCCGATCGACGATACGCTGACGTCGATGCGGGTGCCGATGGCGGCGAAAGCGGGCAGGTTGGCGGTGACGATCACCGCCGCGGTGTTGCGCGCGCGCAGCGGATTGCCCACCACGTTGATGCCCATGCGGTCGAGCATCGCCTGGAGGGCCTGCTCGGTGAAGGGCGAGTTGCGCAACGTGTCGCCGGTGCCCTGGAGGCCCATGACGAGGCCATAGCCGATGATCTGGTTGTCGCGGATGCCCTGGATGCTGGAGATGTCCTTGATGCGCGTCAGGGCGAAGGCCTCGCCCGTGCTGAAGACGAGGAGGGCCGCGAGGAGGAGCCGGGCGATCATTGCGCGCTCACCCGCACCGTGCCGTCCGCCTGCACCGTGCCGGCGATGGTGAGCCCGGTGTCCAGGTTCTTGAGGCGCACGATATTGCCCACCGTGCCGTTCTCCAGCGCCATGGCGAAGCCGGAGATGGTGAGCCCGCCCTCGCGCAGCAGCACCGGGGCAAGGTTGCCCCGCGTCACCACCTGGGGATCGGAATAGGAATTGACCGGGATCGGCATGCCGGCGGGCAGGCTGCGGCGCGCCACCTTGCCCACCAGGAGCTGGCGGGAGGTGGCCACCGCGACGCGGTCCTGCGGGCTGGTGGTGAACGCACGATCAACAAGCATCGAATCGTTGATCGTGTCGCCGGCATAGATCGGCACCACCGGCACCGGCAGGGCGAAGCTGGTGGGGAGGGAAGGCGCCACCTGGGTGACCGGAGCCGCCGGCGCATTGGCGCGGGCGGCGGCCTCGGCGGCCTCCGCCGCGGCGACGCGCGAGGCGATGCTGGGGCCGCCGGATGACTGTGCGGCAGCCGGCGAGGCGAGGGTGGCGAGGCCCGCCATGACGGCGAGCGCGGCGAGGATCGTGCGCATGGCGGCTCTCGTGTGTGGTTCAGCCCGGCGTGGGAGCGCCGTCAGCGGATGCCGGTCGAAACGGTCTTCGCCATTTCGTCGGCGGCCTGGATCACTTTGGAATTCATTTCGTAGGAGCGCTGGGCGGCGATCAGCTCGGTGATTTCCTTCACCGGATCGACGTTGGAGCTCTCCAGGTAGCCCTGCTGGACCTTGCCGAAGCCGGTGTCGCCGGCGACGCCGGTGACCGGCTGGCCGGAGGCCTGGGTCTCGCGGTAGAGGTTGTCGCCGAGCGGCTCAAGGCCGGATTCGTTGGCGAAGTTGACCAGCACCAGCTGGCCGAGCAGCTGCGGGTTGGTCTGGTTCGGGATCACCGCATAGACCTGACCGCTCTCGTTGATCTGGATGTCGGTCGCGTTCTGCGGGAAGGTGATCGCCGGGTTCACCGTATAGCCGTCCGAGGTGACGAGCTGGCCGGTGGCGCTGCGGTTGAACGAGCCCGCCCGGGTATAGACGGTGTCGCCGTTCGGGGTGGTGATCTCGAACATGCCGCGCCCGTTGATGGCGAGGTCGAGCGAGTTGCCGGTCTGGGTCAGGGCGCCCTGGGTGTGCAGGTTGCGGATGCCGACCGTGCGCACGCCGAGGCCGACCATGGCGCCCTCGGGAATGGCCTCGCCACCGTCACGGTTGGGGATGCCCTGGGGACGCTCGGCCTGGTAGAGAAGGTCGGCGAATTCGGCGCGCGCGCGCTTGAAGCCCGTGGTGTTGATGTTCGCGATGTTGTTCGCGATCACTTCCACGTTGGTCTGCTGGGCGCTCATGCCGGTTGCGGCGATTGCGAGTGCTCTCATGACGGATACTCCTCAGATCGCCATACGGCTGACTTCTTGATACGCGGCGACCACCTTGTCGCGCACGGCGAGGGCGGTCTGCAGGGTCTGCTCGGCGGACATCACCGCCTCGACCACCTGCTGCACCGACGCCTTGCCCTGGATGCCGGAGATGGCCGCAGCCTCGCCGTGCCGCAGGGTGTTCATGGCCTCGGTGGAGACGTTGGCCAGCACGTCGGAGAAGTCGGCGCCCTTGGTGGAGCCGATGGACTGCGTCGTGGTCTCGGATGTATCTGCCCGGGTGGTGGACACCGAGTTCGGGGTGCGCAGGCTAGCCGCGAGCGAAGAGATGCTTTCGATCATGACTGCGTCCTCAGCAGATCCACGGTCATCGCCACCATGGAGCGGGTCTGTTTGATCATCTGGAGATTGGCTTCGTAGGAGCGGTTGGCCTCGCGCATGTCGGCGAGCTCCACGAGCGGGTTCACGTTCGGCATCTTCACCCGGCCATTGGTGTCGGCCGCCGGGTTGCCGGGGTCGTATTCCTGGACGAACGGGCTCTTGTCGACGCCGGTGCTCTTCACCTTCACGCTGGACGAGCCGAGCGCGCGGTCGAGCTGGGCCTCGAACTGGACGGTCTTGCGCGAATAGGGGTCGGAGCCGGCGGTGGTGCCAGTGGAACGCGCGTTGGCGAGGTTCTCCGCCACGATGCGCATGCGGGTGGACTGCGCCTGCAGGCCGCTTCCGGCGATCTGGGTTGCCGTCTTCAGAGGATCGATCATCCACTGCTCCTAACGCTGGCAAGGATCATGCGGTTGAAGGCGCGCACGATATTGGTGTTCAGGGTGAAGGTGCGGTTCACGTCCGCGGCCTTCAGCATTTCCTGGTCGAGGTTCACCGAATTGCCCGAGGCGCTGATCTCCCAGCTGTCGCCGTCGTTCATCTTGGTGGTTTGGGCGCCGGCGAAGGGAACGTCGACGTGCCCTTCGGAGGTCTTGGCCATGGTCAGGTGCGTCTTGTTCAGCACCGCCGAGAACGGCTCCACGTCGCGGGCGGTGAAGCCGGGCGTGTTGGCGTTGGCGATATTGCCGGTGATCGTGGCCTGCCGCACGGAAGCCCACTGGGCCTGACGCGAGGCAACGTCGAACAGGTACAAAGGATCCAACGGGTCCTCCTGGATCGTCTCGTCGCCACGTTAGGAAGCAAACCTTGCACGGGGCTGGCGCGTCGTCCGCCCGGCCGCCCCAGCGCCTCGGAACGCGCGGCGCCGCCGGCCGCCGGGCCGGTCATGCGGGTGTCGGAGAACGGGCGGGCGGCCCCGGGGGCCGGTTCAGGCCGGCAGGCGGCAGTCCGCGAGCGCGTCCTGGAAACGCTGGAGATTCTCGTCGTCGGTGCCCAGCGGCTCCGTGCTGACGATGCCCTCGATGGCGACGCCCACGCCCTTGCCGTCGAACTCGACGCGGAAATAGACCTTGAGCGCGGGGTGGGCCAGTTCCATGTCCAGGCTCACCTCCGGCGGCTGGCCCCAGTCGGAGGATATGGCGGCGTTTTGGCCGTATCGCAGCAGCCCGGGCCGGAGCGAGAGCTCGGCGGAGGAGGCGATCAGGTCGTTGAGGTTGCTGTCCTGGTTGGCGTGGACATAGCCGATGACCACGCCGGCATTGGTATAAAACAGTTCGCTCAGAAAATGACGGAGACACTCGGCTAACGCACGCTCATAGACCATCAGGCCAATATCGCCCAAAGTCGATCGATTGATGAAATGAGCACTATGATTGTGCATTTGAGCCCCGGGAATAGATAAAATATAGAATCTTGGCGACTGGACGGTAGAACTCGGGCGGAATCCATTGGTCCACTTCGATCGCGTCATACATGGCGCGGGCGAGGGGTTTGTCCTCGATGATCGGGATCGAGCAGCGTTCGGCGACCTCACGAATCTTGAGCGCGATCAGGTCGGCGCCCTTGGCGACGACCAATGGCGCGCCGCCTTTCTGGCGGTCGTAATAAAGCGCGATGGCGTAATGGGTCGGGTTGGCGATCACCAGCGACGCCTTGGGCACCGCGCTGATCATGCGCTGGCGGGCGCGTTGCAGGGCCAGGGAGCGCATGCGCGCCTTGACCATGGGATCGCCTTCCGCCTGCTTGTGCTCGTCCTTGACCTCCTGCTTGGTCATCTTCAGTTCCGAGTGCCAGTGGAACCGGGCCCAGACCAGGTCCAACGCCACCAGGACGATGGTGGCCACGCACACTGCGGAGACGAGGCGGGTCGCCAGCGACAGCATCACCGACGGTAGCAGCAGCGGCTCGCTGTACATCGCGTTCATCACCCGGCCCTGCTCGGAATAGAGCAGCATGCCGCAGATGATGGCCACCACCACCAGCTTGAACGCCGACTTGCCGAACTCGATATGTCCTTCCTTGCCGAAGATGCGCGTCCAGCCGCTCGCCGGATTGATGCGGCTGAACTGCGGCTGGATGCGATCCAGCACCAGGCGGGGCGTATTCTGGAACAGCGAGGCGATGAGGCCGGCGGCGCCCAGCACGAGCACCGCCGGTAGCAGGAACTGCCCGAGCAGCATGAGCACGCCCCAGGCCAGGGCGATCGCATCGTCCGACGACATCAGCCGGAAGCCGCTGGGATCGTCGAGGAAATGCGTCAGCTCGGCGGTGAGCACGCGCACCGGGTTGATCACGAAGAAGGTGAGGACGGCGAGAATACCCAGCAGCGATGCAAACAACGCCGTCTCCCTCGAGAAGGGGACGTTCCCCTTCTCGAGGGCATCGGAGATCTTCTTCTCCGATGCGTCTTCGGTTTTGCTTTCCTTGTCGGCAGCCTCAGACATGCATATGGCTTCCGCTACCGGACGTAGGCGTCGTCATCGTTGCCGGTATTGATTTCGATCTCGCCGCGCCCGGCCATGTCGAGGGCCATGTCGGTGATCGTCCGGCGGGCCTCGGCCACTTCCTTCTGGGCGGAAGGTTCGCCGTTGCCGAGTTCCTGCTCCACCATGCGCCGCACGCGTGCGCCGAGCGACTGGAGGATGGATTCGCGGAACTCGATATCGGTGCCCTTCAGCGCCAGGATGAGCTTGTCGTTCGGCACCTGGTCGAACAGGGCGGTGCGGGCCTTGGGCGTGAGCTTGACGATGTCGTCGAAGGTGAAGAGCAGGCCCTTCAGGATTTCCGCCGACTTCGGCCGCGTGGCCGCAAGCGAGGAGAGCACCAGCTCCATGTCGTCGCGCTCCATCTTGTTGATGATGTCCGCCATGCGCGCGTGCGGGTCGGCGCCGGCATTGCGCGAGAAGTTCATCATGAAGTCCTCATGAATCGTCCTCTCGATGACCTGCATGGTGGCATCGACGATCGGCTTGAAGGTCAGCATGCGGCGCATCAGGCCGTTGCGCTTGTCCGCCGGGATATGGCTCATCACCTTGGCGGCGCAGGAGGGGCGCACCTTGGAGAGGATCAGCGCGGCGGTCTGCGGATGCTCCTTCATGATGTAGGTGGCGAGGATGTTCTCGCTGACGGTGGAGATGCGGTCCCAGATCGAATGATTGGCCGCGCCGAGCAGCTCGTTCATGATCTCGGAGATCTGCTCGGGCGGCAGGACGCCGGTGAGCAGGCGTTCCACGTCCGCCGCCGTGCCGACGAGATTGGCGCCGGCGACGAAGCTGGTGGCGAACTCCTCGATCAGGCTTTCCACCGTGGCGGTGGGGATAGGCCGCAGATCGGCGATGGCCCGGGTCACGAGCCGGATTTCCTCCGGCTCGAAATGCTTGAGGATGCGGTTGGCCATCGGCGCGCCCATGGTCATGAGCAGCGCCGCCACCTTGTCAGTGCCGTGCAGAGGACGGGATTTGCCCGTCAGGGGAGGGGCCATCGCTCTGGCCGCCATCAGCTGTTATCGGAGCCGGACGGCCCGACGATCTCGGTCAGCGTCACACCGAAGCGCGAGTTGTCGTCTTCCACCACCATCACTTCGCCGCGGGCAATGATGCGGCCGTTCACCACCACGTCCACGGGCTCGCCCACGCGGTGGTCGAGCGGGACGATGGCGCCGCGTCCGAGCTTCATCAGGTTGGCCACGGGCATGCTGGCGGAGCCGAGCACGACCTGCAGCAGAACCGGGATGCGCATCACCGATTCCAGGCCGCGGCCGTTGCCGATGGTCTCTTCCTTTTCCGCGCTCTGAAGGGTCTTGGCGAACAGCGCCTCGTCCTCGGCGGCTTCCTTCCCCAGGTCATCGCGATCGGGCGGTGCCATGGAACACTCCTGTCAGTAAAAGAGATATCGAACAGGCTTCACGCGCCGCGGGGCAGCATGTCGCCATCTTGGCTCACTTCGGCGCCGGTGTCGCGGCTTGCGCGGGCCCGGCGCGCCGCCGCGTTGCGGCGGTCGATCTCGGCGATGGCCTCGTGCGCCTGCTCGATCTTGCCGCCGAGCGAGAACAGCAGCTCCCGCCCGTCGGTGTTGAGGGCGGAGACGGCCTGATGGGCGGCGATCAGCGCATGGGAGCTCTCCGCGAGGATGCGCTCGTAATGCGCCTGATGCGCCTCCAGTTCCTTGAGCTTGCGGTAGACCAGCACCACGCACGCGGTCGTCATCACCAGCGCAACCAGGAGAACCATGTCAACGGGGAAGTATGTCATCGAGGAACTCCTGGTTCTGGTTGATCTGGTCTTCGACGCGCAGCACGTAGGCGCCCTCGGCCTGGCCGAGGTGGCACCAGAACAGCGGCTGGTCGGCGCTTTCCAGCTTCACGAGCGTGCGCGGGGTGGCCTGAAGCTTCAGCACCTGGCCGACCTTGAAGTCGGCGATTTCACCCAGCGGATAGTGTCGCTCCTCGAGGATTGCGCGAACCTGGACCTGGGTGCGGTTCACCTCGGTGCGGATCTGCTTTGTCCACACCGGATCGCGGCCGGAGGTCTCCGCCGGGGTGGTGCGCGACAGCGCCTGGCGCATCGGGGTCAGCGCCGCCTGCGGGATGATGACGAACATCTCGCCGCCGCGGTTGAGCGCCTGGAGCAGGAATTTCGCGGTCACCGCCAGGTTGTTGCGGCGGCCGATCACCGCGAAGTCCATGCGGGTTTCCTGCCGCTCGAACTTGAACTGGGTGTCGCTGACCATGGTGAAGGCGTTGTGCATCGCCTTCTGCATCTGCTCGAAGATGGCCTGGGAAATGCGCAGCTCGATGTTGGAGAAGCCGCGCTCGTCCTCCACCGGCGGCTCGGAGCCGTCGGCGCCGAACAGCGCCTCGATCATGGTGAAGACGAAGTCGCGGTCGAAGCCGACGATGATGTGGCTGTCCCACATGGGCACGTGGAACACGCCGGCCACCGCCATGCCTTCGTACATTTCCAGCACGTCGCCGATGCGGCCGGTCTCGATGCTGGAGAGCGAGTAGAAGGCCTGCGAGGCGGCCAGCTGGCGCAGCCCCTCGGCGCAGAGCGTGCCGAGGCGGTCGAAGATGACATGCAGCATGGGCATGCGATCGATCGACAGACCCGCCGCGTCGAGCAGCATGTCCCGGATGTCTTGGTGGGAATGGGCGGCATTCATGGGATCACGCGGCCTGCTGCTGGGGCGGAGAATTGGCGGACGGCACGTTGGAAATGGCCTCGCTCTCCACTTCGTCGATGGTCGGGCGCTCGCCTTCCGAAATGGTCTTGCGGCCGTGCTCCAGGGCGATCTGCGGCAGGGCGCCGTTCATGAAGGCGATCAGCGTCTGCTTGACGATGATGAAGGGCTGGCACTGCTTCTCGCGGGTAATTTTGATCTTGTGCGCCAGCGGGGAGATGATGGCGTAGGACGAATAGATGCCGACGAAGGTGCCGATCAGGGCCGAGCCGATGTAATGGCCGAGGATTTCCGGCGACTGGTCGATGGCGCCCATGGCCTTCACGATGCCGAGCACCGCGGCGCAGATGCCGAGCGCGGGGAGCGCCTCCGCCACCGTGCCGAGCGCGGCCGCCGGCTTGGTCTTGTGCTTCTTGATGGTGGAGATTTCCTGCTCCATCAAGCCCTCGATCTCGTGCGACTTGGCGTTGCCGATGATGATCAGGCGCGCGTAGTCGCAGATATATTGCGTCAGTTCCTTGTCCTTCAGGATCGTCGGGAAGTGGGCGAACAGGCCGGAATTGTTCGGGTCGTCGATGTGCGCTTCCACCTCGTTGCGCGGCTTGGCGCGCACTTCGCGCATCAGCGCGTAGAGCAGGCCGAGCAGCGCCAGGAAGTCCTTGCGCTTCGGCGCGACGCCGGAGAGGGCATGCATGATGCCGCTGCCGGTGTCCTTGATGACGCTCATGGGGTTGGCAATGAGGAACGTGCTGAAGGCGATGCCGCCGATGATCACGTACTCGAACGGTTGCCAGACCACGTCGAGGTGACCGCCCATGGCCATGAAGCCGCCGAAGGTGGCAGCCAGACCAAGGACAATTCCGATCAAGACGCTCACGGTGATGACTCCCCCTGTTTGACACTTCCGGTGTTAGGCGACGTGCATTGCGCGAGGCTGGACTGACCGCGGCAATGGGCCTGCCGCCGAAGGCAGGCTCGGACAAGCTTGGGGTGGGAGGTTGGCCAAAGGCACGATCAGGTGCCGATTGCCACCCCGTTTCGTGGTCGAGGTCCGCTCCCCCGGGCCGCGCCCGAAACCGGCCGGTGGCGCGCCCCATTCCCGGCCGGTCCCACGCCGCGCCAGGCTCGACCTCTCCCTCGGAGGCTGACATGTCCAATGGCCTTTATGTTGCTCTCTCCGCGCAGATGGCGACGGAAAAGCGACTTACGACCATCGCCAACAACGTAGCGAACATGAACACGCCCGGCTATCGCGCCGAGGAGATCAAGTTCGAGAGCATCATGTCAGAAAACGGCGCGAAGGACGTCGCCTTCTCCTCGATCGGTGAAAGCTACACCTCGCGCAAGGCCGGCAGCGTCACTTACACCAACAGCCCCAACGACGTGGCCATCGAGGGGCCGGCCTGGCTGGCGATCCAGACCCCGGCCGGCGTCGCCTATACCCGCGACGGACGGCTGAATGTCACCGCCGAGGGGCGGGTGGTCACGGTCAACAATTATTCCGTGCTCGATCAGGGCGGTGCCGCCGTACTGGTCAATCCCGACGCCGGGGCGCTGAAGATCGGCACCGACGGCACCCTCACCCAGGGCACCAACCAGGTCGGCACCATCGGGATGTTCGACATCTCGCCCATGGCCAAGCTGACGCGGTATGACAATTCCGCCGTCATCCCCGATCGCCCGGCAACCGCGGTGGTGGACTACAACAGCAACGTGATGCGCCAGGGCTATGTGGAAGGGTCGAACGTCGATCCCATCATGGAGATGACGCGGCTCATCACGGTGCAGCGGGCCTTCGAGAGCGCGGCCTCGGCCATCTCCGAGCAGGAGACCACCAGCGTCGATTCGATCCGCGCGCTCGGCCCGCAATGAGCCCCGGCGGGCGCAGCCGCGCCCGCTGCCGCCCTTTTCCTGAGGTGGTCGCCTGATGAACGCCCTGGTCCGATTGCAGGCCGCCGTGGAATCGGCGCTGGAAGACGTCCCGCCGCTGCGGGTCGGCGGCGTGGTGCGCGAGGTGACGCCCACCCATTTCCGGGTCTGCGGCCTGTCCAGCTACCTGCGGCTCGGCGACCGGGTGGGCATCGACCAGGAGGGGCGCACCCGCATCGGCGAGGTGGTGCGGGTGGATGATGCCGGCGCCTCCATCAAGCCGTTCGACGAGCGCGTGCCGGTGGGCATGGGCGCCACCGCCTTCCGGGTCGGGACGCTGGGGCTGAGCCCCGACCGCTCCTGGAAGGGCCGCGTCATCAACGCTCTCGGCGTGCCGCTGGACGGCAAGGGCCTTCTGGCGCGTGGGTCGCACCGCATGCCGATGGATGCCGAGCCGCCGGCGGCCATGACCCGTCAGCGCATCCATCGCGGCATCAAGACCGGCGTGCGGGTGATCGACCTCTTCACTCCCATGTGCGAAGGCCAGCGCATGGGCATCTTCGCCGGCTCGGGCGTGGGCAAGTCCACGCTGCTGTCCATGCTGGCGCGCTGCGCCTCCTTCGATACCATCGTCGTCGGCCTGGTCGGCGAGCGCGGCCGTGAGGTGCGCGAATTCCTGGAAGGGCCGCTCGCCTCCAACATGGAGCGGGCCGTGGTGGTGGTCTCCACCAGCGACGAGAGCCCGATGATGCGCCGCCTCGCGCCGCAATCGGCTTTGGCGGTTGCGGAATACTTCCGCGATCTCGGCGAGTCCGTCCTGCTGATCCTCGACAGCGTGACCCGCTACGCTCACGCCGCCCGCGACGTGGCGCTGGCCGCCGGCGAGCCGGCCGTGGCGCGCGGCTATGCGCCGAGCGTGTTCTCCACCTTGCCCAAGCTGCTGGAGCGGGCCGGCCCCGGGCCAGAGGGCACCGGCGCCATCACCGCGGTGTTCTCGGTGCTGGTGGACGGGGACGATCACAACGACCCGGTGGCGGACGCCATCCGTGGCACGCTCGACGGCCATATCGTGCTGGACCGGGCCATCGCCGATCAGGGCCGCTTCCCGGCGGTCAACGTGCTCGGCTCCATCTCCCGTCTCGCCGACAGCGTGTGGAGCGCGGAGGAGCGCGACCTGGTGCGGCGTCTGAAGACCATGATCGCCCGCTTCGAGGATACCCGCGACCTGCGCCTCATGGGCGGCTACCAGGCGGGCAGCGACGCCGAGCTCGACCAGGCGGTGCAGCTCGTTCCCAAGATCTACGACGCGCTGCGCCAATATAGCGACGCGCCGCCATCCTCCGATCCGTTCACCGAGCTGGCGCAGGCCATACGCGGCTGATCCGGCCCCGGCGCGTGTGGGGGAAGTGGCAGCCTCGCACAAGCTAGTCGGTCCATTTTGACACCGGGTACCGGCCACAAAGGGCGAGATGCGCCCGCATCATCAGGAGTTTTTCCATGAGCCTTTATGGGACGCTGCGCACCAGCGTGTCGGGCATGAACGCCCAGTCCAGCAAGCTTGGCACCATTTCCGATAACATCGCCAATTCCAGCACCACGGGCTACAAGAAGGCGTCGACGGAGTTTTCCTCCCTCATCGTCGATAGCGGCATCTCCGAATACAATTCCGGCTCGGTCAACACCAAGATCGCCTATGGCGTGTCCGAGCAGGGCACGACCAACAACACCACGTCCAACACCGACCTCATGGTGTCCGGCGACGGTTTCTTCGTCGTGCAGGATACCAGCGGCCAGACGGTGCTCACCCGCGCCGGTAACTTCACCGTGGATGCTTCCACCGGCAATCTGGTGAACGCCGCCGGCTATACCCTGATGGCCTACGACATCAGCGGCGGCCAGGATCCGTCGGTGGTGGTGAACGGCACCGGCGGCCTCGTCCCGGTCAATATCGGCAGCGTGACCCTGTCGGCGGTGCCGACCACTTCGGGCTCGATCACCGCCAACCTGCCGTCCAGCTCCACGGTGGTGGCGGCGGCCAGCCTGCCGTCCACCAATGCGGCGACCGCCGCCTACACCCAGAAGTCCTCGGTTTCGACCTATGACAGCCTGGGCAACCAGGTGACGCTGGACGTCTACCTGACCAAGACCGTCGCCGCGGATGCGACGGCCTCGCCGCCGACGGTCGATACCTGGGAAATGGCGGTCTACAATCAAGCCGACGCGACGACCGGCGGCACGACGTCGTTCCCCTATTCCTCCGCCGCGCTCGCGACCCAGACCCTGAAGTTCGATTCGAGCGGCCAGATCACCTCCGGCACCAGCACCAGCTTCGCCATCCCCGGTGGCAGCACGGTGAAGCTCGACACCAGCAAGGTGACCCAACTGGCCACCAGCTACAGCATCTCCGCCACCATGAACGGCAGCCCGCCCAGCGCGGCGTCGTCGGTCAAGGTGAATTCGGACGGCACCGTGTATGCGGTGGACGGCAACGGCAACACCACCAACCTCTACAAGATCCCGCTCGCCACCGTGCAGAGCCCGGACAACCTGACCCCGGTGGCCGGCAACGCCTACCAGGTCAACCAGAATTCCGGCGCGCTGCAGCTCGGCTTCGGCGGGGATGCCGGCTTCGGCTCCATCAAGTCCAACGCTCTCGAGAACTCGACCGTCGACATGGCGTCCGAGCTGACCGAGATGATCGTGGCGCAGCGCGACTATACGGCCAACTCCAAGGTCTTCCAGACGGGCACCGAACTGCTCGACGTCCTCATGAGCCTGAAGCGTTGATCTCGTCGCCCTCCTGCCGGACCTGGTGAAGACAATGAGCCTAACGACCGCCTTTTCGACGGCCAGCAACTCTCTGCTCAACACGGCGACACAGCTGGCCGCCTCCAGTCGCAATATCGAGGGAGCCAGCAACACCAGCTACTCGCGAAAGAATGCGATCCTGGTGACGGGCGCCGACGGCTCCACCAGCGTCACGGTCAGCCGCGCAAGCGACGCCGCCCTGTTCGCAAAGATGCTGGCGTCCACATCGTCCAGTTCTGAACAGACGGCGTTGCTCACCGGCCTCACCACGCTGGAGACGACTATCGGGGACACCCAGAGCGATGCCTCGGTGGCCGCCAAGCTCACCACCTTCAACACGGCGTTGAGCACCTACGCCAACTCGCCGGACGACGATACGCTCGCGCAGGCCGCCGTCACCGCTGCCGAGGATCTCGCCACCGCGCTGAACTCCGCCTCGACCACCGTGCAGAAGGTCCGCTCGGACGCGGACGCCAGCATGGCGACGGCGGTTTCCAGCGTGAACGACCTGCTGAAGCAGTTCGAGACGGCGAACAATGCGGTGGTCGCGGGCACCGTCAAGGGCGAGGACATTTCCGACGCCCTCGACGCCCGCGATGCCATCCTGTCCAAGCTGTCGGAGCAGATGGGCATCTCCGCGGTCACCCGCGGCAACAACGACATCGTCATCTATACCGACAGCGGCGTGACCCTGTTCGACAAGACGCCGCGCTCGGTTACCTTCGACAGCACGCCGTTCTATGACGGCACCACCACCGGCAACGCCGTCTATGTGGACGGCGTGGCGGTGACCGGGGCCAACGCCCCGATGCCGTTGAAGTCCGGCGCCATCGCGGGCCTTGCCGAGCTGCGCGACAACACGACGGTGACCTACCAGGACCAACTCGACGAGGTCGCGCGCGGCCTCATCGACGCCTTCAAGGAAAGCGACCAGGTCAGCACCGGCGCCGACAAGTCCGGCCTGTTCACCAACGGCACGGATGCGACGGTCCCGTCCACGCTGACCCGCAACCTCGCGGCGACGATCAGCGTCAACACCGCTGCGGTGCCGCCGTCCGGCTCGGTCTCTACGCTGCGCGACGGCGGCATGAACGGGACGAACTACAGCTACAACACGACGGGCGCGGCGAGCTTCACCACCCGCCTCAGCGCGTTGCAGACCGCCATGTCGGCGCAGCGGACGTATTCCAGCTCGACCCAGCTCACCAGCAACGTCAGCCTGACGACCTTCGCCGCCGCCTCCGTCAGCTGGTTCGAAGGCTTGCGCCAGGCGACCACGACCAATGCGGAAACGCAGAAGACGGTGCTGTCCCAGGCGTCGACGGCCCTGTCCAACGCCACCGGGGTGAATACCGACCAGGAATATGCCGCGCAGCTTGAGCTGGAGCGCAGCTACCAGGGCTCCTCCAAGCTGATCGGCATCGTCCAGAACATGTATGATTCCCTCTTCACCATCATCAAGTGAGCTGAGCCATGAAGAGCAGCTATATCTCCACGCTCTCGTGGACCATGTCCTCGATGGGGTCGATCACCAAGATCCAGAACGAGATCACCAAGAAAAACACCGAGATCGCCACCGGGCGCTATGCCGATATCGGCCTCCAGCTCGGGGTCACCACGTCGCTCAGCGTCAATATGCGGCGTGAATACAGCCAATTGCAGGGGCTCATCGATTCGAACTCGTTGACCCAGGCGGTGATGACGCGCACCCAGACCGGCCTCACCAACATTCTGGACACCGCCAGCAGCTATCAGCAGACGCTGCTGAGCAGCCAGGCCTCGGCGGAGACGGTCACGCAGATGCAGATGGAGGGCCAGTCCGGGCTTTCCAATCTGGTCGCCGCGCTGGGCAGCACAGACGGCACCCGCTACGTGTTCGGCGGTATCAACAGCGGCGTCGCGCCGGTGAAGGATTATTCGAACGGGCCGCAGGCCGCCGTGGAAGCGGCGTTCGTGGCCAAGTTCGGCTTCGCCAGCACCGACGCGCAGGCGGCGAACATCACCGCCAGCGACATGCAGGACTTCCTGAACAACGATTTCGCCACCCTGTTCAACGATACCAACTGGAAGTCCACCTGGTCGAACGCCTCCGACCAGGCGCTCACCAAGCAGGTGTCCCAGACCGAGAGCGTGACGGCGTCGGTTTCCGCCAACGACCCAGCCATACGCAAGCTCGCCATGGCATATACGATGATGGGGTATCTGGGGACGACCAACCTGAATACCGCGACTCTTCAGGTGGTGATGGACCAGTCCCGCGCCACCCTGAGCGAAGGCATGACGGGGGTAACGAACGCTGCGGCCGCCATCGGCGTCTCGCAGAACCGGACGACGAACGCGACCACGCAGCTCCAGACCACGATGGACGTGGTCACGACCCGGATCTCCTCGCTGGAAAGCGTGGATCCGGCTCAGGCGAAGACGGAACTCGACACGCTCACCAATCAGCTGAGCATGAGTTACTCGACCACCACGAAGCTGCTGTCGCTCACGATCATGAACTACGTCTAAAGACAATAAGGAGCGCCGCGATGTACAAATTCTCTTACGCGGAAATATTGGAGGATTCCAGCTCGGAAGCGCGCCTTCGCGAGCGGGATGCCTTCGATCGCGCCCTCGAATTGCTGGTGGCGGCCGAGGCGGCCGGGCCGGCCTCTTCGGAAACCCGCGCGGCCATGCTCTATCTCCAGCGCCTGTGGGGCATCCTGATCCGCGACCTGGCCGAGACGAGCAACGAGCTCTCCCCGGCCCTGCGGGCGGACCTGATCTCGATCGGCCTCTGGGTGGTGAAGGAGGCGGACCTCGTCATCAACGAGGCGTCGCAGAATTTCGCCGGCCTCATCAGCGTCAACCGCAGTATCAGGGATGGCCTGCAATGAGCAAATCCATGCAGCTCACGCTGCGTCCGGGCGAGCGCATCTACATCAACGGTGCCGTGCTGCGCGTGGACCGCAAAGTGACGCTCGAACTGCTGAACGATGCCACCTTCCTGCTGGAAGGCCACGTGATGCAGGTGGAGGACACGACCACGCCGCTGCGTCAATTGTATTTCGTGGTGCAGGCGATCCTGATCGATCCGCGCAATGCGGAAGGCGCGCGCCATCTGTTCCACCGTCAGTGGGCGGTGTTGTCACAGACCTTCAAGAACCAGACGGTCCTGGATGGCCTGGATACCCTCGCCCAGCAGGTGATCGCCGGCCGCACGTTCGAGGCCCTGCGCACGCTGCGCGGCCTGTTCCCCATCGAGGACGCGATCCTCAACAGCGGGTCGACCAGGGCGGCGTGAGACCGGGAGGCCGAAGTCGGCCTCGCGCAACCTTCGCCGGGCAGAAAGGTCGCAAAGGAGAGCCTGACATGAGCACCGTTTCGAGCGTGAACACGTCTTCGACTTCCAGCACGAACTCGAGCAGCAGCAGTTCGAGCACCAGCACGAGCAGCGTGGATTACAATCAGTTTCTCCAGCTCCTCGTGGCGCAGCTGAAGAACCAGGATCCGACCTCGCCGATGGATTCCACGGCGTATCTGTCCCAGCTCGCCTCGTTCTCGCAGGTGGAGCAGCAGACCAACACCAACAGCAAGCTCGACACGCTGCTCACCTCCTCCGCGCTCCAGACGGCGGACAGCGCCATCGGCCGCACCGTCACCAGCGCGGACGGCACCGTCAGCGGCGTGGTGTCTTCGGTCAGCATCGTTTCCGGCGGCTCCCCCGTCGCCACCCTGGCGGACGGTACGACCCTCACTCTCAATTCCGGCGTGAAGATCTCCGGATGAACGAGGCCGACGCTCTTGACGTGGTCCGGAGCGCGATCTGGACCATCCTGCTCGCAGCAGGGCCTGCGGTGGGCGCGGCCATGCTGGTGGGTATCGTCATCGCCTTGATCCAGGCGCTGACCCAGATCCAGGAAGCGACCCTGACCTTCGTTCCCAAGATCGTCGCGGTGCTCGTGGTCTGCGCGCTGACCGGCTCGTTCATCGGCAGCCAGATCATGACCTTCACCGAGGAAATCTACGCGCGCATCGGCAGCGGCTTCTGAGGGCGGCTCCGCCCCGATGCCAGCCCGGCGGCGACGCCTCGCACACTGGCCCCGTCCGGCTCCCGCCGGGAGGGGCAATCTCTCCAGGGCGTCGGCCAGACAGGCCGGCACTCGCAAATGCAGCCGGGGCGCAGGTCCCGGCCCGCGGCCTCCCCCGGAGGCGGCGGGATTGCGATCCCAGGCGTCATGAGGACGTCGCGCGCAGAGACAGGAGCCGGCCCGGCGTGATCGGGCAGGTCCTGAGGTGAATGGACATGACAGACGTCTCCCTGACCAATCCCGAAGCGCAGCGCTCACGCCGCGACATCGGCTTCGCCATGGGCGTGGTGGCGATCCTCGCCGTCCTGTTCCTGCCGATCCCCCCCATGCTGATCGACATCGGGCTGGCGCTGTCCATCGCGCTGTCCGTGCTGATCCTCATGGTGGCGCTGTGGATCCAGAAGCCGCTCGAATTCTCCTCCTTCCCGACGATCCTGCTGATCGCCACCATGCTGCGCCTCGCGCTCGGCGTGGCGAGCACGCGCCTGATCCTCGCCCATGGCGCGGATGGCGTGCATGCGGCGGGCGCCATCATCGCCGGCTTCTCCAAGCTGGTCATGAGCGGCGACTTCGTGATCGGTATCGTCGTCTTCCTCATCCTGGTGACGGTGAACTTCCTGGTCATCACCAAGGGCGCCACGCGTATCGCGGAAGTGGGCGCCCGTTTCACCCTCGACGCCATCCCCGGCAAGCAGATGGCCATCGACGCCGACCTGAACGCCGGCCTCATCGACGACAAGCAGGCGCAGTCCCGCCGCTCCGAGCTGGAGGAGGAGAGCGCCTTCTTCGGCTCCATGGACGGCGCCTCGAAGTTCGTGCGCGGCGAGGCGGTGGCGAGCTTGATCACCATCGCCGTCAACATCTTCGGCGGCATCATCATCGGCGTCACCCGGCACGGCCTGCCGATCGCCGATGCGGCCGACATCTATACCCGCCTGTCGGTGGGCGACGGCCTCGTCTCGCAGATCCCCGCCCTGATCGTCTCGCTCTCCGCCGGCCTGCTGGTGTCGAAGGGCGGCACCCGCGGCTCGGCGGAAAAGGCGGTGCTGGGGCAGCTCGGCGCCTATCCGCGCGCGCTGTTCGTCTCCGCCGGCCTGCTGTTCGCCCTTGCCATCGTGCCCGGCCTGCCGCTGATCCCCTTCGCCACGCTGGGCGGAGTGATGGCCTTCGTCGGCTATGCCATTCCCAAGCAACTGGCCAAGGAGCGCGAGGAAAAGGCGGCCAAGGACAAGGCGGAAGCCGACAAGAAGGCGCAGGAAGTCCGGGAATCGGTCAAGGAGCAGCTGAAGACCGCCGAGATCGAGCTGGTGGTGGACAAGCAGCTCGCCGGCCAGGTGCTGCGGGCCTCCGGCGAGATGGGCCAGCGCATCGCCAAGATGCGGCGCAAGTTCGCCCAGCGCTACGGCTTCGTGGTGCCGGACATCCGGCTGACCGAGAGCCTGAACATTCCGCCCAAGCACTACCAGATCAAGATCCACGGCACGGTGGTATCATCCCAGGAGATGCGCATCGGCGAACTGCTGGTGGTGACCGGCGACGGCGCCAAGCCGGACGTGCCGGGCGACGAGGCGCGCGAGCCGGCCTTCGGCATGAAGGCCATGTGGATCGCGGAGGCCTATTCCGCCGAGGTGCGGCGCGAGGGCTTCACGGCGGTGGACAACGCCACCGTCATCCTCACCCACATGAGCGAGGTGATCGCCAACAACCTGCCGCAGCTGCTGTCCTACAAGGACATGCGCGGCCTGCTCGATCGCCTCGATCCCGAATACAAGCGGCTGATCGAGGACATCTGCCCCGCGCAGATCTCCTATTCCGGCCTCCAGGCGGTGCTGAAGCTGCTGCTCGCCGAGCGCGTCTCGGTGCGCAACCTGCACCTCATCCTGGAAGCTATCGCCGAGATCGTCCCCCACGCCCGCCGTTCCGAGCAGGTGGCCGAGCATGTGCGCATGCGCATGGCCCAGCAGATCTGCGGCGATCTCGCCGACGGCGGCGTGCTGCGCGTGCTGCGCCTCGGCAGCAAGTGGGACCTGACCTTCCACCAGAGCCTGAAGCGCGACGCCAAGGGCGAGGTGGTGGAGTTCGACATCGATCCACGCCTCGTGGAGCAGTTCGGCTCCGATGCCTCCGCCGTGGTGCGCGAGCACATGAAGGAGGGCCAGCCCTTCGTGCTGGTGAGCGCGCCGGACGCGCGGCCCTATGTGCGCATGATCATCGAGCGCATGTTCCCCTCCCTGCCGGTGCTGTCCCACGTGGAGATCGCCCGCGGCGTCGAGATCAAGTCGCTCGGGACCATCTCGTGATCCCTCTGAACGTCACCGTGCTGAGCGCCTTCCTGGTGTTCTGCCGGATCGGCGGGTGCGTGATGCTGATGCCGGGCCTGTCCGGGCATCGCCTGCCGGTGCGGATCCGGCTGTTCGTGGCGGTGGGCGTGTCGCTGGCCATCCTGCCGCTGCTGTTCGCGGACATGGCGGATTTCATCCAGTCCGCCTCCGGGCCGCAACTGCTGGGGGCGATCCCGTCGGAAATCGCCACCGGCGCCATCATCGGCCTGCTCGCGCGCTTCTTCTTCCTGATGTTGCAGACCATGCTGGTGGCCTCCGCCCAGTTCATCGGGCTGTCGTCCATGATGGGCCTGCCGGAGGAGGACGAGGCGCTGCCGCCGATCGCCACGCTGCTGGCGCTCACCGCGACCACCATGATGTTCATTTCCGACCAGCATTACGAGATGCTGCGCGGCCTGGTCGCCTCCTACCGGCAGATCCCCATCGGCGTCGGCTTCGGCGGCCGCGGCGCCTTGATGCAGGCGGTCGACCAGCTGTCCGCCGCCCTGATGCTGTCGCTGCGCCTAGCGAGCCCGTTCCTGGTCTATTCGCTGATCATCAATTTCGCCATCGGCCTCCTCAACAAGCTGACGCCGCAGATCCCCGTCTTCTTCATCTCCGCGCCGTTCACGCTGGCCGGGGGGCTGTTGTTGCTCTACGCTATGTCGGACCAGTTGCTGGTCGCGTTCATCAGTGCCTTCGGCGCCTTCCTCAAGCTGGGGTGAGAGATGAAGGATCGTCTGAAAAAAGCCCGCCGCATCGTCGCCGTGCAGGAGCAGATGCACCGGCAGGCCGAATGGCGGCTGGCCGAGATCGGCCGGGCCAAGGCCGAGACGGAACGGGTGAGCGCCGAGCTCATCACTACGCTCAATGGCGACACCTTCGGCCCGCTGCTGGTGGAGGTTGTCGCCAAGCGCCTCAAGGTGGTGGCGGCGGAGACCGAGCGGCTGGCCGCCGAGCAGGGCCGGCAAAGCGTGCGGGTGCGCGACGAGGCGCTGCGCCTCAAGCGCGCGGAACGCATGAAGGAAGGCGTTTCCCGCGACCACGACCGCCATCAGGAACAGAAGATGGTGGCCGGCATACTGGAGGGTGTGGCAGCCCGGCTGGCCGTCGCCAAAGAGGAAGATAGTACCCCCTAAGGGGATGCAAGCCTCACACAGGCCAAGCCGCGCACACTGCCAGTCGCCGAATACTCTATCGACGATTGTGGGCAATGGGCATTCAACCTCCTTCCGATCTCGTTCTCGACGTCATGCAGGCGGCTGATCCCAGCCGCGCGCAGAAGGTTGCGACGAACCTGCAGAGGCTGAGTTCTTCGGCCGCTTCGGGTGCGTTCGACACCATGGTTTCGGGCGTGAGGACGGGCTATCAGGGCGGTCTGGCCTATGCCTCCTCCAGCACGACGTCGCTGCACAACATGACGACCATGACCCGTCGTCCCGGCGCGGAGCAGATGGACAGCTCCGCTCCCGTGGCCTCGGCGAAGGACAACCCGCTGCGCAAGTTCGAGGCCATGGTGCTCTCCACCTTCGTGGAATCCATGCTGCCGGCGAAGGCCACCGCGGTCTATGGCAAGGGCAATGCCGGCGGCGTCTGGCGCTCGATGCTGGCGCAGAAGATCGGCGACCAGGTGGCCGAGGCCGGCGGCATCGGCATCGCCAAGAAGATCGCCGGGCGCCACCCGGAGATGACCTCGGTGAGCGGCGCGGCCGCCACGATCCCGGCGCCCCGCGTGGTGCCGCCGGCCGCCGCCGCCACCGATCCGGCGGCGACCGCCGCCAGGGCCGACACGGCGGCCTCGGCCGCCAAGGTCGATACGACCGACAAGACCGATCCATCCGTTTCCGACGTTGCCATTTGAGGATTGCGGTATGAGCGAAAAATCTACAGCGGACGAAAGCCTCGGCTTCTCCATCGCCGCGCAGCTCGCCTGGAGCGAGGCGGACGTTCCCGCCGCCGCGCCGGCGCCGGCCCTGGCAGCTCCTGCGCCCGCGCCGGAGGTTGCCAGCCTCATCAGCTCGCTCGACCGCCTGGAGCAGGTGGTCGACCAGGAGACCGCCGCGCTTGAGGCGCGCCGCGCGATTGACCTCAACGAGGTCAATCGCCTCAAGAGCCGCAGCCTGCTGGAGCTGAGCCGCGCCGTCCGGCACCTGCCGGAGCGCATCGAGCCGGAGTTGCAGGGCCGCCTGTCCGAGCTGAAGCGCAAGCTCCAGCGCAATTGCGAGGTGCTGGCCATGCACCTGCAGGCCGCGCGCGAGATCAGCACCATCCTCAACGGCGCGCTGCGCGCCGCCGAGTCCGATGGCACCTACACCACCGCGCTGCTCGGAGGGCGCGAGGCATGATGAAGCTTGTGGTCATCGGCGTCTGGGTCTGCGCTGTGACGCTGGCTTCGAGCTACGGCGCGGCCTATTGGGCCGCGGGCGCGGGCTTCGGCAAGGCCGAGGATCCGTACCTGCCGGGGCTCGAATACCGGCGCGTGCCGACCATCACAGTGCCGATGATCATCGAGGGCCAGATCAAGGGCTATGTCATCGCCAAGCTGGTCTTCACGGCCGACGCCGGTACGCTGAAAAAGTTGAGTGTTGATCCAGTTGTATTCGTGACGAATGACGCTTTCGGCGAGATCTATACCAATGGTCGCGTCGAGGCCGGGAAGATATCAAAATATAATCTAAAAGAAATGACGGATCGTATCAAAGAGAAGGTGAATGCGCGCCTGAATGGTCCTGTCGTCCAAGAAATTCTTATCGATGGCATCAATTATATCGACAAGAATGACATTCGGACCGTGACCGGCAACCAGTCACCCACCCCTCGCGCGCAGCCCGAAAAGGCTGAGGCGAAGGCAGGCCACTAGATCCGCTTCCAGGGAGTGCGGGGAGGACAACATGAAGATCACAGGCAAACTTTACAGCATCGTCGCAGTGCTCGGCAGCACGACCGTCCTGGTCTGCGGACTGGCCCTGCATGCGCTGAGCGGCGAGTCGGCGGCCTCCGAGCAACTGGACGCGACCTCGCAGCGCGCCTTCCTCACCGAGCGCCTCAACGGCGCGGTGACCGCCGTGGTCATGGAAGCGCGCGGCATCTATGCCTCGTCCACCGTCGAGCAGGCCAAGCCGTTCGCGGCCGGGCTGCTGAAGCAGCTCCAGTTGATCGACACCCTGTCCGCCTCGCTCAAGGGGCGCACCCCGCCGGATGACATGGCGGACCTGCGGCGCGTGCTGGCCGACCTTGAGACGTTCAAGGCGTTCCGCACGGAGACCGCCCGCCTCGGTTCGGACGTCAGCCCGGCCGCCGCCAACACCCAGGGCAACAACGACGAGAACCGCGCCAATCGCCGGGCATTGCAGGCCTCGCTCGACAAGTTCACCAACGAGATCCGCGCCGACCTCGTCCCGCTGCGCGAGCAGCAGGTGGCGCTGCAGAACCGCACGCGCATCCTGCTGCTGAGCATGACCGTCATCGGCCTGGCCATCGGCGTGTCGATCGCCTTGTGGATCGGCACCCGCATGATGAGCCGGCCGCTGCGCCGCGCCGCCGACACGCTGCGCCGGCTGGCCTCCGGCGAGCTCGACGTCGAGATCGAGACCCGCCGCTCCAATGACGAGATCGGCGACCTGTGGCAGTCCACCGAGCAGCTGCTCGTCGAGCTGCGGCAGGCAGACCAGATGCGCCATGAGCAGAGCGCCATGGCCGCCCGCGCCGAGGTGGAGAAGCGCGAGACGATGCGGTCGCTGGCCGACGAGTTCGACCGCGAGGTCTCCGGCGTGGTCCGTACCGTGTCCGACGCGGTGTCCATCCTGGAGCGCAACGCCGCGACCATGAGCGCCTCGGCGGACCAGACCTCGCAGCAGTCCACCGTGGTGGCCGCCGCCGCCGAGGAGGCCACCAGCAACGTGCAGACCGCGGCCTCCGCGGCCGAGGAACTGGCGGCCTCCGTCCGCGAGATCAGCAACCAGGTGTCCACCGCCGCGCATATCGCCGGCGAGGCCACCGACCAGGCGGCCAAGACCGCCGACGTGGCCCGCGGCCTTTCGGTCAGCGCGACCCGCATCGGCCAGGTGGTGAGCCTGATCACCGACATCGCTTCCCAGACCAACCTGCTGGCGCTCAACGCGACCATCGAGGCGGCCCGGGCGGGCGACGCGGGGCGCGGCTTCGCCGTCGTTGCCTCCGAGGTGAAGTCGCTGGCGGAGCAGACCTCCAAGGCGACCGACGAGATCTCCTCGCAGATCTCGGCGGTGCAGGGGGCCACCGACGAGGTGGTCCGGGCCATCGAGGGCATCTCCGACACGATCCGCAAGATCGACGACATCTCGTCGGCCATCGCCAATGCCATCGACCAGCAGGGCGCGGCCACCGGGGAAATTGCGCAGAACGTCAGCCAGGCGGCGCAAGGCACCCAGGAGGTCTCCTCCAGCATCACCGGCGTCTCCGCTGCGGCGGCCGCCACCGGGCGCGTGTCCAGTGACATCGTCCATGCCGCCACCGATCTGTCCGCTCAGGCCAAGCGCCTGCGCAGCCAGGTCGATACCTTCATCGCGCGGGTTCGTGCGGCCTAGGCCGCACCGCGCTCAACCCACCGGGAGAAAGCAGACGCGTCCGGGCGGTACTCCCCCCCACCAATCGGACACCACGCCTTCTTCCCGTCCCCGCATCGTCCTGCCGGCCCCTCACGGTGCCATCAGGCGGGGCGATGCGGGGACACCCGAATGCCAGCCCGCTGGAGTGACAGATGGACGACCTGCTGCGCGAGTTTCTGACCGAGACCAATGAAAGCCTCGACGTTGCAGACGTCGAGCTGGTGAAGTTTGAGCAAGACCCGAACAACGCTCAGATTCTCAACAACATCTTCCGCCTGGTTCACACCATCAAGGGAACCTGCGGCTTCATCGGCCTGTCGCGCCTTGCCGCGCTCGCCCATGCCGCCGAAACGCTGATGGACCGCTTCCGCGAGGGCGTGCCGGTCACCAGCGAGGCGGTGGGGCTGGTGCTCCAGACCGTCGACCGCATTAAGGAACTGATGGCCGAGCTTGAAGCCCGCGGCGGCAGCGAGCCGGAAGGGTCCGACCAGGACCTCATCCATCTGCTCGAGGAAATGGCCGCCGGCGCGCACAAGCCGCCGCCGACCCCGGTCGTGGTCGCGCCCCCGCCGAAGGCGACCGGCACGCAGATCTCGCAGCTTGAGCGCGAACTGCTGCCCGGCGAGATCCCGCTCGACGAGCTCGACCGCATCTTCCGCGAGACCCCGGTGGATCCGCCGCGCGGCCAGGCCGCGCTGCCGGCCCCGGCCAAGGCGGCTCCGCCGGCTCCGGCGCCCAAGCCGCCGGCGCCCGCGCCGGTCGCCCGCAAGGCCGCCGACGACGAGCCCAAGGCTCCGGCCCGTGGCGGCGACGACCATGCCGGCAGCGTGTCCTCGCAGTCCATCCGCGTGAACGTGGGCGTGCTTGAGCACCTGATGACCATGGTGTCCGAGCTGGTGCTGACCCGCAACCAGCTGATGGAGATCGCCCGCCGCCAGGAAGACTCCGAATACAAGGTCCCGCTGCAGCGCCTGTCCAACGTGACGGCGGAACTGCAGGAAGCGGTCATGCGCACCCGCATGCAGCCGATCGGCAATGCCTGGCAGAAGCTGCCGCGCATCGTCCGCGACCTGGCGCAGGAGCTGGGCAAGCAGATCGAGCTGGAGCAGATCGGCGCCGAGACCGAACTCGACCGCCAGGTCCTCGACCAGATCAAGGACCCGCTCACCCACATGGTGCGCAACTCCGCCGACCACGGCCTGGAGATGCCCGAGGAGCGCCGCGCCGCCGGCAAGCCGGAGAAGGGCACCATCCGCCTCTCCGCCTACCATGAGGGCGGCCACGTCATCGTCGAGATCTCCGACGACGGCAAGGGCCTGGACGTCGCCCGCATCAAGCAGAAGGCGCTGGACAACGGCCTCGCCACCGAGGCCGAACTGGCCCGGATGTCGGACGGCCAGGTGTTCCGCTTCATCTTCGCGGCGGGCTTCTCCACCGCGGCGAAGGTCACCAACGTCTCCGGCCGCGGCGTCGGCATGGACGTGGTGCGCTCGAACATCGAGCTGATCGGCGGCACGGTCGAAGTGCGCTCGAAGCAGGGCTTCGGCTCGACCTTCGTCATCAAGATCCCGCTCACCCTCGCCATCGTCCCGGCGCTGATCGTCGAGGCCTCCGGCGAGCGCTTCGCGGTGCCGCAGAGCGCGGTTATCGAGCTGGTCCGCGTGCAGCCCAATTCCGAGCATCAGGTCAAGCGCCTGAAGGAATCCCCGGTGCTGTGCCTGCGCGACAAGCTGCTGCCCATCGTCAACCTCGGCCGCCTGCTGGGCATGGTCCAGGACGGCGAGGAGAACCTGGACGACCTGCTCATCGCGGTGATGCAGGTGGGCAACCAGACCTTCGGCGTGGTGGTGGACGCGGTCTCCCACACCGAGGAAATCGTGGTGAAGCCCATGTCCACGGTACTGCGCCAGCTGCCCATGGTGTCGGGCTCGACCATCCTCGGCGACGGCCGCGTGATCATGATCGTCGATCCCGCCGGCCTTGCCCAGGTGGCGGCCAGCCCCGAGGAGGAGCGCGCCTCCGACCTCGCCGCCGACGCCGCGGCCCGGCTGCGCGACCAGGGCGCGACCACCTCGCTGCTGCTGTTCCGCGCCGGCTCGACCGACGTCAAGGCGGTGCCGCTGTCGCTGGTCACCCGCCTCGAAGAGCTGGAGCTCGACAAGGTGGAGACCGTCAACGGCCACCCGGTCATCCAGTATCGCGGCTCGCTGATCCCGCTGGTGCACGTCAACGACAACGTGAAGCGCGGCACCACCGGCACCCAGCCGATGCTGATCTTCTCCGACGAGGGCCGCGTGATGGGCCTCGTGGTGGACGAGATCGTCGACATCGTCGAGGCCCGCCTCGACATGCAGCTCTCCTCGGATGCCCCCGAGGCGCTGGGCGCGGCCATCATCGACGGCCAGGCCACCGAGATCCTCGACGTCGGCCACTTCCTCTCCATCGCCTTCGGCGACTGGTTCGAGCGCAATGAGGAAGACGACGATTTCGGCAAGCTGCTGCTGGTGGACGACAGCCTGTTCTACCGCAACCTCATCGAGCCGGTGCTGCGCGGCGCCGGCTACGAGGTGACGTCCTGCGCGTCCGGTCGCGAGGCGCTGGAGCGCCTCCAGAGCGGCATCCGCTTCGACGCCATCGTCAGCGACCTCGACATGCCGGAGATGGACGGCTTCCAGTTCGCCCGCCAGGTGCGCGCCGAGCCGGCCACCGCCGGGGTTCCGATCATCGCGCTGTCGAGCGACCGTTCGTCCGACAGCATCGAGCGGGCCCGCCAGGCCGGCTTCACCGACTACATCGCCAAGTTCGACCGTCCCGGTCTCATCGCCGCGCTGAAGGAATTCGCCGGCACTGCTCATGGAGAGGCGGCATGACCAGCACCAGTCTCGTCATCGCACGACAGGAAAACACCGGCGCCGGCGCGCAGTACGTGACGGTGCGGATCGGGCCGCAGCTGTTCGGCCTGCCGATCGAGATGGTGCACGAGGTGTTCGTGCCCGATCACATCACCCGCGTCCCGCTCTCGAATCCCGAGATCGAGGGGGTGCTGAACCTGCGCGGCCGCATCGTCACGATGATCAACATGCGCACCATGCTCGGCCTGGCCGCCCATGCGGAGAACCGCCGCATGGCGGTGGGCATCGAGCACCACGGCGAGTCCTACGGGCTGATGATCGACGAAGTGGGCGAGGTGCTGGTGCTCGAGCCGGGCCGGCGCGAAGCCAACCCCACCAATCTCGACGCGCACTGGGCCGACATCGTCACCGGCGTCTACCGCCTGAAGGGGCAGCTGATGCTGGTTCTCGACGTGGATCTCGCCCTCGGGCGTCTCAATACGGCCCGCGCTGCCTGATCGCCGCGGCACTAATTCAGGAGAGGAACCATGAAGACCTGCCTTGTGGTGGATGATTCAGGCGTGGTGCGAAAGGTGGCTCGGCGCATTCTGGAGGACCTGTCCTTCAGCGTGCGCGAGGCCGCCGACGGGCAGGCCGCCCTTCAGAGCTGCGAAGAACTCATGCCGGACGGGATCCTGCTGGACTGGAACATGCCGGTGATGGAGGGCATCGAGTTCCTCCAGGTGCTGCGCCAGCGCGAGGGCGGCGACGTCCCGCGGGTGATCTTCTGCACCACCAACAACGACATCGAGCACATCACGCGGGCCATCGAGGCCGGCGCGAACGAATACATCATGAAGCCGTTCGATCAGGACATCCTGCGCGAAAAGCTCGAAGAGGTCGGCCTGCTGGAAAAGGCCCCCGCCACATGACGAGCATTCCCGCATCCACTGGGGATCCGGGCGTCGCCGACGACCCGATCCGGGTGATGATCGTGGATGACAGCGTGTTCATTCGCGGGATTCTCTCGAACTGGCTCAGCGAAGCCCCCGACCTGCGGGTCGTCGCCACCCACGCCAACGGCCGCCGTGCCGTGGACGATGTGGTGAAGTCGCAGCCCGACGTCGTCATCCTCGATCTCGAAATGCCCGAGATGGACGGCCTGACGGCTCTGCCCCTGATCCTGGAGAAGAAGCCGAACACGGTCGTGCTCGTCGCCTCCACGCTCACCCGCCGCGGCGCCGAAGTGTCGCTGAAGGCGATGAGCCTGGGTGCGGCCGACTACGTGCCCAAGCCCGACGCCGGGCGCGGCATCTCCGCCGCCGACGAATTCCGCCGCGACCTGACGGCGAAGGTGCGCAGCCTCGGTTTGCGCGTGCGCCGCCGCGGCAGCCTGCCGCGCGTCCTCGCGCCGGTCGCTCCGGTCGCTCCGGCCCATGTCGCGCCCGCGGCGCCCGTCGCTCCGGCGGCTCCCGGCGCGCCGGCCGCGCCCGCTGCGGCGCGTCCCGCGCCGGCGCCCGCGCCGGCCGCGCCCGGGTCCGCCTTCGTCAAGCCGAAGGTCAACGACAAGCGCCGGTCCTATTCCATGTCGCCGGTGAGCCTGCTCGCCGTCGGCAGCTCGACCGGCGGCCCGCAGGCGCTCACCCGCCTGTTCACCGACATCGGCCCGTCCATCGGCAGCGTGCCGGTGGTCATCGTGCAGCACATGCCGGCCACCTTCACGGCCATCCTCGCCGAGCATGTGGGGCGCGCGGCCGGGCGTCCGGCGGCGGAAGGGGTGGATGGCGAGGTCCTGAAGGCCGGACATATCTACATCGCGCCGGGCGGCAAGCACATGGTTCTGGAGAAGGTCGGCAACGACAAGGTGATCCGTCTGAATGACGGGCCGGCGGTGAATTTCTGCAAACCCGCGGTCGATCCCATGTTCGACACGGTGGCGGAGATCTACGGCCGCAACACGCTCGCGGTGGTGCTCACGGGCATGGGCAGCGACGGCGCCAAGGGCGCCGGCCGCATCGCCGATGCCGGCGGCAGCGTGATCGCGCAAGACGAAGAGACCAGCGTCGTTTGGGGCATGCCCGGTGCGACCGTTCAGATGGGGAACGCTTCCGAAGTGCTCTCCATCGGCGACATCGGCCGCAAGGTGGCCCGCTTGCTGACGGGAGGACGGGCATGATCAGCGCAGCAGATTACGAGTTCTTCAAGAAATACCTTAAGCAGCACTCGGGCCTGATCCTGTCGGACGACAAGCATTACCTGCTCGAAAGCCGCCTGGTGCCCCTGCTGCGCAAGTTCGAGCTTCCGGACTTCGCCCGGCTGGCGTCGGTGCTGCGCGACAGCAGCTCCACTATCATCGCCGAGGCGGTGATCGAGGCGATGACCACGAACGAGTCGCTGTTCTTCCGCGACAAGACCCCGTTCGAGGTCTTCACCACCGTGATGCTGCCGAAGCTGCACGCGACCCGTCCGCCGTCGCAGCCCCTGCGCATCTGGTGCGCCGCCGCCTCCACCGGGCAGGAGCCCTATTCGCTGGCGATGACGCTGAAGGAGAACCCCCACCTCGTCGGCACCCGCCGGGTGGAGTTCCTCTGCACGGACCTGTCCAACGAAGTGCTCGAGCGCGCCTCCTCCGGCCGCTACAATCAGTTCGAGGTGCAGCGCGGGCTGCCCATCCAGATGCTGATGAAGTACTTCAAGAAGGTCGACGACATGTGGGAGGTCTCCTCCCAGTTGAAGGCCGGCATGCAGTTCCGCAAGCTCAACCTGCTGAACCCCTTCGTGGGCCTCGGCACGTTCGACATCGTGTTCTGCCGCAACGTGCTCATCTATTTCGATGCGCCCACCAAGACCGATATCCTCAACCGCATCGCCAAGGTCACGGCGGCGGACGGCTATCTGGTGCTCGGCGGCGCGGAGACGGTGATGGGCCTCGGCGATGCCTATCGCCCGCTGCCGAACCAGCGCGGCTTCTACGTGCCCAACGTGCCGGCGGCCAGCGCCCCGGCCATGGCGAGCCGCTGATCGGCCGACCGCCGGTCCGCGCGCGGACCGTCCGACCTTCGTCCTCCGGGCGGAATCGCGGCTGCGATTCCGCCCGGAGGCGTTTCGGCCCTCGCCGCCCGCTTCAAGCCGAAGCGTGGGGATAAATGCGGCGATGCGACCTCGGCGAAAGCATAGGTCTGGACCATGCGCCCACGAGGACGGCAGCGGGGGGCTGCCGCTTCCTCGATTGCCGCTCGAAATCCCCCTATTCGAGGTGCGCGTCTCCGCCCCTGTGGCGCGTACCGGCATTGGATGCACGCACTCATGACGACGACAGATGATCTACGCCAGCGTCTGAGCTTCATAGGTATGGACAAGCCGCTCCAGGCCAGCCTGCGCGACGCGCGGGCGCTGGTCGTTCCGGCCATGCCCCGGATCCTGGACGGCTTCTACGATCACCTCATGTCCTATCCGGACATGGCCAAGATGTTTCCCACCCCGTCCGTGCGCGCCCACGCCAAGGCGATGCAGCTCAAGCACTGGGACGTCATCCTGAACGGCACGTTCGACGCCACCTATGTGGACTCGGTCACGCGCATCGGCCGCACCCATGCCCGGCTCGGCCTGGAGCCGCGCTGGTACATCGCCGGCTACAGCCTGCTGCTGGGCGGGCTGGTGACGGCCATCGAGACCGGCTTCAAGGCCGGGCGCTTCGACAAGACCGCGCCGGACCGCAAGGCGGGCCTGATTCGCGCCGTCATCACGGCGGCGCTGCTCGACATGGACTTCGCCATCTCGGTCTATCTCGACAGCGGTATCAAGGCGAAGCAGGAGACGCTGGACCGGATCGGCGTCACCTTCCGCGGCATCGTGAGCACCGTCTCCACGGCGGCGACCGACCTGGAGACCACCGCCGCCTCGCTGGCCCGCGTCGCCGAGACCACCCGGAGCCTCACCGCCACGGTCGCGGCCTCCTCCGAGGAAGCCTCCTCCAACGTCCAGTCGGTGGCCACCGCGTCCGACGAACTGGCGGCGTCCATCACCGAGATCGGCCGGCAGGTGCGGGAATCCTCGCGCATCGCCGACGAGGCGGTGCAGCAGGCGGCGAAGACCGACGAGCGCATCGCCGCGCTGGCCGGCGCGTCCGCGCGCATCGGCGACGTGCTCAAGCTGATCACCGCCATCGCCGAGCAGACCAACCTTTTGGCGCTCAACGCCACCATCGAGGCGGCGCGCGCCGGCGAGGCGGGGCGCGGCTTCGCCGTGGTGGCGCAGGAGGTGAAGGCGCTCGCCGCCCAGACCGCGAAGGCCATCGAGGAGATCGGCGGCCAGATCACCGCCATGCAGTCCGCCACCAGCGACAGCGTGGCCGCGGTCAAGGAGATCGGCAGCACCATCGAGCGCCTGTCGGGCATCTCCGAGGCCATCGCCCATGCGGTGGACCAGCAGAGCGCGGCGACCTCGATGATCACCACCAACGTGGCCCAGGCGGCGCGCGGGACCGAGGAGGTGGCGAGCGCCATCGGCTCGGTGCGGGCGGGCGCGGTGGACACCGGCGCGGTGTCCGACCAGGTGCTCGGCTCGGCCCGCATGCTGAGCGCCGAGAGCCAACGCCTGAACCAGGAGGTGGAGACCTTCCTGGCGACCGTGCGCGGCGCCTGAGGCTTCATCGCCACGAGATCGAACGGCCCCGGCACCCGCCGGGGCCGTTCGCGTTTTCAGATGCCGTGCTGCCGGGGCTTGGGCGCCAGGAAGCGCAGGATCAGCGGGCGCGAGGCGACGATGGGGCCGAAGCGCGGGGTCAGCGACAGCGGCAGGCAGTTGGCGAGGCTGTTGAGCGCCTCGGCCACGAAGGCCTTCTGGTCGGCCAGCGAGCCGGGCAGCTTGGAATAGGAGGCGACCGGGGTGCCCCGCAGCCGGCCCTTGGCATCGACCGCGAAGCGCAGGGTGAGCGTGGCGTCCTCGGGCCCCGCTACCGGCTCCAGGCAGGCGGCGAAATGGGCGTCGAACGCCTTCCAGTTGTCGAGCGGGCCGGCGGGCTCCGCCGGGCGCTCCGGCTGGGCGGCCTCGCGCGACTGGAGGCGCGGGGTCGGCGGCACCGGGGCCTTGGGCGGGGCATTGTCGCCGGGCGGCAGCGGATCGCCCACGGCGGCGAGGCGGAGGGCGCCCTGCGCCGGGGTGTCGTCCAGTCCGGCCACGGCGTCCGCCAGGGCCGGGGAGAAGGCGGCATTCGAAAGCATGAGCAGGCCGGCGACGGCGGCCGCGCCGTGGGGGCGGAACGGAACGCCGGCGCGCGGGCGCGCGCCGGCGGGACGGCGGAGAAGGCAGGTCATTTCAGTTGGTGGTCCGCAGGGGTGGGGGCGAGGGAGGTGTGGTGCCGCGTTCGAGATGCTCCGCCACTTCGCGCAGCGCGTCCGCCAGGGCGCGCAATTGCTCTGCGGTGGCGGACACCTGCACGGCGGGGGAGGGAAGGCCGGGGCGCGGCTTTCCCACCTCCAGGCGGATGGCGCCCACTTCACCGCCGAAGAGGGCTGTGGTGAATCCCTGGAGCGGCCACCGCCTTCAGGCGGCCGTCGTCATCCTTGTCCCAATCGTCGAAACGCATAGGCGGGCTTTCCGATGTGTCGGGATGCACCTGAGGTCATCTCGGGGTGAGGGGGCACGGGGGATGGCGCGCGCAGGAGGACCCCGGAGCCCGGGCGGAGAACGGCCCTGGGGAGCCGCGATCCGCGCCGGAACGGCAATGTCACGGGCGGCCTTCGGCCCGGTTCGCGGGGAAGGTGGCTCGTGCCCTGTTGCGGGATGATCCAGGCTTGCGCCGGCCCGCCGTGGCCGTCCAAGCGGGTGGACTGTGCGCCTCTTTCCGGCGTCCGACAATCCGTCGGATGGCGCATCCGCGGGGGATGTGGATGGCGCTGCGGGGATGGTGGGGGCGGGCGCGGCGGGCCTTGGCCGGGCGGCGCGCGGCCGCGGTGAAACGGGGCGCGCAAGGGTGCGGCAATCGGTCCGTCTGCCGTATCGACGAACATAGCCGGCGACGCTATAGGTGGTGCCGGACGGGGAGCGTGTCGGCGAATTGATCTCGGTCGTCATTCCAACCAAGGATTCCGAGCGCGACTTGGTGCCGGTGCTGTCCGCGCTGGTGGCGGGCGTGACCGGCGGCATCCTGCGCGACGTGATCCTCGTCGACGGCGCCTCGACGGACGACACGGCCAAGATCGCCGATGCCGCCGGGTGCCATTTCCTGCCGTCGGTGAGCGATGTGGGGGTGCGCATGCGCCAGGGCGCGGCTCATACCCATGGCCGCTGGCTGCTGTTCCTCGGGCCCAACGCCATCCTGGACGAGGGCTGGCCGCGCGAGGTGGGCACGTTCCTGGAGACGGTGGAGCGGCGCGGCGCCGGCGACCGGGCGGTGGCCACCTTCCGCCTGTCCGTGGACGGCTACGGCTTCCGCCCGCGCCTCGGCGAGGCGGTGGCGGCGGCGCAGCTCACGGTGCTCGGCCTGCCGCGTCCGGGGCAGGGGCTGCTCATCTCACGGCGCCATTACGAGCGGCTCGGCGGCCATCCCGCCGGCGTCGCTGCCGAGCGGCGGCTCATCGCCCGCATCGGGCGGCGCCGGGTCCATGTGCTGCGCACGCGCGTGCTGCTGGCCGCGCCGCGGACGGAGCAGGCCTGAGGAGGCCTGCCGGGCGGCGTTCAGGGGGCCGGCGTTCAGCGAACGGAGGCGACGACCTGCGGGATGTCCTCGCGGCGGACGCCGATGTGCGCCAGCTCGGAATCCGACATGCGGGTCAGTTCCTCATACTTGTTCATCATGCGCCGGGCCTCGCGGATCGCGGCGAAGGTCTGCGACACGATCTCGGACAGCCGGCCGAAGCCGCGATGGGAGCCGGGGATGGCGGAAGAGGTGAGGGTGGACATCTGCTTTCTCCTTCCGCTGAGGAATACAAGATACGGGTGCGTTGCAACATAGAGAATTGTGCATGGCAGCAATGCGCTCCTGCGCGAGCGGGCGGAACGGCCCCGGCGGCGCCCGTGGAAAAGTGGGGCGGGGCTCTGGACCCCGGCAGGTGAATTGCGTATAGAGGCGCCCTCGCAGCCGGTTTCCGGCCGCGCCGCCGCTTTGCCGGCGGGCCGGTGCCGCAAGGCCCGGCACGAGCCAGGTGCCCGGGTCACATGCTTCGGCATCCGTGCTCAGCGCTTGGGGGATAGTTCAACGGTAGAACTGCGGACTCTGACTCCGTCAATCTAGGTTCGAATCCTAGTCCCCCAGCCACTTGATCTCACTATGAATCGATGGCGCCCCGGCAGGTGCATGGAGCTGTTTTGCGGCGGGCATTGCGCCGTCGCATGCGCCCGATCCTTACCCTTGCTTCTCATACGGATCGCGCTTTGCTGCGAAACGACCGAAGCAATATCTTCCTACGATCCAGAGGTATGCGACGGACACAATGGCAAGGGGAGCCAGATAGAGAAAGCCATATGGGCTTGCTTCCCTTCTGAACTGAAACGCTGTGGCAAGAGCTACGCCGATAAGCCCGACGTGCAGCCGAGCTTTGTATTGGCCCCAAAGTGCGTCGTGCAAGCTCACCGCTTATTCCCAAGAGATCCGATCGCGCGCGGGCGCTGTGCCGCCGCATGCCGCGAAAGTGGCGCGCGGCGGAGCGGAGGCGGGTCCGACGGGGCCGCCACCGCTTTGGAAATTCGCCGGACGCGATGCAGGAACAGGCTGAACGGAGCGGTTTTTTCCCGTAAGGGATGGGCGCGTCCCGCGCTTTGCATCCGCCACAGAGATCCCCGATGGTGCCGTACTCCAGCCCGACACGTGTTGCGCGTCCCGTGCCGTCGCGGTCCGCCGTCGCGATGCTGCTGGCGTTCGCGCCCGCCATCCTGCTGTTCGTCCTCGGCGGCCTGGCCGAGATCCGCTCGCCCGGCCTCTACATGGATGCGCTGACGCCCGACTATATCGTCGTGCGCACGCTCAATCCCGCCGCCGACGTGCCCATCTGGACCTTCCCCGGCGCGCTGCTGTTCAACAAGTTCCCCATCATCGCCCAGATCTACCACGGGGCGCTCACCTATTATGTCGGGCTGCCCGCTTATGCCGTGTTCGGCACCGGCATCGTCGGCATCCGCCTGACCAACCTGATGTACGGCCTCCTGGTGCTGGTGAGCGCCGGCCTGTTCCTGCGGGCGTTCCGGGTCGGCCCGGTGATCATCGGCCTGTGCCTCGCCGCCTTCGCGCTGGAGCCGGGCCTGCTGTTCGCCTTCCGCACCCAGTTCTTCATCAATCTCCTGCCGTGCGCGCCGCTGCTGCTGGCGATCGCCTTGGTGGAGGGGCGGCGCGACGCGGCCCCCGGCGTGGCGCTGGCGGCGGTGGCCGGCTTCCTCGCCGCGCTGTCGGTCTATGGCTATTTCATCTACCTGTTCCTCGCCCCAGTGGCGGGGCTGCACGCGCTCTGGGCCTGGCGGCGGGAGCCGCGGCGGGTGCCGCTCATCCTCGGCTGGCTGGCCGGTTTCGCGCTGGGCGGGTCGCTGTATCTGTTCGGCTTCGCCATGATGATCGTGGCCATGGGCGGGGTGCGGAACTTCCTCGCCTTCCTGTCCGGCAACGTGCAGCAACTGGGGGTGGCCTCGTCCGTGTCGCTGCCGGCGCGCGTGGCCTATTTCGTCCAGCTGGTGGAATGGACCCTGCTCGATGTCGGCCCGCCGCTGATGATGCTGCGCAAGACGCTGCCGCCGGCCGCCGCCGAGATGAGGCTGGCGCTGCTGCTGGGGCTGCCCGCGCTGGGCGTGGTGCTGAACCTCGTGCGGCCGCCGCGCTCCCCCGGCCTGTTCGTGGCGGCGGGCCTGTTCGTGGGCACCGGCGTCCTGGTGCTGGTGTTCGGCTCGCGCGTCTGGCTCCAGCACACCATCATGCTGCTGCCCATCGTCTATGTGGCGCTGGCGCTGACGCTGGATCTGCTGGCGCGGCAGGTGGCCGCCCCGCCGCGCGCCGTGCTGGCGGCGACGCTGCTGCTGGCGGTGCCGCTGGCGGCGATGAACGTGCTGGACCGGCAGGCGGTGCTGGCCGAGCTCGGCCGCAGCGGCGGCGTGGGGCTGGCCTCCGACGCCATCGTCCGCTTCGCCGAGGACAACCGCGCCGGGGCCGCCGGCGCGGCGCCGACCCGCGCCTTCTTCCCGGACTGGGGCATCTTCATGTCGTTCGAGATGGTCACCGGCGGGCGCGTCCCCGTGACCACCGACTTCAGCGCCAAGGACGCCCGCAAGACGCTCTGCGCCGGCCAGGACGTGCTGCTGGGCATCATGGACGGTGCGGTGGAAGGGCAGCCGGACCCGGCGCGCGTGACCGATCCCGCCCGCCTGCCGAACTGGATCGCGGAGATCGACTGGGGCCAGCCCGAGGTGACCGTCTATCGGCAGCGCGACGGCACGCCGGTGCTGCACGCGGTGCGCTGGCGGGCCGCGACCCCCACACACGCGCCCTGCACCCCGTGACGGTCCCCGCCGGCCGGAGCAGGCCGTCTCCGTCCGGGCTAGCTATCTGTTTCGGCGGGTTTTCTTCACCCGGACCGGCATCGGCTCGGCGCGAAAACGCCCTAGCGGCAGGTGCCGTTGCCGGATAGGGTGCAAGCTCATGCGCGGGAGGGGGAACGGGCCGTGCTTGAAGTGCTGCGTCGCGGGCTGCGCAAGCTGCCGGGCGGAACGATCCGCCCGCGGCAGCTGGGCGCGTTCCTGGCGCTCGTCTGCATCCTCGGCCTCGTCATCGTCAGCGGCATCGCCGCCCGCCTGAGCAGCGCGGCGGTGGCCGAGCGCATCCAGCAGAACATGGTGACCACGGCGACGGGCCTCGCCGACCGGCTCGACATGGACATGTTCGAGCGCTACCGCGAGATCCGCAACCTGGCGAACATGCGGCCGCTGGCGCCGATCTGGGAGGGCGATCCGGCGCAGGTGCAGGCGGTGCTCGACCAGGTGCAGGCGACGATGAAGCACTTCGCCTGGATCGGCTTCGCCCGGCCGGACGGCACCGTGCTCGCGGCCACGCGCGGCCTGCTGCAAGGCGTGTCGGTTGCCGCGCGACCGTGGTTCAAGGACGGCCTCAGGGGGCCGGCGGTGGGCGACCTGCACGAGGCGGTGATGCTGGCCAAGCTGCTGGACGCCCGGCCGGGCGATGATCCGGAGCGGTTCGTGGACATCGCCTTTCCGGTGCGCGCGCCGGATGGCCGGCTGCTCGGCGTGCTCGGCGCCCATCTGTCGTCGCGCTGGGCGGAGGGACTGCGCCAGAGGGTGCTGAAGGCCCAGCCGGGAACCAAGGTCTCCGTGCTCTCGGCGGGCGGCGTGGTGCTGCTGGGCGAGGATCCCGGCAGCGCGCCGTTCGCGGCCGATGAGGTGGCGCGCATGGGCGTCACCCGCTCGGGCGCCTTCGTCCATCGGTTCAACGGCGTCCAGATGCTGACCGGCTATGCCGTCGCCGATGGCGCGCAGGATTATCCCGGGCTGAAATGGATCGTGGTGGCGCAGCAGCCGTCCGATGCCGCCTTCGCCTCCGCCTATCGGCTGGCCTTCACCATCATCGCCGTCGGCGGCGTGGTGCTCATCGTCTGCGGCGGCCTGTCGCTCTGGCTGGTGGGCCGCATCCGCGCCACGCCCTTGTGACCTGACGCACCCTTGTGACTTGACGCATCCCTGTGAGCTGAAACGCGCCTATGACCTGGCGCGGCGCGCCGCCACGCGGATCGGCATACGGATCGCCATGCGGATCGGCATGCGCCGGCGACCGGCGGGGGCGGCTGGGCGGCAGCTCAGGGCATCGAGAGCCGCCCAGCCTCGCACCTTCGCCCGGGCCCGGAGGCCTGCGCAAAGGCGGTATAACCATAAAACGATTACCTGGGGTTGTAAACATTGCTGACGTGGCGACCCTCGCGGGGGCCTTCGCGGGAGGAGCCTTGGCGGCAGGAAGCTTGGCGGCAGGAAGCTTGGCGCGCGGGGCCATGGGGCATGGAGCCATGCGCGGCCGCCGGCCGGTTCCGCTGGAACTTGCGCCGCACCCGGCCGTTGCGTTCCTGACAGATGGAGGCACCCATGGCAGAGGCACGCATCGGGCCATTCGCCCCGGACCGCGAGATCGGCCCCGACCGCGGCAGGCCGGCGCTCCGCGCCCCGGCGACCAGGGCCGAGCCGGCGCGGCGGCCGGCGATCCGTTCTAAGTGGCGCGACGACCCGCCGGAGCCGGGCGACCGGCCGGTGGATGGCGACCATGATTATGAGATGCGGCAGGACCCCATGAGCGAGGCGGACCGGCTGGTGAAGACCGGCGCGTTGCCCAACTGGCGGTTCTGGGCGCTGGTGCTCGGCGGGATGATGATGGTGGGCGCGGCGGCGCTGGTCACGCTCGACTGAGCGGCCCGCCGGGGTGAAGCCTTCCGCCCGGATGGGGGGCGGAAGGCGAATGGGCACTTGGGAGATACGCGGGGGAGGCCGCTTCCGCGCATGGGCGATCGCGGGAGGGGGCCGGGCAGGTCGCGGCTCAGGCGGCCTCAAGCACGCCGCTATGCGCGGTGGCGCGGAGCGCGTCGAGCCAGGTGACTATGGCCCGCCACGCGCGTTCCTGGAGATCCGGGCTGGTGGCGGCCTCGATCTGGTCGACCAGCAGCTCGGAATAGTGGGTCAGGGGATGACGGGCACTGCGCACGACGTCGATGGCGTCGGCCAGCGAGCGGACAACATGGCGCTGTCCGTCGATCCAGATGCTGAGTGAGGTGTGCATCGGAGAGTGCATGGGCGTGTTCGCTTCTCTGTTCATCACAGCCTGTTTGGCATCGGAAGGCGATGCCGGTCTGGAATGGGGGCAGCCGGAGCACGAGACGCACGATTCCGGCCAACCCATCGCCAGAACGCCCGGCGGTGCCGAAGGTTCCAGCGATTGGTGAAAATTATCATCGTACCGCTCATTGCAGGTCAAGCTTGAGTTGAGCTTGCCTCGCGGCGCGATGCGCGGTGTCGGGCGGCCTCGCGGTGGCCCATACCGTTGCGGGGGCGTCCGGCGCTGACCGCGAAGGCGTCGCGCCGGTCCGGGGGTATGGCCCGGGCCGGCACAGCCGGGCTTGAGGCGGATCAATCCGGCAGGCGCCGCGCTGTCGCAGGGCCTGGGGCGGGCCGCCGTCCGTCCATGGCGGGCGAGAGGGGGACCTAGCCCCGGCCGCTGGCGGGGCCGGCTTGCGCGGCCCGCCGGGGATCGGCGGCGAAGATGTCTGAGCCGCCCTGATGCCGGGTGTCGGCCATGGAATGCCTCGTCATGGTGCGGGTGTCGTCCCGCCTCATCAACGCGCCTGGCCGGAGGCTGTTCCGCCCGGCGGGCGGGAAAACCGCTTCGGCACCGGCCGGCGGTAACATCGCCATCTCATTGGCGCTTCAGCGCAATCTTCCGCTCCGGCAAGGCGGGGCAGGGGCGGAGGGGACAAGGCATATGTTCGAAAAAATCGATTGATTGTAGAAAAATAACTCTATTGATTGATGCAAGAAACGGCCGATGCTGGCGGCAGAAGGAAGTCGCATCATGCCCACGCCGCTTACCGCCCCAGACGTCACGCCCCCCGTTCCCCCCGTTCCCCCCGCCTCCACCAATCCGCCGCCGGCCGCCGCCGCGCCCGGCCTGCTCGCCGCCACCGCGCACCTTCTGCCCGGCCTGCTGCTGGCCGGCGGGCTGGTGGCCATCGCCTATGGCCTCAGGGCCACGTTCGACGTCAGCGTGCTCAGCCCGCTGGTGGTCGCCATCTTCCTCGGCATGGCCTTCCACAATGTCATCGGCACGCCCAGGCGCGCCGTGCCGGGGGTGAAGTTCGCCATGCGCCGGGTGCTGCGCGGGGCCATCGTGCTGCTCGGCCTGCAACTGACCTTCACCCAGGTGCGCACGGTGGGGCTCGACGGCATGGCCATCGTGGTGGTGACGCTGGTGGCCACCTTCTTCGTCACCCGCTGGCTCGGCCGCCTGGTCGGCGTGGACCCGCGCCTGTCCGAGCTGATCGCCGCCGGCACCAGCATCTGCGGCGCCTCGGCGGTGATCGCCACCAACACCGTGACCCGCGCCAGCGACGAGGATGTCGCCTATGCGGTGGCCTGCGTCACCGTGTTCGGCTCGCTGTCCATGTTCCTCTATCCGGTGCTGGCCCCGCTCACCGGCTTCGATGCCCATGCCTATGGCCTGTGGGCGGGCTCCTCGATCCACGAGATCGCCCAGGTGGTGGCCGCCGCCTTCCAGGGCGGGCAGGCGGCGGGCGAGTTTGGCACCATCGCCAAGCTCAACCGGGTGATCCTGCTGGCGCCCCTCGTCCTGGCGCTGGGCTTCGCCGCCACCCGCCGGGCGCGCGCCTCGGGCGACGGCCGCCGCGTGGAGGCGCCCCCCGTGCCGTGGTTCATCCTCGGCTTCCTGCTGATGATCGTGGTGAACTCCATCGGCCTGATCCCGCCCGCCGCCACCGGTATCATCGCGCCGGTCACCACCGTGCTGCTGGCCATGGCGCTGGCGGCCATGGGGCTGGAGACCGATGTGCGCAAGCTGAAGGCGCGCGGCTGGCGCCCGCTGGCGCTGGGCACGCTGTCCTGGCTGTTCATCTCGATCCTGAGCTTCGGCCTGATCTGGCTGACGCCCCGGCTGATGGGCTAAAGCCGATGGCCGGGGACGGGAGGCTGGCCCCATGACGCTGGACCAGCTTCGCGTCTTCGTGGCGGTGGCCGAGCATCTGCACATGACCCGCGCCGCCGAGGCGCTGCACATGACGCAATCGGCGGTGAGCGCCTCGGTGGCGGCGCTGGAGCAGTCCTGCGGCCAGCGCCTGTTCGACCGGGTGGGCCGGCATATCGAACTGACCGCCGCCGGCCGCCTGATGCTGGGCGAGGCGCAGGCCATCCTGCGGCGGGTGGCGCAGGCCCGCGACGCGCTCTCCGACCTCGCCGGGCTGGCGCGCGGCACGCTGGCGCTCCAGGCCAGCCAGACCATCGCCAATTACTGGCTGGCGCCGCGCATGCACGGCTTCCACACCGCGCACCCCAACATCCGCCTGGAGGTGGGCATCGGCAACACCACGCAGGTGGCGGCGGCGGTGCGCGACGGGGTGGCTGACATCGGCTTCGTGGAGGGCGAGGTGGAGGAGCCGCTCATCGTCCGCCGCCGGGTGCCGGGGGACGAACTGGTGCTGGTGGTGGCGGCCGATGCGCCGGTCACCGCCGGGGAGGCGCTGAAGGCGGCGGATCTCGCCGGCATGCCCTTCGTGCTGCGCGAGCCGGGCTCGGGCACGCGGCAGATGTTCGAGGCCGCCTGCCGCCGCATGGGGCTGAAGCCGGCGGCGATCCGCGTGGCGTTCGAACTGCCGTCCAACGAGGCGGTGCTGAGCGCGGTGGCCGCCGGGGCGGGGGCCACCGTCATCTCGCGCCTGGTGGCCGAGGCGGGCCTGCGCGCGGGCACGCTCAGGACCCTGCCGCTCAGCCTGCCGCCGCGCAGCTTCTACGTGCTGCACCATGCGGAGCGCGATCGGTCGCGGGCGGCGGAAGCCTTCGTGGACTTCGTCTGCCGCCCGCCGCAGTGACGCGTTCGGCCCGGACCCGTCAGGTCAGGCGAAGGTGACGTCCACCTCGCCCACGCCGGCGACGCCGCCCTTGAGCACGTCGCCCGAAACCAGCGGGCCGACGCCCGAGGGGGTGCCGGCGAAGATCAGGTCGCCGGGCTGGAGGGTGAAGAAGGTGGAGAGGGTGGCGATCATCTCCGGCACCTTCCAGATCATCTGGTTGAGGTCGCCGTCCTGCTTCACCGCGCCGTTCACCGACAGCCAGATGCGGCCGGCGGAGGGGTGGCCGATCTCGGCCGCCGGCACCAGGGCGCTGGCCGGGGCGGATTGCTCATAGGCCTTGGCGATGTCCCACGGCCGGCCGAGCTTCTTCTGCTCCGCCTGGATGTCGCGCCGGGTCAGGTCGATGCCCACGCCATAGCCGAACACGTGGTCGAGCGCGGTTTCCACCGGGATGTCGTCGCCGCCGGTCTTCAGCGCCACGATCATCTCGATCTCGTAATGCACGTCCTTGGAGAGCTTGGGATAGGGGATGGTGGCGCCGCTCGGCACCAGATTGTCCGGGTTCTTCTGGAAGAAGAAGGGCGGCTCGCGGTTCGGATCGTGGCCCATCTCGATGGCATGGTCGGCGAAGTTGCGGCCGACGCAATAGATGCGGTGCACGGGAAACAGCGCGGCGCTGCCCACCACCGGCAAGGTGGCGAGGGTGGGGGCCGGGATGACGAAGCTGGGATTGGCCATGGGGCGCTCCTCGAAGGACGCCCCCGCTTAGAGCAAGTCGCCGGGAAGGTGAAGGCGCCGCACGATCCCGAAGGCGCGAAAACGCCCTTTCCCGGCCGGCAGCGCCCGCCCGGAGCAGGTCCCGGCCGGCGCTGGTCATCGGATCTGCTACTGCGCGGCCACCCCGGTGCCGATGGGGCAGGAGACGCCGGTGCCGCCGAGCCCGCAATAGCCGCCGGGATTCTTCGACAGATACTGCTGGTGGTAGTCCTCGGCGAAATAGAACGGCCCGCCGTCGATGATCTCGGTGGTGATGGGGCCGAAGCCCTTCGCCGCCAGCGCCGCCGCGTAGCCGGCCTTCACCGCCCGCGCCTCGGCCTGCTCCTGCGGGTCGGCCGTATAGATGCCGGAGCGGTACTGCGTGCCCACGTCGTTGCCCTGGCGCATGCCCTGGGTCGGGTCGTGGCTCTCGAAGAACATCTGCACCAGCTCGGCATAGGAGACGACGGCCGGGTCATAGGCCACCAGCACCGCCTCCGTATGGCCGGTGCGGCCGGAGCAGACTTCCTCATAGGTGGGGTTGGGCGTCGGGCCGCCGATATAGCCGACCGCCGTCACCCACACGCCGGGCGTGCGCCAGAAGGCGCGCTCGGCGCCCCAGAAACAGCCGAGCGCGAAGATGGCGGTGCGGAACCCCGGCGGGTACGGGCCCTTCAGCGGGTTCTGGCTGACATGGTGCAGGCGGGCGGTGGGCAGCGCCTCGGGGCGGCCCTTCAGAGCGGTCTCGGCGGTGGGAAGGTCCAGGGGCTTCTTCGACCAGAACATGGTGCGCTCCTTTTCTCGCTGCCAGATATGGGGAGCGGGCCCCGCTTTTGCGAGAGGGCGACCGGGGCGCGGGTCTCAGGCGGCCTCGAACGGCGAGCGTACCGGCACCCGGCCGATGGCGAGGCAGAGCGCGCCGAACAGGCCCAGCAGGAAGAACAGCGGCAGGTTCAGCAGCGGCTGCGCCACCGCGTTCCAGGCGAAGGGCGAGAGGGCGGAAATCCGCGCCTGCGCCATCTCCAGCGAGGCGGGCGAGAGCGAGACCCAGGCCCGCGCCGCCGAGGTGAAGACGATGTCGGTGGCGGCGATGGAGCGCGTTCCGTCCACCACCAGCGCCACGAAGGCGCCGGCCATGAGCCAGAAGCCGGAGAAGCGGAACAGGAAACGGATCATGACGCTCGCTCGGACAGCCGGCGTCGGGCGCGCCGGTGCTTCATCCTTAGAGCGCGATCGGGGGCGGTGGAAGCAAAATCGCCGCTCCGCCGCCGGCAGGCTTCACCTAAGCCATTGATCCCATGCATTTAACCCTTCACCGGCCCGGTTCCGCGCCGCGCCCGGCGGCCGGGGCGTGCGGCGCCGCCGGTATGGGGCGGCCGCCGGCGCCGGCCGCCGCCGGGCGCAGCGGCAATCGGCCATGCCCGCGCCCAAGCTGTTGATCAAACAGGCTTTCTTGCGTCTCCACCGGGCCCGCGCGGGGCCGCCCCGGTGGACGGCGCGCCATCGTGAGGCGCGCGCCACTTGAAGAAGCGGCGACTTCTTGCTTCCATTGCCGCCATGACCACAGGCCTCATCGAGATCCGTCGGGCCAGACCGCAAGATGCCCCATCTGTCGCGGAGATCCACGACGCGGCCTGGCGGACCGCCTATCGCGGCCTCATTCCCGGTGTCGAGCTGGAAAAGATGGTGGAGCGGCGCGGCCCGCAATGGTGGCAGTCGGCCATCCGCCGGGGCAGCCGCATCTCGGTGCTGCTGGTGGGCGACGACGTGGCCGGCTACACCAATTACGGCGGCAACCGCGCCAAGAGCCTGCCCTATGGCGGGGAGATCTACGAGATCTACCTGAAGCCGGTGTACCAGGGGCTGGGCTTCGGCCAGCGCCTGTTCTCCGCCGCGCGGCGCGATCTGGCGCTCGCCGGCCTCAACGGCCTGGTGGTGTGGGCTTTGGCCGAGAATCGTGGCGCCATCGGCTTTTACGAGGCCCTGGGGGGGCAACCCGTCGCAGCCTCCACCGAACGCTTCGGTGGAAAAACCCTGGACAAAACGGCTTTCGGTTGGCAGCGGTAGCGCCGCCGGCACAGACGGCGGTTCCCGAGGGCAGGATCGGGCCGGTTTCCCCCGGCCGCCGCATTCGCCTCTGTCATTAACGCGAGGCCGCCTTGCGCGCCCGAGGTCCCGGCTGGGACCGGGCGGCTTGAGGCGGGCTCCAGGCTGCAAGTGAGCGCTCACATCATGCGTATCGACGCGATCCCGGTCGGCAAGAACCCGCCCCACGAAGTGAATGTGGTGATCGAGGTTCCGATCGGCGGCGAGCCCATCAAGTATGAGATGGACAAGGAATCCGGCGCCCTGTTCGTCGACCGCTTCCTCTATACCGCCATGCGGTATCCCGGAAACTACGGCTTCATCCCGCACACCCTGTCCGGCGACGGCGACCCGTGCGATGTGCTGATCGCCAACACCCGCGCCATCGTGCCCGGCGCGGTGATGTCGGTGCGCCCGGTCGGCGTGCTGCTGATGGAGGACGAGAGCGGCGTCGATGAGAAGATCATCGGCGTGCCCGGCCCCAAGCTCACCAAGCGCTACGAGAAGGTGAAGACCTACACCGACCTCGCCGACATCACGCTGAAGCAGATCGAGCACTTCTTCACCCACTACAAGGATCTGGAGCCCAACAAGTGGGTGAAGATCATCCGCTGGGGCGACGCCGAGGAAGCCCACAAGCTGATCCTCGAAGGCATCGAGCGGGCCAAGGGCAAGGTCTGAGCGCAGACGGGCGCGCCCGCCGCGGCGGGCGCCGCCGATCATTGAACCGGGCCGGCTCACGCCGCGCCCGGTTTTTTGTTGGGCGCGGGGTGCTCTGTCGCGGCGGGGCGCCCCCCGATCACGCGGCGGGCAGGATCGGCGCGCGTTTCACCCTCCCCCGCAAGGGGGAGCGGGCGCGTCGCGAGACGGGGATATGGCTTTGCGCCGGCGGCCGGAACGAACCGGACGGTCGATCGGCCCCGGAGCCGGATCCGATCAGCTTCAAACAACCTGATCGGAGACGCCGTCCCCCACGCTTTGATAGAGAAGGTCTTGCCGTTCGAATGGCGATGCCGTTGGAACGGCACGTGCCCTAGGCGATGGCGCCGAGGCCCGCCGCCAGCCCGCCGATCAGGTCGTTCTCGTCCTCCAGGCCCACCGACAGGCGCAGCAGCCCGTCGCCGATGCCGGCGGCGGCGCGCGCCTCCGCGCCCATGGCCGCATGGGTCATGGTGGCGGGGTGGGCGACGAGGCTCTCCACGCCGCCGAGCGACTCGGCCAGGGTGAACACCTCCACCGCCTCGACGAACTGCCGCACGGCCGCCGGCCCGCCGCGCAGCTCGAAGCTGAGCATGGCGCCGAAGCCGCTCTGCTGGGCGGCGGCGATGGCATGGCCGGGATGGTCGGCGAGACCGGGATAATAGACCGCGCCCACCTGCGGCTGGGCGCGCAGGAAGGTGGCCACGGCCAGCGCGTTGGCCTGCTGCTGGGCGATGCGGACGAACAGCGTGCGCACGCCGCGCAGCGTCATGTAGCTGTCGAACGGCGCGCCGATGGCGCCGGTGACGTTGGCCCAGTGCGCCAAGGCGGCGAGGTCCTGCGCATCGGCGGCGATGACCGCGCCGCCCACCACGTCCGAATGGCCGTTGATGAACTTGGTGGTCGAGTGAACAACAAAGTCGGCGCCGAGCGAGATCGGCTGCTGGAGGGCGGGCGACAGGAAGGTGTTGTCCACCGCCACCTTGGCCCCGGCGGCCTTGGCGCGCGCGGCGATCCTGCGGACATCGACCACCCGCATCAGCGGGTTGCTGGGCGTCTCCACGAACACCAAAGCGGGCGCGCCCGCCAGGGCGGCGGCCATCGCCGCGTCGTCGCCCTGGTCGATGAAGGCGACGTCGAAATGGCCCCGGTCGCGGCGCGCCTCCAGGAGGCGGTAGGTGCCGCCGTAGCAATCGTGCGGGGCGATGACGAGATCGTCCGGCCCGAGCTGGGAGAGCACCAGGTCGACGGCGGCCATGCCCGAGGCGGTGATGACGGCGCCGGCGCCGCCTTCCAGCTTCGCCAGCGTCTCGGCCAGGAGGTCGCGGCTGGGATTGGCGGAGCGCGAATAGTCGTAGCCCTGGGTCTTGTCGTAGCCGGCGAAGGCGAAGGTGCTGGTGAGGTACAGCGGCTGCACCACCGCGCCGAACCGATCGCCCGCCGCAACTCCGTTGGCCGCGGCGATGGTCGCGGGCTGTTTCGCTTTTCCGGTCATGACGTCCCCTGAATGGCTGCTGCCGCAGCTTCGGGCATTCGGCGCCGCGCGGATAGGGCGCAAAGGCCGTCCTGCCCTGCGGAAGCGGCATGCCGGGCGCCGCCGCCCCCGGCGCCAAGCGTGCGGACACCGGCCGGCGGTGCTAAAGGGAGGCGTGCCGCGCCCTGTGGACCAAGGCCACGGGCGCTGTCCGCATCAGGAGGTGCCCGTGACCGAGCTTGCCCGCCAGATCGTCCTCGCCAGCCGGCCGCACGGCCGGCCCGCGCCGGAGAATTTCCGCCTGGAGACGGTGCCCATGCCGGTGCCGGGGGCGGGCGAACTGCTGCTGAAGGTGCGCTATCTCTCGCTCGACCCCTACATGCGCGGGCGCATGAGCGAGGCCAAGTCCTATGCCGCGCCGGTCCCCGTCGGCGGGGTGATGGAGGGCGGCACGGTGGCCGAGGTGGTGGAGAGCCGGCGGCCGGACTTCGCGCCGGGCGACCTCGTGCTGTCCTATTCCGGCTGGCGCAGCCATGCCTTGTCCGACGGCACCGGGCTGGTGAGGCTCGATCCGGCCGAGGCGCCGGTGACGACGGCGCTTGGGGTGCTCGGCATGCCCGGCTTCACCGCTTATGCCGGGCTCAAGATCATCGGCCAGCCCAAGGCGGGCGAGACCGTGGTGGTGGCGGCGGCGAGCGGGCCGGTGGGCTCGGCGGTGGGCCAGATCGCCCGCATCCGCGGCGCCCGCGCGGTCGGCATCGCCGGGGGCGCCAGGAAGTGCGCGCTGCTGCGCGAGGCGTTCGGCTTCGATGTGGCGGTGGACCATCGCTCCCCGACCTTCGCGGCCGACCTGAAGGCCGCCTGCCCGGACGGCGTCGACGTCTATTTCGAGAATGTGGGCGGCGCGGTGTGGGACGCGGTCTGGCCGCTGCTCAACCGTTTCGCCCGGGTGCCGGTGTGCGGGCTGGTGGCCCAGTACAACGCCACCGGCCCGGCGGCGGGGCCGGACCGGCTGCCGCAGCTGATGCGCGACATCCTGACCCGCAGCCTCACCGTGCGCGGCTTCATCCAGCGCGACTTCGCCGCCGCCGAGATGCCCGCCTTCCGGGAGGAGATGGGGCTGTGGGTGGCGGACGGCCGGGTGAGATACCAGGAGGACATCGTCGCCGGGCTGGAGGCGGCGCCCGAGGCGCTGATCGGCCTGCTGGAGGGGCGGAATTTCGGCAAGCTGATCGTCGCCGTCGCCTGAGACGGGCGGCGGGGCGCGCGGCGTGTCGCAAGACACGGTGTCGCAAACGGGGAATTCGCGGTCGAAGCGGTTTTTCCGTGTGCTATCCGCGCAGCGCGGCGGCGGGGGACTGGCGGTAGGCGAGCAGCGCCGGAAGGGTCGCCGCCAGCGCCCCGACCGCGAACACCAGCGCCAGCACCCCGGCATCGGCGGGCGCGAAGACCACCGGCAGGGCGATGCCGCTGGCCCCCTCCAGGGTGCGGGACACCAGCCGGGCGGCCAGGTAGCCGAGCCCCGCCCCGGCCAGCAGCCCGGCCCCGAGCAGCGCCAGCACCTCCAGCCAGACGATGGCGAACACCACCAGCCGGGGCGCCCCGAACGCCCGCAAGGCGCCGATCTGCCGCCGCCGCTGGAGCACGTGGACGACCACCACCAGCAGGATCGCCGCCCCCACAAGTCCTTGCGCGCCAACGGCAATCAGCGCCACCACCTGGCGCGCGTCGCCGAGCGTGGCGTAGAGCCGCGTCAGCACCTCGCCGGGGAAGACCGCCAGGGTATGCTCGCCCCGATAGTCCCGGCGCAGCTTGTAGGCATCGGCGATGGTCCGGGGCTTGACCACGATGGCCGGCAGGCCGGGCGCTGAGGGATCGGCGAAGGCCTCGGGCCGGATCGGCCGGTCGAGATCGGGGGCGAAGTCGCGATGGCGCTGGTGGGCGTCCGATAGGCTGCGGGGCCTGGGTTCCTCCCCATGCCCGGCCGCCTCCGCCTCCTGGCCATGCACCCGCCAGACCGCCTCGATGGGCACCAGAACCGCCCGGTCCCAAGGGGTTCCGGTGGGGGCGAGGCGGCCGACGATCTGGTAGCTGATGCCGCCATGGACCTCCGCCGGCCCCTGGATCTGGCCGTGCATGGGATGGAAGACGGCGCCCATGGCCTTGGGCACGGCGGCGCCGACGACCGCCTCCCCGAGCCGCGCGGACGCGCGCCCCTCGGTCAGGCGGCCGAGCCCGTTCACCAGCGCCTGCGTGGTGCCGACGATGGGGAAGTCATCGACGAAGTCCCCGAACCCGACCGGCGCCGCCCAGGCGACGCGGGGATCGGCCAGGAGCCCCGCCAGCACGCTACCGGGCATCAGCGGCAGCGGCGCGGGCTGGAGGAAGACGGCGGAGAGGATCAATTGCGTCTCGCTGCCCGGCGCCCCGACCACCAGGTCGAAGGCGGCCGCGGCCCGTGCGCTGCCAAGGCGTAGCGCCCGTTCCTGGAGCGTCACCACCACGCCGAGCGCCACCGCCAAAGCGAGGATGAGGGTGACGGCGAGGACGCCGATCCAGTGCCGGCGCAGGTCGGCGGCGATGAAGCGGAACATGCCTCAGGCCCTTTCTGCGCCGGGCGCGAGCCGCCCGCCGTCGAGCCGCAGCACGCGCTCCAGGCGGCCGGTCAGGCGCGGGTCGTGGGTGGCGATGATGAGGGTGGCGCCGGTCTCGCCGGCCAGTTCCAGCAGCAGGTCGGCCACCGCCGCGCCGGCCTCCGCGTCCAGGCTGGCGGTGGGCTCGTCGGCCACCAGGATGCCGGGCCGGGCCAGCAGCGCCCGGGCCACCGCCACCCGCTGCATCTGGCCGCGCGAGAGCGTCTCCACCGGCTGGCGGGGATTGCCGATGCCGACGCGGGCCAGCAGGCGCGCCGCCTCGGCCTTGGTCTCCCCGCCGAGGCGCAGATGCGAGAGGCGCTGCGGCAGCAGCACGTTCTCCACCGCCGAGAGGCCGGGAAACAGGTGGAACTCCTGCATCACCAGCCCCACATGGGCCGCCCGCCAACGGTCGCGGGCACCTTCGGACAAAGCGGAAAGGTCGGTGCCCTGCCAGGATACGGCGCCGTGGCGGGCCCGCTCCAGGCCGGTGAGGATGTTGAGCAGCGTGGTCTTGCCGCAGCCGGACGGGCCGGTCACCGCCACATGCGCGCCGGCGGGCAGATCGAGCGCGGGGATGGCCAGCGCCGGCTGCTCCAGGCCGGGGAAGCGCACCTCCAGGTCGCGGATGGCGAGGCCCGGCACCGCTCAGGCCTTGCGGAAGCTGGCGCGGACGAGGCGCAGCAGGCTGACGAAGCCGGTGGCCGGGTCGGTCCAGGAGCCCACCTCAAGGCGCCCGCGCACCTCGATCAGGGCGTTGGCCTGCTCGAAGGTCTGGGCGCGGTCGAGATAGACCACCACGATATTGTCCGGCCAGTCCGCATCCGAGGAGCAGAAGGGGCAGATGGACATGGGGATTTCGGTGAGCACGAAGAAGTCCGCCTCCGCCTTCAGCGGCGGGGCCATGAAGCCGCGCATGGCGACCTCCTGGCCGGCAAAGCCCTTCACCTTGTCGGAGAACGTGAGGCCGAGCACGCTGACCGTGCCGTAGAGCTCGCCGAAATCCAGCGTCGCCGCGGCAGCCCCGGCCGGCCGGGGCAGGGCCGGCAGCGCCAGCGCGGCCGCGGTGCCCGCCAGCATCCCCCGGCGCGTGATCCCCGCCATCCTCATCCGCCCTGATCCGTGTTCGACCGCAAAAGGCAACGGCTCCGGCCCGCGCCGGAGCCGTATTCAGGCACAAAAAGCCTTATGGCGTCAGTCCTTGGCGGGCGCCAGCGCCATGGCGTCCACCAGCACGCGGTGGACGTCGCTCTCTTCCAGATAGCCCTTGAAGCCCTCGGCGCCGGCGCCGGTGGACTGCAGCACCACGTCGTCCACCGCATGGACGGCGGTGTCGGCGGAGCGGGGCAGGTTGCCTTCGCGGAACACCGCGCCGGGCACGTCCTTATAGGCCTGGTTGGCCACGTATTCCTTCTTCTCGTTCTGCACCGCCGGATCGAACGGGCCGTCCATCTTCGGCCGGAAGGTCTCGTAATAGTCCGGATAGTTGGAGGAGAAGACCGCGAGGCGGCGGGAGACATCCACCTTGTCGGGGAAGCCGTCGCCGTTCTTGTCCTCATAGTTCGGGAAGCCGGCGGCGGCATAGACGCCGACCTTCTCACGCATCTCGGTGCCCGGCTTGTTGTCGTCGATGGTGCCGATGATGGAGATGCCGTGGGTGTGGTCGCCGGTGACCACGATCAGCGTGTCGGGGTGGGCCTTGAGGAATTCGAGGCCGACGCCGATGGCCTGGTCGAACTCGATGGTCTCGAACAGCGCGCGTTCCCAGTCCATGGGATGGGACATCTTGTCGACGGAGGCGCCCTCGACCATCAGGAAGAAGCCGTCCGGATTCTTGGAGAGCTGGCCGAGCGCGGCCTTGGTCATCTCCACGAGGCCCGGCTGGTTCGGGAACTTGGCCACCGTGCCCTTCTTCAGGAACTCGCGGTCCAGCGTCACGTCCATGTTGGCCGGATGGAACAGGCCGAGGATCTTGCCGGTGTTGGTGCCCGCCGCCGTGGCCAGCTCCGCCTTGTCGGTGGCCAGGGTGTAGCCGGCGTCCTTGAACAGCTGGATATAGTCCTTGTCGTCCTTGCGCTTGGAGCCCGGCGTCGTCTTCGGCAGGAAGTAGGCCGAGCCGCCGCCCAGGATCACGTCGGGCTTCACGTCGTAGATCATGCCGACGATCTCGGCCTTGTCGGCGCGGGCGCGGGTGTGGGCCACCACGGCGGCGGGGGTGGCGTCCTCCACCTCGGCGCCGGTGACGATGCCCACGGACTTCTTGGTGAGGCGGCGCACCGCCTCGGCGATGGTCTCCACCTTCGGGTCGTCCAGCGTGTCCTTGGTGCGGTCCACATAGACGCCGAGCGCATTCACCGCCGTCTTGTGGCCGGTCATGTAGGCCGACATGGTGTTGGCGCTGTCGGTGGCGATGGCGTTGGTGGACGAGGTGCCGATGAAGGCCATGTGGTCGAGGCCGTCCATGTTGAGGCGGCCGTTCGCCTTGCCCTCGGTCATGCCCTTGGACATGATCCGCGCGCCCGTCCGGTGGGCCACCGAGAGGCCGTCGCCGAGGAAGAAGATGACGTTCTTCGCCTTGGCGGTGGCCGGGGTCGCATAGACGTCCCAGGTGACGCTCTTCACCTCGTCGCCGGCCTTGGCCTCCACCTTGTAGCTGCCCGGCTTGGCGATGCTGGCGGCGCGCAGCAGGACGGCGGAGGCGTTGACGCCCTCTTCCTTCTCGATGAAGGGGGGCTTCTTGCCGAGCACCGCCTCGGCCGGCTGGCCGTTGATGGTGATCTGCACGTCCTCGGCCTTCACCTGCTTGTCGAACTCGACCTTCAGGTCGAACGGCGAGCCGGCGAGGATGGTTGCGCGGTCGAGCGGATAGATGGTGGCGGCGTCGGCCGCGGAAATGAAAGCGGTGGTCAGCGCCAGGGCTGCAATGAGGCCGCGCATCGCATGTCTCCAAGGGGAATCCTGCGTCCCCGTAGGCCAAGTCGATGTCAGTGCCGTGACACCGCGTGGGCGCGTGCCTGCCACCTGTAGCGCGCAAGATCGAATGTCACCGCGCGCAAGATCGGATGTCACCCCTTTAGCCCCCTGGAAACGGCCAGTGCCGCGTTGACTGTGGGCGGCAGCAGAGCGTGTGTGCTGCTCCTTAACGGGAGACCTCACATGGACCGCACGCTCGCGGCGCTCGGGTTTGGGCTCGGTGGGCCTCAGGGCNTTCAGCGTGCCGCAGCGGCGGCACTTGATTTCGATGGTGCCGGAGATGGCACCCCGGCCGGCGCGGAACAGAAGCGCGCGGCACGATCCACAACGGATGTTCTCCACTTGTTAAGGCCTTGCGGGTTACCAGCCCCTTGGGGGACCGTTCCGCACCGTTCGGTCGCGCGGGTTCTGCTTGGCGGCTTGCCCGCGTTCGGGGCGCTCGCGCCCCGCCCCACCTCA
>NZ_AXBA01000032.1 GCF_000473085.1 Azorhizobium doebereinerae UFLA1-100
ATACCGCCTATGACAGCGACGCCCTGCGCGCCACAATCGCGGCAAGGAACGCGCAGGCGGTCATCCCGTCCAATCCATCCCGCGCCAGGAAGCATAGCCTCGACAGGCACCTCTACGCTCAGCGCCACCTGATCGAATGCTGCTTCTCCAAGCTCAAGCAGTTCAGGCGTGTCGCGACCCGCTTCGAGAAGACCGCGCGAAACTACCTCGCCATCGTCACAATCGCTGCCATCGTCCTGTGGATCAGGTAACTGTCCACACCACCTAGTGCAGACGGTGCTTAAACCCGTGATGAAAGAGGCCAAGGTCCGCGAAAGCCGGAGGGAGGAGATTGAAGCCGATCCCGACCTCGCGCGCGTGCTGTCGTGGCTGCTGCGAAAGCATTTCGAGGGCCAGTTGCGGAGCCTTCACGGCCGCGGCCTGATGCTCGAGGCGGAAAGGCGCACGAACAGGCGCGCGTATTTCTTCGGCGAGCGCAGCGGCTCTCGGCTGCTGGTCTACGATACGCCAGCCAAGCGAAGCGTCGAACGCGAGGTCGTGAAGCAGCGCGGGGAGCGTCCGCGTGTGTGGTTTGAGAACGAGGGCATTGCATATGAGATCGCCCGCCTCGGATCGCTGTGGGGCGTGCGAGTGAAGCCGTTCTATATGTTCACTGGGCCGGATGCCCGAACACCACTGCCCGGCTATGCCAGGACGGCAAAAGCCACGCGGCGGATGAAGTACGACCGCAATCAAAGCGTCGAAAGTGACCTGACTTTCTGGGCCCGGTTCGTTTCTCAGGGCGCGCCAGTGCTCAATCTAGGCCGGGGGCCCATTGAGGATCTCCTGCTCGAGGGCGCGTTTGTTTCGCTCGATGTTCCAGAGGAAGGACTGATCGATGGCGACGGCGATAAAGATCAAATGCCTGCCCGAGCCTGAACTGCAGTTCAGTAACGGGAGGCGAGATCTCGATCCTCGCCGGGCGCTTGCGGCAAACGGTCCTGCGGATCACCGTGGATTGCGAACGATCCGCGTGGGCTTGATCGGCCTGGCAGAGGAGACAAACGCGGCAAGCGCTTGGATCACGAGCATGGCGGCGTTCAGGCCGGCCCGCGAGCGAAATGCGCGGCGCTATCGTGACTGGCCGGGTAGTGAGAAGGCTCTCGGCGCTAGGTTTGAGATTGACCCTCAGTTCGTGCGGACAATCGACAAGGCTCAGCATGATCGGTTGTTCCGTGACCATATGAGAGCAGCCGAATTCGATGCGCTGGTGGAACTCTATGAGGGACCCATGAGCAGCATGTTCGGCGATATCCGCCCCGACTGCATCGTCGTGTGCATTCCAGATGCACTGGGTGATCTGCGCGTTCAAAACCCGGAGCTGTCCGCAAAGGAACGCAGGGCTCTGGAGATCCTCAAATCCGAAGAGGAAAGCCTGCAAGGCGATCTGTTTGCACCGACGGAAGAGGAACTCGCAGAAGCCGAAGCGTTGCGCACGACAGCCGAAGACCTTCTCTTTCGGTCGTTCTACCGCGCACTCAAGGCGAAGGTGCACAAGTACGAAAACGCTGTGCCGGTCCAGGTATTGCGCCGAGGCACGATCGACCGCCCTGAAGACGCCGGGCACAGTCAAGCCACACGAGCTTGGAACTTTGCGACGGCGCTATACTACAAGGCCGGCGGCCTGCCCTGGCGCCCGGCGGATCTGCCCGATGGGGTCTGCTTCATCGGGGTGTCGTTCCATCATCTCAAGAAGCGCGGCGGTCATCTCGTCTACGCCAGTGTGGCGCAGGCATTCTCATCGGATCACGAACCATTCTGCCTGAAGGGCGCGCATGTCGACCACGACCAGCGCAGAGATCGCCAGCCCTATCTCAACAAGGATCAGGCATTCGGGATGATGCGAGACATCTTGCACGGCTACGAACTGCGGACGGGCGTGAAGCCAAAACGTGTCGTGGTACATAAGACGTCGATGTATCAGCCGGAGGAAGAAGAGGGTTTCCGCGATGGAGCCAAGGGCATCGTTCCCAATTGCGATCTCGTTTGGCTGCGGCAGACATCGTTCCGCATGGTCCGAAAGGGCACCGAGGAGCCTTGGCGTGGCACATTGTGCCAGATCGAAGGCGACTCCTATCTGTTCACGAGCGGATACGTGCCCTGGTGGGACGAATTCCCGGGAGCTCACATTCCCGCGCCACTTCAAATCGGGTCGGCAGGACCGACGGACATCGAGGCGCGATCACGGGAAATACTGACGTTGTCCAAGATGAATTGGAATTCGAGCGACGGTATCACGCGCCTCCCGGTCACCCTGCTATTTGCGAAGAAGGTCGGTGAGATAATGACGGAGCTTTCCGACAACGTGACGCCGAATCCGTCGTTCCGATTTCATACGTAGAATGACGCCAATTTTGGGCGGCCGAAGGGAGTCCATCTATGCAGCCAGTAGCGTGCCCGTCGTCATCGTCACGTCTTTCCCATCGCGACAGTATTACATTGTGCGCACACCCGCCGCAAACTAGGTGGCGAGCCGCCTAGTCTAGGCTCCTTCCTTGATCTTTGAGATGAGCGCCGTGATCTGGCCGGTCTGAATCCCACCAAACTCTTCCGTCGTGACAAGGATGCCGTTGGGGCCGCCGCCCTCCTGGTCCGGCAAGATGCCGTTGTCCCGATACCATCGGAGTTTCAGCGCCCACTTCCGATCATATTCGGCGTCCCCTTTCATGCCGAGATGTTCCCAGTACCAGATGTTGCCGGTTTCAGCGTCCTCGATGGTGAAATCTGGATATCGTCGGCTGCCGTCCGAGACGATCAGCGGTCGCTCATAGGCGTAATCAAGACCGGCGCTTTGCAGCTCGTTGGCGATGATCACTTCCGATTTGGAGATCATCAGTTCGCCTCGGCGCGAGCGATGAATGTGTTTTCCATCGAAGATCTGCGTGCCAACCACGATCGGTCGGGGTGGTGCAAACAGATTGGTGAGGCGACGGGCCGCGTCCGACAGATGCCGGAAATCAACCAGCCGATGCGGGTCGCCCTGGCACAGGATCACGAGCCGTCGACTTTGACGGGTCAGCGCCGTGTAGAGAAGTTCACGGGACAGGATTCTGCAAGGATTGGGCAAGACCACGAACACCGTGTCGAACTCGCTGCCCTGGGCCTTATGGACGGTCAGCGCGTAAGCCAGTTCGAGCAGGCTGCCATCTTCGCCGAGATCGCTGGGCCAATAGGTGTACTCAAAGCCGGTTTGCGAGGAGAAAGTGACGCGGACGTTGTTGAGGTTCGTCTTTTTGCCCTTCTTTCTAAAGGGTCCGGTCGCGATACCGATCTCGCCATTCGCGACGTAGCAAAGCGAGGTGTTGCCGTCCGAGTCCGCCTCCGGATAGACCCAGGTTCTTCTATGGTTTCCAAGGTTGATCACCTTGTCGCCGTAGATGATCCCGTCATTGCCCATCGGCGGCGAAACTTTGGCGTAGCGACGATCGGCCAGTTCAGCGGCTTTGCGGGTCTCGCCCCGAAAATATTTCTGGACGAGCCGGTTGGTCAGCAGCGTACCGGCGGCGTCGCCGCGCAGCGGCGACAAGATCTGCCATTTGTCCGCAGCCGGGCCGGAGGACCAAAAGTTGAAATAGACATGGGTGCCACTGCGCGTGCCGCCGAGTGCAAGCTCGGAGAAAGACGCCTCGCGATCGGCCGGATCAATGCCGAGTTCCTCCGCCATGATCTGGGGAAGAAGGGATGCGAGATCAGAGGGGGACGACCACAGGCAGAGGCGCAGATGGTCTCCGTTATAGCCGGTGTAGAGGTGCGAAATGATCTCGTCGCTCGCGGGGCCTGAAGCTCGCCCGCTGAACAAATCGGCAAGCTCGAGGTCCTTGCGGTCAGCGCCGCGCTGCCGGCTACCGACAGTCAACTCCGCATAACCAGGCGCGACCCTTGGCGTGCCTGGCGTGACGGTTTCAGGGGCGAGCAACGAGACGATATCGACGAACGGGCGACCCGCGCCGATTGGCGGCAACTGGCTGGGGTCGCCCACCAATATGATGCGGTCGACTGAACTCAACGCGTCAATGAGCGCTGCCAACTGCTCTTCGGTCAACATCGACGCCTCGTCGACGATCACTGTTTTTTGTCCTGAGGAGCGCTCCAGATCGCCAATCACATGGTAGCTTTGCGTCGCCTCGCGATATCGCCGTGGCCGCAAAAATTGTGCAAGAGTCTTTGCCGAAATTCCGGTTTGCGTCTGCAGTCTGACGCGCGCCTTGCCTGTTGGCGCGAGCAGGAGCACGCCCGCATTCTTGATCGGGGCCGCCTGGCAGAGAAACCGTAGCAGGGTGGTTTTGCCGGTGCCGGCGGCACCGATCAGAACCGAAAGCCGAGACGCCGCAAGCTCGCGAAGCGCCGCCGCCTTTTCGTTGCGGCCCTGGTCCTCGAGCGACCCTTTTGGCGCGGATCCTGGGAGATTACTGTCGAGCATGGCGCGCCAATCGACGGGAACGTCGAGGCGTTTGCCTTGCCGTACACGTTTGATGACCGTTCGCTCGATGAGCGTCCGTGCCGCCGCGAGGCGGTCAAGCTGGAATGCGGGGGCGCCATCATCGAGCGTGCAATGCTCGATCTGCGGCTTAAGGGCCTCGCCATGAATCTCGAAGTGATCGGTGGTTGCTGGAAGTGGAGGCTCGATGGCGAGACCCTTGACCGCAGCGAGGACCATGTCGCGACCCAGGAGCGTATGCCCGTCGTTGGCGGCCTCTTCGAGCGCCGAAAGGGTCGCTGCGCGCAGACGCCGGCCGTCGACCGGTCCCGTCATGGCCGACGGCACCGGCACCGGATGGGCGTCGAGCACGGCGGCTTGAGGGAAGACGGCCTGGTCGACTGTGCGGAAGGCAATCGGATCGACCTGTCCTCGATCGCATTCGAACAGCAAATAGGGATTAATGACGATCGCGTCGTCTGCGATCGGTTTGCCGAGATAGCTCAATTCCGCGGCGCTGCGCGCGGCTGGATCCCACCAGCGCGCTGCCTGCTCCGATGACAGACTGACCCTGGCCAGCAGCTTGGCCAGCGTCTGCCGTTTGGCGCCTGCATTTGAATGCAGGTAGGTCCAGATATCCTTGAGCGCAGCAAGCTGGGGTACGAGATCACGCGGCGCCGTGGCCGGAGCCGCAACAAGCTTGCCGAGCGCAGTCCAAGTGTCGCCATTTTTGCCGGCGAGTGACCAGGCGTGCTGAGCGAGCTGATGGCCGTGCGGGACGCCGAGCGCTGTGAGAAGCGATCCTAGTCCAGGATACGGCCCGCGAAGCTCCCAAAGTTCGCCAAGTCGTTCATCTATCCATTTGAGCTGCGACCCCCAAGCGCCGCCGAAGCGACGGCCGAAAGTCGCGAGCGCCTCCTTCATTGCCAGCAGGGCAGAGATCGCGGTGCCCTGCGAGACAAGCTCACTCGCGTAGGAGAATTCCGACCGATATTCAGGCGGCACGAAGGCGATGCAGTCGCTGATGTCGAGGGCCGGATCGGCCTCGGCCTGCTTGAGCAACTCGTGCAAGGGAAGGAGAACACCACCCGACCCGTCGGGGCGCAGGCTATGACAGACGCTTCGCTCCCACAGATAGGAGCGGATCGGGCTGGTGGCGCCGCTCTCGTAATCCCATTCGCGCAAGTCGCCGATCGACGTCACCTTGGCGGCCCCAACGATGATCCATTGATCATCGTCGAGCAGCGGCGTTCGCTTGGCGTAGAAGAAGACGAGACTCTCCTTCGGTTCGATGGCCGAGAAGAAGGCGTCTAGCAGGCCCTGCTGGTTGCGATGGCCTTGGATCCAGGGCCGATCGTGAAGCCAGTCGGGAGCGTCGGGTTCATATTCGGGATGTGAGTCGATGCCCCAGCGCTCGGCAAGAGCGTTGGCGTCGATCGAGCCCTTCTTCCATTTTTCACCCCATGCGCGGTCCTTCAGAAGCCAGCCGAAGGGGGTGGCGGCCGCTGAAAAGGCGGGATGAAGAAAGAGGGTGTCGCGGATATGCCGATGGTCATTGCTGGTTCGCGCATAGGCATGGCGGGCAAGACGATGCTGTGGTCTGGCCGACAGGAAGCTAACGCGCTCCGAAAAACATGGCGGCGCTTCGTCGTGCGGCACCGAATCGAGGAACTGCCCCGTGTGCCGCTCTTCTGTCTCGTCCCTCTTTGCGGCGCCGATGCGATTAAGCGCCAGGCAGCTCGAATTCTGCCTGGGCGCGCGACAGACGGTGCCGTCCCAACCGGCATCATGCCAAGGAACGCGCACCGACAAATGGCTGCGAGGCACGCGCGGCATGATTTTCGGCGTCGCCATGGTTTCCCCGATTTTCCCCTCCGTCTCTCGCTTTAGCGGGAGGCGTTTGGCAGCCTACTGCCTGCGCGTGTGATAGGCCATGGGATTGGGATAGGGATTCAATGTGCCGTCAATGTTCAAGCAATTTGCTCGAGATGCCTTAAGGATGAGGCTGCTAGATTCGTAGATGATCCCGCCGAGGCGCCAGCTAAAGATGCCGTTATGCTCGATAAAGGTCAGTATCGGCGCCCCGCTGCACCCGCCAAGCGCCCACTCGCTCGGAGTGGTCGGCCGGAGCCCCACGTCAAAGTCCTGCTCATGGTCAAACACCAGCGTGATGTCGGTGTCGCTGACGCCGCTTGCCACAGCCAGGGCGGTGTAGCCGAGCCAGTCTATCTCAACCAAGGAGTTTCCCCGATAGGGACGCATTTCCCTGCCGTCACCCGGAAATCCAACGAAGAAGATGCCCCGATCGACTTGGGGGGGGCCGGGCGGCCATGATTTCTGGCTTCCGGTGAGGATAGCTTTGCCATTGGCGTAGTTGGCAAGCTTGCCGATCTCATCTGCCTCGATCCGAAAGGTTGCTACGTCATAGGCGGAATCGGACGCGATACAGCGGCCGGCGAGGTCGAAGCGCAATTCGCCGAGGATACAGACGGCATCGGGGTAGGATTGCCGGTCGACGAGAAAGCCTTGATAGACGTGGTTCGCCGTGACCAGAAACGGTCCAGTACCGCAATCCAGGATGAAGGCGGACCCGCTGTCGATGATCCAAGGTTTGCGATCCCGGGCAGTGATCCAGCAGATCGGCATCACGTATTTTGCGGCGGTCTCCATCAACGCCTTGGCCAAACCGCCACGCATGAGCCGGATTGCCTCGTCCTTCGAGGGTTGGCTGATCGCTGTCATCGATGTCGCCAGGTTGGTGAGACGTCAGCCCAGATCATAATGGCGCCTGGTTAGCGCGAAACTCGCCTAGGCACTTCTCAACCTCCCGATCGCACTTGCCCTCGGGGTCGTCGAGCCACTCCTGCCACTCGGCGCTTTGCATCAGGTCAAGAACCGAGGGCTCACGCCGGTCCGGATCGTCAAGTCCTTTCGCATACTGCTTGCGCACAAAGGGTGCCGAAAGGGTGGGAGGGATCGGCACGCGGGCGTGCGGATTATGATGGAGGTCGATCACCAGGTCCGACCCGAACGGTTGGCGCAAGACCGCAACCGCGCTGATGGAGGTATTGTTGCGGCTCGTCAGCGTCGCCCTCTTGCCGTGCCACATTCCCAAGTACCGTGGCTCATGTGCCGGGTCGCTGGAAACCTCGAAGTGCAAGGTCTCCCGGCCGAACATCGCTTGGGTGACGTGGACCCGCTCCAGATGGAATCCAGCGGTAGTATCGAAGAAGCACACCACTGTGGGAAATCCGCGATACGAGAATTTCCGCAACTGTGCGGCCGAATCCTTGATGGATTGGCGGAGCCGCACGCCGGGGTCAATCCAGCGCAAGGACGGCTTGCCGGACAGCAACTCATGCATCATATCCACCTCAGCGGGTGTCTCGGCGAGTTCCTTGATCTCGACGAAACACAGGTGCGGTATCACCCTCATGACGTAGTCGGGCCGCTTATGGCCCTGCGCGTTCGCCTCGCGGACACGCCGATACTCGATGCCTTGGATCTGGCACCAATGCTCGAAAGCGAGTTCGGACGCGGTGAGAGGGGTGCTCATGGCTGGTAGGCGGCCTCGGCCTTCATAATGGATTCTGCAATGAGGTGGCGACTGGGCTGCCGCCCGGCAAGATCGTATGTAGCGTGGCCGCGAGGCGGGAGCACAACGTGTCCGCACTCGCATCGTGGTGGACACCATGTGGACACCACGGCGGAAAAGCGAAAGGCCGCCTCGCGGCGGCCTTCTCATAACGCTCTGATTTCCCTAGGGAAATTTGGAGCGGGCGAAGGGATTCGAACCCTCGACCCCAACCTTGGCAAGGTTGTGCTCTACCCCTGAGCTACGCCCGCATCCAGCTGCCGGCGGGGCCAAAGCCCCTGCGGCGGTGCGTCTCTATGCCAAAAGCCGATCTGGATTGCAACAGCGCTTCTCGCTTGTTTTCGCCGGCAGGCGAAAAACCCTTTGCCGCAAAAGGATCGCCCTGTGGACAGAGGCGCGCCGCGCGCCGGCCAGCGGCCGGGCTCACGCCTTGTGGATCGGGTCGATCCATTTCACCGTGGTCGGCGCCTCCACCGGCGCGATGTCGAGATTGACCACCACCGGGTCCTGGCCGGAACGCACCAGCACACATTCCAGCACCTCGTCCGGCGAGGCGTTGATCTCCTGGTGCGGCACATAAGGCGGCACATAGATGAAGTCGCCCGGCCCGGCCTCGGCGGTGAATTCCAGATGGTCGCCCCAGCGCATGCGGGCGCGGCCCTTCACCACGAAGATCACGCTCTCCAGGTCGCCATGGTGGTGCGCGCCGGTCTTGGCGTCGGGGTGGATATGCACCGTGCCGGCCCACAGCTTCTCCGCCCCCGCCCGCGCCCGGTTGATGGCGGTGGCCCGGTTCATCCCCGGCGTCTGGGCGGTGTTGGGGTCGAGTTGATCGCCCGGCACCACCTTCACCCCATGCTCGCGCCAGTCCACCGCGCCCGATGCCGGGTGAACATGGTCGTGATGGTCGTGATGGTCACCCATATTATACCTCCCGCTTACGGCCCATGCCGCGCCTTGCTTGCCGCCCGCTCCGGGTCCGGCTAGAACGGCGCCAAACTCACGCAGCCCTTCTCCGGAGCCGGTGGCGCATGGCCTCCTATCAATACGCTTATCACATGCACGGCCTGACCAAGGCCTATCCCGGCGGCAAGAAGGTGCTGGAGAACGTGCACCTGTCGTTCTTCCCCGACGCCAAGATCGGCGTGCTGGGCAACAACGGCTCGGGCAAGTCCACCCTGCTGCGCATCATGGCCGGCATGGACAAGGAATTCTCCGGCGAGGCGCGCCCGGCGGAAGGCATCCGCGTCGGCTATCTCGCCCAGGAGCCGCAGCTCGACCCCACCAAGTCCATCCGCGAGAACGTGCTCGACGGCGTGGCCAAGCAGGTGGCGATCCTCGCCCGCTACAACGACCTCGCCATGAACTATTCCGAGGAGACGGCGGACGAGATGACCCGCCTCCAGGACGAGATCGAGGCGCAGGGCCTGTGGGACCTGGACAGCAAGGTGGACCAGGCGATGGACGCCCTGCGCTGCCCGGCGGACGACGCGGACGTCACCAAGCTCTCGGGCGGCGAGCGCCGCCGCGTGGCGCTGTGCCGCCTGCTGCTGGAGCAGCCGGAACTGCTGCTGCTGGACGAGCCCACCAACCATCTGGACGCCGAGACCACGGCGTGGCTGGAAGGCCATCTGCGGACCTATCCGGGCGCGATCCTGATCGTCACCCATGACCGCTACTTCCTCGACAATGTCACCGGCTGGATCCTGGAGCTGGATCGCGGCCGCGGCATTCCCTACGAGGGCAATTATTCCTCCTGGCTGGTGCAGAAGCAGAAGCGCCTGCACCAGGAAGGCCGCGAGGACGAGGCGCGCGAGCGCGCGCTGGCCCGCGAGCAGGAATGGATCGGCGCCTCGCCCAAGGCCCGCCAGGCCAAGAACAAGGCGCGTATCCAGCGCTATGAGGACCTGCTGGAGCGCGCCTCCCAGCGCACCCCCAGCGCCACCCAGATCGTCATCCCCGTGGCCGAGCGCCTCGGCCAGAACGTCATCGGCTTCGACGGCATCAGCAAGTCGTTCGGCGAGCGCATGCTGATCGACGACCTGTCGTTCAAGCTGCCGCCGGGCGGCATCGTCGGCGTCATCGGGCCGAACGGCGCGGGCAAGACCACGCTGTTCAAGATGATCGCCGGCCAGGAGAAGCCGGACAACGGCACCATCACGATCGGCGATTCGGTGAAGCTCGGCTACGTGGACCAGAGCCGCGACGCCCTCGACCCGAAGAAGACCGTGTGGGAGGAAATCTCCGGCGGCCTCGACGTGATCTACGTGGGCAAGAAGGAAATCCCCTCGCGCGCCTATTGCGCGGCCTTCAACTTCAAGGGCGGCGACCAGCAGAAGAAGGTCGGCATGCTCTCGGGCGGTGAGCGCAATCGCGTGCATCTGGCCAAGGTTCTGCAGGAGGGCGGCAACGTGCTGCTCCTCGACGAGCCCACCAACGACCTCGACGTGGACACCCTGCGGGCGCTGGAAGAGGCGCTGGAGGATTATGCCGGCTGCGCCGTCATCATCTCGCATGACCGCTTCTTCCTGGACCGCATCGCCACCCACATGCTGGCCTTCGAGGGCGACAGCCACGTGGAATGGTTCGAGGGCAACTTCCAGGATTACGAGGAAGACAAGAAGCGCCGGCTTGGTATCGATTCAACGATCCCGAAGCGGATCCAGTACAAAAAGTTCTCGCGTTGATTGCACGCCCGCCGGATAGTCTCCGGCGGGCGTTTTCATTTCGGGAGGGGACATGATCGCGGATTGGAACGCGCGGCTTTATCTCACCTTCGAGGACGAGCGCACCCGGCCCGCCCGGGACCTCGTGGCGCAGATTCCGCTGGAAGCGGCGCGCCGGGTGGTCGATCTGGGATGCGGTCCCGGCAATTCCACCGAGATCCTCGCCAACCGCTATCCCGAGGCGGAGGTCATCGGCGTCGATACCTCGCTGGACATGCTGAACACGGCCCGCCGGCGCATGCCGCACACCACCTTCATTGAGGCGGACGTGGCGACCTTCCGGCTGGCCCAGCCGGCCGACGTGATCCTCGCCAACGCCGTGCTGCAATGGGTGCCGGGCCACGCCACCCTGTTTCCCCACCTGCTCTCCCAGCTCTCCGAGGGCGGCGTGCTCGCCGCGCAGATGCCGGACAATCTCAACGAACCCACCCATGTGGGCATGCGCCGGGTGGCCGCCGAGGGGCCATGGGCGGACAAGCTGGCGCAGGCGAGCGCGGCGCGCACGGTGCTGCCCCCCACGGAAAGCTATTACGACCTGCTGAGCCCGCTGGCGGCGAAGGTCGATATCTGGCGCACCACCTACCACCACCCGCTCAACGATCCGGCGGCTGTGGTGGAATGGATGAAGGGCACGGGGCTGCGCCCGTTCCTGGAGCCCCTGGACCCAGACGAGCAGGCCGCCTTCCTCGAAGCCTACAAGGCCCGCCTGACGCAGGACTATCCGCGCCGCGCGGACGGCAAGGTGTTGCTGGCCTTCCCCCGCCTGTTCATCATCGCCCGGCGTTGATCGCCCGCCCCCCTTCCTGACCGATCGACCGCCGTGCCCTCCGGGCGCGATCGTGCCGTCGCGTTCGGCCGCGCGGAAACGTCAGGGGCGCTGACAGGCGCCGTTTCGGATACAGGCGGCCCGACCTCCAGTTGGCCACGCAACGCCCGTTTCGCGCATAAAGTGTAATAACTTGAGACGTCGCGCAGTCCCCACGCAAGCTGCGACGCCTACGGTCTGCTGCATGATACCACTCCATTCCGGGGGGTAATTCGTCACGTCCGCGACCTTCCAGCCTGCGCGGGCGAGCCTGTAGCGGGAAGTTCCATGTCGCTGAAACACTGGCCCATCATGGGCAAGATCGCCCTCGTCATCCTGATCCTGGGCGGCTGCGCCGGCCTCGCGACATTCATCAGCGCCCAGATGCTGCGGGGGCAGGCGACCGAATATCAGGGCCTGCTGAAGGGCGAGGCCCGCGCCAACGTCGCCCTGGCCCGCGTCAGCCGGCAGATCGCCTATATGGAGCGCAGCATCTTCCAGGCGATCACCGCCACCACGGCGGAGGGCAACAAGACCGCCGAGACCAATTTCAAGAACGGCCAGGAGGTCCTGCGCCAGCGCTTCGAGGCGGCCAAGGCCGCGCTGCCGGAGCGCGCCGGGGAGTTCGACCGGCTGCACGCCAAGATCCTGGCCGGCTTCGCCGACAAGTGCGGCCAGGCGATGCGCCTCGCCCTCGACAGCACCGACATGTCGGCCATCGAGCAGGCGACGGCCCTTATGAACACCGTCTGCGCGCCCGCCATCCAGCAGGTGGCCCTGGAGGTCGTCAAGGTCGTCGACGACACCACCGCGAGTGTGGACGCCAATATCGTCGCCCTGGAGGCCGCCTCCGGCCGCGAAATCCTCGTTCTCTCCGGCGGCACCGCCGCCGCCATCCTCGTCTCCCTCGTCCTGGCCTTCCTCATCTCGCGCTACGGCATCGTCCAGCCGCTGGCCCTGGTCATCGGTGTCATGGGCCGCTTGGAGAAGGGCGAGCTGAAGGTCGAGGTTCCCGGCACCGACCGCCGCGACGAGATCGGCCGGCTGGCCGGGGGCGTCGAGATCTTCCGCCAGGGCCTCGTGGAGGCCGAGCATATGCGCGAGGCCGCCAGGCTGGAGGAGCAGCGCGCCGCCGAGCGCCTGCGCGCGGAACGCCACGCCATCGCCGACACGTTCGAGGCGTCCATGGGCGCGCTCGCCACCGCCTTCACCAAGTCGTCCTCGGAAGTCTCCGAGGCGGCGCGCAACCTCTCCTCCACCGCCGAGGAAACCTCCCGCCAGGCGCAGGCCGTGGGCCATGCGGCGGAAGAGGCGTCCACGAACGTGGAGACGGTCGCCGCCTCCACCGAGGAGATGAGCGCCTCGATCCGCGAGATCGGCATCCAGGTGTCCAACGCCGCGCGCATCGCCGCGGCGGCGGCCGAGGAGACCGGCCGCACGCAGTCCGAGATCAACGAGCTGTCCCAGTCGGCGGCCAAGATCGGCGAGGTGGTGGACCTCATCACCAACATCGCCGGCCAGACCAACCTGCTGGCGCTCAACGCCACCATCGAGGCGGCGCGCGCCGGCGAGATGGGCAAGGGCTTCGCCGTGGTCGCCCAGGAGGTCAAGCAGCTCGCCGCCCAGACCGCCAAGGCCACCGAGGAGATCGCCTCCAAGGTGAGCGAGATCCAGCAGGCCACCAACCGCTCGGTCGATTCCATCGACCGCATCGTCTCCACCATCTCGGACATCCGCACCTCGTCCTCGGCCATCGCCTCGGCGGTCGAGGAGCAGGGCGCGGCCACGCGCGAGATCGCGGTGAACACCCAGCAGGCGGCGCAGGGCACCGGGACGGTGAACCACAACATCAGCGGCGTCGGCCGCGCCGCCGAGATGACCGGCGCCGCCTCCACCCAGCTCATGTCGCTGTCCTCCGCTTTGGCGGGGCAGGCCGGGCAGTTGCAGGTGGAAGTGGAACGCGTGGTCCGCAACCTTCGCGCCGGCTGACTGCGCCCGCTGTAAAGGACAGGATGCCCCGCCAAGGCGGGGCATCCTTTTTTTTGCCCGGCTCTCCGGCCGGGCTCCAGCGCCCGCGCCGGGCACGCGAGTGCGATGGCTGATCGGGGGATCAGTATGACCCGCGCCCGGCACGAGCGGGGAATGCCCCCCCTTTGCCGGGGCCATTCCCGCCATGCCCGGAACAGCCCGCCTGGCTCGGCAAGCAGATCGCGGCGGTCATCCGCTGCCGATCCGGCCCGGACGGGGCCCCACGCCCGAGCCGGCGCTCAGTGGAAGTCGCGCGACTTCGGCAGGATGCGCACGTCGCGGGGATGGGTGGGGCGCGGCGGGGCGGCGGCCGGCGCGTCCGCCGCGAAATGCCGGTCGAGCAGCGGCGTGCAATCCTCCACGTGGCGCGCCATCAGATGCACCACGCCCTCGCGGCTGCGCTGCACCTCGCCCGCCACCAGCATCAGGCGCGCGGCCATGATCGGGCGGCGCAGCGTCTCGAACAGGCGGGCCCAGATCAGCACATTGGTGATGCCGCCCTCGTCCTCCAGGGTGACGAAGATGGCGTTTCCCTTCCCCGGCCGCTGGCGCACCAGCACGATGCCCGCCGTGCGCACCCGCGCGCCGTTGCGCGCCTGCGACGTCTGGGTGCAGCTGAGCACCCCCGCCGCGTGGAAGGCCGGGCGCAGGAAGGCCATGGGGTGGCCCTTCAGGGACAGGCGGGTGGTCTGGTAGTCGATGGCCACATGCTCGGCATCGGACATGGCGGGCAGGGCCATGTCCGCCTCCGTCCCCAGCTCCCGCGCCTGGGCGGAGGCGAACAGCGGCAGTTCCGCCTCCGGCAGGCGCCGAACCTCCCACAGCGCGGCGCGGCGCTCCAGACCGAGGGAGCGGAAGGCGTCCGCATCGGCCAGCAGGCGGAGCGCGCCGGACGGCAGGCGGGCGCGCCGCGCCAGCGCCTCCATGCCCTCGAACCGCCCCTGCGCCCGCGCCGCGGCGAGGCGTTCCGCCCAGTCCTCGCGGAACCCCTCCGCCTGGCGGAAGCCGAGGCGCAGCGCCAGCCGCCCGCCCGCCGCCGGCTCCAGGCTGTTGTCCCACAGGCTGGCGTTCACATCGACGCAACGCACCTCCACGCCGTGGTCGCGCGCATCCCGCACGATCTGCGCCGGGGCATAGAAGCCCATGGGCTGGGAGTTGAGCAGCGCGCAGGCGAACACCGCCGGGTGGTGGCACTTGATCCAGGACGAGACATAGACCAGCCGGGCGAAGGACAAGGCATGGCTCTCCGGAAAGCCGTAGCTGCCGAAGCCCTCGATCTGTTTGAAGCAGCGCTCGGCGAAGGCCCGCTCGTAGCCGCGCGCCGCCATGCCCTCCACCATCTTCTCGCGGAAGGTATGGATGGTGCCCACATTGCGGAAGGTGGCCATGGCGCGGCGCAGCTGGTTGGCCTCGCCGGGGGTGAAGCTGGCCGCCGTGATGGCGAGCTTCATGGCCTGCTCCTGGAACAGCGGCACGCCGAAGGTCTCACCGAGCAGCGCGTGCAACTCGTCCGGCGGATGCGGCGGGGACGGCGAGGGAAAGCCCCATTTCTCCTCCCCGCTGCGCCGGCGCAGATAGGGGTGCACCATGTCGCCCTCGATGGGGCCGGGCCGCACGATGGCCACCTGGATGGTGAGGTCGTAGAGCTTGCGGGGCTTCAGGCGCGGCAGCATGTTGATCTGCGCCCGGCTCTCCACTTGGAACACGCCGATGCTGTCGCCGGCGCACAGCATGTCGTAGACGGCAGGGTCGTCGGCCGTGAGGTCCACCTCCAGCGTGTGCGCGCCCAGCCCGTGCTGCCGCATCAGCGCGAAGGCCTTGCGGATGCAGGTGAGCATGCCGAGCGCCAGCACGTCCACCTTCATCAGGTTCAGCGCGTCGATGTCGTCCTTGTCCCATTCGATGAAGCTGCGCCCCTCCATGGCGGCGTGGTGGATCGGCACGGTCTCGTCCAGCCGGTTCTCGGTCAGGACGAAGCCGCCCACGTGCTGGGAGAGGTGACGCGGAAAGGCCATGGCGAGGAGCGGCCGCAGAACGAAGCGCAGCCGCTCCATCTCCGGATTGTCGGGGTCGAAGCCGGCTTCCGCCATGCGTTTGGCGTCCATGGCGTCGGAATGGCTGCCCCAGACCAGGCCGGCGAGGCGGTCGGAGACGTCCTCGCTCAGCCCCAGCACCTTGGCCACCTCGCGCACCGCGCTGCGGGCGCGGTAATGGATCACGGTGGCGGCGATGCCCGCCCGGTGTCGGCCGTAGCGGCGGTAGATGTACTGGATGACCTCCTCGCGCCGCTCGTGCTCGAAATCCACGTCGATGTCCGGCGGCTCGTGGCGCTCCTCGGAGACGAAGCGGGAGAACAGCAGATTGTGCCGCTCCGGGTCCACCGAGGTGATGCCGAGCAGGAAGCAGACGATGGAATTGGCCGCCGAGCCGCGCCCTTGGCACAGGATGGGCGGCTCCTGGGCGCGGGCGAAGGTCACGAGGTCGTGGACGGTCAGGAAGTAATAGGCATAGTTCTGCTTGCGGATGAGGGCGAACTCCTCCGCGATCAGCCCCTGTACCTTTTCCGGCAGCACCGCGCCGTAGCGCGCGTGCGCGGCGGTGGTGACCAGATGCTCAAGCCAGTCCTGCGGCGCCCAGCCCTCTGGCACCGGCTCGTGCGGATATTCATACTTCAGGTCGTCCAGCGTGAAATGGATGCGGGCCAGCAGGCGCAGCGTCTCCCGGACCGCCTCCGGGCAGGCGCGGAACAGGCGCGCCATCTCCTGCGGCGCCTTCAGGTGGCGCTCCGCATTGGCCTCCAGCCGCCGGCCCGCCACGGCGATCGTCACCCCCGCGCGCACGCAGGAGAGGACATCGTGCAGCGGACGCCGCTCAGGCTCGTCATAGAGCGCGTCGTTGGTGGCGAGCAGCGGCACGCGGGCGGCGGCGGCGATGCGGCGCAGCCGCGCCAGGTGCCGGGCGTCGCCGCCCCGCCGGTGCAGGGCCGCGCCCAGCCACACCCGCTCCGGCGCCGCGCCAGCGAGGCGCGCCAGCACAGCCTCCAGCCCCTGCGGCACCGGGGGCGGCACGAGGCTGAGCCGGGGCGCCGTCCAGCCTTCGTCCTTGAAGGCATAGTCCACCGGCGCGCGATGCGCCTCCTGCGGGGCGGCGGTGGACGCGGGCATGACGATGAGCAGGAGATCATCGAGATATTCCAGCAGGTCCTCGAAGCGCAGGATGCAGCCGCCCTTCACGGCGCGCAGGTTGCCCACCGTGAGCAGGCGGGTGAGACGGCCCCAGCCGAGGCGCGTGGCCGGATAGGCGACGATGTCCGGCGTGCCGTCGGCGAACACCAGCCGCGCGCCCACCGCGAGCCGCACTGGGATGGTGCAGGACGCTTCCTCCGCCGCGCTGAGCACCAGCGCCTCGCCCCGCTTCGCCTTCTCGTCCAGCAGCAGGGCCCGCGCCCGCTTGGGCGCGTCGCGCAGGGCCACATGGGCGCGCACCACGCCGGCCACCGTGTTGCGGTCGGCGATGCCGAGCCCGGCAAGGCCGAGCGCCACCGCCTGCCCGACCATCTCGGCGGGATGGGAGGCGCCGTGCAGGAAGGAGAAGTTGCTGGCCGCCACCAGCTCGGCGAAACCGCTCACGGGAACAGCCCGTGCAGGTACCAGCGGGGCGCGGGCGCCGCCTGGTGCACGCCGTGGCGGAAGATCCAGAAGCGCCGGCCGCGCTTGTCCTCGACCCGGTAGTAATCGCGCGGCTCGCCCGGCCGGCGCACGTCGTGCCACCATTCCGCGCCGATGCGCTCGGGGCCTTCCTGGCGCAACACGTCGTGGGTGCCGCCGCGCCAGCGGAAGCGCAGCGGCGGCCCCTCCGGCACTTCCGACAGCACCTCGATGGGTTGCGGCGGATGAAACAGGTGCAGCGGGCGCAGCGGCGGCTCGCCCGCCTCGGGCGCCGGCCAGTGCGCCGGCCCGGCGGCGAGCGCGGGAACGGCACGCTGGGCCTGCTCGGGGATATGGCTGTCGCGCGGCAGGAAGCGGCGGAAGCGCTCGCGCCCGAACCGCGTGCTCAGGCGATCCACCAAGGCCGACAGGCTGCCCTGCGGATCGGCCGCCTCCCCCAGAGCGAGCTGCGCGACGGTGAGCGGCTCGATGGCCGGCACGCAGAGCCGGACGAGATCGAAGCCGAAGCCGGGATCGATGGGATCGGCCAGGGCATCGATGCGGGCGTCGAACAGGCGCAGCAGCACGGCGGGGTCGCGGATCGGCGCGCCGGTCTCCACCGCCAGGTCGCGCACCTCCCCGTCGCTGCGGTACAGGCGGGCCTCGAAGCGGCGGCCGCCCATGCCGCGGGCCTCCAGGGCGGCGCCGGCCGCCGCCGCCAGTTCGCCGAGCGCGCCGAGCACGGCCTCCATCCGCCCCACCGGCTCGGCGAAGGGATGGGCGAAGACCAGGGCTGGCGGCGCCCGGCGCGGCGTGATGCGGCTGTCCGCGCGCCCGAGCAGCCGGGCGAGTTGCGTGGTCGTCTCCGCGCCAAAGCGCGCGCTCAACGGCGCGGTGGGGCGCGCGGCGAGGTCGCCGATGGTGGCCAGCCCGGCCCGGCGCAGCGCCAGAGCGGTGTCCGCCGGCAGATGGAGCGCGGCCACCGGCAGGCCGCGGACGGCCTGCGCCTCGTCCACAACCGGGCCGCGATGGAAGCGCGCCAGGGCGAGGGCCGCCTCCGGCGTGCCGGCGAAGGCCTTGCGCACATGCAGGCCCCGCCCGGCCATCTGCCGCGCGGCATCGGCGGCGAGGCCCGCCTCATCGCCGAACAGGTGGACGCAGCCGGTCACGTCCAGCAGCAGGCCGTCGGGCGCGGCGAGCGCCACCATGGGCGTGTAGCGGTCGCACAGCTCCGCCAGGCGTTCCAGCCAGAGCCGGTCCGCATGGGCGTCGTGCGCCTCGGCCAGGAGGTCCGGCACGCGGGCGCGGGCATCGGCCAAGGCAAGGCCCGGCATGATGTCGAGCGCCAGTGCCCGCCGGTCGCTCGCCACGATGCGCATGGCGCCGCGCTGCGTCTCCACCGCCACCAGCGGCGCGTCGGCGCCGATCCCGCGGCGGCGCAGCCTATCCGTGGGCAGCAGCGGGAAGTGGAGGGCCAGATAGCGCCGCCCCGCCCCCGCCCCACGCCCGGAAAGATGCTCCATCACGATCCCACTCCACCTGCCATGGCCCGCCGGGCGGGCCGCCCCTGTGCCGCGTCAGCGCCACGCTGAGCGCCGGATAGCCCGGCGCGCCCGCCTCCAGCGGCACCGAGGCCGCCGTGCCCACCGACCAGCGGCTCTGGGCGGCCGTGGGCCTGGCTTCCGCCTCCACGCGCAGCAGCAGCACGCTGGCGCCGGAGGTTTCCGCCGCCAGCGAGAGGCGGCGGGTGGCGGTGAGGTCGAGCACGCGCGGGGTGCGCCACAGCTCGGCCACCACCACCCCGACGCCGGGGCAGCGGGCGGCCTCCCCCGCCGCCGTCAGCACCGCCAGGGGATCGGGCAGGACGCCGAGGATCAGCCGGGCCGGATCGATGCCGATCTCGCACAGGCCCGGCGCGTGCAGCGCCCCGCCCTGCCGCCCCGCCTGCTCCTGCCGCAGCCACAGGATGCCGCCGCCGAGCCGGGCCGCCAGCATGGCGGCGAAGCCCGAGGCGCTGGCGGCATCGCCCGGCTCGGCGGCGAACACCTCATGCAGCCGCCCCGGCTCCAGCCCGCCGCCCAAGGCGGCATCCATCTCCGGATGGCCGAGGGCCACCCGCCGTGGTTGCGCCTCCGCCTGCCATCGTTCGAGGCCGGCCACCTCCTGGCGGAGCGCCCGGAGCTGTTCAGCCGTCGCGCGCATGGGTCATGTTCCTATTTTGTTCTAGCCTCTCCCCTCCCCCGCCGAGAGTCAAGCAGGTCGGATCAGGCAGATCCGCACGGCAGCGCCGGGCGGCCTCCGGATCAGCGCGGATGCTCGGCGCGCCAGTCCGAGGGGCGCACGAACGGCCCGCTCCACAGGCCCCGGCGCGTCACCCGCGCTTCCAGCTCGGAGGCGGAATAGCGGCCGGTGGACAAGGCGAGCCCCGCCCGCACCAGGCTTTCCGCAATGTCCACCTCCCCCACCCGGCAACTGGCCACGAGGCGGTGGTAGACGTCCCGCGCGCGGCCCTCGCAATGGGCGACGCCGGCGGCCAGAGCGGTCTGCAACGCGGTTTGGGCGGCCTCCCCGCACGGCCAGGTCGTGGCGCCGCCGCAGGTCTGGTGCCGTTCCGGCGCATCGATACCCGCAAGGCGGATCCGCGTGCCCCGCACATCCAGCGTGTCGCCGTCCACGGCGAACGCCGGGCCCAGCACCTCGGTCCTCCCGCTCACGTGCTCGGACAGGCCACCCGCCAGCAGGAACAGGCCGGCCAGAAGCGCGAAGGCCAGGACAAGATCGGCGGTGGACAGGGGACGCAGGCGCATGGCCTTCCGCAAACCCGATTCCGGTGCGTGGCGTCAATGCCGAAGCCCGCCGTTAACCTTTCATAAACCCTGCTGGCGCAGGAGTCGTGGCCGAGCCTGTGCCGGTGGACTAAGCCGCCTGCCGAGGCGCAAAAGGTTCGGGCATATGACAGGGCCCCACACGGATCGCGCACCCCGCGCCCTCGCGCCCGACCGGGCTCCCGCGGCGGATGCGGACGGATTCGATGCCCTGATGACCGAGGCCCGCCGCTCCGTGCGCTGGCTCGCCGGGGCGCTCATCGCCTTCGTCGCCGGCCTGCTGCTCGCCCGCCTCCACACGCCCCTGCTTTGGCTCGCCGCCACCCCGCTCGCCTTCGCCGGGCTGGAACTGCTGACCCTGCGCCGCACCCTTCAGCGCCTCGCCGCCGCGCGCCCGCAGGCGGGCGAGGCCGAGGCCGCGCGGCTCGCCGCCGCCGTGGCGGAAAGCCGGGCCAAGTCACGCTTCCTGGCCGAGATGAGCCACGAATTGCGCACCCCGCTGAACGCGGTGATCGGCTTTTCCGAGATGATGGCGCAGGAGGTGCTCGGCCCCCACCAGGTGCCCGCCTATCGCGACTATGCGCAGGACATCCACGCCTCCGGCCGGCACCTGCTCTCGCTCGCCGACGACATCCTGGACCTCGCCCGCATCGAGACAGGGCACCGCCAGTTGTTCGAGACCGCCGTCAGCCTCGGAACCCTGGCGCAGGACTGCGCCCACATGATGCGCCTCGCCGCCACCGGGCGGGCCATCGCCCTGGAGGTCGAGGAAGCCGCCCGCCCCCGCCTGTGGGCGGACGAGCGGGCGGTGCGGCAGATGGTGCTGAACCTCTTGTCCAATGCGGTGAAGTTCACGCCCGAGGGCGGCACCGTGCGCCTCGTGGTGGATTGCGCTCCGGACGGCGCGCCCTGCCTGGCGGTGGAAGATACCGGCCCCGGCATGGGCGAGGCGGAACTGCCGCTGACCCCGTCGCCGCATCATCGCGAAAGCCGGCTCGATCCGGCGAGCGGGCGTGGCGCGGGGCTGGGCCTTGCCATCGTCCAGGGGCTCGCCGGCCTGCACGGCGCCCGGCTGGACTTTTCCGACCGCGCGGCGGGTGGCACGCGGGCCACCCTCACCTTCCCGGTGGCGCGGCGCCTCGGCGAGGCAGCCGCGCCGGCCGAGCCGCTCCGGCCGGCGGCGCTCCTCGCCGCCGCCGAATAGGCGTCAGGCCCGCACCGCCGCCAAGCCCGCTCAGTCCTTGTTGGCGACGCCGGCTTCCGAGAAGGTGCCCATGCCGGTGTGGCAGGCCACCGCCGCCTTCACCACGCCCAGCGCCAGCGCCGCGCCGGAGCCCTCGCCGAGCCGCATGCCGAGATCGAGGATGGGCTTGAGCTTCAGCTGATCCAGCAACTGGCGATGGGCCCGCTCGCCGGAGACATGGCCGGCGAGGCAATGGTCGAGCGCGGAAGGATCGAGCGCATGCAGCACCGCCGCCGCCGCCGTCACCACATAGCCGTCGAGAACCACCGGCACCCGCTCGTGGCGCGCGGCCAGGATGGCGCCGGCCATGGCGGCCAGCTCCCGGCCGCCGACCCGGCGCAGCACCTCCAAGGGGTCCGACAGGGCGGCCCCGTGGAAGGCGATGGCGGCGCGCACCGCCTCCAGCTTGCGCTCCAGCACGGCGCCGGTGGCGCCGGTGCCGGCGCCGACCCAGTCCTCCGCCGCGCCGCCGTAGAGCGCGGTGCAGATGGCGGCGGCGATGGTGGTGTTGCCGATGCCCATCTCGCCCAGCGCCAGCACGTCCGCCCCGCCGGCGATGGCCTGCATGCCGAAGGCGATGGTGGCGGCGCAGGCGCGCTCGTCCAGCGCCGCGTCCTGGGTGATGTCGGGCGTGGGCATGTCGAGCGCGAGATCGAACACCCTGAGGCCGGCATCGAAGGTGGAGCAGATCTGGTTGACCGCCGCCTTCCCGTTGGTGAAGGCGCCGACCATCTGCTTGGTCACCGCGCCCGGATAGGGCGACACGCCGCGGTCCGCGATGCCATGGGTGGCGGCGAACACCGCCACCATGGGCCGGTCCGCCGTGGGCATGGCCTTGCCCTGCCAGGTGGCGAGGTGGATGGCGATCTCTTCCAGGCGCCCAAGCGCGCCCGGCGGCTTCAGCAGGTCGATCTGGCGCACCCGCGCGGCGTCCCCGGCCGCCGTGTCGGCGGCGGGCATGGTGGCGACGAGATGACGGATGTCATCGAACGGCAGGCCGGTGGGGTTCTGAACGGACATGGGCACTCGGGACAGGTCGTTGAAACGAAAGCGGCGCCGGAGACCGGCGCCGCTTGATTGACGAAGGCGTCCTCACTCCGCCGGGGCGGGGTGGTCGGGGGCCTGGTCCTCTTCCTTCTTGCCTTCGGTGAAGGAGGCGATCCAGCGGGCCAGCACATAGAAGACCGGCGTGAAGATGAGGCCGAAGAAGGTCACGCCGATCATGCCGGAGAACACCGCCGTGCCCAGCGCCTGGCGCAGTTCCGCGCCGGCGCCGACCGCCCAGACCAGCGGCACCACGCCGAGGATGAAGGCCAGCGAGGTCATGATGATCGGGCGCAGACGCAGCCGGGCCGCCTCCACCGCCGCCTCGCGCCGCCCCATGCCCTGGTCCTCCAATTGCTTGGCAAACTCGACGATGAGGATGGCGTTCTTGGCGGCGAGGCCGATGAGCACGATGAAGCCCACCTGGGTCAGGATGTTGTTGTCCATCCCGCGCAGGATGACGCCGCCCAGCGCCGCCACCAGGCACATGGGCACGATCAGCACCACGGCCAGCGGCAGCGTCAGGCTTTCATACTGCGCCGCCAGCACCAGGAAGACGAACACCACGCCCAGGGCAAAGGCGAAGACGGCGGTGTTGCCGGCCCGCTGCTGCTGGAAGGCCAGCGTCGTCCACTCATAGGCGAAGCCCTGCGGCAGCACCTTGGCGGCGAGCTGCTGCATGGTCTGGATGGCCTGGCCCTGGGAGTAGCCCGGAGCCGGGCTGCCATCCAGTTCCGCCGCCGTATAGAGGTTGTAGCGCGGCACGCGGTAGGGGCCGGAAATGTCCTGCACCGTCGTGAACGACCCGAGCGGCACCGTGTCGCCGTCGGCATTCTTCACCCGGATGGCGAGGATGTCCTTGACCTCCTTGCGGAACGGGCTGTCGGCCTGGATCTGGACGCGGAACGTCCGGTTGAACAGGTTGAAGTCGTTCACATAGGTCGAGCCGATGTAGCTCTGCAAAGCGCTGAACACGTCGGAGACGTTGACCCGCAGGAGCTGCGCCTTGGCGCGGTCGATGTCGAGATAGACCTGCGGGGTCGAGGTCTCGAACAGCGAATACACCTGCTGGAGGCCCGGCGTCTGGGCCGCCGCGCCCATCATGGCATAGACCGCGTTGCGCAGCGCCAGCGGGCCCTGGCCGTCACGATCCTCGATCATCATGCGGAAGCCGCCGGCATTGCCGATGCCGTTGACCGGCGGCGGCTGCACCACGATGAGCAGCGAATCCTGGATCGCGGCGAGCTTGCCGAACAGCGCCCGCTGCACCGCGCTGGCGGTCCGGGTGGGATCGCCGGCGCGCTGGGAGAACGGCTCCAGGATCACGAACATGGCGCCGGCGTTCGGGGCGTTGGTGAAGGTGGCGCCCGAGAAGCCGACGATGTTCACGATGTGGCCGACGCCCGGGGTGCCGAGCACCAGGTCCGCCGCCCGCTTCATCACGTCGTCGGTGCGCGACATGGACGAGCCGGGCGGCAGCTGGGCCGCCACGATGAGGTAGCCGCGATCCTGGTCGGGAATGAAGCCTTGCGGCGTCGAGACGAACAGGTAGCCGCCGAAGGCGACGATGCCGGCATAGACGATCAGCACCAGGGCCACGACCCGCACCAGGCGGGACACCACGGCCGCATAGCCGTTGCCCAGGGCCTCGAAGCTGCGGTTGAACAGGTTGAAGAAGCCCATCACCGGCTTGGCGTACCAGGCGACATGGTGGTGGCCGGTGGCATGCGGCTTCAGCAGCAGCGCGCACATGGCGGGCGACAGCGTCAGCGACACCAGCAGCGAGATCAGCGTCGAGCCGGCGATGGTGAGCGCGAATTGCTGGTAGAACTGGCCGGAGATGCCGGTGATGAAGGCGGTGGGGATGAACACCGACGACAGCACCAGCGAGATGGCGACCAGCGCGCCGCCCACCTCGTCCATGGTCTTGTAGGCGGCATCGCGCGGCGAAAGGCCGGCCGCGATGTTGCGCTCCACGTTCTCCACCACGACGATGGCGTCGTCCACCACGATGCCGATGGCCAGCACCAGGCCGAACAGCGACAGGTTGTTCAGCGAGAAGCCGAACAGCTTCATCACGAAGAAGGTGCCGATCAGCGAGATCGGGATGGCGAGGATCGGGATGATCGCCGCCCGCCAGGTCTGGAGGAACAGCACCACCACGATCACCACCAGCACCACAGCCTCGAAGATGGTGTGGATCACCGCCTCGACCGACTGCGAGATGAACTCGGTGGGATTGTAGTAGATGGCGTACTTCAGGCCCTGCGGGAACACCTTGCCCAGTTCCTCCATCTTCGCCAGCACGGCGTTACCGGTGGCGAGCGCGTTGGAACCCGGCCGCTGGAACACGCCCAGCGAGATGGAGATGTCCTTGTCGAGATAGGAGGTGGAGGAATAGTCCTGCGCGCTGATCTCGACCTTGGCCACGTCCTTCAGCCGCACCAAAGCGGTGGCGGTCTGCTTGATGACCACGTTGCCGAACTCTTCCGGCGTGGTGAGGCGGCCGAGGGTGCGCACCGCGATCTGGAACGCGCCGGGATTGGAGACCGGCGGCTGGTTCAGCACGCCGGAGGCCACCTGCACGTTCTGGCCCTGGAGGGCCGTCACCACTTCCGCCGCCGTCAGGTTGAGCGTCTGGAGCCGCTGCGGGTCCAGCCACACCTGCATGGCGTAGTCGCGGCCGCCGAACACGGTGATGGAGCCGACGCCGTCGATGCGCGACAGCACGTCCTTGATCTGGACGTTGGCGTAATTGGAGATGAACAGCGGATCGCGCGAGCCGTCGGGCGAATAGAGGCTGACCACCATCAGGATGTCCGGCGAGCTCTTCGCCGTGACCACGCCGATCTGCTGCACCTCGGAGGGCAGGCGCGGCGAGGCGATGGCCACGCGGTTCTGCACCTGCACCTGGGCGATGTCGAGATTGGTGCCGAGATCGAACGTGACCGAGATGGTGAAGCGGCCGTCGGCGGAGGAGTTGGAGGAGAGATAGAGCATCCCCTCCACGCCGTTGATCTGCTGTTCGATCGGCGCGACGACGGTATCGGCCACGGTCTCGGCGCTGGCGCCGGGATACTGGCCGGTCACGGTGATGACCGGCGGGGCGATCTCGGGATATTGCGCCACCGGCAGGCGCACGTAGGACACCGCGCCCAGGATCATCACCACGATGGAGATGACGAAGGCGAAGATCGGCCGGTCGATGAAGAAGTGGGAGAAGCGCATGGTGTGTCGCTCCTCACTTGGCCGGGGCGGCGGCGTTACCCGGTGTGGCGCCCGCGGCAGGCGCCGCCGGCTTCTCTTCCTGCGGGGTGACCTTCACGCCCGGACGCACGCGCATCAGGCCGTTGACCACCACCACGTCATCCGGCGAGAGGCCGGACTTAATCGAGCGGCGGCCATCCACCACCGGGCCGAGTTCCACGAACTTCATGCCGATGGCGTTCTCGGGGCCGACCACATAGACGAACTTGCGCACCTGCTCGGAGCCGATGGCGCTGTCGGGCACGGTGAGCGCCTCATAGGGCTTGCTGGCGGCGAGGCGGATGCGCGCGAACATGCCGGGGCGGAACAGGCCGTTGGGATTGTCGAACACGGCGCGGCCGCGGATGGTCCCGGTGGCGGTGTCCACCACGTTGTTCAGGAAGTCCATCTTGCCCTTGTGGTCGAAGGTCTTCTCGTCGAGGAGCTTCAGGTCCACGGGCATGCCGGTGTCGGCGCTGCCGCTGGTCTTGTAGCGCAGCAGCGAGCCTTCATCGAAGGTGAACTCGAACCGGATCGGGTCGGTGGAGACGATCACCGCCAGCAGGGTGGGCGTGCCGCCGCTGGCGCCGATCACGTAATTGCCGATCGACACGCGGCGGTCGCCGATGCGGCCGGCCACCGGGGCGGTGAGCGCGGAGAATTCCAGGTCGAGCTGCGCGGAGGCGACGGCTGCTTCCTGCGCCTGCAAGGTGGCGGCGGCGGTACGCTCGGTCTGGGTGCGCTGATCGAAGGTCTGCTTGGAGATCGCCGTCGAGTTGCGGTCCTGCAGCAGGGTCTTGGCGCGCTCCAGGTCGGTCTGGGCGAAATCGAGGTTGGCCTGGGCCTGGGCGAGGTTGGCCTTGGCCTGGTCGAGCGCGATCTTGAACGGACGCTGGTCGAGGGTGAACAGCGGGTCGCCCTTCTTCACCAGCTGGCCGTCGGTGAAATGGATCTCCGACAGATAGCCGGACACCCGCGCATGCACGTTCACCTCATCCACCGCGATGAAGCGGCCGACATATTCGTCGTAATCGGTGATGGTGCGCGGCTGCGGCTTGGCGACGGTGACCGCCGGAGCCGGCGGCGCGCCGGCCTGCTGCTGCGGCTGGCCGCACGCGGCGAGCGCGAACAGCGGCACGGCGGCCAGGGCCTTGAGCGGAAGGCGAGCCAATACGGACATACAGGGGGCTCCGGAAGGGCGCCAATGCGGCGGTTTATCGAGCGAACGGCGCCTCCCGCAACTGACGAGCCGTTCTTTTCAGGAAACGGTCGATAGCACAGCTTCCCGCGTTGCAAAATGGGTTCGGCTCGGTTCTTCCCTCAGGCCGGATCGCGGAGGCGGCGGCGACCGACCAGCCCGGCCAGGAAACCACGCCCCAAAAGTGCCGCAACGGCAAGCAGATAGGCAAGGCCGCCGGCGGCGACGACGAGGCAGAACATCACTTCGTCGCGAGCCTCGGTCATGCGCGCGGTCAGCATGGCGGAGAGCTGGTAGGCCCCGACCAGCGCCACGGCCAGCACGATGCCGCAGGCCGCCAGCCGCAGCAGGTGCCCCCCCAGCAGCCGGTCGCCCACCGGGAAGCCCTTGCGCCGCGCGAACCAGATCAGCAGGCCCACATTGATCCAGCCGCCGACGGCGGTGGCCAGCGCCAGCCCGACCTGCGCCAGCACGCCCGTCAGCGCGAACTTGAGCGCCACGTTGAGTGCCACGGCGGTCAGCGAGGCCTTCATCGGCGTCGCCGTGTCGCCGCGCGCCTGGAACGGCGAGACGAAGGCCCGCACCACCAGGAAGGCGAGAAGGCCGATGCCATAGGCCTGGAGGGTGGCGGCCGCCTCCGCCGCGTCGCCGCGGGTGAAGGCGCCGCGCGCGAACAGCGCCCGCATGGTCAGATCGGGAATCAGCAGCGAGGCCACCATGAAGGGCAGGCCGAGCAGCACCGCCAGTTCCACCGAGCGGGCCTGTGCCTCCGCCGCCCCCACATCGTCCCCCGCCGCCAGCCGCCGGGCCATCTCCGGCAGCAGCACGGTGCCGATGGCGATGCCCACGACGCCGATGGGCAACTGGTTGATGCGATCGGCATAATACAGCGCCGACAGGGCGCCGGCGGGCAGGAAGGTGGCGATGATGGTGTCGGCGAACATGGCGATCTGTACGCCGGCCGAGCCGATGATCGCCGGCCCCAGCGCCTTGAGGAACTGCCGCGTGCCGGGATCGAGGCGCGGCGTGCCGAATCGCAGGCCGATGCCGCTGCGCTCCGCATCCCACGCCACCAGCAGCACCTGGAGCACGCCGGAGGCGAGCACGCCCCAGGCGGCGGCATGGCCGGCGGTGGGAAAGGAGGCGGCGGCGAGCAGCGTGCCGACCATGCAGACATTGAGCAGGATGGGCGAGGCCGCCGCCATGGCGAAGCGCTCGGAGGCATTGAGCGCCCCGGAGATCAGCGTCGCGACCGAGATGAGGGCGAGATAGGGAAAGGTGATGCGGGTCAGCGTCACCGCCAGGTCGAAGCGCTGCGGATCATCGGCGAGGCCCGGCGCCAGCAGGCCGACGAACTGCGGCGTGAAGCCGAGCGCCAGGGCCAGCAGCAGGCCGTGCACCCAGGCCATGGCGGTCAGCACCTCGTCGGCGAAGCCCCGCGCCGCCGGAATACCGCCCTGCGCCTTCAGCCGCGCATAGGTGGGCACGAAGGCGGCGTTGAACGCCCCCTCGGCGAAGATGGCGCGGAAATGGTTGGGCAGCCGGAAGGCGATGAGGAAGGCATCCGCCACCGGCCCGGCGCCGAGCACGGCGGCCATGACCACGTCGCGGACGAAACCGGCCAGCCGCGACAGCAGGGTGAAGCCGCCGACAGAGAGAATGTTGCGGAACATGGGACTCCGGTTCCCGGGCGCGATGGCGGCGACCGTAAAGCAGGTGCCGAGCCGCTGGCAAACGCGCGCCCGGCGGCCGGAAACGAAACCGCCGCCCGGAAGGGCGGCGGAGCAGTCTCACGGCGTCGGGCGGCGCGGCCGCCCGCGCTCACTTGCCGACGGCGCGGCGCACGGCGGCGATGATCTTGTCCTGCGTCTCCGCGTCCAGATAGGCGTGCATGGGCAGGCTGATGACTTCCGCGCACAGCGCCTCGGCCACCGGCAGGCTGTCCGCCGCCGCCGGGAAGTGCGCATAGGCCGGCTGGCGGTGCATGGCGATGCGGTAATAGACGGCGGTGGGGATGCCCTCCGCCTTCAGCGCCTCGGCCAGGCCGTCGCGCACGCCGGGGGCGAAGCGCAGCGTGTACTGCGCCCACACCGAGGTGGCGCGCGGATCCACGAACGGCACGGTGGCGATGTCGGCCAGGGCCGCGTTGTAGCGCCGGGCCACCGCCTCGCGGGCGGCGATCTCGTCCTCGAAGATGGCCAGCTTCTCCAGCAGCACCGCCGCCTGGATGGTGTCGAGCCGGGCGGTCATGCCGATGCGGACATTCTCGTACTTGTCCACGCCCTGGCCGTGCTCGCGCACGCTCTTCAGCACCGCCACGAGGTCGGCGTCGTCGGTCAGGATGGCGCCGCCGTCGCCGTAGCAGCCGAGCGGCTTGGCCGGGAAGAAGGAGGTGGCGGTGGCATCGCCGATCGAGCCGGTGCGCTTGTTGTTCCAGGTGCCGCCGAAGCCCTGGGCGGTGTCCGCCAGCACCTTCAGACCGTGGGCCTCGGCGATGGGCAGGAGCGCGTCATAGTCCGCCGGCTGGCCGAACAGGTCGACAGGGATGACCACCTTGGGGGTGAGGCCCTTCGCCTTGGCCACCGCGACGGCCTGCTCCAGGCTCGCCGGGTCCACGTTGAAGGTGTCCGCCTTCACGTCCACGAATACCGGGGTGGCGCCGACCCACGGCACCACTTCGGCGGTGGCGCAGAAGGTGAAGGCCGGGCAGAACACCGCGTCGCCCGCGCCGACGCCCCAGGCCATCAGCAGCATGGCCAGCGCGTCGGTGCCGCTGGAGCAGGAGACCGCATATCTGGCGCCGGCATAGGCGGCGAGTTCAGCCTCGAACTTGCCGACTTCCGGCCCGTTCACGAAGCGGCAGCTGTCCAGCACGGCCTGCACGGCCTTGTCCACGCCGGCGCCGAGGCGGGCCTTCTGGGCGGCGAGATCGATGAAGGGAATCGGCGAGGCGAACGCCGGCGCGGGGCGAATCTGGGCGGCAGGCGAAGTCATGGGTATCGCGTCCTTGCGTGATGGCCCACACGCGCCATCAGCGCGGGGCAAGCCTCTTCCGGCGACGGCCAGCGGCCGCCGCCCATCGGTCGTATGAATGCCCCCGGATGGGCTCAGCTCGCGCGCCGCACCTGGGCGCGGGCCGCCGCTTCCACCCGCTCGGCGAGGCAGGAGATGGCGATTTCCAGGCTGGCGACGCCCTCCTCGCCGCTGACCGGCGGCTTGCTCCCCGCGCGCACGGCATCGAGGAACTGCGTCAGCTCGCTGCGCAGCGGCTCCGCATAGGCCACCGGCAGGTGGCGCATGGAATAGGAGCCGTCCGGCCGGTAGTCGAAGCACTCGGTCACCTGCCGGGTCAGCAGGTCGCCGATGACGTATTTCTTGCGCGTCGCCACATGCACCGTGCGCGCCTTGAACGGCGTCAGCCAGTTGGTGTTGATGTGGGCCAGCACGCCGGAAGCGGTGCGGAACTGGAGCAGCGCGATGTCCTCGCGCTCGGCCATGGCGCTGGAGGTCTGCGGCTGCACCTCGACGATGTCCGAGCCGGTGAACCAGCGGATCAGGTCGATGTCGTGCACCGCGAGGTCGATCACCACGCCCACGTTGGACATGCGCGGCGGGAACGGGCCGACGCGGGTGATGGCGATGGAGAGCAGTTCCTCGCCCTCGATGGCCTTCTTCACCGCCTGGACCGCCGGGTTGAAGCGCTCCACATGGCCGATCATCAGGGTCACGCCCTTGGCCTTGGCCGCGGCGACGATCTCGCGGCCCTGTTCCACGGTGGAGGCCACCGGCTTCTCCACCAGCACCGAGCAGCCGGCGGCGATCACGTCCAGCGCCACCGGATGGTGCAGATGGGTCGGGGCCGCCACGATCACCGCGTCGAGGCCGAGGTCGAGCAACTGATGGTGGGTGCCCACGGCCTGGCAGCCGAGCACATCGGCCACGCGCCTGGCCTGGGCCTCGTCCGGATCCGCCACCGCCACCAGTTCCACGCCCGGCAGTTCCGCCAGGACGCGCGCATGGTTCGATCCCATGATGCCAATGCCGGTCACCCCTACGCGCAGGGGACGAATCTCGGACGCCGCCGAATCACGAGCCATTTCAGCCCTCTTCATCTGAACTTCGGACCGGCTCCTATCACGGGGGAGCGGACCAAAGCGAGGCGCTGGCGCAATTCCGGCCCGTTGTGGCCGTTCAAGAATTGCATCGCCGTGTTACCGGGCGGCCCACAAAAAAGGACGCGGCGGGCGCCGCGTCCTTCCAAACTCCCGCGTTCCGCTGCGTCCGGGGCCATGGGCCGGGATGCAGCCGCGATCAGAACTTGTAGTTCACGCCGAGCCGCGCGGTGGAGGCGTTCACCCCGGCCTCGCCGATGGCGTTGTAATTGCCCTTGCCCAGGTCGGTGTAGAGATACTCGGCCCGCGCGGTCCAGTTGTTGGTCAACGCATATTCCACGCCCGCGCCGGCGGTCCAGCCGGTGAGAGTGTTGGATTCGCTGATGCCGGGCGTGGAAATCTTGTTGTTGCCCCAGGCGAAGCCGCCGGTGACATAGGGCAGCACCCGGTCGAAGGCGTAGCCGAGGCGGGCGCGCACGGTGCCGAAATAGTCCAGCTTGGACGACAGCGCGCCGTTGCTGCTGCCGATGTCCGAGCCCTGGACGTCGGCTTCCAGGCCCACCAGCATGTTGTTCTGGAACTGGTAGTTGTAGCCGACCTGGCCGCCACCCAGCCAGCCGTCCGGATTGAGCCCGTTGGCGTCGGCGGCCCCGGTGCCCGAGCCCCAGGCATAGCCGGCATTGGCGCCGATATAGAAGCCGGTCCAGGAGAAGGCCGGCGGCGCGGCGGTGACGATGGCCGGAGCGGGCGTCGGCGCGCGGGCGAGATCGGCCGCCATCGCGGGGGCCGCGAGCAGAGCGCTCGCCAGAACGCCCGAGACCAGTACCGACTTCATGGCTGCGTCCCTTTGCAGATAAATACGGCCGGCACTCTGTCCGACGAGGTCGGCAGGGCCATGGCCCATCAGCGGCAAAGACGTGGCAATGGATCGCCCCCGGCGTGACGGCGGCTCGGCAGCTGCCTACCTGGGTAGTCCGCCCGTCCTACATGCGTTGCCGTAGGGGCACAGTTCACACGCAAGAGTTGAGATGGAGCGATGGCGCGCGCGGCGGGAGACGGTGTCGGGGCGGCATCGGGGTGCCGCGCGGTCATTCGGCCGGGGGCCGACTGTCCGCGCAGGCATAAAAAAACCCCGGGCTCGCGCCCGGGGTTCTCGAAAGCCCGAGGGCTTAAGATCAGAACTTGTAGTTCACGCCAACCTTGAGCACGCTCATGTCGAACGAGGTGTCGAGGGTGGAGAGGTTCGGGAAGATGTAGTTGTTGCCACCCAGATCCACGTACAGATACTCGATCTTGGCCGTGAAGTTGTTGGTGATGGCATACTCGAGGCCAGCGCCGACGGTCCAGCCCCAGTTGGTGGAGGCGGTGTCCGCACCGTAGTAGGTGCCGAAGCTGGTGCGGCCCCAGGCGGCGCCGCCGGTGATGTACGGCAGCCAACGGTCGAAGGCGTAGCCGACGCGGGCACGGATGGTGCCGAAGTAGTCGAGCGTGGCGCCCTGGGTGTTGGTGCGGTTGGCCAGCGGGCCGACGGTGATGGTGTTGGTGTCGCCAACGCCGGTCCAGTCGATGTCGGCTTCCACGCCGAGCACGACGTTGTTGGCGAACTGGTAGTTGTAGCCGATCTGACCACCACCGAGCCAGCCGTCGCCGCCACCGATGTTGTAGTTGTAGGGCACGCCAGCCGCGGTGCGGAAGTCGTAGTTGTTGTTGCCCCAGCCGTAGCCGACGTTGGCACCGATGTAGAAGCCGGTCCAGGAGAACACGGGAACCACCGGCACGACGGCCTTGACGGGATACTTGGTGGCGAGGTCAGCCGCAGAGGCGGCGCCGCAGCCGAGGAGGGCCAGGGCGGAGACCCCGGCGAGAGCGCGCTTCAACATGAGAACACCTTTTTTCATTCGACGAAGAACCAGAATGTGCGGACCATACATCGAGTGGCCCGCCCCGTCTGTGACCGCGATGCAACACCGCCTTCGGAAAGGAGGGCGAAATTGCGACTGCGAGTCTACATCAGAACACAATTCGTCCTCAAGCCTGGGTTGAGTGCTTGGTTTTCCTGGCTTTCCGTTGGATCAAGCGAGCTTAACCGTTCAGAAACGATAGTTCACTCCAGCTCTAACAACATTGCCGTCATAGCCGATCGTCGTGGGACCCACGAATGAACCATACGTAGAATTGCCTAGATCCACGTACAGATACTCGGCTCGCGCGCTCCAATTACGGTCAATCGCGTATTCCGCGCCGAGGCCCAATGTCCAACCCCAGGATGTCTGGGTGTTGCTGAGGCCGAAAACTTGGTACTCGCCCTCGCCATAGGCTAGGCCGCCCGTGCCATAGACCAGAAAACGGTCCGCAGCGAAGCCGACGCGGCCGCGAACGGTACCGAAATAGTTCATCTTGAAGGATCCGGCGCTCACACCGGACCAGTCGAAGTCGGTTTCAAGGCCGATCACCATGGGCGAACCGGCGAATTGCAGGTTGTAGCCGGCCTGCACGCCGCCCAGGAAGCCGTTCGGGCTCTCGCCCGCCGCCGAACCCCAGCCGTAGCCGGCATTGGCGCCGATATAGAAGCCGGTCCAGGACGACGGCAGCGCCGCCGGCTGCGGCGCGTAGCCGTAGCTGGCCGACAGGTCCGCCGCGGCCGCCGGGCCCGCCGCCAGGGCCAGGGCGGCAAACCCCGCCAGAGTACGCATCTTCATTCGGGTCTCCTCTTGGCACGCGCGGGCAGGCCGCGCCGTCAGCCGGAGTTAGACCTCCAATGGCAAAGGAAATGTCGCCGCGCGGCCGCGCCGCACCGGCATGGTGAATCGGGCGTGAATTGGGAGGGAGCCGGGTGCCGTCAGGCGGCTCGGCCCGGCGCGCCCGCCGCCGCCAGCGCGCCGGTGTGCTTTTCGAGGATGAGTTCCACCGCCTGGGCCAGGGCCGGGTTGCGGTCGAGCAGATGCTCCATGGCGCCGACCGGCACCAGCAGCAGCCGCACCTCGCTGTCGGCGATCACCTGCACCTTCGACGCCGTGCCGCGGAACACGTCGCGGGTGGCGTAGAGATCGCCCGCCGCGAGGCGCTCCAGCACCGGGGCGTCGGCGAGCGGCAGCACCACCCGCGCCTCGCCCGCCAGCAGCACGAGGAAGTCGAGCGCGCTGACGCCGTGGCGGAGAATCGTCTCGCCCGGCGCGAAGGTCTGCATCCGGGAGGCGGCCGCCAGGTCCAGCAGGTCCGCCGCGCCGAGGCCGAACGTGCCGCCTGCGGCCAGGGCCGCGGCCCGCAGCTCCGGTGTATCCGCGCCATAGAGCATGGCCGCGTCCTGGTCCGGCCCGCCGATGGGCAGGCCGTGCCGCTGGCCCACGTACCACAGGCGGTGCAGGAACACGTCCCGCGCCGCGGACACCTGGGTGGCGTCGGCCACCAGGAAGCTCACCTCATAATGCATCCCGTCCGCCCCCACCGCGCCGATGCGGCAGGACAGGCGCTGCGGCTCCATGAGCTGCGGCACGTCGAGCGCAGCCTCCCGCAAGGCCTGCTTGGCCGCGTCGGGCGTCGTGGTCAGCGGCAGGATGACCTCGGCCTTGACCCACACCGGCTGGCGCGCGCGGATGATGCGCATCACCTCGCCGGACATGGTGGCGCTGGGGATGACCACCCTCTGCCCGGCCAGCGTCTCCACGGTGATCGCCCGCCAGTCGATCTGCACCACCCTGGCCGGCGCGCCGTCGATGGTCAGCCAGTCGCCCAGGTTGAAGTGGCGGCCGGAGAAGACGATGACGCCCGCCACCAGCCCGCCGATGACGTTTTGCAGCGCAAGGCCCAGCACCACGGAGCCGATGCCCAGCGCGCCCAGCAGGCTGCCGAGGTCCACGTCCCAGATGGTGGAGACGATGATCGCCGCGCCCACCGCCACGATGGCCGACGAGGCCAGTTCGTAGAACAGGCGCGGCGCCGGCAGCCGGCCCACCGTCTCGCTGAAGGCGATCAGCAGGCTCTGGAGGATGGTGAAGACGGCATGGAGCAGCAGGATGCCCACCACCGTGTCCACCACCTTCACGGTGAGCCCGTCGGTGGGCAGGTGCAGCAGTTCGTGGACGATGATCCACAGCACGCCCGCCGGCAGAACGATGACCTGGAGCGCCCGCAGCGGCCGGCGCAGCGGCGAGGACGGCAGCGCGAAGCGCCGCGACAGCTCGATCAGCACCACCGTCAGCAGCGGGAAGCCGAGGACGATCAGCAGGGTCCAGCGCAGTTCCTGTTGGTTGATGGCCTGCAGCATGCGCGCCTCACCCGGCTGCGCCGGCCGCGCCGCCGGCGGGCCGCTGCCACGTTTCCACCGGCGTATCGTCGAACAGGGCGATGTCCGGCATGCGCGCGAAGCCCTCGCGGCTGCCCAGTTGGGGCAGCACGGCGGCGGTCACGCGCAAGGTGCCGGGCTCCGCCTCGAACACGATGCGCCGGGCCTGGAGCATGGTCAGGCCCCACACGTCGTAGAGCATGCGGTGCCGCCCCACGATGCCGATTTCCACGTCGCCCAGCGCGATGCCGGCCCGCACGTCCAGCGGCACGCCATAGAGGCGCGACAGGCGCTCCAGCCCCACGCTGACCTGGGCCACGAAGGCCAGGCTGCGCTGTGCCGCATCCAGCCGCGGCGCGGACAGGCCGCAGGCGGCGATATAGGTCTCGCCGATGGTGCGGATCTTCTCCAGCCCGCTGGCGGCGCAGACCTCGTCGATGTCGCTCACCACGGCATTGACCCGCTCCAGCGTCTCGCCCGCCGCGCCGCGCACCAGCCCCTCGAAGCCGTCGATGATGAGCACCACGACGCACACGTTGCGCACCCGCTCGGAGAAGGCGTTCTCGCCCAGCCGCACCCGGTCGGCGATCAGGTCCGGATAGAAATTGCGCAGGAGCTGCTCGTACTCCACGGTCTTCTGCTCGATGCGGGCGGAGCGCTCGGCGATCTCGTTGGCCATGGCGTTGAACGCCTTGGCGAGGTCGGTGAACTCGTCGCGGCCCTTGACCGCGATCCGCACGCTCTCGTCGCCCCCGGCCAGCGTGTTGACCCCCTTGAGCACCGCATGGATCGGGCGGGTGAAGGCGCTGGCCAGCACCACCGAGACCATGGTGAGCAGCACCGCCGCCAGCGCCGCCACCACCAGGATCGAATGCCTGAGGTCCTGCACCGGCGCCAGCGCCTCGGCCTCGTCCTGCTGGGCGATGACGATCCAGTGCAGGCCCTGCACGGTCACCGGCCCCCAGGAGCTCAAGGTGGAGACGCCCCGGTAGTCGGCGACGATCCGGGTGTCGGACTGGCCTCTCTGCCCGTCGCGCGAGGCCTCCGTATTCACCCTCTGCGCCATGATGGGCGAATTGAAATGCTTGATGCGCGCGATCGTCTCCGGCTCGACGCCGGTGGCCGCCAGCGCCTTGTAATAGGCCTCCGGCGTCTGGATCAGGAAGCGCGAGGGCGAGCGCATCAGCAGGTCGCTCACCCCCACCAGATAGACCTCGCCGGTCTTGCCGAGCCCGGCCTCGACCCAGTGCCGGTCGTTGGTCATCAAAGCGTCGATCTGCTTCACCGACAGCACCCCGATCAGCACGCCGACGAGGTTGCCGTCGGCGAAGACCGGCGCGCCGATGAAGGCCGACGGCCGCAGCCCGGCGGGCACATAAGGCGTGAAGTCCTCCAGCACCGTGCGTCCCGGCACGCCGCCGCCTTCGATGATGCGCTGGAACACCCGGGCGGGACCGGAGGTGGAGAGCGGGCCGGCTGTCAGGCTGGCGCCGAGATCGGTGCGCTTGGCCACGGTGTAGACGATGGTCCCGGTCTTGGCGTCCACCAGCAGGATGTCTTCCAGCGCGTGGGTTTCCACCGAGCGGCGGAAGAAGGGCTGGAAGCGGGCCACCGCCTCGTCATAGGCCGAGGCGGTGCCGTTCGGCCCGGAGGTGATGCCGCTCAGGGCGATGCCGCCGGTGCCTACCGGGTCGGGGTTGCGGGCGACATAGGCCGCCTGGAGGCGCAGCGCCGCCGGATTGGCGGGCAGGAAGCCGGCGGGCACCAGCGGCGCGTCCACCAGGCTGGCGAAGGTGGGCAGCACCTTGTCCTTGTAATAGGCCACGAGCGCCGGGTCGGCGGCCGCCGGAGCGCCCTGCCCCAGCGCGGCGAAGGCCTGCGAGAAGGCCACCACCCCGGCCTCGCTCGGCGTGTCCTGGGAAATGTCGCTGAAATCGTCCGAGACATCCTGGAACCAGCTCGCCACCTGCGCGGTCTTGGCGGACCGCAGCGTCGTGAGCTGCTCGAAGATGGTGGTCTTGAGCGTGTTGATCCCGCTTCGCGTCGCCACGTAGCTGGTGGCGATCAGGCAGCCGATCCCGCACAGAAGCAGCATCGCCAGAACCTTCGAGCGGATGGACAAGAACCCGAACATGAAGCCCCCCGGCACGTGCAGGGGCGATTGGTAGTAATTTTCCGCGGAATGTCCACGTGCGTCGCGACGGATTCCGCACCCACTGGCCCTTCCAGTTGCGAATGCCTACGTTCCGCCCATGATGTCCCGCCCCCCGCTCGACCAGCCCGACGTTACGGAAGACGCAGACCTTGCCGAGGCCGAAGACGAAGCCACCCTCGTCCTGACCGACGAGGCCGAGGAGGGCGTGCCCGCCGACGGCCCGCTGGCCACCGGCCGCGCCGTCATCGCCCGCGCGGCCAAGCACGCGCCGAACGGGCCCGGCGTCTACCGCATGCTGGCGACCGACGGCACGGTGCTCTACGTCGGCAAGGCCAAGAGCATCAAGAAGCGCATCCTCAGCTACACGCGGCTGATCGGGCACACCAACCGCATCGCCCGGATGATCGCGGCCACCGCCGGCATGGAGTTCGTCTCCACCGGCACGGAGCCCGAGGCGCTGCTGCTGGAGGCCAACCTCATCAAGCAGCTGAAGCCGCGCTTCAACGTGCTGCTGCGCGACGACAAGTCGTTCCCCTACATCCTGATCACCGCCGACCACGACGCCCCGCAGATCCTCAAGCATCGCGGCGCGCGCTCGCGGCCGGGCGACTATTACGGCCCGTTCGCCAGCGTCTGGGCGGTGGACCGCACCATCAACGCGCTCCAGCGCGCCTTCCTGCTGCGCTCCTGCTCGGACAGCTATTACGAGAACCGCACCCGCCCCTGCCTGCTCTACCAGATCAAGCGCTGCTCCGGCCCGTGCACGGGCGAGATCTCGCCGGCCGACTATGCCGAGCTGGTGCGCGAGGCGCGCGCCTTCCTCGCCGGGCGCTCGCGCGCCATCAAGGAGGAACTGGCCAAGGAGATGGAGGCCGCCGCCGAGGAGCTGGAGTTCGAGCGCGCCGCCAAGCTGCGCGACCGCCTCGCCGCGCTCTCCGCCGTGCAGGGCAGCCAGGGCATCAACCCGCGCTCGGTGGAGGAGGCGGACGTGTTCGCCTGCCACCAGCAGGGCGGGGCCACCTGCATCGAGGTGTTCTTCTTCCGCACCGGCCAGAACTGGGGCAACCGCGCCTATTATCCGCGCGCCGACCGCTCGCTGGACGAGAAGGACGTGCTCGGCCCGTTCCTGTCGCAATTCTACGAGGACAAGCCCTGCCCGCGCCTCATCCTCTTGAGCCACGCGGTGGAGGAGCAGGACCTCATCGCCGAGGCGCTGTCGCAGAAGGCCGGCTACAAGGTGGAGATCGCCGCCCCCAAGCGCGGCGAGAAGCGCGACCTCGTGGACCACGCGCTCCAGAACGCCCGCGAGGCGCTCGGCCGCAAGCTGGCCGAGACCGCGACCCAGACCAAGCTGCTGGAGGGCCTTGCCCAGGCCTTCCACCTGCCGCGCCCGCCCCGGCGCATCGAGGTCTATGACAACTCCCACATCATGGGCACCAATGCGGTGGGCGGCATGATCGTGGCCGGGCCGGAAGGCTTCCGCAAAAGCCAGTATCGCAAGTTCAACATCAAGTCGGCCGACCTCGTGCCCGGCGACGATTACGGCATGATGCGCGAGGTGCTGCGGCGCCGCTTCTCCCGCCTGCTGCGCGAGGCACCCCGCGCCGCGCCGGAGGCGGCCGCGCTCCCGGACGCTGCCGCGGACGACGCAGCCATCGTGCCGCCCGTCCCGGCCGCCGCCCCGGACACCGCAGCCGCCGCGCCGCCCGCCATGGCGGAGGCCGACTGGCGCCGGCGGGGCGAGCCGGGCGAGGTGCCGGTGGACCCCACCGCCGCCCCGCCGGCGCTCGACGATGCGCCGGAGGCACCCGACGACGACGCCTCGCCCTGGCCGGACCTTGTGCTGATCGACGGCGGCCTCGGCCAGCTCAACGCGGCGCGGGTGGTGATGGAGGAACTGGCCATCACCGACGTGCCCCTGGTCGGCATCGCCAAGGGCCTCGACCGCGAAGCCGGGCGCGAGCAGTTCTTCCTGCCCGGCAAGCCGCCGTTCCGCATGGAGCCGCGCGACCCGGTGCTCTATTTCATCCAGCGGCTGCGCGACGAGGCCCACCGCTTCGCCATCGGCTCGCACCGCGCCCGGCGCAAGAAGGACATCTCCGACGCCGGCCTCCAGGCCATCCCGGGCATCGGGCCGACCAAGAAGCGCGCGCTGCTGCGGCACTTCGGTACCCTCAAGGCGATCGAGCGGGCTTCGCTGGCCGATCTTGAGCAGGTTCCGGGCGTAAATGCCTCGACGGCACGGGCCATCTACGAGTATTTCCATGATCGCATCGGCACGTGAGGCGGCCTCGACCTCGCCCGCTTTCACGCGCATGGTGACGCATCCGGACGTGGCAACTGGCATGGCACGCCCATCTGGCAACGCGACCTGACACCCCAATCCGGAATTGAGCCGAGCAGGCATGGCCGACGCAGCGACCCGCCCCACCCCACCCGCACCGGCGCGGAACCTCGCATTCTCGCTGCCGAACATCCTCACCTATTCGCGCTGCGCGGCGGTGCCGCTGGTGGCCGCCTGCCTGTTCTGGTCGGACATCCTGCACGGCGGCGTCTCGCTGCGCTGGGTGGCGCTCGGCCTGTTCATCGCCGCGGCGGTGACCGACTTCTTCGACGGCTATCTGGCGCGGGCGTGGTCGCAGCAATCGGCCATCGGCCGCATGCTGGACCCCATCGCCGACAAGCTGCTGGTCTCCACCTCGCTGCTCATGCTGGCCTCCGACGGCACCATCCGGGGCTGGTCGATCTGGGCGGCGGCGGTGATCCTGTGCCGCGAGATCCTGGTCTCCGGCCTGCGCGAATTCCTCGCCGAGCTGCGCGTCAGCGTGCCGGTGTCGCGGCTCGCCAAATGGAAGACCACGCTCCAGCTCATCGCCGTGGGCTTCCTCCTGGCGGGCGAGGCCGGCGACCGGCTGGTGCCGGGCGTCACCCTGTCCGGCCTGACCCTTTTGTGGATCTCGGCGGTGCTGACGCTCTACACCGGCTATGATTATTTCCGCGCCGGCGGCCGGCACCTGGTGGCGGGAGACCGCCCGTGAAGGTGCTGTATTTCGCCTGGCTGCGCGAGCGCGTCGGCCTCACCGAGGAAGAGGTGGACCCGCCCGCCGACGTGCACACGGTGGCCGACCTCGCCCGCTGGCTTCAGGCGCGGGGCGGCGGGCATGCCCATGCGTTCGAGAATCCCGCCGTGGTCCGCGCCGCGCTGGACCGCAGGCACGTGAAGCCCGACGCCCCGCTCGCCGGCGCCCGCGAGGTGGCCTTCTTCCCGCCCATGACCGGAGGCTGAGCCATGGCCGACGGCCCGCCCGCATCCGACGCCTTCTCGGTCCGCGTCCAGGCGGACGCCTTCGATGCCACCCGCGAGGCCGCCACGCTGGCGCACGGGCGCACCGACGTGGGCGCGGTCGTGACCTTCACCGGCCTCTGCCGCGCCGACGAGACCGCCGACGGGCCGCTGACGGCGCTGCATCTGGAACATTATCCCGGCATGGCCGAGGCGGAGATGGGCCGCATCCTCGACGAGGCCCGCGCCCGCTGGCCGCTGCAAGGCGCGCGGATCGTCCACCGCCACGGCCGCATCGTGCCGGGCGAGGGAATCGTGCTGGTGGTCACCGCCTCGCCCCATCGCGGCGCGGCGTTCGCGGCAGCGGAATTCCTGATGGACTGGCTGAAGACCAGCGCCCCCTTCTGGAAGAAGGAGGAGCGCCCCGGCGCGCCGGACGACGGCGCCTGGGTGGAGGCGAAGGCCACCGACGACGATGCCGCCGAGCGCTGGGGCGCGGGCGCGGCCTGAACCCGCCGCCGCTTCAGGCAGCCGTGATCCAGCGGCCGTGATCCAAAAGCAAAGGGCCGCCCCGAGGAAATCCCCGGGGCGGCCCTTGTCATTTCCCGTGTCCGGCAACAGCCGGAGCGATCAGGCGGCCACCTGCTTGGGGCGGCTCTCCGCCGTATAGGCGTCCATCAGCTGATGGGTGATGCCCGACGGCGTGAACTTCCACTGGGCGATCTCGCCCACCGGCGTCACCTCGGCGGCGGTGCCGGTGATGAAGCATTCGGTGAAGTCCGAAAGCTCTTCCGGCTTGATGTGCCGCTCCACCACTTCGAGGCCGTGCCGCTTGGCCAGCTCGATCACCGTGCGGCGGGTGATGCCGTCCAGGAAGCAGTCGGGCTTGGGCGTGTGGATGACGCCGTCCTTCACGAAGAAGATGTTGGCGCCGGTGCACTCGGCCACGAAGCCGCGATAATCCAGCATCATCGCGTCGGCATAGCCGCGGCGCTCCGCCTTGTGCTTGGAGATGGTGCAGATCATGTAGAGGCCCGACGCCTTGGCCTTGCAGGGGATCGTCGCCGGATCGGGGCGGCGGAATTCCGCCAGATCCAGGCGCAGGCCCTTCTGGCGCTGCTCGGGGTCGAAATAGCTCGGCCATTCCCACACGCCGATGGCGAGGTGGATCTTGTTGTGCTGCGCGGAGACGCCCATCATCTCGCTGCCGCGCCACGCCACCGGGCGGACATAGGCATCGACGAGATTGTTCTTCTCCAACGTCAGGCGCTTGGCCGCATCGATCTCGGCGATCGAATAGGGAATGGTGAAGTCCAGCATCTCGGCGGAGAGGCGCAGGCGCTCGGAATGCTCCGAGGTCTTGAAGATCTCGCCGCCATAGGCGCGCTCGCCCTCGAACACACAGCTGGCATAATGCAGACCATGGGAGAGTACGTGCAGCTTGGCATCCTGCCACGGCACCAGCGCGCCGTCGTACCAGATCCAGCCGTCACGTTTGTCGAAAGGCTCTCCACTCATGATCTTCACTCCTGGTTGGGCACGTCTTCCAGGCGGCCCTTGCTCCCTTTGCGTCTCCGCTTTGCAGGGACGTAAGGTTATCGATATTTTCAACACCCAAGGATATGGGCTGAGCTCTCAGAAAGCGCAATGATCGAACACCCGAGGTCGCGTTCGAGACCGATCATTTCGTCGCTGACGCCCCGTGAGTAACGATCGGACCGAAAAAAGTCAACATGACTGACATAAATCACCTCATGGATCCGGCGCCCGCTCGCGCGGCGGGACCGGCGGCGACGCCCGCCCCGGACCAGACATTCGTCGAGCTCATCGAGCTTTTCTTCTTTGCTTACCGTGACTTCGTCGGCGACCCCGACGAAATCCTCACCCCCTTCGGCTTCGGCCGGGCGCACCATCGCGTCCTGCATTTCGTGAACCGCAACCCAGGCATGCGTGTGACGGAGCTCCTGGACATCCTGCGCATCACCAAGCAAAGCCTCGGCCGGGTGCTGCGAGAGCTGGTGGACGAGGGCTTCGTGGACAGCCGGGCGGGCGCCTCCGACCGGCGCCAGCGGCTGCTCTACCCCACCGCCAAGGGCGAGGCCCTGGCCCGCGATTTCGTCGCCATCCAGAGCCGGCGCATCGCCGGCGCGCTGTCCGAATGCGGCCCCGGCGCCGAGGAGGCGGCCCGCCGCTTTCTTGTCGCCATGATCGACCGGGAGGATCGCGCGGCGGTGGAACGGCTGGTCCAGCGGGCGCAGGCTGCCCGCGCTCCGTCCGCCTGAAGGATCGTCATGACAGAGACCGCTCCGCGTCCCGCGCCGCCCGTTCTGCCGGACGATGCCCCGCATCTTCTCGTGGTGGACGACGACAACCGCATCCGCACCCTGCTCTCGCGCTTCCTCAGCGAGCACGGCTATCGCGTCACCACCGCCGCCTCGGCGCTGGAAGCGCGCAGCAGCATGGTCGGGCTGGAGTTCGACCTGCTGGTGCTGGACGTGATGATGCCGGGGGAATCCGGCGTCGACTTCGCCCGCTGGCTGCGCACCACCTCCGCCGTGCCCATCCTCATGCTCACCGCCCGGTCCGAGACGGTGGACCGCATCACCGGGCTGGAGGCGGGCGTGGACGACTATGTGGCCAAGCCGTTCGAGCCGCGCGAACTGCTGCTGCGCATCGGCTCCATCCTCAAGCGTAGCGCAGCGCCGGTGCAGAAGGCGATCGAGGCCGTGCGTTTCGGCGACTTCACCTTCCATCTCGGGCGCGGCGAGCTGACCCGGCTGGGCGAGCCGGTGCGCATCACCGAGCGCGAGCGCGACATGCTGCGCGCGCTGGCCGAGCAGCCGGGCGAGACCGTGCCGCGCCTCGCGCTCGCCGGCGGCGGCGCGGCCAGCGAGCGGGCGGTGGACGTGCAGGTCAACCGCCTGCGCCGCAAGGTGGAGCGCGATCCGGCCAATCCCTCCTTCGTGCAGACCGTGCGCGGGCTCGGCTATCGGCTGGTGGTGACGCCGTGACCTTCATGGAAGCGAGCCGGGCGGGCCTGCGCAGCGTCGGGGATTTCCTGGCCGAGGCCAATGCCCGCATCGGCGCCTGGTTCAACCGCGTCACGCCCAAGGGCCTGTTCCCGCGCTCGCTGCTGATCATCGTGGTGCCGATGGTGATCCTCCAGTCGGTGGTCGCCTTCGTGTTCATGGAGCGCCACTACAACACCGTCACCCGGCGCCTCTCGGCGGCGGTGAGCCAGGACATCGCGGCGGTGGTGGACCTCTACGCCGCCTTCCCGCAGGAGAAGGACTTCGCCACCCTCCGGCGCATCGCCTGGCAGAGCCTGGAGCTGTCCATCGACCTGCTGCCGCCGGACCCGCTGCCCGCCCAGGGCCCGCGGCCCTTCTTCTCCATCCTCGACAGCGCCCTGTCGCGGGAGATCGGCCGGAAGCTGAAGCAGCCCTACTGGATCGACACGGTCGGCCGCTCGAACCTCATCGAGGTGCGGGTGAAGATGCCGGACACGGTGCTGCGCATCTTCGCCCGCCGCAGCGCCGCCTATGCCTCCAATTCCCACATCTTCCTGCTGTGGATGGTCGGCACCTCGCTGGTCCTGCTGGCGGTGGCCATCCTGTTCCTGCGCAACCAGATCCGCCCGATCGAGAACCTCGCCGACGCCGCCGAGGCCTTCGGCAAGGGCCGCGACGTGGAGAACTTCCGCCCGCGCGGGGCCCGCGAGGTGCGCCGCGCGGCGGTGGCCTTCCTGGAGATGAAGCGGCGCATCGAGCGCCAGATCGAGCAGCGCACCGCCATGCTGGCGGGCGTGTCGCACGACATGCGCACCATCCTCACCCGCTTCAAGCTGGAGCTGGCCTTCCTGCCCGAGGGGCCGGAGGTGGATGCCCTGCGCAAGGACGTGGATGAACTCCAGGGCATGCTGGAAGCCTATCTCGCCTTCGCCCGCGGCGACGGCGGCGAGCAGACCGCCCTCACCGACATGGCGCAATTGATCGAGGACCTGTGCGTCGGTGCCCAGCGCTCCGGCGCGGAGGCCAGCGCCAGCTTCATGGGCCCGCCCCTGGTGCAGGTGAAGGCCGATTCGCTGAAGCGCTGCATCGGCAATCTGGTGGGCAATGCGGTGCGCTACGCCCGGCGCCTGGAGATCACCGGCACCCGCGACGCGCGCTGGCTGGTGGTGACGGTGGACGACAACGGCCCCGGCATTCCCGAGGACAAGCGCGAGGACGTGTTCCGGCCGTTCCTGCGGCTCGACGACGCCCGCAACCAGGATGCCGGCGGCTCGGGCCTCGGCCTGTCCATCGCCCGCGACATCGCCCGCGCCCATGGCGGCGACGTCATCCTGGCGGACAGCCCGCTGGGCGGGCTCCGCGCCACCATCCGCCTGCCGGTCTGAATCCGCGGGCGCCGGCGGGTCCGGCGCGGCGTCGTTTCAAGCCCTCAAAACGGTGGACGCGACGGGACCGGACCGGCACTCTTGCGGCCGCCGCTCAGCACTCCGGCATGCTGCGGAACAACGGGCGACGCGGGGAACGGGGCGACATGCAGTCGATAGCCTTGGAGGAAGCGTTCGGTACGCTGCTGGTCGCCCCCTGGTTCCAGACCGTGGCGATCATCGGCATCATCTCCTTCTCCATCTCCGGCGTCATCATCGCCCATACGGAGCATTATTCGGTCTACGGCGCCTTCGTCCTCGCCGCGCTGCCGGCCATGGGCGGCGGCATCATGCGCGACGTGATCCTCAACCGCCCGCTGCCGGTGGCCGTCGCCAGCCCGCTGTACATGCTGCTGGTGATCGGGGTGGTGCTCGGCGGCTTCGTCCTGCTGCGGCTGGGAGAGCAACTGGCCGGGCGCTCGCTGCTGTTCTTCGATCTGGTGCACGTCTATGTGCGCCTGACCTCGCGCATCAAGGCGCGGGTGATGCTCCAGGTGACCGATGCCGTCGGCCTCGCCGCCTTCACCCTCACCGGCGTCAGCGTGGCCTTCAACTTCGCGCCGGAGCCCCTGCTGCTCTGGGGGCCGGTGTTCGCGGCCATGTCCGCGTCGGGCGGCGGCATCATCCGCGACATGATGCGGCCGGAGGCGAAGAACCCGCTGCTGAAAACTTCCTTCTACGCCGAGGTCGCGTTGATCTGGGGCTTTGCCGTCACCGCCCTGCTGCTGACGCTGCCGCCGGATTCCGACCCGGCCACCGTGCGCCACCTGCTGATCGGCGCCTTCTTCGGCGTCCTCGGCACGCGCATCGTCATCATCTATTACAAATGGACCTCGCCCCGGATGTGAGCCCCGCCACCCGGACGGCGATGGCCTTCAGAACAGGCGGGCGCCGTTCGGCACCTGCGCCCCCGGCGTCACCAGCACCACGGCGCCGTCCGCGTCGGGAAAGCCCAGGGTCAGCACTTCCGACAGGAAGGGGCCGATGCGGCGCGGCGGAAGGTTCACCACGCCCGCCACCTGCCGCCCCACCAGGTCCTCCAGCGCGTAATGCTCGGTGATCTGCGCCGAGGAGCGCTTGACGCCGATGTGCGGGCCGAAATCGATGGTGAGCTTGTAGGCGGCCTTGCGCGCCTCCGGAAACGCCTCGGCTTCCAGGATGGTGCCCACCCGCACGTCCACCTTCAGGAAGTCCTCGATCCCGATCTGGCCGCTCAGGACAGCCGACGCCATGGCCCATCTCCTTGGATTGAACGGCCGCCACTCAAGCGGCCGGGGCCGGCAGGGTCAAGCATCCGCGCGCGCCGGCTCCGCGTCCGGCCGCTCCGTCGCGGCGGCGCGGCGGCGGGTGCGGCCGGGGATGGCGATATAGGCGAGGTCGTCCATCATCCCCAGCAGCTTGCCGCCGTTGGCCAGCTCCCGGTCGAGAGCGGCCATGGTGCGCGACAGGCCGGGGTCCTCGTCGTCGAGCCAGATGGCGAGGATGCGGGCGAACAGCACCGCGAGCCCCCGGGCGCGCACCGCGCCGGCCAGCCCGGTGGACGGCACCCCAGCGGCCGCCAGCATCCAGGTCTGCGAGCGCGTGCCGAGATCGAGCAGCTTCAGCGCCAGCAGCGGATTGCGCCGGGCGGAGCGCGACAGCGACCGCACCGCCGCGCGATGCGGCTCCAGCGCATCCAGCCGGCGCATCAGCACCTCGAGCAGGCGCTCCTGCGGCGGCTCCTCGGTGATGTCCTCGCCGGCGGGACCTGCCGCCAGCACCTGACGGTCCGTGGCGCGCATGAAGGCGGCCAGCAGATCGCGCGTGGAGGCGCATTCCGCCCGCAGCTCGGACAGCGGCAGCCCGGCCCGTTCCGCCACGTCGGCGAGGTCGATCCGCTCGAACGGCATCTCCTCCAGGAGCTGGAGGAAGGCGCGGAGCGCGGCATCACGGCTGGTTTCCGAGGTCATGCATCCTCCCGCCGACGTCTGCTGACAGTCCTTCAGACGTAGGGGCGCCGCGGCGCCCCTACAAGTGCGGGAGGCCGCGCGCCTCAGCCGGCCAGTTCGCGCGAGCGGCGGTCGGCCTCGGCCACGGCCTTGGCCAGCAGCGGGCCGAAGCCGGTGGCCCCGTCCATCAGCACCGCCAAAGCGGCGGCGGTGGTGCCGCCGGGCGAGGTCACGTTCTGGCGCAGCGTGGCGGGGGCGATGCCGGACTGGGCCAGCAAGGCGCCCGAGCCGGACACGGTGGCCCGCGCCAGGCGGTCGGCGAGGTCGGCCGGCAGGCCGATGGCCGCGCCGGCCTGGGCCAGCGCCTCGGCGAGCAGGAAGACATAGGCCGGGCCGGAGCCGGACACGGCGGTGGCGGCGTCGATCAGCGCCTCGTCCTCCACCCATTCCACCGGGCCGACCGCGCCCAGCAGAGCGGCGGTCGCCTCGCGCGCGTCGGCGGAGACGCCGCCGTTGGCCACCGCGACCGTGATGCCCTGGCCAATGGCGGCCGGCGTGTTGGGAATGGTGCGCACCACGGCGGTGCCGCGCGGGAAGGCCTCCTGCAGGAAGCCCAGCGTCCGGCCGGCCATGATGGACACCACCACGGAATGCGGGCCGACGATGCCGCGCACGCTGGCGATGACCGCCGGCGCCACCTGCGGCTTGACCGCCAGGATCAGCACGGCGGCGGAGGGAATGGTGTCATAGGCGGGATTGGCGGAGACGCCCTTGGCCGCGAGCGCGGCGGCGGCATCGGCCGGAAGATTGGGATCGAGGACGACGAGGCGGGCGGGATCCACCCCCAGGGCGAGCCAGCCGTCGAGCAGCGCGCCGCCCATCTTGCCGGCGCCCACGAGGACCACGGGGCCGTCCAGCTTCTTCAACACATCCAGCGACATCGGCACACCTGCACGCAAGGGGAGGAGCCCTGCCCTGCGGCCGGGCTCCTCGCGAGGGAGTTCCGTTGTCTTAAGCTTCTCCGGCAGTCTCGAAAAGCGCGGAGTCCATCGCCTCCCGCGCCGTCTTGCCGGCCCAGACCACGAACTGGAACGCGGGATAGTAGCGATCCACCGCATCCATGGCCGCGTCGAGGATCGCCTCGCACTGCCGGTCGCTGGCGGTGGCGCCGCCGGCCAGCACGAGGGCGTGGCGGAACATGATGACGCCTTCCTGCGGCCAGATGTCGAAATGACCGAGCCACATCTGCTCATTGACCAGGGCCAGAAGCTTCAGCACCTCCCCGCGGCGGTTGTCGGGCACCTTGACGTCGAAAGCACAGGCCAGATGCAGCGCCTCGATCTCATCCATCCACTGGAAGGAGACGTGGCAGTCGGTCCAGCGATTGTTGAGGGAGAGCGTGATCTCGTCCTCGGCGGAACGCTCGAAGGACCAGTCGCGCAGGGCGGCGAGCTGTTCGACCAGATCGACGGGATTGGCCGACGATTCGGTTTCGATTTCGATCAGAGACATGCCTCGACCTCGCGGTTTGAGGGGCGCGGAGACGGTCGAACTCGGCACTCACGGCACTCAAAGCCAGCCCGGATCTTAAAGCCAGCCAATTTCGCGACGCAGCGTGCCGGCGGCTCCGCCGGCCAACGTGGACGGCGTGCCATGGCGAGGCTGCGCCCCGTCGCGCTACGCGCGACGATCCGGCTACGAATCGCCACTGGACCCACTATATCGCGGCGCGGCATCGCGCCGCTACGACAGATTGTATCGCCCGCCTGTCCCGGGCCTTGCGGCTCAGACCGGGCCGGGACCCGCGCCGGGGGTGCCGGTGAAGCCGGTGTCGCCGGCCGCATGGCCGGACAGCGCCGCCACCTTGGCCTCCAGCTCGGCGAGCCGGGCGGCGAGGCGCTCGTTCTCCAGGCGCGCGGCGGCGGCGAGGTCCTTGACCACGTCGAACTCCTCGCGCTTTACGAGGTCCATGTCGCGCAGGAAGCGCTCCATCTGGGCCTTCATGACCGTCTCCGCCTCGCGGCGCACGCCCTGCGCCACGCCCGCGGCGTCGTTCATGAAGCGGGACATTTCGTCGAACAGACGGCCCGTGGTCTGGGTCATGGTCGTCGGCCTCCGCGCCGGGTGTGAGATGACGTGCGCAATGCAACACGCCCGCGCAAATCACAATGGGCATCTTGTATGGCGCCCGCAAGGCCGGCTCCGGAGGCGCCGCGTCCCGCTCACGGCGCGGCGCGATTTCCTGGGGACGGACGGTCCGGCCGCCCGGCCCGCATTCCGGCTTGACGCGCCGCACGCCCCGGCGCACATGGCCCGCCGTGTTCCGCCCTCGGCGCCTTGCGTCTTAAAGGCGCATTCACGGCCGGCGTATTAGAACCTCGCGACCGTCCGCCGGCCGGGCCCGTCTTCCCGTCCCCCGGGCCGCCGCCCGCGTCCGGAGATCCGATGATCCAGTTCGCCTTGCCCTTCCCGGCCATCGATCCGGTGCTGTTCGCGGTGGGACCGTTCGCGGTGCGCTGGTACGCGCTCGCTTATATCGCCGGCCTGCTGATCGGCTGGCAGCTCGCCCGCGTCCTGGTGAGCCGCCCGGCGCTGTGGGGCGGCGTCTCGCCGATGAAGCCGCAGGACCTGGACGACGCGCTGTTCTGGGCCACCTTCGGCGTCATCCTCGGCGGGCGCACCGGCTACGTGCTGTTCTACAACCCCGCCTATTTCCTCCAGCACCCGGCCGAGATCTTCATGCTCTGGCACGGCGGCATGTCGTTCCACGGCGGCCTCGCCGGCACCATCCTGGCGCTGGTGCTGTTCGCCCGTGCCCGCCGCATCCCGGTGTTCTCGCTGCTGGACGTGGCCGGCGTCGTGGCCCCCGTCGGCCTGTTCTTCGGCCGCCTCGCCAATTTCATCAACGGCGAGCTGTGGGGCCGCCCCGCCGACGTGCCGTGGGCCGTGGTCTTCCCCACCGGCGGCGACATCCCGCGCCATCCCAGCCAGCTCTACGAGGCCGGCGTCGAGGGGCTGCTGCTGTTCATCGTCATGCTGGTGGCAGTGCGGCTCGGCGTGCTCCGGCGCCCGGCGCTGGCGGCGGGGATCTTCGGCATGGGCTACGGCTTCGGCCGCATCTTCGGCGAATTCTTCCGCGAGCCGGACCCGCAGCTGGGCTACCTGTTCCTCGGCACCACCATGGGCATGCTGCTGTCGCTGCCGCTGGTGCTGGCCGGCGCCGGCCTCGTCGTCTACGCCCTGCGCCGCCCCCGCCCGTGACCACGCCGCTCGCAGCCGAGATCAAGGCGCTGATCGCCACTGACGGGCCGATGCCGGTCGGGCGCTACATGGCGCTCTGCCTCGGCCATCCCCGGCACGGCTATTACATGACCCGCGATCCCCTGGGCGCGCGGGGCGATTTCACCACCGCGCCCGAGATCAGCCAGATGTTCGGCGAGCTGATCGGCCTGTGGGCGGTGGCCACCTGGCAGCAGATGGGCGCGCCCGCCGCCTTCCGCCTGGTCGAGCTCGGCCCCGGCCGCGGCACGCTGATGGCCGACGCGCTGCGCGCGGCGGGCCTCGTGCCGGCCTTCGGCGCCGCCGCCAGCCTGCATCTCGTCGAGATGAGCCCGGTGCTGCGGGCACGGCAGGCGGACACCCTCAAGGCCGTCGCGCCGCGGTGGCACGACCGGCTGGAGGACGTGCCGGACGGCCCCGCCATCGTCATCGCCAACGAATTCTTCGACGCCTTGCCCATCGACCAGTTCGTGCGCGGGCCGGACGGCTGGCACGAGCGCCGCGTGGGCCTCGACGGGGAAGGCCGCCTCGCCTTCGGCCTCGATCCGCGCCCCTTCCCGGCCCTGGCGGCGCTGGCCGCGCACTTTCCCCGCCCGCACGACGGGGCGGTGCTGGAACGGCTGGAGAGCGGCCCCGTTCATGCCCTGGCGGGGCGTCTCGCCGCGCAGGGTGGCGGGGCGCTGGTGATCGATTATGGTCATGCCCGGCACGGGTTCGGGGATACGCTCCAGGCCATGAAGGACCATCGCTTCGTCGATCCGCTGGCGGCGCCCGGCGAGGCCGACCTCACCGCGCACGTGGATTTCGCCGCGCTGGCGGACGCGGCCCGGGCGGTCGGGGCGCGGGCTTTCGGCCCGCTCACCCAGGGTGATTTCCTGAACCGGCTGGGGCTGGACGCCCGCGCCGCGCGGCTGACGCAGGCGGCGGATGCGGCACAGCGCACGGCCATCGCCGCCGCGCAGGCCCGCCTTGCCGGCAGCGGGGAGGGCCAGATGGGCGCCCTGTTCAAGGTTCTGGCGCTCGGCGGTCCGGGCCTCGGGCCGCCGCCGGGCTTCGCAGCGGAAGAGGAATGGACGGCATGAAGGTTGAGGCTTCCTCGCTTGCGGCGCTGCCGGGCATCCGCCACGCCTTCTTCACCCGGCGGGGCGGCGTCTCCACCGGGCTCTACGACAGCCTGAACGGCGGGCTGGGCTCGAAGGACGATCCCGCCAACGTGCTGGAGAACCGCGCCCGCATGGCCCGTGAGCTGGGGGCCGACCCGGGCAACGTGGTCGCCTGCTGGCAGGTGCATTCGGCCACCTGCGTGGCGCTGGAGACGCCGTGGACCCGCGAGACCGCCCCGCAGGCGGATGCCGTGGCCACCGCCGTTCCGGGCCTCGTGGCCACCATTACGGTGGCCGACTGCGGCCCGGTGCTGTTCGCCGATCCCGTGGCGCGGGTGGTGGCGGCGGCGCATTCCGGCTGGAAGGGCGCCTTCGGCGGCGTCATCGAGGCCACCGTCGCCCGCATGGAGAGCCTGGGCGCCCGCCGGGCGGACATCCGCGCCGCCATCGGCCCGCTCATCCGCCAGCCGAGCTACGAGGTGGGCGAGGACTTCATCGGCCGCTTCCTGGCGGAGGATCGTGGCTTCGCCCGCTTCTTCGCCCCGGCCGACCGGCCGCACCATGCGCTGTTCGACCTGCCGGGCTTCATCGCCCACCGGCTGCGGGACGCGGGCATCGACAGCGTGGAGGATCTCGGCCTCGACACCTATGCCGATCCGGCCCGCTTCTTCAGCTTCCGCCGCTCGACCCACCGCAACGAGCCGGATTATGGCCGGATGGTGGCGGCGATCGTGCTGGAATAGGCCCCGCAAAGCCTGTCCCGATCACAATTAACGATACCTTAACCGTTCTCCTAGACCTCAAGCCGGAAGCACGGTACCCCTTCTTCTTAACGAAGAGTGAACAGGGGCACCGGCATGACGGACGCGACGGGCTACGTGAGATGGGGCGCCATCCTGGGATGGGTTGCCCGTTTTGCGCTGCTCGGCACCGGGCTGGCCCTGGCGGGATGCCAGACGGACGGCACCGGCGTCGCCTCCAACGGCGGTTCCGCGAGCCGCGCCCTCGCCTTCGAATCCATCGACGGCCCGCCCAAGGACACGTTCGACCGGCTGGTCACCCGCCTCGCTACCGAGGCCGAGACCAAGCAGGTGGCGGTGGTCTCCCGCGCCCAGCCGGCCAATTATCGCATCCGCGGCTATCTCTCCGTGCATACGGAGAAGGGCAAGACCATGGTGGCCTATGCCTGGGACGTGTTCGACGCCGACAAGCAGCGCGTGGCCCGCATCACCGGCGAGGAAACCACCAAGTCGGTGAAGGGCGGCGCCTGGGCCGCCTGCGACGAGCAGATGCTGACCCGCATCGCCAACACCACCATCGCCAGCCTTTCGGAAACCCTCAGCGTGGGCGCGACGGGCGCTGCCGGCGCGACGGCGGCGGCCGCACCGGCCGGCCCGGCCGAGGTCTCGGCCCCGGTCGCCCAGCAGCCTGCCGACCCGGCGCCCGCCGCGGCCCCCGGCCCCGGCCCGCTGGACAATGGCGGCGTCCCGGTGGCGAGCGCCGCGCCCTTTGGCGCCGCGAGCGCGGACACCTCGGCGCTCGCATACGCGTCCCGCTGAATCTGCGGCTTTACAAGACGCGACGGGCACGCCTATCAGGACATCCGAGAAGACCTCTGGGCCCCGTCCCCGGCGGAGCGCCGAATACCCTATGAGAACGCATCTATGAAACTGGTCGCGGGAAACTCCAATCGCGCGCTCGCGGAGACGATCGCGGCCTATCTGGAAACGCCGCTGACCAAGGCGGTGGTGCGGCGCTTCGCCGACATGGAGATCTTCGTCGAGATCCAGGAGAATGTGCGCGGCGAGGACGTGTTCGTGGTGCAGTCCACCTCGTTCCCGACCAACGATCACCTCATGGAAGTGCTCATCATCATCGATGCGCTGCGCCGCGCCTCGGCCAAGCGCATTACCGCCGTGCTGCCCTATTTCGGCTACGCCCGGCAGGACCGCAAGCCCGGCCCGCGCACGCCCATCTCGGCCAAGCTGGTGGCCAACCTCATCACCCATGCCGGCGCCGACCGGGTGATGACGCTGGACCTGCACGCCGGCCAGATCCAGGGCTTCTTCGACATCCCGACCGACAATCTCTATTCGGCCCCGGTGATGGTGCGCGACATCAAGGAGCGGTTCGAGCTCAATAACACCATGGTGGTCTCCCCCGACGTCGGCGGCGTGGTGCGCGCCCGAGCGCTGGCCAAGCGCATCGACGCCCAGCTCGCCATCGTCGACAAGCGCCGCGAGCGCCCCGGCGAGAGCGAGGTGATGAACGTCATCGGCGACGTCTCCGGCCGCTCCTGCATCCTGGTGGACGACATCGTCGATTCCGGTGGCACGCTGGTGAATGCGGCGGACGCCCTTTTGGCGCGCGGCGCCAAGGAAGTGCACGCCTACATCACCCACGGCGTGCTGTCCGGCGGCGCGGTCGCCCGCATCACCGCCTCCAAGCTGAAGGAACTGGTGATCACCGATTCCATCCAGCCCACCGAGGCCGTGCGGGTCGCCCGCAACATCCGCGTGCTGCCCATCGCCACGCTGATCGGCGAAGCCATCGCGCGCACCGCGCACGAGGAATCGGTCTCCAGCCTGTTCGACTGAACCTGCCGCGACCTTGCGGTTTGCGAACGGCCGGCCCTTGAGGCCGGCCGTTTTCGTTCGGGGGCGCGGCGCCGTTCAGGCGGCGGGGTCCGGAGCCGGTTCCTCCGGCTCCACCTCGCCCTGCGACTGGAGATAGAGCATCACCAGCCAGCACAGCGCCGCCCAGCCGGCGCCCAGCGTCCAGCCGCCGAGCACGTCGGTCGGCCAATGGACGCCGAGATAGAGCCGGCTGGCCCCCACCAGCAATGTGAGCGCGATGGCGAGGCCGAACAGGAAGGCCTTCACCCGCCAGCGCGCCTGGGTGCGCGCCAGGATGGCGCCGAGGGTGAGGTAGACCACCGCCGACATCATGGAATGGCCGCTCGGGAAGCTGGCCGAATAGACATCCATGCCGTGCGGCACGAGCTCCGGCCGGGGGCGGGAATAGCCCCATTTCAGCAGCGACGACAGCACGGCTCCGCCGGCCACGGAGACCGCCAGCAGGATGGCGGTCTGGTGCTTGCGGACCATCAGCAGGAAGCAGAGCACGGCGAGCGTCATCAGCGTGAGGACGGTGGTGCCGCCCAGCGCGGTGAGGTCGCGCATGCTCTCCTCCAGCCAGCGCGGGCCGATGGGGTTGGAGAGATCGCCCGGCACCCGCAGGGCGAGCAGGATGCGCTCGTCGAGGCTGCGGGTGTCGCCCTCCATCACCTCGTCCGCCAGGGTGAGGAACAAATAGAAGGCGCCGGCGGTCAGCGCGAGCACGACCAGCGTGTCGCGCTCCATGCGGCTGACCCGGTTGAGCAGGTTCCCGACGCCGGGAATGCCGGAGAGAAGACGGTGGCAGTGGCTGAGGAAGGTCATGCGGCAAGCTCCGCATGGCCGCGCCCGAGCCGTCAACCCCGCTTTCGGCCGCCGACGGCAGGCCACGCGGCCTGCGCGCTCTTGCGGCCGGAGCGTGGGCCTGCCATTCAGCAGGCATGTCCCCGCGCCCCGAGCCCATCACCCTTTATGTCGATGCCGACGCCTGCCCGGTGAAGGCGGAGGTGTACAAGGTGGCCGAGCGGCACGGGCTGGACGTGCATGTGGTGTCCAACCAGCCCATCGCCCTGCCCCGCTCGGAGAAGATCCACCGCGTGGTGGTGCCGAGCGGGCCGGACGTGGCCGACGACTGGATCGCCGAGCGGGTCTCGCGCGGCGACGTGGTGGTCACCGCCGACATTCCGCTCGCCGCCCGCTGCGTGAAGGCCGGCGCCGACGTGATCGCGCCCAACGGCCGGGCCTATACGGAAGCCACCATCGGCCCCGCGCTCGCCACCCGCAACCTGATGGACGAGCTGCGCTCGGCCGGGCAGGTCACGTCCGGGCCGAGGCCGTTCTCGCCGCGCGACCGTTCCGCTTTCCTGTCCGCCCTGGATCTGGCCATCGTGCGGCTGAAGCGGGCGGGCTTCGCCACCACCGGGAGCCCAACGTGACCCACGAACTCGCTCTGCTCGCCGCCACGATCCTGCTGGCGCTGTTCCAGCTCATGCTGGCCGCGCGCCTCGCCACGCGCGAGCGGGGCATGGCGTGGAACGCCGGCCCCCGCGACAAGGCGGTGCCGCCGCTCGGCACCTATGCCGGGCGGCTCGACCGGGCGTTCAAGAATTTGATGGAGACCTTCCCGCTGTTCGCGGCGGCGGTGCTGATCGCCCAGGCGACCGGCGTGCACAACGGCCTGACCATCGGCGGGGCGCATCTCTATTTCTGGGGCCGGGTGCTCTATGTGCCGCTCTATGCCAGCGGCCTGCCCTACGTGCGCTCGGCGGTGTGGTCGCTGTCCACCTTCGGCATCGTGCTGCTGCTGGCGGCGGCGGTGTTCTCCGCCGCCTGAGCGGTCTGAAGATCAGGCGCCGGGCGGGCCGCGTCCGGCCCGTCCGGCGTCGCGCGCGATCAGACTTCGCGCAGATCGTTGGCGACGCCGGCCAGGATCTCGACGATGCGGGTTTCCGCACGCGGGTTCTCGGCGAGCTTCGCCTTGGCCACGTCCTTCAGGTTTTCCAGCGCCGCATCCACCAGGCGCGGCAGGCCCGACGGCTCGGACTGTTCGCCGGCGTCCTCGCCCCGGCCCATCCAGCGGCGCATCTTGCCCATCTTGAGCCCGATCTCCGACAGCCGGCCGATCAGCGCGTCCGCGAAATCGCGGTTGGCGTCGAGATAGGACCGGCCCTCGTCGGTGATGGTGAAGCGCTTCTTGGCGCCGTCCGGCTCGGCCGTCACATAGCCCGCCTCCTCCAGGAAGGTCAGGGTGGGATAGACGACGCCCGGGCTCGGCGAATACCAGCCGGCGGTCTTCTCCTCGATCAGCTTGATGATCTCGTAGCCGTGGCGCGGCTGCTCGGCGATCAGCGCGAGGGCGAGCAGCTTGAGGTCGCCCTGGGCCAGCATCCGGCCGATGCGGAAGATATCCCCGCCGCCACCGCCGCCGCCCCGATGGCGCCCGCCGCGGCCCATGCCGCCACCGAAGCCACCGCCGAACTCTCCGCGCCCGCCACCGGCGAACCGATCCTCTTTCCAGTGAGGTCTGCATCCAAACATTTTTAGTCCTTTCGATATGTCGTACGATATGTACGAGTTCATATGTATCTTTAGATATATCGAAACGCAAGAGGGGCGTGATCCATTAATTTTCCCGGGCTAGACTGCCCGGCCAGTGGAGGTGCCCCATGGCCATGTCGGATGAAGGAAAGGCGGCCCGCTCGCGTCAGGCGCTGCTGGCCGCCCAGGCGCCCGAGCTGGCCACCGCCATCGACGGCTGGCTGGCCCGCCTCGCCCATGAGCGGCGGCTGTCGCCCAAGACGCTGGATGCCTATGCCCGCGACCTGACGCTGGTGCTCAACCGCCTCGCGCTGCATCTCGGCCGGCGGCCGGCGCTCGCCGACCTGGCCGCCCTCGCCCCGGCGGACGTGCGCGCCATCCTCGCCTCGCGCCGCGCGGACGGCGTCGCGCCGCGCACGCTGGTCCGCCTCATGGCCGCCGCCCGCTCCTTCGGCCGCCACCTGGAGCGCGAGGGGCTGGGCAAGGTCGGCGCGCTGGCCGCGGTGCGGGCGCCGAAGGTCAAGCCCAGCCTGCCCAAGCCGGTCTCGGTGGCCGACGCCAAGGCGCTGGCCGATCCCGCCACCCGCGCCGGCGAGGACCGCGCCCCCTGGGTGCTGGCGCGCGACGCGGCGGTGATCGCTCTGCTCTATGGCTGCGGCCTGCGCATTTCCGAGGCGCTGGGGCTGACCCGCGCCATGATGCCGGCGCCCGGCGCCGGCGACCAGATCACGGTGACCGGCAAGGGCAACAAGACCCGCATGGTGCCGCTGCTGCTGCCGGTGAGCCAGGCGGTGGCGGACTATGCCGCGCTCTGCCCCTATGTGCTGGAGCCGGACAAGGCGCTGTTCCGGGGCGCGCGCGGCGGGCCGCTCTCAGCCCGCATCGTGCAATTGGCGGTGGAGCGGATGCGCGGCGCGCTCGGCCTGCCGGACAGCGCCACGCCGCACGCCCTGCGCCACTCCTTCGCCACCCATCTCTTGGCGCGCGGCGGCGAGATGCGGGCGATCCAGGAACTGCTGGGCCACGCCTCGCTGTCCACCACCCAGGTCTATACGGCGGTGGACAGCACAAGGCTGATGGAAGCTTATCGCGCGGCGCATCCTCGGGCTTAGGGGTTGCCCGCGCCTGAGGATAGACCGCGGGGAAAAGGATCAGGAGCGGAAGGCCCGCCGCCGGATGTCCATGACCCGGCGCCAGAAGCCGTTGCCCCGTCCCCGCGTCCAGGCGGCGAAAGCCTCCTTGAGCTGGACCTTGTAGGGCTCCACCTGCCGGTGGGCCCAGGCATTGATCGCCAGCACCCCGTCGCACAGCCGGGCGAACCATCGAATAGAGCGCAATTGCGCCCGGCAGGCCTCGAACAGAAAGGCCATGAGGCCCACGCCCACCAGCTTGGCCACCAGGAAGCACAGGCTGCCCAGGACGAATTCCTTATGGGCGTAGAACCACAGCGCGAGGATGTTGATGGGCTCGATCAGGATCAGCGGCACCACGAACAGCACCAGCGCGCCATACGGCGGCAGCCGCCGGGCCCAGCGGGCGATGGCGTGCTTCAGCGCCTCGAACGGGATGTGCCGCGCCACCCAGGCCACCATGGGCGCGGTCTTCTCCCACAGCCAGGCCTCGATGAGGAACAGCACCGCCAGCACCATGAACAGCGGCCGCAAGGCCGAGCGGTGCGGGCCGGACGGGCGGCGGCGCTGCGGAGAGGGGTCGGACGAGAGGGGATCGGACATCACGGCTCGAACATGGGGACGGGTTGAGGCGTTTCCAGGGCCGTCCCGTCGCGGACGCCCGTGCCGGACGGATCGGGGCGGCGGGAGACAACTCCCCGTGAGAAACCGCACCGGAATGCCGCCGCGGCAGGCGTCGCGCGCAAACGGGCTTCGGCGCGCCGCGCCGTGGGGCTAGGCTGTCCCGGTCCCCCCAATCGCGCGGGACGCCATACGGGAGTCGAGAACGATGAAGCGTCTTGCCCTCGCCCTCTGCACACTCTCCATCATGGCCGCCACGGCGCCGGCTTTCGCCGACTGCCCGGCCCATGCCGCCAACAGCACCCAGAGCACGACCAGCACGTCCAAGGGCGGCTGATGCGGGCGGCCGAGCCGCCCTCCCCCTCGCGCGGGCGGACGCGGCGCAGGCCCCGACATGAAACCGGCCGGTCCGCGATGCGGGCCGGCCGGTTCCGTATTCCAACTCAGCGCGGGGCGAGGCCCCGGCTCAGAAGTGGATGGCGCGCTTCTCGACCGCGAGAGCGGCTTCCTTCACCGCTTCCGAACGGGTCGGGTGGGCGTGGCAGGTGCGGGCCAGATCCTCGGACGAGCCGCCGAACTCCATCAGCACGCAGACCTCGTGGATCATCTCGCCGGCCTCGGGGCCGATGATGTGGCAGCCCAGCACCTTGTCGGTGGCGGCGTCGGCCAGGAACTTCACGAAGCCGTCCGTGGTGTTGTTCACCTTGGCGCGGCCGTTGGCGGTGAAGGGGAACTTGCCGACATTGTAGGCGATGCCGGCGTCCTTCAGCTCTTCCTCGGTCTTGCCGACGGAAGCCACCTCCGGGAAGGTGTACACCACGCCGGGGATGACGTCGTAATTTACATGGCCCGCCTTGCCGGCCAGGGTCTCGGCCACCGCCATGCCCTCGTCCTCGGCCTTGTGGGCGAGCATGGGGCCGGCGATCACGTCGCCGATGGCATAGATGCCGTCCACGTTGCTCTTGTAGTGCTTGTCCACCACCACGCGGCCGCGCTTGTCGGTCTCGACGCCGATCTCGGCAAGGCCGAGGCCGCCGGTGTAAGCGACGCGGCCGATGGCCACCAGCACCACGTCGGCTTCCAGCACCTCGGCGGCGCCGCCCGCGGCGGGCTCCACCGAGACCTTGAGCGTCTTGCCCTTGGCGTCCACGCCGGTAACCTTGGTGCCAAGCTTGAAGGTGAAGCCCTGCTTGGCCAGGATGCGCTGGAAGGATTTCGCCACCTCGCCGTCCATGCCCGGCAGGATGCGGTCGAGATATTCCACCACCGTCACCTCGGCGCCGAGCCGGCGCCACACGCTGCCGAGCTCAAGGCCGATGACGCCGGCCCCGACCACCACCAGCTTGCCCGGCACCTTGGACAGGGTCAGCGCGCCGGTGGAGGAGACGATGCGCTGCTCGTCGATGGTCACGCCCGGCAGCGGCGCCACGTCCGAGCCGGTGGCGATGAGGATGTTCTTCGTCTCCAGCACCTGCACGGCGCCGTCGGCATTGGCGGTCACTTCCACCTTGCCGGCGGAGAGGATCTTGCCGGTGCCGAAATAGGCATCGACCTTGTTCTTCTTCAGCAGGAACTCGACGCCCTTCACATTGCCTTCGACGCCCTTGTCCTTGAAGCCCTGCATGGCGGCGAGGTCCAGCTTCGGCGCGCTGACGCCGATGCCCATGCCGGCGAACGAATGGCCGGCTTCCTCGAACTTCTCGGAGGCGAACAGCAGCGCCTTGGAGGGAATGCAGCCGACGTTCAGGCAGGTGCCGCCGTGGGTGGCGCGCTTCTCGACCACGGCCACCTTGAGGCCGAGCTGGGCGGCGCGGATGGCGGCCACATAGCCGCCGGGGCCGGTGCCGATAACGATCAGATCATACGTAGCCATGGAATCGTGGTCCTTGGGGAAGGGATAAGGAGCGGCCGGGGGCCGCAGCGAAGGGATGGGGGATCAGTGGGCGGCGGAGGCCCTCTGGAGCGCGAGGCGGAGGCCGAGGCCGATCAGCGCCCCGCCGGTGATGCGGTTGAACCAGCGGCCGATGCGCGAGAGCCGGGCCTGCACCGCCCGGCCGGTGAAGAACACCGAGACGATGCAGAACCAGGCGGCCAGCAGCCCGGCCATGCCGGCGGCATAGCCCATCTGGAGCGCCTGGGGCGTCTCAGGGCTCACCAGCGTGGTGAAGATCGACAGGAAGAACAGCACCGCCTTGGGATTGAGCGCATTGGTGAGGAAGCCGAGGGTGAGGTCCCCCGCATCGCCGAAGCGCCGCCCGGCTGTGTCCGGCCGGGTGTCGGCGAGGTCCACCGCATAGCTCGGCGGCGGCGCGCGCCACGTCTTCACGCCCACATAGACGAGATAGGCGGCGCCGGCCCATTTCAGGATGTTGAAGGCGAGCAGCGAGTGGGCCACCAGCAGGCCGAGCCCGGCGACCGTATAGGCCGCGTGGAACAGGATGGCCGCGCCGATGCCGAGGCTGGTGAGGATGCCGGATCGCCGGCCATGCACCACGCTCTGGCGCACCACCATCGCGAAGTCCGGCCCCGGCGAGACCGCCGCGAGGGCGAACACCGCCATCAGCGTCAGGAATTCCGCGAGATGGCTCGTCATCGCCCATCCTCAGCGCCGGGGGCCGAGCGGCGCGGTCCTGCCGCCTGCGGCCTTGCGATTGGGCGGCGGGCCGCCCGGTCGGGAAACGGCGCGGCGGCGGACCGCCGCGCCGATGTCACGTCGTGACGATCACAGATCCAGCACGAGGCGGGCGGGATCCTCCAGCGTCTCCTTCACGCGCACCAGGAAGGTCACGGCCTCGCGGCCGTCGACGATGCGGTGGTCGTAGGAGAGCGCCAGATACATCATCGGGCGGATGACCACCTGGCCCTTGATGGCCACCGGGCGCTCCTCGATGCGGTGCATGCCGAGGATGCCCGACTGCGGCGCGTTGAGGATGGGGGTGGACATCAGCGAGCCGTAGATGCCGCCGTTGGTGATGGTGAAGGTGCCGCCCTGCATGTCCTCGATGCCGAGCTTGCCGTCGCGCGCCTTGCGGCCGTAGCCGGCGATGGCCTTCTCGATGCCGGAGACCGACAGCAGATCGGCGTCACGCACCACCGGGACCACGAGGCCCTTCTCGGTGCCGACCGCGATGCCGATGTTGTAGTAGTTCTTGTAGACGAGGTCCTGGCCGTCGATCTCGGCATTCACCGCCGGGATGTCCTTCAGGGCCGCGATCACGGCCTTGGTGAAGAAGCCCATGAAGCCGAGCTTGGTGCCGTGCTTCTTCTCGAACGCATCCTTGAACTGGGCGCGCAGCGCCATCACCGCGGTCATGTCCACGTCGTTGAACGTGGTGAGCATGGCGGCGGTGTTCTGGGCGTCCTTCAGGCGGCGGGCGATGGTCTGCCGCAGCTTGGTCATCTTCACCCGCTCCTCGCGGGCGGCGTCGTCCGCCGAGGACGGCGCGCGCACCGCCACGGGGGCGGCGGCGACGGCAGCGGTGGCGCCGGTGGCGATCGCCGCCAGCATGTCGCCCTTGGTCACCCGGCCATCCTTGCCGGAGCCGGCGACGGCGGCGGCGCTGACGCCGCTTTCCGCCGACAGGCGATCCACGGCCGGGCCGTTGGCGCTGGCGGCGGCGGCCTTCGGGGCAGCCGCGGGAGCGGGAGCCGGCGCCGGGGCGGGCGCAGCCTTGGGGGCCTCGGCCTTGGGAGCGGCGGCGGGGGCCGCCGCGGCGCCGGCGGCGCCTTCGGCGATGGCGCCGAGCAGGGCGCCGACGCCGACGGTCTCACCGTCCTTGGCGACGATCTCGGACAGCACGCCGGCGGCCGGGGCGGGAACTTCGACGGTGACCTTGTCGGTCTCCAGTTCCACCAGGGGCTCGTCGGCCTTCACCGCATCGCCAGGCTTCTTGAACCACTTGCCGATGGTGGCCTCGGTAACGGACTCGCCCAGGGTGGGCACGCGGATTTCGGTCGCCATCACATTCGCCCGCGGGGGGCCTCCCTCAAACGCTCACGGTGCCGGGTCATCCCCGGCGCAGGACAGGGACGGAACCGGCTTCACCTCATGGGCGAAGCCCGGATCCATCCCCACGATCACTTCTCCGCGCGGCCATCGTCCCGCGCGGCCATGGCCCCGCCGCCGGTGCGGCGATGGCCGGTGGGCGCCGGATGCCCGGCGCCGCGCCCTCAGCCCAGCGCGTCCTCCAGGAACGCCTTGAGCTGCGCCAGATGCTTGGACATGAGGCCGGTGGCGGTGGCGGCGGAGGCCGGGCGACCGGCGTAGCGCGGACGCTTGGACGCGCCGCCCGCATTCTCCAGCACCCATTCCAGGTAAGGCTGCACGAAGGCCCAGGCACCCTGGTTCTTCGGCTCTTCCTGGCACCACACCACTTCCGCGTTCTTGAAGCGCGACAGCTCCTGCACCAGCGTCTTGAGCGGGAACGGGAACAGCTGCTCCACGCGCATCAGGTAGACGTCGGTGGTGCCGCGCTTCTCGCGCTCCTCCAGCAGGTCGTAATAGACCTTGCCGGTGCACAGGACGACGCGGCGGATCTTGTCGTCCGGGGCCAGCTGGATGCCGGCCGAGCCCGGGTGCGACTGCGCATCGTCCCACAGCACCCGGTGGAAGGTGGTGCCGGAGGCGAACTCGCTGAGGCTGGACACCGCCCGCTTGTGGCGCAGCAGCGACTTGGGCGTCATCAGGATCAGCGGCTTGCGGAAGTCCCGCTTCAGCTGGCGGCGCAGGATGTGGAAGTAGTTGGCCGGCGTGGTGCAGTTGGCCACCTGCATGTTGTCTTCCGCGCACATCTGGAGATAGCGCTCGAGACGGGCGGAGGAATGCTCCGGCCCCTGGCCCTCGTAGCCGTGCGGCAGCAGGCAGACGAGGCCGGACATGCGCAGCCACTTGCGCTCACCCGACGAGATGAACTGGTCGAACACCACCTGCGCGCCGTTGGCGAAGTCGCCGAACTGCGCCTCCCAGAGCACCAGGGTGTTGGGCTCGGAGAGGGTGTAGCCGTATTCGAAGCCCAGCACCGCCTCTTCCGACAGCATCGAGTTGATGACTTCGTACTTGGCCTGCGTCTCGGTCAGGTGGTTGAACGGCTTGTAGCGCTGCTCGGTGTCCTGGTCGATCAGCACCGAATGGCGCTGCGAGAAGGTGCCGCGCTCCACGTCCTGGCCGGACAGGCGGACCGGGTGGCCCTCCTCCAGCAGCGAGCAGAAGGCCAGAGCCTCGCCGGTCGCCCAGTCGATGCCGACGCCGTCCTCCACCACCGCCTTGCGGCGGTTGTCGAGGAAGCGCTGGATGGTGCGGTGGGGGGTGAAGCCCTCCGGCGTGGCGGTGATCTTGCGGCCGATGTCCTTCAGCGTGTCGAGCGCGACGCCGGTGTCGCCGCGGCGCGGGTCGTCCTCGCCTTCCGACGCCTTCAGGCCCGACCAGCGGCCGTCCAGCCAGTCCGCCTTGTTGGGCTTGTAGTGCTGGCCGGCCTCATACTCGCCTTCCAGGCGGTCGCGCCAGGCGCCGCGCATCTGGTCGAGCTCGCCGGCGGCGATCACGCCCTCGGCTTCCAGCTTGCGGCCGTACAGTTCCAGCGTCGAGGGATGCTGGCGGATCACCTTGTACATGTGCGGCTGGGTGAAGGACGGCTCGTCGCCTTCGTTATGGCCGAACCGGCGATAGCAGAAGATGTCGATGACCACCGGCTTGTGGAAGCGCTGGCGGAACTCGGTCGCCACCTTGGCGCAGAAGGTCACCGCTTCCGGATCGTCGCCGTTCACGTGGAAGATCGGCGCCTCGATCATCTTCGCCACGTCCGAGGGATAGGGCGAGGAGCGCGAGTAGCGCGGATTGGTGGTGAAGCCGATCTGGTTGTTGATGATGACGTGGATCGAGCCGCCGGTGCGGTGGCCCTTCAGGCCGGACAGGCCGAGGCATTCGGCCACCACGCCCTGGCCCGCGAAGGCCGCGTCGCCATGGATCAGCAGCGGCAGCACGGCGGTGCGTTCGGTGTCGCCGAGCTGGTCCTGCTTGGCGCGGGCCTTGCCCAGCACCACCGGGTCGACGATCTCCAGATGCGACGGGTTGGCGGTGAGCGCCACGTGCACCTTGTTGCCGTCGAACTCGCGGTCCGAGGAGGCGCCGAGGTGGTACTTCACATCGCCCGAGCCTTCCACGTCGTCGGGGGCCCAGGAGCCGCCCTTGAACTCGTGGAACAGCGCGCGGTGCGGCTTGCTCATCACCTGCGTCAGCACGTTCAGGCGGCCGCGGTGGGCCATGCCGAACACGATGTCGCGCACGCCGAGGTTGCCGCCGCGCTTGATGATCTGCTCCAGCGCCGGGATCAGGCTCTCGCCGCCGTCCAGGCCGAAGCGCTTGGTGCCGGTGTACTTGACGTCGAGGAACTTCTCGAAGCCCTCGGCCTCCACCAGCTTGTTCAGGATGGCGCGCTTGCCCTCGCGGGTGAAGGACACTTCCTTGTCCACGCCCTCGATGCGCTCCTGAATCCAGGCCTTCTCCTCGGGCGAGGAGATGTGCATGAATTCCACGCCGATGGTCTGGCAATAGGTGCGGCGCAGGATGGTCACCATCTCGCGGACGGTGGCGAACTCCAGGCCGAGCACGTTGTCGATGAAGATCTTGCGGTCGAGGTCCGGCTCATAGAAGCCGTAGGAGACCGGATCGAGCTCGGGCGCCTCGCGCGGCGGGATGAGCTTTAGCGGGTCGAGGTCGGCCTGGAGATGGCCGCGCATGCGATAGGCGCGGATCATCATCAGCGCCTTCACGCTGTCGCGCGTGGCCTGCTGCACCTCGGTGGCGGAGAATTCGACGCCGGCCTTCTGGGCCTTCTCCTTCACCTTGTCGGTGACCTTCTTCTCCACCTCGATCCAGTTGCCGTCGAGGGCGGAGACGAGTTCGCCATTGGCGTGGAGCGGCCAGCCCGGCTTCTTCCAGGACGCCCCCCGGGCGTTCTGCTTGACCTGCTCGGGATCGTCCTTCAGCGCCGCGAAGAAGCTCTGCCACTGGGCGTCCACCGAAGCGGGGTCGGCCTCATACTGGGCATAGAGATCGTCTATCCACTGAGCATTACCTCCGTACAGGAAGGAGGTGGCGAGAAACTGATCGTTCTGGTCCGCGCGCGACATGGGCCTAGATCCCGGATGGCCTTCGGAGCTTAGCTGGTTTCCGCCCGCAAGGCGCGTTCAAAACCAAGCCCGAAAGCCGTTGACTGCCATCGATATGGGAGGTCGGCGACCGCGCCGCCGCACTCCCGCATATGCACGCTCCGCGAGGAGCGGAAACTGATCCGGCCGCTACATAAGCCTCCCGGGGGCGGGGGGAAAGAACCTTCCTCCCGGAAATCCCGGCATTCTCTGCACGGCGGACCCGCGCTCCGCGTACGCCTCAAGGCTTTCCCGAGCGTGGCACGCGGACGTGTTCCGATGCAAAGACGGCAATCCGGTGGTCTCCCCCCGGATTGCCGTCGCTGTCATCAGCCCTTCAGCACTTCGACCAGGGTCTTGCCGAGGCGTGCGGGGGAGGGAGAGACGCGGATGCCGGCCTCTTCCATGGCGGCGATCTTGTCTTCCGCGCCGCCCTTGCCGCCGGAGATGATCGCGCCCGCATGGCCCATGCGGCGCCCGGGAGGCGCCGTGCGGCCGGCGATGAAGCCAACCATCGGCTTCTTCCGGCCGCGCTTGGCCTCGTCCTTCAGGAACTGCGCCGCATCTTCCTCCGCCGAGCCGCCGATCTCGCCGATCATCACGATCGACTGCGTCTTCTCGTCGGCCAGGAACATCTCAAGCACGTCGATGAACTCCGTGCCCTTCACCGGGTCGCCGCCGATGCCCACCGCCGAGGTCTGCCCNAGNCCCTCCTGCGAGGTCTGGAACACCGCCTCATAGGTCAGCGTCCCCGAGCGCGACACCACGCCCACCGAGCCCGGCTTGAAGATGTTCGCCGGCATGATGCCGATCTTCGCCTGCCCCGCCGTCACCACGCCCGGGCAGTTCGGCCCGATCAGCCGCGACTTCGAGCCCGTCAGCG
>NZ_AXBA01000033.1 GCF_000473085.1 Azorhizobium doebereinerae UFLA1-100
GGTCATCCCGTCCAATCCATCCCGCGCCAGGAAGCATAGCCTCGACAGGCACCTCTACGCTCAGCGCCACCTGATCGAATGCTGCTTCTCCAAGCTCAAGCAGTTCAGGCGTGTCGCGACCCGCTTCGAGAAGACCGCGCGAAACTACCTCGCCATCGTCACAATCGCTGCCATCGTCCTGTGGATCAGGTAACTGTCCACACCACCTAGAGCGCGATCCGATCAGATTGACTCAATCTGATCGGTGAATCGCCCTCTAACTCGATGATAGAGAATGTTTTACCCTTCAAATGGCGATGCCATTTGAAGGGAACGTGCTCTGAGCCCCGCCCAGAAAAAAGGCCGCCCGATGGGGCGGCCTTTCGATCCCGCAGCGGGACGGCTCAGAAGGTGAGCGGCTTCGCCTGCTTCACATGCGGCAGGGCGGTGACCTTGGCGAGCACCTCCGCCGGCACCGCGCCGTCCACCTCCACCAAAGCGATGGCGTCACCCCCCTGGCGGTCGCGGCCGAGCGCGAAGGTGGCGATATTCACGCCCGCATCGCCCAGCAGGCTTGCGAACTTGCCGACGAAGCCCGGCTTATCCTCGTTCGTCACATAGAGCATGTTGGGCGCGAACTCCGCGTCCACCTTGATGCCCTTGATGTCGACGATGCGAGGATGGCCGTCGGCGAACACCGTGCCGGAGACCGAGCGCTCATATGTGTCCGTCACCACGGTCAGGGTGACGAGGCTGTCGTAGTCGCCCTCGGCCGCGCGGGTGGTTTCCTCCACCACGATGCCGCGCTCCTTGGCGACGCTGGGCGCCGAAACCACATTGACGTCCGCCAGCGCCGGGCGCAGCAGGCCCGCCACCGCCGCGCTGGTCAGCGCCTTGATCTTGAGCTGCGCCACGGCGCCCTCATAGGTGATGCGCACGGTCTTGATGTCTGTGTCGGACAGCTGGCCGGCGAACGAGCCGAGCTTCTCGGCCAGCTCGATGAAGGGCTTCAGCTTCGGGGCCTCCTCCGCCGTGATGGAGGGGAAGTTCACGGCGTTCGAGATGGCGCCGGAGAGCAGGTAGTCGCTCATCTGCTCGGCCACCTGGAGGGCGACATTCTCCTGCGCCTCCGTGGTGGCGGCGCCCAGATGCGGGGTGCACACCACGTTGGGATGGCCGAACAGCGGATTGGTCTCCGCCGGCTCCACCGTGAACACGTCGAAGGCGGCGCCCGCCACGTGACCGCTGTCGAGGGCGGCGCGCAGCGCCACCTCGTCCACCAGGCCGCCGCGGGCGCAATTGATGATGCGCACGCCCTTTTTCGCCTTGGCGAGATTTTCGGCCGAGAGGATGTTCCGGGTCTTCTCGGTGAGCGGGGTATGCAGGGTGATGACGTCGGCCCGGGCGAGCAATTCGTCCAGTTCCACCTTCTCAACGCCGAGGTCCTTGGCGCGCTCGGCGGAGAGGAAGGGATCGAACGCGATGACCTTCATCTTCAAGCCGATGCCGCGCTCGGCGACGATGGAGCCGATGTTGCCGCAGCCGATGACGCCCAGCGTCTTGGCCGTGAGCTCGACGCCCATGAAGCGGTTCTTCTCCCACTTGCCGGCCTGGGTGGAGGCATCGGCCGCGGGGATCTCACGGGCCAGCGCGAACATCATGGCGATGGCGTGCTCGGCGGTGGTGATGGAATTGCCGAACGGCGTGTTCATCACGATCACGCCCTTGGCGGTGGCGGCCGGGATGTCCACGTTGTCGACGCCGATGCCGGCGCGGCCGATCACCTTGAGGCGGGTCGCCTTCTCCAGGATCTTCGGCGACACCTTGGTGGCCGAGCGGATGGCGAGGCCGTCATACTGGCCGATGACTTCGGCCAGCTTGTCCTTGTCCTTGCCGAGGTCGGGGCGGAAGTCCACCTCCACGCCGCGATCCTTGAAGATCTGCACGGCGGCATCGGACAGCTTGTCGGAAATGAGAACGCGGGGGGCCATGGTGCGGGCTCCGGAATAGGGGTTGCCGTGTCCGGACGCGGCGCCGCGCATGCGGGCGGTCCGGCGGTCAAATCCCTCTCCCGCTGCGGGGGAGGGCTCAGGATATGGATTGGCGCGCGACGGCTGCGGCAAAGCCAAAGGGTAGAGCACGCTCCACCCCGTGCCGGCCCTCCCCCGCGCACGGGAGAGGGCGCAAGTCCGCAGACGCCTAGGCTTGGCTCACGCCGCCTGGGGCAGCGAGGCCTTGGCGACATTGAAGGCCCAGTCCAGCCAGTGGGTCAGGGCTTCCACGTCGGTGGCCTGGACGGTGGCGCCGCACCAGATGCGCAGGCCGGGAGGGGCGTCGCGATAGGCGCCGATGTCGTAGGCGATGTCGCCCTTCTCAAGCCCCGAGGTGATGGCCTTGGCGAAGGCGGCCTGGGCTTCCGCCGGCAGCGACGTCACGGCCGGATCCACCACCTTCAGGCATACCGAGGTGTTGGAGCGCGTGACCGGATCCACCGCCAGGAAGTCCACCCACGCGGTGCGGTGCACCCACTGCGCGATGACTTCGAAATTGCGGTTCGCCCGCTCCTTGAGGCCCGGCAGCGCGCCCACCGACTTCGCCCAATGCAGCGCGTCGATATAGTCCTCCACGCAGAGCATGGAGGGGGTGTTGATGGTCTCGCCCTCGAAGATGCCCTCGATCAGCTTGCCACCCTTGGTGAGGCGGAAGATCTTCGGCAGCGGCCAAGCCGGCTTGTAGGTCTCCAGCCGCTCCACCGCGCGCGGCGAAAGGATGAGCATGCCGTGCGCCGCCTCGCCGCCCAGCACCTTCTGCCAGGAGAAGGTCACCACATCGAGCTTGGCGAAATCGAGCGGCTGCGCGAAGGCGGCCGAGGTGGCGTCGCAGATGGTGAGGCCGGCGCGATCCGCCGGAATCCAGTCGGCGTCAGGAACCATCACGCCGGAGGTGGTGCCGTTCCAGGTGAAGACCACGTCATTGTTGAAATCGACGCTCTTCAGGTCGGGCAGCTCACCGTAGCCGGCCTTCAGGATGCGGGCGTTGTCGAGCTTGAGCTGCTTGGCGACGTCGGTCACCCAGCCCTCGCCGAAGCTTTCCCAGACGAGCATGTCGACGCCGCGGGCGCCGAGCAGCGACCACAGCGCCATCTCGACGGCGCCGGTATCGGACGCCGGGACGATGCCGATGCGGTAGTCGTCCGGCACTTCCAGGATTTCACGGGTGAGGTCGATGGCCAGCTTCAGCTTGGCCTTGCCGACCTTGGCACGGTGCGAGCGGCCGAGCGGCGCATCGCGGAGCACATCCAGCGTCCAGCCGGGACGCTTGGCGCAGGGGCCGGAAGAAAAATTGGGATTCGCCGGCTTCTGGGCCGGGGCATCATTCGTCGTCATGTATCCATCCTCGCAGATGGGCGCCTCTCGTTGGGGAGAGGTGTCCCGTGGTCGGGTCTATGCCCCTCCCTACTCAAAAGCAAGGGTGAGGCCCGTGTCGCCCCTTCGCAGTCGACAGCAGGCGAATGCGCCGCCACCCCTCCGAGCAAGGGCTTTTCCGCTGGGGCACGTCACGTAATGGTGACCTGACACCACCCTTCCCCCTGTTTTGCCGGGCCCTAAAATTGTGGCGGGATCAAAGTGGGGCGTCGGGGCGATGAAATACGGGTTTTTGGCGGGAGCGCTGCTCCTGGCGACTTCAGCACAGGCTGGAGAGGCGATCACCTATCGGGGCATCCCCCTGGGCATCTCCAAGAGTGAACTGCGCAAACTTCCAATCCCCGATGGCGAGAAGGCACGGGGTGTGCGGATGTTCTGCTCCGGCGACGGGGACGTGCCCGCGGCGCTGCGCCTGCCGAGCCTTTCGATGCAGCTCGTATCGGCGGGCGTGAGCTTCTGCGGCTATTTTCGCCGCGGCGAAGACGAGGCAGATTATAAGGTCTGGGGACCGGAGTTTGGCGATCTCGGTGCCCCGCCGCCGGTCTTCCTGTTGGTGGAGGAGCAGGGCCACGAAAAACTCTACCGCATCGAGCTGCGCCTGCCGTCAGCCGAGTTCGACCGCACCGTCCGGCTGCTGAGCCTGCGCTACGACAAGCTGATCCTCAGCACCAGCACGGTCAGGACCAATATCGGCAGCGCCTACCAGAATGTTGCAGCCGCCTGGCGTTTCAGCGACACGTCCCTGGTGGCCCGGAAGTTCAGCAACTCGATCACCCAGATGTCCGTGACCTTCGGCGATGACCACCTGATCCAGCTCGTCACCGACCGCATAAAGGACCGCGACAAGGCCGCCGCCACCAAGATGTGAGGGCCCGCAGCACGCCCCGCCTGCCCGATCCCGCGACCCAGGCGCTGGCGTGCATCCGCGGGCCGTTCTCATGACGCCGGCGAAACCAACAGGCCGAGTGGAGCTAATGGACACCACGGCGGCGATGCCGCCGGTTCACGGGACGCAGGTCGCCCCGGCAATGATTGCTATCGCCGCGGCGGCGAGATGAATGCGGCGGCGCTCCCGTTGACCAGCATTCAAGATTTTACTTTCCGCCCGCAACGAAAATGGGAAACAAAATCCGAAGCGCCGCAACAAACGCCAAGACACAGCTCGGCCCGACGCCGCCTATCAACTATACACCCGCCGAACCACCCGCTTTCTCACGTCAATATGCGGAACTTTTCGCCAGCGCGCGCATTATTGGAGCATTCGTTTCACTTCAGGAGTACCAATACATGCGACGCACCCTTATCGCCCTCGCCGCCACTGCCGCGCTGGTGGCGCCCGTGGTCCCGGCCCTGGCGCAGAGCACCGTCGCGACCGAGACCTTCGTGAAGGCCGCGCCCACCGACGTGCTGAGCTACAATCTCATCGGCCTCAAGGTGGTGAACGGCCAGAATGAGAGCGTGGGCGAGATCAAGGACCTGATCCTCTCCCAGGGCCAGCTCTCCGGCTACATCCTCTCGGTCGGCGGCTTCCTCGGCATGGGCGAGCATTATGTGATCGTCCGCCCGGCCGCGGTGAAGGTGGCCTATAACGAGACCGACAAGAAGTGGACCGCGGTGATGAACGCCACCAAGGACCAGCTGAAGGCGGCGCCCGAATTCAAGTATGAGGGCCGCTGGAAGCGCTGAGCCGATACCGCGCAGAAAGGCCCCCCTCGCGGGGGCCTTTTTCGTGCGCGCCGGCCCGGCCGGCACGGGCCGTCAGGCGATGAGGCCGTGGCCGGACAGGCTGGTGAAATCGAGTTGGACGAGGAGGTCGTTATAGTCGCGGTCCCCGCCGCCATAGACATCCTCCCAGCCGAAGGTGTTGAGGCCATAGCTCCACAAATGCGTCACCGGGTTGGCGTCCACCTGCTCGTTCGCCTGAGCGAACGCCCAATAGGTGTGGCCGCCGTTGGTGAGCGCCATGGCGATGATGTCGCCCTGGTGCACGCCGGTGAGATGAGCCTCCGCATAATTGCCGTAGCCGGGACTTTCGATCTGCGTCCCGCCGCCATCGGCCTGATAGGCGCGCAGCGCGGCGAGTTGGGCATAGAGCGGATCGCCGGGGGCGACGCCGGAGATGGTGCCTGAGAGATCATCCACCTTGTAGAACATCACGCTGGTACTGTCGGCGCCGTTCTGGCGCAGGCGCACGATGGCGGCGTCGTCCGCCGCGTCGGCCATCTCGGCGACGGCCACGGGCCGGGCCAGCGTCACCCCCTCGCTCTGCCCGCCGAACGACACGAAGCCATAGCTCGTGGTCAGCGCCTCCTGATAGAGGCCGAGCGAGATCCCGGCCACGGAACTGGTGATGGCCTCGCCCTCCGCCACATGGACGGTGCCCGGCGTCGCCTGACTCGCGCCGTCCAGGAGCCGCACCAGGGCGGGGTCGAAATCGCTCTGCAACGCCTGCTCCGCGAGGCGGCTGGTCCAGGCCAGGGCCGCGGCATCCCCGGTGCCGGCATGGACATGCCCGCCGACATCCAGCGCATAGGCGCCCAGCGCGCCAGTGGCCTGGACCAGCAGGGACTGGCTGGCGCCGCTCAGCGCCGTCACCTCGTCGCGGGCATTCACCACATCCGGCCGGGCCTGGTCCATCTGGGTATGGGCGATCGCCGTCAGCGCGCGCGCCAGCAGCAGGCCGTTGGGCGAACCAAGGCCGGTGGCCAGGTCGTAGCCCGCGACCGCGCTGTAGCCCTGGCCGGTGGGCACGATCGGGCTGCCGTCCGCCATCACCACGTAGCTGGCGTTGGTCCCGTTGGCGCCGCTGCCGGCGGCGTAATAATAAAAGGTCGAGGTATTGTTGCCGATGGTCACGTCGTTGAACGCGCCCGGCGCGATGGCGGCGGCGATATAGAGCAGATCGTTGTAATAGCCGAGGTTCGGCAGGCCCTGGTCGGCGAAGATGGTGTCGATCTGCGCGGTCAGCACCGCCCACAGCGGCGAGGCTGCGCTGGTGCCGCCCGAGCCGACCGTCAGCGGCGTGCCCGACCCCGCCCCGGCATAGGCCGAGTTGAGCACCTCGTATTTGGTGTTCCCGCCGGCGAGGATGGAGACGTCCGGCACCCCGCGGCTGGTGAGGTCCGTGCCCAGGCTGTCGAGCGAGATGTCGAACGCGCTCTGATAGTCCGGCACCACGCCGCTGGAGCTGAGCCCGCCGGTGCCCGCCTTGTTGGCGAGGTAGGAGGGGTTCATGTTGATCGCGCCGGACGAACTGGTCCCGACCACATAGGTGTTCCACACGCTCTCGACGAAGATAGAGAAGGTGTCCGTACTGAGGTTCTGCGGCAGTGCCGTGAGCCCGGACGCGGTGAGCTGGAACAGCGTCGCCGGATCGTTCGCCATGGCGTTCTGGTAGAGCTGCGTGCTGTCCGTCAGCGTGACATCGCCCTGGGCGGTCTGGAGGCTCGACAGCGACGTCCCGCCGACGATGATGGCGGTGGGCACGGAATGGCTGAAGCGGGTGAGCGGGGAGCCGGTGGCATATTCGCTCTGCGAGCCGCCATCGCCGGAGGACAGGGTGACGGTGAGGTTGCCGAGCGCCGCATCCACGAACAGGTCGTTATAGGCACTGGCGAACGGCGAGTTCGGGCTCGGGCTCATATAGTCGGTGAAGGACGAGCTCAGCACCGCGGTGTTGTTGACGTTGCTGAAGATGGCGGCCTGATAGGCGCTGAACGTCGTATGCCCGTTGTAGATATAGAGCGCCTGGGCGCTGTTGGGCGCCGCGCTCGCCAGGATGGAGACATCGAGGGTGGTCTCGCTCGGATCGGCGTTGGAGGTCTGGGCCGATCCCGCCAGCACGGTGAACTGGCCGCTCTGATAGGGCGCGAGGCCCTGCGCGACGCGGTAGGCGTCGAGATATTGCTCCAGGGTGGCGCTGACCCCCGCCTCCACGAGGCCGATGGTCGCCGTCGGGACGCTCGATCCCGCCAGGGGAAAGTTGTAGGCGGCGGCAATGGCGGAGGGCAGCACGCCATTGGTGGCGGTGGTGCCGCCGCTGTTGCCGTTTCCCGCGCCCTGCGCCCCGGCGATCAGCGTCACGGCCCCGCTATATTGGGCGACCGGATCCGTCGGATAGGCCGACTGGTCGATCCAGATTCCCGAGACCTCGCCGGCGATGCTGCTTGGCAGGCTCAGGTTCCCCGCCCAGGCGTACATCAGCTCCGACCCGCCCGACGAGATCTGTAGCAGCGAGGTGTTGAACAGGGCGGCGAACTGGGTCGCGTCCAGGCTCAGCCAGATGGTGCGGGACGCGGCGGTGGAGATATAGCCGGTGCCGTCCTCCGTGGCGCCCAGCACGGCGGCGCTGGTGAGCTGCTGAACACTCGCGGTCACGCCCGCATAAGTGGCCGGATCGGAGCCATAGGTGGCCCAGACCGCCGATGTGTCGGCGAGCTGGGACTGGCGCGTCGCCCAGTCGCTGGCGAGCAGGCTGGTGGGGTCGGAGGCACGGTCCACGGTCAGGGCGACCGTGATATGCGCCGAGGGGCCGGCGTCCGTCGCGGTCAGGCTCACCGGCCCCGCCCCGCCATAGAAGGCCGTCGCGAGGATGGCGGCGACGGCAGCCCGGTCCGTGCTGGGGGTCGCCGCCAATTGCGTGAACAGCGAGGCATCCGCCAGCCCGTAGCTGTTCAGGTCCAGAAATGTCGCGCTCTCAAGGGATTGATAGGCTACCGACATGGTGCGCAATCTCATTGGCCACGAATGCGGAAAATCATACCTCAAATTGGTAGGAACTGTGAAGCCAGCTCTGCCTGATGCCGCTATCTTGGCCTCATGGGCAGGGACCTTGCCCGCCCCGCCAGTCTCGGAGGACGTTCCGATGCGTACCCCCCTCGCCGCCCTGCTGATCCTGAGCGCGACCGCGGCGGCCGCCTCCGACCTCACCCTGGCCTTGCCGGACGGCACGCCGGTGCAGCAGGTGAAGGCGTCCTACACTTGCCCAGCCGGCGCACAGCTCACCGTCGCCTACATCACCGCCGGCGACAGCGCCCTCGCCATCGTGCCGGTGGACGGCAAACCCCTCATCTTCGCCAACGTGCTGGCGGCATCCGGCGCGCGCTATGCGGCGGGGGCCTATGTGTGGTGGACCAAGGGGCCGGACGCCGCCCTCTATGACCTGCGCCAGGGCGAGGGCGCCCCGCCGGTGATGACCTGCCAGGAGAAAAAGTAGCCGGTCCCCCTGACGCGGGGGCGCATTGCCGCCCAGGACAGCCTCTGTTAGGGCTGCGAGGAGCCTGAGGCGCCGGCCCCGATCCGCCTGCACCGCGCTGATCTGGTCCGGCCCGCGAACATCAAGGGAGACGCTCTGCCAACGCCGGTGGCGCCGGGGAATGGCGGACGGCTCCAGGGGACCCGCGCATGAGCATCTTGGCACCCACCGACCCCGCGGCGGGCTGGACCGGCCTGCTGCTGGACTTCCTCGCCCTCTACGGCTGCGTGGTGGCCGGCATCCTCGTCGTGCTGCTGGTGGTGGGCGTGTTCTTCGAGGTGATGAATGCCCGCCATCCCGAGCGGCGCATCCAGAAGAACCGCATCAACAAACGCAAATGGCAGGAACTGGCCCACGCGCCCGGCTCCATCGCCATTATCGCCTTCTGCTTTGCCGGCGGCCTGTTCGCCCAGGCCCAAGGCTGGACCATCTCGCCTTTGCCGCTCACCTGGTGGTCCGGCCCCTTGATGCTCGCCGTCTCGGTGGTGCTCTACGACGCGTGGTTCTACTGGATCCACCGCCTGCTGCACTGGAAGCCGTTCTACCGCTTCCATGCGCTCCACCATAAAAGCGTCGCCCCCACGGTGTGGACCAACCATCACGAGACGCTGATGGAAGGCTTCCTCAACCAGAGCTTCTACCTCATCCTGCCCTTCATCCTGCCGATCCCGTGGCAGATGCTGGTGCTCCAGAAGCTCTACGATCAGGCCAGCGGCATGCTCGGCCATGCCGGCTTCGAGCATTTCGCCTCCCCCGCGGGGCGGGCGCCCTTCCCATTCGCCTCCACCGTGTTCCACGACCAGCACCACGGCCATTTCAAGTATAATTACGGGCACACTTTCTCCTGGTGGGACCGGCTGATGGGCACGCTGCACCCGCGCTATGACGCAACGCTGGAGAGTTTCGAGCCGGGGAAGGTGGCCTCCCCGGATGAGGGGCAGCCGGCACCCGCAGCGCAACAGCGGGATTAATGATAAGCCGAAAATAATCGGCATTTCCCTTCCGGCAGTTTTATTTCGATTGCAGCCACTGAAACGGGGAAATACGTTTCCTACGCTGTTTTAGTGGGGCGAAATCACATGCGGAAATTCGTTTGCGACGATCCGACAGCCACGGATCGCAGGAGCTTTATTGCCCAGGCGAGCGCCGCCGTTGCCGGAACGCTTTTCTTGGCCTCGCGCGCTGAAGCCGCCGGCGAAGCCAAGCCCGTGGAGGCGACGCCCCAGAAGAAGGCTTTCATGGCTGAGGCCACCCGCCTTGCCACGGAGTCCGTCGAGAAGGGATGGGGCGGGCCGTTCGGCGCCGTCATCGTCAAGGACGGCCAGATCATCGGCCGGGGTCAGAACCGCGTCCTGCTTACGGGCTGCCCGGTGTTCCATGCGGAAGTCACCGCCATCATCGACGCCTCCGCACGCCTCAATCCCAAGGCGCTGATGGGCAGCGACTATTCCGCCGGCACCATCCTGGAGATGATCCCGCGCGAGCCGGGCTCCCCTGATCCGGTGGCCGAGCGGGCGAAGATGCTGAAGGGGTGCGAAATCTACATCAACGGCGCGCCCTGCCCCATGTGCATGAGCGCCATCTATTGGTCCCGCATCGACCACGTCTATTTTGCCGCGAGCCTGGAGGACACCAGCAAGATCGGCTTCGACGACGCCTTCCAATATGAGGACTTCCAGAAGCCGTGGGATCAGCGCCGCATCGCGGTGACGCCCAATTTCGAGCGCGAGGAAGGACTGAAGGCCTATCGCGCCTGGATGGCCAAGACGGACCGCCACCCCTACTGACGCGCGCCGCGGGTCGATTATCCTGCGAGCGCGCCCGCCTCGAAGTCGCGCACGAAAGCCGCCACGCGGCGGTCGATGCGGATGTCGGAGGGCCGGATCGCCCGCACCAGCGACAGGCCCGCCAGCGAGCGGGCGCGGGACAGCGCCACATAGGCCTGTCCCGCCGCGAAGGCGCCGTTGTCGAAATCGATGCGCACATCCTCCAGGGTCAGCCCCTGTGCCTTGTGCATGGTCATGGCCCAGGCCGGCACCAGGGGAAGCTGGCTGAAGGTGCCCACCACCTGCGCCTCGATGCGCCCGGTCTTCTCCTCGAACGCATAGCGGATGCGCTCCCAGGTGAAGGCCTCGATCTCCACCGTGCCGCCGGCGTCCAGCCGCACCAAGGCGCTGTGGGCGCCGATGCCGGTCACCGTGCCCACCGAGCCGTTGACCCAGCGCCGCGCCGGATCGTTGCGCAGCGCCATCACCCGCGCGCCCACCTTCAGCACCAGGCGCTCGGGCACCGGCAGGCGGTCGCCGTCCAGGCCGAACTCGCCCTTGAGCGCGCCCTCGAACACCCGCTCCCCGCCGGCCAGCGCCGCGAGGCCGCGCTGGTTATAGGCGTCCGCGCGGGCATTGGTGGGGGTGAGCAGCACCGGCAGCACGCCGGAGCGGTGCGGCCGCACGCAGGCCTCATTCAGGGCGCCGATGGCCTCCGGGAGGCGCTCGCCCCGCCGGATGGCGGCCAGATGGCCGATGAAATCGCGGTCGGACTGGCGATGGACCACGGTGAACGGCACGCGCTCCACCGGGTGGTCCGCTAGCACCTTGGCGTGAAAGGCGAACGGCCCCTCATAGCTCATGTGCTCCAGCACCTCTTGCTCGGCCATGGGCACGACCGGCGGAAGCTGGAGAAAGTCGCCCACCAGCACCACCTGGACGCCGCCGAACGGGACATTGCTGTCCCGCGCGATGCGCAGCGTCCGGTCCACGGTGTCGAGCAGGTCGGCGCGGACCATGGAGATCTCGTCGATCACCAGCCGGTCGAGCTTCTTCAGGAGCCGGCGCACCTGCGCGCGCGGCTTCACGTCCTCCGGGTGGAGGATGCGCGGGGGAATGCCGAAGAAGGAATGCAGCGTCTGTCCGCCGAGCTGCAATGCCGCCACCCCGGTGGGGGCCAGGAACACCTGGCGCCCGCGCGGGGTCTTGCGCAACTCGTGCAGGAAGGTGGTCTTGCCGGTACCGGCGCCGCCGAGCACCAGCAGCGCCCGCGCCCCGGCATCGATGTGCCTGAGCGCGCGGACGGCGCCGTCCTCGGGCGCCGGTACGAGGCTCACGCGAGCAGGCCGCTCTCGCGGGCGAGGTCGAGCAGGTTGCGCTCCGGCCGGGCGCCCATGTGGGAGATGACCTCGGAGGCCGCCAGCGCGCCGAGGCGCAGCGACGTCGCCGGGTCGAGGCCACGGGTGCGGCCGGCAAGGAAGCCGGCGGCGAACAGGTCGCCCGCGCCCGTGGTGTCCACCACGCGCTCCACCGGATGGGCGGGGGCGGTGACCACCGCGTCCTTGGTGACGAACAGCGCGCCGCGCTCGCTGCGGGTCACCACGGCGGAACCGACGTCGCGGCGCAGCTGGATGAGGCCGGAATCCACGTCCGCGGTCTCATAGAGCGACTTCAGCTCGCCCTCGTTGCAGAACACGAGATCCACCACGCCGGTGCGCATGAGATCGAGGAATTCGCTGCGGTAGCGATCGACGCAGAAGGCGTCCGACAGGGTCAGCGCCACCTCGCGGCCGGCCTCATGGGCGATGCGGGCGGCGGCGAGGAACGCCTCCTTGGCCGCCAGCGGGTCCCACAGATAGCCTTCCAGATAGGTCACGGCCGCGCTTTTCACCTGCGCGGCGTCGATATCCGCCACGGTGAGGTTCTGCGCCGCGCCGAGATAGGTATTCATGGTGCGCTCGCCGTCCGGCGTCACCAGGATCAGGCAGCGGGCGGTGGTGGGGCCGTCGGCGGCGGCCGGCGTGCCGTAGGCGACGCCGGCGGCGCGGATGTCGTGGGCGAAGGCCTTGCCGAGGCCATCCTCGCGCACCTTGCCGATGAAGCCGGCGCGGGCGCCGAGGGCGGCGGCGCCAGCCGCCGTGTTGGCCGCCGAGCCGCCGGAAATCTCCGTGCCCGGCCCCATGGCGCCGTAGAGCGTCTCCGCCCGGTTCTCGTCGATCAGGGTCATCGACCCCTTCGGCATGCCCTGGGCGGAGAGGAAATCCTCGTCCGCGCGCGCGATGACGTCGACAATGGCATTTCCGATGGTGAGGACGTCGAGGGTGGGAGACGGCACGGGCGAACAACTCCAGCAAATCAGGGCATCGGTTAGCATTCCGCGCCGTGTCAGGCAAACGGCAACGCCGCTTGCGCAATCCGACGGAGATGCCGGATCTGCCGTACTCGGTTAAGCTCGCTCACAAAACGTGACTGCCCCGGCCCGCGCACGGTGCTAAAGGCAGGAAACAGAAGCTTGAAGGCAAAGGGTTTCGACGCATGGCGCGCAAGTATTTCGGGACGGACGGGGTGCGGGGTCGGGCAAATGCAACCTTGACCGCGGACCTCGCCTTGCGCGTCGGCATGGCCGCGGGCTACGCCTTCCACCGCGGCGAGCACCGCCACCGGGTGGTGATCGGCAAGGACACCCGCCTGTCCGGCTACATGATCGAGAATGCCCTGGTCGCCGGCTTCACCTCGGTGGGCATGGACGTGCTGCTGCTCGGCCCGGTGCCGACGCCGGCGGTGGGCATGCTCACCCGCTCCATGCGCGCCGACCTCGGCGTGATGATCTCCGCCTCGCACAATCCGTTCGACGACAACGGCATCAAGCTGTTCGGCCCCGACGGCTTCAAGCTCTCCGACCAGATCGAGCACGAGATCGAGGAGCTGATCGACCACGACATGGCCAAGAAGCTGGCGCCCCCGGCCGAGATCGGCCGGGCCAAGCGGCTGGAGGGGGTGCAGGCCCGCTATATCGAATATGCCAAGCGCACCCTGCCCCGCGACCAGTCGTTCGAGGGCCTGCGGGTGGTGGTGGACTGCGCCAACGGCGCCGCCTACCGCGTCGCCCCCGAGGCGCTGTGGGAGTTGGGCGCGGACGTGGTGGCCATCGGCGTCGAGCCGGACGGCCTCAACATCAATCGCGATGTGGGCTCCACCTCGCCGGCCGCGCTCTCCGCCAAGGTGCGGGAAGTGCGCGCCGACATCGGCATCGCGCTCGACGGCGACGCCGACCGCGTCATCATCGTGGACGAGAAGGGCCACGTGGTGGACGGCGACCAGATCATGGCCGTGGTGGCCCAGAGCTTCAAGGAAGACGGCCGCCTGTCCCGTGACGGCATCGTCGCCACGGTGATGTCGAACCTGGGCCTGGAGCGCTATCTCCAGAGCGAGGGCCTCACCCTGGCGCGCACCTCGGTGGGCGATCGCTATGTGCTGGAGCGCATGCGCGCGGACGGCTTCAATGTGGGCGGCGAGCAGTCCGGCCACATCATCCTGTCGGATTATTCCACCACCGGCGACGGCCTGCTGGCCGCGCTCCAAGTGCTGGCGGTGGTGGCGCGCAGCGAGAAGCCGGTCTCCGAGGTCTGCCACCGCTTCGATCCCCTGCCCCAGGTGCTGAAGAACGTGCGCTACAGCTCCGGCAAGCCGCTGGAGAACGCCGCCGTGCAGGTGGCCATCGCCGACGCCGAGCGGCGCCTCGCCAATCACGGGCGCCTGCTGATCCGCCCCTCCGGCACCGAGCCGGTGATCCGGGTGATGGGCGAAGGCGACGATTTCGACCTGGTGGAAGGCGCGGTGGACGACGTGATCGAGGCCCTGCGCCGCGTCGCCGCCTGAGCGCGCCGCCTGGTCTGTTCACGCTCCGGTAGGGTTAATCCGCGGTTAAGCGATCTGTGGCACTGTGCCTTCGTTTGCGGCGTTGCGCCGCGCGACGGGATTGCGGACCTCAGTGATGCGTTTTGCGTGCGCCCTTGTCATTTTTCTGGCCCTTGGCGGCGGCGCCCGGGCGGCTGATCCCGACCTGCCGGCGCTCGGCCGCGCCGGCGACTTCAATCTCAACGCTCCCGACGTGGACGAGCCGGAGGATGGCGCCACCGGCTGGTACCTGCGCACGACGTTCGGCGCCTCGGGCGTGCGCGCGACGCCGAGCGGCATCGTGCGCGGGAATACGGAGGACAAGCGGGCGCGGCTGGCCGGCGCCGGGGTCGGCTACCGCTTCCTGCCGTGGCTGCGCGGTGACCTGACGGTGGATTATGCCGGGGCCATCAGCGCCACCCGGCCCGCCGGCACGGCGGATCTCAGCACCGGCTCCATGATGGCCAACCTGTACTGGGACATGTTCACGTTCGGCAACCTGACGCCCTACGTGGGCGCCGGCGTCGGCTTCGGCATGGCCCATTTCAAGTTCAGCCCCTATTTCGGGCCCTCGCGATGGGGCGAGACGGACGTGGGCCTTGCCTGGAACGTCTCCGCCGGGATCGGCTGGACGCTGACCGAGCATCTGACCCTGGATGTCGGCTATCGCTACGCCGCCATGGGCTCGCCCAGCTTCAGCGGGCCGACCGGCCAGCCCTTCTCGCTGGACGACATGGTGACCCATCAGGCGCGCATCGGCCTGCGCTACACCTTCCGCTGACCGGGCGTTGCGCTCAGAGCTCGTCCACCCTCGTCCGGGCGGCGCGCAGGCGCTTGATGCGATCGACAACGCTTTGCGGATCATAGGGACGGGCAAGGTGCGGCCCTTCCTCGCACAGGTCCGCCGCCTGCTCGGCCGCGTGTTCGGGAGCGCCGGCCAGCACCACATCGATGCCGGGGCGCTTCTCCCGCACCCAGCGCGCGAAACCGAAGCCGCCGACGCGGCCGGGCGCCTGGGCGTCGACCAGCACCACGTCCACATCCACCTCGCCATGCTCCAGGAAGTTCTGCGCCTCGTCGGAACTCGCCGCCTCGATCACCCGGTAGCCGCAGGTGCGCAGATATTCGGCCAGCACGTGCCGCACCAGGACATCCGCATCCACCACCATCACGCCGGGCAACTCGTCGCGCGCGGGCTCCTGCATCAAGGCACCTCCTTGTTCAGCCGGTCGAGGATCAGCACCACGACGGCGTTCAGATCGTATGGCTTGGCGATGAAAACGGGCATTTCCCGCGCGACCGCGGGGTCGAGGTCGCCGGAGGTGACGAAGACCGGCAGGCCCGGCCAATGCACGCCGACGCGGCGGGTCAGTTCCACCCCGTCCATGCTGCCCGGCATGCGCACGTCGGTGAGCACCGCGTGCACGTCCATGCCGGCGGACAGAACGGTGAACGCCTCATCGGCGCTCGCCGCCTCGATGACGCACAGCCCCTCGTCACGCAGGGCATCGGCGATCATCAGACGCAGAAACGCATCGTCTTCCGCAACCAGGACCGTCCGAGGAGCGTCCGACGGTTCCGGACGGTAAGCAGCACTGGCCATCCGACCATTCTCACACAAGCCATTCGGAGGGAAACGCCGCAGCGGCCGCCATGGTTCCGCTCAGGCTGAATGCAATGTCGGCCGCGCCGCCGCGCTTCAGCGGAAGGCGTAGGCGCCCACCACCGCGGCGAGGGCGATCAGCGGCAGCGGATTTGTGCGCGTGACGATCAGCACCCCGAACACGGCGGCGCTGAGCGCGAAGGTCTCCCAGCCGGTGATGGCCCCCTTGCCGATGCTGATGACGCCCGCCAGCAGCAGGCCGATGGACACCGGGCCGAGGCCGCGCTGGATCGAGGCCCGCCACGGCCAGTCGGCAAGGCGCACCCAGAGCCGGCCGACCAGCAGGGTGAGCAGCCCGGTGGGCAGGAAGAAGGCCAGCGTCACCACCAGCGCGCCCAGCGGCCCCGCCACCCATTGGCCGACGGCGGCGATCATCATCATGTTCGGACCGGGCGCCATCTGCCCGATGCTGTAGAGATGGATGAGTTGGGAGAAGGTGACCCAATGGTGGACGTCCACCGTCAGGTATTTCAGCTCCGGAAAGGCGGCCATGCCGCCGCCCACGGTGAGCAGGGAGAGATAGGAGAAGACGGCGATCAGCGGCAGGAGCTGGTTCATGCCGCTCCTCCCGGGCCGCCGCCCTTGCCGTCGTCGGAAGACTGCGGCCCCTGCGGGGGGCGGGGCGCCTTGGCCGGCAGCAGGCCGGCGAACAGGTCGCCCTTGTGGGGCGCGCCGCCGGGCCGGTACCAGAAGATCGCCATGGCGCCGACCACCGCCAGCACCACCAGCACCGACTGCTTCAGCACCTCGACGCCGATGATCGTCAGCGCCACGAACACCAGATCCGCATAGCGCGTCAGCGTCTTGAGGCCGAGCTGGACGGAGACCGCCAGCACCATGCCCACCGCCGCGGCGGACACGCCGTGCAGCATGCCGTCCACCACATTGCCGCGGGAATGGGTGGCGCCATAGGCGATGGCCGCCACCACCATCATCAGCCCGCCGGGCAGGCAGATGCCGACCAGCGCCGCCGCCGCCCCGGCCGTGCCGCGCAGGCGATCGCCCACGAGGATCGCCATGTTGGACGCATTGAGGCCTGGCAGCGACTGGCAGATGGACAGCAGCTCCAGGAAGGTCTCGTCATCCACCCAGCGCTGCCGGCCGACGAGGCTGGAGCGCAGATAGGCCACCACGCCGCCGCCGAAGCTGGTGGCGCCGATGGACAGGAACACCAGAAAGATGCCCAGCACGCTCGGCGGCGGCAGGCTCGCGGTGCCCTCGGGCTCGCAGGCTGGCGCGGAGACGTCACTCATGGCTTTGGGGCGGGCTGCCCTTCAGCCGGTACACCGCGCCGGTCTTGGTCGTGCCGAGCGACACCCAGTCCTGCGCGGCATGCTGGAGAGCGCTGAAGAACTCGGTGCTGCGCTGGATCGCCTTGGCGCTGACATCCGCCCGGCGCTCCATGCGCATCTGGTAGGAGAATTCCGCCACCAGCGAATGCTGGTCACCGCGCGTGCGCCATACCGAGACATTGCTCGCGGCCAGCACGCCCTTGCCGAAATCGAGCGTGCCCAGCTGCTGGAGCACCTCCTCCACCGCCGTCCGGTTGACCAGTTGCACATGCTCCTTGGAGTTCGCGAACACCGGAACCAGGGCCGGGAAGATCCGGCACAGATAGCTGGCCGAACTCGGGTCCTCCATCAGGTTGGTCGGATGGTACTTGAACTCGACATTGTGCGAATAGAGCGCCCGCTGCCCGCCCAGGCGGTCCTTGAGCGGCAGCACCTCCTCCTTGAACTTGATGCGGTACTGCCCGTTGATGCTGGGCCGCACGTCGAGCAGGGTCGCCGTCTCAAGGTCGGGATGACGGAACTTGAACACCATCTCCGGGTCGCCGACCGGGAAGCCGTCCTCGTAATTGATCCGGCGCCGCAGGATGAAGGCGTTGTTGTAGAGCTTGAAGTCCTTCGTATCGAGGAACAGCACCTCGCGGATCTGCGGGCGCAGGCCTTCCGCCTCGGTGGTGTCGAAATCGACGCCGCACTCCTTGGCCACCTTGCGCATGATCTTGCCGAAGTCGAAGAAGCTCTGCACGCTGGTGAAGCGCTCGCCATGCAGGATGATCTTGGCTTCGATGTAATGGATCTCATCCAGCGGATGGCCATCGGCATACTGCCGGGGGGCGCCGTCCGGCGCGGTCCCATTGTCATTCTTGTCCGACACGCCTCGCACTCCCGCTCCCGCGCCGGCCAGTTTCCTGCCGGGTTCCAGAATCGGTAGACTAGTGCGGCCGCACGCGGGTGGAAAGCGCCTTCGCCGCCCCTTGACGGCGGTATCGGGAGGTCGGATACCAGACAGCCCCCGGGTCACGGGCGCATACGGCGGCTCGCCCGCGCGCGGCGAAGGCGCGACGGCGGGCTGCCTGCCTCCGCCGGTTCATGTCACACTGCCATCGGCCGGGCGTGCCAAGACTTGGCTCGTACTGCTTCTGGCGCGTGCTGCTCCCGGCACGCACTGCTTACGCTGGAGACTCCCATGTCCGATCTCGTCGTCATCGTCTATCCGTCCGAACAGAAGGCCGAGGAGGTCCGCCAGAACCTTCTCGCGCTGCAGAAGGAATATGTCATCGCCCTTGAGGATGCGGTGATCGCCGTGAAGACCGAAGACGGTCAGATCAAGCTCAACCAGATGGTCAACACCACCGGCGCGGGCGCGCTCGGCGGCAGCTTCTGGGGCTTGCTGGTGGGCACCATCTTCCTCATGCCCGTGGTCGGCGCGGCCATCGGCGCCGCTTCGGGCGCCATCGCCGGCGCGCTGTCCGACTTCGGCATCAACGATGCCTTCATGAAGGACGTCGCCTCCTCCATCTCGCCCGGCAATGCCGCCCTGTTCGTGCTCATCAAGACGATGACCGCGGACAAGGTGCTGGAGGACATCAAGGGCTTCGGTGGCGTGGTGCTGAAGACCTCGCTCGACCAGACCAAGGAGCAGGCCCTGCGCAACGCCCTGGCCGGCGCCGCCACCCCGCCGGCGACGCCCCCGGCCGCCTGAGCCGCCCCATGCGGGCCGGTTCCGGCAGACGCCGGGACCGGCTTCAAGGCCTTGCGGGAGGCGCGGTCCGCCGGATCAACCGTGTCAGCCGCCCCGGCGCCGCCCCTTGAGCAGTTGCAGCAGGGTCGCCGCGCCGGTCAGCGCCGTGCCGAAGCCGGCCACCGCGCCCCAGCCGCCGAGGGTCCAGGCCAGCGTGGCGCCGGCCGAACCCAGGGCGCCGCCGAGGAACAGCGAGCCGACGAACAGCGTGTTGAGCCGCGAGCGGGCCTCCGGCCGCAGGGCGAACACGATGTGCTGGTTGGAGACCAGCGCGCTCTGCATGCCGAAATCCATCAGGATGACGCCCACCACCAGCCCGGCCATGGATGTCCACAGGCCGAAGATCGCGAACGACACCAGCGTCACCGCCGCGCCGAACACCACCACCCGCGCCGGGCCGTGCCGGTCGGCGAAACGGCCCGCCAGCGGCGCGGCGAGGATGCCGACCGCGCCGACGATGCCGAACAGCCCCGCCACATCCGCGCCGAGGCCGAAGCGCGGCTCCTGCAGGCGGAAGGCGAGGATGGTCCAGAAGCTGGAGAAGGCCGCGAACAGCAGGCTCTGCGTCACGGTCGCCCGCCGCAGCTCGGGCAATTCACCCCACAGCTTCAGGATCGAGGCCATCAGCCGGCCATAGGTCAGGCTGGTGTCCTGCCGGCTGCGCGGCAGCGCCGCCGCCATCAGGCCGCCGGCGGCGAGCGCCATGGGCACGCTGAGCCAGAACATGGCGCGCCAGCCCCAATGGGTGGCGACGAAGCCCGCCAGCGTGCGGCTGAGCAGGATGCCGGTGAGGATGCCGGCGAGCACCGTGCCCACCGTCGCGCCGCGCCGCTCGGGGGCCGAGAGATGGGCGGCATAAGGCAGGATCTGCTGCGCCACGGTGGCCGTGAGGCCCACCACCAGCGAGGCCGCCAACACCAGCAGCGGCGAGGGCGCGACGGCGGCCAGCATCAGGGCGAGGGCCAGCAGGCCGAACTGGACGACGATGAGCCGTCGACGCTCCACCAAATCCCCCAGCGGCACCAGCACGAACAGGCCGAGCGCGTAGCCGAGCTGGGTGGCGGTGGGCACGATGGCGGTGATCGGGCCGGGCATGTCCGCCTCCATCACCGCCAGCATGGGCTGGTTGTAATAGATGTTGGCCACCGCGATCCCGGCGGCGGCGGCCATGGCATAGATCAGGAGCTGGCCACGTCCGGTGCCTGCCGCGCTGCTCTGCATTGTGGTTCCGATGGTCATGAGAAAGGTCCCTGGGCACGCGCGATGCCCGCGAAGCGACGATGCCGAAGGCCGGCGGGCGGTCCTGCCCGGCCCGGCCTCTTGCGTTGCAGCAAACATATTCGACATCGCGTGTTGATCCAGCGACCTTCCGCGTTACGCGATTATATCTTAGCTTGATATAATGGATTTTCTGGCGCTTGCCGTCCTCGTGGAAACCGCGTCCGCCGGCAGCCTCGCGGCTGCAGCCCGGCGGCTGCGCATCGCGCCCATGGCCGCGAGCCGGGCGCTGGCCGGACTGGAGCAGGAACTGGGCGTGCGTCTGGTCCACCGCACCACGCGGGCGCTGGCCCTGACCGACGACGGACAGGTCTTCCTGCCTCATGCCCAGGCGCTGCTGGAGGAGAAGGACGCCGCTCTGGCCAGCGTCCGCCCCAGCTCCCACGGCGCCTCCGGCCTGCTGCGGCTGAGCTGCTCGGCCGCCTTCGGCCGCAAGATCGCCAATCCGGTGCTGCTGGACTTCATGGCCGCCAACCCTCAGGTGCGGGTGGACCTGATGGTGGTGGACACAGTGATCGACATGGTGGCGGAAGGCATCGACCTCGCCATCCGCATCGCCACCCTGCCCGACAGCACTCTCGTGGCCCGGCGGCTGGCCGACAATCCATGCCTGCTGGTGGCCTCCCCCGCCTATCTGGAACGGCATGGCCGCCCGCGCACCCTGGCCGACCTCGGCCGCCACCAGTGCCTGACCACGCCGACCCGCAGCCACTGGATATTCGAGACCGAAGGCCGCAAGGCGCGGGTGAAGGCGGACGGGCGCTATACCGCCAGCTCCATCGAGGCGATCCACCAGGCCTGCATCGGCGGGCTGGGCATCGCCGACCTCTCCGCCTGGAACGTGCGCGAGGAGATCGCCCGCGGACTGCTGGAGCCGATCACGCTCGCCGACGCGGAGCCCGAGCCCCTGGCGATCTGGGCGGTCTATCCCACCCGCCGGCTCGTCCCGCCGAAGGTTCGCCTGTTCATCGAGGCGCTCTCCACCGCGCTCAAGGCATAGGCCGAGCCCGCCCCCTCGACGCGGCGCGGGAAGCGGCGCGGTTGTTCGCTGCGGGCGTTTGTTTTAGCCTCTCTAAAAAGCCGAATATCGGGAGGACGCCATGTGCCATATATTCGCGCAGCAACCCCAGGAAAACTACGAGTCGGTCACCCGCTCGATCCGCATCGGCGGCCACATCACCTCGGTGCGGCTGGAGAACACCTTCTGGAGAATACTGGACGACATCGCCGCCAGCGAGGGCACCAGCGTGGCGAAATTCATCACCACGCTGCACGACGAGGTGCTGCTCTGCCACGGCGAAGTGCAGAACCTCGCCTCGCTGCTGCGCTGCTCCTGCCTGCTCTATGTCTCCCGCAAGGTCAATGAGCCGGCGACCAGCACCACGGGCCATCTGGTCGCCGCCGAATAGCATCCGCCGGGGAGCAACGGCGCGGCCCGGAGCCGCGCCTGCCCGGTTCAGATCTCCCTGCGGCTCATGCGTCCGGCGATATGGTCGGCCTGGCGGATGGCCAAGGCGACGATGGTGAGCGTCGGGTTGCAGGCGGCGCTGGTGGTGAACTGGCTGCCGTCGGAGACGAACAGGTTCTTGATGTCGTGCGCCTGGCCGAACGCATTGACCACGCCGTCGCGCGGCTTCTCGCTCATCCGGTTGGTGCCGAGATTGTGCGTGCTGGGATAGGGCGTGGTCGGATAGGTCTGGATCGCCCCCACCGCCTCGTAGAGCGCGGTGCCCTGCTTGTAGGCGTGGGTGCGCATGGCGACGTCGTTGGGATGGTCGTCATAATGCACGTTCGCCACCGGCAGGCCGAACTTGTCCTTGCCCTCCTTGTCGAGCGTGATGCGGTTGGTTTCCTGCGGCATGTCCTCGCCCACCAGCCACATACCGGCCATGCGCGGGTAATTCTCCATGGCCGCGGTGAAGGGCCGGCCCCAGGCGCCGGGATTGAGGAAGGCGGCCATGAACGGCAGCCCCAGCGAGATGGTCTCCATCTCATAGCCGCCGACGAAGCCGCGCGCGGGATCGTTGCGCGCCTCGTCGCGCACGATGCCGGCCATGGTGGTGCCCCGATACATGTGGACCGACTTGTCGAAGGCCGCATAGACCGAGCCGGTGACGTGGCGCATGTAGTTCTTGCCCACCTGCCCTGAGGAATTGGCGAGGCCGTCCGGGAACAGGTTCGAGGCGCTGTTGAGCAGCAGGCGCGGGCTCTCGATGGAATTGCCCGCCACCGCCACCACGCGCGCCTTCTGGCGCTGGGTCTTCCCCGCCTCGTCGAAATAGACCACGCCCGTCACCTTGCCGCCGGCGTCGTGCTCGATCCGCGCCACGTGGCTGTTGGGGCGCACCTCCAGGTTGCCGGTGGCCTCGCCCTTGGGGATCTCGGTGTAGAGCGTCGACCATTTGGCGCCCGACTTGCAGCCCTGGAAGCAGAAGCCGATCTGTTGGCAGGAGCCGCGGTCGTCGCGCGGCTGGCTGTTGATGGCCATGCGCCCGGTGGAGAAGTCCTTATAGCCGAGCTTGCGGGCGCCAGCTTCCATCACCTTCTCGTTGTTATTGCCCGGCAGGCCGGGGATGCCGTTGGTGCGCGTCACCCCCATCTTGTCCTCGGCCTTGGCGTACCAGGGATCGAGGTCGGCCTTGGTGATCGGCCAGTCGAGCAGGTTCGCGCCCTTGATGCCGCCATAGGCGGAGGCGACCTTGAACTCGTGCTCATCAAAGCGGAGCGAGGCGCCCGCCCAATGCACGGTGGAGCCGCCCACCGACTTGACGATCCAGGCCGGCAAATTGGGGAAATCCTTCGCCACCCGCCAGGAGCCGGAGGCGACGCGCATGTCGGTCCAGGCGAGCTGGGCGAAGCTCTCCCATTCGTCATTGACGAAATCCTGGATCTCGTTGCGCGGCCCGGCCTCCAGGATCACCACCTTCACGCCCTTCTGGGCAAGCTCGTTGCCGAGCGTGCCGCCGCCCGCGCCGGAACCGATGATGACGACGACCCCGTCGTCGTTCTGATCGAATTGTGCCATTGGGTGCCTCCCGGCTGTCGCGTTCTTCTTGTGCGCTTGGAGCGCGCGCCGGTCGGCTTGCATCGCAAGCGGACCGGATCGCGCGTTCTCCTTCCTGGAACTGGTGGGCGCCTCACCGGGCAGATCGATGCGATCTGCCCGGATCGCGCTCTATGCGTCGTCCCGGCTTACGCCTTGGGGAGCCAGTCGATGTCGTCGAAGCCGCGGTGGATGTAGCCGCCCTTCTCCGCGGAGGCGCCCTCGTAGCCGAACTTCGGCCACAGCTCCTTCTGGTTGTAGAGCGCCACCACGAGGTCGCCGCGCAGCTTGCGGAAGAACGGCGTGTCCTCGATGCCGCGCAGCAGGACCACGCGGTCCGCCTCCCAGGCCACCTGCGCATAGGGCTTGCCGTGGGCCGCCTGCGCCGCCGCGTCGAGCCGCTTCACCCCGTCCTCCAGCAGCGCCTTGACGGCGGGGTCGGCAGCCGCCTTCTCGTTCCAGGGCGTGACGGCGGCGATGTAATAGGTGTCGGCAAGGAAGTCGTGCGGATAGATGTCCCGCGCCGCCTTCACCAGGGTCTTCAGGGTGGCGGGCTGCAACGCGCCGCCCTCCGCCCAGGCTTCGCTGATCGCCGTGCCGGCGACGGCGGCGACGGGCACGGAGACGGCCGCCGCCTTCAGCACGAAGCGGCGGCTGTAGCGGCTGCGGGGATCGACTTCTCTCATGGTGCGCCTCCCTTGGCGGATTCTTGTGCTTGGCGTTTTGTGCGCCCGGATCTTTTGCCCGGGTCGCGTGTTCGGATCCGAAATCAGACGTAGCGGCCGCCGCGCTCGATCACCTCGGTGCGGTAGCCGTCCGGGTCGGAGATGAAGAAGAAGCGCGCCAGCGTGCGGCCCTCATGCTGGAAATCGCGGATCGGGCCGGGTGCGAGGCCCGCCGCTTCCAGCCGCGCATGCTCGGCCTCCACCGAGGCCACCGTCACCGCCACATGGCCATAGCCATCGCCCAGCACATAAGGCTCGGTGCGCTCGTAATTGACGGTCAGCTCAACCTCGAACGGGCTCTCCTCGCCGCGCAGGTAGAGAAGCGCGAAGCTGCCGAAGTCGAACCTGTCGGCCAGCGTCAGGCCGAAGGCGGTCTCGTAGAAGGCCCGTGCGCGCGCCTCGTCGAGAACGCGCAGCATGACATGGACGGGCTTGGCCATTACTGAAGCTCCTTGAGATAACCGATAAGGGCGGCGCGAACCGCCGGGTTGGACTGGCGATAGGGCATCGCCGCGCCGGGGATCACCGCCTGCGGATTGGCGAGCCAGGGGTCGAGGTGCGCCTCGTCCCAGGCCCAGTCCGCCGCGGCGAAGCCCGCCGAATAGCGGAAACCGTCCGCCGCGCCCACCTTGCGGCCGAAGATGCCGGCCAGCGTCGGCCCCTGCCGCGGCGGGTCCGCCGCGCTGGTGCCGTGGCAGGTGGCGCACTGGCGCTTGAACAGATCCTCGCCCGAGGGCGCCTTGGCGGCCGGCAGCGCCATCTGCGCCAGAGCCGGCCCCGCCGCCAGAAGAAACCAAACGCCACCCGCAAGCAGCGCCCGTGCCTGTCGCATCGCTCCTCCCGCTCCACTCATGGCCGGATTATAGGATGGCGGGGTCACAAGCCGGGTAGTAGCGGGCTGTTAAGGCGGCGAAACCGCGCCGCCAAGGGGCGCCTCCAAGGGGCGCCGCCAGGGGGTGCCCCATGGGTCGTCCCCGTGCGCCGTCCCCGTGCATCGCTGCCATGCGTCAATTCCCCTTGATGCCAGCGGGCGGCGGATGGGCTAATCCGGCAGGGACATGGAAGATGGCCCCGCACGCTTCCCCAACGGCGCCCCGCCGGCGGGCGGCGCGGAACGGTCGGCTTGGCCCGGCTGGATTTCGCTCGCCTTCAGGCGCCGGCTCCTTGTAGATGCACGCCGCACGGTCTCACCCACCCGAACCTGCCAGCGCGACCGCACGGGTCGCCCCCGGAGAGTCCCATGATCGTTTCGTCCGCCTCCGACTATCGCGAGGCCGCCCGGCGCAAGCTGCCGCGCTTCCTGTTCGATTATATCGACGGCGGCGCCAATGCCGAGCAGACCATGCGGGCCAACGTCTCCGACCTCTCCGCCGTCGCCCTCAAGCAGCGGGTGCTGCGCAACGTCGCCGAGCTGAGCCTGGAGACGCAGCTGTTCGGCGAGAAGATGGCCATGCCCGTGGTGCTGAGCCCGGTGGGGCTCACCGGCATGTATGCCCGGCGCGGCGAGGTGCAGGCGGCGCGCGGCGCGGCCGCCAAGGGCGTACCCTTCTGCCTGTCCACCGTCTCGGTCTGCGCCCTGGAGGAAGTGGCCCCCGCCTGCCCGCGTCCGCTCTGGTTCCAGCTCTATGTGCTGAAGGACCGCGGCTTCATGCGCAACGTGCTGGAGCGCGCCCAGGCCACCGGCTGCAAGACCCTGGTGTTCACCGTGGACATGCCGGTGCCCGGCTCGCGCTATCGCGATGCCCATTCCGGCATGTCCGGCCCCTATGCCGCCCAGCGCCGCATCTGGCAGGCCGCGACCCATCCCGCCTGGGCGCTGGACGTCGGGGTGATGGGCCGCCCGCATGATCTCGGCAACGTCTCGGCCTATCTCGGCAAGGCCACCGGGCTTGAGGATTACGTCGGCTGGCTGGGCAACAATTTCGATCCGTCCATCAGCTGGAAGGACTTGGAGTGGATCCGCGAGTTCTGGAAGGGGCCCATGGTCATCAAGGGCATCCTGGACCCCGATGACGCGCGCGACGCGGTGCGCTTCGGCGCCGACGGCATCGTGGTCTCCAACCACGGCGGGCGCCAGCTCGACGGCGTGTCCTCCACCACGCGAGCGCTGCCCGGCATCGCCGACGCGGTGGGCAACGACATGACCGTGCTGGTGGATTCCGGCGTGCGCTCGGGGCTCGACGTGGTGCGCATGCTGGCGCTGGGCGCCAAGGGCGTGCTGCTCGGCCGCGCCGCCGTCTTCGCCCTCGCCGCCGAGGGCCGGGCCGGGGTGGAGAATTTGCTCGACATCTTCGCCAAGGAGATGCGCGTCGCCATGACGCTGACCGGCGTCACCTCCGTCGCGCAAATCGACCGCGGCATCGTCGACCTGGACGCGCTGTCGCGCCGCTGAGCGCGCGAACCTGACCCGATCGACCTGACCTTACGGACCTGACCGCCGGGGCACCGCCCCGGCGCGTCCCGCGGCAACGCCGTCCCGCGCCGCCGGATCGCGGCCCCGCATCCCCTGCCCCATCCCCCGCTTCTCATGCCCCCGGCTGGCCACACGACCGCGCCATGCAGCGATCGCGGTGCCGTATTCGGGGTGCGGCATCATGTGCCGCCCGCGCCCCCGCGCCGGCCGCCGAAACCTGCCGCGAAGCCGCCCGCACGCCCCCTCCCGCCGGCCCGGCGGACGCCGCCAAGGGCCCGGCGGAGGGGCCCAACGGGCGCCCGTTCGGTTTCCCGATCACCCATCCCGGGCAATCGACGGAAAGCCGGAGGATCCGCCGCCCCATATCCCCGGCGCTGTAAAAATTATCATTTATTATCAACTAATTATCGGATTTTCCGAGCTTGGCACGCCGCTTGCCAATCTGTCTGCGAGGCCAGCCTGGATCGATCCTCGGCCAGCGCTGCCCCTCCACAACGCACAGAGTATGGCGGAGATGAAAATGGCTTCTCAGCTCAAGCACGTCGAAAGCACCAAGGCGCCCTTCCACCCGGCTTCCGTCGGCATGGACCTGCTGCACGAACCGAACCACAACAAGGGCACCGCCTTCAGCCGCGACGAGCGCAAGGCGCTGGGCCTCGAAGGGCTGCTGCCCCACGCCGTGGAATCCCTGGACCGTCAGGTTGAGCGCGTGCTCGCTCATCTGGACGGCAAGATGGACGACCTCGAGCGCTACATCTATCTCATCGGCCTCGAGGACCGGAACGAGACCGTCTTCTACAAGACGATCATGTCCGACCCGAAGCGCTTCATCCCGATCTTGTATGATCCCACCGTCGCGGATGCCTGCCTGACCTTCGGCAACATGTATCGCCGCGCCCGCGGCATGTACATCACCCGGCACATGAAGGGCCGGATCGCCGAAGTGCTGCGCAACTGGCCGCAGAAGGACGTGCGCTTCATCTGCGTGTCCACCGGCGGCCGCATCCTCGGCCTGGGCGACATCGGCGCCAACGGCATGGGCATCCCGATCGGCAAGCTCCAGCTCTATACGGCCTGCGCCGCCGTGCCGCCCGACTGCCTGCTGCCGGTGCTGTTCGACATCGGCACCACCAACGAGAGCCTGCGCGCCGACCCGTTCTACCTCGGCACCCGCGAGCCCCCGCTGGCCGAGGCCGAGCTGGACGAACTGACCGAGGAATTCATCACCGCGGTGCAGGACGTGTTCCCGAACTGCTGCGTGCATTTCGAGGACTGGAAGGGCACGGACGCGATCCGCATGCTCGACCGCTACAAGGACCGCATCCTCACCTATAACGACGACATCCAGGGCACCGCCAGCGTGGCGCTCGCCGGCATCGCCGCCGCCATGAACATCACCGGCGGCAAGCTCACCGACCAGCGCGTGCTGTTCCTCGGCGCCGGCTCGGCCGGCATCGGCATCTCCAAGCTCATCGTCGCCGAGATGGTGACCAAGGGCCTGACCGAGGCCGAAGCCCGCGCCCGCGTCTCGCTGTTCGACGTCAACGGCCTGATCGAATCCTCGCGCACCGACCTCACGGACGCCCAGAAGGTCTATGCCCACAAGGCCGGGGCCACGAAGGACTTCCTCAAGGTCGTCAACGACTTCAAGCCGACCGTCCTGATCGGCGTGAGCACCAAGCCGGGCGCGTTCAACCAGCAGGTCATCGAGGCCATGAGCCGCCTCAATGAGCGGCCGGTCATCTTCGCCCTGTCCAACCCGACGACCAAGGCGGAATGCACCGCGGAGCAGGCCTACACCTGGTCCAAGGGCAAGGCCCTGTTCGCCGCCGGCGTCCAGTTCGACGACGTGGAGTTCGAGGGCAAGACCTATCGTCCGGGCCAGGCCAACAACTTCTACATCTACCCGGCGATCGGCCTTGCCACCTACGTGGCGCGTCCCAAGCGCCTGACCGACGAATGCTTCATCGTGGCGGCCCACGCCACGGCGGACCAGGTCGGCCCCGCGCTCTGCGCCAAGGGCATGCTCTATCCCAGCCAGGACCAGATCCTGGAGACGGAAGTCACCACCGCGACCCGCATCGCCGAATACATGTTCGATGCCGGTCTCGCCCAGGTGGAGCGTCCCCGCGACATCCGCGCCTGGATCGAGGGGCAGCTCTACAAGCCCCAGTACTGAACGCTTTCCCTCACACCCCCGGAACCCGCTGAGGGTTCGCAAGTCCTGAAGCGGCCGGGCCGGCTCGTGCCGGCCCGGCTGCCGATGTTCACTGGAGACGTGTCATGCACTCCGTCGTCGCAACCATCCAGAAGTACCCGGAGATCGCGATCTATCTCACGATCGCGGTCGGGTTCTGGATCGGCAATCTCAAGCTTGGAAATTTCAGCCTCGGCACCGTCACGAGCACGCTGCTCGCCGGGCTGCTGATCGGCCAGGTCCACATCTCGCTGCCGGCCGTGCTGCAATCGACCTTCTTCGCGATGTTCCTGTTCGCCGTGGGTTACGCGGTCGGCCCGCAGTTCGTCCGCGCCCTGCGCAGCGATGGCCTGCCGCAAGTGGTGTTCGCCATCCTGGTGTGCATCTCCGGCCTCATCACCGCCATCGTCCTCGGCAAGCTGCTGGGCTATGACGCGGCGCTCACCGCCGGCCTGCTCTCGGGCGGCTACACCAACTCCACCGTGCTCGGCGTCGCCACCGACCTGATCTCGCAGTCGGGCCTCGACCCGCAGCAGCTCAAGATGGCGCTGTCGCTGATGCCGGTGGCCTATGCGGTGACCTATCCGTTCGGCACGGCTGGCTCGGCCTGGATCCTCGCGACCCTCGCCCCCAAGATGCTGAAGTTCGACCTCGCCGAAGAGTGCGAAGCCTATGAGAAGGCCCATGGCAACGGCCTCAGCACCGGCCCCACCGCCTATCGCGAGTTCTCGGCCCGCGCGTTCCGCGTCACCAATCCGGAGCTGTTCGGCAAGACGGTCAAGGATATCGAGCGGCTGTTCAACCACGAGATCTTCGTCCGCCGCGTGCGCTGCGGCAGCGAGATCATCGATTGCAACGACGCCACGGTGATCCATGAGAACGAGATCGTCGCCTTCTCCGGCGGGCTCAGCGCGCTGCTGACCTATCAGGACCGCTTCGGCGTCGAGATCAAGGACGTGCCGCTGCTGGACTTCTCCACCGAGCTGCTCGACCTCGTGGTGACCAACCGCGCCTATGTGAACAAGACCCTGGGCGAGATCCTCAAGACCCTGTTCGGCAAGCCCGGGCGCGGCGTGTTCCTCACCCAGTTCGTCCGCTCGGACCTGGTGATGCCGCTCAACAGCGAGATCACCATCCAGCGCGGCGACGTGCTGACCATCCTCGGCGCCAAGCAGGACGTGGCGAAGATCGCCAAGGAGCTGGGCTACGCGGACCGGCCGCTGGAAAACTCCGACATGGCGTTCATGGGCTTCGGCATCGTGATCGGCAGCCTGCTCGGGGCCATCACCGTGCACGTGGCCGGCATCCCGCTGAGCTTCGGCACCTCGGTCGGCGCCATCGTCGCCGGCATCTTCTGCGGCTACCTGCGCTCCACCAAGCGCACCTTCGGCCGCATCCCCGGCCCGGCGCTGTGGGTGTTCACCAACGTGGGCCTCAACGGCTTCATCGCGGTGATCGGCCTCAACGCCGCCCCGGGCTTCGTGTCCGGCCTCCAGACCTACGGCCTCACCCTGTTCCTCGCCGGCACGGTGGTGACCATGGTGCCGCTGTTCGTCGGCCTGTTCCTCGGCCACTACGTGTTCAAGTTCAACCCGGCGATCATGCTCGGCGCCTGCGCCGGCGCGCGGTCCACCACGGCGGCGCTCGGGGCCTTGCAGGATGCCGGCCGCAGCAAGGTGCCGGCACTCGGCTACACCATCGGCTACGCGGTCTCCCGCCTGGTCATGGCGGTGCTGACCATCGTGCTGGTCAACGTCTTCTGACACCGGCCCCGGGGCGGCGGCACACCTCCCCACCTGCCCCCGCCAAAGGGCTGCGCCCCGGCCTCCCCGGAGCGCGGCCCTTCCCCCTGGCGGGCCGCCGCCCCGGAGCCGGGGACGGAGCGGCGGGATCGCTCAGCGCTCCCGCCGCTCCGCCGAAGCCTTCCACCCGCGACGCATGACACGACGTCCCGGCCCGGTGACGACCTTCCGCCACCGGGCCGGAGCGCGTTCCGGCCGGAGCGCCCGCGGCCCGCGGCCGAAGCGCCCCACCGCCCCTCCCCTGCCCTCTCCGTCCATGCGGACAGGGCCGCCGCACCGCCGGCCACCGGCCGCGCGGCCGGTCCCGCGCCACGGGCGGGTCGCATGCGGGCCTTGCGCGGATCCCCGCGCAGCGATGCCGTGCCGGTCATCGGGCCCCCGATCCGCCCTGAAGGGCTGCGCCTCTCCCCGGGGCGCAGCCCTTCGCGCTTGAAGAGGTGCGTGCGGGCGGCCACCTCCCCTCCCGCCGTGCGGACACAAAAAAGCGGAGCCTCCGGGGAGGCTCCGCTGCGATGGGTCCGGCGAAGGGCGGGATGTCAGGCGGTTTCGGCGGGCGCCGGCTCCGCGACGCCATATTCGGCCGGGAAGGTGTGCAGCGAGCTCTCCACCACGGTCACCGCGCCGTCGATCAGCCCGCACCGGCCGCTGCCGGGCAGGATGCGACAGAGGTTGCGCAGCGCGGCGATGTCGCCGGGGCCGGCGCGGCCGCTGTCCACGCGGTCCAGCAGCCGGGCCATCTGGAAGGTGCCGGCCTTGCACGAGGGGCACTGCCCGCATGAGCCGTTGGCGAAGAACTCGATATATTCCGCCACCTTGCGCACGATGCTGGTGCCCTCGGAGATGACGATCATCGCCCCTGTGCCGAGGCGCGAGCGGCGCAGCCGCACGGAATCGAAGTCCAGCGCCACGTCCAGATCGCGCGCCGTCAGCAGGGTGTTGGACGGGCCGCCGGTGAACACGCCCTTGAACGCCTTGCCCTCCAGCATCCCGCCGCCATGGACGAAGATCAGGTCATGCAGCGACGTGCCCATGGGCAGTTCGTAGAGGCCGGGCAGCAGCACGTCGCCGGAGAGCGAATAGAGCTTGGTGCCCGCCGCGTCGCCGACGCCGAGGCCGCGATACCACGCCGCGCCGTGGTGCAGGATATGCGGCACGTTGGCCAGGGTCTCGGTGTTGTTGATCAGCGTCGGCGCGCCGTGGCAGCCGCTCTCCGCCGGGAACGGCGGCTTGCGGCGGGGAAACGGGAAGCCGCCCTCCAGGCTGGAGATGACCGCCGTCTCCTCGCCGCCGATATAGCGCCCGGAGGTCGCCACCACGGCGATCTCCAGCGGCTTGCCGATCAGGCGCTCGATCCGGCGCACGGCTTCCGTGCCGGCCCATTGCTGGGCGGCGCGGCGCATCTGCGCACGGCCCTCCGCCTGGTGGGGATTGATGTAGAGCACGACGCGGTTGGCGCGGATCGCCACCGCCGCGATCAGCGCGCCCTCGATCACCTGGTGCGGCGTCCAGCGCAGCAGGTGGCGATCCTTGAAGGTGCCCGGCTCGTCCTCATTGCCGTTGCAGACCACATACTTGTCGCCGTCCGGCGCCGGCGCGGCCGCGGCGGCCGCCCACTTGCGGTGGGTGGGAAAGCCCGCCCCGCCCATGCCGCGCAGGTCGGCGGCCTCCAGTGTGGCGATGATGGCGCCGGGGTCGGCGAGGGCCGCGTCGAGCCCCTGCCCGCCGCCGGCCGCGCGCCAGCCGTCGAGGTCCGCCCCCAGCTGGAAGGCGGGGTTCAGCAGAACCTGGTTGAGCGTGTTCATGTCTCTCCCCTTCTGTGGGCCTCATCGGCAATGGGCGCCCCGGCCGGTGGCCGGCGCGCCGCGCCCTTGAGGGTGGGATGCGGCAAGGGCAACCGGCGCAGGACCGGCGGTCCCGCCCGGTGCGGCTGGTCGACCTTCAGCGGCCGCCAGCGGAGCGCGCGGGTCAGCAGGCTCATGCCGCCGCCGTCCGGCGCAGGTGGAAATTGCCGTAGCTGGGATAGAGCAGCGGCGCGCGCACGTCAGCGGGAAGCTCGGCCTGCGCCAGCGCCCGCCGCCAGCGGTGGACATGGTTGATGCCGCCGCGCCCGGCCTGGCGCTGGCCGAGGCTCTCGGCCGCCCGCGTGCCGGCCCGCCGGCCGAAGCTGATGATGTCCAGCAGCGCATTGCCCATCAGGCGGTTGCGGCCATGGATGCCGCCGGAGACCTCGCCGGCGCAGAGCAGGCCCGGCACCGAGGTGGCGCCGTCGCCGTCGATCATCACCCCGCCGTTCTGGTAGTGCAGCGTGGGATAGACCAGGAACGGCTCTTGGCGCGGATCGAGGCCGCACTTGGCGGCGAGATGGCCGAGCGAGACGAGGCGGGTCTCCAGGATGTCCGGGTCCGCCGCCACCAGGGCGCGCGCGTCGAGGAACACCCCGGTCTGCCCGTCGCGCGCGATGCCGCGCCCCTCCGCGCATTCGCGGAGGATGGCGGCGGCCACCACGTCGCGCGGCTTCAGCTCGTCGACAAAGCGCTCGCCGAGACCGTTGAGCAAGTGCGCACCCGCGGAGCGGGCGGATTCGGAGATCAGCCCGCCCGCCAGGTGCCGGGGATGGGCGACGCCGGTGGGGTGATACTGGAAGGAATCCAGGTCGCACATGCGCGCGCCCAGCCGATAGGCCAGCACCAGCCCGTCGGCGGTGGCGCCGTAATGGTTGGAGGTGGGAAAGCCCTGCAGGTGCAGGCGGCCGCTGCCGCCGGTGGCGAGGACCACCGCCCTGGCGCGCACCAGCACGAAGCTGCGCCGCTCCAGATCGTACAGGATCGCCCCGGCGCAGCTGCCGTCGTCATGGGACAGCAGTTCCACCGCCGGGCAGCGGTTGAGCTGCTCGATGCCGCGCTGCAATTCCACCGCCTCGCGCAGCACGCGCATCATCTCCAGGCCGGTGAAGTCGCGGTGGCACAGGATGCGCGACGCGGTGGTGCCGCCCGCCTTCTTGCGCAGCAGGGTGGAGCCGAGCGCCTTGTCCTCGGCGAGGTCGAAGGCCATGCCGAGGTCGATCAGCCAGCGGATCACCTCCGGCGCGTCGGACACCATCTGGGCGATGAGGGCGCGGTCGCCCTCGTTGTGGCCGCCGCGCAGAGTGTCCTCATAATGCCGTTGCAGGCTGTCGTCGGCGCCGACGGCGGCCTGGATGCCGCCCTCGGCCATCACCGTGTTGCTGTCGCCGATGCGCAGCTTGGTGGCGATGATGACGCGCGCGCCGCGCATCGCCGCCGTGACCGCCGCCGCCGCGCCCGCGCCGCCGCCGCCGATCACCAGCACGTCGGTGGCGAGCGGCTCGGCGCCGGCGAGATCGAGATCGTCGATCAGCGCGTTGCTTTCCAGCAGCCCGGCCAGCGCCGGATGGCAGGGCGCGCCGGCATTGGCGCCGATCCGCAGCGACACGCGGGCCTTGGCGCCGTAGTCCGGGTGGAAGCGCTCCAGCAGGTCGTTGACCGCGAGCCCGTCGGCCCGCATCGGCGCGTCCGCGCCGGGACGCAGCGCCTGGAGCGCCTGCGCATGGGAAATCATCGAGGTCATGGTGTCACCTGTCCTGGGCCGGCGCGGCGAGGCGGGGGGCGGCGGTCGCGGTCTCCACCCTGGGCAGGGTGACGTTGACGCTCATCTCGCCGCTGGCGACCTCGCGCAGGCGGCGCATGAGGTCGATCGGGCGGAGCGTGAGGGCCGCCACGGAGCGCCGCACGAACAGGCCGAGGTGATTGGGGCGGATATTCTCGGGGCAGGCCAGCGTGCACAGATTGCACATGACGCACTGGTCGAAGACGGCGGCGGCGGCGGCGATGTCGCCGGCGACCGAGAAGGCCACGCCGCTCTGCACCGGAAGCCCCTTAGGGCAGGCCCGATCGCAGCCGCTGCAATGGCGGCAATGCTCGGCCTCGGGGAAGACGGCGCGGATCTGGTCGAGCATCCCCCAGCTGTCATGAAGGTCCTTGAGATCATAATGGTGCACGTGCGCCGGCAGGAAATAGTCGATGAAGCTGACCTGCATGCCGGGTTCCACGCGGGTCTCGCAGGCGAGCAGGGTCGAGACCTGCCGTTCGCCGTCCTTGCGCACCATGCAGCGGCAGGAGCCGCACACGCCCTGGCCCATGCAGCCCACGTTCGCCGTCAGTTCGGCGCCGCTTTGGGCATAGGCCTGGAGGATGGAGACCGTCGGGTCGGCCGCGATCTCGCGGCCATCGATGGTCAGATGGACTGTCTCGCTCACTCTGGTCTTCCTTCGCGAAAACGCGCGGCGGCTCCGAGGCATCAGGCGACGGATCGGCCGCGGGACCGGAGCCGGCGGCCCGGGAAGGGGCGCTCCAGCCGCAAACGACGGATCAGGATCAGCAAGCCGCGTGCCAGCCCGCCGCCGACGTGCAAAAGGCCGCGCCACAACGTTTCCCCAGCCCCCGCCCCGGCGCGCATCGACGGATTTCCGTCCCTGGCCGGGCCGGCCGTCCGGCGGGCCGAACGCGGCCGGGCCGCGACCGCGTTCGGATTTCCGGACGCCGCCGGCGGCCATTATTCGGCAAACCGGCGACGGCTTCGATTGAAGAGAATTTTATCGTTTAATTTCAAAATGATAACTCGCATACCCCGCTGGCACGGACGTTGCTGAAGGAGAGCCGTGTCGCCGGTCGAGCCGCCGGCAAGGTTCAGGAGTTGGGTCATGTTCACAGTCATGTCCGGGGCGCTCGTCCCCGTGGTTTTCCTGATGTTCCTCGGCTGGCTCGGCGGCTGGAAGGGCTATTTCAAGCGCGAGGACGTCAATGTCTTCGCCGCGCTGGTGATGCGCTTCGCCCTGCCCTTCTCGCTGTTCCTGGGCGCGCTCAACACGCCGCCGGAAAAGCTCCAGAACCTGCCCTTCATCCTGTGCATGCTGTTCGGCTTCGTCGGCACCTATGCCATCGCCCTGGCGGTCAGCCTCTTGGCCTTCCGTCACGACCTGAAGACCTCCGCCATCCAGGCCCTGGTCTGCACCTTCCCCGACATGGCCTATTTCGGCGCGCCGATCCTGCTGGTGGTGTGCGGGCCGTCGGGCTTCCTGGCGGTGCTGATCGGCAACCTCATCACCAGCTTCATCATCCTGCCGCTGACCATCGTGCTCAGCCGCTGGGGCGAGATGGCGAGCGGGACCGGCGACACCAGCGTGTCCGCCATCCTCAAGAGCAGCCTGTGGCGCACGGTGACCAACCAGATGGTCTGGCTGCCGATCCTCGGCGTGGTGCTGTCCTTCTCCGGCTTCCAGGTGCCCGGCGCCATGAAGCACTCGGTGGAGCTGGTGGCGAGCACCGCCGGCGGCGTGTCGCTGCTGGCGCTCGGCCTCATGTTCTTCGGCGAGCGGCCGAGCGTGAACCTCGACGTGGTCACCAATGTCGGCATGAAGAATTTCCTCCAGCCGGCCCTGATGTTCCTCGGCATCCTGATGTTCGGCGTGGATGCGGACTTCGCCCGCCAGGCGCTGATCGTCGGCGCGGTGCCCACCGCCATCGCCGCCTCCATGTTCGCCGTGCGCAACCAGACCTATGCCATGCCGGCCTCCGATTCCGTGGTCATCGGCACGGTGCTGGCGGTGTTCACCGAGGCGCTTCTCATCGCCGTGATCATTTGAGCTAAGACAAACCGCAAAGGCCAGGACCGTGTTACTTCGGAGCGAAAGTCAATCGCAGGCCCTACAGTGGCGGCGGCATATCCCATGCCGGTATCGCCACCGCTGCGGCGCGATGTGCGGACATGCGGCGATCGCATCCGTCGACCCGACTTCAGCAACGAACCTTGACTGTGTGATGGCCTTTCGGAGACGCGACCTTTCCATCTTTCTGTCGCTGGCGCTGATCTTGTCCCTCGCCGCGGGGTGGCTCGGTTATCTCGTCATGCGCACGGTCGGCCTGGAGGACCTGCACGCGGTGGCCGAGCGCCGCCTCGCCATCGCCCATGCCACGCTGGAGCGGCAGATCGAGAAATACGGACTGTTGCCCAACACCGCCTCGGTGAGCCGGGACGTGATCGATTTCCTCACCCACCCCACGACGCCCCAGAGCGTGGAGGAGATGAGCCGGCAGCTGAAGACGCTGAACGGCAGCGCCGGCACGTTGCAGACCTTCCTCATCAATCCCGAGGGCCGCATCGTCGCCTCCAGCAACTGGCGGGAGCCGGACAGCTTCGTCGGCCGCGACATCTCCTACCGGCCCTATGTCCAGAATGCCCAGCCGGGGCGGACCACCGGCTATTACGCGGTCGGCACCACCGGCGACGCGCCGGGCTACTACCTCGCCACCGCGGTCGAATCCGACGGGCGCCGGGTCGGCGTCGTGGCCATCAAGCTCGGCCTCGACCAGTTGGAGCGCCTCTGGCTCGGCCTGTCCGAGCCGGCCCTGATGGTCGACGACAACGGCGTGGTGGTGCTCTCCTCGGTGCCGGGCTGGAAGTTCGGCGTCCTCGGCCCGCTGCCGCCGGAGGCGGCCAGCCGCCTGGTGCAGTCCCAGCAATACAATCAGCGCGCCCTGCGCCCGCTCGACTGGGTGGTGCAGAAGACGCTGCCCGACGGGAGCGCCTTCGTGCGGGCCGGGACCGGGGCGGACAGCCAGACCTATCTGGCGGTCACCCACGACGTGCCCAACATGCACATGCGCATCATCGTGCTGACCGAGCCGCGCCAGGTCTATCTGGTGGCCTGGGGCTGGGGCGTCGCCGCCGCCATGACCGCCCTCGCCTGCGCGCTGCTGCATGCGCTCAACCTGCGCCGCATCAGCGTGCGCGAGCGCCTCGCCATGCGCGAGGCGCTGCAAGCCTCGCACGACCGGCTGGAGATCCTGGTGGAGGAGCGCAGCGCCGAACTGCGCACGGTCAACGCCGGGCTGCGCCGCGAGGTCGGCGAGCGCATCCAGGCGGTCAAGCAGCTCCAGTCCTTCCAGGAGGAGTTGATCCGCACCGAGAATCTGGCGGTCATCGGCCAGCTCTCCGCCGGCATCGCCCATGAGATCAACCAGCCGCTGGCGGCGCTCAGCACGCTGTCGGCCAATGCGGTGCGCTTCCTGGAGCGCGACGACCTCGACACGGTGCGCTTCAACCTCGGCCGTATCTCCGAGCTGGTGGCGCGCATGGGCACCCTGACCGGCCAGCTGCGCTCCTTCGCCCGCCGCTCCACCGGCGAGATCGGGGTGCTGCCGATCGGGCCGCGCATCGACAGCGCGGTGGCCCTGCTCAGCCACCGCCTGACCAAGGACGGCGTGGTGGTGGAACTGCTGCCGCCGCCCGCGCCCCTGCTGGTGCCGTGCGATGCGGTGCGGCTGGAGCAGGTGCTGGTGAACCTCATCAGCAATGCGGTCGATGCCAGCGCCGACCAGAAGGTGCCGCACATCCAGATCCGCTGGCAGGCCGAGGGCGAGGTGGCGACCATCGCGGTGATCGACAATGGCGTCGGCCTCGCCGACACGGTGAAGGCGCACCTGTTCGAACCCTTCTTCACCACCAAGAAGACCAGCGGGCTGGGCCTCGGCCTCGCCATTTCCGCCGACATCATCCGCGGCTTCGGCGGCACGCTGAGCGCGGACAACAATCCGGACGGCGGGGCGCGCTTCGTCATCACGCTGCCCACCGCCACGCAGAAGGAGACCGCCTGTGGCTGACCATCAGGTGCTGATCGTCGAGGATGACGAGGACGTTCGCCTGGGCTGCCTCCAGGCGCTGGAGCTGGAAGGCATCTCCGCCCTCGGCGCCGAGTGCGTGGAGAAGGTGCAGCGCCTGGTGCCGCAGGATTTCGCCGGCGTGGTGGTGACCGACATCCGCATGCCCGGCATGGACGGCATGGCCTATCTGCGCCAGCTCATCGCCGCCGACGCCGACCTGCCGGTGATCCTGATCACCGGCCATGGCGACGTCGCCACCGCCGTCAAGGCCATGCGCGACGGCGCCTATGACTTCATTCAGAAGCCGTTCTCGCCGGAGCAACTGGTGGGGGTGGTGCAGCGGGCGCTGGAGAAGCGCCGGCTGACCATGGAGGTGCGCGCCCTCAAGCGGCAGCTGGCCGCCTTCGGCGGGCTGGAGAGCCGCATCATCGGCCGCTCCCCGGCGGTGGTGGAGCTGCGCAACCTGGTCCAGGATGTCGCCGCCGCGCCGGCGGACGTGATGATCCTGGGCGAGACCGGCACCGGCAAGGAACTGATCGCCCGCTGCCTGCACGACCTGTCCGGCCGCACCGGGCCGTTCGTGGCGCTGAACTGCGGCGGCCTGCCGGAAACCCTGTTCGAGAGCGAGATCTTCGGCCACGAGGCCGGCGCCTTCTCGGGCGCCGCCAAGCAGCGCATCGGCAAGATCGAGTTCGCCCAGCACGGCACGCTGTTCCTCGACGAGATCGAGAGCATGCCCATGGCCATGCAGGTGAAGTTCCTGCGCGTGCTGCAGGAGCGGGTGGTGGAGCGGCTCGGCTCCAACCGCCTCATCCCGGTGGATTTCCGCATCATCGCCGCCACCAAGGCCGACCTCGGCGCCCTGTCGGAGGAAGGCAAGTTCCGCGCCGACCTGCACTTCCGGCTCAATGTGGTGACGCTGGACCTGCCGCCGCTGCGCGCCCGGCGCGAGGACATCCCGCTGCTGTTCGAATATTTCGTCGGCCAGGCGGGACTGCGGCTCAACCGCCAGCCCCCCGAGATCAAGGACAGCCTGGTGCGCGAGCTGATGGCGCACAATTGGCGCGGCAACGTGCGCGAATTGCGCAACGAGGCCGAGCGCTACGTGCTGGGCCTCAAGTCTGCCATCGGCCAGAACGCCGCCGACACGCCGGTGCCGCTGAGCCTCACGGTGGAGGTGTTCGAGCGCGGCCTCATCGCCGAGGAACTGCGCCGCCAGAACGGCAACATCTCGCGCGCCGCCGAAGCGCTGCACATCGCCAAGACCACCCTGTTCGACAAGATCAAGAAATACGGCATCGAGACCGCCCCGCAGGCCTGACGCCGAAAGGCGCGCGGCAGGCGGGGCAGGCCCGGAACGGAGCCATCATGGAATTACGCACGTTGCGGGCCTTCGTCGAAGTGGTGCGCCAGGGCGGCTTCTCCCAGGCGGCCAAGGCGATCCTGGCCACCCAGAGCACGGTGAGCAAGGCAGTGAAGCAGCTGGAGGACGAGCTCGGCCTGCCGCTGCTCGACCGCATCGGCCACGCCAGCCGGCTCACCGCGGCGGGTGAGATCGTCTATCGCCGCGCCGTGGTCATCCTGGCCGAGCGCGAGGATCTGGTGAGCGAGCTGGGCGAGCTGCGCGGCCTCAGCCGCGGCACCTTGCGCCTCGGCCTGCCGCCGCTCGGCAGCAACATCCTGTTCGCGCCGCTGTTCGCGCTCTACCGCCAGCGCTTTCCCGGCGTCGACATCCGCCTGCACCAGCACGGCAGCCGCAAGCTGGAGGAGATGGTGCTGACCGGCGAGGTGGATCTGGCCGGCTCGCTGCTGCCGGTGCCGGGCGATTTCGAATGGCAGTCGGTGCACCGGGAGCCTTTGGTGGCGCTGCTGCCCGCCGCCCATCCGCTGGCCGGCGCCGGGCGGGTGGAACTCGGAGACCTGGCCGCCGACCCTTTCCTGCTGTTCCAGGAGGGTTTCGCCATCGACACGGTGCTGAGCGAGGCCTGCGAGCGGCGGGGCATCACGCCCCACGTGGCGGCGCGCAGCGCCCAGGTGGACTTCCTGGTGGAGTTGGTGGCGGCGGGCATGGGGGTGGGCTTCCTGCCGCGCATGATCGCCGAACAGCGCCCTCACCCCGGCGTCGCCCGCGCCTTGCTGGACGAGCCGGACACCGACTGGCACATGGCCTTGGTGTGGCGGCGCGGCGGCTACCAGTCCCACGCCGCCAGAGCCTGGCTGGCGCTCAGCCGCGAGGTGCTGGCCGGGGCGGCGCTGCCGGCAGAGGACACCTATCCGCTGCATGCCCGCTTGGCGGGCGCCGGCGGCCACGCCACGCAGTAGCGCCGGGCCCGGCCGGTCAGGCCGGCTTGATCATGTCGCGGGCATAGGCGAGGCCGGTGCCGTAGCCGCCGCCGTGGTCCACCACGATGCCGCGCGCGGCCTCATAGGTGTCGCGGCGGCTCGCGCGATCTTCATCGCAGAGAATGGCGAGGGGCCGGACGTGAGGCTTCGCAAGACGGGCACGGCTTCTCTATTTACCTGCCCCGAAACAACCTTGGACAGCCGGAAAAGGGTAAATTGCCAGCCAGAGGCACATTCCCGAGCCGGGAAGGCTGTGGATAACCTCTCAAAAAGGTGCCCAAACACCGCGCGTTTCATATGAAGTACTGCTATAAGTGTGCATAGGTGCGGTTTCTGTGGAAAAATATCTGGAAATTGTACCAGAACCTCTTCAACGTGTCGGTGTGACGACTCGGGTTGCAAGCTACCAACTTGCTCCCCGAGCCGGTGTGCCAAACGGGTTCACCTCGCGCGGCCACACTGAGCGGTGAAGAGTTCTCCACGCCCATGCACTGCGGAGCATACTCGGATCTGACTCGGACACAAGCGCGAGGCATCCAGAAGGATTCTCATTGTGTCCGACACGCCCATCATCTTCCGTCGCCTTCGTCGGCGCTCCAAAAAGCTAACTATAGAAGATGTTGAAATTGCCAAAAGCTTATTGGGGCAAGGGTACACCCAGCATGAAGCTGCGGCTTTGATTGGAGTGAACCAGGGGCGGATCAGCGAGGCCTTGAATGGCAAGCTCACACCTATCGACGACCCGATCCCTGATCTTTTCAAGTGAAAGAAAGCCCTCGATGAAATGTCGGGGGCTTTCGTTTCGATGCCGCGAGTCATGCTTAGCATCTTTGCAGCAGGTTAACTCCCTACACACGCCCGCCTAGCCGCCGACCCAGCAGGCCCCGGATAGCACGGAAGATGCCCCCCCCCTGGAGTACCCCCCGCAACATGGATGCAGCAGTAGCCCGTGGCTCCTCTCAGTGCTTCTTAGCCGTAATGGGATGGACGTAGGTACCCCCTGGGTGCTTTGTGCGGCAGCTTGAGGTTTTGCAAGTGCTAGTGGCGAATCCCTTCACATGGGACGAGCTGGACGACCGCGTTGATTTCGCGACCCCCAATGCGGGCTGCACAAGCACAAACGCCACAGCACCGATGCACACAAATACGCGTCTCATAATCCCACCATCCGCTTAGCGACCGCCGCAGGCCCTTACGCCCTGCTCCGGGCACCGCAATGCCCATACGCCACCCGCCGTAGGATCACCTTGACCTAATTGGGCTACACAGCCACCGATGATCCGATCCGAACCATCTGAGATTTAAAATGAGTTCTTGAGCTTAGATCGGGGTGGTGGAGCCGAGGGGAATCGAACCCCTGACCTCTGCAGTGCGATTGCAGCGCTCTCCCATCTGAGCTACGGCCCCGATCCATGGGAGGCGCCATTTACGGGGTGCCCCGCCCCCCTGTCAAGCGAGGGACCGGCCGCAATCGGCGCCATTCACAGCTGCATTCCACCGCGCCCGCGCGGCGGCCCTTGGCTTGAAGTTGTCGCGCCCACGCGCGGCCCTTGGCTTGAAGCTGCCGCGCCCGCGTGGCGGCTCCTGGGCCTGAAATGGCCGCGCCCGGGCAAGGCTCCCGGGCTCGCGCTGGCGCGCCGCCCCCGCGCCCGCCGGGCTCAGGCGAGGCCGGCGATGGCGCGGGCGAAATCGCGCGCCGAGAAGGGCTGGAGGTCCTCCGCCGCCTCGCCCACGCCGATCAGATGCACCGGCAGCCCGTGCTTCTCGGCGATGGCCACCAGGATGCCGCCGCGCGCCGTGCCGTCCAGCTTGGTCATGACGAGGCCGGTGACGCCGGCCATGCGGGTGAACACCTCCACCTGGGTCAGCGCGTTCTGGCCCACGGTGGCGTCCAGCACGAGCAGCACCGCGTGCGGGGCGGTGGGCTCCAGTTTCTTGATGACGCGCACCACCTTTTCCAGCTCGGCCATCAGCTCGGCGCGGTTCTGCAGCCGGCCGGCGGTGTCGATCATCAGCACGTCGGAGCCGTTGACGCGGGCTTCCGTGATGGCGTCATGGGCGACGCCGGCGGCGTCCGCCCCCTGCTCGCGCGCCACCACATGGGCGCCGGTGCGCGCGCCCCACACCTTGAGCTGCTCGATGGCGGCGGCGCGGAAGGTGTCGCCGGCGGCCAAGGTCAGCTTCAGCCCTTCCGCCTTCCATTGCGCGGCGAGCTTGCCGATGGTGGTGGTCTTGCCCGAGCCGTTCACCCCCACCATCAGCACCACGTAAGGCTTGTGGGCGGTGTCGATGACCAGGGGCCTGGCCACGGGGGTGAGGATCTGCTCCACCTCGGCGGCGATCAGGCCCTTCACCTCGTCGGGCTCGATCATCTTGTCGTGCCGGCCACGCCCCACCGCCTCGACGATGCGGGCGGACGTCGCCGTGCCGAGGTCGGCGCGGATCAGCACGTCCTCCAGCTCCTCCAGGGTCGCCGCGTCCAGCTTGCGCTTGGTGACGAGGTCGGTGATGCCCTGGGTGAGCGAGGTGGCGGTGCGCGCCAGGCCTGAAGTCAGGCGGCGCCAGAAGCCGGTTTTTTCGGGAGGATTCGTCTCGCTCATGCGGCCACCAGACGCGCGCCGTCATGCCCGGCGATGCGCAGATCGATGACGGCGCCCGGCTGCGCCGGCCGGCGCAGGCGCACCGGCGTGAAATGGGGGGTGCGGCCGATGCCGCCGCGCTCGACCAGCACCGGGCGCCACACGCCCACCTGCGAGGACAGATGCCGGCGCAGCGCCGCCGCGCCCGCCTCCCGCAGCTTCTGGGCGCGCGCCGATACCAGCGCGCCGGCCACCGACGGCATGCGCGCGGCGGGCGTGCCGGGGCGCGGGGAGAAGGGGAAGACGTGCAGGAAGGACAGGCCGCAGGCGTCCACGATGGAGAGCGAATTGCGGAACATGGCCTCGGTCTCGGTGGGAAAGCCGGCGATCAGGTCCGCGCCCAGCACCAGATCGGGCCGCAGGCGCCGCATCTCGTCCACCAGCGCGATCGCCTGCGCCCGCGTGTGGCGGCGCTTCATGCGCTTCAGCACCATGTCATCGCCCGATTGCAGCGAGAGATGCAGGTGCGGCATCAGCCGCTCCTCCTCCGCCAGCGCCCGCAGCAGGTCCGCGTCCACCTCGACGCTGTCGATGGAGGACAGGCGCAGCCGCTTCAGCTCGGGCACCTGCTTCAGGATGGCGCGCACCAGGCGCCCCAGCGTCGGCGTGCCGGGCAGGTCGGCGCCGTAGGAGGTCAGGTCCACGCCGGTGAGCACCACCTCGGTCTGGCCGGCCTCAACCAGGGCGCGGATGTGGTCCACCACGGCGCCCATGGGAACCGAACGCGAGGCGCCGCGTCCATAGGGGATGATGCAGAAGGTGCAGCGATGATCGCAGCCGTTCTGGACCTGCACGAAGGCGCGGGTGCGCCCGTCCAGCCCGTCCACCAGATGCAGCGCCGTCTCGCGCACGGCGAAGATGTCGTCCACCACCACCTTGGCCTCGGCGGCGAGGCCGAAATCGAACGGGCGGGACTCAAGCGCTGCGCGGGCCTCCAGCGCTGCGCGGGCTTGCACCCAGGTCTCCGGCGCGCCCTTGGCGCCGTTGCCCACCACCCGGTCCACTTCCGGCATGGCGGCGAAGGTGCCCGGCTCGGTCTGCGCGGCGCAGCCGGTGACCACCACGTTGAGGCCGGGGTCGGCGCGCTTCAGCCGGCGGATGCTCTGGCGCGCCTGCCGCACCGCCTCGGCGGTGACGGCGCAGGAATTGACGATCACCGTGCGGACGAGCCCGGCCTGCGCCGCCGCGCGGCGGATCTGCTCGGTTTCCAGCGTGTTGAGCCGGCAGCCGAAGGTCAGGACCTCCACCCCCGCCGCGTCCCCTCGCCCCCTCGCCCCCGCATCGGCCATGGCTCAGGCGGCCCCGGCCAGCATCTCGGCGGTGAGGGTGCCGGAGAATTCGTGCGCCACCGGCCCGGTCATGAGCACGTGGTCGTCGCTCTCGCGCCAGGCGATGGTGAGGTCGCCGCCCGGCAGCGTCACGCGCACGGTGCGCCCCGTGCGGCCGGTGCGGGCGGCGGCCACCGCGGTGGCGCAGGCGGCGGTCCCGCAGGCGCGGGTGCGGCCGGCGCCGCGCTCCCATACATGCAGCAGGATATGGTCCATGCCCCCGGCCTCAGAGGGCAGAATCTGGGCGAAGGAGATGTTGGCCCGCTCGGGAAACAGCGGATGGTGCTCCAGCGTGGCGCCGAGCTGCTCCACGTCCACCGCGCCGGCGTCGGGCACGAAGAAGATGGCGTGGGGATTGCCCATGCTCACCATGCTGGCGGGGCCGAGCGCGGCGAAGCCCTCGATCGGCACGGAGCGGGTGTCGGCGACCGGCCGGGCCAGCGGGATGTCCCCCCAGCCCAGGCGCGGCGCGCCCATGTCCACGGTCACGGTGCCGTCCGGCTCGACCACGCAGTCCAGCAGGCCGGCGGCGCTCTCGAACAGCATGTGGCTGCGGCCGGTGCGCTCGGCCTCAAGCGCGGCGATGCAGCGCGTGCCGTTGCCGCAGGCGCCCGATTCGGTGCCGTCGGAATTGAGGATGCGCACGAAGCCGGCGCTGCCGTCGCGGCGCGGCGGATAGAGCACCATCGCCTGGTCGAACGGCAGCACGCCGGGGCGCGCCAGGGCGCGCGCGGCGGCGGCCGGCACCTCCTCGGGGTCGGCACGCAGGTCGAGAACGAGGATCTCGTTGCCGAGACCGTTCATCTTCACGAAGGGGCGATGGGCGAGCATGGTCAGATCTGGCAAAGCGGGAGCAGTCGGCCCTTATATGGCGGGAGGGGCCGGCCGCGCCACCCCCGGCGATGCACGATTGCCGTTCGGGAAGCGTCAGGGTGCCCGCAAACGCTGACGCAAACTCCCACGCAAACTCCCTCTTGGGCGGCGCGCGGGACGTGGTAGAGCAGACGAAACGGCCGGTCGGCGGACAAGGAGAGGCATGATGGGCGCAGGCAAGGCGATGCGGTCTCACACGCGGAACGCGGGGCTGGTGCGCATGGCCGGCACGGCCGCGTGCCTGCTCGCTTTGCTGGCGCCCGCGGGCGCCCAGACCCCGCCCCCTCCGGGCGGCGCACAGACCCCGTCAGGCGCACAGGCTCAGCCGGCGCCCGACCTGCCGCCCCCGCCGCCGGCGGCGACCACGCCCGCGCCGGCGGAAATCCCCCCTCCGCCCAAGCCGCAAACCAACGGCACCGGCGGCGCGGCGCCCATGCCCGGCATGCCCGGCGCCGCCACGGCCCCGGTCGCGCCGCTGCCGCCGACCGCCACCCCGGCGCCGGACGGCCACGGCCAGACGGTGTTCGGCGGCGAGGGCGCCGTGCTGTCGCCGGTGCCGGTGCTGACGCGGGCCGGGACCTCCAGCTGGGACGAGGGCTATGATTCCATCGTCGCCGCGCTGAAGGTGATCGCCGCCGAGATGACCCGGCTCGGCCTCACCCAGGCCGGCGAGGTGATGGTGGTCTATACCCAGAGCGACGACGCCGGCTTCGAGTTCGAGGCCCAGATCCCGTTCTCCGGCGCCACCACCGCCCGGCCGCAGAACAACGTCAAGCTCGGCGCCTCGTTCAACGGCAAGGCCCTGCGCTTCCAGCACAAGGGCTCGTTCGCCGACATGGACGACACCTATGAGCAGATCGCCAACTTCCTCGACGCCCGCAACATCACCGCGCTCGACAATCTCTATATCGAGCAGTACCGCACCGATCCGCGCACCACGCCGCCGGACCAGCTGCTGGTGGACATTCTCGTGCCGGTGCGGTGACGACGCGCTTCCCAGCGGCACGCGAATCTCATTCACTGAGGCGCGCGGGCTTCCGCCCGGCGGACGGCATCACCTTGTTGCCATCCCTGCCGGGGCCGGCCGTTCCGCGTGCGTGAGGGAGATGGGCGCCGCGTCGCGGCATCGCTGGGCGGTGCTGCCGGGGCGGGCCCGGCTCCGGTGCGCCGGCCCGCGCGGGCCGGCACGGGTGTTGCGGTGCGGGGGTTCCGATGCCTCGGCTGTTCACGGCCATTGAGATTCCCGAGGACGTGGGGTCCACCCTCTCCCTGCTGCGCGGCGGCATTTCTGGCGCCCGCTGGATCGACCCCGAATTCTACCATGTGACGCTGCGCTTCGTCGGCGACGTGGACGACGCGCTGGCCCGCGACATCGCCTTGATGCTCGGCCAGGTGCGGCGGCGGGCGTTCGACATGGTGCTGGACGGGCTCGACCAGTTCGGCGGCCACAAGCCGCGCGCGGTGTTCGCCACGGTGAAGGCCAATCCGGCGCTGCTGGAGCTCCAGGCCGAGCAGGAGCGCATCATGCAGCGCCTCGGCCTTGCCCCCGAGCGCAGCTTCCGCCCGCATGTGACGCTGGCCCGGCTGCGCGACGCCTCCACCCGGCAGGTGGCAGACTACCTGGCCATGCGCGGCCTCTACCGCTCCATGCCGTTCCACGTGCCGCGCTTCGTGCTCTATTCCTCGCGCGATTCCGTCGGCGGCGGGCCCTATGTGGTGGAAGCGGAGTACCCCCTGGGCTGAGGGCGCGGGCGCCATCGCCGCCCCGTGATGCCGCTTTCCCTTGCGGAGCGGCTTTTCCGGCCGGCCTTTAGCCGCTAGAGCACAAGGCACCGGGCGATCGCACCGCGCGGCCGCCCCCGCCGTTCCCCCCGACCCGCACATCAGAGCCCGGCTTCGCGCGCCCCATCGCGCCGCCGTGTTCGAGAGAGGCCCCGTGACCGCCCTCGCCGAGATCGACCGCCTGTCGCGCCACCCGGCCTTCGTCGGCTTCTGGATCTCGCGCGTCCTCACCTCGCTGGGGTTCCAGGTGGCCTCGGTGGCGGTGGGCTGGATGGTCTATGAGAAGACCGGCGACGCCTATGACCTCGGCCTCGTCGGGCTGTTCCAGTTCCTGCCCATGGTGCTGCTCACCTTCGTCGTCGGCACGGTGGCCGACCGGGTGGACCGGCGGCGCATCGTCATCGTCTGCCAGAGCGTGGAGGGGCTGGCGCTCGCCGCTTTGGCCATCGGCGCGGCCACCGACAGCCTGAGCGTGGCCGGCATCTTCGCCGCCGTCGCCGTGCTCGGCGGCGCACGGGCGTTCGAGCACCCGACCCTCACGGCGCTGCTGCCGGGCCTGGTGCCCGAGCACCTGCTGCACAAGGCGATCGCCCTCTCCTCCTCCGCCATGCAGACGGCGACCATCCTCGGCCCCTCGCTGGGCGGGCTGCTCTATGTGATGGGCGCGCGGGTGCCGCTGGCGCTGTCCGCCGTCTTCTTCCTCGCCGCCGCCTGCGCCATGGCCTTGGTGCGGCTGGAGCGCCCCGCCCCCCGGCGCGAGCCGGTGACGCTGGCCTCGGTGTTCTCCGGCGTCGGCTTCGTGTGGACGCGGCCGCTGATCCTCGGCGCCATCTCGCTGGACCTGTTCGCGGTGCTGCTGGGCGGCGCCACCGCGCTGCTGCCGATCTTCGCCGCCGACGTGCTGCACACCGGCCCGTGGGGGCTCGGCCTGCTGCGCTCGGCCCCGGCGGTGGGCGCCATCCTGATGGCGGTGGCGCTGGCGCGCCTGCCGCTGCAAAGCCGGGTGGGGCTGAAGATGTTCGCCGCCGTCATCACCTTCGGCATCGCCACGGTGATCTTCTCCGCCTCCACCGATCTGTTCGTCTCGCTCGCCGCTCTGGTGGTGATGGGGGCGGCGGACAATGTCAGCGTGGTGATCCGCCAGTCGCTGGTGCAGTTGAACACGCCCGACGAGATGCGCGGGCGGGTGGCGGCGGTGAACTCGCTGTTCATCGGCACCTCCAACCAGCTCGGCGAGTTCGAGAGCGGCATGACGGCGGGCCTGATGGGCGCGGTCACCGCCGGCATCGTCGGCGGCATCGGCACGGTCCTGGTGGCGCTCGCCTGGATGCGGCTGTTCCCGGCCCTGCGGCAGGCCAACACGCTGTCCGGGCAAAAACGGGGTTAGTATTCGCGCTGCCTGAACGTCAAGGTAGCAAGCGCCAAGCAAGATTGCGGTATTTTGATAACGCCTCTCTTAAAGAGGCCGTGTCCATGCGCATCTCGATCAAGACAACACTGGTTTCGTTGTTCTGCGTCATCAGCCTGATTGTCGCGGCGCTGTGCGCTGTGGCGCTGAACGGCGCCTACCAGCTTTACGTGACTGCCCAGGAGGTCACGGCACTCGGCAAGATCGACCGCTACCTGTTCGAGGGCCTCGCGCATTTCCGCTTCGAGCGGGGCGAGAGCGCCACGGCGCTGTCCATGACCAACGACCTGAACCAGCGCAGCGTGGCCAATGTGGGCACCCGCCGCGCCAAGGTCACCCCGGCGGTCGAGAGCGCCATCGCCGCGCTGCGCACCAACACCAACCCGAAGCTGGTCGCCGCCACGCGCGAACTGGAATCGCAGTTCAACACGGTGAAGGACATCCGCCGCCAGGTGGACACCCAGCTTCAGGTCGCGCTCGACAAGCGCGACAAGGCGGTGCCCCAGGCGATGCTGGCCGAAGGCGGCAAGGTGCTCGCCTCGCTGGAGAAGCTCTCCACCCTGGTGGAGGCCGACATCCGCGCCCTCGACCCCTCGCTGTCGCAGCTGATCCAGGCCCGCGCCATGGGCTGGGCGGCGCGCAACTATGCCGGCGCCAGCGCGCTGCTGTTCAACGCCGCCGTGGCCGACAACCGGCCGCTCACGCCGGACGAGGCGAAGGCCCTCGCCGTCAATGACGGCAAGGCCGAATTCGCCTGGAACACCGTGCGCGAGATCGGCACGGCGGCGAACGCGCCCCAGGCCCTCCAGCAGGCCGTGCGCAAGGCGGAAGACGCCTATTTCGGCGGGCCGTTCAAGCTGCTGCGCGAGGGCATCGCCGCCAAGGTCACCTCGGGACAGCCCAGCGGCCGCACCATGGCCGAATGGCGCGAGCCGGTGGAGATCGCGCTCAACGAGCTGGCCGCCGTCGTCGGCGTGGCGCTCGAAAGCCTCGACACGGTGGCGGAACAGTCCGAGGCCGCCGCCCGCCAGCGAGCCATCGTCTATGGCATCGTGCTGGTGGTCTCGCTCGGCCTTGCCGGCTTCGGCCTCCTGGTGGTGGTCCGCCGGGTGACGCAGCCCATGTCCCGGCTGACCGCCGTGATGCAGGACGTGGCCGGCGGCGATCTCACCGTGGAGGTGCCCGGCACCGATCGCCAGGACGAGATCGGCTCCATGGCCAAGACGCTGCTGGTGTTCAAGGACAACCTCGCCCGCACCGCGCAGATGGAGCAGGAGGCGGAAGAGGCCCGCCGTGCCGGCGAGGCGCAGCGCCGCGAGGCCATGCGCGACCTCGCCGACCAGTTCGAGGCGGCGGTCGGCAGCATCATCGGCGGCGTCTCCACCGCCTCCGGCGCCCTGCACCAGACCGCGCAGCAGATGTCCGCCGCCGCCGAGAAGACCTCGGCCCAGTCCACCGCCGTGGCCGCCGCCGCCGAGCAGGCCTCCACCAACGTGGTGATGGTCGCCTCCTCGGCCGAGGAGCTGGGCGCCTCGGTGGAGGAAATCTCCCGCCAGGTGTCGCAATCCTCGCAGATGTCGGCCACCGCCGTGGCGGAAGCCTCCAAGACCGGCGAGGTGATGCGCGAACTGGCCCAGGCCGCCTCCCGCATCGGCGACGTGGTGAACCTGATCAATACCATCGCCTCGCAGACCAACCTGCTGGCGCTCAACGCCACCATCGAGGCGGCGCGCGCCGGGGACGCCGGCAAGGGCTTCGCCGTGGTCGCCTCCGAAGTGAAGGAGTTGGCCACGCAGACCGGCAAGGCCACCGAGGAGATCGCCTCGCAGATCAGCGCCATCCAGTCCACCACCCAGGACGCGGTGCGGGTGATCGAAGGCGTCAGCCAGCAGATCCGCCAGATGAGCGATGTCGCCACCGGCATCTCCGCCGCCGTGGAGGAGCAGGGCATCGCCACCCGCGAGATCGTGCGCAACGTGGACCAGGCGGCCACCGGCACCAATTCGGTGACCAGCCACATCACCGACGTGGCGCGCACGGCGCAGGAGACCGGCGCCGCCGCCGGCCAGGTGCTCGGCGCCTCCTCCGCCCTCACCGATCAGGCCAAGCGCCTGGAGGTGGAGATGCAGCGCTTCCTCGACACGGTGCGCGCCGCCTGAGCGGCGCGCCCTCCCCCACCTCCCCAACTGGCCGGGCCGCCCTGCGTGCCCGGCCGCTTTGTTTCCGGAGGCAGACACGCCGGCAGCGGCGCGTCGGGCGGGAGCCAGCGGCCCTCAGTGGTGGAGCGGCAGCGCCGAAGGGGAGCCCTGGACGTCGAACAGCGCCGGTGGCAGCGGCTTGCTGAACAGGTAGCCCTGGCCCTCCTCGCAGCCCATCTGCCGCAGCGCCCGGTACTGGGCCTCCGTCTCGATCCCCTCGGCGATGGCCCCCAGCCCGAACGAACGAGCCAGGTCGAGGATAGCGCGGACCACCGATGCGTCCTTGGGCGAATCGCTCGTGCCGGTGACGAAGGAGCGGTCGATCTTGATGCGGCTCAGCGGATAGCGCTTCAGCAGGCTCAGCGACGCATAGCCGGTGCCGAAATCGTCGAAGGCGATGCCGACGCCCAGCGCCCGCAGGCGCAGCAGCGGCTCCAGCACCGCATCGTCGTGGTCGAGGACGATGTTCTCGGTGATCTCCAGTTCCAGGGCCTCGGGCGGCAGCCCGTGGCGCTCCAGCGTCTCCGCCACGACGGCGGCGAGGTCGCCGGCGCGGAACTGCGCCTCGCAGAGATTGACGCCCATGCGGAAGCCGGGGCCGCAGGACCGGCGCCAGATGGCCGCCTGCCGGCAGGCCTCGTCGAGCACCCAGCGCCCCACCGTGGCGGCGAGGGGTCCGCCCTCCAGCGCCGGCAGGAAGGCGGCCGGCGGCAGCAGCCCGCGCTCGGGATGCTGCCAGCGGATGAGCGCCTCGGCGCCCGCCAGCGTCCCGTCGCCCAGCCGGATCTGCGGCTGGTAGTGGAGGCGCAGTTCGAGCCGCTCCACCGCGCGGTGCAGTTCCGCGCCGTAGAGCCGCCGCGCGGCCGCTTCCGTGCGCAGGCCCGGCACAAAGACGACCACGCATCCGCAGCCCCGCTGCTTGGCCTGGAACAAGGCGAGGTCGGCGTCGGCCACCAGGTTCTGGACCGCGGGCGGCTGGGCCCGGCCCACGGCGATGCCGCAGCTGGCGCCGACGCGCACCTCCTGGCCGTCGATGTCCATGGGCCGGGCGATCGCGGCGAGCATCCGGTCGGCGGCGCGGCGGACGGCCTCCGGCTCGGACGGATCGCGCTGGAGGATGGCGAACTCGTCGCCGCCGATCCGCGCCACGGAGGCGCCGGGACCGGCGGCGGCGGCTAGGCGGCGGCCCACCTCGCGCAGGATGCCGTCGCCGACCACATGGCCCAGCGTGTCGTTGATGTCCTTGAAGCCGTCGAGGTCGATCATCAGCACGGCGGCGGCGCGGCCCGCCGCCAGGGCCTCCTCCACCGCATGGTGGAACCGGCCGCGATTGGCGAGGCCGGTGAGGATGTCGAAGCTGGCGAGCCGGTCAAGCTCGCGCTCCTGGCGCCGGCGCTCGGTGAGGTCCTGGAAGATCACGCCGAACAGCACGCGCCCCTTATCCCGCCAACGGGACGCGGCCAGCTCGGCCGGAAACTGCGTGGCATTCTTGCGGCGGCAGACGAGTTGCTCCGCGCCGGACACCGGAGCCTCCGCCGCGACCATGCGCGCGACCGTGGCGCGATAGCGTTCGCTGTGGCCTTCGGGAAACAGCAGGTCCAGCGGCCGGCCGACCGCCTCGGCCGCCGAATAGCCGAACAGCAGGCAGGCGGCGTCGTTCCACGCCGTGATCCGCTGCCGGTCATCGAAACAGACGATGGGGGTGGGCGAATGGGCGGCGATGGCCTCGAACTGCGGCTGGCCGCTCTGGCGCGCCACCTCAAGGCGGCGCAGCTCCAGTTTCTCGGAGACGATCTGGGCCAGTTCCTCCAGGCTGCGCCTCTGTTCCTCGGAGAAGCCGGCGTGGGGCACGGTGTCGATGACGCACAGCGCGCCGAGGGCAAGGCCGGCGGGCGAGCGCAGCGTCGCGCCGGCATAGAAGCGCAGGTGGGCGTCCCCGGTCACCAGGGGGTTGTCGTGGAAGCGCTCGTCCATGGTGGCGTCGGGCACCACCATGGTCTCGCCCTGCGTGATGGCATGGGCGCAGAACGAGACGTCCCGGCGCATGTCCACCTCGCCGATGCCCTCGCTGGCGGCGAAGAAGACGCGGTCGTCGCCGATCATGTTCACGGCGGCGGCGGGCATGTTGCACATGCGCGCGGCGATTTTCACGATCGGGTCGAGGCTGTCCAGGGGCTGGCTGCCGTCGAGGCCGTAGTCGGCGAGGGCGCGCAGCCGTTCGGGCTCGTTGGCGATGGGTGGGGGGCATTTCATCGGCCGCCTTCTCCTTGCGTCTCCCTCAGTCGTTCTCGACCCGCCTGCTACTTTGACTATTCTGTTCCCGCCCGCACAACTAAATCACGTATCCCGGACGACAGAAAGACCCGCGCCGGGCTATGCGGAGGCGGCGCGCTCGCTGTAGCGGTCCACCAGATAGCCGGCCACCTCGCGCGTCATCAGCGTGAATTTGTACAATTCCTCGCACACGTCGACGACGCGGTCGTAGAGCGGGCCGGGCTTCATCCGGCCGGCCTCGTCGAATTCCTTGTAGGCCATGGGCACGGACGACTGGTTGGGAATGGTGAGCATGCGCATCCAGCGGCCGAGCATGCGCATGGAATTGACCGCGTTGAACGACTGCGAGCCGCCGGACACCTGGAGCACGGCCAGGGTGCGGCCCTGGGTCGGGCGGATCGCCCCCTCGGTCAGCGGCAGCCAGTCGATCTGGCTCTTCATCACCCCGGAGAGATTGCCGTGGCGCTCCGGGCTCACCCACACCTGCCCTTCCGACCACAAGGACAGCGCGCGCAGTTCCTGCACCTTGGGGTGCCCGGCCGGCGCGTCGTCGGGCAGCGGCAGTCCGGCGGGATCGTAGAAGCGCACCTCGCCGCCCATGGCCTCCAGCAGCCGCGCCGCTTCCTGCGCTAGGAAGCGGCTGTAGGAGCGCGGTCGCAGCGAGCCGTACAGCAGCAGGAAGCGCGGCGCATGGGCGAAGCGCACCGGCGGGACGAGGCGATCCGCATCGGGGCGGTCGAACCGGGCCGGGTCCACGTTCGGCAGGCCGTCGGAAAAGAGCGGCGCGGACTTGTGCATCGGACCTCCGTCATGCAATATTTCAATAACTTTTGAGATATTGGATCATTGATGGACGAGCAGCAAGCCATTTCCGCCTTCAGCGCCCTGGCGCAGGCGCACCGCCTGCGGATCGTCCGCGCCCTGGTCGAGGCCGGGCCGGACGGGCTGGCGGCCGGGGCGCTGGCCGCCGCGGGGGGCATCTCGTCCTCCAACCTGTCGTTCCATCTGAAAGAGCTGGAGCACGCCGGGCTGGTGCGCTCACGCCGGGCGTCGCGCTCCATCATCTACAGCGCGTGCCTGACCGCTTTGTCGGGCCTCGTCGCATTCCTGATGCAGGACTGCTGCCAGGGCCACCCTGAGGTATGCGCCCCGGCGGCGGCCGCCCTCGCCGCCTGCTGCACGTCCAAGGAGAGCAAGCTCGATGCCTGATCAGGTGCTCAACGTCGCAGGCCCGGACATCGCGAAGGAAGCCGCCTTCGTCGCCGCGCTCAAATATCTCAGGAACCGGATCTCGGTGTTCACCGCCCTGCCGATCGCCAGGCTCGACCGCCTGTCGCTCGGCACCAAGCTGCGCGAGATCGGCCGCGCCGAGGGCAGCACCACGCCCCGCCCGAGCGTGGCCTGAGCCATGGACATCGTCGTCTATCACAACCCCGACTGCGGCACCTCGCGCAACACCCTGGCGCTGATCCGCCATGCCGGCATCGAGCCGCACGTGATCGAATATCTGAAGACGCCGCCCGCCCGCGCGCTGCTGCAACAGCTCGCCGCGCGGGCCGGCTGGCCGCTGCGCGACCTGCTGCGGGAGAAGGGCACGCCGTTCAAGGACCTCGGCCTCGCCGACCCGGCGCTCAGCGACGACGCCCTGCTGGACGCGGTGGCGGCGCACCCCATCCTGCTCAACCGGCCGCTGGTGGTCTCCCCGCTCGGCGTGAAGCTCTGCCGCCCCTCCGAGATCGCCCTCGACCTGCTGCCGGTGGCGCCGCGCGCCGACCTCGACAAGGACGACGGCACGCCCTTCCTGCGCGACGAGCAGGTCGCCGCCGACGACCCACGCCTCGCCAAGGCGCTGCGCGAGGCGGGCCTGCCCACTGAGGACCTCTCCACCACGGCGGGGCGCTTCTTCAGCTTCCGCACGCTGGGCGGGACGCTGGTCGGCTATGGCGGGTTCGAGCCCGCCGGCGGCGAGGCGCTGCTGCGCTCGCTGCTGGTCAAGCCGGACCGGCGCGGCAGGGGCGCGGGGCGCAACATGGTGCTCCTGCTGCAACGGCGCGCCTTCGAGGCCGGCGCCCGCCGGCTGTGGCTGCTCACCGACACCGCCGCCGCCTATTTCGAAAAGCTCGGCTTCAAGCCCGCCGACCGGGCCGACGCGCCTCCGGCGATCACCGGATCGGCGCAGGCGCGGGCGCTGTGTCCCGCCTCCGCCGCCCTGCTCTCCCGCCGCATCGCGCTCTGAGGCCGCCATGTCGCTGTTCGAGCGCTATCTCACGCTGTGGGTCGCCCTGTGCATCGTCGCGGGGGTGGCGCTGGGCCATGTCATGCCGGGCGCGTTCCAGGCCATCGGCGCGCTGGAGATCGCCCAGGTCAACCTGCCGGTGGCGGTGCTGATCTGGCTCATGGTCATTCCCATGCTGCTGAAGATCGATTTCTCCGCCCTGGCTGAGGTCCGCCGCCACTGGCGGGGCATCGGCGTGACCCTGTTCGTCAACTGGGCGGTGAAGCCCTTCTCCATGGCCGCCCTCGGCTGGCTGTTCATCGGCTGGCTGTTCCGGCCGCTGCTGCCGGCGGACCAGATCAACAGCTACATCGCCGGCCTCATCATCCTGGCCGCCGCGCCCTGCACCGCCATGGTGTTCGTCTGGTCGAACCTGACCAAGGGCGAGCCGCACTTCACTTTGTCGCAGGTGGCGCTCAACGACGCCATCATGGTGGTCGCCTTCGCGCCCATCGTCGGCCTGCTGCTCGGGCTCTCGGCCATCACCGTGCCATGGGGCACGCTGGTGCTCTCCGTCGGCCTCTACATCGTGCTGCCCGTTCTGGTGGCGCAGGTGCTGCGCGCGCGCATCCTGCGGGCCAGGGGCACCTACGGGCTGGAGAGGCTGCTGGGCGTGCTCGGCCCGGTGTCACTGGTGGCGCTGCTGGCGACGCTGGTGCTGCTGTTCGGCTTCCAGGGCGGGCAGATCATCGCCCAGCCGCTGGTCATCGCCCTGCTGGCCGTGCCGATCCTGATCCAGGTCTATTTCAACTCGGCCCTGGCCTACCTGCTGAACCGGCTGGCCGGCGAGGCGCATTGCGTGGCCGGCCCCTCGGCCCTCATCGGCGCGTCCAACTTCTTCGAGCTGGCGGTGGCCGCCGCCATCAGCCTGTTCGGCTTCCACTCCGGCGCGGCGCTCGCCACCGTGGTGGGCGTGCTGATCGAGGTGCCGGTGATGCTGTCGGTGGTGTGGATCGTGAACCGCAGCAAGGGTTGGTACGAGCGCGGCGCCGGCGCGGCCGCCCCGGCGGCGGCGCGCGGCGAGCCCTGACCGCGCGGCAGCGGCGCTGGCGAGCCGGGCGCGGCTGAGCCGCGCGCCGGCGGGACGTCCGGTCAGGCGATCGCGGCGGAGGACTCGCGGACCTTGCGGGTCGCCGCTTCCACCTGGCCGGTGGAGGCGGCGATGGCGTTCATGTTGTGCTTCACCGTCTCCACGCCCTGGGCGGCCACGTGCATGTTGGAGGAGACCTCGCGGGTCACCGCCGCCTGCTGCTCCACCGCCGCGGCGATGACGGACGAGATGCTGTTCAGCTCCGAGATGGTGCCGGTGATCGAGCCCAGCGCCGTCACCGCCTCGCGCGTCGCCTGCTGGACGGCGTCGATCTGGGCGCCGATCTCGCTGGTGGCCTTGGAGGTCTGGCCGGCGAGGCTCTTGACCTCGGAGGCGACCACCGAGAAGCCCTTGCCGGCCTCGCCGGCGCGCGCCGCCTCGATGGTGGCGTTGAGCGCCAGGAGGTTGGTCTGGCCGGCGATGGCGTCGATCAGCTCCACCACGTGGCCGATCTTCTGGGCGGCGCCGGTCAGGCTCTCGACGATGTTGTTGGTGCGCGCGCCCTCGGTCATGGCGGTGTGGGCCAGTTCCGTGGAGGTGAGCATCTGCCGGCGGATCTCCTCCACCGAGGTGGCCAGCTCCTCGGCGCCGGCGGCCACCGACTGCACGTTGGAGGCGGTCTGCTCGGTCGCGGCGGAGGCCGAGGCGGCCTGGACGTTGGCCTCCGACAGCTCGGTGGAGATGCGTTCGAGGTCGGCGGCGATCTCCTTCTGGATCTGCGCGCGCTGCTGGCGGCGCATCATCGCCTGGGTGATGTCGGTGGCGAACTTGACCACCTTGAACGGCCGGCCGGCATCGTCGGTGATGGGCGTATAGGTGGCCTGGATCCAGACCTCCTTGCCGCCCTTGCCGATGCGCCGGTATTCCGCCTGCTGATACTCGCCGCGCTGCAGCGCCTCCCAGAACTGCCGGTATTCGGGGGAGGCCTTGTCCTCGGGCGTCACGAACATGGAATGGTGGCGGCCCTTGATCTCGTCGAGCCGGTAGCCGAGCGCGTTCAGGAAGTTGTCGTTGGCGTCCGTGACCATGCCGTCCATGGTGAAGTGGATCACCGCCTGCGACTTGGAGATGGCCGCCACCTGGCCGTTGCTGTCGGAACTGCGCAGCTTGCGCTCGGTGATGTCGGCGGCGAACTTGACCACCTTCACCACCCGCCCGGCCCCGTTCAGCACCGGATTGTAGGTGGCTTCGAGCCAGACTTCCCTGCCGTCCTTGCCGATGCGCTTGAACTCGCCGGCATGGAACTGGCCCGCCGCCAGCGAGCTCCAGAAGCTGCGGTAGTCCGCGCTCTCCGCATAGGACGGCTCGACGAAGATCCGGTGATGCTTGCCGCGAACCTCGCCGAGGCTGTAGCCGACGACCTGGAGGAACTTGTCGTTGGCCCGGATCACCTCGCCCCGCGGCGTGAATTCGATGACGGCGAAAGAACGGTCCAGCGCCTGGATGGTGCGGGAATCATCGGAAAATTTCGACAGATGGAACATGGCGGCAGCCTACTCAGGTTGTATCCCTGAATACGCGTTCATAATGAAATATACGAATATGTAAAGTTGAATATGCACCATATTGCAGTATATTTACGGATTATACGGAGAATAATACCTCAAAATACAAATAAATAAACGATAAATAATAAACATTATTTACACGTTATTTAAAAGAGTGCGCGGAATTCGTCTCGAAGACAGGACATCGCGGCGTATCATCGGTCAGGGTCCGCGCGCTGCGCCGGACCGCCGGGCGGCCGGTCAGTCGCCAGCGCGGACAGAGCCGTTTTAGATCGATCCAATTCTCGCGAGCGGACGCCTCCAGCTTCTAGCAGGATGGGCTTGCCTGGAGCTTGCCGGCGCCCGCCGTCCGGGCGCGCCCGACGGCTATTTGAATGGTCCGGGCGACATGCTTAAATGCGCCGGCTTCCGCTCCGACATCGCAAGGGCAGCCCGGCTCCGGCTCGCCGGGCCCCGGGCGGTTCGATCGAGGCATCTCGATGCTGCATTTCTCTACCGACGACCTGAGCCCGCAGCACCGCTTCGACCATTGGCGGGAGGTGCGCGGCAAGAGCCTGTTCGGCGTCACCATCGAGCTGCACCGCGCCCATCGCGACACCTTCCACGGCCGCTTCTCCGCCGTGGCCGTGGGGGGCGCTGTGTTCTCGCAGATGCATGCCTCCTCCTACCGGATCAGCCGCACCCCGGCGGACATCGCCCGCATGCCCGGCGACAGCCTCTGCATCGGCCTCCAGGCGCGCGGGCCGGGCTGGCTCGACATCCACCGCGGGCGCGGCCAGGCGATCCGTAACGGCGACCTGACCATCAGCCATTCCGACCAGCCCTTCACCGGCACGCCGGAGCGCGGCGACGGGTTCGACTATGCCATGCTGAAGATCCCCCTGGGCGGCGACATGCTGCTCGGCGCCCCCGCGCACGACCTGTTCGCCACCACCCTGCGGCGCGACGGGCCGCTCTCGCGGCCGTTCGCCGCGCTGTTCCGGGCCATCGCGGCGGGCCCGCGCGACGCGGCGGAGGCTCCGGCCGCCATCACCCACCTGGCGCGGCTGGCCATGCTGGAGCGCGGGCGCCTGCAACGGGGCATGCCGGAAATCCGCGCCGCGCTGCGGGCCGGCTATTTCCACGCCGCCCTTGAGATCCTGGCCCGCGACCTCGACCGGCCGGACCTGTCGCCGGGCGCGGTGGCACGCGAGCTGGGCATCTCGCCCCGCCATCTGCATGTGCTGTTCGAGCCCTCCGGCCGGTCGTTCTCACGCACCCTCGCCGGCCTGCGCGTGGCCAGGGCCGGCGACCTGCTGCGGCGCGAGCCGGCGCGGCGGGTGTCGGACATCGCCTTCGCCTGCGGCTTCGACAGCCTCGCCACCTTCTATCGCGCCTTCCAGGCCAGCTTCGGCATGACGCCGGCCGACCTGCGCGCCTCCGCCGCGCCGACCTGAGCGGCTACCGGATCGCGCGAGACGGCCCATGCCGGGCCGGGCGCGCGCATGGACGGCCTACGCGCCCGGCACCGCACCGCAGGCCGGCTCCGGCACCGCGGCCGCGCGGCCACGGCGATCCCGGCCGGCCGCGTGCTCCAGCACCGTCGCCAGCGGCGTAAGGGGGTCGAGGCCGCGCGTGCGCGCATAGGCCGCCTCCGCATGCGCCCGGCGCCGGTCCGCCGCATCGAGCCAGAAGCGGATCGCCTCCACGGGGTCCTCGTCTTCCGCCCAATAGGCGCACAGGCCGGCGATCTCCGGCTGGTCGAGCTGGGCCGGCTCGGACAGGACGAAGGCCTTCAGGTGGGCCATGGCCACCAGCCGCATGGGGCCGATATGGTGGAAGGGCTTCGCCCGCCCGAGGCTGAGCACGATGCGGGCGCGGTCGGCGCGGGCGTTGCGCAGGAACAGCGGGGTCACGTCGGCCGGCGTGTTCACGGCAAGCCGGCACGCCTCGCCAATGCGCGCCAGCAGCGGGCGGCGATGGCCGTCCACATTGCCGAAGAAAAAGACGTCGATGTCCTTGTCCCGGTCGGCCAGCCGGCAGCCGGTGTCGAGCGGCGGCGCGTAGCCGGGCGTGATCTGGCGGGAGAACACGCCGAGATCGGCCATCATGCGCACGCTGTCAGCGAAATAGGACAGGAAGAACCGGCAGCGGTCGAAGAACGCCCGCCCCTCCGCGCCGAACAGCCAGGCGGTCTCCGGCTTGTAGTTGACCATGCCCCGGTCGATGAACTCGACGTCGAAGACGGCATAGGCGTAGCCGGAGGCGGCCAGTTCCGCCACCTCGGCGCGGGAGAGATATTGCAGGCCGACCAGGATGTTGAGCGCGCGGGGCTCGAACCGGCGGCTGTCCATCGTCACCGTGTGGCCGAGCGCGGAGATCCAGTGAAAGAGGCTGACATAGATGTCCTCCTTCATGATCGTCCAGCCCGGGGTGCGATCGAAGACCGCGATATGAACACGCGACACGCCGGGGCGCTCCTAAGCGATATCGTGCACGAAATAGCAGGGGAAGCTGAGATACGGCACGCGCTTGAGGCGCAGGCCATTGAGGCCGAACACCTCGCGCAGCGCCACCGTCTCGCCGGGGAAGCCGGGATCGTTGATCTCGTCCAGCACCACCACGCTGCCGCGCACGAGATACGGCCGGATCATCTCCAGCACATCGCGGGTGGGCGCATAGAGGTCCATGTCGAGATAGGCGAGCGCGATCACCGTCTGCGGATGGCGCTCCAGATACTGCGGCAGCGTCGCGCGGACATCGCCCTTCACGATCTCGTACTTCTTCTTGTGCGGCAGCGGCTTGGACGCCTCCTGCGCGGACAGCACCCGCTCCAGGAAGGCCTCGTAGCCCTGGGTGGTGCGCACGTTGCCCGGCTGGGCATAGACCGAGGCGCCGTCCTGCGGCGCGATGTCCACGAAGCCGGAGAAGGTGTCGAAGCCGACGATCTTGCGGTGATAATGGGTCGGCTCGTACAGCGTGCGCAGGTTGCTGAAGATCGACAGGTTCTGCCCCCACCGGGTGCCGAACTCCATGACCACGCCCGGCGTGTCCAGGATCAGCCGGTAGATATGGTCCATGAACAGGATGCGGCCGAGCAGCAGGTGGTCGGCGAACAGCGCCAGATTGTCCATGCGCTCGTTGCGCGGGATCGGCGATGTCCGCATGGCGTCTTCCAGCTGCTGCCGGGCCGCCTGTTCCGCCGCATTGAACGCCCGCGTGAAGCCGAGGAGGTTCTCCTCCTCGGGCACCCCGTCCTGGTCCGCCATTCCGCCCCGCCTTTCCACTCTTCCAGCTCAAGATGATCCGCTCCCGCTCCGTTTGCATCCCTGCGGAACGGATGCAATGGCGGCGCGCTGCTTTTTCGCGCGCGCCGGCGCGGCTATCCGTCCGCGCGGTTGCGCATCCGGCAGACGAACAGCGTGTCCACGCACATGCTCTCGCGCACATCGAACAGCGCGCGGAACGCCGCCTCGCCCTCCGGCGTGTGGTCGTGCGCCGCCATGATGATCGTCCGCGCGCCGATGAAGGCGCGCAGCCCGGCGGCGGAACGCTCGATCTCGGCGGCGGTGTGGGCGCAGTCGTTGAAGATGAAGCCGTAGCCGAGATCCGGCGCGGTGGCGAAGTCACCGGCATGGATGGTGACGAAAGGCAGCAGCCCCAGAGCATCGAGATTGCGCGTGAGGGTGCCGATCACCCCGCCTTCCGCGCGCAGGACGGGCGCGATGTCCGCCTCGAACACGGCGGCCGCCACTTGGCCGATGGACTGCCCGCCGCATTGGGGCGAGAGATAATGCACCTCGTCCCCCACCCGCCGGAAGTCCTCCAGCAGGGGCTGGATTTCGGTGCTGACGAAGCGCTTGCCGCCGCCTGCGTCGCGCACGGCGTGGGCAAGGACCGAGGTGGAGCGGCCGACCCAGGCGCCCATCTCCAGGAACGGCCCGTCCAGCACCCGGGCGCAGCCGTAGAGCAGCCGCATCTCCCGCTCCGACAGCCAGCCGCCGACCGACGTCAGCGGGCCGGGCTCCAGCGCCCAGCCGTCCTGCTGCGCGCTGATGCGGCCGAGCAGGTCGCCCAGATGCGGCACGTCGCCGTCCTGCGCGGGCACCAGTTCGAGGGCGTAGACCGCCGCGCCGAGAATGCGCGTGTCCGGATAGTCCGGGACATTGTTGACGGGCGCATCGGCCGCCGGCACGCGGATCGACAGCAGGGTCAGCCCGGCCCAGGGCAGGACGCCCTCCGTGCCCGTCCGCAGCGGCACCTCCACCACGCAGCGCCCGTGCCGTGGCAGGGGCACCTCCACCTCCGCGCCGGCATTGATGGAAACCAAGGCGCGGGCCGGCGGCAGATGCTGGCTGCCGCTGAGCGTGACGGCCAGCGCCGCCGCATCGGGCGCGGTGAGGCGCAGCACCGCCAGCGTCTGGCGCTGGGTCCAGATGTGGATGTCCTCGGCAGCATGAAAGCCGGGCCAGCGGCTCAAGGCCTGTGCCAGCGGGGTCCGGCGCTCCACCGGCCACGGCCCCGCCGCCGGAAGCGTCACGATGGGCGGAATGTCCGGCAATGGCGCGTCATAGGGCGCGCCGTCGAAGGACGCGGCCACGCCGCCGGCTTGGTCGCAACGGTTGCGCACCCGCGCCCAGGTGTCGAAGTGCTGGAGAAACTGCTGCTCGCAGCGGGCGACCACGCCCCCGATCCGCGCCGCGTCCGCCGGCGCGCTCCGCTCCCGCAGCCAGATGGCGTCGCGGACCAGTTGCGCCCGCACCATCAGGTCCAGCGCGCCATAGTGCTCCTGGGCGCGAACGCCGGAACTCACCGCCCCGGCCCGCCGGTGGGAATTGTTCACGTGCTGGCGCCAGCCGACCAGCGGGCGAGCCAGGAGATGGTGGGTGCCGAGCAGGGTCGCGCGCAACGGCGCGACGATGTCGAAGCCATAGGGACACAGTTCGGCGTCCATGGGCGGAAACGCCTCGAAGACCGAGCGGTGATAGGCCAAGGTGGCGCCGAACCAGAGCTTGCCCCAATAGACCGGAACGGCGTCGTCCCAATCCACCACCCGGTCGCCATGGACCGGATCGAGGATGCCCATGGGCACGCCGCCCTCGGACAGGAGCAGCGCGTTGCTGCTGACCAGCCGGCAGCGCGGATCGCGGTCGAAGCAGGCGAGAATGGCTTCGAGCCGTCCGGGCAAGGTGATGTCGTCGCTGTCCGCCTGGATGATGACCGGCGCCGACGCATAGCGGGCGAAGGCATCCACCAGAGCGGAGCTGCGCGACCGGCCGTGGCGCAGCACCGTCGCCGCAATGTCGGGACGGGCGGCGAGACGGGCGGTCACCACGTCGATGCCGCCATCCGCCGACCCGTCGTCCACCACCAGCAGTTCGTAATCCGGCCGCCACTGGGCGAACAGGCTGTCCAGCTGCGCGCCGATCCAGCGGGCGTGGTTGTGGAGGGGAATGGCGATGGTGGCGCGCTTGCGGCCCGGCGCGGCCTGCCCCGCCTTCCTGTGACACGCAGGATCAGGTGTCATCTGAGGACGGTGGTGGGATTAGGCGGGATTGGCCGGGAATTGGCGGGAAAGCCTTGCGGTGAAACGCCTCCCGGCGGAAGCCTCCGATGACCGCTGATTGGCGGGCCGCGCAGGATCAAATGTCACCGGCGCGTTTTTTGGTGAGGCGCGCAAGATCAAATGTCACCCTCCCGCGCCGCGCCTCAGAAACATATCCCCACACTGATTGCGAGTGGCGCCGTGGTGGAGAGCCGGCAAACCCTTGAAGCTTGAGCGTTACCGCAACCGGAAGACGGTTGAGAAAAAGATTTGTTGCATTCCAACGGCTTAACGGCAGCCAGATACAAGCCAAGCTTCGGCGATCTCGGTTACAGCGTCGATGACAGCTGCGACGATGGCTCTTTTCACGATCATCAAGCCGAGCGTTTACCTGTGCCGGGCTCAGCGAGCGCTGATTGAAGCCGCTTTTTCAGGCGCTTAATCATGATGTGCATCTGCTCGGGATACTCTTCTGGTCCCTCGGCGGCAGTCGTGAGATCGGCAAAGATTTCGGCTGCGATCTGCCCCAAACGGCCATCCGGCAGGCTGATTCCAGCGTCTTTGTGAGCTGCGGCGACTGCAGAGACGAGGCGCCCGAACAGCTCGGGATCAACGCTAACGGGCTTCGACGGGCCACCGGCCAACTTCATCGAACCGCTGCCCGTCATCAGCCAAGTCGGGTCATACCCGAGCGCTACGAGCTTCTCCAGCGTGGCCCAGCTAGGGGTTCCCTGGCCCTCTTCGTAACCCTTCCAGGCATTCACTCCGATTCCCAACCGCTTAGACATCGCGGTCGCTGACCGCTCGCCGATATCTAACCTTATTTCGGTGAATCTTGCTCCGATGGAACGGTTAGGCATCCCCATTCTCCGGCAAGCGTTGCACGGGGCGGGGTCCTGAATGCCTTTGAGCCTCTTCGATAAATCCGCTTATTTTCAATGGCTTATGATCTGTCCACACCGCCGCGCGCGGACGCCTAAGCGTTTCACTGAAATCAAGTTTGCAAATCACTGAAATTGGTGACATCTTCCATCACGTTCGCGATCACGATTTGCGACCCGAAAAAAGCCGGCCCTGGCAGGGGTCCGGCTCATCCGGAGGATTTCATGCGCCAAAAGCGCTGGGACAAGCACGATATCAAAGCCGAGGTCACGCGGCGCCGTGGAACGCTTACCAGCGTTGCCACATCTGCTGGCCTTGAGCCCTCGGCATGCCGCGTGGCCTTGTGCCGGCGGAACCTCAAAGGCGAACAGGCCCTCGCTGCGTTTCTCGGCGTCGATCTCGCGGTGCTCTGGCCCGAGCGATATCCGGTCACGACGTCCAAGGCCAAATCTAGCGCGAGCAGTAGCGGGGCGACTAGCCAAATCGCGAGGCGTGACGCTGACATGGGAGCCGCGGCATGAGCCCGCGCCTATCCATCAGGAAGTCTCACGCTGACACCCCTGTCCATCCCTTGGCGATGGACAGCCAGAGGTTGGCACAGATCCGTCAGGCAAGCCTGCACCTCATGATGGGGGTCGCTGCCCTCTTGGTCGGGGCGCACCTGCTCGCCATCCTGCTACTGGTCTGGCTATGAGCGCGCGCCCCCTCCGGCAGGAAGGCGCCTGACATGGCGCGCGCACCGGATCGCATCACGCTGGACTTGTTCCGCGACTGGCAGCCGCCGCAAGTCGCGGTCGGCCCTAGCGACGAGGAAACGCGTGGCCCGCTGGATCTGGTCATCACGCGCCTCATTAGCACTGCCATCAGGAAATCGGAGCGCAGCCGAGAGGACATCGCGCAGCAGATGAGCGCCTATCTGGGACGCTCCGTCAGCAAGGACACGTTGGATGCCTGGGCGAGCCCGGCGAAGGCCAATAATCGCATCCCGCTCGACGCATTCGTGGCGCTCATCGAGGTGACGGCAGACCATGACCTCCTGGGATGGCTGCCAAGCCAGCACGGCTATGTCGTCGTGCCGGCCAAGTACGCCGACCTGATCGAACTGCACCTGCTGGAGGAGCGCGAGGCAGAGATTGCCCGGCGCAAAGCCATGGTCTCGGCTCGCTACCGCGGGGGCCGCTCATGAAGGAGTGGTTCAGCGGCCCCGAACTCGTGGCGCTTCAATTGACCGGCATTGCCCAATCGCGAGCGGGCGTATTTCGCCAAGCAAAGCGCGAAGGCTGGCCGTCTCGGCCCCGAAATGCGGTCGGCGGTGGCCGCGAATATCCCCTTTCGGCCCTGCCCACCGCCGCCCGCGCCGCTTATGTCGCCCGTCACCTTCGGGCCCTGGATGTGCCGGTGGAGGTGGCGAAGGCTGCCGCCAGCGAGCCCGAGGCCGAGCTGGCCAGCGCCTGCGCGCTGGACCAGCGGGACGGGCGCCTCGCCATCCTGGCGGCGGTGGATGATTTCGCTGCCGCCGCCGGCATCGGCCGCAAGCGGGCGGATGCCCTGTTCTGCGCCGCCTATGCGGCGGGGGCGGTNGAGGTGGCGCCNTGGGTGCGCGANGCGGTNAANTCNNTNACGCCGCGCACGCTCGCCCGCTGGCGGGCGGTGAAGGCGGCGGGCACCACCCATCGACTGGCCGTGGACAAGGGCGCCGCAAGGCGCGGCAAGGGCGTGCTGGAGATCGCCAATACGGGCGACGTGAAGGTGTTCTGCCTCGCGCTGCTCTCCCGCAACCCGCTGTTCACGGCGGACCATGTGCGCGACCTGGTGGGCGGGCAGTTCGGCCCCACGCTGGAAGTGCGCGGGCAGAGCGTGCC